>CAVZEK010000038.1:0-155748 GCA_963774185.1 uncultured beta proteobacterium
AATCGAGAACGATAAGAAGATACAAAAAGATCTGCTTGAAAATGTCCTCCCTGGACATCAGGTCAAAATGGTCGTATTCCCAATCTGAACCCTCAATTTGTCGCGGACTTAGAAAGACGCCTGACACTAAAATTTGTCTCTAATGGGACCGGCGATCTCAAGAAGACTTTCGGCCCGAAGGATATTTTTCATTACATCTATGCCGTGCTTCACTCGCCGACATATCGCAACCGCTATGCTGAATTCTTGAAGATGGATTTCCCCCGTGTGCCTTTGACTTCGAACTCCGGTATTATTCCGCGTCCTCTGCCAAAAAAGGAGCGGAGTTAACTGCTCTGCATCTGATGGAATCCCCAGCCCTGGAAAAGCTGATTACTCGCTATCCGGAGAGGGCTAGAGTTTGGTGGAGGGCAAGGACATCCCCGCTATCTCGCCCCCTGGGAGAGGTCGGAAGCGGGGACTGGCAGAACATTGCAGGCAGGGCGGATTTATATCAACCGGGACGATCTCAAAACCGGAAGAAAGGGCAATATTTCGATGGCGTGCCGCCGGAAGTGTGGGAATTCCAGGTAGGCGGTTATCAGGTATGCGAGAAGTGGTTGAAAGATCGGTCGGCGCAGAATATTATCCGATGACGACTTGATGTACTATCAGAAAATAGTAGTAGTCTTAAAAGAAACCATGCGTTTGATGGCGGAAATTGACGCGGGGACTCCCGAATGGCCGATGGAATAAAATTGAGCCTATTAGTAGGCAAGAATGCATTTTCACCCCCAATAATCTCCGCAAGGAAATTGCAGTCCCTATTTTCATAGATGCTGACGGATGCAAATGTCTGTGTCAATGCCTGCTGGAACCATCTGTCCCCCACAGAGCAGCGAGGACAAATCGACAGAATCCGATCTATGCGCCCCTCATGGTAGTCAAGCGCGCGTTGAACCGCAAAGCAAGCTAAGAAGCTTGCCTTTCCAATCTTTTCCTCCCAGATTTTAGGTCGCTATATAAAGTTACATCTGCAAGAAGGAATTGAGGCACCGTAGGCCTAATCTGCTTTTGCACAACCTTAAGCGTATGTCGAGATACTGGGTGAGGATGCGTGATGTACAGGAAGAGGATGTCTGATATAGAAGAAGCTAATCTTCAGCAAATTGAGGATTTGAACGAACGCGGGCGGTCGCACCTTGAGCATTGTTGACCTTATCCGAGCGCATACAATTTCAGTCGAGGCCGCAGCATATGTCGGTGATGCTATTTGGCAAGGTGGTTCTCTTCTCACCGCGGCCCGTCCGGCTGGGTGCAGGTAAGACCGCGTCGTTGGCCGCATTGTTTAGGTTTCTTAACAGCCGACCTGCCTACATCATGACGTAACCAGTGCAGCTCATGTAGTTGCGGCAGGTAACGGGCGCAGACACCGCACTGCTACCTGGCGCATGAGTATCTGGTGCTGGTGCATACTATGGCTATATTTGGGGAGAAAGCGGTGGCATCCTTTCTTGAACTGGCTCGCGGTTCGCACACTGTCGCTTCTTGTCTGCACGCGGATTCATATGCGAGCTGCACGAGATATTACTTCGCCACCGTTGCAGGCGGTCTGACAGCTGACCTTCTCCTACGTTAATTTTTTCCTGTTTATGCATGCAGAGCACGATTCCGTCTAGGGTGGCTATCGCAGGCGAGTGACTACCATCTATCAGCTGAGGCGATGCCACGGGTTCACATCGGCTCATGTTTCAGTGGGATCGGCGCAGGACGTCTTGAAGCCAACCTGTGATAATGCAACGCAACGCACGCATTGTCGGCACTTGCACAGGCTTTGCAAGGCCTTGGTAGACGCAAAGACGTATGACTTTCGGGAGGTTCGCTGGGGGATTACTACACTTTTTTGGGGATTTTAAAGCATAGCGCATATGTCTGGCGTGCATGAAATCACACCTCCCATTAGACCGCCCAGAACTATGGATTATCAGATCTATCAGCAAAAACTAAACAGGTGTCTGCTTGTCTCGGTCATCAGGCCTCCGAAGCGGGCGGAGCTATTCCTTCGGCAGTGTCGTTGAAGAGGCCGAGCGTGCCATCTGGATGCATCATGGCGTGCAGCCAACGCAACATCCGCGGCGCGATCTCGCGCAGGCCGGGTTCGAGACGACGCACAGCTGATGTCACTGGCGCACGTGCCCCGATGATAGCCAGGAGGTCCAGCACATCCTCGAGTACGAGCGCGTGGTACATCGGGCTGCGCTCGAAATGGCCCCCGTCGGCCAAGATCTGCTCGTGCAATTCCCGCTCGAGAATCGCCAGGCCGCGACTTACCCAGTCTTCGGCCTCGGGGCCTTCGAAGAAACAGCCGGCGAAGACGAGCGCCTTTGCGTTGGCAAGAAGATGGTTGCCAAGGAGGTGGCACTCCAGCCGCTTGCAGATCCATCGCGCTTGGACGGCCAGGCTGTGCACCCATCTTGCCTCGGCCCGTGTGCCGCCAACGAACCATTTCACCCAGTTCACGATTCGCAAAGAGGTTGGATACGGCTCCCATCCGGTGCCCTTGCCCGGTGGATTCTCGCCAATCCACCGCGTCACCAACTCACGGTGCTGCGTCGCGCGACCGGCGGCGCTGGAAGCGTTGAGGTCGTCGAAGTAGTGCAGGTTGTAGCGCCAGAGGCGCTCGACCGAGAGATTGTCCCAGCCGATGTCTCCCAGCGTGTGTTCCTCGTTCAGGAATCGGAATTGCCCATGGTCAGCGAGGCTCGGGGCGCGCCTCGCGGGCAGCACCCATTGGCCCACGGGTTCGCGGATCCTCGGGGGTGGTCGGTCATCGGGCGACGGGTGTGACAGCCGGAATTTGATCCGGGCTGATATCTGCGTCGGCCTGAGGTGACGCACCGTGCGCCAGAGCGTGCCAAGGCTGGTCATTGCGAGAATCGGCCGCAATGAAGGGGTGTGCGGCCGTTCACCGCGCCAGGGCTTCGACCTCGATGGAAACCCTGCTCACTTCAATGAGCTCGTCGAGCGGAATCGGCGATGGCGATCCGGTTCGCACGGCGTCGACGAAGGCCGTCGCGCACGCTGTCTGCCCCTTGTCCTGCCGCCACAGGTTCATTTCTCTGAAGCCGGGCCAGCCAAAGCCCGCAAGCTTGCGGAAGTTGTCGAGCTGCAGCACGCGACCGGCGGCGAAGACTTCGAACCGCTCCTTGGGGAAACTCCTTGGTCCGTTGGCGAGGTAGTGCGATGGTGCCGATCGAGCCATCGGCAAAGCGCAGCGTGGATGCTGGCACGTGTCGGCGTGTCGGCGGCGTCCATCGCGCACGCGACATGGCTCGATGATCGGCTCGCCGGCCAGATACCGCAGCAGATCGATGAAATGGCAGGCCTCGCCGACGATGCGGCCCCCACCCACCTCCGGATCCTGCGTCCAGTGGTCGTGGGTATGGCACCGGCATTGACCGTCATCACGAAGGCCTTCGGCCCCGGCGCACGCCGAGCAAGTGCCTTGATCTTGATGAACCTGCGGCGCGAAGCGGCGATTGAAGCCGACCATCAGCAGCTGGCGTCGGCGCCTTGGCGGATGCCGCCGCTCGATTCGCGCAGCTCATCGAGCGTCAGGCTAGCGGCTTCTCGACGAAGACGTGCTTGCCGCGGCCAGCGCGCGCGCCACGTACTCGGCGTGGCTGTCGTGGCGCGTGGTGATGACAACCACATCGGTGTCGACATCGCTGAGCAAGGCCGTCGGTGTCGGTGGTCGCCTCGACGAAACCGAATTTCTTGCCCAGATGAACGCTGCTCGACACCACCTGCTGACGCGACGCTGCGCAGATCGGGCGCCGGCGGCCTTGAATGCGGGAATCAGCACCGCGCCTGCGTAGTTGCCGGCACCGACGACGCTTACGCGCGGCATGTCCAGCTGGCCTGGTGCAACTGCGCCGGTGGGCAGCGCCACCGTGCGAGCCTGGTGCGTCGCGCCGGCATCGGTGCCAGACGACCGCGGGTATTGCAGCAGGATCCCCAGCGACGGTTCGCTGCCTGCAACGACTGCGTAGGCTCTCTCAGCCTCGTCGATGTCGAAAGCGATGCGAGACCAGCGGCGCCACGTCGAGCCGGCCCTCGGCCAGCATGTCCAGCACGGCCTCGAAGTTGCGCTGCTCGGTCCAGCGCACGAAGCCGACCGGATAGTCCTGGCCCTTCTCTTCGTAGCTCGGGTCGTAGCGCCCCGGCCCGTACGAGCAGCGACACCTGGAAGGTCAGCTCCTTCTCGTAGAAGTCCGCCCGCGAAAGCTCGAGTCCTGTCACACCAACCAGCACGATGCGACCGCGCTTGCGGCACATCAGCGCGGCCTGATGCAGCGGCTCGTTGCTCTTGGTGCGTGGCGGTGATGATCACCGCATCGACGCCGCGGCCGCGCGAGAATGCCATCTGCAGCGGCCATGGGATCGTCACCGCCGGCGAGGTCGACCGTCTCGGCGCCGAAGCTGCGCGCCAGCTCGAGCTTGCGAGGCGTCGAAATCCAGCCCCAGCACGCGACAACCTTGCGCTCGTAGCAGCTGCACGGTGACCAGGCCGATCAAGCCCAGCCCGGTCACTACGACGGCTTCGCCCAGCGTCGGTTGCACCAGGCGGATGCCCTGCAAGGCGATGGCACCGAGCACGGTGAAGGCGGCGGCTTCGTCGTTCACCCGGTCGGGTATCCGAGCACACAGATTCATCGGCACCGCCACCATCTCTGCATGCTTGCCGTTGGAGGCGACGCGGTCGCCGACCGCAAACCCGATGACTCCGTCGCCGAGCTCGACCACTTCGCCGACATTGCAGTAGCCCATCGGCATCGGCTGATCCAGCTTGTCGCGCACGGCCTCGAGCGTGGGCGCTAAACCGTCGGTGCGGATCTTGTCGAGCACCATGCGCACCTTGTCCGGCTGCTGGCGCGCCTTGTCGATCAAGCCGGCGCGGCCGAAGTCGACGAGCATGCGCTCGGTGCCCGCGGAGACCAGCGTGCGCGAGGTGCGGATCAGCAGGTGGCCGCGGTGCGGGCCGGGCACGGGACGTCGGCGACCTCGGTCTCGCCGGTCTTGAGGTTTTGCAGCAGTTGCTTCACGGGGAGTCGATGTCGCGGGCGAGCTGCGCCCGGCTCTGTTCGAACGAGTAGGTGGACGTGCGTCGGCGTTCGCGCACCATGTCGGCGATGTGCAGCATGAGCTGGGTCGACTGCACGACCTCCCGCCACTCGCGTCCGGCACCAGCATCGAAGGGCTGAAGGATGGCGCGGCGATGGCCGACATCCTTAGGCCAGTAGCGACGCGACACGAGGCGCTCGCCGCGCCAGAGCGTGAGGCGCCGGAAATCGTCGATCTTGCAGGTGGTGTCGGCGTGCTGCAGGCTGATCGTCTCGTTGATGCCCTCGAACGGCTCGCTGCGCGAGGTGAGCATCACCGAGAGCAAGTCGCCGCGGTCGCTCGCGATCGTGATCGCGAGGTTGTCGTCGGGCTCCGTGTCGTCGGCCCACGCGAGGGCGATGTCCAGCCGATCGGGCAGCCCGCGCCACGACCAGACGTGCACCATCAGGTCGAGCCAATGCCCGACGTTGCCGCAGATGCGCGTGCCCTCCTCGGGCCGGCGGTACCAGTGGTCCGGAGCGAGGCGATGCCCCGACACAAAGCACTGCACCGAGAAGCCGCCGCGCGGGTCGATCCCGATCTCGCGCCGCAGCAGCTGCACCGCGCCGGAAAGCGGCCGGTTGTAGCCGGCAAAGATGCGGCCGCGCGCCGTGCGTGCCGCGCGCTGCAGCGCGACCAGCTGCGCGTGGCTCACGGCGACCGGCTTCTCGACGTACACGTCGCAGCCGCGCTCCAGCGCCTTCACGGCGTACGCCGCGTGCGAGGCGTGGTTGGACGCGATATAGACCGTCTTCACGCCGGGGTCGGCGATCAGCTCCTCGAAGCTCGCCGGAAAACGCGGTACACCGAAGGCGCGCGCCAGGGTGGCCTGCGCCTTCTGGTCGACGTCGTAGCAGGCGCGGATGCGGCGGCCGAAGGCGGATAGAAGGAAGTAGCCGATGGTGGCGAATGCGAACTGCCCGCAGCCCACGAGGGCGATGTCCGGCTGCGGGCGACGCAGCGACCAGACGGGCAGCGGCATGCGCAGCCGCCCGGCCGCCTTGAAGATCGTGCGCCCGGCCCCGTAGATGGATACGAAGCGCAGGAACTTGAGGGCGGCGCTCATGCTGCCGTCGCCCGTCGCCCGTTGCACGGCCCGGCCGTGCCGCCGCCGCAGCGCCACCGCCACCATCTCGAGGAACTGCCAGCGCACGCGCACGCGGCCGCGCCAGCCCAGCCCGCGCCGGGGCGTCACGTTGGCAGCATGCTGGCGGTAGCGCACGAGCGGCGCGGCCAGGAAGCGGACCGGTCCGCTGACGCCCGCGGCGATGGCGAGCCAGTGGTCGTGCGCGTACGCGCTGTCCGGAAAAGGCAGCGCCACGTCGAGCAGCGCGCGGCAGAACGCGACGGCGCAGCCGAACACCTGGCACTTGACGAACTGGCGCAGCAGGAAGCGCGCGGACGGCTGCAGGCCCTCGCGCAGCGGGTTCCACACGGCGGCCAGCTCGCGGCCGTCGACGTCCATCGTCGACAGCGCGTGGTAGGCCAGCATCGTCCCGGGATGATCCTCGAAGCAGCGCCGCATCGCCTCGACCTTGCCCGGCACCCACAGGTCGTCCTGGTCGGACAGGAAGATCAGGTCGCCGCGTGCTGCGGCGATGGCGCGTTCGAAGTTGCGCACATGGCCGACATTGGTGCCGTACGTGCGCAGCACGACGCGGGCGTCGCCGATGCCTGCGACGATCTCGCGCGTGCGGTCGCGCGAGCCGTCGTCGCAGACGATCACCTCGTCGCCGGGGGCAAGCTGCGCGAGGATGCTCGCGAGCTGCTCGGCGACGAACCGCTCGCCGTTGTAGGTGGCCACGCAGACGCTGATGCTCATGACCGCTTCAGGCCGAGCAGCTTCTTCGCCCGGTGGTAGGTGGGACGCGTCGCCAGCACCGCCAGCAGCTTCAGGCGCGAGGTGCGCTCGAGCAGGTAGTCGATGGCGAACTTCTGGCTGAGCGTCTGCAGCTCGTCCGAGACGCCGCTGGCCGCGTCGACGATGGCGATGGTGGTGTCCGCGCACGTGCGGCGCACGCTACCCGAGCTCACCAGCGTCATGAAGAACATGTAGTCGGCGGTGCTGAAGCCACGCACGCTGGCGTAGCCCCCGAAGCGGCCGTGCAGGGACCGGCTGTAGAGCACGGCCTGGTAATTGAGGATGCCCGCTGTCAGGTCGGGCCGGCACGGCACGCGGCGCTCGCCCACCTCGCGATCGCAGCGCCCGAACACGACCTGCTCCACGCCGTGCGCGCGCGCGCGCGCGGCCGACGACAGCGCCCGCGGCCCGGCGAAGCGGTCGCCGCAGTTCCTGAACAGCACGTGCTCGCCCGAGGCCAGCCCGAGCGCCATGTTCATGCCGTCGTAGATCCCGCGGTCCCGCTCGGACATGAACACGTCGACGGCCTTGCCGTAGCGGGCGACGAGGTCCTGGGTGCCGTCGGTGGACCCGCCGTCGACGATCACGTACCCCACGTCCGGATGGTCCTGCCCGAGAACCGAGTAAGACCAATCGAGCGTCGTCCAAGCCCTGCAGCAAGGCCAAGGAACCGTCCGTGGAGCAACGATCACGATGACCAGTTCATCCTCGGGTCGCAGCTCGCGCAGAACCGATGCCAACTGTTCGTGAAGATAGGGCAGGCCGTTGTAGACGGCCATTGCAACGGAGACTGGCTGACGCATGACGAGGGCATGGAAACGGGCTGCGACGGCACAATCCGCCGAGGCCGCACGGACTCGGTCGGCGTTGTCCGATCGGAGGGTAGCCGGCGCCAGGAAACGCAATGCGACGATTATTATCCTTGCAGTTCTCGCCATTTGATATGAGTTCACTCTTTTCCAAGTCAGCCGTGACCACGATAGCCGTTGTTGTCACCTTTCATCCGGACGCGGAACGACTGATTGAAGGGCTGCAAGCCATTCTTCCACAGGTCGACGAGGTAGTTGTTGTAGACAACGGATCGGGCCCCGCGGCGCTCGAGACGATCAGCTCGATGGATCGGGTCAACTTGTTGCGGCTGGAAACCAACGGTGGTATTGCGCATGCTCAGAACTGCGGGATCGTGTGGGCCAGGAGCCGCCGGGCCGCTTTCGTGCTCTTGCTCGACCAGGACAGCGTTGCCGATGCCTCAATGGTCGATTGCTTGCGGCAAGAGCACGACCGACTTGCCGCGACTGGCATCAAGGTTGGCGCCGTCGGCCCGGCACATATAGACGAGTTCGGTGCGGCACGGCCGAGATTCACGCGCTTTCGGTGGGCACGTCACCTTCAGGTCGAGGTGCCGCCCGGTGCGTCCTCGGTGCCGTGCGACATGCTGATTGCCTCTGGGACCTTGATTCCGGTTGCTGCGCTCGACAAGGTTGGGGCAATGAATGAAAGCCTCTTCATCGACAAGGTCGACACGGAGTGGTGCTTGAGGGTGCGTCGTGCGGGTTTAGGCATTACGGCGTGCCTGGGGCCCTCCTGTCTCACCGGCTCGGCGAAAGCGCGCTGACCGTGCCCTGGTGGCGCGGCAAGCGCTTGCCAGTGCACAAGCCTTTTCGCTACTACTACATGGTCCGCAACAGCCTGCTGCTCCAGAGAACGCCGGGCATGCGCTGGGCCTGGCGTGCTGCCGATTTGTCGCTATTGCTGCAGATCGATTCTGTTCCATGGGCTACTGGCGCCGCAACTCGCGGCCCAATCGTCAGATGATCTGGCGTGGATTGAGAGACGGTCTGGGTGCGATCTCGGGGCCTATGCCACGTCCGTGACCGACTCTCTCTCGATCAGAGGCCGATCGAATAAGGGTTGACCAGGGCGGGCTCACGAAAGACATAGTTCACAAATGTGGCTGCGAGCCAGACCCACACGATCGCCAAGGGTACCCTCATTCCTCGCGTCTGCGCCAAGCGCGCGCCATATAGAGGCAAGCAGGCCATCCAGAATTCCATAACGCGCAATCCCATTTCCCTCACTTCGGCAAAAGCGAAGAGAGCGATTTGTCCGAGGACGATCAGTCTTAACAACGTGAGGAAAGCAGGCTGCGCCGGAATCGTCTGATTCGCGCCTCGTCGAGATGCGCGGCGACGCTCACGGCGCACCAAGGCAACATAGCTCGTGAGTATCAGTAGCAACACCAGAACGCTGCGGATTGAAACAGGGTTCAGAGGTTCATCGACGCCCGACGTCGCGAGCTGGACATACAGCGCTAGGCGTAGATCGAGGGCGCTCAAATCCTCGGCAAATCGGTCGAGAGTGGGAATACCGCTGACTCGTGCAGCCACGGCCGCGGCTAACGCGCCCAGAAGCATCAGGTCCAGGCGCCCGAGCCGAAACCTTGACAAAGGCCATGCGAGCAGTCCCAACAGCGCGGCCGAATGGATCAGTGCACCTGCGCAAGTCGCGACAAGATAGGCCCGCATCCGCCCGTCGCCAAGGAAGACCATCGATAGCATGAAGAATGCGATCGCTAGCCCTGCGCGCAGCTGCGTGAACTCGTGCAACAAGAAGTCGGAGAACAGGTAGCACGACACTCCCGTCCAAAGAGCGGCCCCCGAGACCGCGACGCGGCGGATGCTGTACAACTTCAGCGTAATGGCGCCGGCGGCGACTAGCCAGAGAAACAATCGAAATGGCAGGCCGGCCTCATTGCCGATTGCCATGCCGGCAAAGAACAGCGACTCGAGTATCGGCGGTCGCTCGAGCACGCCCTCGGTGCCGATGCCATACCACTCCTGGTACCCCAAGAAGTCGTTGCTGGTCTCGGGAGCTTGCAGCGCGACAAACGTCGCCAAGCCGCAGGCCACGACGAGGATGGCGAGAACATGCTCACGCTGTGTCGCATGGACCACTAGCGCACATGTGAGCAAGACGAGCAGGTAGATCATTGGCTCATAGCGGCTGCCAGTAGGCTTATGAATGCCTTTGATACTGCATCCCAGTTGAAGGACTCGACCGAGGGCGGCACAGTCTATTTTCGCCTGCAGCTTGCCCTCAGGCAGTGAGGTGAAGGCCTCCACTGCTCGCTCAATCGCGGCCGCGTCCCGCACCGGCACGATCCAAGCATTCTGCTCATCCGCTGGCAGGCAACCAATAATGCTAACCGGTGTGCCGCAGGACATGGCTTCGAGGACCGGAGTAGTGGCAGGCACCCAGCTGGGCGGTGCCGGGCGCGATCATTGCGTCGATCGATCGATAGTAGGAGGCGAGTCCCTCGTCTCCGTGTGGCTCGACGATCTCGCGTCTCCGGTGAGACCATCCTGCAGCTACGTTGTTGTAGGCCCACTTTGAGATGGTAGCGATCGTCCTTTCGGACGAGTCGCTCGAAGGCCTCCAGGGCGTCCGCCGTGCCCGTAATTGCTTCCTTGCAGCTGATCACGCCGAGCGTGATCTTGCTGTCGGGATTCTGGCGTGGTCTTTCATTGCGTCGGTGGAATATCAACGGATCCAAACCCGGAGCTATCCAGCGGCGGGCGCGAATCGATCGGTAGCCGATATAGATCGGCGCGTTTGCAACCTGGGGTTATTGGCAGCCGGTACTGAGCGCGGTCATCGCCTGCAGCACGCGGCCCTTCCAGCCCGGTTCGAAGGAGTAGTACTCGGGCTCGTAGGCCAGGACGTAGTACCACTTGCGAGCCGAGCCCGTGCGGGCAAATGCCACCGACAGCGCAGTGAAGCTGTGGTTCGCCAGGATGACGTCGTAGTGAGACCCGACACGTGTCAATGCCCTTAGCATGCCGAGGTACACGCTTCGCATGCTCCCCGAACCCGCGAACGCGGTGCGTGGCGCCGTAGGAGCCACGGCCGTGCTCAGCGCGTGGCCTTGCCGCATCCAGTGATTCGCCAACTCGGACAGAACACGAAAGTCGCCGCCGACTTCGAAGGTTGCTATCGGAATGAGGATTCTCATGCGAGTCGGGTCAATTGATGGAAAGGGCGGGTTGCGCGGCCTCGAGCGGACTCCTCGTGCCCATTGCGGTCACGGCTTTTGAGCGAGCACGACGTACTCGTGCGGCGTGGTTGTATGGCGTTGCACGACCAGGCCGGAGTGCCTCAGCGCCGCAGCGGCCAGTGGCACGTCGAACACGTGGTGGTGTAGGCAGCGGTTCTCGAAGTTGCGCAGCGATCTGGCCCTAAATTGCTCCTTGGTGCCCGCCCCGGGATCGCGGCCCAAGTCGTGCAGCGCCAGTATTTCGTCAAGGTGCGTCATATCGTGCTCGTCGACCTGATGCTTGAAGTCTTCCATCAGATGCTCGAAGCTGGTGTACGGGCGCCTATGGTCGAAGTTTGCGATCTTGCTGGGGACGATCAGCAGCAGATTTCCGCCAGGCCGAATGACGCGGGCCCACTCGGCCAGGGCCCGGAGCGGGTTTGCGATGTGTTCAAGGTTGTGGCAGGAAAGCACGAAATCGTATCGACCGTCGGGGACCCCGCGCAGGTCTGTTCCGTCACAGATGATGGTACGTCCGCGCGAGAGCGAAGGTGCTGGATGGGCAAGCTTGCTTGCGTGGGCCAGGCTCCAGACCGTATCGGCGCTGAAGTTGAGTTGGTCGACCGCGTGCGCCACGCGATAAAGAGGCAACTGCCGCGTGAAGAATCTGCTGGGGCCGCCGACTTCCAGGCCAGTCTTGCCGACGAACACGCGTTCAAAGTCTCGATGTCCGACCAGCGGGAGTCCCAGCCGATTGCGGATTCGATTCATCAGGTGACGATCAAGCAAGGTGGTCATTTCAGTGGTTCATCCGCAAGACAATTGACGATACGCTCCCCGCGCTATGACAAGGTCACTGGAGAGTACAGTATTCATTGGATTCGGGCAGTGTCTGGAATTGGCGCGTACGCGTACGACCCCGAGCGCAGCCACAGGGCTACCGGCTCAACGGCCGTGCGGGGGCGTTGTCTCATTGCCAAGGCGCTGAGCACGTGTGCGAAGAAGCTGCACAATTTGCGTTCCAAGACGAGGCGTCGAGCGCCGCGCCTGATCCCTCAAAGGAGCCAACGACGGAGGCGCCGCCAACACCATCAACGCCTAAACTCACGGCGCGCGCCACTCGTCCCAGCCGCGGGGAAATACTCAACCGGAAGCAGCGCGGCGGCTGGGTATCGGCCTATCGCGCTGGGCGCGATCGCTTGGCCGCGGCAAACCGGCACTGCCGGTCAACAATCGAAGGGTTGAACCATGCGACAGACAATTAAAAGCAGGTTGCAACGAGAACTCTTTCTGACGACGCCATTAGCCCTTGTAGTAAATCCGTTCTACATTCTTAGAAGCGGCCTATTCAGAGCCATTTCCAAAGTCGCACCAGAGATACACGGTGATGTCCTGGATTTTGGCTGCGGTTCCAAGCCTTACGAATCGCTTTTTTCGAGTGCCACCAGCTACATCGGGGTGGACATCGAAGTCTCCGGCCACAACCACGTGACCCAGGGCAGCAAAGTCGATATCTACTACGATGGAGAAAGCTTGCCGTTTCGCGACGATCACTTCGATGGCGTGGTGACGTTTGAAACGCTCGAGCACGTCTTCAACGTAGAACGGATCCTGCGGGAAATACGACGAGTCATGAAGTCGAACGGCTTGTTTCTCGCGTCAATCCCTTTTGCTTGGGACGAGCACGAGATTCCATACGACTTCGCTAGATACACGAGCTATGGCATCCACCACCTTCTCACAAAGCAGGGATTCGAAGTTATAAAGATCAACAAAACGACAACCTACATTCAGGCCATATTCCAAATTTGGATCGCATATCTGTTCCAACATGTCCTGCCGAAGGGTCGCCTGCTGTACTGGATGTCGCAGGTTTTCGTCATTTTCCCACTCAACCTTGCATCGCTGGCATTCAATGCGATTTTTCCAAAACGGAACGAGTACTTTTGCAATCTGATCGTCCTTGCAAGAAAGACCGCTGATTGAGTGCACACATCGACCAGTCTCGCAGCTACCTGTATGGACTCGGCGCCCGGGCGATCAGCCTGCTAAACGCTATCGTCATCATCTATCTCGGATCGCACCGGCTCCACAAGGACGAGCAGGGCCTCTACTACGCTTTGACCAGCATCGCTGCGTTGCAAACTGTCTTCGAGATAGGATTTCCTTCCCTCTTACTTCAGTACGCAGGGCACGAGCGGCAGCGCTTGCGGACCGCAGGACACACCGATGCGATGATCAACGTTGGCTTGTTACTGCAACACGCCAACCGCTGGTTCGGAAGAGCGGCGATCATTTGCGCGCTGGCGATCGCGATGTTGGCTTGGTACATGTTTCGTGCCGAACCGATCGCGGCTTGGGGCGGGCCCGCAGCCGCGTTAGCTGTTGCGGTGTCGGCCAGCTTGGCAACGACCGGGCGCTGGGCGATCTTCGAAGGTTTGGGCAACGTCGAGCAGGTTCTTCTGGCCCGGCTCGTCGCGGCGGTGGTGTCGCTCGGCTTTGTGTTTCTGCTCTTTGAGAGTGGACACGCGCTTTACATCCCGTCCGGTATTGCGCTGGCGTCTGTGATGGCGTTCGTAGCGATGATCGCGTGGCCTGCGCGCGACACATGGCGTGAGGTATCGTCCGCGGCCTTCCAAGTCGACGACCGCCTGGCAGCGCGGCCCTCGCTAGCAGGTATCCGCTCGCTCCAGACCCGGACGGCGGCCAGCTTTGTATGCGGATATCTCAGCTTCCAGGCGGTCACGCTGATCGCGTATCGAAACGGCAGCCCCGCGCTCGCTGCCACGGTCGGCATCTCGATGACGGTCATGATGGCCTCCATCAGCGTAGTTTCCATACTGATCCAGACTCGGGTTCAAACGTTCTTCCGCCTGATCGCTGATCAAGACGCGGTCGCCTACTTCGCGCTCGGCCGCAAGACACAGCTACAAAGCCTGAGCGCTATGCTGGGCCTGACCGTGATCGGCCTGGTCGCGCTCGTTGCGCTACGGCACTTTGGGTTCGCTTGGGCCCATGATCGGCTCCCCGAGCCGTTGGTGCTGGCCGTCTTCATGGCGGCCGCCGCCGTAAATCAGTGCATTGCTGTCCAAGCGACCCAGGTGCGATCGTTTAAGGCTGAGCCGTATGTCGGTCACTCGTTGGTCGTCGCCGTCTCGGTGGTGATCGTCGTCGCGATGACGGCGCACCAGAATGACGCGTTAGCGCTTTCCATTGGCTATCTTGCGGTGAACTTGATCGTGGCCCTGCCGTACTCTGCGTGGATTTTTCGCGATCAGCGCCGATTGCGGCTGGGAGCGAGTACGCCGGTCCGGGGCGACACATGACAAGGCGCATTCTGATGATCGGCGGTGCGGGATTCATCGGCACGAACCTCCGGGAAGCACTGCATCGGCAATGTGACTGGGTCGGGACACTAGATCCTCAGGCGACCATGCTCGGCATTCCTCAGTCGTTTCCGGTACTACTTCATTCCACGGCGCAACTCGAACAGCTGCTCCGCGACCATGCTGTCGACACGGTTGTCCACATGGCGTCCTCGCTGCTTCCATCGAGCGATGCGGCAGCGCTTCATCGCGAGTTGGAACAGGTGATACAGCCCAGCCTGCGCTTGATCGACATGTGCGCCTCGGCCGCGATCCGGTTCGTGATGTTCTCATCTGGCGGCACGGTATACGGCGATGCTGACGTTCCCATCGTTGCGGAGCACCATCCTCTCGCGCCGAAGAGTTGGTATGGCTATGCGAAAGTCATGATGGAGGACTACGTGCGATTCGCGGGTCGTGCGCAGGGGCTTCGGTATTTGATTCTCCGCCCCTCGAACCCTTACGGCCGGCACCAGCGACTGCACGGCGCTCAAGGGTTCATCGCGGTGGCGCTGGGTCGACTGTTGAGTGGCGAGGCTCTCGAAATTTGGGGCGACGGGAATGTCATACGCGACTATTTGGACGTCAGGGACCTCGTCGAGGCAGTGTTGGCGCTGTTGCGTGCGGACGTCCGCAACGTCACGCTCAATGTGGGCAGTGGTATCGGGCACTCGGTCAACGATGTGCTGTCGATCATCCACGAGGTGACCGGGGGCCACATCCGGATCGTCCGACGCCCCGCGCGGTCGACCGACGTCCGACGGATCGTTCTGGACACTCGGGCTTTGAGCGACCTGATCGATTGGCGCCCGCGGAAGCTCGAATCCGGCGTACGAGATTTCTTCGACCACCTGCGGCAACGAGATGCCTGATCCTCGCCTTGTCATCTCGATTCCCACCTATGAGCGCGCGGAGATCCTAGAAGAGAATCTTCGGCGCATGGCCCCGGCGTTGCTCCGGATCGGCATTCCGGTGTCCATCTTCGACGACAGCCGAAGCGACCAGACCGAACGCGCGGTCGCACGCCTCCGCGCAGACCCGGGCCTGGACCTGACGTACCAGCGAAACACCCCTTCGTTGGGTCACGATGCCAATGTGCTGACGGCCCTGACGACCCCGCAGGGCGAATACGTCTGGCTGCTGGGCGACGCGATCTTCGCGGAGCCGGCGGACATTGAAGAGGTTCACCGTCGGCTCAACCGTCAGGATCTGATGTTCCTCAACGGGCGCGATGGGGTGACGATCCCCGATGAAATACAACTGCGTTCCGAGGACGGCTCGCTGGCAGCGTTTCTGACTAAGCACACCTGGCACCTGACAATGACCGGCGTCACGATCTACAGTGCACGTGTGGTCTCGTGGTGGCGCGGCGCGGACCGCACGGTCTACGCCGACTTCCCCCAACTGAGCGTGTTTCTCGGCTTCGCGATCGGCCAGTCTGCGATCCGGGCTGAGTGGATGGGCCGACGCATTGTGTTTGGCAACCCTCGCAAGGTGAGCTACTGGCTGAGCCAGCCGATCCGGACTTTCGGCGTCGATTGGAACGCGGTCATCCGCGGCAACGCCGCGGCGTTTTCACCAGGCTCGCTAGCAGTGGTGCTAGCCTCGCATTCGGTCCACAGCGGCTTTCTCGGCCCGATGCACTTGCTGGGCCTGCGGGCCTCGAAGAGCCTGCCCTGGGGGCTCGTTCTGGCGCACTGGCGCGTGCTGACTACCTGCTCGAGTTGCCCTCCATGGCTGCTGGTACTGATTGCATTGGCGCCGCCAAGTGTCTTGTCGCTCTCGCGAGCCATGCGTCGCAAGATGTTGTCTCCCGCCCGCAAATCGTCCGCCTGCCGTGACATGCCTGCTTGACCGCAACCGGGCGCAGCGAATTCGGAGTCGACTCGGCCCCCGCTGTCCGAGGGCCAAGATTTCCAACGCCGCTTCGCGGGCAAAAGGGCCTGAAGTTGGACGCCGAGCTCCCTGTGAACGCTGCCCGTCCATGGCGCGGCTGACACGATCGATCAACAAGATTTCAGGTGCGATGGCCGCGAAACGCCGCGTTCACTCAAACGATGTGTGCCGGGGTGCAGGGTTCAGTCTGTACGCACGGTGCACTGCGACGCCGACGAGCGCCGCGGGTGGAGTGGCTATGCCGCTACATCGCGCCAGGCTTTGGCCAATGAGCGCGTGCAGTGCAACGGCGCCGGGCAGGTGGGTCTTGGTCACTTCCGCACCGTCGCTGCATCACTCTAGGCTGCGGCCGGCTGAGGCATTGCAGAGCTCGCGGATCACATCGTCCACGTCGCGGGTTGCCTTCCAGCCAAGTTCTCGCTCGGCGAGCGACGGGTCGGCGGCACTGAAGGCGATGTCGGTCGGGCGCAGCAATCCTTCGTCGACTCGCACGTGCTCGCGCCAGTCGAGGTTGAAGTGCGCGAAGGCGTGCTCAACGAAGTACTCCAGCGACACCGTGCGGCCCGTGGCGATGACGAAGTCGCGCGGCTCAGATCTCTGCAGCATCAGCCACATGGCTTGCTACGTACTCGGGAGCCCAGCCCCAGTCGCGATGGATGCGCAGGTTGCCCAGTGTCAGAGATTCGTGACTTCCCCTCGCGATGCGCGCGGCGGCCCGCACGATCTTCTGCGTGACAAAGCGTGCCGGGCGCAGTGGAGACTCGTGGTTGAAGAGGATGCCCGTGCAGGCGTAGAGGCTGTAGGCCTCGCGGTAGTTGTCGATCAGGTTGTGCGAGCAACTCTTCGCCACCGCGTACGGGCTGCGGGGGCGGAAGGGCGTGAGTTCGTTGGCCGGCAAATTGCCGGTGTCGCCGAAGCACTCGCTGGAACCTGCGTTGTACAGCCTCGTCGGCTTGCCGACGAAGCGGATCGCCTCCAGCAGATTCAGTGTTCCGATCGCGATGCTCTCGATCGTCTCGACCGGTTGCTCGAAGGACAAGCCGACCGAGGTCTGCCCGGCAAGGTTGTATATCTCGTCGGGCTCCGCGCGCGCGACCGTCTGGAGGACGCTGCGGAAGTCGTTGGGAGCCATCGAAGCGACATCCACCCGTCCGTCGATCCCCAGCGCACTGAGCTTTGTGCGGTCGGCAGCCATGGCATCACGTGAGGTGCCGATGACTTCGTATCCTTTGCCCAGCAGCAGCTGGGCCAGGTAAGCGGCGTCCTGTCCGCTGATTCCCAAGACCAGGGCCCGCTTGCCCGCGCTCGTCGGAGTCATTGGCCCTGCTACTTCACTCAAACGATGGCGCCAGCGCGAACGATGGCGCGGACCGGTCCTTGTCGGACAGCCGAATCGGCACGCCGGGATCAGGCCACTCGATGGCCAGCTGCGAATCATCCCAGCTCACCGAGCCTTCGGTGGCCGGCGCGTAGTAGTCGTCGGTCTTGTAGAGGAAGTCTGCCGTGTCGCTCAACACCAGAAAGCCATGCGCGAAACCCGCTGGTATCCACAGCTGCTGGTGCGCGGCGGCGTTGAGTTCCGTGCCGACCCAACGCCCGAAGTTCGCGCTGCTGCGCCGCATGTCCACGGCAACGTCGAACACACGTCCACTGGTCACACGCATCAGCTTGCCCTGCGCGTGCGGCGGCAGCTGGTAGTGCAGGCCGCGCAGCACGCCACGCTGCGAGCGCGAGTGGTTGTCTTGCACGAACTCCACGTGCTGGCCGACCGCCTCGTCGAATGCGCGCTGGTTGAAGCTCTCGAAGAAAAAGCCGCGCTCGTCGCCGAACACCTTGGGCTGCAGGATCAACACCTCGGGCAATGCGGTGCGCGTGACTTGCATCAGTACGTCTTCTCGGACAGCAGCTTCAGCAGGTACTGCCCGTAGCCACTCTTGGCCAGCGGCGCGGCCATCGCCTGCAGTTGCCCGGCATCGATCCAGCCATTGCGCAACGCCAATTCTTCGGGGCACGCCACCTTCAGACCCTGGCGCCTTTCGAGCGTGGCGATGAACTGGCTCGCCTCGAGCAGGCTGTCGTGGGTGCCGGTGTCCAGCCACGCGAAACCGCGGCCCATGATCTCCACGTTGAGTTCACCCTGCGCCAGATACCGCGCGTTCACCTCGGTGATCTCCAGCTCGCCCCGCGCGCTGGGCTTGATCGAAGCCGCGATGTCGCACACCTGCTCGTCGAAGAAGTACAGCCCGGTGACGGCGTAGTGGCTCTTCGGCGACATTGGGTTTTTCCTCGATCGACAAGGCCCGCTGCCGCTCGTCGAAGGCCACCACGCCGTAGCGTTCGGGGTCGTGCACGTGATAGGCAAACACGGTCGCCCCGTCCGCACGGCCGTCGGCACGCCTGAGCAATGCCTGCAGGTCGTGACCGTAAAAGATGTTGTCGCCCAGCACCAGCGCACTCGGTTGTCCCGCGACGAACTCGCCGGCCCAGGATGAACGCCTGCGCCAGGCCATCGGGGCTGGGTTGCACGCAATAGCTCAGGCTCAAGCCCCACTTCGCGCCGTCGCCGAGCAGCGCCTGGAAGCGCGGCGTGTCTTGTGGCGTGCTGATCACCAGGATGTCGCGAATGCCGGCCAGCATCAGCGTGCTCAGCGGGTAGTACACCATCGGCTTGTCGTACACCGGCAGCAGCTGCTTGCTCATCGCGAGCGTGGCGGGATGAAGCCGCGTGCCGGAGCCACCGGCGAGGATGATGCCCTTGCGTTGAGTCGCGTTCATCGTTAGCTTCAGCGGCCGTGCACTTCGGACAGCATGCGCAGCACGCCCTGCTGCCACGGTGGCATTGTCAGTCCGAAAGTCCTCAGCAGCCGCTGTGTGTCGAGTCTGGAGTTCAGCGGGCGCCGTGCGGGCGTGGGATAGGCGGTCGATGGCACCGGTGCGATGCACTCGGCCGCTAAGCGCACCGGTAGCCCGCGCGAGCGCGCCCACTCGATCACCGTGCTTGCATAGCCATGCCAACTCGTTTCGCCCGCAGCGGCCACGTGATAGGTGCCGGCCAGCGTCGCGGTGCACCAGCGCGCATGCGCAGCGCATGCGCCGTCACGTCGGCCAGCAGGTCGGCGCCCGTGGGTGCACCGATCTGGTCGGCCACCACGTTGAGCTGGTCGCGCTCGGCGGCAAGCCTGAGCATCGTGCGCGCGAAGTTGCCACCGCGCGCCGAGTACACCCAGCTCGTGCGCAGGATCAGGTGCTTGCAGCCCGCCGCGCGCACGGCTTGCTCGCCCTGGAGCTTGGTGCGGCCGTACACGCTCAGCGGGCCGGTCGGGTCGTCTTCCTTCCACGGCTGCTCACCGCTGCCGTCGAACACGTAGTCGGTGCTGTAGTGCACCAGCCAGGCGTTCATCGCTGCGGCCTCGCGCGCCAGCACAGCGGGAGCCTCGGCGTTGATGGTGCGCGCCAGCGCGGGCTCGGCCTCGGCCTTGTCCACCGCGGTGTGGGCCGCGGCATTCACGATCACGTCGGGGCGCACGGCACGCACCGTGGCGGCCAGCTCGTCGGGGCGGCTGAAATCGGCGTGCAGATCGGTGCTGTCGAAGTCCAGCGCCACCAGCTCGCCCAGCACTGCCAGCGAGCGCTGCAGCTCCCAGCCGACTTGGCCGTTGCAGCCGAACAGCAGGATCTTCATGGGCGCTCGGCGCCGTACTGCCGCTCCACCCATTCGCGGTACGCGCCCGATTGCACGTGCGCCACCCAGTCCGCGTGGTCGAGGTACCACTGCACGGTCTTGCGAATGCCGGTGTCGAAGGTTTCGGCCGGCCGCCAGCCGAGCTCGCGCTCGATCTTGCGCGCGTCGATCGCGTAGCGGCGGTCGTGGCCGGGGCGGTCGGTGACGTAGGTGATCAGGCGTTCGTGCAGGCCCGCAGAGTCCGGGCGCAGCTCATCGAGCAGCGCGCACACCGTCTGCACGATCTGCTGGTTTGGCATCTCGTTCCAGCCGCCGATGTTGTAGGTCTCGCCGACGCGGCCCCTCGCCAGCACGGCGCGGATGCCGCTGCAGTGGTCGCGCACGTACAGCCAGTCGCGCACGTTCATGCCGTCGCCGTAGATCGGCAGCGGCTTGCCGGCCAGCGCGTTGACGATCATCAGCGGGATCAGCTTTTCCGGAAACTGATAGGGCCCGTAGTTGTTGGAGCAGTTGGTGGTGAGCACCGGCAGCCCGTAGGTGTGGTGCCAGGCGCGCACCAGGTGGTCGCTGGCCGCCTTGCTGGCCGAGTAGGGGCTGTTGGGTTCGTACGGGTGGGCTTCGGTGAAGGCGGGCGCGTCGGGCTTCAGGCTGCCGTAGACCTCGTCGGTGCTGACGTGCAGGAAGCGGAAAGCCTCGCGCTCGCTGCCGCGCAGCGTGAGCCAAAACGCGCGGGCCGCCTCGAGCAGATGAAAGGTGCCTTCGATGTTGGTGCGCACGAAGGCGGCGGGCCCGTGGATGCTGCGGTCGACGTGGCTTTCGGCGGCGAAGTGCACCACTGCGCGCGGGCGCTGCTCGGCGAGCAGGCGATCCAGCAGGGGCCGGTCGCAGATGTCGCCGCGCACGAAGTGGTGGCGTGCGTTCGAGCGCACGTCGGCCAGGCTCTCCAGGTTGCCGGCGTAGGTGAGGGCGTCGAGGTTGACGATCGGCTCGTCGCTCTGCGCCAACCAGTCGAGCACGAAGTTGCTGCCGATGAAGCCGGCACCGCCGGTGACGAGCAGGGTCATTCGGCGTAGCCTCGTCAGCCGGCCCGGCGCTTGGCGGTAGCGCGCCGTGCCAGGCGCTGCCGCCACGAGTGGCGCGCCAGCACGGCCACGATCAAGCAACAGACGCGGTCGCCAGTGTCGCCACGATCGCGGTGATTGCCCGCTTGGGTTTGCTCTTCCGTTCCGGCGGCGCCGCCTTGTCCACCACCTGGATCAGTGCACCCTCGCGGCTCTCGTCCACGCGCGCCAGTTCGTACTGCCGCGCGAACAGATCGAACAGCGTCTCCTGGTACTTGAACTCGCGGTACTTGCTCACGTAGTCGGGGCCGCCGTTCACGTCGCTGGCTTGCTCCAGCCGCGCGAGCTGGCTGCGCAACGCAGTCAGCGTGGCCTGCTGCTGTCGCATCTCCGGCGTGTCGTCGGCCAGAGCTGCCGCGCATGGTCTGCAGCCGCACCTCGGCGGCGGTGACCTCGGCGCGCAGCCTGGCGTAGCCCTTCGGCGGCCGCCCTGGGTTCGGCCTTGATCGCGCCCTGGCCGAAGCCGCTGGCCTGCAACGCTTGCTGCGCGGCAGTCAGTTTGTCCTTGGTCTGCTGCAACTGGTGCTCGAAGAACACGCGACGCTGCTGAGCCTCGCTCAACGGCAATCGTGCTGGTCATGTAGCGCAATTCGTCGACGTACTGGTTGGCCATGTCGGCGGCGCGCTGCGGGCTCTTGTCGTCGACTTCCACGGTGATCAGGCCGTCTTTCTTGCCGACGGTGATGCGCACGTTGCTGGCCAGCGCCTTGCGCGCATCGCATTCGCAGTACTTGGCGTCGTACTCCTGCATCAGCTTGAACTTGCTCGATGATGCGATCGGACACGGTGACGCTTTGCATCAGCGCCACGTATTGATCGGCCGGTGTGCGCACCACGCCGGTCGCGCCGGCCAAGGCGGCCAACGGGCCCGAGCGATGCGAGCACCGACGCGGCGGCGCTTTGCTGCTGCTGAGGGGGCAGGAACGTGGTGGTCGCCGTGAACGTGGGCGCGATCAAGTAAGGTGATGCCCAATGCCACCAGCCCAGCCAGCAGCGGACCGGCCACCAGCAGCTTCAAGTGCTGTCGCAGCAGCGAGAGCAACTCGAACAGGTCCATGCCCTCGTCATCCTCGTCGACGCTCTCGCGTGCATCGAGGTCGACCAAGGGCGCCTCGTTGCGCATCTCAGAGACCCCGCAGGACGTTCAGGCCGGCAATACCAAGGCCGAACTGGTAAAGGATCTGTGTCCAGTCCTTCGCGTCCTGCACGAAGGTGGTCTTGTTGATTTCTTCTGGCACGAACACGGTGTCGCCCGCTTCGGCTCTCACGGTGGCCAGGTCTTGCTTGCTGTTGAACCAGCCTTTGCCCTGAGGGTTCGCCACGACACTGCCGTTGGCGCGAATGACGAAGACGCTGGCCTGGTCGGCGCCGCGCGTCGGGCCGCCTGCCAAGTTGAGGTATTCGTCGAGGTTGCGGTTGCTGGAGTAGAGATAGCTGCCACCGTTGAACACGCTGCCGAACACGCCCACGGTGGTGGGGCGAGGCGGGATGTAGAGGCGGTCGCCGTCTTCGAGTGCGAGGTCGGGCAGCTCGGTGCTGTCCGGGCGCAATTGAAGAACGACGCGCCCGGTGGGCCTGACCGCGCGCAAGCGCTCGATCAGTCGTGTGGTCCCCGTCGCGCGCGCCGACTGTGCAGCCGCTTCGTCCGCCGTGCTGGTGCGTTGGGTCGACGTGGCCTTGGCAAATTCGGTCTCGAGATCGCGCAGCGCTCGTTCGTAGTTGTCTTGTTGCGTGATGCGCACGCTCTCGCGGCTGAACTCGGTGCCGAACACGTAGGCCGCCACCGTCACGCCGCCGGCGGCGCGCAACGCGTCGCCGACCGTCGACTGCGGCGGCAGCACGAATTCACCGGGCCGTGCGACCTCGCCCTCGACCCGCACGCGCTTGTTTTGCCGTTGCACTGGCAGCGCCACGCTGGTGCTGTTGAAGGCTCGCAGCACGTCGCCGTTGTGCAGCGGGCTGGTCTGCCCCTGCGGCAGCTCGATCTGCGTGATGCGCACCGTGTTGCGATCGTCGAGCCGCTCGATCGCCAGGCGTGTGGTGTCCGCCACCGTGGAAAAGCCGCCAGCCATCTCCAAGAGTTCATTGATGGTTTCGCCCGGCTTGATCTCGAAGATCGCCGGCTGGTTCACGCTGCCGATCAAGGCCACCTGCGGGCCCACCGGGCCGATGTAGATCACGTCATCGGGCTGCATCACGCGGTCGGCCGAGCGGTCTCCCTTCAGCAGCAACTCGTACAGGTCGACGTTGGTCACCACCTCGCGGCCGCGGCGCAATTGCACGTTGCGAAAGCTGCCCGCCGCCGAAGGGCCGCCCGAGCGGATCAGCGCATTGACCACCGTCGACAGGCTGCTCACGGTCATGCTGCCGGGCCGCGCAACGTAACCCGCCACGTACACGCGAATGCCGCGCAACTGGCCGAGCGACGTGCTCAGCTGGAAGTTCTTGAACACCTGCCCCACGCGCCGTCCGATCACGTCGTTGAGGTCGGCCTGCTTGACACCGGCCACCTGGATCGCACCCACGCGCGGCACCGCGATGCGGCCGGCGCGATCCACCACCAGACGCAGGTCGGCGTCGACCGAGCCCCACACCGTCAGCATGACTTCGTCACCGGGTTGGACCAAATAGTCGGCCGGTACCTGTGGGTTGAAGTCCTGCGCCTCCATCACCTGCGCAGGCATCGTTGCTGGTGCGGCGATTGCGCCAGGCGTGCCGTTCACGGTCGACGTGGCGGTCGTCGATGTGGTGGTCGTCGTCGATGTGGCGGACATCAGCAGCACGCCGGTCATCAAATTGGCGCCGAAGCGGCGAATCGGCGCGTCTTCCGGTGCGTTGGCGAGCCGATTGACGTAGAGCTCGAACTCGCCTGGCACGTAGCGGCCCGTTGACGCCTCATTCGAGCGCGGCGCCGCTGGGATGTACACGTTTCCCGGCCTGCTGGGCGCGGGATTGTTTCTCAACTGGTAGGGGCCGGTGGTCCCTTGAGGATCCTGGATCTGCGGGATCTGCGTGGTGCCGCTGACTTGCGCCAGTGCGGCCGCGGCGAACCCGCCGCACACCGCTACGGCCACGAGCGGGCGACATCTGTCGAAGAACGAGAACAAGCGCTGCATGAAGCGTCGGCGTGTCGGCGCTGGCCGCATAGGTGGACAAAACCGGCCGACTCGGCGCGCCCGCCGGTGGCGAACTGCCCACCTGCCGTGGACCGGCGCGATTCTATCTGGGTGGCATCAAGGGTTCATTTGGCCACGCAAAGCGGGCCCAGGCACCTAGAATCGCTGCCCCATGTGGATTTTGCTGGCCGCCTTCCTGGCCTCTCTTGCCGTGACCCTGTGGGTCGTGCGCATGACCCGCACGGCCGGCCACGCCGCGCACGACAGCGATCTGAGCGGGCCGCAAAAATTTCACGCGCGGCCGGTGCCGCGCATCGGCGGCCTGGGCATCGTGGCCGGCGTGCTGGGCGGGGCGCTCGCGATAGGCCTGCAAGACATGCGCGCCAACGCGCTGGCGCTCTTGTTGCTGACCTGCGGCATGCCGTGTTTCGTGGCCGGGTTGGCCGAGGACTTCACCAAGCGCATCAGCCCGCGGCGGCGGTTGTTCTTCACCGCGGTTTCAGCGGGCCTGGCGGTGTGGGGCCTGCGGGCCGTGATCACCTACACCGCCATTCCGGGGCTCGACTGGGTGGTGTCGGTGCCGCTGGGCGCGGCGTTGGTGACGGTGTTTGTCGTCACCGGCGTGGCCAACTCGGTCAACATCATCGACGGTTTCAACGGCTTGGCATCGATGTGCGCGATGTTGATGCTCGGGGCAATGGCCTACGTGGCGTTCCAGGTCCAAGACCTGTCGGTCATGTCGCTGGCCCTGGCCGGCATTGGCGCATTGCTCGGATTCTTCATCTGGAACTATCCCGGCGGCCTGGTTTTCCTGGGCGACGGCGGCGCCTACTTTGTCGGCTTCTATGTCGCCGAGGTGGCGATCCTGCTGCTGCACCGCAACCCGCAGGTGTCGCCGATGTGCCCGCTGCTCGCGTGCATCTACCCGGTGTTCGAAACGCTGTTCTCGATGTATCGGCGTCGCGTGTTGCAAGACCGTTCGCCCGGCGTGCCCGACGGCATTCACCTGCATTCGCTGATTTACCGGCGTGTCGTGCGCTGGGCTGCCGGCGCCAGCAGAGCCAAGTCGCTGACGCGGCGCAACTCGATGACCTCGCCCTATCTGTGGCTGCTGTGCATGTGTGCCGTGGTGCCGGCCATGCTGTTCTGGGACAACACCGCCGTGCTGGCCTCGTTCATCCTGTTGTTCAGCCTGGGCTACACGATGTTGTACTGGCGCATCGTGCGTTTCCGGGCCCCGCGCTGGCTGTTCGTTCGCACGCAACCGGCACACGAACCGACGGGTCAGCCGGGTCAGGGATAATCCCGACCCAATGACCCACGAAGTTCCTGAATTCGCCGCCGCTGCGGCCTCCTCCCCCGCCCGCTTCGACACCCTCGCCCTCGACGCCAAGTTGCTGCACGCCGTAGCCGACCAGGGTTACGAGACGATGACGCCAATCCAGGCCAAGGCGATCCCCATCGTGCTGGACGGCCGCGACGTGATGGGCGCGGCGCAGACCGGCACCGGCAAGACAGCAGCTTTCGCGCTGCCGCTGCTGCAAAAGATGTTGCGTCACGAAAATGCCTCGGCGTCGCCGGCGCGGCACCCGGTGCGCGCGCTGGTGCTGGCGCCCACGCGCGAGCTGGCCGACCAGGTGGCCGCCAGCGTCAAGGGCTACGCCAAGCACACGCTGCTGCGCTCGACCGTGGTGTTCGGCGGCATCGACATCAAGCCGCAGGCGCTCGAGCTGAAGACCGGCGTCGAGGTGTTGATCGCCACGCCGGGGCGGCTGCTCGACCACATCGAGTCGAAGAACTGCGTGCTCAACCAAGTCGAATACGTGGTGCTCGACGAGGCCGACCGCATGCTCGACATCGGCTTTCTGCCCGACCTGCAGCGCATCCTGGCGTACCTGCCCAAGCAGCGCCAGACGCTGCTGTTCTCGGCGACGTTCTCGCCCGAGATCCGCCGGCTCGCACAGAGTTATCTGCAAGACCCGGTGACGGTCGAGGTGGCACAACGCAACGCCGCCGCATCGACCGTCGAGCAGCATTTCTACAGCGTCACCGAGGAAGACAAGCGCCGCGCGGTGCGCCAGCTCGTGGCGCGGCGCGAGCTGTCGCAGGCGCTGGTGTTCGTCAACTCCAAGCTCGGCGCGGCGCGGCTGGCGCGTGCGTTCGAACGCGATGGCCTGAACACCACGGCGCTGCATGGCGACAAGTCGCAAGATGAGCGCCTGAAGGCGCTCGACGCCTTCAAGCGCGGCGACGTGCATCTGCTGGTGGCCACCGACGTGGCCGCGCGCGGCCTGGACATCGTCGACCTGCCCGCGGTGTTCAACTACGACGTGCCGTTCAACGCCGAGGACTACGTGCACCGCATCGGGCGCACCGGCCGCGCGGGCCAGTCGGGCCTGTCGGTGACGCTGGTCACGCGCGACGACACGCGGCTGGTGGGCGACATCGAGCGCTTGATCAAGAAGAAGATCGAGATCGAGCCATTCGAATTCGATGACGAGCGGCCGCGCCGTCCGCCGCGCCGCGTGCGCGACGACGACGAGCGCCCCAGCGATGCCCCGCCCGAGCGTTTTGCCGAGCGCCGCGGGCCGCCCCCGGCCCCCGCCGACCCGCTGTTCGATCAGCCCTACGAACCCGTGGGCAGTGTCGCGCCGGATTGGGATATCTCACAGCCGGCGCCGCTGGACCCGCCGCGGCGCACGGTGTCGGCCAACATCAAGCCCAGGCGCAAGGTGGCATCGCTGCTCGGGGGTGGGCGGGGCTGAGGTGAGCAGAGCCCCGCCGCGTGCGTTCAACGCGCGCTCAACCGGCCTGGAACAAGAACACGGCCGGTAGCTTGTCGGAAAGTTCGGGCGGCTCATTGCGCCACCGGCTCACCCGCTGCATGCGGCACCAGCCCTCGGGCCAGCCCAGTGCGCAGGCCACGCACAGGCGGCTTGTCGGCGACAGGTGCTGCAGCAGGGCGCGCATCAGCGCCGCGTTGCGGTAGGGCGTCTCGATCGCGATCTGCGTTTGCGCCTGCCGGTGTGACCAGGCTTCGAGCTCGCGGATGCGGGCGGCGCGCGCATCGTCCTTGATCGGCAGGTAGCCGACGAAGGCGAACTGCTGGCCGTTCAAGCCGCTGGCGGCCAGCGCCAACATCAACGCACTCGCACCGGGCAGCGGCTCGACGGTGAGGCCTTGCGCGTGCGCTTGTGCCACCAGCGCACCACCGGGGTCGGCCACCGAGGCCAGGCCGGCCTCCGACAACAAGCCGATGTCGTGGCCGACGTGCGCCGGCTGCAGCAGCGCCGCCAGGTCGCCATCGACCGGCGCGGCGCCCGGACCCTTGGTGCGACGCGGCAGCTCCTGGATTGACAGCGACTGCAGCGGTGCGCCGAGCGGCACCTGCGCGGCCACGCGCTTGATGAACGCACGCGCCGTCTTGGCGTCCTCGACCACCCAATGCGTGAGCGTTGCCGCGCGCTGGATCACTGCCGCCGGCAACCCGGTCGACAACTCCAGTGGCACTGGTGAGCCGAAGTCGAGCATGTTGGGCACCAGCACCAGGCGGCCGGTGCCCGGGCGCGGCACGGTCATGAGCTCGCCGCCAGCGGATCGAGCCCGGCTGCGCGCAGCATGGCGCTGGTGCGAATCAGCGGCAGGCCGACCAGCGCAGTCGGATCGTCGGACTCGATGGCATCGGCCAGCACGATGCCCAACGTCTCGCACTTGGCGCTGCCTGCGCAGTCATAGGGCTGCTCCAGCAACAGGTAGCGCTCGATCTCACGGTCGCTCAATGGGCGAAAACGCACGGTGACGGTGACCAACGCCTGCTGCAGAAAGCCACTTGACGGACGAACCACCGCCACCGCGGTGTGAAAGCGCACCGCATGCCCGCGCATCGATCGCAGTTGTTGCACCGCGCGGGCGTGGTTGCCCGGCTTGCCCAGCGCCGAGCCGTCGAGTTCGGCCACCTGGTCGGACCCGATCACCACCGCATCGGGCGCAAGCATGGCCACAGTGTTGGCTTTCGCGAGCGCCAGGCGCTGCGCCATTGCGGCCGGCGCTTCGCCGGGTGTCGCGGTCTCATCCACCTCGGGGGCCATGACCATGAAGGGCAGGCGAAGGCGCTGCAGCAAGTCGCGCCGGTAGCGCGACGTCGAGGCCAAGACCAGAGCGGGCGCGGCGTCCATCTACAAATTGTCCCATCGTGCGCGGCTTACACTGGTTTGATGGGTGCGCGCAACCTGGATCCGACCCGGCTCAACGTGGCTGCACTGGCTGTCGAGGGCGCGACTTTGAGCGGGCAATGGGCCGCCGTGGAACTGAATCGCTGGCACGCGATGCAGACACCGGCGTCGGGTGTCGCGCTCGAGCCCGTGCAGTGGAGCGTGCGCGGCGAGCAGCGGCGCGCCGCGGGCCGGCCGTTGCAAACCTGGCTGCACCTGCACGTGAAGACCGACGCATGGCCGACCTGCCAGCGCTGCCTGCTGCCCTTCAGCCAGGCCCTGACGGTGGATCGGGCGCTGCGTTTCGTGGATGACGAGGCGCAGGCCGAGGCGCTCGACGCCGACAGCGAAGACGATGTGCTGGCCCTGGTCCCGGCGCTCGACCTTCGCACGTTGGTCGAGGACGAGTTGCTGTTGGCCTGGCCGATCGTGCCGCGGCATGCGCAATGCTCGGTTCCTGAGCACAACACGGGCGACCCTGGCGCGCCCAGTGCCAACCCGTTCTCGGCATTGACGTCGCTGAAGTCGCCCGCAGCCGGGCGCTGAGGACGGCACTCGAGGGGCCGCTATAATCCCCTGCTTTTCCCGGGGTGGCGTTTGGGCCGAACGGCGGCGCTTCTCGCTTGCACCCTGGCGGCCGGCAGCGTGAGCGCAATCGCCCGCGCGAGGCAACGCACCCGTCAAGCGGTGATGCACTGGAGAACCCCATGGCAGTTCAGCAAAACAAGAAGTCACCGTCCAAGCGCGGCATGCACCGTGCGCACAACGCACTCACCGCACCGGGCACTGGCATCGAACCGACCACTGGCGAGGTGCACTTGCGGCATCACATCAGTCCCACCGGGTTTTATCGCGGCCGCAAGGTGCTGAAGGCCAAGACTGACGCCTGATCTGCAAGCCTGAGCACCGTTGCGACCTGGGCTGGCCAGGCCCCTCGGTCGTACCCACTTGCGCCTCCCTCGCGCTTGACCTACCGTTTGGCGAGTGAGCCCGCTTCCACCTCTCGCGCGTGTTTGCATCGCCGTCGACTGCATGGGCGGCGACCATGGTCCGTCGGCCACGCTGCCGGGTTGCAGCGCATTCCTGTCGTCGCACCCTGACGCCGAGCTGGTGCTGGTGGGTACCGCAGCCGCGCTCGCTCCGACTGCTGGGTGGCAGCGCTGCACGCTGGTGCCGGCCACCGAGGTGGTGAGCATGGACGACCCCATCGAGGTCGCCCTGCGGCGCAAGAAAGACTCGTCGCTGCGAGTTGCCATCAACCAGGTCAAGGCGCACGACGGTGCCGAGGCGGTCGCTCATGCCTGCGTATCGGCCGGCAATACCGGCGCACTGATGGCGGTGGCCCGCTACGTGCTCAAGACGGTCGAGGGCATCGACCGCCCGGCGATCGCCGCGCTGCTGCCCAACGAGAAAGGCCGCTTCACCCAGGTGCTCGACCTCGGTGCCAACGTCGATTGCACCGCCGAGCACTTGCTGCAGTTCGCGGTGATGGGCAGTGCGCTGGCCTCCGCGCTGCACGGCAACGAGAACCCCAGCGTGGGCCTGCTCAACATCGGCGAGGAGGCCATCAAGGGCAGCGAGACGATCAAGCGCGCCGGCGAGTTGCTGCGCGCGGCGGCCGCCGACGACCACCTCAACTTCTACGGCAACGTCGAAGGCAACGACATCTTCAAGGGCACCACCGACATCGTGGTGTGCGACGGCTTCGTCGGCAACGTGATGCTCAAGACCTCCGAAGGCCTGGCCGCGATGCTCGCCGGCATGATCCGCGAGGAGTTCGGCCGCTCACTGTGGACCAAGCTCGCCGCACTGGCCGCGCTGCCGGTGCTCAACCATTTCAAGGCCCGCGTCGATCACCGTCGCTACAGCGGTGGCGCGCTGCTGGGGCTCAAGGGTCTGGTGTTCAAGGCGCATGGATCCTCCGACGCTTTCGCCTTCGAGCAGGCGTTGGCGCGCGCGTATGATGCGGCTCGCAATCGATTGCTCGAACGCGTGCACGACCGCATTCTCGAGACGCTGCAGGCCATGCCATCGGCAGTCGACGAGCCGAATCTCTCGCCCGCCGAATGACCGCTCCCGCTCGCTTTTCGCGCATCACCGGCACCGGCAGCTACTTGCCGCCGCGGCGAGTGACCAACGCGGAGTTGGCTGCCGAATTGGCGACGCGCGGCATCGAAACCTCCGATCAATGGATCGTTGAGCGCACCGGCATCCGCGCGCGCCACTTCGCCGCCGACGGTGTGGCGGCGAGCGATCTGGCGCTCGAGGCTTCTCGCCATGCGCTGGAGTCGGCAGGACGCAAGGCGCAGGAGATCGATCTCATCATCGTCGCCACCTCGACGCCCGACATGGTGTTCCCGTCGACCGCGACCATCCTGCAGCACAAGCTCGGTGTGGCCGGGTGCCCGGCATTCGATCTGCAGGCCGTGTGCTCGGGCTTCGTCTACGCGCTGACGGTGGCCGATTCGATGATCCGCACCGGCGCGGCCTCGCGCGCGCTGGTGATCGGCAGCGAAGTGTTCTCGCGCATCCTCGACTTCAACGATCGCGGCACTTGCGTGTTGTTCGGCGATGGCGCCGGCGCGGTGGTGCTCGAGGCCAGCGATCAGCCCGGCATTTTGGCCTCGGACCTGCACGCCGACGGTGCCTACCGCGACATCCTGTGCACGCCGGGAACGGTGGCTGGCGGCAAGGTGCTCGGCGATCCGCTGCTCAAGATGGACGGGCCAGCGGTGTTCAAGCTGGCGGTCCATGTGCTCGAGGCGTCGGCGCGCGCCGCGTTGGGCGCCGCGGGTCGCAGCGCCGACGACGTCGACTGGTTGATTCCGCACCAGGCCAACATCCGCATCATGCAAGGCACGGCGCGCAAGCTGAAGCTCGCGCCTGCAAAGCTGGTGGCCACCGTCGAGTCGCACGGCAACACCTCTGCGGCGTCGATTCCGCTGGCGCTCGATGTGGCCTGCAAGGATGGCCGCGTCAAACGCGGCGATACCGTGCTGCTCGAAGGTGTGGGCGGCGGTTTCACCTGGGGCGCGGTGCTGCTCGACTTTTGAATCGCGATGGCATGAAGGCGTTTGCATTCGTCTTTCCGGGTCAGGGCGCACAAAGCGTCGGCATGCTCGACGCCTGGGGCGATCACCCCGCCGTGCGCGAGGTGCTGGCCGAAAGCGCGCAGGCGCTCGGCGAAGACATCGGCCGCTTGATCCGCGAAGGGCCCGCCCAGGAGCTCGAGCTGACCACCAACACGCAGCCGGTCATGTTGGCCGCTGCCATCGCCTGCTACCGCGCCTGGCGGGCCGAAGGCGGCGCCGAGCCCGCGGCACTGGCCGGCCATTCGCTGGGCGAATACACCGCGCTGGTGGCTGCCGGCGCATTGACGTTGTCCGACGCGTTGCCGCTGGTGCGATTTCGTGCGCAGGCGATGCAGCAAGCGGTGCCGGTCGGCGCCGGCGCGATGGCCGCCATCCTCGGGCTCGAGCCCGCTGCCGTGGTGCAGGGGTGTGCGCAGGCGGCGGCCGATACCGGTGCGGTGGTGTCGGCGGCGAACTTCAACGATCCCAAGCAGACGGTGATCTCCGGCGCCAAGGCTGCGGTCGACAGGGCCTGCGAGATCCTCAAGGCAGCAGGTGCCAAGCGAGCGCTGCCGCTGTCGGTGTCGGCGCCATTCCATTGCGCGTTGATGCGCCCAGCCGCCGATGCATTGCGCGAACGGTTGGCGTCGGTAGCCATCGCGGCGCCACGCATCCCGGTGGTCAACAACATCGACGTGGCAGCGGCCAGCGAGCCGGCCGCGATCCGCGACGCGCTGGTGCGGCAGGCGTACGGCCCGGTGCGCTGGGTCGAGGTGGTGCAGGCGTTGCGCGCGCGCGGCCTGACGCATGTGCTGGAGTGCGGCCCCGGCAAGGTGCTCACCGGCATGGTCAAGCGCATCGACGGTGAGGCCGTGACCGCCAGCGTGTTCGACCCGGCGTCGTTGCGCGACGCGATGGGCGTGTTGGGATGAGCGCGCAGGCATAGCCGATGAGCGAGACGGCATCACCCCAGGTGGCGCTGGTCACCGGCGCCTCGCGAGGCATCGGCCGGGCGATCGCGCTGGCGCTCGCCGCGCAGGGCTTTCGCGTGGTGGGCACCGGCACCACAGCGGCGGGTGCGGCGGCGGTCACGCAGGTGCTCGCCGCGCAAGCGGCGACGGCGGGCAGCCGTGGCGTGGTGCTGAATGTCAACGATGCGCTGGCCGGTGACGCGCTGATCGAATCGATCGTCAAGCACGACGGCGGCCTTCACGTGCTGGTCAACAACGCCGGCGTGACGCGCGACCAGCTCGCGATGCGCATGAAGGACGATGACTGGTCCGCCGTGATGGAGACCAACCTGCACGCCGTGTTCAGGCTGTGCCGCGCAGTGATGCGCCCAATGATGAAGCAGCGCTTCGGCCGCATCATCAACATCACCTCGGTGGTCGGCGCCGCCGGCAACGCGGGCCAAGCCAACTATGCGGCCGCCAAGGCTGGCGTGGCGGGGCTCACGCGTGCACTGGCGCGAGAGCTGGGCAGCCGCAACATCACGGTCAATTGCGTGGCTCCCGGCTTCATCGCCACCGACATGACCGACGGCCTGACCGACGCGCAGCGCCAGACCTTGCTCGCGCAAGTGCCGCTGGGGCGTCTTGGCACGCCGCAAGACGTGGCTGCGGCTGTGGCGTTTCTGGCCTCGCCGTCGGCCGGCTACATCACCGGCACCCAACTGCACGTGAATGGCGGCATGTTCATGGACTGAGGTCGCGCCGAGCGTACCCATAACTGGGAGCGCGGCACAAATTGCGGGTCGGGTCCCCGGTGGCCGACCAGCGGCCCGCCGCGAGGCGAGGCCGTAGAATCACCGGCTGTTTGTTGCAACTCCTGGAGGAGTCATGAGCGATATCGAAGCACGTGTCAAGAAGATCATCGCCGAGCAGCTTGGCGTGCCCGAGTCCGACGTCACCAACGAGAAGGCCTTCGTGGCTGACTTGGGCGCCGATTCGCTTGACACCGTGGAACTGGTGATGGCGCTCGAAGACGAGTTCGGTATCGAGATTCCCGACGAAGAGGCCGAGAAGATCACCACCGTGCAGTTGGCGATCGACTACGCATCCAAGCACCAGAAGGCCTGAGCGCCGCCCGGCTTGGATCCTCCAGCAGATGTCGCGCCGCCGCGTTGTCGTCACCGGCCTCGGGCTCATCAGCCCGGTGGGCAACACGGTCGAGCAGGCCTGGTCCAACTTGACCGCCGGGCGCTCGGGCATCAGCACGATCACGCGCTTTGACCCCGCGCCATTCGCCTGCCGCTTCGCGGGGCAGGTCGCGGATTTCAAGGTCGAAGACTACATGCCCGCCAAAGAGGCGCGGCACATGGATACCTTCATTCACTACGGCCTGGCCGCATCGATTCAAGCCGTGCAGGACTCCGGCTTGCCGACCGGCGACGCGTTGAGCGAGGAGCGCGCCGAGCGCATCGGCTGTGTGGTGGGCTCGGGCATCGGCGGCTTGCCGATGATCGAAGACACGCACGACGAACTCACCGCGCGCGGGCCGCGCCGCATCTCGCCGTTCTTCATTCCGGGCACGATCATCAACATGGTGGCCGGACACGTGTCGATGCGCTTCGGCTTCAAGGGCCCCAACCTGTCGATCGTCACCGCATGCACCACCGGCCTGCACTGCATCGGCGAGGCCGGACGTCTGATCGAATACGGCGATGCCGACGTCATGGTGGCCGGCGGCACCGAGGCGGCGGTGTCGCCGCTCGGCGTGGGCGGTTTCGCCGCGATGCGTGCGCTGTCCACGCGCAACGATGACCCGGCCACCGCATCACGCCCCTGGGACAGGGATCGCGACGGTTTCGTGCTCGGCGAGGGCGCAGGGGCGGTGGTGCTCGAGGAATACGAACATGCCAAGGCGCGCGGCGCCAAGATATATGCCGAGCTCGCAGGCTACGGCATGAGTGCCGACGCTGGCCACATCACCGCGCCCAACACCGACGGGCCGCACCGCGCGATGCGCGCCGCGTTGCGCAACGCGGCGCTCGACGCCACGCAGGTGCAGTACCTCAACGCGCACGGCACCTCCACACCGCTGGGCGACGTCAACGAGACGCAGGCGATCAAGCTCGCTTTCGGCGCGCACGCGAAGAAGATGGTGATCAGTTCCACCAAGTCGATGACTGGGCACTTGCTGGGCGGCGCCGGCGGCATCGAGACGGTGTTCACCGTGCTGGCGCTTCACCATCAGGTGGTGCCGCCGACCATCAACCTGTTCAACCAAGACCCCGAATGCGATCTCGACTATTGCGCCAACGAGGCGCGCGAGATGCGCATCGATGCGGCGGCGAAAAACAATTTCGGTTTTGGCGGCACCAACGGCACTCTGGTGTTGCGCCGCGTCTAGCGGCCACGAGCCCGGCGGGCCATGCGCGCTGCGCCGGCATTTGAATTGGACGTGAGGCCTGGCCTGCCCGTGCGTGCCGTACTCGCGATGATCGGCGGCGCATGCGCGGCAGCCGTGGGCGCATGGACCTGGTCGCACATCGACGCCGCGGCTGGCCCGGCGGGCCGTGGCGCAGCGGGCTGGCTCGCGGTCAGCTTGGGTGCGGCGATGCTGGGCGGCTGGCTCGGCTGGCGGCTCGCGCCGCGTACGCCGCACACGATCGCCTGGCACCAGGGGCAGTGGACGTTGTGCCGTGCGCGGCGGCGCCGCCGCCGGCACGGTGCAAGTCAAGCTGGATGTCGGCAGTTGGATGCTGTTGCGTTTTCGGCCCGCCGGCGCGGGCCCGACAACCTGGCTGGCGGTGAGCAACAGCGATGCCGGGCCGGCGTGGCATGCCCTGCGCGCGACCCTGTTCGCGCCGGGCGTACCGGGCCCAGCGAGTGCCGGCGACGAAGGCACGCGCTCATGAGCGCCGCCCGGCCGCCCGAAGGCGCGATCTCCCTCTCGGAGGGAAAGCGCGCAGCGCCAAGGGTGCACCAATGAGCCTGCACGATGCAGACCGCGCGCTGGTCGAGCGCGCGCAGCAAGGCGACTCACGTGCCTTCGAGATGCTGGTGGTCAAGTACCAGCGGCGCATCGAGCGCCTGATTTCGCGCATGGTGCGTGACGCCGACTGGTCCACGACGTCGCCCAGGAGACCGTTCATTCGCGCTTACCGGGCGCTGCCGCAGTTCCGGGGCGAGAGCGCGTTCTACACGTGGCTGTATCGCATTGCGGTGAATACGGCCAAGAAGACGCTGGTCGAGCTCAAGCGCGACCCCGTCTCCACCGACTCGGCCCGCGCGCGTCCAGGGGAGGACGACGAAACTTACCGCACCGACCACGAACTAAGCGACGGCGAGACGCCCGAGGCGCTGCTGGCGAGCAAGGAGATTGCCGCCACGGTCAACGCCGCGATCGACGCGCTGTCGGAAGACCTGCGCCAGGCGATCACGCTGCGGGAAATCGAAGGTCTGAGCTATGAAGAGATCGCGGACGTGATGAATTGCCCGATCGGCACGGTCCGGTCACGGATCTTTCGCGCCCGCGAAGCGATCGCATCACGATTGCGTCCATTGTTGGGTACGCGCGAGGGAGAACGCTGGTGAACTGCACTCGGTTCGCCGCGCCAGCTCTTGCGCGATATTGGTTGGAGTGAAGATGCCTGACGATCCCATGCCGAGCCCGCTCGGCCACCCGACGACGAATGGGCCACGCTGTCGTCGCTGGCCGATGGCGAGGCCGCCGCCCGACGCGCAGGAGCGGTGCCTGTCGCTGTGGGCGGAACGTGCCGACGCGCGTGAGCGCTGGCGTCACTACCAGCTGATCGGTGATGTGCTGCGCTCGCGCGAGTTGGCGCGCGAAGGCGCCCACGACGCTGCGTTCCTGGCGGCACTGCGCGCTCGGCTGGCGCACGAGCCGGTCGTGCTGCGGCCCGCGCAGCGGGCCCAATCGGTCGACGCCTGCGGGTGTGGACAGCGCCGATGGCGGCAGCCGCCGGTATGGCCGCGGTGGCCGGCATGGTGGTGATGTTGCGCACGACACCTGCTCCATTCGATGGCGACGCAGGTGGCCACGCGTGCGGCTGCCGAGCCCGCGATCGCGTCGGCACCGGCGTCTTGGGAGGGCTCAGCAGCCCGTCAACGGGCGCTTGATTCGCGACGCCCGGCTCGATCGTTACTTCGCAGCGCATCGCCAAAGCGGCAATGGCGCCGCGCTGCAGATGCCCGGTGGCGTGGTGCGCAGCGTCGACACCATCGTGCTGGAGGATCGGTGATCGCATTGCGCCGCTCGTTGCGCACCTGGCTGTGGGCTGCGAGCGTGGCCGCGGCCTGGCCGGCGCAGGCGCAGACCACGGCATCGGCGATGCCGGGCGAGCGTCCGAGCGACCTGCGCTCGTGGATGGCGCGCGTGCAGCGCGCAGCCGCCACGCTCAACTACCAGGGAACGCTGGTGTCCAACGCGGCGGGCGTGGTGTCGAGCTCGCGCGTGACGCACTACTGCGAAGGCAAGCAGCGCTACGAGCGCATCGACGTGCTCGACGGGGAATCGCGGCAGGTGCTGCGCCACAACGACGTCACGCAGACGGTGTGGCCGCGGGCCCGCGTGGCCGTGATCGAACAACGTCTGGCGATGCCCGATTTTCCCGGCCTGCCGCCGGCCGATGCGCGTTCGGACGATGCCTATGAACTGCGCCTGCTCGGCACCGAGCGTGTGGCGGGGTACGAAGCGCAGGTTTTGATGTTCAAGCCGCGCGATGCCCGCCGCTTTGCACAGCGGCTGTGGGCCGAGCAGTCCAGCGGCCTGCTGCTGCGTGCCGACGTGTTGGGCGCGCACGGTGAGGTGCTGGAGTCGGCGTCGTTCTCCGACTTGCTGATCGGTGGCAAGGCGAATCCAGAGCTCGTGCTGCAGGGGATGCGCAAGCTCGACGGCTTTCGCATCGTGCGCCCGGCGACGACCCGCACCCAGCTCGACGTCGAAGGCTGGAGCGTTGCCCACGCGGTACCGGGGTTCCAACTGGTCGCTTGCATGCGCAGGGAACTCGGCGCGATGGAGGAGCCTCCCACCAGCGCCAGCACGCCGGTGTTGATGGCGGTGTTCTCCGATGGCCTGACCCACGTATCGGTGTTCGTCGAGCCGTATGACGCCCAGCGCCACAAGCCGGTGGCCACCAGCCTGGGTGCTACGCACACGGTGATGACCCGCTCCGGCGATTGGTGGATCACCGCGATGGGCGACGTGCCGATGGCCACAGTGCAGCTGTTTTCATCCGCGCTGGAGCGGCGGCGTTGACCGCTCCGTGCTTGAATTCCCCTTGATTTCTAGTTCGCGGCCCTCATCCGGCTGCCATGGTCTTGACATGAGGTCTTGCATGCACCGACACACGGGTCCCTCGGTTCTCGATCTGCGCCGCCGCGCAGCCACGATCGCGCTGGCTGCCTGCCTCGGCGTGGGCGGCTGGGTCGCTGCCGCGCCGGCGCGCGCCCAGGGACGCGAGCTGCCCGACTTCACGGAGTTGGCCGAGAAGTGGAGCCCGTCGGTGGTCAACATCCGCACGCTCGAGCGCGGCCGAGCCACCGCGGGTGGCGAAGTCGATCCCAACGTCGAGGAGTTCTTCCGCCGCTTCGGCATTCCCGATGCCGGGCCGGCCCGATCCGCGCCGCGGCCCGCGCGGTGGCGACGAGGAGCCGCAGCAGCGCGGCGTGGGCTCGGGCTTCATCCTCAGCAACGACGGCTTCGTGATGACCAACGCCCACGTCGTCGACGGCGCCGACGAAGTCATCGTGACGCTCACCGACAAGCGCGAGTTCAAGGCCAAGCATCATCGGCGCGGACAAGCGCACCGACGTGGCGGTGGTCAAGATCGAGGCCACCGGACTGCCGGCGGTGAAGCATCGGCGACGTCAGCAAGCTCAAGGTCGGCGAGTGGGTGATGGCGATCGGCTCGCCGTTCGGCCTGGAGAACACGGTCACCGCCGGCATCGTCAGCGCCAAGCAGCGCGACACCGGCGACTACCTGCCGTTCATCCAGACCGACGTCGCCATCAATCCGGGCAACTCCGGCGGGCCGCTGATCAACATGCGCGGCGAGGTGGTCGGCATCAACTCGCAGATCTACAGCCGCTCGGGCGGCTACATGGGCATCTCGTTCGCGATTCCGATCGACGAGGCGATGCGCGTGTCCGACCAGTTGCGCGCCAACGGCCGCGTGATCCGCGGCCGCATCGGCGTGACGATCGCGCCGGTGACCAAGGAGGTCGCCGAGTCGATCGGACTGGGCAAGCCGATGGGCGCGCTGGTGCAGGGCGTCGAATCCGGCGGCCCGGCCGAGAAGGCCGGCATCGAGGCCGGCGACATCATCGTCAAGGTCGACGGCAAGGCGGTCGAGCAGTCGGTCGATCTGCCGCGCATCATCGGCGGCACCAAGCCGGGCAGCCGCTCGTCGTTGCAGGTGTTCCGGCGCGGCTCGACGCGCGACCTACAGGTCACCGTGGCCGAGTTCGAGGCCGATCGTCCAGCGCGCAGGGCGCAGGCCGAGCCCGGTGCCAGCGGCCCGCAGGGCAAGAGCGCGTTCGGGCTGACGGTGTCAGAGCTGTCGGATGCGCAGAAGCGCGAACTCAAGATCAAGAGCGGCGTGCGCGTCGAAGCGGCCGAGGGCGCGGCCGCGCGCGCGGGCCTGCGCGAGGGCGACGTGATCCTGGCAATCGACAACACCGAGGTGACCGACGTCAAGCAGTTCCTGGCCATTGCTGCCAAAGCCGAGAAGTCGCGAGCGGTCAGCGTGATGGTCAGGCGCGGCGAGTTCGTCAACTACCTGGTGATCCGGCCTGCCCGATAGCCCTTTGGTGCGGTAGGAGACTGCCGTGGCTTTTCAGCATTGCGGAACCTGGGCGTGACCGGGAAGTGCGACTCATCGGCGTCGCCCGACCTTGGCATCGGGATCGAGGAAGCGAGCGGGAGTGAGTTCTAGCTATCGTCGGTCCATGCCGTATTTGCTCAGTGCGCCACTATGAATCGCGGCACGGAAGGTGCTTCTCTGTCCGCCTCGAACTGGTTCGATTGCAAGCCCTCCGATCCAGGCTCGACAAGGCTGTGGATAAGCTGTTGATTAAATTGCCATGTTGGCCCCTCGCAACGAGCCAAAATCAAGCAATGGCGCGGCTCTCCGCGGGGTCCTTTTGGCTACAATGAAGGCCCAACAAGCAGTTGCCATACGTTTTGTTGGAAGGCGCGTCATCTCTTGGACGTGCCTTTTTTTTGTTCCTCGGCAGGGCGCTGCGCGACCCGCAACTTCGCTGCGCGAAGTTAGCCTACGACGCGACGGCGGTGCCGTTGTGATCTCCGCTGCGCCGGAGAATGTCTGATTGCATGGACCACATCCGCAACTTCTCGATCATTGCCCACATCGACCACGGCAAGAGCACGCTGGCCGATCGGATCATCCAGCGCTGCGGCGGCTTGACCGACCGCGAGATGGAAGAGCAGGTGCTCGACTCGATGGACCTCGAGCGCGAGCGCGGCATCACCATCAAGGCGCAGACGGCGGCGCTGCAGTACACCGCGCGCGACGGCCAGGCGTACAACCTCAACCTGATCGACACGCCCGGCCACGTCGACTTCAGCTACGAGGTCAGCCGCTCGCTGTCGGCGTGCGAAGGCGCGCTGCTGGTGGTCGACGCGAGCCAGGGCGTCGAGGCGCAGACGGTGGCCAACTGCTACACCGCGCTCGACCTGGGCGTCGAGGTGGTGCCGGTGCTCAACAAGATGGACCTGCCGCAGGCCGACCCGAGACACGCACGCGCCGAGATCGAAGACGTGATCGGCATCGACGCCAGCGGCGCGATTCCCTGCTCGGCCAAGACCGGCCTCGGCATGGACGAGATCCTCGAGGCGGTGATCCACCGCATGCCGGCGCCGCGCGGCAAGCCCGACGGCGCCCCGCGGGCGATGATCATCGACAGCTGGTTCGACAACTACGTCGGCGTCGTGATGCTGGTGCGGGTGGTCGACGGCTCGTTCGCCAAGGGCGAACGCATCCGGCTGATGGCCACCGACGCGTGCTACGGCATCGAGCAGCTTGGCGTCTTCACGCCGAAGTCGCAGCCGCGCGACGCATCCTGCGCGCGGGCGAGGTCGGCTTCGTCATCGCCGGCATCAAGGAGCTGCACCACGCCAAGGTGGGCGACACCGTCACGCTGGAAAAGAAGCTGCCCAACAACGCCGGGCCGGCCAGCGAGCCGCTGCCGGGCTTCAAGGAGATCCAGCCCCAGGTGTTCGCCGGCCTGTACCCGGTCGAGGCCAGCGAGTACGAGTCAGCTGCGCGACGCGCTGGACAAGCTCAAGCTCAACGACAGCTCGCTGCGCTTCGAGCCCGAGGTGAGCCAGGCGCTGGGCTTCGGCTTCCGCTGCGGCTTCCTCGGCCTGCTGCACATGGAGATCGTGCAGGAGCGGCTGGAGCGCGAGTTCGACCAGGACCTGATCACCACCGCGCCGTCGGTGGTCTACGAGGTGGAACTGAGCGACGGCACGGTGGTGAAGGTCGAGAACCCGTCGAAATTGCCCGACCAGGGCCGCATCCGCGAAATCCGCGAACCCATCGTCACCGTGCAGCTGTACATGCCGCAGGACAGCGTCGGCCCGGTGATGACGCTGGCCAACCAGAAGCGCGGCATGCAGATCCAGATGTCCTATCACGGTCGCCAGGTGCACCTGACCTACGACCTGCCGCTGGCCGAGATCGTGCTCGACTTCTTCGACAAGCTGAAGTCGGTGTCGCGCGGCTACGCCTCGATGGACTACGCGTTCAAAGAGTACCGCGCGGCCGACGTGGTGAAAGTCGACATGCTGATCAACGGCGACCGCATCGATGCGCTGTCGGTCATCGTGCACCGCAGCCAGAGCGTGCACCGGGCTCGCGACGTGGTGGCCAAGATGCGCAAGATCATCCCGCGGCAGATGTACGACGTGGCCATCCAGGCGGCGATCGGCGCCAACATCATTGCGCGCGAAGACGTCAAGGCGCTGCGCAAGAACGTGCTGGCAAAATGCTACGGTGGCGACATTACGCGCAAGAAGAAACTGCTCGAAAAACAAAAGGCGGGCAAGAAACGCATGAAGCAGATCGGGACCGTCGAGGTGCCGCAAGAGGCCTTCCTGGCCATCTTGCAGGTCGACGACTGATCGGCGCAGATCTCTCGCGCCCTCAGGCGCCCAACCCTCACGAGACTCGTTTCACCATCCATGAGTGCATTGACAGCGATCCTGTATGCCGCGCTGGTCGTCTACCTGGGCGGCTGGTATGCCGATCAGTGGATCGGCAACTTTTCGCTGTTGCTGTTCGTGCTGACAGTTGTCACGCTGGCCTATTGGCTGGCCGAGCGTTTTCACTTCAAGCCCGGTCGAGAGGCGGCCGCCGCGGCGGTCGAGACCCAGCACACGCAGCGTCGGGCCGAGCTGGCCACACAGGGCATCACCCAGGTCGACGGCAACGTGCAGGAGGCCAGGCAGGCGCTGCTGGCGCAGCCGTGGTGGCTGGACTGGACCGCGGGCCTGTTCCCGGTGATCCTGATCGTCTTCCTGCTGCGCTCGTTCCTGTTCGAGCCGTTCAAGATCCCGTCGGGCTCGATGGTGCCCACGCTGACGGTGGGCGACCTGATCCTGGTCAACAAGTTCCACTACGGCGTGCGGCTGCCGGTGGTCAACAAGAAGATCATCGCCAACCACAACCCCGAGCGCGGCGACGTCATGGTGTTTCGCTATCCGGTCGATCCGCGGGTCGACTACATCAAGCGCGTGGTCGGTGTGCCGGGCGACGAGATCGCCTACCTCAACCAGCGGCTCACGATCAACGGCAAGCCGGTCGACGTGAAGGCGCAGGGCGAGTACTACGACGACGAGGCGCGGCGCTACTTTCCGCTGTTCCTGGAGTCGCTGGGCGCGGTCGAACACCGCATCTTGGTCGACCCGCAGCGCACGGCCTACTATGGCGGCGGCGACTCGCGGCAATTCCCCAACGCCCAGAACTGCCGCTATTCAGCCGAGGGTGTGGTGTGCAAGGTTCCCGAGGGCCACTACTTCATGATGGGCGACAACCGCGACAATTCGCAGGATTCGCGGTTCTGGGGCTTCGTGCCCGACGAGAACATCGTCGGCAAGGCCTTCTTCGTTTGGATGAATTTCGGTAATCTCCGGCGCATCGGGTCGTTCCAATGACGAGGGCGGGAAAGGGGTCTGGCATGGGTTCATCGCGGCGGTTCGGCGCAGCTGCGCAGCGCGGCGTCAGCCTGATCGGGCTGCTGTTCTGGGCCATCATCATCGGCTTCGCCGGGTATGTGGCGATTCGAGTGTTGCCGACGCTCAACGAGTACTTCACGATCCAGACAGCGGTCAACAAGATCGCCGCGTCCAGCCCTGGTACGGTGGGCGAGATCCGCGCCCAGTTCGACAAGCAAAAGGACATCGAGTACTCGATCGCCTCGATCTCGGGCAAGGATCTGGACGTCACCAAGGAGAACGATCGCATCGTGATCCGCTTCGCCTACAACAAGGAGCTCGAGCTGATCGCTCCGGTGTACCTGCTGATCAAGTACGAGGGCCGGTCTCGCTGAACGCATGGACTCGCGGCTCGATGCGCTGCAAAAACGCCTGGGGCACACCTTCTCCGAACAGGCGTTGCTGACGCGTGCGCTGACGCACCGCAGTTCCGGCACCGACCACAACGAGCGGCTGGAGTTTCTGGGTGACGCGGTGCTCAACCTGGCGATCTCGAGCTTGCTGTTCGAGCGCTTCGGCGGCTCTGACGAGGGGGACCTCACGCGCGTGCGCGCGCACCTGGTGCGCGAAGAAAGCCTGCATCGCACGGCGCTGACACTCGGCCTGCCCGATGTGATGCGGCTGTCCGACGGTGAGGCGCGCGGCGGCGGCGCCCAGCGCGCGTCGATCTTGGCCGACGCGCTCGAGGCGTTGATCGGCGCCGCCTACCTCGACGGCGGATTCGAGTGCGCGTTCGAGTTGGTGCGGCGCTTGTTCGGCGACGTGATCGTGTCCAGCGAGGCCCACACCTGGTCCAAGGACGCCAAGACCGAGCTGCAAGAGTGGCTGCAGGCGCGGCGCATCGCGGTGCCGTCGTATCGCATCGTCGGCACCACCGGCCAGGCGCACGCGCAGACCTTCGAGGTCGAGTGCGCCATTCCGGCGTTGTCGTTGGCCGAGACCGGGCGCGGACGCTCGCGCCGGGCCGCCGAGCAAGAGGCCGCGCGCCGCTTGCTCGACGCGCTGAAGGCCAACGATCAGCCGGGCGGCCCGTTGCGGTCCTGAGTGAGGCCCCCATGCTCGCTCGCCGCTGCCCCCCGGGGGCGCGTCAGTGGCTTCGGGCGGCCGGCGCACTGACATGACCAGCGCGCCCACGCGCTGCGGCACCGTGGCGATCGTCGGCCGGCCCAATGTGGGCAAGTCGACCTTGCTCAATGCGCTGGTGGGCCAAAAGATCAGCATCACGTCGCGCAAGGCGCAGACCACGCGCCACCGCATCGTCGGCGTGCGCACGCGCGGGCACGGCGCAATTCGTGTTTGTCGACACGCCGGGGTTCCAGACCCGCCACTCGCAGGCGTTGAACCGCAATCTGAACCGCGCGGTGCGCAGCTCGCTGTCCGACGTCGACCTGGTGTTGCTGGTGGCCGAGGCCGGGCCGCTTCGGCAAGGATGACCAGCAGGTGGTGGCGCTGCTGCCGGCAGGTGTGCCGACGATCCTGGTGGCCAACAAGCTCGATCATCGTGCATCGGCGCACCGACTTGTTGCCATGGTTGCAGGCGCTGCCGCAACACCATGCCTTCGCCGAATACGTGCCGATGTCGGGGCAACGCAGTGTCGACGTCGAGCGATTGCTCGACATCATCGAGCCGCATCTGCCCGAACGGTCTTGGGTTCACGACCCCGACGCGCTGACCGACCGCGACGAGCGCTTCCTGGCCGCCGAGATCGTGCGCGAGAAGTTGTTTCGCCTGACCGGCGAAGAGTTGCCCTACACCTCGACGGTGGTGATCGATCGCTTCGAGGAATGGGACGCCGAAGCGCCGAAAAGCGCGACAGCGCCCCGCCGGCCCGGTGACGCAGCGTGCACATCGCAGCGACCATCGTCGTCGAGCGCGAAGGCCACAAGGGCATCGTCATCGGCCAGCACGGCGAGCGCCTCAAGCGCATCGGCACCGAGGCGCGCCATGAACTGCAGCACCTGCTCGATGCCCGGGTGCACTTGGCGCTGTGGGTGCAAGTGCGCTCGGGATGGGCCGACGACGAGCGCCACCTGCGCAGTTACGGCATCGGATGAGCTCTGGGCCGGTTGAATTCAATTTCGCGTCGGGCGGGGCGGCGGGGCCCTCGACCGGCGGCAACGCCCGGCGATCGGCAAGCTTCGCGCACCGCGCCTTCGTGCTGCACAGCTACGACTGGAGCGAGTCGAGCGTGATCGTCGAGTTGATCACCCGCGACGCGGGCCGTATGGTCGCCGCGGCCAAGGGCGCCAAGCGGCCGACCTCGCAGTTGCGCGCCGTGCTGATGCCGTTCCAGTTGGTTCTCGTGCAGTTTGCGCGCTCCCGAAAGCGACGGCGCCGAGGTGCGCACCCTGCGCGGCGCGGAGTGGGGCGGCGGCGACGTCGTGGCGCTGCAGGGGTCGGGCTGGTTTGCAGGGTTCTATCTCAACGAGCTGCTGCTGCGCCTGCTGGCGCGCGACGACCCGCACCCGCGCCTGTTCGATGCCTATGCGGCCACGTTGCCGGGCCTGAGCGACAACGAGATGCGCAGCGAGGCGGCACTGCGCGCGTTCGAGTTGCTGCTGCTGCGCGAGACCGGTGTGCTGCCCGAATTCAGCCGCACCACGCCGACGCAGATGCCGGTGGCCGCCGCTGGGCGCTACGTGCTGCGCGTCGAGCAGGGCCTGGTCGACGCGGCGGCCGGCGAAACGTCGCTCGCCGGAACGGCCTGCCTGGACCTGGCGTCGGCACTCGAATCCTGGGCGACGCAGACACCTGGTGCCGGCTCGTTGCAGGCACTGCACGCGGTGTGTTCGCGCGAACTGCAGGCGCTGAAGGTGCATGCTGCGCGGCCAGCTTCACTATCATCTGGGCAGTACCGTGCTGCGCACGCGGCAGGTCGTCATCGACACCCAACGCCTGCTTGACGGCACGACCCCATCCCGATGAATCCGCTGGTTGCTCCCGAAGCATTTGCGCGCGATGCGCGCACCGCGTTGTCGGTCAACGTCAACAAGATCGCGCTGCTGCGCAACACGCGCCATCTCGACGTGCCCAACGTGGTGGCGCTGTCGCGCATCGCGCTGCTGGCCGGCGCGCAGGGCATCACCGTGCATCCGCGTCCCGACGAGCGCCACATCCGCGCGCGCGACGTGCACGAGCTGGCTGCGCTGCTGCGCGAGTGGCCGCACGTCGAGTACAACATCGAGGGCAACCCCGACCCACAACCTGATGCAGTTCGTGCGCGAGCTGAAGCCGCACCAATGCACGCTGGTGCCCGACAGTGCCGAGCAGTTCACCTCCGACCACGGCTGGGATCTGCCGGCCGACGCGCAGCGGCTGCGGCCGCTGGTGGCCGAGGCGCGCTGCGCTGGGCGTGCGCGTCAGCCTGTTCATGGATCCGCTGCCCGAGGCGATGGCGCATGCGGCCGAACTCGGCGCCGATCGCGTCGAGCTGTACACCGAAGCCTATGCGCGCGCACACGGCACGCCCGAGCAGGCCACCGTGCTGGCGCGCTATGCCGCCGCTGCGCGGGCGGCGCAGGCGGCGGGCCTGGGCGTCAATGCCGGGCATGATTTGAATCGCGCCAACCTCACCGATTTCCTGCGCACCGTGCCCGGCGTGCTCGAGGTGTCGATCGGCCACGCGCTGGTGGCCGACGCGCTGGAGCTCGGCATGACACAGACGGTGCGCGAATACCAGCGTTGCATCCAGTTGGCGCAACCGACCGGATCACGATGATCATCGGCATCGGCACCGATGTGTGCGACATCACCCGCATCGCGGCGGCGCTCGATCGCCACGGCGACCGCTTCGCGCAGCGCGTGCTCGGCCCCGACGAATTGCGCGTGTTCGAGGCGCGACGCTCTCGCGTGCCGCGCCGCGGCTTGAGTTACCTGGCGACCCGTTTCTCGGCCAAGGAGGCATTTTCCAAGGCGATCGGGCTGGGCATGCATGCGCCGATGAGTTGGCGCTCGTGCGAGGTGATCAACGTGCCTGGCGGCAAGCCCGAGATCCGCCTGCACGGCGCGCTCGCGTCATGGTTCGCGGAGCGCCGGCTGCGCGCCTTCGTCAGTGTCAGCGACGAGGCCAACGTCGCCACCGCGTTCGTGGTCGTAGAGTCGGTGTCCACACCATGACTTCACACGCACCGGTCGTGCTCGATGTCGCCGGCCTGACGCTCAACGCCGACGACAGGCGTCGGCTGCAGCATCCGCTGACCGGCGGCCTGATCCTGTTTGCGCGCAACTGGCGAGACCGCAAACAACTTAGCGAGCTGACGGCCGAGGCCAAGGCGCTGCGGCCCGACCTGCTGATCTGCGTCGACCACGAGGGTGGCCGCGTGCAGCGTTTTCGCAGCGATGGCTTCACCGTGCTGCCACCGATGCGCGCACTCGGTGAGCTGTGGATGCGCGATGCGATGCGCGCCACCGATGCCGCCACCGCAGTGGGCTACGTGCTCGGTGCCGAATTGCGCGCCTGCGGGGTCGATCTCAGTTTCACGCCGGTACTCGACCTCGACCATGGTGGCAGCACCGTCATCGGCGACCGCGCGTTCCATCGCGATCCGCGCGTCGTGGGCTTGCTGGCCAAGAGCGTGATGCACGGCCTGCTGCGCGCCGGCATGGCCAACTGCGGCAAGCATTTTCCGGGTCACGGCCACGTGGCCGCCGACAGCCATGTCGACATTCCGATCGACCGCCGCAGCCTGAAGGCGCTGCTCAGCGACGATGCGGCGCCGTACGGCTGGCTGTCGACGAGCCTGGCCAGCGTGATGCCGGCGCACGTGGTGTATGCGAAGGTCGACGCGCGCCCGGCCGGTTTTTCGAGCCGCTGGCTGCAAGATATCCTGCGCACGCAGTTGCGCTTCGACGGCGCGATATTCAGCGATGACTTGAGCATGGCCGGTGCGCGCCGGCTCGACGGCCGCGAGCTGAGCTACACCGAGGCCGCCGTCGCTGCGCTGCAGGCGGGCTGCGACATGGTGCTGTTGTGCAATCAGTCGATCGACGGTGGCGCCGCAGTCGATCAACTGCTCGATGGCTTGGCTGGTGCGCAGGCGCACGGCGCTTGGCAAGCCAGCGAGGCCGGTGAGGCGAGACGGTGCGCGCTGTTGCCTGCCAGCGCGCCGCTGGCCTGGGATGACCTGATGCGCGCCAGCGCTTACCAGCTCGCGCTGGATCGCCTGGTCTGAATGGCCGTGCACGGCCGGCCCTTCAGGGCCGGCCTGGCGGCTAGCTACTGCGGCTGCGCTCGGGTCTCGGCCTGGCGTTCGAACGGCAGCCCCAGTTGCGACAGGTCTTTGCGGGTTTCGACCAGCACCAACGGACCGTCGTCGGCCAGCGCCACGGGCTTGCGCTCGCGCGGCACGTGTGCGGGCGGCGCCTCGGCGGCGATGGCCTGCTGCACGGTGCGCACCTTGTCGGCATCGGATTGCACCCACTGCAGCCCGGCGCCGTCGGCCAACTGCTCCAACGCCTGGGTTGGCAGCTCGAAATGCGGCACTGGCGGCACGATCCGAGGCGCGGGAGCGGCGGCCGCTGTTGACGCCGCGCCAGCCGCGGGCAGCGCGGCCGCGCTCGGCGGCAGCGTGACGCTGTCGCCGGCTGGTGCAGCGCCGCGCTCTTCGCGCCATGGGCGTTCGCGCTCACGCGTGGCAGTGCCTTCGCGGGGAGCGGCTTCGCGCAGGGCATCGGTCGCCGTCGGCGACATCGATGCGGCCGCTTCGCCGACGCCGGCTGTCGCCTCGCGGCCATCGTTGGGCGGCATCACCGAATCGGAGCCCGCATCGTCGCGACGACCGCCGCGGCGACGGCGGCGGCGGCGTCCGTCGCGCTCACCCTCGCCAGCCTCGACTGCGGCTTCATCGACCGGAATCGTGTCGACGAAGCTCGGTGGCAGCGTGCTCGCCGCGCCCTCTGGCACCGGCCTCGCCTCGCGCGGCGGGCGCGGACCGCGGCGCTGACTGCTTGCCGCCTCGTCGCGCGGCTCACCGCGCTGCGCCGGTGCCGTTGAATCGTTCGGCGTTTGCTCGGCCCGCGCGTCGCGACCCTCTCGGTTGTCGCGGTTGTCGCGACCCTCGCGGCCGCGGCGCCGCGAATCGTCACCTCGCGCTTCACCCCGGCCGTCGCGCTCGGCACTGCGCGGCTCCCCACTGCGCGACTCACCACGGCCGTCGCGTTCACCGCCGCGGCCCTCGCGCTCGCTGCCGCGAGCGTCACGATTGCCGCCGCGCCCATCGCGTTCACCGCCCCTGCCGCCGCGACCGCCGCGGCCGCCACGCTCACCCCGCTCGCCGCGTCGCCCGTCGCGGCCCTGCTGGCCACCGTCGCGCTCCTTGCGCGCGGGTGCGACCACCGGAGTTGCCGGCGACGGCGCGACAACCGCGGGCTCGGGCCCGGCCCCAAACAACTTCTTCAGCCATGCCTTGAAGCCGCTGTGGGCCGGCTCCGGTGAGGCACGCACCGGCGCGGCGGTGGAGGCAGCCGGCGCCGGGGCCTTGGCCACCGGCGGCACGGCGGGCTCGGGTGGGCGCGGCGTTGCCACCGGCGCAGGTTGATCGGGCAGCACGCCCTTGATCACCGGCTCCTGCTTGGCCTTGGCCTTCTCGCGCCGCGAGATCGCCACCTCGTCGTCGGGCTCCTCGATCATCGTGTAGCTGGCCTGCAGGTTTTCCAGCCGCGGGTCGTCGTGGCGCAGGCGCTCGAGCTTGTAGTTCGGCGTCTCGATGTGCTTGTTTGGCACCAGCAGCACGGTGACGCGCTGCTTCAATTCGATCTTGGTGATCTCGGTGCGCTTCTCGTTGAGCAGGAAGCTCGTCACCTCCACCGGCACCTGCACATGCACGGCGGCGGTGTTGTCCTTCAGCGTTTCTTCCTGAATGATGCGCAGGATCTGCAGCGCGCTCGATTCGGTGTCGCGGATGTGGCCGGTGCCGTTGCAGCGCGGGCAGGTGATGTGGTTGCCTTCGCTGAGCGCCGGGCGCAGGCGCTGTCGAGACAGCTCGAGCAGGCCGAACTTGGAGATCGAGCTGAACTGCACGCGGGCGCGGTCATAGCGCAGCGCGTCGCGCAGCCGCTGCTCGACCTCGCGGCGGTTCTTGCTCTCCTCCATGTCGATGAAGTCGACCACGATCAGGCCGCCCAGGTCGCGCAGCCGCATCTGGCGCGCGATCTCGTCGGCCGCCTCGAGGTTGGTGCGGGTGGCGGTTTCCTCGATGTCGCCGCCGCGCGTGGCCCGCGCGCTGTTGACGTCGATCGACACCAGCGCCTCGGTGTGGTCGATCACGATCGCGCCGCCCGAGGGCAGGTTGACCGTGCGCGAGAACGCGGTCTCGATCTGGTGCTCGATCTGGAAGCGGGAGAACAGCGCGCGCGTCGTCGCGGTAGCGCTTGACCTTCGATGCCGACTCGGGCATCACGTGGTTCATGAACTGCTGCGCCTGATCGAAGATGTCGTCGGTGTCGATCAGGATCTCGCCGATGTCCGACGTGAAGTAGTCGCGGATCGCGCGGATGACCAGCGAGCTCTCCTGGTAGATCAGGAAGGCGCCCTTGCCGGCCTTGCTGGCCTCGTCGATCGCCGTCCACAGCTTGAGCATGTAGTTCAGGTCCCACTGCAGCTCGGCGGCCGAGCGGCCGATGCCTGCGGTGCGCGCGATCAGGCTCATGCCCTTGGGGTAGTCGAGCTGGTCGAGGTTCTCCTTCAGCTCCTCGCGGTCTTCGCCCTCGATGCGCCGGCTGACGCCGCCGCCGCGCGGGTTGTTGGGCATCAGCACCAGGTAGCGTCCGGCCAGCGAGACGAAGGTGGTGAGCGCCGCGCCCTTGTTGCCGCGCTCTTCCTTTTCCACTTGCACCAGCAGTTCCTGGCCTTCGCGGATGGCGTCCTTGATGGTGGCGTTCTTGACGTCGACGCCCTCGCGGAAGAACTGGCGCGAGATCTCCTTGAACGGCAGAAAGCCGTGGCGGTCTTCGCCGTAGTCGACGAAGCAGGCCTCCAGCGACGGCTCGACGCGCGTCACCACGGCCTTGTAGATGTTGCCCTTGCGTTGCTCGCGCCCTTCGAGCTCGGTCTCGAAGTCGAGCAGCTTCTGGCCGTCGACGATCGCCAGGCGGCGCTCTTCGGGCTGCGTGGCGTTGATCAGCATGCGTTTCATGTGCACTCCTCATCGGGTGCACGAGCCGGCTTCGGCGCGTGCACACCTCTTTTCGATCCAGCGGCCTTGCGACCGGTGGACCCATCAATGCACGAGCAACGCTGAAGAAGCCCTAGTGAAGAAAACTGCCCAAGGCCGCAGGGGTCGCCGCGAGGGCGACCGTCACCACGGTGGGGCGGCGTGCGGCAAAGCGAGTGGGGTGGTTGTCATGGCCCAATGCCAGTGGGCCGCGCGATGAATCGCGGCGGCCTTCAACCCGCGAGGCGGGCGCAAGGCCCGTGCTCGCGGCAAACGACCGCCCGCGCGACAAGCGCGCGGGCAGGGGTCGTGGTGGCTTGAGGTGCGGCATGCACACACCGATTCGCTTCGCAGCGAAGCAACAGCCGCCGCGATCCGGCGTCTGCTGCATTTGACCTTTTCTTTCCCGACTCACGGGAGGGCTGGTTCGACGTTGTTCTTTCACTGCTGCCCTTTCGGCAGCCGCCTCGCTGTGGGAGACGGCCCTTCCGTTGGGGCGGCAGCGCTGCATCACCAAAACATGGCGCACGAATTTCGCTGCGCCGCCACCGTCGTTGCTCTGCAAGCGCCGAGTAAACTCAAAACAAATCAAGCACTTGCAGCACGACAGTGGTCCGCCGCATTATAGACGCGCCCGCCGCAGCGGGCGCGCCTTCGCCAGCGCAACGTGCAACGGTGCAGCGTGTCAATGTGGACGAGGGCAGCGCGGGGCAGCGGCTCGACAACTTTCTGCTGCGGCTGTTCAAGGGCGTGCCCAAGACCCACGTGTACCGCGTGATCCGCTCCGGCGAGGTGCGGGTCAACCGCGGCCGGGCCAGCGCCGACACCCGGCTGGCCCTGGGCGACGAGGTGCGGCTGCCGCCGGTGCGCGTGGCCGAGCGCGCCGCCGCGGCGCCCGCGCCGGCCCGCGAGTTCCCGATCCTTTACGAAGACGAGCACCTGCTGGCGGTGGACAAACCGGCCGGCGTCGCCGTACACGGTGGCAGCGGCGTCAGCTTCGGCGTGATCGAGCAATTGCGGCGCGCACGGCCGCAGGCGCGCTTTCTCGAGCTGGTGCACCGGCTGGACAAGCAGACCTCCGGCGTGCTGCTGCTGGCCAAGAAGCGCAGCGCGCTGACCGCGCTGCAGGATCAGTTCCGCTCGCGTGCCACCGACAAGACCTATGCCGCGCTGGTGATCGGCGCCTGGCCGGCGGGCAAGAAAGTGATCGACGTGGCGTTGCACAAGTCGACCGCGGCCGATGGCGTGCGGCGTGTGCGCGCGGTGAATGCCGATGACGAAGACGGCCGGCGCTCGATCACGCTGGTCAAGGTGGCGCGCCGCTGCCAGGCCTACACGCTGCTCGACGTGACCCTCAAGACCGGCCGCACGCACCAGATCCGCGTGCACCTTGCGCACGAGGGACACGCCATCGTCGGCGACGATCAATACGGCGACTTCGAGTTGAACCGGCAGCTGGCGCGCGGCGAGGGTCTGGCGGGTATTCGTTTCGCCCGCATGTTTCTGCATGCCCGTCGGCTGGCATTCGATCACCCCGCCAGCGGCGCGCGCATCGAGCTGCAGGCGCCGCTGCCGGCCGAATGCGTCAGACTGCTGGGCGTGCTGTGCGAGCCCCATTGACCGATCGTCATGGCCCCTGAATCAGACCCACCGCTTCGATCTGATCGCGTTCGACTGGGACGGCACGCTGTTCGACTCGACGGCGCTGATCGTGCGCTGCATCCAGCAGTCGTGCCGCGACCTCGGCGTGGCGGTGCCAAGCGACGAGCAGGCGGCGTTCGTGATCGGCCTGGGCTTGTCCGACGCGCTGGCGCACGCCGCACCCGGCTTGCCGCCCGAGCGCTACCCCGAACTCGGCCAACGCTACCGCCACCACTACTTCGAGCGCCAGCACGAGCTGGCGCTGTTTCCCGGCGCGTTGGAGATGCTGCATGCGTTGAAGGCACGGCGCCAGCGCATCGCGGTGGCCACCGGCAAGGCGCGCCGCGGCCTGGACGCCGCGCTCGAGACGGTGCAATTGAAGTCGCTGTTCGACGCCACCCGCACCGCCGACGAGACGGCGAGCAAGCCCGATCCGCGCATGCTGCTCGAGCTGATGCGCGAGTGCGGCACGACGCCCGAGCGCACGCTGATGATCGGCGACACCACGCACGATCTGCAGTTGGCGGCCAATGCGGGTACACCCTGCATCGGCGTGGGCTACGGTGCGCACGACCACGAAGCATTCGCCGAATTCAACCCGTTGTTCGTGGCGCATTCCACCCGCGAGCTGCACGACTGGTTGCTGCACCATGGCTGATCCCGTCAACGACGCGCAAGCCTCTGTGCGCGAGCGGCGAACTGCTTGAGCGTGGCCAAGCGGTCGTGTTCGACGTGCATGCTGTGGCGCGCGCCGGCGCGCGCGTTCGCGCTGCGTTTCGACGGCCAGGTGGTGGCGTACATGAACCGCTGCGTGCACGTGCCCTCCGAGATGGACTGGCAGGTCGGCCAGTTCCTCGACATGGACAAGCGCTGGATCATCTGTTCGGTGCACGGCGCGACCTACGAGCCCGCCGACGGCCAGTGCGTCGGCGGCCCTTGCGGGCGTGGGCGCCTGATGCCCATCACCGTCGAAGAGCGCGAGGGCACCGTGTATTGGTATCCTTCCCGCGACATCCAACCCGTCGTCTTCGACGACGCGGGGCCGGGCGACGGCGCGACCCCTGAAAGCACGCCATGAATCCGGCAACGAACCGTATTTGCCCTCGTCGACTCTGCCGCCCGAAGGCGCAACGCCGGCAGCCGCGCCGGTGCCTCCGCGCGGGCCGTCGAGCTTCGAGCGCGGCATGTCGCGCTTCACCGACGATCTGCTGCGCGAGCGCCGCACCGATCGGCGCTGGCGCGTGTTCTTCCGCCTGGCCTGGCTGCATCCTGTTCGCCATCTTGGTCGTGGTCGTTGCTCGCTGGCGCGCGGCCACGGCCCCGCGCCGAGCGGCCCGCACACGGCATTGATCGAGGTGCGCGGCGAGATTGCCGTCGACAGCGAGGCCAGTGCCGAGAACCTGGTGGCCGGGTTGAAAGGCGCGTTCGAGGACGCCGACTGCGCAGGCCGTGGTGCTGCGCATCAACTCGCCCGGGCGGCAGCCCGGTGCAGGCCGGCATCGTCAACGACGAGATCAAGCGCCTGAAGGCCAAGCACAAGAAGCCGGTGTACGCGGTGGTCGAGGAGATGTGCGCGTCGGGCGCCTACTACATCGCGGTGGCCGCCGACGAGATCTACGTCGACAAGGCCAGCCTGGTCGGCTCGATCGGCGTGCTGATGGACGGCTTCGGCTTCACCGGCACGATGGAGAAACTCGGCATCGAGCGCCGGCTGCTGACCGCCGGCGAGAACAAGGGCATGCTCGATCCCGTTCTCGCCGCAGAACGAGAAGCAGAAGGCCTACGCGCAGGCGATGATCGATCAGATCCATCAGCAGTTCATCAAGGTCGTCAAGGACGGTCGCGGCAAGCGGCTGAACGAGAACGCCCGACACCTTCTCGGGCCTGTTCTGGAACGGCGAAGAGGCGGTGCGCCAGGGCCTGGCCGACAAGTTCGGCAACCTCGACTACGTGGCGCGCGAGGTCGTCAAGGCCGAGGAGGTGATCGACTACACGCCGCAAGGAAAACATCGCCGAGCGGCTGGCCAAGCGCTTCGGCGCGTCGATCGGCGAGGGCGCGGTGCACGCGCTGCGCGCGATGAGCCCGCTGCATTGAGCCTGCGGCGCCGCACGTGCTGACGCTTTACTACGCGCCCGACACCTGCGCGCTGGCTTCGCACATCGCGCTCGAGCATGCTGGCGCCGACTATCGACTGGTGCGCATCGATTTCGCCAGCAAGCAGCAGCGCTCGGCCGAGTATCTGCGCGTCAATCCGAAGGGTCGCGTGCCGGCGCTCGTCACCGAGCGCGGCGTGCTGACCGAAACGCCGGCGATCCTGCAGTTCATTGCGCAGCAGGTATCCGGCCGCCGGCCTCGCGCCGCTCGACGACCCGTTCGAGCTGGCGCGCGTGAACGCCTTCCACAGCTACCTGTGTTCGACGCTGCACGTGGCGCACGCGCACCGCATGCGCGGCTACCGCTGGAGCGACGACCCCGCGGCCATCGTGGCGATGCAAAAGAAGGTGCCGCAGTCGGTGGGCGAGTGCTTCGAGCTGATAGAGACCGAGTTCTTCGTCGGCCCGTGGGTGATGGGCGCGCACTATGGCGTCAGCGACATGTACCTGTTCACGCTGGCGCAATGGATGGAAGCCGATGGCGTCGACCCGCAGCGTTTTCCGAAAGTGGCGGCGCACCGCGACCGCGTGCGCGCCGACCCGGTGGTGAGCCGGGTCATGGCGGCCGAGCGCGCGCCGCCGTGAACCGCCGTGGGCGAGCGGTCGCCCTCGACCAGGCTTTAGCCCGGTGGGATGCGCAACAGCTGCCCGGGGTAAATCTTGTCCGGGTGCGTCAGCATCGGTTTGTTGGCTTCGAAGATCTGCGGGTACTTGTTGGGATTGCCGTAGAACTCCTTGGAGATCTTCGACAGCGTGTCGCCCTTGACCACGGTGTAGTACTTCGATTCGTCGGCTGGCGTGGCCACGGTCATCATGTCGTTGACCGCCGACACGCGCTCGACGTTGCCGCAGCACAGCACCACTTTCTCCTTGGTCGCCTGATCGGCCGCCACACCCGACACGGTGACCGTGCCCGAGGCGCCGTCGAAGCCGACGTCCAGGCCATCGACCTTGAGGTTCATCGCACCGATGTAGGTGGCGATCGCGTCGCCGGCGGTGCGGTTCAGGCGCTCCAGGTTGGCGGCGCTGGCTTCGCGCTCCGCTGCCTCCTGGGCCGCCTTGGCTTCACCCTTGCCGAACAGTTTCTCGCCAGCCTCCTTGATGAAGGAAATCAGACTCATGCGTACCTCCTGAGTGTGGTTTGGCGGGGTGCCGACTGTACGCCCGCCCGATGACGCGCGTTGCTCAGGGGGAAACCAGCAATCCTTTGCGCTCGATGAACGCCACCACGTCGGCCAGGCCCTGCTGGGTGCGCAGGTTGCTCATCACATACGGCTTGTTCGGCCGCATGCGCCGCGTGTCGGCCTCCATCACCGAGAGGTCGGCGCCCACGTGCGGCGCGAGGTCGGTCTTGTTGATCACGAACAGATCGCTCTTGGTGATGCCGGGACCGCCCTTGCGCGGGATCTTCTCGCCGCCGGCGACGTCGATCACGTAGATCGTGAGGTCGCTCAGCTCGGGGCTGAACGTGGCCGCGAGGTTGTCGCCGCCGGATTCGATGAACACGATGTCGGCGTTGGGAAACTTCTCCAGCATGCGATCGACCGCCTCGAGGTTGATCGACGCGTCCTCGCGGATCGCGGTGTGCGGGCAGCCGCCGGTCTCCACGCCCATGATGCGCTCGGGCTCGAGCGCGCCGGCCACGGTGAGCAGGCGCTGGTCTTCCTTGGTGTAGATGTCGTTGGTCACCACCACCAGGTCCCAACGATCCCGCATCGCCTTGCACAGCATCTCGACCAGCGTGGTCTTGCCGGAGCCCACCGGACCACCGACGCCCACGCGCAGCGGCGGCAGCCGTTTGGTGCGTTGGGGCATGGCGTGCAGGGCGGAACTCATGTCGTCAGGATAGCGAGGTCGCGGTGTGGGCTCACGAACGGAACAGCCGTGAGTACTGGGTTTCGTGTTGGGCCGACAGAATCGCCAGCATCGGCGTGAAAGCCTGGCGCTGGTCGGGCGGCGCGGCCAACGCACGGGCGACGGCAGCCGGCGCTGCCGCGGCCAGCGCATCGAGCAGGCGCTGGCCGGCGCTCTGCCCCAGCGGCACCGCCTTGATCGACGCCTGCACCATGTTCTCGGCCCAGCCGAGCACGAAGGCGATCAGGCTGTCGTGCACGGGCGCGTGCGCGCGCACGGCGGCCAACGCGAACACCACCGGCCACAGCCGGCGCCGGCTTCAGCGCTGCGGCGTGGTCGATGGCCGCGCCCGCCGGTGCGCGCTGACGCAGCCATTCGAGCAACGAGCGGCCCATCTGCTGGGCCTGAAGTTGCATCTCGCGGGTCTCGCGGACCGTGGTGGCCCACGTGTTCAACGCGCTCACCTGGCCGAAGTCCTCGCGCGACCAGGCATCGTGGGCCGCCCGAACGACGGGCAGGTCGCAGCGCGCGACGCTCAAGTGCAGCTGATCGAGCAGCCAGACGCGGGCCGACTCGACGTCGCTCACGCGGCCGCGGTCGACGGCTGCTTCGAGCGCTTCGCTGTAGCTGAAGCCGCCCACCGGCAGCGCCGGCGAGGCCAGGCGCATCAGCTCGATCAACACGGCCGGCGGCAACCGCGGCGGCGACGCAGCGTGCGTCATCGATCAATGCTTGTGCGAATGCTCATGGCCGTGATGGTCGTCGTGGTCATGGTGGTGATGGTCATGGTCATGATCGTGCGAGTGGTCGTGCGCGTGATCATGTGCCGTGGCCTGCCCGCCGCCGCCCGCGTAGGCCCCGGCCTCGGGCTCGAACGCGGCCTGTTCGTGGCTCACCAGCAGGTGCATGTGGCGCAGCATGTCGGCCAGCACATGGTCGGGTTCGAGCAGCAGCCGATCGGGCTGCAACTCGAGTTGCACATGGCGGTTGCCCAGGTGGTAGGCGGCGCGCAGCAGATCGTGCGGCGACCCGTGCTCGACGCAGTGGCGCACCACCATCACCGCTTGCGGCGCCGCTTTCACGACGATCAGCGAGCCGTCTTCGGCCACCAGCACGTCACCCCCACGCGCCACCGCGCCGCGCGCGAGGAACACGCCCAGCGCGCGGCCGCTCGAATCGGTGGCATCGAAGCGGCTCTTCTGGCGCACATCCCAGTCCAACTCGACGCTCGTCGCACGCTGCAGCAGCACTTTGGCCAGGCCGCGGCCCTGCGGGATCAGTTTGTTGACGCTCAACATGCGGTAAAGCTCCTGCCTGTGCGATGCGAACCGGCAGTGTGACACCGATCGATCGATCAGCCGTCGCGGGTGCCGAGAACTCGCCGGCGGGCATTCGTGCAAAACCCGATACGGTCGCCCGCGCTCTGGGCTAGCGTGGCGCATCACGATGTGGGAGACAACCATGGTGGCCTGGCGCGCGGTGAGACGGTGGTGGATGTGCTGGATCGGCGCCCTGTTGGTGACGGCAGGGCATGCGGCCGAGCTACCCGGCGCCGAGGCAAGGCGACTGGGTCGCGCGCGATTTCAAGTTCCACACCGGCGAGGTGATGGCCGAACTGAAGCTCCACTACACGACGGTGGGTGCGAGCTCCGGCGAGCCGGTGCTGGTGCTGCACGGCACCACCGGCTCGGGCTCGGGCATGTTGACGCCGGCGTTCGCGGGCGAGTTGTTCGGCCCCGGCCAGCCGCTCGATGCGACCAAGTATTTCATCATCCTGCCCGATGCGATCGGCCACGGGCAATCGGCCAAGCCGTCGGATGGCCAGCGCGCGAAGTTCCCGCGCTACAACTACGACGACATGGTGCAAGCGCAATATCGCCTGCTCACCGAGGGCTTCGGGTTGAAGCACCTGCGGCTCGTCATCGGCAACTCGATGGGCGGCATGCACACGTGGATCTGGGGCGTGACCTACCCCGACTTCATGGACGCGCTGGCGCCGATGGCTTCGCAGCCCACCGAGATGTCGAGCCGCAACTGGATGATGCGCCGCCTGATCACCGACTCGATCCGCAACGACCCCGAGTGGAAGGACGGCAACTACGCAACGCAGCCCAAATCGGCGCAGGTGGCGAGCGTGTTCTACGGCGTTGCCACCAATGGCGGCACGCTGGCCTATCAGAAGCAGGCGCCCACGCGGGAGGCGGCCGACCGGCTGCTCGACGGCCGGCTGAACGCGCCGTTTCGCGCCGACGCGAACGACACGCTTTATCAGTGGGACAGCTCGCGCGACTACAACCCGTCGCCACGGCTGGAGCGCATCGAGGCCGCGCTGCTGGCGATCAACGCTGCCGACGACGAGCGCAACCCGCCCGAGACCGGCATCATGGAGCGAGAGCTCAAGCGCGTGAAGAACGGCAAGCTCTACCTGATTCCCGGCCAGCGAAAACACCGCCGGCCACGGTACCACGGCGCAGGCGCAAGTTCTACGTCGAGCCGCTGCGCCAATTGATGCAGACGGCGCCCAAGCGGGCGATGTAGCGGCAGCGGCGGTACGGGTCAGAACAAGAAGTACCGCTGCGCCATCGGCAGCACCTTGGCGGGCTCGCAGGTGAGCAGCTGGCCGTCGGCGCGCACGCTGTAGGTGTGCGGGTCGATCTCCATCTCCGGCGCGTAGTCGTTGTGCACCATCTGGGCCTTGGTGACCGTGCGGCATGCCCTTCACCGCGGCGAGCTGCTTGCGCAGCCCGTAGCTTTCGGCGATGCCCTGCTGCAGCGACGCCTGGCTGACGAAGCTCAAGCACGTGCGGCCGATCGCGCCGCCGAACGAGCCGAACATCGGCCGCATGTGCACCGGTTGCGGCGTTGGAATGCTCGCATTGGGGTCGCCCATCGCGGCGGCGGCGATGAAGCCGCCTTTGAGGATCAAGCTCGGCTTGACGCCGAAGAAGGCGGGCTTCCACAACACCAGGTCGGCCCACTTGCCGACTTCGATCGAGCCCACCTCGTGCGCGATGCCGTTGGCCAGCGCCGGGTTGATCGTGTACTTGGCGATGTAGCGCTTGACGCGGCAGTTGTCGTTGCGTGACGGATCGCCCTGCAGCGATGCCGCGCTGCACCTTCATCTTGTGCGCGGTCTGCCAGGTGCGGATGATCACTTCGCCGACGCGCCCCATCGCCTGGCTGTCGCTGCTCATCATGCTGATGGCGCCCAGGTCGTGCAGCACGTCTTCGGCGGCGATGGTTTCGCGGCGGATGCGGCTCTCGGCGAACGCCAGGTCTTCGGCGATGCGCCGAGTCGAGGTGATGGCACACCATCAGCATGTCCAGGTGCTCGTCGACCGTGTTGACGGTGTAGGGCATCGTCGGGTTGGTCGAACTCGGCAGGAAGTTGGCTTCGCCGACCACGCGCAGGATGTCGGGCGCATGGCCGCCGCCGGCGCCCTCGGTGTGGAAGGCGCACAGCGAGCGGCCCTTGGTCGCCGCGATGGTGTCCTCGACGAAGCCGCTCTCGTTGAGCGTGTCGCTGTGGATCGACACCTGGGTGTCGGTGGCCTCGGCCACGTCGAGGCAGCAGTCGATCGCCGACGGCGTGGTGCCCCAGTCTTCGTGCAGCTTCAGGCCGATCGCGCCGGCCGTCGATCTGCTGGCGCAGCGCCTCGGGCCGGCTGGCGTTGCCCTTGCCGAGGAAGCCGAGGTTCATCGCAAAGCCGTCGGCCGCCTGCAGCATCAGCGCGGATGTGCTCGGGCCCCGGCGTGCAGGTGGTGGCGAAGGTGCCGGTGGCCGGCCCGGTGCCGCCGCCGAGCATCGTGGTGACGCCCGATGCGAGCGCCTCGTCGATCTGCTGCGGGCAGATGAAGTGGATGTGGCTGTCGATGCCGCCGGCGGTGACGATCATGCCTTCGCCGGCGATGATCTCGGTGCCCGGGCCGATCACGATGTCGACGCCGTTCATCACGTCTGGGTTGCCGGCCTTGCCGATGGCCGCGATGCGCGAGCGCTTGATGCCGATGTCGGCCTTGACGATGCCCCAGTGGTCGACGATCAGCGCGTTGGTGATCACGCAGTCGGCCGCTTCGTGCGGGCCGGGCCCGTTGACGCGCCTGGCCCTGGCCCATGCCGTCGCGGATGGTCTTGCCGCCGCCGAACTTCACCTCTTCGCCGTAGCCGCCGGCGCGCAGCGTGTGGTCGTGCTCGACCTCGATCACGAGGTCGGTGTCGGCCAGGCGAACCCGGTCGCCCACGGTGGGGCCGAACATCTCGGCATAGGCTCGCGCGCGGGTGGCCATGGTCGCCGCGTGCCCGATCGAGTCAGCAGCTTCCTTGCACGAGGCCGCGAAAGCCATACACCACGCGCGCGCCGGCGTAGTCGACCAGCTCCACGGTGCGCTGCTGGCCCGGCTCGAAGCGCACCGCGGTGCCTGACGCGATGTTCAGGCGCATGCCGTGCGCGGCCTGGCGGTCGAACTTCAGCGCGCCGTTGGTCTCGGCGAAGTGGTAGTGCGAGCCCACCTGGATCGGCCGGTCGCCGGTGTTCTCGACCACCAGCGTCAGCGTGCGGCGCGCCGGGTTGAGCACGCGCTCGCCCGGGTCGGTGAGCAGTTCGCCGGGGATCATCGCGTCACTTGCGCCGGCTGGCCCACAGCGCGGCGGCGACAACCGCGGCCAGCACCACGAAGCCGAGCGCGTCGGTGGCGTGCCAGTGCGGCAGCGCCAGCCCGTGGCCGTCGTGCGCCAGCGCCAGCGGCGCGGCCAGGGCCATGCGCGAGCCCGGTCAGAGTCTTCATGGGCTTGTCCACCATCAGCGGTTCAGGCGATCGGTTGGTGCACGGTCACCAATTTCGTGCCATCGGGAAACGTGGCCTCGACCTGGATCTCGGGGATCATCTCGGCCACGCCCTCCATCACGTCGGCGCGCGACAGCACCGATCTTGCCTTCGCTCATCAGTTGCGCCACCGACTTGCCGTCGCGCGCGCCTTCCACGATCGCCGCTGTGATCAGCGCCACCGCCTCGGGGTGATTGAGCTTGAGGCCACGCGCACGCCGACGCTCGGCCAGCAGCGCGGCGGTGAAGATCAGCAGCTTGTCCTTCTCGCGCGGTGTCAGGTCCATCGGCGGGTCTGATCGCTATCGGGTGTCGGCGGGCGCGATTGTGCATGCCGGCGAGCAATGACCATGCCACGCACTTTGCCAGGGCCTGGTGCCTGCCTTGGCGCTCAGCGCACCACTTTCGAGCCAAGGCGGGCGAATCTGGTGCCGCCTCGCGGTGCATGAGTGCTGCACGGCCGTCGCCAACAAGACTCGTTCCCTTGGGTGGCGGCGTTCAGTGCTGCGGGTTGTGCCTGGCACGGGCCTTGCGACCAGAGGCCCGCGAGGAACACACGCCCTGCCTCGGGGCTAACCAGGAGAAGCCACAATGAATCGTCGTTTCGCGCTCAAGTCGGTGAGCGCCGCAGTCGCACTGTCCGGTGCGATGTCGTTGCCGGTGTTCGCGCAGGAAACCATCAAGGTCGGCGTGCTGCATTCGCTGTCGGGCACGATGGCGATCTCCGAAACGGTGCTCAAGGACACCGTGCTGATGGCCATCGACGAGATCAACGCCAAGGGCGGCCTGCTCGGCAAGAAGCTCGAGCCGGTGGTGGTCGACCCGGCGTCGAACTGGCCGCTGTTCGCCGAGAAGGCGCGCCAGCTGATCAGCCAGGACAAGGTGGTCGTCACCTTCGGCTGCTGGACCAGCGTGTCGCGCAAGAGCGTGCTGCCGGTGTTCGAGGAGCTGAACAGCCTGCTGTTCTACCCGGTGCAGTACGAGGGCGAAGAGCTCAGCAAGAACGTCTTCTACACCGGCGCCGCGCCGAACCAGCAGGCGATCCCCGCGGTGGAGTACCTGATGAGCAAGGACGGCGGCGCGGCCAAGCGCTGGGTGCTGCTGGGCACCGACTACGTGTACCCGCGCACCACCAACAAGATCCTGCGCGCGTTCCTGCACAGCAAGGGCGTCAAGGACGACGACATCATGGAGGAGTACACCCCGTTCGGCCACTCCGACTACCAGAGCATCATCGCCAAGATCAAGAAGTTCGCCTCCGAGGGCAAGAAGACCGCGGTGGTGTCCACCATCAACGGCGACTCCAACGTGCCGTTCTACAAGGAACTCGGCAACCAGGGCCTGAAGGCCACCGACGTGCCGGTGGTGGCGTTCTCGGTGGGTGAGGAAGAACTGCGCGGCGTCGACACCAAGCCGCTGGTCGGCCACCTGGCGGCGTGGAACTACTTCATGTCGATCAAGAGCCCGGCCAACGACGAGTTCATCAAGAAGTGGAGCGCCTACGCCAAGGCCAAGGGCATCGCCGGCCACAAGGACAAGCCGCTGACCAACGACCCGATGGAGGCCACCTACATCGGCATCCACATGTGGGAGCAGGCGGTCGAGAAGGCCAAGAGCACCGACACCGACAAGGTGATCGCCGCGATGGCCGGCCAGACCTTCACGGCGCCCGGGCGGCTTCACGTCGACGATGGACCCGAAGAACCACCACCTGCACAAGCCGGTGTTCATCGGCGAGGTCAAGGCCGACGGCCAGTTCAACGTGGTGTGGAAGACGCCGGGCCCGGTGAAGGCCCAGCCGTGGAGCCCGTTCATTCCCGAGAACAAGGGCAAGAAGGACGAGCCGGAAAAGAAGTAACCTCCCCCGAAGCGGCCTGGCGGCCGCCTCCCCCTCAAGGGGGCGACGCCAGTGGACTGGCAGAGCCAGATCCACGGCGTCCGCTTGATGGGGCGGGCTGGCGCCGCCCTTGGTTGTGGTCTCTCTTGGGGCTGCTTCGTGCTGCTTCGTCTGATCCTTTGTCTGTCGCTTCTCGCGTGGTCGCCTGCGTGGGCCCTCACGCCCGAGCAGGCGGCGCGCATCGCCGCCGGCGACAGCGACGAGCGCATCGCCGCGCTGAACGAGACCGTCGCCGCCGGCGACCCGGCGCTGGTGCCGTTCTTGCAGGCCGTGCTCGCCGACGAGGTGAAGGTCGCGGGCGGCAAGGCCTATCGTCGTGCGCGACGGCAAGGCCAGTCGAGGCCGGCACGCGGCGCCGCGGCCACGCTGCCCGCCGGCGCCGAGGACGTGGTCAACAACAACCGCATGCGCCGCGAGATGGAGTCGGCGCTGGCCGCGCTGGCGTTGTTCTCGCCCGAGCGTGCGGTGCGCGCCAAGGCGATCGACGAGTTGAGAGACCAGGTCGACGAAGGCAAGCTCGGCCTGCTGGAGAAGGCCGAAGCGCAGGAGAGCGACGCCGCGCTGAAGGCGCAGCTCGGCGTGCTGAAGTCGGCGGTGCTGATCTCATCGACCGACAAGGACAAGCGCATGGCCGCGGCCAAGGCGCTGGCCGCCAGCCACGAGCCGGCCACCCGCTCGCTGCTGTTGGAGCGCTTGTCGGTAGAGAGTGATGCGCAGGTGAAGCTGATCATCCAGGCGTCGCTCGATGCCGTGCAATCGCGCCTGGCCTGGGGCGAGCGCCTGGGCTTGCTGTTCACCGGCGCCAGCCTGGGCAGCATCCTGCTGCTGGTGGCGCTGGGCCTGGCCATCACCTACGGCCTGATGGGCGTGATCAACATGGCGCATGGCGAGCTGATGATGATCGGCGCCTACGCCACGTACGTGGTGCAGAACCTGTTCAAGGCCTACTGGCCCGGCGCCTTCGATGCCTACGTCGTGGTGGCGATTCCGGTGTCGTTCCTGACGTCGGCGCTGGTCGGCGTGGTGCTCGAGCGCACGGTGATCCGCTGGCTCTACGGCCGGCCGCTGGAGACGCTGCTGGCCACCTGGGGCATCAGCCTGGTGCTGATGCAGACCGTGCGCACGACCTTCGGCGCGCAGAACGTCGGCGTCGAGAACCCGTCGTGGCTGTCGGGCGGCGTGCAGGTGCTGCCCAACCTGACGCTGCCCTACAACCGCATCGCGATCCTGATCTTCGCCGCGCTGGTGCTGGCGGGCATGGCCCTCTTGATCGCGCGCACGCGGCTGGGCCTGTTCGTGCGCGGCGTGACGCAGAACCGCCGCATGGCTGCGTGCGTGGGCGTCAACACCGCACGCGTCGACATGGCCGCGTTCGCGCTCGGCGCTGGCATCGCGGGGTTGGCGGGCTGCGCATTGAGCCAGGTCGGCAACGTCGGGCCCGACCTCGGCCAAAGCTACATCGTCGACTCGTTCATGGTGGTGGTGCTGGGCGGCGTCGGCCAGCTCACCGGCGCCGTGGTGGCGGGCCTCGGACTGGGCGTGCTCAACAAGGTGCTCGAGGGCTTTGCCGGCGCGGTGCTCGCCAAGATCATGGTGCTGGTGTTCATCGTGATCTTCATCCAGAAGCGGCCGCAGGGCTGTTCGCGCTGAAGGGCCGGAGCGCTGAGGCATGAGTTCGGGTTTGTCTCTCTGCGAGGGAGCCCGCGGGTCGCGCCCCGCCGGCGGTCCCTTTCATTTGGGGCCGCAAATGGTCCGAAGGGGGATTCGCTTACTTTGCGGAGCAAAGTTGGCGAATACCAAAGTAGCTCGGCCGCCGGCCGAGACCGGCGTGCTCTCACGCAGTGAGCAAGCACAAAAATGAGCGCGGTAGCTTCTGCACCGATAGACCTGCAACCGCGCCGCGGCTTGCTGCTCGGTGCGGCGGTTGGATCGCGGTCATCGCAGTGATGCTCGTCATCACAGTGGGCGTGCCGGTGCTGAATCTACTGGTGCCCGACTGACAGCGTGTTCCACATCAGCGACTACACGGTGAGCCTGGCCGGCAAGATTCTCTGCTACGCGATCTGCGCGCTGGCGATGGACCTGATCTGGGGCTACACCGGCATCCTGTCGCTCGGCCATGGCCTGTTCTTCGCGCTCGGCGGCTACGCGATGGGCATGTACCTGATGCGCCAGATCGGGCGCGACGGCCAGTACAAGGCCGACATGCCCGACTTCATGGTGTTCCTCAACTGGAAGGTCTACCCCTGGCACTGGACCTTCAGCGACAGCTTCGTGTTCCAGCTTGCGATGGTGGTGCTGGTGCCGGGGCTGCTCGCCTTCGTGTTCGGCTGGTTCGCGTTTCGCTCGCGCATCAAGGGCGTGTACTTCTCGATCATCACGCAGGCGATGACGTTCGCCGCGATGCTCTTGTTCTTCCGCAACGAGACGGGCTTCGGCGGCAACAACGGCTTCACCGATTTCAAGCGCATCCTCGGCATCGCGGTGGCCACGCCGCAGATGCGGGTGACGCTGTTCGCGATCACCGGCGTCGTGCTGGTGGCGTTCTACCTGATGGCGCGCGCGATCGTGAACAGCAAGTACGGCCGCGTGCTGCAGGCGATTCGCGATGCCGAGAGCCGCGTCATGTTCACCGGCTACAACCCGGTGGCCTACAAGCTCTCGATCTGGACGCTGTCGGCGGTGATGTGCGCGATCGCCGGCGCGCTGTACGTGCCGCAGGTGGGCATCATCAATCCCAGCGAGATGAGCCCGGCGGCGTCGATCGAGATCGCGATCTGGACCGCGGTAGGCGGCCGCGCCACGCTGATCGGGCCGATCATCGGCGCGTTCTTCGTCAACGGCGCCAAGAGCTGGTTCACGGCGGCGTTTCCCGAATTCTGGCTGTACTTTCTCGGCGCGCTGTTCATCGCGGTGACGCTGTTCCTGCCCAACGGATTGATCGGCCTGCTGCGCAAGCGCAAGGAGAGCCGCGCATGACGCCCGATCTGATGGAAGAGGGCGCCAAGCGCCGCGCGGCCTATGCGCAGAAGCAGGCCGCCCGCGCCACTGAATCAGGCGGCCGCGCGGCATCGTTCGGGCGGCTGATCAAGGTCGGCGAGCCTGATTTTGCGCACGGCGTGGCGCTGTACCTCGAAGACATCACCGTCAGCTTCGACGGCTTCAAGGCGCTCAACGCGTTGTCGCTCACCGTCAACGTCGGCGAGCTGCGCTGCATCATCGGCCCCAACGGCGCCGGCAAGACCACGATGATGGACTGCATCACCGGCAAGACGCGGCCCGACAGCGGCCGCGCGTTCTTCGGCTCGACCATCGATCTGCTGCGCCTGGCCGAGCCCGAGATCGCGCAGATCGGCATCGGCCGCAAGTTCCAGAAGCCCACCGTGTACGAGGAACTGAGCGTGTTCGAGAACCTCGAGCTCGCATTGTCGGCCGACCGCCGCGCGCGCGCGTCGCTGCTGTCGCGCCTCACCGGCGCGCAGCTCGATCGCATCGGCGAGGTGCTCACGTTGATCCACCTGCGCGCCGACGCGCAGCGCACCGCCGGCCTGCTGTCGCACGGACAGAAGCAATGGCTCGAGATCGGCATGCTGCTGATGCAGGACCCCAAGCTGCTGCTGCTCGACGAGCCGGTGGCGGGCATGACCGATGAAGAGACCGAGCGCACGGCCGAGCTGTTTCTCTCGCTGGAGGGCAAGCATTCGCTGGTGGTGGTCGAGCACGACATGAAGTTCGTCGAGCTGCTGACGCAGGGGCACAAGAAGGTCACCGTGCTGCACGAAGGCAGCGTGCTGGCCGAAGGCAAACTCGCCGACGTGCAGGCCAACGACAAGGTGGTCGAGGTTTACCTGGGCCGCTGACCATGCTGCAGCTCCTCGGCATCAACCAGTACTACGGCGGCTCGCACATCCTGCGCGGCGTCGGCTTCGAAGCGCACGTGGGCGAGGTCACGGTGGTGCTCGGCCGCAACGGCGTGGGCAAGACCACGCTGTTGAAGAGCCTGATGGGCGTGGTGCCGGTCAAGACCGGCACCGTCTTGCTCGATGGCGCCGACATCACGCACGCCACGCCGTACGAGCGCGTGCGCCGCGGCATCGGCTACGTGCCGCAGGGCCGCGAGATCTTCGCGCGCCTCACGGTCGAAGAAAACCTGCGCATGGGGCTGGCGTCGCAGGCCACCGGCGCCGTCGTGCCCGGCGAGCTGTTCGAGTTGTTCCCGGTGCTCAAGCAGATGATCAACCGCCGCGGCGGCGATCTGTCGGGCGGCCAGCAGCAGCAACTGGCGATCGCGCGCGCGTTGGCCGCGGGGCCCAAGCTGCTGCTGCTCGACGAGCCCACCGAAGGCATCCAGCCCAGCATCATCAAGGACATCGGACGCGTGATCCGCATGCTGGCGGGCCGCAAGACGATGGCCATCGTGCTGGTGGAGCAGTACTACGACTTCGCCGCCGAGCTGGCCGACCAGTACCTGGTGATGGAGCGCGGCGAGATCGTCGCGCGCGGTGCCGGTGCCGCGATGGCTGCCGACGGCGTGCGCGAACGCATGTCGATCTGAAAGAGCACGCGCGCAAGGCGCTTGCGCCAAGGGTTACCACCGACGGCCGGGCCGCGACAGCGCCGATCCAATGGGGCGGTTGCCTCGCACACCCGCCATGATCACCGTCCACCACCTGAACAACTCGCGATCGCAGCGTGTGCTGTGGCTGCTCGAAGAGCTCGGCCTGCCTTACGACATCAAGCACTACCAGCGCAACGCCACCACCAACTTGGCGCCACCCGAGTTGCTGCAGGTGCACCCGCTGGGCAAGTCGCCCGTCATCACCGACGGTGACGTCACGGTGGCCGAGACCGGCGCGATCATCGAGTACCTGGTCGACCGGGCCGGCGGCAAGTTGCGGCCCGAGTGCGGGCACACCCGAGCATCGGCGCTACACCTACTGGCTGCACTTCGCCGAGGGCTCGGCGATGCCACCGCTGGTGATGACGCTGGTGCTGGGGCGCATCAAGAAAGCGGGGCCGTTCTTCGTCAAACCGATCGCGCGGCGCATTGCCGACACGGTGCTCGATGGCTTCGTCATGCCCAACATCAAGCGCCAACTGGACTTCATGGAGGGCGAGTTGGCCGACCGGCCGTGGTTCGCCGGCAGCGAGTTCAGCGCTGCCGACGTGCAGATGAGCTTTCCGCTCGAAGTGGCGGCAGTGCGCGGCGGTCTTGGTGCGCAGTACCCGAGGCTCGCCGACTTCCTGGCGCGCATCCATGCGCGGCCTGCCTACCAGGCAGCGCTCAAGCGCGGCGGCCCCTACGGCATCTTGCGTTGATCGCGGCTGCGCTGCAGCCAGCTGCGCACCGCCTCTGGCCCTAGGTGCGCCATACCCGCGGCGCCGTCGGTTCGAGCTGCCACGCCACGCCGCGCCATGCGGCGCGCACGGCTTGCGCCAGCGCCATCGCCGGCTCGACGCGGTGCGCCAGCGCACGCAGCACGATCACGCGCTGCTGCAGTGCCGTGACGCCGGCCACGACGGCATCGGCATCGTGCGCCGGCATGTGCTCGCGCGCCGCGTCCACCAACGCGTCGATGCGCGGCGTCGCCATCGGCTGGCCGCACGCGAACCACAACGTCAGCAAGGTGCTGCGGCCGGCAAGCCCGAGGGGTGATTGCAAGAGCCTGGCGTCGGCGCTGTCGATCACGCCGCGTTCGAGCCACACGCCGGGCCACTCCAGGTGTTGCGTGAATCGCCCGGCCGTGAAGGCCTCGCCAGAGGCCGGCAAACCCAGAGCGAGCACATCCCAGCCGATCATCTCGGCGCCGCTGGCGAGCTCGAATTGCGCATGGTTCTCGGCAATGCAGCCGCTGTGCGCGATCGCTTCCAGCGGCAACCATTCCAGGCGGGCGCCCTCTTGCAGCGTGGCGCGCACGTGCTGCACAGCGGCCTCGCCCGCGCTGCGATAAAAGCGCGTGGCGCCCGGCGTGGTGATCACCGCGTGTGCGCGCGGCTGCAGCTGCAGCGTGATCGCGAGCCGATCGCCGCCGACGATGCCGCCCGGCGGGTGCACCAACACCTGGTGTGCGATCGAGGGCCCTTCGGGATGCAGTGTCTTCAGCACCCGCAGCGGGCCCTCGTGCGCGGCATGCACCACACAGCGTTGCTCGCTGTCGAGCCGCACCGCGAGGTCGAGCCGGGCCCGCCAGCCCGCGGATGCCGCGGCGCTCGAACTCAACGCTGCTGCTTCCAGAACGAGCGATGCAGCGCGGCGATCTCGTCCTCGACCTCGCGCACCGGACCGATCACCTGCACCGCCTTGTGTCCGCGTGCGAACACCTCGCGGCACGGCAGGTCCAGCGTCGGGTTCTGCGGGTGCGCGCCGGTGTGCTCGAGCAACGCACGTTCGCTCAACCCGTAGACCACGCGCCCGATGTGGGCCCAGTAGATCGTGCCTGCGCACATCGCGCACGGCTCGACCGTGGTCACCAGCGTGCAACGCCACAGCAACGTCGCTGTCGTGCACACGCGCGGCCTCGCGCGCCAGCACCGCCTCGGCATGGTTGACGCTGTCGACGTTGCGCTGCTCGAGCCATGCGGTGTCACCGTCGGGGGCGATCAGCAGCGCACCGAAGGGGTGGTGGCCGGCGTCCATCGCTGCGCGCGCCACCGCATTGGCATGACGCAGGTGACGCAGTTGCTGCTGCAACGTCATGGCCCGCGCAACCCGGGCTTCAGCCGCCCAGCGCGATGATGATCGCCTCGACCACCCCGCCCACCAGCACCAGCGCCAGCCCCGTTTTCCAGCGCGGCAGGCCGGCGTAGCGGGCCCAGACCACGCCGCAATAGAACATCATGACCCCCGCGATCGCAGCAGAGATGCGCATTGCCAGTTTGAGATCGATCGCGAACAGGAACGGCAACACCACCGGGAGAGTCGATGCGAACACCAGCAGGAAGACGCCGCACGCGGCCTTCAGGTCGCGTGCGGTCACGCGCAGTGATGGGCCGGCGTGCACTGGCTGCGCGAGCAGCCAGCGATGCAAGCGCTCCAGCGCGGCCGCGTCGAGCCCGGCGCCCAGCGGCCCGATGTGCGTCGGCGATGGCTCGCTGCGCGCTCTCGGGGCTGCCGGTGGCGCGCAGCGCGCTGCCACAGCGTGGCGCCGCGGCTGCGCGTGACCAGGGTGCGCAGCACATACATGACGCCGTCGACGAAGCCCCATGCGGTGTTGCAGCCGATCGCTGCGATCAGCATCGTGCGCACATCCTCGCGGCCGGCCGTGGCCACGCTGAGCGTGCCGGTGAACGTGAGCACCATGAACAGGCCGAACAGGACTTCGGATACGCGATCGATCGGGTCGAGAACGCGGCCGTCGGGCGCCACCAGCACATCACTGGTGGTAAGGCGGCGCCGTGAGGGTCTTGTGCAAGGCCGGCCATGGTCACTGCGCTCGCGGTGCGAGGTCCATCGTCAGGTGAACCACGCCGCCCTCGCTGCGCTTGCGCATCGGCAGGCCGCCGCGTTGGAACACCGCCAGCATCGCCGCGTTGCCGCTCAGCACGTCCGCCTCGAAGCGCACGATGCCGTGTCGCCGTGCCAGCTCGACCAGCGCCGCCATCAGCTTGCTGGCCAGACCCTGGCGCTGGTAGTCCTCTTCGATCGTGAACGCCACTTCGGCGACCTTGGCGCCGTCGCCCGCTCACGCTGCCGACGTAGGTGGCAGCGCCGATCACGGTTTCGTCAGCGCCGCTGCCGATGGTGACCACCAGGCCGGCCAGGCGCTCGAAGTCGATCGCCGCGATGCGATCGAGCGCCGAGGCCGGGATCTCCCTGCGCGGCGAGAAGAAGCGCGTGTAGATCGTGTCGGCGTCGAGCTTGCTGAACGCCGCCACGATGCGCTCGCGGTCGTCCGGGCGCATCACGCGAATCGTCACCGGCCTGCCGTCGCGCAGCGTGGCGGCCTGGGTGAAGCGGCGGTCGTCACCGGCATCGTCCTGCAAGCTGTCCCTCCTGCGGCGTTGCGGTCGCGGGCGATGATAGCGCCTGCTGGCGACGCAAACCCGGCTGCCAGGACCGATTGTCGAGCCGATGCGGCCGCGGCCGCATCGGCGCGCAGTCACGCCAGCAGATCGTGCAGCGTGCGTGCCACCACCTTGGTGGCGCGCCGCAGGTCTTCGAGCAGCAGGTGCTCGTCTGCGCGCTTGGCGTTGGATTCGAGCACCGTGCGCGGCCCGGCGCCGTAGATCACCGCCGGAATGCCGAGCTCGCCATACAGCCGCACGTCGGTGTACAGCGGTGTGCCCGACACCGGAATCGCCTCGCCGAACACCGCCAGCGCGTGGCGCTGCAGTGCGGCCACCAGCACGTGGTTGTTGGGCGACGCCTGCAGCGACTTCGCCAGCAGCAGCCGCTTGATCTCCAGGCGGATGCCGTCGCAGTGCGCGACGGTCGAGGTGATCAGCTCGCGCACCTCGGCCTCCACCTGCGACGCATCCTCCTCGGGGATCATGCGCCGGTCGAGCTTGAGCACCACCTTGCCGGGGATCACGTTGGTGTTGGTGCCGCCTTCGATGCGGCCGACGTTGAGGTAGGGGTGCTCGATGCCCTGCACCTTGGAGCGACGCGTGCGCAGCACGTCGTTGTGCGCATACAGAGCGGTCAGGAGCTTGTTGGCGGCCTGCAGTGCATCGACGCCGGTCTCCGGGTAGGCCGCATGGCTCGCCAGCCCGTGCAGCGTGACCTCCAGCTGCAGGCAGCCGTTGTGCGCCACCACCACCTGGTAGCTGAAGCCGGCGGCGATCAACACGTCGGGCTGCGTGAGCCCGAGGTTGAGCAGCCAGCCGGGCCCGAGCTCGCCGCCGAACTCCTCGTCGTAGGTGAAGTGCAGCTCCACCGCGCCGCGCAGCGTGGCGCCGCTGTCGATCAGCGCGCGCAGCGCATAGGTGTAGGTCGCAAAATCGCTCTTGCTCACCGCCGACGCGCGCCCGTAGAGCTTGCCGTCGACGATCTCGGCGCGATAAGGATGGTGCGTCCAGCCGTCGCCGGGCGGCACCACGTCGCCGTGCGCATTCAGCGCGATCGTCGGCCCGTCGCCAAAGCGATGGCGCACGATCAGGTTGGTGATCGACATCAGACCCGCACCCTTGACCACCGCCTCGGGCACCTTGTGGCGCTCGGCGGCCAGGCCCATCAAGCCCAGCATCTCGGCGGTGCGTTCGGCGTGCGGCGCGTTGTGGCCCGGCGGCGTGTCGGTGGGCACGCGCACCAGCTCCTGCAGGAAGCGCACTTCTTCGTCGAAGTGCTCATCGACCCAGCGATCCAGGCCCGCGTACGCGCTGCTTGCGCGCTCCGCAGGCGCCTCGTCGGCAGCGGTGGGCACCGGGCGCGTCTCGTCGCCGTTGGTCACCGGTCGGGTGTTGTCGTCATTGCCGGGTGTCGCGCTGCCGACCTTCATCGTGCCTCCTGTGCAAGGCCTTCGAGCAGCCGCTGCAATGCACGCACCGACAACTCGGTGTCGTCGTTGGTGATCGCTTCCAGCGGGTTGTGACTGATGCCGGCGTTCAGACCGCGCTGGAACAGCATCGCCTGCGGCATCACCTCGTGCAGCTTCATCGCATCGTGGCCGGCGCCGCTGGGCAATCTCACCAGCGGCAGGCCGAGAGATTGCACCGCGTGCTCCCAGCGCGTCTGCCAGCCCGGCGCGCTCGGCGCGGCCGGTGCGCGGATGGTCTGCTCGGTGGTGAAGGTGAGCCCCCGGCGCTCGCAGATCTCGCGCAGACGGGTGAGCACATCGCGCTCGCAGGCATCGCGCACCGCATCGGTGGTGGCGCGGATGTCGAGGCTGAACGTGCAGCGCCCCGGCACCACGTTGATCGAGCCGCTGGGCACGTCGAGCATGCCCACCGTGCCCACCAGGTTGGGCTGCTCGGCCGCGCGCTGCTCGAGGTAGAGCACGAGCTCGGCGGCGGCGGCCGCGGCGTCGCGCCGCATGTCCATCGGCGTGGTGCCGGCGTGGCTGGCCATGCCGGTGATCTCGCACAGGTAGCGCACGCTGCCGTTGATCGACGTGACGATGCCCAGCGGCACGTCCAGGCCGTTGAGCACCGGGCCCTGCTCGATGTGGACCTCGACGAAGCCAAGGTAGCGGCGTGCGTCGCGTTGGAGCCTGGCGATGTCGGCGATCGCCAGCCCGACGCGCCGCATCGCATCGCGCATCGTCACGCCGTCGGCATCGGTCTGGTCGAGCCAGCGTTCGTCGAAGTGGCCGGTGAGGGCGCCCGAGCCGAGGAACACCGCCTTGTAGCGCTGGCCTTCTTCTTCGGCGAAGCCGACCACCTCGATGCCGTATGGCAGCCGCTCGCCGCGGCGCTTCAACTCGCGCACGCAGGCCATCGGCACGAAGATGCCCAGGCGCCCGTCGTACTTGCCGCCGTTGCGCACGGTGTCGTAGTGGCTGCCCGTGAGCAACCGCTTAGCGTCGCGATCGCTGCCGTGGTAGATGCCGACGACGTTGCCCACCGCGTCGATGGCCACGTCGTCGAAGCCGCAGTCGTGCTGCATCCACTGCACGAGCTGCTCGGCGCAGGCGCGGTGCGCATCGGTGAGGTAGGTCACCGTCAGCTCGCCGCGTTCGGCGTAGCCGGGGTCGCTGTGCTGCGCGAGTCGTTCAGCCCAGTCGAGAATCAGGTTGCCGAGCGCCGGTTCGACGCTGAACTTGTCGTTCAGCCGCATCTCGGCGATGCGATGGATGTTGCGCAGGCACTCGGCGAGCTCGAACTCGGGGTGGTTGGCCAGGCGGCGCGCGAAGGTGGCGATGATCTCGTGCTTGCCCAAGCCGGTGCCGCGCGGACCGCGCACCGCGAGGATGAACGGGAATCCGAATTTGGCGTTGTAGTCGCCGTTGAGCTGCTGGATGCGCGCGAATTCAGCGGGCGTGCAATCGGTGAGCCCGGCCTTGCCTTGTTCGTGGGTGGATTCGGCGGTCAGCGTCTTGGCCACCATGGCCTTGCCAGCCAGCTCGGGGTGGGCGCGGACGAGGCCGAGTTGCCGCTCGCGGCCGGCCTCGCGCACCACCTCGACCAGCGCGCGCTTGAGTGCCGCCAGCGTTGCGAACGGCCGCCCGGGCAAGGCGGCCAGGACGATCCACGGCGAATGTTCGTAGATGCCGGCCAGCGCCTCTTGCGCCTGCGCGGCCGGCGCGCCGTTGAGCCACTGCAGCGTCAGCGGCTGCGGCCGTGCACTCATGCAGCGGACTCCCGGAACGGATGCGTGGCCTTCCAGTGGCGCGCGATGTCGATGCGCCGGCACACCCAGACACGGTCGTGCGCCTCGATGTGGTCGAGAAAGCGCTGCAGCGCGCCGATGCGCCCGGGCTTGCCGAGCACGCGGCAATGCATGCCGATCGACATCATCCGGGGCTTTTCTTCGCCCTCGGCGTACAGCGTGTCGAAGCTGTCGCGCAGGTAGGTGAAGAAATGGTCGCCGGTGTTGAAACCCTGAGTCTGCACGAAGCGCATGTCGTTGGTGTCGAGCGAGTACGGCACCACCAGGTGCGGCACCGTCGTGCCGTCGGTCTTGGTGACGCGCATCCAGAACGGCAGGTCGTCGCCGTAGTAGTCGCTGTCGTACTCGTAGCCGCCCAAGTCGACCACCAGGCGGCGCGTGTTCGGGCTGTCGCGGCCGGTGTACCAGCCCAGCGGCCACTCGCCGCCGGTGAGCTGGCGCAGCAGTTGGTCGGCCACGCCGATGTGGCGGCGTTCGGTGGCCTCGGGCATGTGCTGGTGATGGATCCAGCGCAGGCCGTGGTTGGCGATCTCGTAGCCGTTTTCCAGGAACGCGGCCACCAGCTCGGGGTAGCGCTCGAGCGCCGACGCGATGCCGAACACGGTGAGCGGCAAGCGCGCGCCGTTCGAACTCGCGCAGGATGCGCCACACGCCGGCGCGCGAGCCGTACTCGTACATCGACTCCATCGTCATGTGGCGGTTCTCGTAGGCCTGCGCGGTGATCAGCTCGGACAGAAAGGTCTCGGAGCTCGGGTCGCCGTGCAGCACGTTGTTCTCGCCGCCTTCTTCGTAATTGAGCACGAACTGCACCGCGATGCGTGCGCCGCCGGGCCAGCGCGCATGCGGCACCGCGCGGCCATAGCCGCGCAGGTCGCGCGGGTAGGCGGCGGCCGCGTCAGCGTTCATGCTGCCTCCTTGGCCCTGCGGGCCTTCCCCCCGAGGGGGAGCGAGCACCTTCGGAGCGGCCGTGCGGTGCTCATGGGTTCTTCAGCACCAGCGCCAGATCGGGCCGCCGCGGATCGAGCCGCAGGTTGCGCTCCACGCTTTGCAGGTGCCGCTGCGCCAGCCGCACCGCATCGCGCGCGTCGTGGCGCTCCAGTGCGTCGACGATCGCCACGTGCTCTTCGAACGAGGCTTGCGCCGAGTGCGTGGACTGGTACATCAGCGAGATCAGCGACGAGCGCGTCAGCAGGTCGCCCAGCAACTGGGCCACCACCTCGTTGCCCATCATGCGTGCCAGCACCACGTGAAAATCCGCCAGCAGCCGCGTGCGGCCCGAGATGTCGGTGCGCGTGATGGCGGCGCGCTCGCCGTTCAGGTGCATGCGCAGCTCGGCGATCTGCGCCGGCGTGATCGTGCGGGCGAGCTGCCTGATCATCGCGCCTTCGATCAGCTGCCGCGCCTCGAACACCTGCCTGGCCTCGGTCACGCTGGGGCTCGCCACCGACGCGCCACGCGCCGGCTCGAGCCGCACCAGGCGATCGCGGCTCAGTTGATTCAGGGCCTGGCGCACCAGCGTGCGCGAGACGCGGAAGATGTCGGCCAGCTTCTGCTCGGCGAGCTTGGTGCCGGGCATCAGGCGGCGCTCGGCGATGGCGGCGGTGATCGATTCGACGATGCGCTGCGTGGCCGTGCTTGCGGCATCATCGCCTGGGCGCTGGCCGCCGCCCGACCCGGCGGTGGTTGACGCGCTGGTGCGCACCACGCGAAGGGCGGGGCGGCTGCGGGCCATGGGCGGGCGGCGCGTGGGTGTGCTGGGCATGCCGGCGGCTGACGATTGACCTGTACGCAGAAGTGTATACACTTTGCCGCTGCCCGCAAGGACCGGAGACTGCAGCGATGGGCCACCTCAGCACCCATGTGCTCGACACGATGCACGGCTGCCCCGCTGCGGGCATGGCGGTGCGGTTGCAGCGCGTGGACGGTGGCCAGGCGCAGACCCTCGCCAGCTTCACACTGGACGCCGATGGCCGCCATCCGGGCGGGCCCTTGCTCGATGCACAGGCCATGGCGGCCGGCCGCTTCCGCCTCGTGTTTGCGGTGGCGCCGTACTTCCGCGCGCGCGGCGTGGCGCTGCCCGAGCCGCCCTTCATCGACGAGGTGCAGCTCGATTTCGGCATCGCCGACGCGGCCGGCCACTACCACGTGCCGCTGCTGGTGAGCCCGTGGAGCTATGCCACCTACCGCGGCAGCTAGCCACCTCTCACATCGCGTCGATGAGGAACGCCCGATGAAGATCGCGTCGATGAAGGCTCGATGCACGCCGCAGGAGTGGCAGGCCCGCGTCGACCTCGCGGCCTGCTACCGGCTGGTCGATCTGTACGGCATGTCCGACATGATGGCCAACCACATCTCGTCGCACGTGCCGGGCGAGCCGGGCGCCTTTCTGATCAATGCCTACGGGATGATGTACGAGGAGATCACCGCGTCGAGCCTGATCAAGATCGACCGCGAAGGCAACATCCTGTCCAAGCCGGAGTTTGGTGGGCTCGACTACGGCATTAACCGCGCCGGCTACGTGATCCACAGCGCGGTGCACGCGGCGCGGCCCGAGCTGGCCTGCGTGATCCACACCCACGCCTTCGCGTCGATGGCGGTCAGCGCGCTGCAGTGCGGCCTGCTGCCGATCACGCAGACGGCGATGCGCTTTCTGAAGATCGGCTACCACGACTACCAGGGCGTGGTGCTCGACAAGGCCGAGCAGGCATCGCTGATCAATGACCTCGGTGATGCCGAGGCGCTGATCCTGCGCAACCACGGCGCGCTGGTGGTCGGCCGCACGGTCGGCGAAGCCTTCAACTGGGCGCACCGGCTCGAGCTGGCGTGCCGCACGCAACTGGCGGCGATGGCCTGCAACAGCCCGTTCGTGCCGGTAGCGCAGCCGGTGCTCGAAGCCACCTGGAGCAACTACCAACGCGGCACGCGGCGGCCCTATGGCCTGATGGAGTGGCCGGCGCTGCTGCGCAAACTCGATCGCCTCGACCCGAGTTACTCGACCTGATCCGGCGCGGCTGGAGGCCAACCACGATGCTTCGCAAACGGTTCGTGCTCGCGTTGGTGGCAGCCGGCATGGCGCTCGCCGGCCCGGCGGCGGGGCAGGCCTGGCCGGCCAAGCCGGTGCGCGTGGTGGTCGGGTTCACCGCCGGCGGCACCACCGACATCCTGGCGCGCAACGTCGGCCAGCAGCTCGGCGACAAGTTCAAGCAACCGTTCGTGGTCGACAACAAGCCGGGCGCCGGCGGCAACCTCGGCACCGAGATCGCCATCCGCGCGCCGGCCGACGGCTACACGCTGCTGGTGGCGTCGGTGGGCCCGATCGCGGTGAACCCGACGCTGTACCCCAAGCTCGGCCACAACCCGCAGGCCGACCTGGTGCCGATCGTGCTGCTGGCCGACGTGCCCAACGTGCTGGTGGTGCATCCGTCGGTGCCGGCCAACACGCTGGAGGAATTCGTCGCCTACGCCGCGGCCAACCCGGGCAAGCTGAACTACTGCTCCACCGGCATCGGCACCTCGTCGCACTTGTCGGGCTTCTTGCTGGCCAAGCGCGCCGGCTTGCAGGTGACGCACGTGCCGTACAAGGGTGCCGACGCGCTGAACGACCTGCTGAGCGGCCGCATCCAGTTCATGTTCGCCACCATTCCGTCGGTGCGACAGCACATCGCCGCCGGCTCGCTGCGCGCGCTGGCGGTGAGCAGCGCCAAGCGCTCGCGCTCGTTGCCCGAGGTGCCCACCGTGGCCGAGCGCGGCTATCCCGGGTTTCGAGGCCGGCTCGTGGTTCGGCTTCTTCGCGCCCCGGGGCACGCCGGACGAGGTGGTGACCACGCTGAACAAAGCGGTCAACGAGATCATCGCGGTGCCGGCCGTCGAGGCGGCGATGGTCAAGGAAGGCGCCGACCCGGCGGCCAACACACCGCAGCAGTTCAGCCAATTCGTGCAGCGCGAGTTCGAGAAGTGGCGCGCGGTGGTGCGCGAATCGGGAGCGGTGGTCGAGTGAGCCGCAGATCAACGATTTCGCGCCGGCCATCAAGGCGGCGGATATCAAGCCGTGAGATGAGTCGGCCTTTCGCTCTTCCGTACGGTCAAGGCAAGCGACGTTTTTTTGCAGCGTTGGCGTGGCGTGGCGGCCGGTACCCGGTGCGGGCTCATACTGGGGCGGTCGGCGCTTCGCACCGACTTCGCTGCGATGCTCGCGACGGGCCACGAGACCGAGCACCGCAAGGGAGTCGGCCCGCAGGGCCGACCGCCGCATTCGAGCGCCGTCGCATACACGCCCGCGGCTTTGGCACGCTCCTCGTTGGCATGTAAGGCAAGGCGGAAGGTGCGCTAGAACCACGAGTATGGACGCCTACCTGCTCGATTGGATCAACCTGCTGCTGCGCTTCGCGCACGTGATCACCGGCATCGCGTGGATCGGGGCGTCGTTCTACTTCGTGTTTCTCGACCTCAGCTTGACGCCACCCACCGATCCCACGCTCAAGGCACGCGGCGTCGATGGCGAGTTGTGGGCCGTGCACGGCGGCGGCTTCTACAACCCGCAGAAGTATCTCGTCGCGCCGAAGTCGTTGCCCGAGCATCTGCACTGGTTCATCTGGGAGAGCTACAGCACCTGGCTCACCGGCTTCGCGCTGTTCACCGTGCTGTACCTGTTCAACGCGCAGATCTTTCTGGTCGACAAGAACGTGTTCGACTGGTCGGCGTCGGCGGCCGTGATGGCGGCGCTGGTGTTTCTGACTGCGGGCTGGCTGGTCTACGACGCCATCTGCCGCGCGTTCGGTCAGCGCGCGCGCGGAGACTTGATCGTCGGCGTGCTGCTGTTCGTGTTCGTCGTCGGGGCCACGTGGATGGCGTGCCGCCTGTTTGCCGGGCGCGCTGCGTTCCTGCTGGTGGGTGCGATGCTGGCCACCGCAATGAGCGCCAACGTGCTCGTCTGGATCATTCCCGGCCAGCGCAAGGTGATCGCGCAGATGCGCGCCGGGCAGGCGGTCGATCCGGTGCACGGCCAGCGCGCCAAGCAGCGCAGCCTGCACAACACCTATTTCACGCTGCCGGTGCTGGTGGCGATGTTGAGCAACCACTACGGCTGGCTCTATCAGGCGCAATACAACTGGCTGGTGCTGGTGGCTCTGATGCTGGCCGCCGCGCTGGTGCGCCACTCGTTCGTCGCGCGCCACAAGGCACTGGTGCAACAGCGGCCGGTGCCGTGGGGCTATGCGGTGGTCGGCATCGCGCTTGCCGTGGCGGTGTCCGCTGCGCTGGTGCCGTCGCCATCGACAGCCACCGCGGCGGCCAACGCGCAACCCGCCACGTTGGCCGCAGTGAAGGCCATCGTCGACCAGCGTTGCGTGTTGTGCCACAACGCCCAGGTGCAGCAGAAGAACGTGGCGCTGCACACCGCGGCGCTGATCCGCCAGCATGCGCAGGCGGTGTATCAACAGGCGGTGGTGCTGAAGCTGATGCCGCTGTCCAACGCGACGCAGATCACTGACGACGAGCGCGCGGTCATCAAACGTTGGGTCGAAGCAGGCGCCAAGGCCGACTGAGCGTGCGACAAGCAGGCTGCGAGGAGCGGACACGATGACGACGGCAGCACGACACGTGCACCCGGTCGACGAGCAACTGCCAGTGCCGCGGCTGGCCGCGCTCGGCCTGCAGCACGTGCTGGTGATGTACGCGGGCGCCGTGGCGGTGCCGCTGATCGTCGGCCGCGCGTTGAAACTCGCCCCCGAGCAGGTGGCGATGCTGATCTCGGCCGATCTGTTCTGCTGCGGGCTGGTCACGCTGATCCAGTCCGCGGGCATGACGCGCTGGTTCGGCGTGCGGCTGCCGGTGATGATGGGCGTCACCTTCGCCGCGGTGGGGCCGATGGTGGCAATGGCGGGCGCCAACCCGGGCGTGGCCGGCGCGCAGGCGCTGTTCGGCGCCATCATCGGCGCGGGCATCGTCTCGATGCTGATCGCGCCGGGCATCGGGCGGCTGCTGCGCTTCTTTCCGCCGGTGGTGACCGGCACCATCATCGCGGTGATCGGCATCAGCCTGATGCGCGTGGGCATCGGCTGGGCGATGGGCGGCCCGGCCAACCTGGCGCAGTTCACCGACGTGCCGCGCCTGGTGCAGATGGTCGATCAAGCCAAGGCCGATGCGTTGGCCGCGGCCGGCGCCACGGCGGCGTTGGCGGCGTCCCCCGGCGCCTCGTCAAGCGCCGCCAGCGTGGCGCCGCAGGCCGCCGCCGCCGCGGTGGCCGCCACCCATGCGGCGGCATCGCCGCAGATCCGCATGCCGGGCCCGTTGCCGCAGACCAATAACCCCGCTTACGGTGCACTCGACAATCTCGCGATCGCCGCCTTCGTGCTGGTGGTGATCCTGCTGATCTCCAAGTACGGCCGCGGCTTCGTCGCCAACATCTCGGTGCTGCTGGGCATCGTGCTCGGCTGCGTGGTGGCCGCTCTGATGGGCAAGATGACGTTCGCCAAGGTGGCCAGTGCGGCGTGGCTCGACGTGGTGCTGCCGTTCGCGTTCGGCATGCCGACGTTCGATGCGGTGGCGATCCTGACGATGGTGCTGGTCATGATCGTCGTGATGATCGAATCGACCGGCATGTTCCTCGCGCTGTCGGAGATCACCGGCAAACCGCTGGGCCCGCGCGAGCTCACCGCGGGCCTGCGCACCGATGGCCTGGGCACGCTGATCGGCGGCATCTTCAACACCTTTCCGTACACCAGCTTCTCGCAGAACGTGGGGCTGGTCGGCGTCACCGGCGTGCGCAGCCGGTTTGTCTGCGTCGCGGCGGGGCTGATCATGATCGTGCTCGGGCTGCTGCCGAAGCTGGCCGCGCTGGTCGAGGCGGTGCCGCAGTTCGTGCTCGGTGGCGCCGGGCTGGTGATGTTCGGCATGGTGGCGGCCACCGGCATCCGCATCCTGTCGGGCGTCGACTTCAAGGGCAACCGCCACAACCTGTACATCGTCGCGATCGTCGATCGGCTTCGGCCTGCTGCCGTTGGTGGCGCCGCGCTGGATGCAGCAGATGCCACCCGCGCTGCACCCGCTGCTCGAATCGGGCATCCTGCTGGCCGCGCTGAGTGCGGTGCTGCTCAATCTGTTCTTCAACGGCGGCAACGCGCGTGCCACCGATGCAGCGGCCGCAGCCCGGGCGCAAGACGCTCACCCTTGAGGTCACCCGCGTCGGCGGGGTCGGCCGGCCGGCCCTTCACGTCATTGGGGTGTCGGCCCGATCATCATCTGGCCGCGGATCTCGCCGTTGGGGTTGCCCGCGGTGTGCACATTGATGTACCAGCGACCGGCCAGCAGATCGTCCATCTGCGCCGCGGTCAGCGTGACGACGCCGTTGTCGGTGGGCTGACCGGTGATCGAGATCGGCACCGCGACGCCTGCGTTCTCGCCGGCCGCCGCGGGGCCGTGAAAGTGCGCCGCGGTCGGCGGGCCGCTCAGGCCGCTGACCTGCAGCGTCCAGGTCAGCGCGCGGCTGTTCTTGTCGAGCGTGGCCTGCAGGTTGCCCTTGGCGTTGCTTGGCGTCGGCGGCACCTCGCTGGCGCCCGACAGGCGCGCCGTCAGCGAGGCGGTATTGGCGGTCGTGGTCTGCGCCGTGGTGCAGGCGCCGAACGCAATCAGGCCGGCGACCATGGTGCCGTGAATCGCGTGACGAAAGAGGCTCATCGAGGTCTCCTGGGAGTCACTGAGGTTGTAAGCCCGCGAGGTGGGCTGATCGTGCGCCGGGCGCGCGGCGAGCGCCATCAGGTGACAAGCAGATTCGCTGTAGGACACGCCTGACAGTCGCGCTCCCCCATCGCCTAGACTTGCGCGCAAACCGCCACCTGGAACACCGATGAAGCTGCGTGCCTGGTTCATCTTGTCGCTCGCGGCGCTGCTGTGTGGGTGCGCGGTCGTGCAAGGTGTGCCGCTGGAGGACAAAACCAACCTGGTGCCCGGCGGCACGCTGCGTGTCGCGATCAACTTCGGCAACCCGATCCTCGCCACGCGCACCAAGGATGGGCCGCGCGGCGTGTCGATCGACATCGCGCGCGAACTGGCGTCGCGTCTGAACGTGGCACTCGAGTTCGTGACCTACGAATCCGCCGGCAGCGTGGTCCTCGCGACCATCGACCAGTCGTGGGACGTGGCCTTCCTGGCGATCGATCCGCTGCGCGAGCGCGACATGCTGCAGACCAACCCCTACCTGATCATCGAAGGCGCGTACCTGGTCGCGGCCGATTCGCCGATCCGCCGCAACGACGAGGTCGATCGCGACGGCGTGCGCATCGCGGTGGGCAAGGGCAGCGCCTACGACCTGTACCTGTCGCGCGCCCTCAAGCACGCGCAGATCGTCTACGCGCCGACGTCGCCCGCGGTGACCGATCTGTTCGTCGCGCAAAAGCTCGACGTCGCCGCCGGTGTCAAGCAGCAGCTGCAGGCCGATGCCAAGCGGCTGCCGGGCCTGCGTGTGCTCGACGGCCGCTTCATGGTGATCCAGCAAGCGATGGCCACGCCAGCGCGGCCGCGACGCCGGCGCCGCAGTACCTGAACAAGTTCATCGAGGAGCTGAAGGCGTCTGGCTTCATCGAACAGGCGCTGGCGCGCCACGGCATCCAGGGCGCCGCGGTGGCGCCGCCGGGCCCTGCACGCTGATTCAGGCGGTCAGCGCGTCTGCTTGTGACGCTCGTGCCACTGCGCGAGCGAAAAATCAGGGTATTCGTCGAACTCGCTGTCACCGCGCTTGCGCTGCGCAGCCACCCAGTCGGGCTTGGAGCCCAGCATGACGTGCGCCACCTTCGGCGGCACCGGCAGCGGGGTGTCGATGGCGCCGGCGTGGGGGTGCACGAGCTCGGGCCAGCGCGGGTCCCACAGCCACAGCGGGCTGCCGCACACGGCGCAGAAGTGGCGCTGCCCCTGGCTGCGCCGCCCGTTGCGCAACTTCGCGCGGTACACGCCCAGGTGCTCGCGGCCCTGCACCTTGAGCGTCGCGTTGTCGGCGCCCAGGTTGATCGCGAAGCCGCCGCTGCCCGCGGTCTTGCGGCAGATCGAGCAGTAGCAGCGCATGAACGGCACCGGCTGATGCGATTGCACGGCAAAGCGCACGGCGCGGCAGTGGCACGATCCCTTGAGCAGCATGGCGGCAACCTCCTGGCGCGCACGCTATCACCAGCGGCGCGGCATTGTTGAGACCCCTGTGCAGACCGCGCAGCTGCGGCCAGGCGGTTCGGTTGCAAGCGAAATGCGGCAGCCTCTACCACGAAACGAGACTGCAACGGGCTGCCGGTGCAATGCAGGCATCGCACACCAGAGACCAGTCGCAAGGCCCGCAGGAGACCACCATGAACGCCAGCGCCTCAACGCAGACCCGCTTCGAATTGCGGTTCGAGTCGCTGTTCAACACGGGCCGTGCGCTGGCCTTTCCTTGCGACGCCGCGGGCCGTGTCGAGATCGATGCGCTGAGCGAGCGGGCGCGCTGCAACTACTTCTACGCGCGCACCGTGGTCGGCCGCGACTTCGCGTTCCCGGCGGTGCAGCTGGCGCTGCGGCACTGACTACCGCAGGGCTCGGTGCCCCGTCAAGCGCTCGCTGCGAAAACCGATGCGCTTGTGCGTGCCGTCGCAGTAGGGCTTCTTGGCCGATTGGCCACAGCGGCACAGCCAGCATTCGGTGATGCGGTTCACCGTCTTGCCGGTGCCGCTGATCACTTCGAGATTGCCGCTCACGTGCAGCGGCCCGTCGCGGATCGGCTCGACCTTGAGCGCGCCGTCGCGCTGCGCGAGGGGCGTCGACTCGGTGGGCGCGGGCTCGCCGCTGGCGCTGAACCCGGCAGCCGTGTGGCTGCCGTCGCAGTAGGGCTTGCGCGCCGAGGCGCCACAGCGGCACAGCGTGGCGCGGTAACCCGCGTCTTGTCCGTCGATCGCTAGCGGCGCGCGAAAGGCGAGCGGCCCGTTCTCGCGCACGCGCACCGTGTTGACAATTGGTGGCGTTTCGATCGCCGAGCCGTCGGCGTGCGTGCAGCGGATCGCGCCCGACGGGCAGTTGTGCGCGAGCTCGAGCAGTTGCGCCGGGGTCGCACGGTCGGGGTGGATCCATTCGCCGGCCACGTTGGGCACGAACACGTCGGGCCGGTCGAGCACGCAGTGGCGCGTGTGGACGCAGCGCTCGCCGTGGAACTCGATCACCATCTCCTTGCCGCGCACAGTCTCGATGCCCATCACCGCGTCTCCTTGATCCGAGGCACTGTGCGAGCCGGGCCGCGAGGTGTCAAGCCTGACGCGGCGTGGCACCGATGCCACCCGGCGTTGCGCCGGTGTCTGCACCTGCCTATGCTGCTCAAGCGCCGCAGTCAGCGCGCAAGGAGCCAGCATGGATGGGCCTGTCCACACCACCACCTTCGAGGCGCTGAGCGCACGCGTCGGCAGCGAGATCGGCGTGTCGGCCTGGACGACGATCGATCAGCCGATGATCGACGCGTTCGCCAAGCTGACCGGTGACCAGCATTTCATCCACGTCGACCCGGTACGCGCGGCGGCGATGCCGCTGAAGGGCACCATCGCGCACGGCTTTCTGACGTTGTCGCTGCTGTCGAACATGTCCTATCAGGTGTGCCCGACGATCGAAGGCGTGCGCTTCCCGCTGAACTACGGCTTCAACCGCCTGCGGTTCGTGGCGCCGGTGCCGGTGGGCTCGCGCGTGCGCGCGCACTTCGTGCTGAAGGGCATCGAGGCGATCGACGCCACGCAGCGCCAGATCGTCTACGAGGTCAGCGTCGAGATCGAAGGCCAGACCAAGCCCGCACTGGTGGCCGAGTGGCTGACGCGCGTGGTGCTGTAGCGGCCCGTCAATAGGCCTCCTGATCGTCGCGGCGGCGGTAGCGCGCCGCATGCGTCAGCGTGTACTCGGGCAGGGGCCCGAGCTGCACGTCGGCCTCGACCACCTGGTCGGCGCGCTTCATGTACACCTGGGCCAGCACCACGGCGTCGTCGCCGGGTGTCGCGGCCTGCACGCGCAGCGCGCGGCGCCGGTAGCCGTCGGGGCTGCCGACACCTTCGAGCTCGTCCATCGCCGCCAGCGCGGCGGCGTTGACCTCGTACAGCTCGCCCGCCACGCGCTCGCCCAGCCCCGGCGAATCGATCAGCCACGGCACGCAGCGCTCGCCCACCAGCAGCAGCGGGTGGCGGTCGAGCGTGCGAAACACGGTGCCGATGCGCCGCCCCTGGTTGGTGGCGAAGTTCGGAAAGCCTTGCTTCAGCGTGCCGAACACGAACACCAGCGTGCCGCCGGGTTGCGGCAGTGTTGCGTGCGGGTCGTGCGCCATGGCGAACCCTACATCACGCCGAAGGTCTTGAACGCTTGCAGCGTGCTCATGCCGTCGCGGATGGCGTCGCGCACGCGGTTCTCGGTGCTGGCTTTCTCGAGCGCGCGGCGGATGGCTTCTTCTTCGGCGGCGCGCGGGATCACCAGCACGCCGTCGAGGTCACCGAACACGATGTCGCCGGGCGCGATGCGCACGCCGTTCATTTCGACGCCGACGCGCCAGTCGACGACCTTGCCGCGCGGCCCCTGGTCCTGCGCGTAGCCGCCGTACGAAAAAACCGGCAAGCCGAGCTCGAGCACCTCGGGCGTGTCGCGCGAGTAGCCGTCGAGCACGGCGCCCGCGGCCTTCAGGTGCGTCGCGCGCGTGGTCATCAGACCACCCCACAGCGCGAACTGCGGCGCGCAGCCGGTGGCCACGTAGACCTCGTTGCGCTGCAGATCGTCGAGCGCCTCGAACAGCAGGCCGAACGGCTTGCGCGACAGCTCGCTCTTGCCCTCGGGCTCGCTGGCCGCAAAACAATTGGCCTCGAGCACCGGCATCGCGCGGCCGATCACCACCATGCCGGGCCGCAGCGGGCGGATCTGCGGTGCCAGAAACTGATGCAACAAGCCCATCGTGTCGAGGATGTCGCCTACCACCGCCGGGAACAGCTGGCCGCGCATCAGGGCAAACAGCTCTTCGTCGTCACGCCACATCGTCAGTTCCTTCAGGTCTTTGGCGCCGCGCTCTGCGCCTCGATGCGGGCGCGCAAGACCTGGCGGCGTTCCAGGCTCTCGGCCGGCCAATGCTGCCTGGCGTCGTAATACTCCGGCACCGCGATGTGGCCCTCGGGGATCACCACCCACGGCTGCTTCGACGCGGTGAAGATGTGGATGTCGGGCGGCAGCTGGTCGGGTTGGTCGAGCGTGCCCACGCGCACGAACGCAACCCTCGGCCCCGCGCCGGCATAGTGGCTCCACACCGCCACGCGGCAGTGCGGGCAGCGCGCGATTCTCTGGCCTTTGCCGCTGGCCGACGGCGTGTCCACCAGCTCGGGAGGTTGGGCCAGCAGTTCGATGCGATCCATCTCGATCATCGCGTTGAGCGCGAACGCGCTGCCGCTCTCGCGCTGGCACCAGCGGCAGTGGCAGCAGTGCACGAACAGCGGCCGCGTCGCCATGCGGTAACGCACGTGGCGGCAATCGCAGCCACCCTCGAGCGGGAAGGGGTCGGCGGTGCTCACGGCGCTGCTCTGCGGCCCACCGGCGTTCAGGTGGGCATTTTGCGCACCAGCGCGGTGGCGGTGGCCGATGCGACGCGCTCGCCGTCCTGGTACAGCTCGCCAGCGAGGAAGCACACGTCGCGGCCGCGCCGCTGCACACGCCCCTTGCCGCTGAGCGTGCCCACCTTGGCTGGCCGCTCGAACGAGACGTTGAGGTTCAGCGTCGGTGCGATCTCGCCGGCGGCCAACGTGGCTGCCAGCGCCGGGCCCATCGTGTCGTCGAGCATCGCGGCCAGGAAGCCGCCCTGCACATGGCCGGCGGGGTTGGTGAAGGCGGCACCGGCCTCGAACGTCGTTTCGATCGTGCCGGCGTCGGCATCGATGAGCGTGAAGCGGATGTTCAGCGTGGCCGCCGCGCCGGGCGGCGGCAGCTTGCCCTCCATCACCTGCCAGAAGTACGCGTTCTTGTCCATCGCCGGTTGAATGCTGATTTTGCCATCGCGATGATGAACGCGTTGGTTCGTGGTTGCCTTCGGCCGTTTCCCGGGCAGCGCTGCAGCGGCATACTGTGCCGATGAGACAAGCTCGCGCAGGCAACGCGGCGCCGGGCTCGGGCCCGAGATGATCCGCATCGCGTTGCAGATCGACCTGCACTACGAGGTCGACGAACACGGCGCCGACTTCGTGTTCAACATCCACGCCGCGCACACACGCTGCCAGGCCGTGGTCAGCGAAGAGTTGCGGCTCAGCCAAGACATCGAGCCGCACATGGAGACCGATCCGGCCACCGGCAACCGCTACCTGCGGTTGCGTGCGTTGCCGGGCGAGTTGAACGTGTCGTACGCTGCCACGGTGGAGTTGGCGCACCACCGCGCGACGCCGGCGCAGATTGCCGAGGTGCCGGTGCAGAGGCTGCCGCTGGAGGTGCTGGGCTACATCTACCCGAGCCGCTACTGCCAGTCGGACCGCCTGGTCCGGCTGGCGATCAACGAGTTCGGCAGCCTGTGGCAGGGCTACGGCCGGGTGCAGGCGATCCAACGCTGGGTGCAGCAGCGCGTGAAGTTCACCTCCAACACCTCCGACTCCAACACCTCGGCGGTGGACACGCTGATCGCGCAGCAGGGTGTGTGCCGCGACTTTGCGCACCTGATGATCGCGCTGTGCCGCGCGGTCAACATTCCGGCGCGTTTTGCGACCGGCACCGACTACGGCGCCGACCCGGCGCTCGGCCCACCGGATTTCCACGCCTACGTCGAGGCCTACCTCGGTGATCGCTGGTACATCTTCGACCCTTCGGGCACGGCGATCCCGATGGGCTTCGTGCGCATGGGCACCGGCCGCGACGCGGCCGATGTGGCGTTTGCCACCATCTTCGGCGGCGTGCGCTCGCAGCCGCCGCGGGTGCTCACCACGGCCATCGAAGACGTCGCCCGCGGCATCGTGTTGCCGCAGCATTGCGACGATGCGCTGTCCACCGACGGCGCCTGGGCCACTGTGTGAGCGGCTTTCGGGCAGCCGACCCTCGTCGGCCGCGCCGCTCTCAAGGCGCCGACGCGGCTGAGGCAGGCGCGGCGGACGGGGTCGGCACCACGACGCCGGGCCCCAGCGGCACGTCGGCCATCACGGTGACGCCGTTGACGAAGTAGCGCGTCTCGCCGAAGCAGCTGGTGGGCAAGCCCACCTTCTCTTCGTAGTGCAGGCTGACGCGGTGACCCATCACCTTGCGGATCTGCTCGGCCATGGCATCGTCGCGCACCGTGAAGTTGAACTTTTCGACCGAGGTGCCCGGCAGCGACACCAGCGCCAGCTCGCCCTCCCAGGTCTTGCACAGCCAGCCCTTGTCGGAGAACTTCTGCACCCAGCCCGCGCGCTCGCCGGTCGAGTAGTTCCACCACAGCACGAAGCTGAAGTAGCCGGTGAGCACCACCGCCAGGACGACGATGCCGATGAGGAGGCTCTTGAGCATGAGGGGCCCTGTGTCGTTCGCTCAGCCGCGATCGTCGCACATCGCGCGGCCGCGCTCCCGATCGCTGTGCGCCGTTGTGGCGCGACCGTCACTGGCAGCGCGCCGCTACATGCGGCCGGGCAGCCACAGCGCGATGATCGGGAACGCGATCAGGATCACCAGCCGCAGGATGTCGGTCAGCACGAACGGGATCACGCCCTTGAAGATGGTGGTGAAGGTGACGTCCTGCACCACGCTCTTGATGACGAAGACGTTCATGCCCACCGGCGGGTGGATCAGGCCCAGCTCGACCGTCATCACGATGATGACGCCGAACCAGATCGGGTCGAAGCCGAGGTGCATGATCACCGGGAAGATGATCGGCACCGTCAGGATGATCATCGCCATCGCGTCCATCAGGCAGCCGAGCACCAGGTACATCACCATGATCAGCGCCAGCACGCCGTAGGGGCCGATGCCCAGCCCGGTGAGAAACGCGGTGAGCTTCTGCGGCGTCTGCGTGATGGTGAGGAAGTAGCCGAACAGCAGCGCGCCGATCAGCACCGTGAACACCGCCGCCGCGGTGCGCGTGGCCTGCAGCAGCGCGGTGCGGATGCCGGCGCGATCGAGCTTGCGGCGCAGCACGCCGAGCAGGAAGGCGCCGCCGGCGCCCACGCCGCCGGCCTCGGTGGGCGTGAACACGCCGCCGTACAGGCCGCCGATCACGAACGCGAACAGCACCAGCGACGGCCACACGTCCTTCAGCGCGATCAGGCGCTCGCGCCATGGCTGCGCGGCGCCGGCCGGCAGCAGCTTCGGGCCGCACCGCGACGATGGCGCCGATCGTCAGCACGTACATGCTCATCGCCAGCAGCCCCGGCAGCACGCCGGCCATGAACAGCTTGCCGATGTCCTGCTGCGTGATCACCGCGTAGACCGCGAGCACGGTCGACGGCGGCAGCATCGCGCCCAGCGTGCCGCCGGCGGCGATGACGCCGGTCGAGAAACTCTGCGGATAGCCGTAGCGCCGCATCTCGGGGTAGGCCACGGTGGAGAAGGTCGCTGCGGTGGCGACCGACGAGCCGCAGATCGCCGCGAAGCCGCCGCACGCCAGCACGGTGGCCATGCCCAGGCCGCCGCGCAGATGGCCCACGCAGGCGTTGGCCGCGCGAAAGAGTTCGCGGCTGACCCCCGAGACCGAGACGAAGGCGCCCATCAGCATGAACATCGGGATCACGCCGAAGGTGTAGTCGGTGACCGTGCGCATCGAGGTCTGGCCGATCAGCTTGAGCGCGGGCCCGCCGCCGGCGATCAGCGCGTAGCCCGAGATGCCGACCAGCCCCATCGCCATGCCCACCGGCACGCGCAGCAGCATCAGCACGAACAGGATCACGAAGCCGCCGACGGCGATGAGGTCGGTGCTCATCTCTCGACTTGCCTGCAGTGGTGCGTGGCAAAGCCGCGAGCGGGTATGTCCGATGCACCGTGGTGTTTGTTCACGCATGCCACCAGCGGTGCAGCGCGGCGGGCGGTACCCGGTGGGGGCGACTTGTGCGGCGCCGAGAAGCGCAGCAGTGCGGTCGGCGCGCGCGCAGCGTGCGCTTCGTGATCTGACTCGCGGCGATTGTCCGAGCGCAGCGAACGCAGTGAGCGCAGCGAGTTTCGCCGCGCGACCGCGCTGCGAGCAGCGCAGCGGAGTCGGAGCGAAGCACCGGCCGCCACAGTAGGAGCCCCTGCCGGGTACCGCCCACCGCGCCGCGCTTGCAGCCCGCACGAATGACCCACGGAAAGGCTACTCCTGCACTCGCTGCACGACCTGCTCGTCGTGCAGCAACTCAGGGTTGAACACCAGCCGCCAGGCGCGGATCGCGATCAGCACCACCGCGCAGACGTCGCCGGCCCAGGCCAGCGCGAACAACGGCCAGGTCGGCAGGTTGAGGTCGAAGGTCTGCACGTTGTCGTTGTAGGTGCCGCGCACCTTGTCGAACAGCATGATCGTCTGCACCGTCACCACGAACAGCAGCACCAGCGTCGCGAAGACGTCGATGAAGCGCTTCATGCGCGGCCCGGCGCTGGTCCACACCAGGTCGACGGTGATGTGGCCGCCGCGGTAGCTGGTGGCCGCGATGCCCCAGAAGATCAGCACGCCCAGCAGCAGGCGTCCGAAGTCGTAGCTGTCGGGGATGCTGGTGTTGAAGAACTTGCGCAGCAGCACCGAGATGAAGATGTCGGCCGCGACGATGCCGACGAACGTCGCCGCCAGCCACTCGATGACGTGGATGATGCGGTCGGCGAGGTTGCGCTGGGCCATCGGGCTCGCGACGGGCCTGCGGCTTCAGCGCGCAGCGACCATGCTGCGCCCAGAATCCGCAGCGTCACAACGCTGCCGTTGTACTTCACCAGGCTCTGGTGCAGGCTCTCGAGCACCTGCTTCGGGTCGGCGCCGGCCTTCTTGGCGCCTTCGGCCCATTGCTCGGTGACCGGTGCCACCGCCTTGCGCCAGGCGTCGATCTGCTCGGGCGTGAGCTTGATCATTTCGTGGCCCGGGCAACGCCGCCATCTTGGCGCGGCCGTTGGCCTCGAAGTCGGCCCACGGGCTGGCCACCTTCTCGGCCCACTCGGTGGTGCAGTGCTCGTCGATCACCTTCTTCTGCGCCGGCGACAGCGAAGCGATCTTGTCCTTGTTCATCACCCAGACGAACGGCGTGGCGTACAGCGGCGCGTCGATGTGGTACTTGACGACCTTGTCGATGCCGAACAGGAACAGCGACCCCCACGGGAAGGTGATGGCATCGGCCACGCCGCGCTCGAGCATGTCGCGCGCCTCGGGCGCCGAGCTCTGCACGTTGGTGCCGCCCAGCGTGGTGACCATCTGGCCGATCGTGGCGGTGGCGGGCCGCACCTTCATGCCGGCCAGGTCGCCCGGCATCACGACCTTCTTCTTGGTGGTGCTCAGGCTGCCCGGATCGTGCAGGAACGCGAAGCAGAAGTGCACGTCCTTCATCTCCTTGGCCGCGTACTGGCGGTACCAGGCGTCGACCGCCGCGGTGCCGCCCTTGGCGTTGCTGGCCTGGAACGGCAGCGACGCGGCGGCGAAGATCGGGAAGCGCCCCGGCTGGTAGCCCGGGTTCACGTAGGCGGCGTCGGCGATGCCGTCGCGCGCCATGTCGTAGTGGTCGAACGCCTTGCCGAGCTGCTCGCTCGGAAACAGCGTCGCGGTGATCGTGCCGCCCGAGGCCTTCTTGATGTCGTCGGCCCAGGCCTGCAGCGCTGGGTTCAGCGGGTGCTGCGCCGGCACCCAGCTCGACAGCTTGAGCATGACCGGCTTGTCTTGTGCGAATGCGGACGCAGCCAGCAACGCGGCGCCGAGGACGAGGGATCGATGAAGGGTGCGCACGAACGTCTCCAGAAAAAGGCCGGCGCCATTGTCGGCAACCCGCGGCGCCGGCCGGTACGGGGTTCCCCGGGTGGCCGGTGCCATCGCCGGCCAGGGCCGCCTCGCATCAGGTTGCGGGGCCGGGCTGCGACCGCGCCTGCAGCGCCTGTTCGCGCCACAGGTCCCAAGGGCGCGTCACCTGGCCTTCGTTGGTGATGCGGGTGGCGTCGGCTTCTTCGGGGGTCAGCGTGACCACCTCGCCGAGCGGCAACGAACCGCAGCAGGAGTTTTGCATTGACCTCGGTGTAGACGGCGCGGAACACCGCCACGCGCAGCGACGGCGCCACCACCGTGCAACCGTGGCCGCGCATCAGCACCACACGCGCGGCCCCCAGCGTGTGCGCCAGCGCGGCGCCGAGCTCGCGGTTGCGGATCAGCAGATCGCTCGCCGCACCCGCGTGGTCGCGGATCTCGAACAGCGCCGGCCCATCCGGGGCATCCGTGCCACCGAGGAAGCCGGCCATGTGGCACACCGGCTGCAGGCGCGCGCCGCGCGCGATGCAAAACGGCAGCACCGCAGGCGAATGGTTGTGCACCACGGCCATCACGTCGGGCCGCGCCTTGTAGATCTCGCTGTGGATGGTGCGCTCGAGATAGCCGCGCGGTGCGTCGCTGGCCAGCGGCTCGCCGGTGGCCACCGCGTATTGCACGATGTCCTGCGCGCCCACACGCGCCGGCGCCATGTTGCGCGCCAGCAGGAAGCGGCCCGCGTCGCGATCGTGGCGCGCACTGACATGGCCGAACGCATCGACGATGCCTTGTTGGTACAGGATGTGGTTGGCGTCGACCAGGTCGCGCACCAGGTCGGCGCTGGCATCGGTGTTTGCGAAGCCGCTCATGGGCTCAGGGTAACCGAACTTGCCGCGCCATCGCGGCCGCGGCTACGCTGGACGAGGCGACGAATCGAACGAGGTGCATGGGTGTTTCGAATCGGCTGTGCAGTGTTGATGGCCACGGCGTGCATGGGGCCGGGCGGGACTTTGGCGCAAACGGGCACCGACTGGCCCACACGCCCGGTGACGCTGGTGGTGCCGTCGTCGCCGGGCGGCGGCACCGATGTCTATGGGCGCATCCTGGCGCAGGCGCTCACCGAGCAGCTCAAGCAGAGCTTCGTGGTCGACAACAAGCCCGGTGCCAGCGGCGCCATCGGCGCCACCGTGGTGGCCAGGGCCGACGGCGACGGCTCGACGCTGCTGGTGGCCTCGAACTCGTCGCTCGGCATCAACCCGGTGCTGCTGAAGAACCTCGGCTACGACGTGCAACGCGATTTCGCGCCGGTGACGCGCGGCGTGATCGCGCCGATGGTCGTGGTGGCGCACCCCGACGCCAAGGTGAAGACGCTCGCCGAACTGCTGGAGCGCGGCCGGCGCGAGCCGGGACAGCTGTTCTACGGCAGCGCCGGCGTCGGCAGTCCGCTGTACATCGGCATGCGCATGATCGAGGTGGCCGCGGGCGCGCAGTTCGGCCACGTGCCGTACAAGGGCGCCGGTGCGGCCTACACCGATCTGCTGGGCGGCAGGCTGCAGTTCATGCTCACCGACCTGGCCAGCGTGCGCCAGTACATCGATGCCGGCAAGCTGGTGGCGCTGGCGGTCACCGACAAGACGCCGCTGCTGCCCGCCACGCCGACGCTGGCCGAGGCCGGACTGCCGGGCATCCAGGCGTTCACCTCGTTCTCGGTGCTGTTGCCGGCCAAGGCGTCGCCGGCGCTGGTGCAGCGCGTGGCGCAGGAGGTGGCGCGCGCGATGAAGAACCCCGCCGCCGCGGCCAGGCTGGAGCAGCAGGCACTGATTCCGGTGTTCGACACGCCCGAGCAATTTGCGGCCTCGCTGCGCGAGGAGCAGCGCAACTGGGGCAACTTCATCCGCGAACACCACATCACCGCCGAATGACCCGCACGACTGGCAAGCTGCGCCTGTCGGTGGCGATGGGCGACTACGACCGCACGCGCGCGCTGTTCGACGGTCGCGTGCAGATCGACGGCGTCAACCCGGTGTACATGGCGCTGTCGCCCGAAGAGACTTTTTTTCGCGCGATGCGGCAGCAGGCGTTCGACGTCAGCGAGCTGTCGTTGTCGAGCTACATCGTCACCGCTTCGCGCGGCGAGTGCCCGTACGTGGCTGTGCCGGTGTTCTTGTCGCGCGCGTTTCGCCACACGTCGATCTGGGTGCGCAAGGACCGGGTTCGCGTGCCGCAGGATCTTCAAGGCAAGCGCGTCGGCGTGCCCGAGTACCAGCTCACCGCCAACGTGTGGGCGCGCGCGATCCTGCAAGACGACCACGGCGTGCACCCGCGCGACATCACGTGGGTGCGCGGCGGCATCCACGAGCCGCAGCGGCCCGAGAAGATCGCGCTGACGCTGCCCGCCGACGTGCACGTGGAGCCCGCGCCCGCGGGGCGCACGATCTCGGACCTGCTCGATGCCGGCGAGATCGACGGCTTCATCGCGCCGCGCCCGCCCGCCGGTGCCGCGGCACGCAACCCGCACGTGGGCTGGTTGTTCGACGATCCCATGGCAGCGGCCACCGATTGGTACCGGCGCACCGGCATCTTTCCGATCATGCACGTGGTGGGTGTGCGGCGCGCGCTGGCTGAAGCCCACCCGTGGCTGCCGGGCGCCGTGCTCAAGGCCTTCACGCAGGCCAAGGCGGTGGCGCTGGAGGCGCTGGCAGACACCTCGGCCACCAAGGTGACGCTGCCGTTCGTCGAAGAGCAGCTCAAAGCCGCGCGCGAGACGCTGGGTGAAGACTTCTGGTCGTACGGCGTGGCCGGCAACGAATCAACGCTGCAGTACTTCCTGCGCCACCACCAGGGGCAAGGCCTGTCGGAGCGTGCGATGTCGGTGGACGAGTTGTTCCACCCCACCACCTACGAGAGCCACCGCATCTGAGCCGATCGGTGTCAGGCCCAGCGCGGCAACAGGCGCAGCGCGTTGTCGTGCTCGATGGCGCGCAAATCGGCGCTTGAGAAGCCGTAGTCGGCCAGCCCTTTGACGTTGTCGATGCCGGTGCGATACGGGTAGTCGGAGCCGAACACGATCTGCGAGGGCTTGACCAGGCGCGTCAGCGAGGCCAGCGCCATCGGATGCGCCGACCACGCGGTATCGTAGTAGAAGCGCTGCAACTCGTGCAGCACGCCGCGCGGCACCCGCGGCGCCAGCGACGGGTCGATCACGGGCATCTTCAGCAGCCGCTCGGTGAGGAACGGCATCGTGCCGCCGGCGTGGCTGAAGATGAACTGCAAGTCGGGGCAGCGCGCCGCGGTGCCGGAGAAGACGATCTGCGTGATCGCGCGCGAGGTGTCGGTGCCGAACTCGATCACCGTGGGTGGCACATCGGGTTGCAGCGTGCGGCAGCAGTTGGCCGCCGTGGGGTGCGTGTAGAGCACGGCCTTGCGGCGGTTGAGCTCGTCCATCACCGGGTTGAACTGCGCATGGCCGAGCCATTTGTCGCCGTAGCTGGTGAGCAGCCCGATGCCGTCGGCCTTCAGCACGTCGAGCGCGTATTCGAGCTCGCGCAGCGCGCCATCGCTGTCTTGCATCGGCAGCATCGCGAACGAGCCGAAGCGGGCGCGGTGATCCTGCGCCAGCCGCGCCTGGTATTCGTTGCACTCGCGGGCGATGCGGCGGGCGTTGGCGGCGTCGGCAAAACCCACCTGCGGTGTGGTGACCGACAGTATCGCGGTGGCCACGCCGGCGGCGCCCATGTCGTCGAGCGTTTTGGCCAGCGACCAGTTCTTGACGATCGGCGGCGCCTGGTTGACGCGGTCGAGCTCGGCCACGTAGGCGGGCGAGAACACGTGGTGGTGGATGTCGATTCTCGATGCCGCCGTGCCCGCGCCCGGCGCCGCGCAGCCGGCGGCGCCGGCTGCCAGCAAGGTCGTGAGAAAGCCTCGCCGCGTGGGGTGGCAGGAACAGGCGGGGCGCATCGTCGTCATCGGGTTCGACTCCTGCGTGTTGGCGCGTCGGCGCGGGCTACTTGCCGAGACCCATCTGCTTGCCGACGTCGCTGTAGACCTTGACCTTGTCCTTCATGAACGCATCCATCTGCTCGACGCCGACGTTCACCAGCTCGAAGCCGCTCTTGGCCGCGAGCTCCTTCATCTCGGGGTCGGCGTTCATCGCCGCCCACAGCTCCGACAGCCGCTTGCGCGCCTCGGGCGACGTGGCCTTGGGCACGCCGATGCCGCGGAACGCGCCGTCGACCCAGTCGACACCGAGCTCTCTGAAAGTCGGCGTGTCGGGCAGCAACGGATGCCGCTGCTCCATCGCCACCGCCAGCGCGCGCACCTTGCCCTTGTTGTTGATGGCGAACGCGGTGTAGGTCATGCTGCCGTCGACATGGCCGCCGAGCACGGCCATCGTCATGTCGCCGGTGCCCTTGAACGGCACGTAAGTGGTCTGGATGCCGAAGGCGGCGTTCATGCGCTGGTGCGCGGCGTGGTTGGCCGAGTTCAGGCCGGAGCCGCCGAGGTTGAGCTTGCCCGGCTGATCCTTCGCGGCCTTGACGAAATCGGCCCAGCTCTTGATCGGGCTGGTTTCAGGCACCACCAGCGCATCGGGCGTGTAGTGGAACCAGAACACCGGCGTCACGTCGTCGGTCTTGTACTGCACGACGCCTTCCATCGGTTGCAGCACCATGTGCGGCAGGTTGATGCCGACGATGTTCACGCCGTCGGCGGGCAGCGTGTTCGTGGTGCCCCACAGCAGCGCACCGCCGGCGCCGGCCTTGTATTGAATGACCGTGTCGATCGCCGGGCACTTTTTCTTCAGCACCAGCTGCTGGTGGCGCGCCGACAGATCCGATTCGCCGCCCGGCGGAAACGCCTGCCAGTACATGACGTTCTTGTCGGGGCAGGGCTGTGCGCCAACGGGTGTGGCGACGAGCGCCGTGCCGGCCAGCGTGACCGCGGCCAGAAAGCGTGGGTGCATCGGTAGAGCCTTTTGCGTGAAGGCCCCGATGCTGCGGTCAAGCCGCTGCGCGCGCCACAGGGTTGGCCTGGATACGTTGAATCACCGCGGCCGTCACCTGCTTCGTGGTGGCCGTGCCGCCGAGGTCGCGTGTGTGCAACGTGGGATCCGCGGTGACCGACTCGACCGCCGCCATCAGCGTGCGCGCGGCGTCGGTCTCACCCAGGTGCTCGAGCAGCATCACGCACGACCAGAAGGTGCCGATCGGGTTGGCCAGGCCTTTGCCCACGATGTCGAACGCCGAGCCGTGGATCGGCTCGAACATGCTCGGGTAGCGCCGCTCGGGGTCGATGTTGCCGGTGGGCGCGATGCCCAGGCTGCCCGCCAATGCGGCGGCCAGGTCGCTCAGGATGTCGGCGTGCAGGTTGGTCGCCACCACGGTGTCGATGCTCGCGGGCCGGTTGACCATGCGCGCGGTCATCGCGTCGACCAGCTCCTTGTCCCAGTGCACGTCGGAAAAGTCGTGCGCCACCTGCGCGGCGATTTCATCCCACATCACCATCGCGTGGCGCTGCGCATTGCTCTTGGTCACCACCGTGAGCTGCTTGCGCGGCCGCGAGCGCGCGAGCTCGAACGCGTAGCGGATGATGCGTTCGACACCGGTGCGCGTCATGATCGACACGTCGGTGGCCACCTCGATCGGGTGACCCTGATGCACGCGGCCACCGACGCCGGCGTATTCGCCCTCGGTGTTCTCGCGCACGATCACCCAGTCGAGGTCTTTCGGTGCGCACCGTTTCAGCGGCGCGTCGATGCCAGGCAGGATGCGCGTGGGCCGCACATTGGCGTACTGGTCGAAGCCCTGACATATCTTCAGCCGCAGGCCCCACAGCGTGATGTGGTCGGGGATCTGCGGGTCGCCCGCCGAGCCGAACAGGATCGCGTCCTTGCCGCGCAGCGCGTCCAGCCCGTCGGCCGGCATCATCACGCCGTGCACGCGGTACCAGTCGCCGCCCCAGCCGAAGTCCTGAAACTGGATGCGAAAGCGCTGGCTGGTTTCAGCAAGCGCCTGCAGCACCTGCGCGCCGGCGGGCACCACCTCCTTGCCGATGCCGTCGCCGGGGATGGTGGCGATGCGATAGGTCTTCATGCACAGGGCTCCCGACGAGGGCTGCACTGTAGCGCCGACGGCGCGGATCTGCCGCCAGCGACCCCGTCTGCTGAGGACCCAATGGGACCGGCGGTCAGTCCTCTGGCTACGGCACCGTGTACACGCGCTACCAGCACCCCCCGGTCCAGCAGCATGGCTCAGATAAGGGGTGCACAACCACGCGCCGCGAGATCAGACTGGCCCTGCATTGTTCTCCTCTCCCTTCAATGGGTTTGTGGCCAGGCGGGTGATCCCGCGCTGGCCTTTTTCTTCTTGCTGATTTCCTCGATCGACCGACCGCGCGTTGCGGCACGCGCGGCCTGTCGGCTGATCGAACCTACTGGAATGCGCTCCATGGTTGACCGAGCCACATGGCGCTCGGCGTGGCACTCCCGGCGGGACAGAAAGAGAAGTCGATTCGTCTACCGCAAATAAGACCAGGCCGCATTGACTTCGCGCAGCTGTGCTCAACACAGGTCGAGTTGTGCGCGGCGTTTGAGCCGAGGTGATGACGACCTGGGCCCGCGCCACCAAGCCCGCCAGCGGCTGGCCTGCCGGGGCGTCCTCCGAGCGCGAATGGCTCGAGGAAGGTGGCGTGTTTGCGCTAGCGCAAACGAGGCCGCAAGGAGGGTCGCGATAAGCGCCTACAGTGGCCTACTGCAGCACAAAAAACGGAAACTCGATGGAATTCACGAACAGAGTAGCAGTCATCACCGGGGGCGGCAGCGGCATCGGCCGCGCGGTCGCCGCCGCGATGGCGCGGCGCGACGTGGCCGCGGTGGCGCTGGTGGACGTGAGCGAGGCGATCACAAGACGTCGCCGACCAGCTCAATGCCGATGCGGGCCGCACGGTCGCGATCCCCTTCCAGGGCGACACCACCGACGAGAGATTCCGTGCCTCGGTCTACGACACGATGAGCGCCAAGTACGGCGGGGTGTCGCTGTGCGTGCCGGCTGCGGGCATCACGCGCGACGACCTGGCCGTGCGCGATCGACAAGAACACGGGCAAGGCGCGCATCTACCCGCTCGAGCAGTTCAAGCTGGTGGTCGACGTCAACCTCATCGCGCCGGTGTACTGGGCGCTGGAGATGATCGGCCGCATCGCCGAGGACCGAGCCGCCAAGGGCCTGAAGCGCTGGATGCCCGACGAAGGCATCCAAGGCTCGGTGGTGTTCATCGGCTCGATCTCGTCGCAGGGCAACCGCGGCCAGATCTCGTATGCCAGCACCAAGGCCGGCCTGGAGGGCGCCGCCGCCACGATCATGAAGGAGGCGATGTTCTACGGCGTGCGCTGCAGCGTCATCCACCCCGGCTTCACCGACACGCCAATGGTGCGCGCGATGGGCGTCGACTACGTGGCCAAGAACATCCTGCCGTTCACGCAGCTCGGCCGGCTGATCAGGCCGGACGAGATCGCCGATGCGATCTGCTTCATGCTCGCCAATGCGGCGGTCAGTGGCGAGCTGTGGGTCGACGCAGGCTGGCACGCGCCGGCGTGAGCGACGCCACGGGACCGACCCACCGGATAGGTTGACCCATCACCTCGAGCTGCAGACATGGCCACAATGACCAAGCCCGCCCCCACCGCTCAGGACTTCGATCGGGAATTCCGCGCCCAGGTTGCGCAGATGACCGCCGGGCTCGCTCCCGACCGCATTCACCACCGCCTGGGCAGACTGGGCGATGCATCTGGCCTTGTCCCCGGCCAAGCGACAGGAGCTGCGGCAAGACGCGATGGTGCGCGCGGGCGATACCTGGACGTTCGCGCTTCGTGCGTTGGCCGCCGGAGCGCCGGTGTCGCCCGGCGAAGGCTTTTCGGGCGACCCCGATCGACGCTTCGAAGCCGAGGCCTGGTCGCAGTTTCCGTTCAACGTCTACGCGCGTGCGTACCAGAACAACCTGGCCCTGATGAACGAAGCCGTGCGCGACGTCAGTGGCGTGACCGACTATCACACCCAGCTGCTGGAGTTCGCAGTGCGCATGCTGCTCGATGCGACATCGCCGTCGAACTACCTGGCGTCGAATCCCGAGCTGCTGGCGCTGACCCAGTCGGAGCAGGGACAGAACCTGGTGCGCGGGTTCAAGCACGTGGTCGAGGACATCGGGCGCACGCTGAAGGGCAGCGCGCCGGCGGGCGCCGAGGAATTCGAGGTCGGCAAGAACGTCGCCGTGACAGCCGGCAAGGTCGTGTTCCGCAACGAGCTGATCGAGGTGATCCAGTACGAGCCGGCGACCCCGACGGTCTGCGCCGAGCCGGTTCTGATCGTGCCGGCCTGGATCATGAAGTACTACATCCTTGATCTCAGCCCGCGCAATTCGATGGTGAAGTACCTGGTCGAACAGGGTCACACCGTGTTCATGATGTCGTGGAAGAACCCCGACGAGCGCGACCGCGACATCGGCATGGACGACTATCGTCGAGAAAGGGCTTCGCGCTGCGGTCGACGCCGTCGCCGCCATCGTGCCCAAGCGCAGGATCCACGCCGTGGGCTACTGCATCGGCGGCACCTTGCTCGCCATCGGCGCGGCGGCGCTCGCGCGCGACAAGGACGAGCGGCTGGCCTCGATCACGATGTTCGCCGCGCAGACCGACTTCTCCGAGCCGGGCGAGCTGGCCTTCTTCATCAATCCGAGCCAGCTGGCGATGCTCGAAGCCACGATGCACCGCAAGGGCGTGCTCGAGAGCCGGCAGATGGGCGGAGCGTTCGCGATGCTGCGTGCACGCGATCTGCTGTGGCAGCCCATCGTCAACCAGTACCTCAAGGGCCAGCGCGATCGAATGATCGACCTGATGGCCTGGAATGCCGACGGCACGCGCATGCCGTGGCGGATGCATACGGAGTATCTGTATCGGCTCTACCTCGACAACGAGCTCGCGACGAACCGCTTTCCGGTCGGCGGCAAGCTGATCCGGCTGTCGGACATCAGCGTGCCGATGTTCGTCGTGGGCACCGAGGCCGATCACGTCGCGCCGTGGAAGTCGGTCTACAAGGTGGACAACCTCGTCCGCTCGGACGACCTCACCTTCCTGCTGACCGCCGGCGGCCACAACGCAGGGATCGTGGCCGGCCCTGTCCATCCCAAGCGCCACTACCGCATTCGCACGCGCCGGCTTGCCGAGGCGCATCTGGCACCGGAGGATTGGATGGAGGCGGCCACGAAGCACGACGGCTCCTGGTGGCCGGCTTGGCAAAGGTGGCTCGCGGAGCATTCCGGCGGCAAGACCAAGCCGCCTGCGATGGGAGCTCCGCGCAAGGGCTATCGCGTCATCGAAGAGCGCACCGGGACAATACGTGCGGCAACGGTAGAAGATGCGGTCCAGCCCCGCGATCACGCCTCGAGCATGCTGATCGCCTGCACCAGGCTGCGCCTCATCCGCGACAGCGCGTGGGCGAGCATGCCGATCTCATCGCGGCTGCGCGCCGCGAAATCGGGCGCCTCGATTTCGCCGAGGCTGATGCGGTCGGCGAGCGCCGAGATCTTCGTGATCGGACGGATGAACATCCACCACAGCAGCAGATTCAGTATCAAGGCGACCGCGAGCAGCACGCCCAGCAGCGAGCCCATGAAGACGCGGAACGTCCCCTCGGCGCGCGCCAGCGCGAACGTCTCCGGGATCTGAATGATCTGCGCCCCGATGATCTCGCCCGCCTTCCAGCCGAAGCCTCCCGCGCTGCCGTACTTGGCGATCATCGTCGGCGGCGCGAGTTCGGCGGTGTCGTGGCAGCGCAGGCACTGTGCGCCCGCCTTCAACGGCTTGGCGACGAACAGCATGCGACCGTTGGGCGTGTCGCGTTGCCCGAACAGCGGCGCCTTGACCGCACCGTTGCGAAACGAATTGACGATGTCGCTTTCCCACTCGACCGCCTTGTTGGCCGGGTTGGTGGGGTTCAACGTCGCCTCGCGATACAAGAACTGCTTGTAGTCGGGGTTGGCTTCGCGCAGGTTCCTCAACAACTCGATCGCCGAGAACGCCGACACCATCTCCGGACGAAATTCGTACTTGATCTGCGTCTCGAGCAGCGGCGCGATGTTGGCGCTGGTGTAGCTGCGCACCGACAGCGCGCTCTCGATCAGCAGCTTGGCGTTTTCGTAGATCTCCTCGCGGGCGTTTCTTTGCAGCAGATCGCGCAACACGAAGGTGGTGGCCGCGATTCCGACCGCGAACACGATGGTCAGCACCAGATTGAACTTCAGCAGCAGCTTCATGCCCGACTCCTTGTCGTCTGGCGGTTTCAGGGGTTCCTGTCATCGCGCCTCAACCGTGAGAACGCATTCCAGGCGGCCAAACTGACATGCGGGCGGCGCGCGATGCAGCGATGCAGAATGCGCCGGGTGGCCTGGGATCCATCGGCATGAAGACTGCACAAGGATCGATCGACGCATGAGCGAGCGGCTCACGGTGCTGCTGTCGCGCATGGCCGATGGCGATCGCGCTGCTCGCGATGCGGTGTTCGTGGCGGCCTATCGCGAGCTGCAGCGCCTGGCTCATTCCCGCCTGTACGACGCGGGCCGCAACACCGTGCTGGACTCCACCGCGCTGGTGCACGAGGCGTACCTGCGCCTGGTTCAGACCGGCGAGCTGCAGTTCGACGATCGGCGAGCGTTCTTCGGCTACGCTTCGCAGGTGATGCGATCGGTGATCGTCGACACGGCCCGCGCGCGATCGGCCGAGCGGCGCGGCGGCGATGTGCAGAAGATGACGCTGTCGACCGATCTGGCGAACGACGTGCAGCAGGACGAGGCGGCGATCGTGCAGGTGCACGAGGCGCTGCAAGAGCTGGAGCAGGCCGATGCGCGCGCCGCGCGGATGGTGGAGATGCGCTACTTCGGCGGCTACAGCGACCGCGAGATCGCCGACACTTTGGAGATCACCGAGCGCACGGTGCAGCGCGACTGGGAGAAGGCCAAGATGCTGTTGCGGGCGATCCTGCGGCCCGACTGAAGGAGCGCTCCGTCATGAAGCTGTCGACCGAGCAGCTGGCGCGCATGAGTCGGTTGCTCGACGAGGTGGTCGATGCCGATGAAGCGGCGCGGCGGGCGTGGCTGCAAGCGCTTGCCGCCGAGCATCGCGACCTCGAGCCGGCATTGCGGCGCGCCTTGTTGCCGGGGCCGGGCCGGCTTGCCGCCGAGGCGGTGTTGGCCGCGCCGCTGCAGCTGGGTGCCGGTGGCGACGTGCGGGCCGCAAGCGGCCTGAAAGAGGGCGATTTGGTGGGCCCCTATCGGCTGACCCGGCCGCTGGGGGCCGGCGGCATGGCCGAGGTGTGGCTGGCGCAGCGGGCCGATGGCGCGTTCAAGCGCGAGGTGGCCCTCAAGACGCCGTCGCACGTGCCATGGCGGCAGGACTTGACCGCACGCTTTGCGATCGAGCGGGACATTGTGGCCGCTCTGGAGCACTCGCACATCGCGCGCTTCTTCGACGCGGGGGTGAGTCAAGACGGCCGGCCGTACCTCGCGCTCGAATACGTGGCCGGCAAGAACCTGCTTGCGTGGGCCAACGACCACCACCTTGGCATCCGCGAGCGCATTGGCCTGTTTCTGCAAGTGCTGGAGGCGGTGCAGTATGCCCACGACAAGGGAGTCTTGCACCGCGACCTGAAGCCCGGCAACGTGCTGGTCACCGATGCCGGGCAAGTGAAGCTGCTGGACTTCGGGGTCGCCCGGTTGATGCAGCGGCCCGCCGAAGCCGACCTCACGAAGCTGTATGGACGTGCGCTGACACCGGGGTACGCCAGTCCGGAGCAACTGCAAGGCGAGAGCATCGCTGCCGCCAGCGACGTCTACTCGCTGGGGGTGGTGCTCTACGAGCTGGTGTCGGGACGCCCGCCTTTCGAGATGGCGGGCCGAGCGATCGCGCCCGACCGCACCGTGCAGCGGCCCAGCACGCGGCTCGATGCCAATGCGGCGGAGCTGCGCGGCGGCAGTCTGGCCCAGGTCGTGCGCGCAGTGCAGGGCGATCTGGATGCGATCACCCTCAAGGCGCTTTCGCAATCAGCGCCCGATCGATACGACAGTGCAGGGGCCTTCGCGCGCGACCTGCGCAGATATCTGTCGGGCGAGCCCGTGCAGGCGGTGCCGGACTCGCTGCGCTACAGAGCCGGCAAGTTCGTGACCCGAAACCGCGCGGGCGTTGCCCAGGCGGCGGCCATTGCGGTGGTCCTCGTTGCCATGGGCTATGTGGCGCTGCGCTACGGCCCACCTGGTGCCAGCGCCCCGACACCGGGCGCAACCATCGCGTCGTCCGCTGCGCCGGTGTCTCCTGAAGACAAATCGATCGCCGTGCTGCCCTTCGCCGACATGAGCGAGAAGCACGACCAGGAGTATTTCTCCGACGGGCTGTCGGAACAGCTGATCGACCGCCTGGCCCGCAGCCCGAACCTTCGGGTCACCGCGCGCACGTCGGCATTCGCGTTCAAGGGCAAGAACGAAGACGTGCGCTCGATCGCCGCCAAGCTCGGGGTTGCATACGTGCTGCTGGGCAGCGTGCGCAAGAGCGCAGAGGTGTTGCGCATCAGCGCGCAGCTCGTGCGCGCCGCCGACGGCAACCACCTCTGGTCGCAGACCTACGACCGCGATCTGGCCGACATCTTCAAAGTGCAGGATGAAATCGCCGCCGCGGTGGCGAATGCGCTGGAGGCTGTGTTGAGCGATCGCCCGTTGCCCCGTGGCATCAAGGCCCCCGATGTCGACGCCTACAACCTCGTGCTGCAAGGAGGTCTCTATGCCAACGGCCCGTTCGAGCGCGATGCGCAGCGCGCCGAAGTGTCATTCAAGAAGGCCATCGCGCTCGATCCCGAATATGCGTTGCCGTGGGTCAAGCTGGCCCTTTTGTACATGAGGCAGGCCTACTTGTCGTGGATGCCGAAGAATGAAGGCAACGCGCTGGCGCGACAGGCGATCGAGAGGGCGCTGCAGATCGAGCCGGACTCGATGGCCGCGCATGCGGCGCGCTTCCGGTATCTGGTCCGAGTCGAGCATCAATGGGCCGACGCGCGTGTCGAGCTCGATCGCATGCGCACCATCGACCCGAGAGATGCCCTGCTGTTGCCCGAGTGCGAGGCGACCTTCGCCAGCCTCAGGGGCAACCTCGGTGAGGCCATCAAGATACAGGGGCAGATCATTCGCCGCGATCCGCTGAATTCGGCGGCCATCGGAACCCTGGCGTCCTATTTGCTCCACGGCGATCGCCTCGAGGAATCCCTGGCGCTGTTTCGACAAGAGCTGCAGATGAATCCGCACGCCATCGGCAGCCGTGCCCTGATCGGCGTGGATCTGGCGCTACTCGGCAAGGGCGAGGAGGCACTGGCAGAAATCGCCGCGGAGCGCCACCAGGGCTACCGGCTCTGGGCGCTGTCGATCGCGCACTGGACGTTGGGACATCAAGCCGAATCCGACGCCGCGCTGACGGAGATGAAAAGATCCCCCGGCACCAATGCGTACTACGTGGCCGAGCTCTACGCCATCCGCGGCAACAAGAATCTGGCGTTCGAGTGGCTGAGCAGGGCATGCAGCGAGCGTCAGAGCGGTTGCGAGACGCTCAAGATCGATCGGTTCCTGCGCGGCTTGCGCGACGACCGTCGCTACGACACGTTGGTCGCCAAGATGAAGCTTTAGGGCCCGCTCGCACTGGCATCCGCAGTGTGAACAGGCCCTAGCTCGGGCTGAGCACGCCGCGGCGCAGCTGGTCGCGCTCGATCGATTCGAACAGCGCCTTGAAGTTGCCTTCGCCGAAGCCGTCGTCGCCCTTGCGCTGGATGAATTCGAAGAACACCGGGCCGAGCAGCGTCTCGGAGAAGATCTGCAGCAGCAAGCGTGCTTTGCCATCCTTGGTGCTGCCGTCGAGCAGGATGCCGCGCGTTTGCAGCTCGGCGATCGGCTGGCCGTGGCCGGGCAGGCGCTCCTCGAGCATCTCGTAGTACACGTCGTTGGGCGCCGTCATCAGCGGCACGCCGGCCATCGCCAGCTTGTCGATGGTGGCAAAGATGTCGTTGGTGAGCAGTGCCACGTGCTGGATGCCCTCGCCGTTGAACTTCATCAGGAACTCTTCGATCTGCCCCGAGCCCTTGGACGATTCCTCGTTCAGCGGGATGCGGATCTTGCCGTCGGGTGCGGTCATCGCCTTGCTGGTGAGGCCGGTGTATTCGCCCTGGATGTCGAAGTAGCGGATCTCGCGGAAGTTGAACAGCTTCTCGTAGTACTGCGCCCAGAACGCCATGCGCCCGCGGTAGACGTTGTGCGTGAGATGGTCCACCAACCTCAGGCCCACGCCCACCGGATGGCGCGGCACGCCGTCGAGCCACTCGAAGTCGATGTCGTAGATGCTCTTGCCGTCTTCGAAGCGGTCGATCAGGTACAGCGGCGCGCCGCCGATGCCTTTGATCGCCGGCAGTCGCAGCTCCATCGGGCCGGTGGGGATCTCGATCGGCTGCGCGCCGAGTTCGAGCGCGCGGGCGTACGACTGGTGCGAATCCTTGACGCGGAACGCCAGCGCGCAGGCGCTCGGCCCATGCTCGGCGGCAAAGTAGCCGGCCAGGCTCTTGGGCTCGCGGTTGACGATGAAGTTGATGTCGCCTTGCCGGTACAGCAGCACGTCCTTGCTGCGGTGGCGTGCCACCAGGCTGAAGCCCAGTTTCTCGAACAGCGGCTCCAGCACGTTGGGCGTGGGCGACGCGAACTCGACGAACTCGAACCCCATCAGGCCCATGGGGTTGTGGATCGGATCGGCCATGATTTGCTCCTTCGAAGGGCCGTGCAGGCCCGGGGATCGACGTGAACTACAGCGGGGTCCGTCGATTCGTCGGAGGCGCGCAGGGTACGCCGCGCACGCTGCGCGCCAGATGGTCGCCGTAGAAGAGCAGGCTGCCGCGCGGATGCATGCGGGTGATTCTAGGCGCGGTACTGGCGCCGCGCACTTGGCGCAGCTCAGGGCAGGTTGTACGGCGAGGGGCCGTCGAGGCGCATCAGCGAGCGGTGGTATAGCGCTGCGCGTCGCACGTAGCTGTCGGCGGCGAACTTGAGCATCTGCAGATCCTTGTCGGTCAGCTCGCGCATCACCTTGGCCGGCGCGCCGAGCAGCAGCGAGCGCGGCGGAAATGTCTTGCCCTCGGTGACGATGGCGCCCGCGCCCACCAGGCTCTGCTCGCCGATCACCGCGCCATTGAGCACCACCGCCCTGATCGCGATCAACGAGCCGTTGCCGATCGTGCAGCCGTGCAGCATCGCCTGATGCCCGATCGACACCCGCTCGCCCACCTTCAGCGGGAAGCCCGGGTCGACGTGCAGCACGGCGCCGTCCTGCACGTTGCTGCCGGCGCCGATCACGATGTCGTCGCCGTCGCCGCGCAGCACGGCGTTGAACCACACGCTGGCGCCGGGCCCGAGCGTGACGCGGCCGATCACGGTGGCGTTGTCGACCACATAGGCATCCGCCGCAATCTGCGGCTGGTGGTCGTCGATGCGGTAGATCGCCATGTTCTCTTCTATGCGGCCAGGCTCTGGGTGCGCATTGTGCGGCCACGCTGCCCGCGCCGCCGGCGGCATGCGCGTCGAGAGGCGCCGGCCCGCCGCGGCGCACCGTAGCATCGCGGCAGGCTCGAGCCGGGCAACACCGGGGGACACTTTCCGATGCACGAACCTTCGCATTCGCTGCGGCCCGCGCTGACCTGGGCCGACTGGCTGCCGTCGGTCCGTGCGGCGCTGGGGGTGGTGGTGCTGTTCGGCATCGGCATGGTGCTGGCGCGCGAGTTCGCGGCGCCGATCCAGAACGTGCTGGCCGCGCACACCCGGTTGGGCATCGTGGTGTTCGTGGCCACGTCGGTGGTGGCCGTGTTGCTGCCGATGGTCACCAACCTGCCGCTGTTGCCGCTGGCGGTGCTGGCCTGGGGGCCGTGGTGGACGGCGCTGCTGTTGCTGCTGGGCTGGGTGGGCGGCGCAGCGCTGTCGTTCTGGCTGGGCCGCCACGCCCGCGACGCGATCCTGCGCCACTTTGCGTCGGTGCGGCGCCATGCCGACATCGACCGCCTGATCCATCCGCGCCACCGCATCGCATCGCTGGTGGTGCTGCGCATGACGTTTCCTGTGGACGTGTTGTCGTATGCGCTGGGCTTGTTCAGCCGCAGCACCACGCTGGCGGAGAACATGGTGTCCACGGCGATCGGCGGTGCGCCTTTCGCACTGCTGTTCGCGTGGTTCCCGGCCTTGTCGGCCACCGAGCAGGTGGTGGTCTTCGTGGCGTCGGCGCTGGTGTTCGTCGTCTACGCGTGGTGGGTGCTGCACCGCCCCGACTCGACGGGTTGACAACGGCTGGCCCGCGCCCGCGCGAGCGACAATCCCGCCAACTTCTTGCGCGAAGGTGCACCGATGAGCCTGTACGCACAACTGCAGCAACGCGCCGCGCTAAGGCAAGCCGATCCGCGTTGGCCTGATCGGTGCCGGCAAGTTCGGCTCGATGTACCTCGCGCAGATACCACGCACGCCGGGCGTGCACCTGGCCGGCATCGCCGACCTGTCGCCGCAGGCCGCGCGCGCCAATCTCGCACGCGTGGGCTGGAGCCCGCAACGCACGCAGGTGTCGTCGCTCGATTCGGCGGTGAAGGAAGGCACCACGCACATCGGCGACGACTGGCGCGCGCTGGTGCGCCATCCCGCGATCGACGTCATCGTCGAATGCACCGGGCACCCGATCGCGGCCGTCGACCACTGCCTCGAAGCGTTCGCCAACGGCAAGCACGTGGTCAACGTCACCGTCGAGGCCGACGCGTTCTGCGGCGCGCTGCTCGCGCACAAAGCCAAGCAGGCCGGCGTCGTGTATTCGCTCGCGTTCGGCGACCAGCCCGCGTTGATCTGCGACCTCGTCGACTGGGCCCGCACCTGCGGCTTTCCGGTGGTCGCGGCCGGTCGCGGCCACAAGTGGCTGCCGCACTTCAGCGAATCGACGCCCGAGACCGTGTGGGGCTACTACGGGCTGACGCCCGAGCAGGCCGCAGCGCGGCGGCCTGAACCCCAAGATGTTCAACAGCTTCCTCGACGGCTCCAAACCGTCGATCGAGTGCACCGCGGTGGCCAACGCCACCGGCCTGGCGGTGCCGAGCAACGGTCTGCGCTATCCGCCGGCCAGCGTGGAAGACATCCCGTTACGTGACGCGCCCGATCAGCGAAGGCGGCGTGCTTGAGCGCAAGGGCATGGTCGAGGTGATCTCGTCGCTCGAGACCGACGGTCGCCAGATCCCGTACGACATCCGCATGGGCGTGTGGGTCACGGTCGAGGCCGAGACCGAGTACATCAAGAACTGCTTCGAGGAATACAACGCGCACACCGATCCCAGCGGCCGCTACTTCACGCTGTACAAGCGCTGGCATCTGATCGGGCTCGAAGTCGGGCTGTCGGTGGCCAGCGTGGCGCTGCGGCGCGAAGCCACCGGCGTGGCCAGCGGCTGGAACGCCGATGTGGTGGCCACCGCCAAGCGCGACCTGGAACCCGGCGACATGCTCGACGGCGAGGGCGGCTACACGGTGTGGGGCCGGCTGCTGCCGGCGCGGAAGTCGGCGGCGATCGGCGGCGTGCCGCTCGGCCTGGCGCACGACGTGAAGGTGCTGCGCCCGGTGCGCAAGGGCGAGTGCCTGACCTGGCCCGACGTCGCGATGGACACCGCGTCGCGCGCGTACACCGTGCGCCGCGAGATGGAGCAGATGTTCGCGGCGGCACCACAGGCCGCGCGATAGCGCTTGGCGCGCCGCGGCCCAAGCCGGCCGCCTCAGGCGGGCGCGGCAGCCGCGGCTAGCCCTTGACCAGGCGGTCGCGCAGCACGCGGTGCTGGATCTTGCCGGTGGCAGTGCGCGGCATCTCCGACTCGTTGATGAACACCACCGACTTGGGCCGCTTGAAGCTCGCGACGCGGCCCTTGCACCACTCGAGCAGTTCGCTCGGGCTGACCGCGCCGGATGTGCGCAGCACCACCACCGCCTGCACCGACTCGCCCCACTTGGCGTCGGGCACGCCGATCACCGCCACGTCCTGCACCTGCGGGTGGGCGGCCAGCACGGCCTCCACCTCGGACGGATAGATGTTCTCGCCGCCGCTGATGATCATGTTGCTCTTGCGGTCCACCAGGTGGATGAAGCCGTCGGCGTCGCGTCGCGCCATGTCGCCCACCGAGCACCATTGCCCGCGAAAGCACTCGGCCGTCTTGTCGGAGTTCTTCCAGTAGCCGTCGAACACGTACGACGTGCGCGAGTGCAGCTCGCCGACCTCGCCGTCGGGCACTTCGCGGCCGTCGGCGTCGAGGATGCGGATCGCGCCCGAGCCGGCCCACTCGCGGCCCACCGATCCGAGCCGCTCGATCTGCTCGTCGGGCCGCAGGATCGTGACCCAGCCCGCTTCGGTGGAGCCGTACAGCTCGAACAGCTTGCCGTTGGGGAACAGCTTCGAGGATCGCCAGCTTGGTGTCCTTGCGCGCCGGGGCCGACGAGATCAGCAGCTTGCCGACCGCGCTGACGTCGTACTTCGCCTTCGCCGGGTCGGGCAGGTCGAGCATCATGATGTAGTGCGTGGGCACCAGCGACGTGAAGGTGATCTTCTCGCTGGCCAGCTTGGCCAGCAGCGCCTCGGGGTCGAAGCTCTTGCGGTCGTCGACGATGATCGTCGCACCGAGCATCGCGAAGGTGACGCTGAAGTACAGCGAGTTGGCGTGGCACAGCGGCATCACCAGCAGCCCGTTGTCGTCGGCGCTCAAGCCGAACTCCAGCGCGGTGGCGAACGCCAGCAGCGCGTTGCCCTCGTGGTTGCGCATCGCGCCCTTGGGGCGGCCGGTGGTGCCCGATGTGTACATCAGCGCGAACAGGTCCTCGGGCTTGCACGTCGACGTCGGGCGCCGACGCCGAGGCCAGCGCGATCAGCGTCTCGTAGTCGCGCCAGTGCGCGTGCGGCGCGCGGGCGCCGAACAGCACGTAGCGGCCGGCCTCGATCGGCAGTTCGGCGCGGATGCCGTCGACCAGCGAGCGCAGTTCGTCCTGCACGATGAACGCGCGCGCCTCGCTGTGGCCGACGATGTACGCCGCCTCGGGGCCGGCGAGGCGGAAGTTGATCGGCACCGCCACCAGGCCGGCGCGCGCCAGCGCGACGTAGATCTCGAGCCACTCCAGCGAGTTGTAGGCCAGCAGCGCGACGCGATCGCCCTTGACGAGGCCCAGGCCCAGCAGCGCGTTGGCCAGCGCACTGGCGCGTTCGTTCCACGCGACGTAGCTCAGCGAGCGCTTCGAGTCGCGCGCGCCGATCTTGTGCGGCTGCACGCGCGCGTGCGTGGCGATCGATTCGGAGAGGGTCAGCAGGTGGCTCATGGCTTGAGTGTTGGTGGGCCTTCTACATGCGTGCAGCGAAGCGAGGCAAAGCCGGGGGCGGGTATGCGCCGGCGCTCGAATGCGGCAGCCCTTCGCTGCGCGAAGGGTTCCCTGCGGTGCTCAATCTCATGGCCCGTCGCGAAACTCGCTTCACTCACTTCGTTCGTTCCGCTCGAACAATCTCGACGAGTCAGAGCAGGAGGCGCGCTGACGCGCGCGGCCATGCGCTCTGCGCTCCTCGGCGCCGCATATGTCGCTGCCGGCGCACACCCACCCCCGGCTTTGCCGGCACCACCGTGGCATGCGTCGTCAAGCACCACGAGCGCTGCTGCGCGGCGGGTGGTACCCGGCGGGGGCGACTTGTGGGGCGGCGAGAAGCGCAGCAGTGCGGTCGGCGCGCGCAACGCGCGCGCTTCCACTTCTGACTCGCGGCGATTGTTCGAGCGGAACGACCGAAGGGAGCGAAGCGAGTTTCGCGGCGCGCGACCGCGCTGCGAGCATCGCAGCGGAGTCGATGCGCAGCATCGACCGCCACAGTAGGAGCCCCTGCCGGGTACTGCCCGCCGCGCCGCGCCAGACGCACGCAGACATACCGCCTCACCGCCGCCGCGCCTGCTCCGCCTCGTCCCACGCGGTCAGCGCCTGCCGGTCCGGCACCCAACCGAGGCCCTTGCCGGCGTCGGAGCTCAGCGCGTCCTGCGTCACCACCACGTCGAGCAGCGCCGGCGCTTTCGCGAACGCCTCTTCGAGTGCGCCCTTCAGCCGCGCTGGGTCGGTGACGCGCTCGCCGTGCAGGCCGAACGCGCGCGCCATCGCCGCGTAGTCGCTCCACGCCAGCGTGGTGCCGACGACGCGGCCGCCGTAGTTCATCTCCTGGTCGAGCCGCTCGATGTTCCACGCCGCGTTGTTCGACACGATGAACACCACCTTCGCTCCGTGGCGCTTGGCCGAGTCGATCTCCATCGCGTTGATGCCGAACGCGCCGTCGCCGGTGATCGTCACCACCTGGCGGCCGGGGTACAGCAACGCGGCGGCCACGCCGTACGGCGTGCCGACACCGAGGCAGCCGAAGGCGCCGGCGTCGAGGTAGTGGCGCGTCTCCAGCCCCATGCGGGCGAAGCTCAGCAGGTCGCCACCGTCGGCGATGGTGATCGCGTCGGGCTTGAGCACCTGGCGCAGTGCACCGAAGATGCGGTTGGGGTGCATGTGGCCGTCGCGCCCGGGCTCGGCGCGCGACAGGCCCTCGGCGTACTTGGCCGAGCGCCGCACGTGCTCGCTGCGCAGTGCCTGCGTCCACGCGCTGTCGACGCCGCGCGAGCCGGCGGCGGCTTCGACGGCCAGCGCCTGCAGCGCGAGGTTGGCGTCGGCGAGGATCTCGACCTCGCCGCGCCGGTTGTCGCGCAGCTCGTCGGCGTGGTCGGCGATGCGGATGAACTTGGCGTTCGGCATCACAGCCGGCGAGCCGTAGGCCATCTGGTAGTCGAGCTTGCGTCCGACCACCAGCGCCAGATCGGCCTCCGCCATCGCGCGGCCGCGCATCGCGCCCACCACCGACGCGTGCGACGGGTCGACCAGGCCGCGGCTCTCCTGAGTGTCGAGGTACACCGCGCCGCTGGCATCGAGCAGCTGGGTCAGCGCCGCGCCGCAGCCGCGTGCGCCGCGGCCGGTGACCACCAGCGGGCGTTTGGCCTGGCGCAGCAGCGCCGCCGCGCGCGACACCTCGGCCGGGTCGGGCCTGAGCAAGCGGCGCGGCTTGGCACGCATGGTGCTCGTCGAGGATCACCGCGTCGGGCACCGTCTCGCGCAACACGTTGGTCGGGATCTCCACGTACACCGGGCCCGGCGGGTTGCCGTCGCCGTCGGCCATCGCCCACGCCTTGTCGAGGTCGCGCGCGATCTGGTCGGCCACGCGCAGCGTGCGCGAGCTGCGCGTGATCGGCTGCATGATCGCCACGTGGTCGATGCCCTGCAGCGGGCCGAGGTCGTCCTGCGGCACCGGCGGGCAGCCGCCGATCAGCAGCACCGGCACGCGCTCCAGGTGGGCGTTGGTCATCGCGGTCACGCAGTTGGTGACGCCGGGGCCGGCGGTGGCCATCGCGATGCCCACCTGGCCCGACAGCGCGGCGTGCGCGTGCGCCATGTGCACCGCGGCGCCTTCGTCGCGCACGTCGACGATGCGCACGTTCAGCTGCGCCAGCTGGTCCCAGATCGGCTGGATGTGGCCGCCTTGCAGGCCGAAGATGCGGTCGACGCCGCGGGCGACGAGGAAGCGGGCAATGATTTCGGCGACGCTGCGGCTGTGGCTCATGAAGCGCTCCTTGACGACGCGGTGGGCATCAGGTCCGCGTGCAAGCCACTGTAGGAGCCCAGCCGAGGCGCGTCATCAGGGTTGGTGACAGTCCTTGTCGAGTCGGGGTGAGCCGGTGCGAGCCGAGTGCCGTGGCCGGCATCGTGCAGGAGCCGGCCCCGAGCCCCGTTTCGGCGCGGCGACGGATTCCGCAATACTGGCGCTCCCGGCACTCGCCGGACCTCAAGGGCATGGGCATGAAGATCGGTGTGGTCGGCGCCGGCGCGATCGGCGGTTTCATCGGCACGCGGCTGGCGTTGACCGGTGCGCACGAGGTCAATGCGCTGGCGCGCGGCGCGACGTTGGCCGCTTTGCGCCGGCACGGCTGGCGCTTGCGCCAGGGTGGCGTCCTACGCAGCGCGCCGGCGCGTGCCGTGCAGCACGCCGGCGAACTCGGGCCGCAAGACCTGGTGGTGGTTGCCGTCAAAGGCCAGTCGCTACCCGAGCTGGCACCGTCGATCGTGCCGCTGCTGGCCGCGCACACGCTGGTGCTGCCGGCGATGAATGGCGTGCCGTGGTGGTTCGGCCGCGGCGTGGCTGCGCTGCAGAGCCAGCCGCTGGCCAGTGTCGACCCCGGGGGCGTGGTCGGCGCGGCGCTGCCCTTCGAGCAGGTGCTCGGCTGCGTGGTGCACGCCAGCACGTGGACCTCCGAGCCCGGCCTGGTCGAACACAACATGGGCCAGGGCCTGATCGTCGGCGAGCCGACGGGTGGCGAGTCCGCGCGCGTGCGCGGGTTGGCCGAGGCATTGCGCGCGGCCGGTTTCGACGTCACGGCGTCCGCCGATGTGCGGCGCGACATCTGGTACAAGCTGTGGGGCAACATGACGATCAACCCGGTGGCGGCGATCACCGGCGCACCGACCGATCGCGTGCTCGACGATCCGCTGGTGCTGGCGTTCTGCTCGGCGGCGATGCGCGAGGCCTCGCAGGTGGGTGCGGCCATCGGCTGCGTGATCGAGCAGCAGCCCGAAGATCGCCACGCGATCACGCGCAGGCTCGGCAGCTTCCGGCCCTCGATGCTGCAAGACGTCGAGGCCGGCCGCACGCTCGAACTCGACGCTATCGTCGGCGTGGTGCGCGAGATCGCGCAGCGCGTCGGCGTGGCCACACCGAACATCGATGCGCTGCTGGGCATCACGCGGCTGTTCGCGCGCACGCGCGGGCTCTATCCGGCAGCGGGTGCCTGACATGCCGAGCGCAGCCGGCGCGCAGCGCCCGCGCGGGGTTCGATGGGTCGTGGCCGCCGCGTCGCTGGTGGTGCTGTTGGACAGCACCGCGTTGCGGGCACAGCCCGCGGCGTCGAGCGCCCCGGTGGCAAGCGCCTCTGCGGCGTCGGCGGCGCAAGCAGCGCCAGCGCCGATCGACGACGCGCGCGACAACGCGCTGGTCGTGAACCACCGCACCATCGTCACCTTATCGGCGACGCACGGCGAACAGCTCAAACGGCTGTTCGCCCCGTGTGCCCGGTCGGCGACGCTTCAGATCTTGCCGAAGTGGGTTTTCGCGGCAGCGGTGCAACTCGTCTTGGCATCACCGGCCAAGGCATCGCACTTTTCGATCGCCACCTTGTAGTCGGCGTCGCGCTTGGCGTCGCCGGCAGTCGCCTCGGCTTGCCCGACTTCCTTGCCCATGCGGGCGTCGGCCAGCGCCTTGGTCTCGGTCGCCTTGGCCTCCTGGACGCATACGTCCTTCACGTTGCCGGCCTTGTCGTCGCATTTCTCCTTGGCCACCGAGTAGGCCGACTCGGCCTTGGCCACCATCAGCTGGGTGCGATCGGCGGGCTTGCCGGTGTAGCCAAATTCGAGCTCGGCAAGGGCCACTTTTTCCTTGCCCTTGGCTTCCTCGACGCAGATGTCCTTGGCGTTGCCGGCGCGCGATGAACACGCGGCCTTGTCGCTCTTGGCGTCTGCTTCGATGCGGGTCTTGCCGGCCTGGTAGTCGGCTTTGCTCAGATTGGCGGCCTGCGCGAAAGGCAGCGCCATCATGGCGGCCGCGACGAGCGTGGCCTTGAGATAGAAAGTCGGGTTCATGGAGATCCTTGGTTGACGGTCGGTGGGTGAGGCGGCCGCGCCTTCGCGCAAGCGGTGTGACGCGTCACCTTCGAGGCTCGCACTGTGGGCGATGGCGCGCGCCGTGCTCAGAGGACCGCGCCGCGTCCTCCCGTAGTAGATGTCCTACGCCACCAGGCGCGCGAAAGGCTCCGTCAGCTGCACAAGCAGGGGCGACGACCGAGACCGGGGCGGGCAAGGAACATGGTTTCCGCGGCCGTGCCAGACTCACGCATGAACCGCATCCGTGCGCATCGCCGCAGCGACCTCGTGCGCATCGCCACCGAAGCGATGATCGATCGAGGGCTGGAGCCGGAGTTTCCAGCAGGAGTGGCGCGGCAGTTGGCAACCATCGCCGGCCCGGGCCGTGACGCCGGCCCGCAGGTGCGCGACCTCACGCAGTTGCCCTGGTGCTCGATCGACAACGACGACTCGCTCGATCTCGATCAGCTCACCGCCTGCGAGCCGCTGGCGGGCGGTGCGGTCAAGGTGTACGTGGCCGTGGCCGACGTCGATGCGCTGGTCAAGAAGGGCTCTGCGATCGACGAGCACGCCCGCATCAACACCACCTCGGTCTACACATCCGCGCGGGTGTTTCCGATGTTGCCCGAGCGCTTGTCGACCGACCTCACGTCGCTGAACGCCGGCCAGGACCGACTCGCGCTCGTGACCACGATGACGGTGAATGAAGATGGTGCGATTGCGCACTCGGTGGTCGAACGCGCCACGGTGCGCAACAAGGCCAAGCTCGCCTACGACGCGGTGTCGGCGTGGATCGATGGTGCCGGCGCACTGCCCGCAGCGGCTGCCACGGTGCCGGGCATGGACCTGCAGCTCAAGACGCAGGATGCCGTCGCGCAACGCCTGCGCGCGCGACGCCATGCGCAGGGCTCGCTCGAGCTGGAGACCTTCCAGCCGCGTGCGGTGTTCGACGGTGAGCGTGTGGTCGACATCCGTCAGCAGGAGCAAAACCGTGGTCGCCAGTTGATCGAAGAGTTCATGATCGCGACCAACGGATGCACGGCCCGGTTTCTGGCCGCCGCCGGCGGTGCGTCGTTGCGCCGCGTGGTGCGTTCGCCCGAGCGCTGGCAGCGCATCGTCGAGATGGCGCGCAAGTTCGGCGAGACCCTGCCGCAGCAACCCGACTCGAAGGCGCTCGAGGCCTTCTTGGCCAAGCGCCGCCTTGCCGACCCGCTGCGCTTTCCCGATCTGTCGCTGGTCGTGATCAAGCTGATGGGCTCGGGCGAATACGTCGTCGAGAGAGCCGGCGCGGAGCCGATCGGCCACTTCGGGCTGGCTGCGCGCGACTACACGCACTCCACGGCCCCGAACCGCCGCTACCCCGACTTGATCACGTCACGCATGCTTAAAACGGTGCTGGCCGGCAGTGCGCCAGCCTACAGCGTGGGCGAGCTTCAAGCGCTCGCCCTTCACTGCACGCAGCAGGAAGATGCTGCCCAGAAAGTGGAGCGGCGCGTGCGCAAATCCGAAGCCGCCTTGCTGCTCGAGTCTCGCATCGGTCAGCAATTCGACGCCATCGTCACCGGCGTCTCAGCCACCGACACCTGGGTGCGCATCTTCAAGCCACCGGCCGAGGGCAAGCTGTTGGACGAGGGTCGGCCGCTCGAGGTCGGCCAGCAACTGCGCGTCAAGCTTCAGTCCACCGACGTCGAACGCGGCTTCATCGATTTCGTGTGGGTCGGGTGAACCACCCGCCGACCTGGCGCGCCGTCGGTCAATGGGGTGCGAAACCGGGTCCGGCGTGCGATGCAGCCGGGGCCCGCTGCGTTTGCAGCGCAAGCGCCAGCTCGTGGGCACGGTGTGCCGCGCTCACGTTGATCAGCGTCACCGCGACGCCATCGTTCAGGCGCACTGCGCCGTGGCGGATCGTGTCTTGGGCGCCGCGGGCCCAATGCACTTGCAGGGTCGCTCGGGCGGCACCCAGCTCGACCACGCGCCGGTACTGCTCGAACACCGTCTCACGCCCGGGGTTGCCAGCCAGGACGTTGCGCAGGCTCTTGCCGGGCATGGCGCGCGCGGTGTGGCCCAGCATGCGGCCGGCCCAGGTGCTGGCGAAGGTCCAGCAGAAGTCCACGACGACGCCGCCTCGTCGCACCGTCGCGAGCGTCATGAAGCCGGGCCGCAAGAACTGCTGGGCGTCGAGCAAGCGCCACTCGAGTGTGTCCAGCGGATGGTCGTCGGTCTCCCATGAAGAGGACGAGTCGGCCATGAAGCGCCCGAACAGCGAATTGGCGTTGATGCGCATGACCATCTCCGTCGCCGCTCCAGCTAGCGAACGCCGCGAACCTAGTGCTGTCGGGTATTTTTGGTCTGTACGCTACCCAACATAGCGCGCACCGACATCGGGCCGTTGTCGACTCGTACGCGGAATTAGGCAATTCAATGCGAGCCGACTTGCCGGCGGTAGCCAGCGGTGCCGATGTCAGCGGGTCACCAAGGCAATGATCGGAAGCGAGAATTCCCGTCCGATGACCGTGCGCGCATAGAAGTAGTTGTTGCGACCGCAGGCGCTCAGTTCGTCGATGTCGACACGGCCTCCCGAGTCGCAGGGGAACGCGAAGCCGTGTCCCCGGTTGAACAAGCCGGTGAAGCGCAATTCGTAGTGGGCTGCGCAAGCAGCCAAGGTTGATTCAATCATCGCCGACTCCCAATAGGCCGGATGGGCTGACGATGCGCGCGCCGCCGCAGCACGTCTGTGCGCTATGGCACGGTCGACGTGGCGGCGGCAGATCAGCCCGTTGTGCTGCAAGGTCGGTACGTCTGCGCACAGACCCGCGCATGCGCTACGCCTACAAGGCGGGCAAGACGACAAGTCAAAGCACGCGCGAATTCCAAACAGCGCAATCAATCACCTCACTGGAAATCCAACATGAAGATCAACTCCATTGTCGAACTCACGCCGCGCCGCGTCGCGATCTTTGGCACTGTGCTGATGGCACTCGCCCTGGTCGGCTGCAAGCGCCCCGATGACTCTCAAGCGGCCAGCCAGAAAGTCAATGCGGCCGCGGCCCAGGTCAAGCGCGACGCCGAGCAGATCAAGGAGTCCGCCGGCAAGGCGATGACCGAGGTGAAGCAGGCGGCCAGCGCTGCCACGCAAGCCGCGGTGAGGGCAGTGGAAGACGTCGGCATCACAGCCAGCATCAAGGCCAAGTTCGCCGGCGACGCCGACCTCAAGACCGGGGACATCAGCGTTGAAACCACCGCCGGGCGCGCCGTCTTGCGTGGCACGGCGCCCGACGCGGCGGCGCAGTCTCGCGCCAAGGAGCTGGCTGCGGCCGTCAGCGGCGTGACGGGCGTTGACAACCAGCTGACCGTGCTGCGTTAGCTTGGTCTTTCGATGGTGCGGCTCAGCGTTTGCTGCGCCGCGCCCGCACCGCCTTGGCCAACTCGCCCAGCAGCGCCTGCGATTCGTCCCAGCCGATGCAGGCGTCGGTGATGCTCTGGCCGTAACGCAGCGTGCGGCGGTCGGTCACGCCGGGCTTGAAGCCTTGCGCGCCGGCGACGAGGTGGCTTTCGATCATCGCGCCGAAGATCTGGCGGCTGCCGCTGCCAACCTGCGCCGCCACGTCGCGCACCACGTCGGGCTGCCTGTCATGACTCTTGCCGCTGTTGCCGTGCGAGCAGTCGACCATCACGCTCGGCTGGCGGCCGGCGTCGGCCAGCGCTTCGCAGGCCTTCGCCACGCTGGCCGTGTCGTAGTTGGGCTGCGCGCCGCCGCGCAGGATCACGTGGCCATCGGGGTTGCCGGCGGTGTGCACCATCGCGATCTGGCCGCTCTTGTGCACCCCTAGAAAACTGTGCGGCTGGCTGGCCGCGATGACGGCGTCGATCGCCACCCGCACGTTGCCTTCGGTGCTGTTCTTGAATCCGATGGCAGCCGAAAAGCCCGAGGCCAACTCGCGGTGCACTTGACTCTCCGTGGTGCGCGCGCCGATCGCGCCCCAGCTCAGCAGGTCGGCCATGTACTGCGGGCTCGAGGTGTCGAGCAGTTCGCTGCCCGCCGGCACGCCCAGTGCATTGATGTCGATCAGCAGCGAGCGTGCGATGCGCAGCCCTTCGTTGATGCGAAAGCTGCCGTCCAGGTGCGGGTCGTTGATCAGGCCCTTCCAGCCCACCGTGGTGCGTGGCTTCTCGAAGTACACGCGCATCACGATCACCAGCGCGTCGTCGTGCAACGCGCGTTGCTCGTGCAGACGCTGCGCGTATTCGAGCGCCGACTTCGGCTCGTGCACCGAGCACGGCCCGATCACCACCAGCAGTCGGTCGTCGATGCCGTGCACGATGCGGCGCACCTGGTCGCGGCTGGCGGCGACGAAGCCTTCGATCGGCCCCCCGGCCACCGGGAAAAAGCGGATCAGCTGCTCCGGTGGCGGCAGCGGCTCGACGGCGACGACGCGCTCGTCGTCGACCTTGCTGGTTTTTTCGGTGGGGTCGGTGGCGCGCATGAGTCGGCGAACAGGTGGCGTGGCCGGCATTGTCGACCGCGCCGCCTGGATCGCCAACCAACTACTGCCCGGTCGTCGGATCGATCACCGTGGTGACGCGTGAGATCCGGTTGGCGGGAAAGCCCCCGGCCTGCGCGTGCTTGCGGATGGCGTCTTCGCTGTTCGCACGGTACACGCAATAGATCTTGTCACCGGTCACGAAGCTCTCGACCCATTGGATGCCGGGGCCCATCGTTGCGAGCACGCCGTTGGACTTGCGGGCGATCGCCTGCAGATCGGCCGCGCCGAGCTTGCCTGCGCCGGGCAGATCGCGTTCGATGACGTACGTCCCCAGCGATGGGGCTTCCTTTGGCGTGGACTGTGCCGAGGCCGAAGCCGCAGCGAAGGCCAGTGCGGTGGCCAGTGTGATCAAACGTGCGTTCATGGGATCTCCTGTCGCGATGGTCAAGGGAGAGACGTTGTGTTGGCCGCCCTGGCGAGCTGCATCGCTCGGGCGCTGGCCTGCAGCGCTGCACTGTTGTAGTGGTCGAGCAGGCCATCGATCGAGCGCACCAGCAGCAACGCGGTCAGCACGGCGGCCACGGCGCAAGCGCAGCGCAGGGTGGTCGACGGTGGCGTGAGGTCGTGGTTCATGGGGATCTCCCGATTCAGGCCGCCAGCGCCTCGGCGGTGACCGGCTCGATGACCGAGTGCACGCGGGCCACCGCGGTGGCAGGAAAGCCGCCCCGCCTGGCGTGCTCGCGCACCGTGTCTTCGTCCGGCGCCACGTAGAGGCAGTAGATCTTGTCGTCGGTGACGAAGCTCTGCAGCCACTGAATCTTCGGACCCATGGCCTGCAGCACACCGCACGACTTCTGTGCGATCGCCTTCAATTCCTGCGCCGGGAGCTTGCCGGCGCCGGGAATCTCGCGCTCGATGACGAACTTGGGCATGACGGACTCCTTCGGGTTGCGGCGCGGCGGAACTGCCGCGCTTGGACACAGTCTCGACAGAGCACGCCAGGTTGTCTTGAGGCCAAGGTCCCGCGCGACAAGGCACCGCGCGAGCCGCGCGGGACAACCGTCCCGGGTGCGGCCTGCAGACTAGGGGGTCAGCGGTCGGCGCCGGGCGCCGGCGAGGCCGGCGTCGCGCGCCAGCACGATCGCCTGGTAGCGGTGCGCGACGCCGATCTTGTCGAACACGTGCGTCACGTGGTTGCGCACGGTCTTCTCGGACAGCGTGAGCTCATTGGCGATTTCGGCGTTGTCGAGGCCGCGCGCGATGCCTTCGAGAACCTGGTGCTCGCGCTCGGTGAGCAAGGCGAGCTTGTCCTCGATGCCCTCTTGCGCGCCCGGCGATCGCAGGAACGCGCGCGCCTCCTCGACCAAACGCGCCCACGCCGGCTCTTCGGGCAGCAGCATGTGGTTGGGGCTGTCGAGCTCGATGAAGCGCGCATTCGGGATCAGGCTGGCCAGGCGCCGTCCTTCTTCGACGTGCGCCGCCTTATCCTTGCTGGCGTGCAAGACCAGCGTCGGACATTTGACGCGCCGCGCGGCCTCCTGCACGTCGGTACGAAACGCCGCCTCGAAGAACAGCACCGCGTCCTCGGACGACACCGCGCGGCAGTGCAGTTCGTTCCAGGTGCGCTGGTGCTCGACGCCGCCCTCAGGCTGGAACACGGTGGCCCACACCTGCGTGAACTCAGGGTGGTCGATGCCCCAGCCGAGCCGCGCCAGGTCGAGGAACCACTGCGCCTTGGGCGCCTCGTTCGGCAACTCGGGGCGCATGAAGTTGCCGCGTGCGTAGGTGCCGTACAGCAGCAGGTGGCTCACGCGCTCGGGATGGCGCGCAGCGTAGTTGATCGCGATCGGACCGCCCTGGCAGATGCCCAGCAGCGGAAAGCGATCGAATCCGGCGGCATCGACCACGGTGCCAAAGTCGCGCGCCCAGGTCTCGGCCGATGCGTTGTTGAACGAGCGGTCCGACAGGCCGGTGCCGCGCAGGTCATAGCGCAGCAGCGTGTACTCGCGCGAGAAGTGTTCGAGCCAGGGCCGCCACGCCAGGTTGTCCCACTGGTATTCGAGGTGGTTGAGCCAGGTGCCCGACATCACCAGCGGCGCGCCACGCCCCGACAGCGCATAGGCGATGCGCGCGCCATCGGGGCAGGTGCAGAAGCGGATCTCCTGGTGCACGGTCCTCCCGCGGACAGTGGCCAAGCCAATCCTACTCCCGGACCGTTGCGTTCCGAGCCGATCGGTGCGCGCAGCCGCGGCGGCCCGGGTCTTCATGGCGCTTCAGGGGTCACCCTTGCGAGCAGACGGCCGGCTCATATAATCTACCGACCGGACGGTCGATAATACTTGCGATGGATCAAGCCGCCTCCCCGCCTCAGCGCACGCCGCAGCAACTGGCCGAACACGTGCGCGACGGCATGGTCGCCAACGACCGCGCCTCCAAGTGGCTCGGCATGCGTGTCGTCGAGGTGGGGCCCGGCCGCTCGGTGCTCGAGATGACGGTGCGCGATTGCATGGTCAACGGCCACGACCTGTGCCACGGTGGACTGATCGCCACCTTGGCCGACTCGGCGTTCGCGTTCGCCTGCAACTCGTACAACGAGCTCACCGTGGCTTCGGGCTTCGCGATCGACCTGCTGGCGCCGGGCAAGCTCGGCGACCTGCTCACCGCGCGTTGCCACGAGGTGAGCAAGGCCGGGCGCACCGGCGTGTACGACTGCGAAGTCACCAACCAGCGCGGCGAACGCGTGGCGGTGTTTCGCGGCCGCTCGCACACGATGAAAGGCAAACCCGCCGTGGCCGAATGAGCGCCCCCACGCTGGTCGCTGCGCTCCGGCGCTGCCCCCCGAGGGGGCTGGTCCGGCTTGGGAGCGGCCCGGCGCCGGACCGGCCTCGCTAACGAACATCAAGGGAATTCGGATGCCCGTGAAACACCCCAAGCCCGGCGAGCTCGAGCCGATCGAGACCGCCAGCCGCGACGAGCTGCACGCCGCTGCAGCTGCGAGCGCCTGCAGTGGAGCGCTGCAGCACGCCTACCAGAACGTGGCGCACTACCGCCGCGCGTTCGATGCCCGGGGCGTGCACCCGCGCGATCTGAAATCGCTGGCCGACCTGGCGAAGTTTCCGTTCACCGCCAAGAAGGACCTGCGCGACAACTACCCGTTCGGCATGTTCGCGGTGCCGCGCGAGAAGGTGGTGCGCATCCACGCATCGTCGGGCACCACCGGCAAGCCGACCGTGGTCGGCTACACGCAAACCGACATCGACACTTGGGCCGATCTGGTGGCGCGCTCGATCCGCGCCTCGGGCGGGCGGGCCGGCGACATCGTGCACGTGGCCTACGGCTACGGCCTGTTCACCGGCGGCCTGGGCGCGCACTACGGCGCCGAGCGGCTGGGCTGCACGGTGATCCCGATGTCGGGCGGCCAGACCGAGAAGCAGGTGCAGCTGATCCGCGACTTCAAGCCCGACATCATCATGGTCACGCCGCGCTACATGCAGGTGATCATCGAGGAGTTCGAGCGCCAGGGCATCGACCCCAAGTCGATGAGCGCTCAAGGTCGGCATCTTCGGCGCCGAGCCGTGGACCGAGGCGATGCGCGCACGACATCGAGGTGCGCGCCGGCGATCGACGCCGTGGACATCTACGGCCTGTCGCGAAGTGATGGGCCCGGGCGTGGCCAACGAGTGCATCGAGACCAAGGACGGCCCGGTGATCTGGGAAGACCACTTCTACCCCGAGATCATCGACCCCGAAACCGGCGCGGTGCTGCCCGACGGCGAAGAAGGCGAACTCGTCTTCACCACGCTCACGAAGGAAGCGCTGCCCGTGGTCCGCTACCGCACGCGCGACCTGACGCGCCTGCTGCCGCCCACCGCGCGCAGCATGCGCCGCATGGGCAAGATCGTCGGCCGCTCGGACGACATGCTGATCATCCGCGGCGTCAACGTGTTCCCCACGCAGATCGAGGAGCTGATCCTGCAGCACGGGTCGTTGTCGGGGCAGTACCAGCTGGTGATCACGCGCGACGGCAAGCTCGACGAGATGCAGGTGCTGTGCGAGCTGCTGCAGGACCAGGCATCGAGCGACCGGGCGGCCATTGCGCACTCGCTGCAGCAGCGCATCAAGACGATGATCGGCGTCAGCACCACGGTGAGCGTGGGTGCGCCCGAATCGATCGAGCGCACGCTCGTCGGCAAGGCGCGACGTGTGATCGACAAGCGACCGAAGTAAGGAGCACTGATGTACACGCAAGCGATGGACACCGCGCCGAAGGAAGAGCGCAAGGCGGTGCGCTCGGTCGAGGAGGTCGAGCTCGAGCGGCGCTTTGACGCCAAGATCGACGCCGGCGACTTCATCGAAGCCAAGGATTGGATGCCCGATCACTACCGCAAGACGCTGCTGCGCCAGATCAGCCAGCACGCGCACAGCGAGATCGTCGGCATGCTGCCCGAGGGCAACTGGATCACGCGCGCGCCCACGCTCAAGCGCAAGGCGATCCTGCTGGCCAAGGTGCAGGACGAAGGCGGCCACGGCCTGTACCTGTACGCCGCGGCCGAGACGCTGGGCACCAGCCGCGACCAGATGGTCGACGCGCTGCACTCGGGCAAGGCCAAGTACAGCTCGATCTTCAACTACCCCACGCTGACCTGGGCCGACATCGGCACCATCGGCTGGCTGGTCGACGGCGCGGCGATCATGAACCAGGTGCCGATCTGCCGCTGCTCGTATGCGCCGTATGCGCGCGCGATGATCCGCATCTGCCGCGAAGAGAGCTTTCATCAACGGCAGGGCTTCGATGCGCTGCTGACGATGATGCAAAAGGGCACCGCCGCGCAGAAGGCGATGGTGCAGGACGCGGTCAACCGCTGGTGGTGGCCGTCGATCATGATGTTCGGCCCGCCGGACGACCAGAGCCCCAACAGCGCGCAAGGCATGCGCTGGGGCATCAAGCGCGTCAGCAACGACACGCTGCGCCAGCGCTTCGTCGACGCCAGCGTCGACCAGGCCAGGATGCTGGGCGTCACGCTGCCCGACCCCGACCTGAAGTGGAACCCCGAGCGCGAGCACCACGACTTCGGCGCCATCGACTGGGACGAGTTCAAGCGCGTGATCGCCGGCGACGGCCCATGCAATCGCGAGCGCCTGGCACAACGCGTCAAAGCCTGGGACGACGGTGCCTGGGTGCGCGACGCCGCATTGGCCTACGCCCGCAAGCAAGCCACCAAGCAGGAGGCAGCATGAATCAAACCAACCAGTCCGCCGCGAACCAGAGTTCGATGGACGAGTGGCCGCTGTGGGAGGTGTTCGTGCGCAGCAAGTCGGGCCTCGACCACAAGCACTGCGGCAGCCTGCATGCGGCCGATGCGCAGATGGCGATCCAGCTGGCGCGCGACGTCTACACGCGCCGGCTCGAAGGCTGCAGCGTGTGGGTGGTGCGCAGCGACCAGATCGTGGCCAGCGACCCCGCCGACAAGGGCATGTACTTCGACCCGATGGAAGACAAGGTGTACCGCCACCCCACCTTCTACAAGTTGCCGTCCGAAGTCGACCACATGTAGAGGCAAGACATGACGACCCCATCGATTCAAGTCGAACAGGCGCCCAGCGTGCAATACCTGCTGCGCCTGGCCGACACCGCATTGATCCTCGGCCAGCGGCTGGGCGAGTGGTGCGGCCACGCGCCGGTGCTCGAAGAAGACATCGCGCTGGCCAACATCGCGCTCGACCTCATCGGCCAGGCGCGCGCGGTGCTCACGCGCGCGGGCCAGCTCGATGGCCAGGGCCTGACGAAGACCAACTCGCGTTCCTGCGCGACGAGCGCGACTACCGCAACGTCACGATCGTCGAGTTGCCCAACGGGCCCGGCCGCCCCGGCGACTTCGCGTTCACCGTGCTGCGCAACGCGATGATGGCCACCTGGTTCCGGTTGTTGTGGCAGCGCTTGAGCGATTCGCAGCGACTCGGAGCTCGCCGCCATCGCCGGCAAGGCGGTGAAGGAATCGCGCTACCACCAGCAGCACTCGTGCGACTGGGTGGTGCGCCTGGGCGACGGCACCGACGAATCGGCGCGCCGCATGCGCGGCGCGCTCGACACGTTGTGGCGCTACACGGCCGAATTGTTCGAGTCCGACGACGTCGACGCGGCGGCGGTGGCCAACGGCCTGGGCCCGCGCTGGGATGCGACTGCGCGAACCGTGGCTGGCCGAGATGCAGGCGCTGCTCGACGAGGCCAAGCTGCAGATGCCCGCCGACACGGCATTTCGCAGCACCGGCAAGCGCGGCGTGCACAGCGAGCACATGGGCTACATCCTCACCGACATGCAGTACCTGCAGCGGGCCTATCCCGGCGGAGCCTGGTGATGAACGCGGCCGATGCGCGTCACCGCCGACGAGCAGCGCGTCGTGCGCGCCTGGGACGTGCTGCAACGGTGTGCTCGACCCCGAGGTGCCGGCGCTGTCGGTGTGCGACCTCGGCATCGTGCGCGATGTGATCGCAGACGGCGATGGCATCGAGGTGGTGCTCACGCCCACCTACTCGGGCTGCCCGGCCACCGAGGTGATCGAGCAGAGCGTGGTCGACGCGGTCAATGACGCCGGCCTCGGCCCCACGCGCGTGACGCTGCAACGCGCGCCCGCGTGGACCACCGACTGGATCAGCGACGACGGCAAACGCAAGCTGCGCGAATACGGTATTGCGCCACCGAGCGGCCACGCCGCAGTGGCGCCGGAACGTCCGGTCCGTCTGGTGCCGCGCCAGGCGATCGAGTGCCCGCGCTGCGGCAGCAAGGACACCGAGCGGCTTTCGGGGTTCGGCTCCACCGCGTGCAAGTCGCTCTACCGGTGCATCGCCTGCCGCGAACCGTTCGAATATTTCAAACCGATATGAAGCCCCCACGCTCACTTCGTTCGCTGCCTTGCGGCTTGCATTCCGCAAGGCGTTCGCCAGCCACTCGCGAGCGCGCAGGCGCTCGCTCGGTGCGGGCTACCCCCCCGCGGGGGCGCAAGTGCCCTTCGGGCGGCCGGGCGGGCACTTGTGAGCAGTCCGCTCTTCCACCCGCTGCGCGTGCGCCGCATCGAGCCCGACACCGCCGAGGCGGTGATCGTCACCTTCGAGGTGCCGCCCGATCTGCGCGACGTGTTCGGCTTCACGCAGGGCCAGTACCTCACGCTGCGCCGCGAGGTCGACGGCCAGGACCTGCGGCGCTCGTATTCCATCTGCGCCGGCGTCGACGACGGCGAGCTGCGCGTGGGCGTGCGCAAGGTCAACGGCGGCGTGTTCTCCAACTGGATCAACGAGCACCTGAAGCACGGCGACACCATCCACGTGATGGCGCCGCAGGGCCGCTTCTTCGTGCCGATCGACCGCGCAGGCGCATCGACAGTACCTGGGCATCGCCGGCGGCAGCGGCATCACGCCGATCCTGTCGATCATGAAGACCGTGCTCGGCCGCGAGCCGCATGCGCGCTTCACGCTGATCTACGGCAACCGCGCGCTGAAGTCCACGATGTTCAAGGAAGAGATCGAAGACCTGAAGAACAAGTACCTGTCGCGCCTGGTGCTGCACCACGTGTTCTCCGACGAGCACACCGACGCACCGATCAACCACGGCCTGATGAACCGCGACAAGATCGGCGAGTTCCTGCGCGGCGCTGGTGCCCGCGCGGCGCATCGACCACGCCTTCGTCTGCGGCCCGTACCAGATGAACGACGAGGCGCGAGGCCGCGCTGCTGGCCGCCGGCGTGACCGAAGAGCGCATCCACATCGAGCGCTTCGGCATCGCGCCGCAGGCCGCTGCAGGCCGTGGGCGCGGTGATTCACCAGGCGCAGCCGGGCGACGCCGAGATCGCCAGGGTCACGATCATTCGCGACGGGCTGCGCCGCGAGATCGAGTTCCGCAAGGACCAGCCGAGCATCCTCGACTGCGCATCGGCCGCCGGCCTCGAAGTGCCGTTCTCGTGCACCTCGGGCGTGTGCGGCACCTGCCGCGCCAAGCTGGTCGAAGGCACCGTGCGCATGGAGCGCAACTTCGCGCTCGACAAGAAAGAGGTCGAGGCGGGCTTCGTGCTCACCTGCCAGGCACACCCGACCACCGAGCGCGTGGTGCTGTCGTTCGACGAGCGTTGAGCCCGCAATGCCAAGCAGGCCGCGCCAAGAACTACGACGACCAGCGCGAGCTGATCCTCGCGCGCGCGGCCACGCTGTTTGCGAACCGCGGCTACCCGGGCACGTCGATGAACGAGGTGGCGCAGGCCTGCGGCTTGTAGCAAGGCCACGCTGTACCACTACTACGACGACAAGTACGCGATCCTGGTGTCGATCGCCGAGGGCCACGTGCAGCGCCTGCACGCGCTGGTGGCCGAAGTCGACCGCCGAGCGCCTGCAACCCGAAGCGCACCTGCGCGAGCTGATCACACCGCATCGTCGAAGAGTACGCCGGCGCGCAGCACGCGCACCGCGTGCTCACCGAGGACGTGCGCTTTCTCAACGACGGCCGACCGCGAGCGCATCCTCGGCAAGGAGCGCGAGGTGGTGGCCGGCTTCGCGCGCGCGGTGACCGCGCTGCGTCCGGACCTGAAGAAGGCCAAGCTCGCCAAGCCGCTGACCATGCTGCTGTTCGGCATGATCAACTGGATGTTCACCTGGATGAAGCCCGCAGGGCGCGCTCGACCACGCGTCGATGGCGCCGATCGTGGCCGACCTGTTCCTCGGCGGCCTGCCGGCGGTGAAGCTGCCGCGCAAGTCAACGGCCACCGTGGAGTGAGTCCGCTTGAATGCCTGCCCGTTCATGCCCTCGGTGTCGCTTGCGCGATTCGAGCGCCAGGCTGAACGCGAGCGGGATCGCGGTGCCCAGGCAGACCGCCACCATCACGTCGGTGGGCCAGTGCACGCCGAGCACCAGGCGCGAGAAGCCGACCAGCACCGTCCACACGAAGGCGAGCACCAGCGCCGGCACGCGCACGCCAGGCCACAGGTGCCGGCCACCAGCGCAGCCGACGTCGCGAAGGCGGCTACCACCAGCGTGTGCCCGCTGGGGAAGCTCGAACCCCAGTACCACTGCACCTCCCACAGCGCGGGGCGCTCGCGGCCGATGAATACTTTCATCACGTGAAGACGACCAGCGCCGCGCACACCACCGAGCCGGCCACCAGGAGCGCGCCGGCGCGGCGGCGGGTCGAGCAGGAGCAACATGCGTGGCGGCCACCGTCAGCGGGATCAGCACGGTCGACGACGCGGTGAACGTGATTCGCCTCGAACGGAGGTGTCAGCGCCGCGGGCAGGTGCTCGCGGATCCAGCAGCAGCACGGCCTTGTCGATCGGCCGCGACTCGCCGTTCAGCGCGTCTTCGGCCACCATGACCGCGGCGGCCATCAACGCGAGCAGGCACATCACCGCCGCACGGCGCCGGTTGATACTGCTCGCTCCACGGCGAACGCTGCCGCCGCGGCACCAGCTGCAGCGCGAAGTACATCGCGGCGACGCTGAGCACCAGCTGAAGAAGTTCTTCCGCGGCTTCGAGCAGCATCGGCAGCCTGATTCGCTCTGGCCGGCGCGCACCAAGCGCCGAACGGGCACACATTGAGCGCACGCTAGGTTATCGTAGCCACGCGCTCGCCCACTGAAGGAGACTCACCATGTCACTGCCCCGCCCCGTCTGGATCGTCGATGGCGTGCGCACCCCGATCGGCCGCTACGGCGGCGCACTGGCCACCGTGCGCACCGATGACCTCGGTGCGATCCCGATCCGCGCGCTGATGCAGCGCAACGCCGGCGTCGACTGGAGACAAGTCGACGACGTGATCTACGGCTGCGCCAACGGCGCCGGCGAAGACAACCGCAACGTGGCGCGCATGGCCGCGCTGCTCGCGGGCCTGCCGACTGAAGTCGCCGGCGCCACGCTGAATCGACTCTGCGGCTCGGGGCTCGATGCGGTGGCCACCTGCGCGCGCACCATCGCCAGCGGCGAAGCCGAGCTGATGATCGCCGGCGGCGTGGAGAGCATGACGCGTGCGCCATTCGTGCTGGCGAAGGCCGACAGCGCGTTCTCGCGCGCCGCGAAGATCGAAGACACCACAATCGGCTGGCGCTTCGTCAACCCGCTGATGAAGCAGCAGTACGGCATCGACTCGATGCCCGAGACTGCCGAGAACGTGGCCGCCGAATACAAGGTGTCGCGCGTCGACCAGGATGCCTTCGCGCTGCGCTCGCAGGAGCGCTGGCAGGCGGCCAGCAAGGCCGGCTTCTTCGAGGGCGAGACGGTGGCGGTGAGCATCCCGAGCAAGAAGGGCGAGCCGGTGCAGTTCACCACCGACGAACACCCGCGCGCCACCACGCTCGAGGCACTGGCCAAGCTCAAAGGCGTGGTCAAGCCCGATGGCACCGTGACCGCGGGCAACGCATCTGGCGTCAACGACGGCTCGTGCGCGCTGCTGATCGCATCGGACACCGCACTCAAGAAGTACAACCTGAAAGCCCGCGCGCGCATCATCGGCGCCGCGGTGGCCGGCGTGCCGCCGCGCATCATGGGCATCGGCCCCGCGCCCGCGACGCAAAAGCTGCTCAACCGCCTCAACTGGACCGTGGCCGAGCTCGACGTGATCGAACTCAACGAAGCGTTCGCCGCACAGGGCCTCGCGGTCACGCGCACGCTCGGCATCGCCGACGACGACCCGCGCGTCAACCCCAACGGCGGCGCCATCGCGATCGGCCACCCGCTCGGTGCATCGGGCGCGCGGCTGGCACTCACCGCGCTGCGCCAGCTCGAAAAAACCGGCGGCCGGCGCGGCCTGGCCACCATGTGCATCGGCGTCGGCCAGGGCATCGCGCTGGCGATCGAACGCGCCTGATCGCCAGCACGACAAGGCTGAGCGCAACAAGGCGTATCGCAGGCGTGCGGTCGGCGGCGCATGCAGCGGCTTGCGCAGTAGTGCCGTGACGTTGTGGTCGCGGCGCGGCGGGCCAGGGGCCAGCCCGCTTGGCTTGCGCAGCGCGTGGGCCGATAACGATGACGTTGCCTCGTCTCTCGCGTGCCCGATGCCCCGCCAACCCACCGCCACCCGCGCCGCAGCCCCTGCGGCCGCGCCCGACCCGAAGCCGCAGCAGTCGGACGACCAGGGCTCCTGGCTCGGCAACGCCGTGCGCGCGCTGTTCGTGCGTGACGTGCGCGTGCGGCGTGTCGAGGGCAAACTTGCGGTGGGGCTGGACAACAAGCCCGGCCCGCAGGCCGACGGCGCCAGCGTCGCGTCGCCGATGCGCGCCGAGCTCAAAGCGCTGCTCAACGCAACGCCGGACAGCCGCTCGCGGCTGCGCTTTTTGGCGGCGGTCGAGAACGGGCTCAAGCACAAGGACCCCACCGGGCTCTTCCTGTACGAAGTGGAGGCCGAGCGGCTGCGCACGGCGCTGCGCCAGCTCGACGGTCTGGCGCCCGCCAAGCCAACGGAGGCGCTCGCGGCGCTGCGCGCGCGCCTGGTCGATGCCATCGGCTCGCGCGAGCGCAAGCAGAAGCGCCTGGAGATGATTGCCCCGCGATCGGACCTGATGCGCGACCACCGCGTCGAGGTGGCCGAGGCGCGGGCGTCGGACTTCGCCCGCATCCACGAGCAGTGGAAGGCCGAGTCGCCAGCCAGCTAGCAAAGAGGCCGAGTCGCCGGCCGGGAGTCCCTGAACCGATCCCGAATGCGGGCGCGCGGTGGCGCGACAGGGTTGCCCCGCGGCCGCACGGCTGGATAGCACCAGTAGCCTGCAATGCATCGGCGCAGTAGTCTGCTGCGCCGCAGCCGACGCTGGCTGCTAATTTGCGGGGACATCGACGTGACAGAAGGCAGACTGATCCTCGACCAGGTGTTCGACCACGAGGCAGGCGCACCCGGACCGCGTTTTCCTGACGCAGCCCATCGGCAGGCGGGCAGGTCGTCGACTACACCTGGAGCCAGGTGCTCGACCAGTCGCGCCGCATGGCCGCGCACCTGCAAAGCCGGGGCTTCGCGCGCGGCGCGCGCATCGCCATCCTGTCGAAGAACTGCGCGCACTTCTTCATGGCCGAGCTGGCGATCTGGCTCGGCGGCTACACCACGGTGGCGATCTTCCCCACCGAGACCGCCGACACCGTGCGCTTCGTGCTCGAGCACAGCGACGCCAGCCTGCTGTTCGTCGGCAAGCTCGACAGCCTGGCCGCAGCAGCAGCGCCGGCGTGCCGGCGGGGCTGCCGTGCATCGCCTTCCCGCTGGCGCCGCCGACCGACTTCGACACCTGGGACGCGATCGTCGCGCGCACCGCGCCGCTGCGCTGGCCGGCCGCAGCGCGCGGCCGACGAGCTGGCGATGCTGATCTACACCTCGGGCTCCACCGGCCAGCCCAAGGGCGTGATGAGCCTTCGGCGCGCATCTCGCGCGCGGCCGAGGGCATCGTCGGCCGACGTGCGCAAGCGCGTCGGCGAGGGCACCGAAGACCCGCATGCTGTCGTACCTGCCGCTGGCGCACAGCTTCGAGCGCTCGTGGGTCGAGGCGCGTCGCTGTGGGACGGCAACACGCACATCTATCTTCGCCGAGTCGCTCGACACCTTCCTGCAGGACCTGCAGCGCGCGCGGCCGACGCTGTTCATCTCGGTGCCGCGGCTGTGGCTGAAGTTCCAGCAGGGCGTGTTCGCCAAGATGCCGCCGGCCAAGCTCGACCGGCTGCTCGTCGATCCCGCTCCTCGGCCGCCTGGTGGCGCGCAAGGTGCTCAAGGGCCTGGGGCTCGACGCGGTGGTGCAGGCCGGCAGCGGCTCGGCGCCGCTGCCGCCCGAGCTGATCCGCTGGTACCGGCGCCTCGGGCTGAAGCTGTTCGAAGGCTACGGCATGACCGAGGACAACTCGTATTCGCACACCTCCAACGAGCAGTTCAGCGAGCCGGGCTTCGTCGGCGTGCCGATGGCCGGCGTGCAGGTGAAGCTCAGCCCCGAGGGCGAGATCCTGATCAAGTCGCCGGCGCAGTTCAGCGGCTACTACAAGCAGCCCGAGCTGACCGCGGCCTCGTTCACCGAGGACGGCTTCTTTCGCACCGGCGACCGCGGCGAGCGCCGCGCCGACGGGCTGCTCAAGATCACCGGCCGCACCAAGGAGCTGTTCAAGACCGCCAAGGGCAAGTACGTGGCGCCGGCGCCGATCGAGAACCGCCTCAACGCCCACCCGATGGTCGAGCTGTCGCTGGTCTCCGGCGTGGGCCAGGCCGAGGCCTATGCGCTGGTGGTGCTGGCCGAGGCCCTGCGCCCGCGGCTCGACGAGCCGGCGGTGCGCGCCGAGGTGCAGCGCGAGATTGGAGCAGTTGCTGCACGACGTCAACCGCGAGCTGTCCGACTACGAGCGGCTGCACATGATCGTGGTCGTGCGCGAGCCGTGGTCGATCGAGAACGGCTTCCTGACGCCGACGATGAAGATCAGGCGCGCCCGCATCGAGGCCGCGGTGGCGCCGCAGGTCGACGGCTGGTACGCCGGCCGCGAGCGCGTGCAGTGGGCGTGACGCTGCAATGACCGCGCGCGACATCCCCGCGCGCCACGGCGGCGACCGCATCGCCGAGGCGCTGCAGGCGCACGGCGTGCAGCGCCTGTTCACGCTGTGCGGCGGCCACATCTCGCCGATTCTCGAGCGCGGCCAAGGCGCGCGGCATCCGCGTGGTCGACGTGCGCGACGAGGTCACCGCGGTGTTCGCCGCCGATGCCACGGCACGGCTCACCGGCGTGCCCGGCGTCGCCGCGGTGACGGCCGGGCCCGGCATCACCAACACGATCACCGCGCTGAAGAACGCGCAGCTCGCGCAGAGCCCGGTGGTGCTGCTCGGCGGCGCCGCACCCACCGCGCTGCAGGGCCGCGGCGCGCTGCAGGACATCGACCAGCGCCCGCTGGTCGAGCCGCACGTCAAGCGCTTCTTCAAGATGCGCCGCGTGCGCGACCTCGGGCCCGCGGTGGCCGAGGCGTTCGCGCTCGCGCGCTCGGGCGTGCCGGGGCCGGTGTTCATCGAGTGCCCGGTCGACCTGCTGTACGACGAGGCCTCGATCCGCCAGTGGTATGCCGAGGCCGGCGGGCAAGGGCAACTCGCTGCCGAGCGTGCGCTGCGCTGGTACCTGAACCGCCACGCCAAGCGCATGTTCGCCGGCAGCCAGGAGGTGCGGTGCCGGGCGTGCAGACGGTGTACCTGCCGCGCGCGACCGACACTGCCACGCACGCGGCGCTGGTGCACTGACCAAGGCCGAGCGGCCGTTGATGGTGATCGGCAGCCAGGCGGTGGTGCGCGCCGGATCGGCCGGTCGCTGGCGCAAGCGGTGTCGCGACTCGGCGTGCCGGTGTACCTGTCGGGCATGGCGCGCGGCCTGCTCGGACGCGACCATCCGCTGCAGATGCGCCACGCGCGCCGCCAGGCGCTGCGCGAGGCCGACTGCGTGCTGCTGGCCGGCGTGCCGTGCGACTTCCGCCTCGACTACGGCCGCCACGTGCGACGCCGCGCCACGCTGATCGCGGCCAACCGCAGCACGCAAGGACGCCCGCCTGAACCGCCGACCCGACATCGCCGCCATCGGCGACGCCGGCCTGTTCATCGAAGCGCTGGCCGCCGCATCGGCCGCAGCCCACGCGCTGGGCCGGTTGGATCGACACGCTGCGTGCGCGCGACCAGGCCCGCGAGACCGAGATCGACGACGCAGGCGGCGGCGCGCGGCGAACACGTCAACCCGCTGGCGTTGTTTCGTGCGCTCGAGGCCGAGGCCGGCGAGCACGCGCTCTTCGTCGCCGACGGCGGCGACTTCGTCGGCCACCGCCAGCTACGTGCTGCACCCGCGCGCGCCGCTCACCTGGCTCGACCCCGGCGCGTTCGGCACGCTGGGCGTTGGCGCCGGCTTCGCGATGGGTGCCGCGCTCGCGCGGCCCGACCGCGAGGTGTGGATCGTGTTCGGCGACGGCGCCTGCGGCTGGGGCCTGAGCGAGTTCGACAGCTTCGTGCGCCAGGGCATCCCGGTGATCGCGCGTGGTCGGCAACGACGCCGGCTGGACGCAGATCGCCCGCGAGCAGGTGAAGATGCTGCAACGACGACGTGGCCACCGTGCTCGCGCGCAGCGCCTATCACGAGGTGGTCGCCGGCTTCGGGGCCGCAGGGCTGCTGGTGCGCCACGCCGACGAGGTGCGCCCCGCGCTGGCGCGCGCGCGCGAGCTGGCGCGCCAGGGCCGCGCGGTGCTGGTCAACGTGTGGCTCGACAAGACCGAGTTTCGCGAGGGCTCGTTGTCGATGTAGTCTTGTCTCGCGTCACACACCGCAGTGAGAGAGACATGACCACCGTTCTTCAAAGCCACATCGCCGGCCGCTGGCTCGGCGCCAAGCCCGCGTTGCAACTGCTCAGCGCCGTCAACGGCCGGCTGGTGGCGCATACGCATGACGAAGGCATCGACTTCGCTGAGGCCGTGCACTACGCGCGCACGGTGGGTATCCCATCGCTGCTGAAGCTCGACTTTCAGCAGCGCGCCGCGATCCTCAAGGCCCTCGCCAAATACATCAACGACAACAAGGAACCGCTCTACGCCGTGTCGGCCCACACCGGCGCCACGCGCAACGACGGCTGGATCGACATCGAAGGCGGCAGCGGCACGCTGTTTGCGTACGCCAGCGTCGGCAACAACGAGCTGCCGTCGGGCAACGTGGTGCACGAAGGGCCGGCCATGCCGCTCGGCAAGAAGGGCGGTTTCGCGGGCACGCACATCCTGGTGCCGCGGCGCGGCGTGGCGGTGCACATCAACGCGTTCAACTTTCCGGTGTGGGGCCTGCTCGAAAAGTTTGCGCCGACCTTTCTGGCCGGCATGCCGTGCATCGGCAAGCCGGCCACCGCCACCAGCTACCTCACCGAAGCGCTGGTGCGCTTGATCGACAAGTCAGGCCTGCTGCCGCCCGGCGCGCTGCAGCTCGTGATCGGCGGCACCGGCGACCTGCTCGACCAGCTCGACGGGCAAGACGTGGTCACCTTCACCGGCAGCGCCGTCACCGCGGCCAAGCTGCGCGTGCACCCCAACATCGTCAAACAATCGATTCCGTTCAACGCCGAGGCCGACTCGCTGAACTGCGCGATCCTCGCGCCCGACGTGTCGCCCGACGACGAGGAGTTCGAGCTCTTCGTCAAAGAGGTGGCGCGTGAGATGACCGTGAAGGCCGGCCAGAAGTGCACCGCGATCCGCCGCGCCATCGTGCCGCGCGACCAGCTCGACACGGTGGCCCTGAAACTGCGCGCGCGGCTGGCCAAGACCGTGGTTGGCGACCCGGCCATCGAGTCTGTACGCATGGGCCCGCTCGCCTCGCACGCGCAAGCCAAAGACGTGGCCGCACGCGTGGCCGAGCTCACCAAGGGCGCCGAGCTGGTGTTCAGCGCGAAAGACGGCTTCGTGGCGATGGGCGAGAGCGCGAGCGACGGCGCCTTCTTCGCGCCCACGCTGCTGCTCGCCCGCGAGCCGATGAAGCACGCCGCGCACGACGTGGAGGCCTTCGGCCCGGTGAGCACGCTGATGCCGTACGACACGCTCGACGATGCCATCGCGCTGGCCGCGCGCGGCCGCGGCAGCCTGGTGGGCACGCTGGTCACCAAAGACCCGGCCACCGCGGCGCGCGTGGTGCCGCAGATCGCCGCGTGGCACGGCCGCCTGCTGGTGCTGGACCGCGAGGCCGCGGTGGAATCCACCGGCCACGGCAGCCCGCTGCCGGGCTTGAAGCACGGCGGCCCGGGCCGCGCCGGCGGCGGCGAAGAGCTGGGCGGCGTGCGCGCGGTGGCGCACTACCTGCAGCGCGCCGCGGTGCAGGGCTCACCCACCATGCTGGCGGCAGTCACCGGCGAATACGTGCGCGGCGCCGCGCGGCAAGAGAGCGAGACCCATCCGTTTCGCAAACACTTCGAAGACCTGAAGGTCGGCGACTCGCTGCTGACTCATCGGCGCACCGTGGGCGAGGCCGACATCGTGGCCTTCGGCGGCATCTCGGGCGACTACTTCTACATGCACTTCGACGAGGTGGCGGCCAAGGAGAGCCCGTTCGGCAAGCGCATCGCGCACGGCTACTTCGTGCTCAGCGCCGCGGCAGGCTTGTTCGTCTCGCCCGCGCCGGGCCCGGTGCTCGCCAACTACGGGCTCGACACGCTGCGTTTCGTCAAACCCGTGGGCATCGGCGACACCATCCAGGCGCGCTTGACGTGCAAACGCAAGATCGACCGCAACCGCAAAGACGCCAAGGGCGTGGGGCAGGGCGTGGTGGCGTGGGATGTGGAGGTCACCAACCAGCTCGGCGAGGTGGTGGCGAGTTATGACATCTTGACGTTGGTGGCGAAGAGGGGGTGAGAGGAGCCACCTTAGGAGGAGTTAGGGTCCACACCGACATTCACAGCTCGTGCCCTCGGCATCATGCTGGCTGGAGGGTAGGAGACTGGCTTTCGCGACACCGTGCTCGCCTACATCGATGCGCTCACGCGCCTGGGCCACGCGCTGATGGGTGGCCTGGCGCTCGGCCTCGGGTTGCCCGAGCGTTGGTTCGCCGACTCGGGCGGTACCGCCGACCCGCTGATCCTGCTGCGCCTGTTCAACTACCCGAGCCGGCCGGTGCCCGCGGGCTCGCCGGCGCAGTGGGGCGTGGGCGAGCACACCGACTACGGGCTGCTCACGATGCTGTGGCAAGACGACGTGGGCGGCCTGCAGGTGCGCACCGACGCGGGCTGGATCGACGCGCCGCCGTTGCCAGGCAGCTTTGTGTGCAACATCGGCGACATGCTCGACCGCATGACCGGTGGGCGCTACCGCTCGCTGCCGCACCGCGTGGCCATCAACTCGAGCGGCCGCGACCGCTTGTCGATCCCGCTGTTCTTCGACCCCGACTTCGCGTGGCGCGTGGCGCCGGTGCCGGGCGCGAGCGCAGGCTCCGACGACAGCGGCCGCCGCTGGGACGGCGCCAACCTGCAAGCCTTCGAGGGCACGTATGGCGACTACGTGACGGCGAAGGTGGGCAAGGTGTTTCCGGAGTTGAGGCAGCGGGTGGCTTCAGGCGACTGAGGCTTGGGTCTGGCTGCGCGCCTGACGCGCCTGGACCTCGGCCCGATCAAGAACGTGAGTCGGGGTCGGCGATCGTCATCGTTCCCGGCCCGGTGCTCGGCGTCGCCCGTGTTCGGTATGTCGGGCGTCACGCCCGCGCCAGGGTCATGCTCGAGCGGTGCACCACCGTTTGGCTGGCTTGCGCGTTGGGGTGAGTGGGTGGTGTGTTGCGCCGCACAGACCATCGAGTCGAATGCGAGCATCGTGCCGATCGGAAGAGTCGAAGGTTTATTGCGTGCAGAGCAGTTCTGCACGGTTGCTCATCTACACGTTGGTCTCGGGCGAAGTGCCCGTCCGCTTTCGTGCTGACCGCGTGCCACACATCTGCACTGCGTGTCATCGGCTCGACCGGACAGGAGATCAGCATGAAGCGATTGAGCAACCTGGTGGCCTTCGGCGCCGCAGCCATCGTGGCCGCACTGGCGGTGCTGAATTGGTCGACCTTGACCGCCTTGGCGCCGCTGAACCTGGTGATTGCTCATGTCCAGGTCCCGTTGGGTGTGGTCATGCTGGGTCTGGCCGTCGTGCTGGCAGCGTTGTTCTTCTTCGCCTACCTGTCCAACCAGATCGGGCTCGTTGCTCGAGGCCAGAAAGCTCCTCAAGGAGATTCAGCGTGTGCAGGGCCTCGCGGACAAAGCGGAGGCTTCGCGCATCGGAGACCTGCATCAACTGGTCACCACCGGGTTTCGCTTGCTCAACGAGCGGTTGTCGCAGGCTCGCGTGCAGGCTGCGCCGATCACGCCGATCAACGGCGACCAGGAGTTCAAACCGCGCTCGTCGACCGAAATCATGACCGACCACGCGCGAGCCGAACCCTGAGACCACGCCGAAGGAACCACCATGGATACCAGGGGCGGGCGACTTTCATTCACCGGATGGCGTCGGTTTCGGCCGGCACAAGGAGAACCTCATGAGGCATGAATCGATTTCCGCACGCCGCTGGGCCGCACCTGTGGCCGTGGGCTTGCTGGCGCTGCTCGCCGCGTGTGCGACCCCGGTCGCCCCGCCGAGCGCCGAGTTGGCCAGTGCACGCGCCTCGATTGCGCAGGCCGAAAGCGCCGGCGCCGCGGACACGGCGCCGGTCGAATTGCTTGCAGCACGCGAACATCTCGGCAAGGCCGAGACCGCTGCGCACGAAGAGCGCTTCGAGTCCGCGCGGCGCCTGTCTGAACTGGCCGAGGCCGATGGCGACCTTGCGGCAGCCAAGGCAAGGGCTGTCAAGGCGCAAGCAGCAGCCACCGAACTGGCGCGCGGCAACGAAATGCTGCGCCAGGAGCTCGAGCGCAAGAGCCTTCGCTGAAGCAGGGCCTGACTGATCGCACGCTCGCCACCTCTCCATCATTGAAGGACAAGACGCCATGGACACCACACGCAACCCTCTCTATCGACTGGTGCTGTCGGCGGTTGCCGCAGCGGTATTGGCAGCCTGTGCGTCGGCGCCGAGCCGCAACGCGGCGCTCGACGAAGCACAGGCCAACTACGATCGCGCGGCGGGCGACACCCTGGTGGCACGCAGCGCGCCGCTGGAGTTGCGCAAGGCACAGCAGGCACTGGAACAGGCAGCCGCCGCGCAGCGCGAGGGCAAGGATCCATCGACCGTCGATCACTACGTCTATCTGGCCAATCGGCGCACCGAAACTGCGGTGCAGGCGAGCTACATCGCCCGGGCCGATCTGGCCGTTGCCGACGCTTCACGTCAGCGCGACAGCATCGTGATGGACTCGCGCACACGCGAGGCGCAGACGCAGCACTTGCTCGCCGACAGGGCGCAGCTTGACGCCAACGCGCAGCGCAGCCAGACCGACGCCGCGCGCAAACTGGCCGACGAGCGCCTGGTGGATGCACAGACATCGCAGGCCCAGACAGCGTCGGCACAGGCGCGCGCGAGGTCGGCGGAAGAACAGCTCGCGGAGATGAAGGCCAGGCCAACCGATCGCGGAATGGTGTTGACGCTCGGCGACGTGCTGTTCGACACCGGGCGGGCCGAGTTGAACCCGGGTGCCACGCACCCGCTCGACCAACTGGCCCAGTTCATGAAAGAGAACACGCTGCGCACCGTCGCGGTCGAGGGCTACACCGATTCGACCGGCACCGAAGCGATGAACCAGGATCTGTCCGAGAGGCGGGCGATGGCGGTCAAGAACGGCCTGACCGATCGTGGGATCGCACCCTATCGGGTGTCGGCCCGTGGCATGGGAGAAGCCAGCCCGGTGGCGAGCAACACCACCGCAGCCGGGCGGCAGCAAAACCGTCGCGTCGAGATCGTGCTGTCCAACGCGATGTAGAGGGGCAGCGCGTGGCGGGCGCGGCGCTCGTGTCTGCCTGTCGCTGCACGACTGTTGAATATTGACTTGCCGTTGCGCCGCGAGCGGTGGGCGCCCATGACGCCTACTTCGGAACACCGGCCGCGCGATAGATCTCCGCGGCGCGTTTCCTGTACTCGGGATCTTTGACTGGCGACATGCTCTGGTAGCGCGACACCGTGAACTCCGGGGCCAGCTCGAGCATCCGCTGCGCCGCGAGCTTCGCCTCGTCGATGCGGCCAAGAAACCCGAGCGCGAGCACCAGCACCCGATGCGAGAGGACGAAATCCGGGCTGTCCTGGATGGCGCGTTGCGCGGCGGCCACTGCTTGCTCGTACCGGCCAGATATCAGGTGCGCACCACCCGTGCTGGCGATGAGCCCGCTCATCGCCGGATCAAGTGGGCTGATGCGCATGGCTTGTTCGAAATGCTTGAGTGCCGCATCGCCATCACCGAGGATTCCTTTCACCTGCCCCGCGCAGAACTGCACCATCAGCAGGTTCGGGCCCAGGCTCAACGCACGTTCGATGGCGCGTCGTGCCTCGTCGTATCGAAACCCCAGCACGCGAAAACCCATCGCGCGGTAGCCCAGCGTTGCGAGCGCGGCGCCGGCGTAGGCCAGGATCGACGGGTCGTCGTCTTGTTCCTGCAGCGCCTCGTCGGCGTAGCGCAACCCCGCTTTCACGTCGTCGCCGGTGCCGTATCCGGCGCCGATGCGGCTCATGCACGCGAATGCGCCCAACCCCTTGGCCATCGAGTAGTGCGGGTCCAACTCGAGCGCACGACGGATCGACGCCAAGGCTTCGTCGATGCCCGCCCGGGTTGAACGTGGCATCAGCCCCGGCAGGGCGCGAACGATCAGCTCGAAGGCGTGCAGGCTCGACGGCGGCTTGGTGCGGATGCGCTCGATCTCGGCGCGCCGCACGTTCGGTTCCATCGCCGACACGATCGCCGCAGTGATGCGGTCTTGCAGTTCGAACACGTCTTCGAGCTGGCCTTCGAAGCGGTCGGCCCAGACATGGTGGCCGCTTTCCACCTCGATCGAGCTGGCCGGTGATGCGCACGCGGTTGCCGCTCTTGCGCACGCTGCCTTCGAGCACGTAGCGCACGCCGAGCTCGCGGCCCACGCGCTTGATGTCGACCGCCTTGCCCTTGTAGACGAAGGTGGAGTTGCGCGCGATCACGAAGAACAACCGAGTGCGCGCCAGCGCGGTGATGATGTCTTCGACCATGCCGTCGGCGAAGTAGTCCTGCTCGGGATCGCCGCTCATGTTGGTGAAGGGCAGCACGGCCAGCGATGGCCTGTCGGGTAGCGGTGGCGGTGGCGCGCGGTAGGCATTGGCAGTCCGGTGCGTCTGTGCCGCCGTCGGGGCGCACGCCGAACGTGCGCACCGGATGCGGCAGGTTCTTCACCGGCTGTTCGCCCTGGTCGACAAAGGTCGCCGCCACTTTGCCGCGCACCGCGCCCTGCACCGCGTCGGACACCGTGATGCCGCCGGCCTCGGCCAGCGCCTGCAGCCGGGCGGCGATGTTCACCCCGTCGCCATAGATCGTGCCGTCGGTTTTCTCGATCACGTCGCCCAGGTGCACACCGATGCGAAAGCGCAGCTGCCGCTCGTCGGGCAGCGAGCCATGCGCGGCCTGCAGCTCGTGTTGCACGGCCAGAGCCGCCGACACCGCGCCGGTGGCGGTTTCGAACACGGCGAGCACCGAGTCGCCCGCCATGTCGATCACGCGGCCGTGGTGGGCTTCGATCTGTTGGCGAAACACCCTTCGCGCGTCATCGAGCGCGGCCACCGTTGCCCGTTCGTCGACGGCCATCAGACGCGAGTAGCCCGCCGCATCGGCGGCGAGGATCGCCTCCAGGCGTTGCCGGTATTCGCTGTCGACCACCGCCGCTGCCCTTTCATGAGCTGGGCCGAGGCGCAGTCTAAGGTTTGTGCCAGTGAGGCCGAGCCTGGGCGGTGATACAACCGCGGCGCCTTGTTTCTCGACGGGAGACCCGATGAAGAAGATGGCCTGGACGATCACGGTCGTTGTGCTGGCGCTGGCGGCCTACCTGAGCTTGTGGCCGGTGCCGATCCGCGCGGTGGCGTGGCAGGCGCCGGCGGTGCCGGGCTACGCCGGCCCGCACGCGGTCAACGACAAGCTCGCGGGTCTGAAGCTCATCGACGCTGGGCGCCGAGGCCGGCCCCGAGCACATCGTGCTGGCGCGCGACGGCAAGCTCTACGCCGCGATGGCCAGCGGCAACATCGTGCGCATGAACCCCGACGGCACGTCGCAGGAGGTGTTCGTCAACACCGGCGGTCGCGTGCTCGGTTTCGATTTCGATGCCGCGGGCCGGTTGATCGCGGCCGACGCCGTGAAAGGCCTGCTGGCGGTCACGCCCGACCGCAAGGTGACGCTGCTCACCGACACGGTGGCCGGCGACCCGATCCGCTATGCCGATGCGGTGGTGGTGGCCAAGAGCGGCAAGGTGTACTTCAGCGACGCGTCGCGCCGCTTCGCGCCGGCGCAGTGGGGCGGCACGTTCGAAGCCGCGGTGCTCGACATCATCGAGCAGGCGTGCACCGGGCGCATCCTCGAGTACGACCCCGCGGCCAACACCACGCGCGTCGTCGCCAAGGGCTTCAGCTTTGCCAACGGCGTGGCGCTCAGCAGCGACGAGCAGACCCTGTTCGTCGCCGAGACCGGCAAGTACCGCGTGTGGAAGATCGCGGTGGTGGCCAACGACCTCGACGTGGCCCAGGGCTCGCCGCAGGCGAGCGTGTTGTTCGACAACCTGCCGGGCTACCCCGACAACCTGATGCGCGGACAGGACGGCAGGATCTGGCTCGGCCTCTCGGGCCCGCGCAGCCCCGATGTCGACGCGATGGCCGACAAGCCGTTCCTGCGCGAACTCACGCTGCGCCTGCCGCGCGCGCTGTGGCCACTGCCCAAGCCCTACGGCCACGTGATCGCCTTCACCGAAGACGGCCAGGTGGTGGCCGATCTGCAAGACCCGGCAGGCACCTACCCGCAGACCACGGGCCTCACCGAAACCGCCGACCGGCTCTATGTGCAGAACCTGCACCTCAAGGTTCTGGGCTGGCGGGCGCGTTGACGTGGCGGGCGGCTGACATGCGCGCTCACACCGATGTCCAGCGCAGGCGGCTGCTGCAAGCGGCAGCCGCGTGTGGTCTCGCTCCGGGGTCTTGGGTCGCTCGCGCACAACCGCGCGTGCCGATCGCCGACATGCACAGCCACTACGGCCTGATCACGCGTTCGCTCGCAACCTCGGGCCTCGCTGACGAGGTGCGCAACCAGCGAGTGGCGCTGCTGGCGTGGAAGCTGGTGGCCGACGGCCCGTGGCTGCGCGAGGGCAAGACCGGCATCGAGGTGGTCCGCTCGCCCGAGCCGGGGCAGCTGGCGGCGCATCTTCGACATCCGCATCGCGCGCATGAAGGGTTATCTGCGCGAGCAGCGGCTGAAGACGGTGCTTACCGCGGCCGACGTCGATGCCTGCATTGCCGCCAACGGCGAGCCGGGCATCGTGCTGGCCTCGGAGGGCGCGCACTTTCTCGAAGGGCAGGTCGACCGCCTCCAGGCCGCCCGCGACAAGGGCCTACGCCATCTGCAGTTGGTGCACTTTCTGCCGTCGCCGGTGGGCGACAACCAGACGCTGAAGCCGGTGCACGACGGCTTGAGCGCCATGGGCAAGAGCCTGGTCGAGGCGTGCAACGAGCAGCACATGCTGATCGACCTGGCGCACGCATCGATGGAGGTGGTGGAGCAGGCGGTGCAGATCAGCAAGGCGCCGCTCATCTGGTCGCACGGCTGGGTCGGCCGCGCCGCGGGGCGCTGGCTCGACGCCACCACCTACCAGCAACGGCGCATGTCGCTCAGCCACGCGAAGATGATCGCCGACAAGGGCGGCGTGGTCGGCCTGTGGGGGCTGGCCCTGAACCAACCGGCGGGCTCGTGGGCCACGGGCAGCGGCAGCTGGACCGTGGGCCTGCACGACACGCAGGGCTACGCCCGCGAGCTGGCCAACCTGATCGACAAGCTCGGCAGCGATCACGTGGCCTTCGGCACCGACATCGAGGGCGTCGGCAAGAAGTGGTCGGTCAACGACTATGCCGGCGTGCGGTCGGTGCTCGACCACCTGCAGGAGATGAAGCTGCCGAGCGAGACGATCGAGCGCGTGGCGTACGGCAACTACGCCAGGGTGTTGAAGGCGGTGTTGCGGTAGGTCACGGTTCATCGGCGGCTCAATCTGAATCGAAGCTGAGCCTGTTTCAACTTTCCGATCAAGTCTCGCCGCTTCGTGTACAACGTCAGCGCATGAAGCGGCTGGCCATCTTCGTCTTCGTGGCGCTTGTGGCGTGGCAGGTCTATAGCCAGTACCGCGCCGGTGCCTTTGCGTCGCTCATGCCCGCCCAGCCCACTGTCGCGGGCGCGGCACTGGCCGGCAACTTCAAGTGCGATCACCGCACCCATTGCGCGCAGATGACCTCTTGCGCCGAGGCCAAGTACTTTCAGAAGAACTGCACGGATGCAGATCTGGAGATCGACAACGCAGGCGTGCCCTGCCCACGGCGCTGGTGCACGAGCCCCACTGCCCCATGACTCGGTGGGAGGTGATGAGGTTTCAGCAACTTCGGCCCCTGTAATATGAGTCTCGCTGAATCGACCACGGGAAGGGGCGATTCCTCTGAGCACCACCGAACTCAAGCAGCGACTCGCGGCCATCCTGGCGGCCGACGTGGCGGGCTATTCGCGCCTGATGGCGGCCGATGAGCGTGCCACCGTGCAATCGCTCGACGCGGCGCGAGCGCTGTTTCGCAGCCGGATCCAGGCCAACCAGGGCCGTGTCATCGACATGGCGGGCGACTCGGTGTTGGCCGTGTTCGAGACCGCCGCCGGCGCGGTGCTGGCCGCCCTCGACGTGCAGCAGGAGATCGAGTCCTTGCTGGGTGACGTGCCCGAAGACCGGCGCATGCGCTTTCGCGTCGGCGTGCACCTGGGTGACGTGATCGAGAAGGGCGACGGCACCATCTATGGTGACGGCGTCAACATCGCGGCCCGCCTCGAAGGCTTGGCCTTGCCCGGTGGCATCACGGTGTCCGACGCGGTGGAATGCGCGGTGCGCAACAAGGTCGCCGCACGGTTCGTCGACCAGGGCGAGCAGGCGGTGAAGAACATCGCCCACCCGGTGCGCGCGTTTCGCGTGCAGGCGGTGGCGTCCGCGAAGGCGCAGCCGGCGGCGGGTACGGCGAGTGATCGTTTCTCCGACAAGCCGTCGATCATCGTGCTGCCGTTCCTCAACATGAGCGGCGTGGCGGAGCAGGACTATTTCGCCGACGGCCTGACCGAAGACATCCTCACCGACCTGTCGCGCTTTCGCGAACTGTTCGTCATCTCGCGCAACACCTCGTTCAAGTACAAGGGCCAGGCGGTCGACGTCAAGAAGGTCGCGCGCGATCTCGGCGTGCGCTACGTCGTCGAGGGCAGCGTGCGCAAGGCCGGCAACCGGGTGCGCATCACCGTGCAGTTGATCGACGCCGAGTCCGACCATCACGTCTGGGCTGAGCGCTACGACCGCGACCTGGAGGACATCTTCGCGATTCAGGACGAAGTCACCTCAGCCATCGTCGCCACGCTGCCCGGCCGCCTGGAGGCCGACGCGCGCAGCCGTGCCGAGCGCAAGCCGCCCGCGAACATGGCCGCCTACGAGTGCGTGCTCGAGGCCAAGGTGCTGCATCACCGATCCAGCCGCGACGAGAATGCGCGCGCGCTCGCACTGATCCGGCGTGCCATCGCGCTCGACCCCCGCTACGGGCACGCGCACGCCTGGCACGCCTGCATCCTCGGCCAGCAATGGGTCTACGGCTGGTGCGGCGACCGCTCAGCGACGGAAGTCGAGATCGAGCGCGAACTCGAGGTCGCGCTCGGGCTGGACCAGAACGACAGCGACGTGCACCGCATCCTGGCCGCGTTGGGCGTGGTGCGCAACGACCTCGGCAAGGCGGTGTTTCACCAGCAGCGTGCGCTGGCCCTCAACCCCAACGACGACCTGATCGTGGTGCAGCAGGGCGAGGTGCTCACCTGGCTCGGCCAGGCGCAAGAGGGCATCGAATGGATTCACAAGGCGATGCGCCTGAATCCATTCCACCCCGAGCGCTTCTGGTTTCACCTCGCGCGCGCGCAGTTCGTCGCGCGGCGTTATGCCGAGGCGATCGATTCGCTGCGGCACATCAGCGCGCCCGACACGCTGCATCACGCGCTGTTTGCGGCCTGCCACGCGCAGCTTGGCCAAACCTTGTATGCGGCCACGCGCGTGGCCGAGGTGATCAGGCGCGCTCCCGACTTCACGATCCGGGAGCATTGCCTGCCGGTGCTCCACTATGGGAGCGACACCGACCTGGCGCACCACCTCGAAGCCCTGCGCAAGGCCGGTCTGCCCGATTGAAAGCGCGCGCAGTCCGCCGGGGATCGTCATCCCCTGGCTGGCTCAGACGGCTTCGCCTGCCCGCAGCATTTGATTCTGCTTGATGGCTTGCCTGGTTGCGGCCTTGCCGTCGGCCCGTGTCATGGTCGAAGCGGCCAGCGCTTCGCGGGCTGCAGCGTTGTAGGGCCTGTAGGCGTTCGGGCCGTAGTCACCCAGAGCGCCGTTGCGGTTGGCCGCCAGCGTCTCGGCCTTGCGCTGCTCGCGGGTCCTGGTTGATGCCACGGGCGCGTCGGCCGAGATCAGCTCGCCGGCGGGCAGCATCTGACCGGACGCGATGGCAGCGCGCGTTTGTTCCGCCACCTCGGCGCGCGAGAGTGTGGAGCTGTCCGATTGAGCCAGGGCGACGGGTGCCGTGGCCGCGGCAGCGGCGAAGACGGTGGCGAGTGCGGTCAGGCGGGCGAGTTGGGAGGCGTTCATCGATTCACTCCAGAGGGTTGGGGGTGATCGGCAGTGTCGACCTCCGGGTGCGCTACAGGAACGTCCGCCCGCCGCTGCGAAGTTGTTGAATATTGACTTGCGGACGCGCGATCCGCTCGGCCTCGCGCTTCAAGTCGCCGGCGTAGGTCTCGAAGATCGGACGGAAGTCCGGCAGCTTGCCTTTGACCAGCGCAAACACGAAGCCCGAGAAGTGTTCTCGCATCGAGAAATCGGTCGAACCCTCGGGGCCCGGTTTCAGCTCGAAGGTGCGAACGCCTTTGAAGATGACTCTTGAGGCAGCGGGTGGCGGGCGCGTGAGGTTGCGGCAAGCGCGGGCTTGATTTGCCTCAATGTGCACGGCGCCTTCCAGGCGCAAGGTGCAAAGCACATCCTGAGTCAAGGAGATCAAGATGAATGCTCGCCTTCTCGTGGTCCGCGCTCTGGCGTTGAGCGGATTGTGGTCGCAGCCGTGGATCGTGTTCGCTCAGCCAGCCGGCCCCCAATCGTCGCCCTGGGATTGCCCGGTGCCCTGGCACATGTGGAGCGGCGGCATGGGTTGGTGGTGGATCTTTCCGCTGCTGTTCATGCTGCTGATGATCGGGGCCTGCGCCGCGGCGGCAATCTACTTCATCGGCCACCGCTCGGGCAGCGGGCACCACTTCGGGCCTTGGCACATGATGGGCAGTGCCCGCTCGTGGGGTGACCCCACGTATTCCGCGCTTCAAGTATTGAACGAGCGCTTTGCTCGCGGCGAAATCGCGAAGCAGGAATACGAGGAGAAGAAGGCCACCCTTCTGTCCGGCCGCTAGCACCGCGGCCGCGCATGCGCGGCAGCCGTAGCGAGGCCATATGACCGAAGCCCAAACACGCAAGATCTATTTCTGCCCGATGCACGCATCGGTGCGCCAGTCCGAGCCTGGCAAGTGTCCCCACTGTGGCATGGCCCTGCTACCCGAGGGGACGCGCTTCGCAATGCTGCGCCACATGGCGCAGAAGCCCTGGATGGTTGCCGCGATGGTGGCGGTCATGCTGCTGTTGATGGCGGTGGCGATGATGCTGATGCGCTGAGCGGCAAAGACGACGGCCGCCGCCAGGTGTGCAGCGCTGGCGGCGGCCGCGTGGGGCGCGCGTGTCAGCGGCCCTGCCAGGCGTGCACATCGTGCGCGCTGCGGCCATCGTTTCCGCTGCGGCCATCGTGGCTACCGCGGCCATCGTTGCCACCGCGCCCATCGTTCCAGTCGCGCCCGTCGTGGCCGTGCTCATCGCGGCCGCCGCGATCATCGTGCCGGTCATACCGATTCGGGATGCCATCGCCATCGCGGTCCCAGCGTGTGGGCTGGCGATAGCCGCGCTGCGGATACCAGGCGAAGGGCTGCCAATAACCCGGCGCCGGCCGCGTGTACACGGGCGCTGGTTGTGCATAGATGGGTGTTCCGAGCGTGACCGACCATTGCACGTCGACCCCCTGCGCCTGTGCGGCCCCGACTCCAAGCACACCGGCGCTGGCCAGCGCGGCCGTGACAAGAATTTTGTTGATGCTCATGAAGTTCTCCGTTGTCGACCTTCATTGGCCGTATCACGACAACGGTGAAAGTCACCGCGCCGACCACCCAGGAACGTCAAACGCGGGTAAAGCTGCGTGAAGCACGGTGACAGCCTCGGCTCGATCCTGATGGTGCTCAGTTCATCCTTGCTGTGTCCAGCCGGGCCGAGCGCACCGTTCGGTGTCCAACAGACACGCGAGCCCGAAGCGAGGATGTTGTTCATGGAGTCATCCAAGGAACCAACATGAACATCCGTCTCGCACCGCGAACGCTGCCGATCTGGGGGCTGTGCCTGGCCGCCGCCTCGCTGCTGGGTACCCCCGCCGCGGTCGCCGCCGACAACGCCGCCACGGTCAGTGCCAAGGCACGCCTGCAGCACGATCGCGCGGTTTGCTCGCGCATTCGAGACCAAGGCGATCGCGACGAATGCCTCAGCGAAGCCAGCACCCTGTATGCCGGCACCCAGCCGTCAAACGCCGACGAAAACTCCGCACAGCTGATGCTCAATGCGCTCAAGCGCTGCGAACCGCTGCGCGAGCCCGATCGACAAGACTGCGTGCTGCGCACGCAGGGGCAGGGCACCACGACAGGCAGCGTGGCCGGCGGCGGCATCTATCGTGAGCTGGTGACCGTCGAGGTCGTGCAGCCAAGTGCCAAGCCATAGTCACTGTGAGCTGAACAGGCGCACCGCCCGGTATCTGTCGGGCTTGCGCTGGGTGACTCGAAGTCCATCAGCACGTCGGCGCAAGGCCTTCGCGAGCTCTTTGCGCTATGACGCGCCGGTGTCGAAGGCCGCCACAGCCGACTCGCGCTGCTCGTGCAGCAGAAAGAAGCGCACCATTTCGCGCGACGCATCGGGGCCGTGGGGGTCGGTGAACGATCCGGCGGCGCTGCCGCCCGACCAAGCGTGCCCGCTGCCGTGCACGGTCCACTGTTCCACCACGGGGAGCCCATCGCCGTCCAAATAGAGGGTTCGAGTGCAGCGCCGTCCGTGTGCCGTGCGCTCTTGCACCTCGGGCGTGAGCGGGCCGCGTTGCTGCTCGAGGTTCGACACCGCCTGATCGACGATCGCCAAACCGTTGTGGAGCCCCACGGTGCCATCGCATTCGCCATGAAAGACGATCGTCGGCACGCCTCGCGATGCTGCAGGTGTGCGACCCGGCTGCGCCGACAGCAGGTGCGCCCATCGCTGCCGCCACCTGGGCGCCGCCATGCATGGCCGCAAACGCCGAGGCCACGTTGTGCGCCGCGCCGTAGGGCAGGCCCGAATGCGCGCCCACTGCCGCGAAGACATCGGGGTAGGTCTCGCCCAGCACCACGGCCATCGCGGCCCCGGCCGACAGGCCGGCCACGAAGACGCGGCTCTCTTCGATTCGATAAGCCTCGCCGATCTCGCGCACGATGCCGGCGATGATCGACGGCTCGGCGCCGTCGCGCGTTTGCGCGCGAGGCTCGAACCAGTTCCAGCAGTTCGAGCCGTTGGCCTTGGTTGACTGCGCGGGGTAGGCCACCAGCAGGCCGTGCGCCTCGGCCACTTCGTTGAAGCGTGTGCCGGCAGCAAAGTCGTCGGGGTCCTGCTTGCAGCCATGCAGCATCACCACCAGCGGCATGGGCTCGCCGCGATACGAGCCGGGTACGTAGAGCTTGTATGCGCGGTGGCCGATCGCGCTCGCGTGCACGAAGCTCAGGAACCGCCCGCGTTGCGCTACCGGTTGCTCGATGTCGACGGGCTGCGGCGGCTCGTCTTCAACCACGACGCGGGCCTCGACATCGATGGCGTCGACGGCGTGCGCAGCGTTTGACGGGCCCTCCGCCTTGGGGTGTTGAGCGATTCGCGCTGCCTCCAGCGCGCGACGGATGGTCTCCATCACCGTCTTCACGGTGCCGGAGCGCGTGTCGAGCCCGGCCGCTGTGAGCGCCTGGTCGATGGTGTTCGTGATGTTGTGGATGGACATCGAAATCCCGTTGATTGCTGCAATGCAGCATAATACTTTCGCCGCCATCGCGTGCGGCCGACCACCGGGGCTGTAGCGGCGGCGGTCGCGCCGCTGCGTGCGCACGATGAGTGCGCCGTTCGTGGACCCCCTTTTGGTGTGTGACCCCGGTGCACCGCGGGCCCGCCAACGCGTTGCACACTCATGCCGATGGAACAGTCTTCAAGGCCCTTGCGTTGCCTGCGCTGCACGTGGCTCGCGCTCGCAGTCGCGCTGTGCACGTGGACCGCGTGGCTGCCGGCGCACGCTGCCGACGAAGCCGCACTTGACGACACCGCCGACTGCATTGCCCTGATGCAGACGAATGCCGACGAACTGGCACGCCAGATCAAGGCCGGCGACAAGGCCCGGGAGCCGGCGCTACTCTCCGAGCTCCGGCGCGCCGGCGTCCTGATCGGGCGCACCTATCTCGATGGCCTGCATGACTCGGCCGAGGCCAAGGCGCGTCTCAAGGCCGCCCAGGAACGCCAGGCCACCTGGGACGAAGAACGAAAGAAGCGTGTCTACCAGGCCTGTGTCAAGCGGGCCGACGCAGAGCTCGCCGCCGCGTCGGGGCCAGAGCGTTTCATCGTCGAGCGTTTTGCGCAGATCCGCTTCGAGCGCATGCTCCGCGAGCCTTGACCCCGGGCGCTTCGGCTTGCTGCCGCACCGCGTGGCGGGCGACCGAGCCGGTCAGACGCCCTTCGCCTCGGTTGGTGCGGTCGCCGTCAACGCCTCGCCGTGCAACGGCGTCGTCTTGTTGGCTCCGGCGCGCAAGGCCTTGATGCCCTGCTCGATGCGCTCGGCCACTTCGCGTTCGCGCTGCAGTGCGCGCAGCGTGTTGTGCGCCTCCTGCACCGTGAAGTCCAGCCGCGCCAGCTTTTCGCCCACGTGATCGACCACCGCGCGCTGCTCGCCCAGCATCTCCAGGTTCACGTTGATGTCCTGCAGCATGTGGATGATGCCGTTGGCGCGCGCCTGCACCTCTTCGACCATCTTGCGCCGTGACTCGATCATCTCGATCTTGCCGTCGGTGTCCGCCACGCGGCCCAGCAGGTCTTCGACCTTGGCGCGCAGCTCGCTCACGTCGTTGCGGTGCTCGCTGACGAACTGCAGATCGGCTTTCACGGTCTGCACCAGCACTTCTTGCTCGACCAGCCACGTGATCTTCTGCTCCAACTGGGCGATGCGCTGTTCGATGTTGTCGAGGGCCGCCCAACGCGCTTCCAGACGGGCGATTTGCGCGTCGAGGTCGGCTTCCAGCCCGGCGGGACGCGATGCGGTACCTGTCTCTGCGAGCGCCGCCTTGCCCAGCGTGGCGTCGTGACGAGCGTCGAGCTCGTCTTGCTTGCGCGCGATCTCTTCGGCTTGCGCCAACAGCACCTGAAAGACGCTGCCGAGCGCGCCGGCCTTCTTCTCGGGCTCATCGAGTGTCGAAGCGGCTTGCTCCGCAGGAGCCAGGTCCAGCGCGCAAGCCATGACCTTGCGGCCGCTGGCCACGCGCAGTTCCCGCGCGTCGAAGGTGAACCCTGACTCCACCAACAGCAACGCCAGCTTGGGCATGACGAGCACTTCGCCAGGGCGTGCCGCGGCCGCCAGCTCGTTCGCCTGCGCGATGTAGCGGCTGCTGATGCTGAAGGCGTCGTGGCCGGCCCGCGCACGGTCCTTGGTGCCGGAGGCGAACCCGAAGCGCAGCAACTGCCCGCCGGCGCCGGCGACCGCCGCGCAGGCCATCGCCACCAGCTTGGCATCGGGCGCGTTGAACCGCACGAAGGTTGCGCCGTGCGCGTTGCGCGTCGTGACCACCGCGCGCTCGCGCCGCACGCCCGTCACGAAGCCGTCGATCAGTTGATCGGCTGGTTCCGACGAGAGCAGGCAGCCAACGATCTGAAAGAGTGCTTCCATGAATCACCAGTGCTTGAGGCACAGAGCACGCGGACGGTGTGCGCGTGCGCAATGCAACATGATCATCTTCGCACTCAGGTGGCGCTGTCACAGTGTTGCAAGACGCATAGTCGGCAACAGTCACGCGGCATTCGCGGCAGCGAGCGCGTCGCGGGCATTCCGTCACAGCGGTAACAAGACCACCAGCGGCACGATGCGGGCACTGCTTGCTGCCGAGCCAACCCCGCAGTTTTTTGCGTGCGGCCGCAACGCCAGCCCCCTTTCTGACTACCGCTGTGAGACCCCACCATGCTCGACACGATCTTCAAGAATGGCGCAGGCCGCAAACAAGCCAACGATGAGTTGCGCGACCTGGTGACCCAGGCGCGCGACGAGCGTGAGGCGCTCGGCGCCATGCTGGCGAAGATGAATGCCGACGGGTTGTTGCGCAAGTGCGAGGCGCTTGCCGGCATGGTGGGCACATACGACGAGCGTGCCAAGGGCTTCCAGCAGATCGAGGCGCGCATGAACAGCCTGCTCGATCAGGTGGCCGAGGCCAAGCAGGCGTCGCAAGCGCTGACGGCGCCCAACGGTGCGCTTCAGCAATACCGCCAGGCGGTGGGCGAGTTGAGCACCCAGGCCCGCGAGGCGCAGGCCACCGTGGCCGCGCTCCAGCAAGAGAGACAGAAGTTCGACGAACTGCGCGCTCAGGTGCGCCAGGGCGCTGCCGAAGTGGGCCAGTCGGCGGGCGCCGTGGCCGCGTTGAAGGGCGAGCTCGAAGCGCTGCGCCGATCGGAGTCGCAGCTCAACCAGGAGTTGCAAGGCATCCGCGAAGGCGCGCGCCAAGCGCGCGACGATTCGGCCGCGGCCAGCAAGGCCGTGCAGGGCGTGCAAGAGAAGCTGGAGTCGTTCTCGCGGCTGCAGGAGCTGAGCGAGACCACCGAGCAGCGGCTGGCATCGCTCAACGCGCTGGCCGAGCACGTGTCGCACAAGGCCAAAGCCCTGGAGACGCAAAAGCACACCGTGGAGCGCGCCGTCGTCGAGGCCACGCGCCTGAACGAGATGGTGTGGAACATGGATGCGCAGATCGCCCGGCTCACGCAGGGCCACGACCAGGTTCGCCAGGCCGAAGAAACCGTTGCGCGCATGGAGGATGTGGCGCGGGCCACCGCGCAGGAGCTGGCCGCGGCCAGCGCGGCGCGCGAGGAGTTCGTGCGCGAGTCGGCACGCATCGACGGCCAGGGCCGCTCGTTGTCGGAGCACTTGAAGTCGACCGTCGAACGGCTGTCGGTCGACAAGGAAGAGATCGATGCGTTCGACCAACGCCTGCAGGCGATGGCCAGGGCCGTGAATGAAACACAGGCGAGCGTGCAGGGCCTGGTGGCCAAGCAGCAGGAGCTGTCGGCGATCGAGCGCAAGACCGATGCGATCGACAAGGCGTTTGCCACGCTGGTGGCCCGCGCGGAAGACCTGGCCCGCAAGCAAAGCGGCCTCGACTCGCTGGCCGCGCGGCTGGCGCTGGTCGAAGGGCTCGGCAAGCGCACCGCGGCTCAGCACGACAACCTGCTGCAGTCGCAGAAAGACGTCGAGTCGGTTCGCCTCGAGCTGGCCGAGTTCCACAAGGCGCATGCCGAGGCGGTGCAGTTGCGCGACCGGCTGGCCGTCGACCGTGCCGCGCTCGATGCGTTCGGCGAGCGCACGGCGGCGATGCTCATCCGCACGCCGGACCTCGAGGCGCGCATGGACGCAGTGCTCGGCCGGCTGGCGCTCGTCGACGAGGGCAACCGATCGGCCACGCGTCTGGGCGAGCTGGCCACCGAACTCGACGCGCAGGTGTCGCGCGTCGGCGCGCGGCTGCAGTTCGTGGAGAAGCTGGAGCAGCGCGTCAACGGGCTGCACGTGGTCACCGCCGAGGTGGAGCAAAAGCTCGCCGAGCAACTGGCGCGCCGTGCCGAGGTCGAGAGCCTGAAGAACCTGTGCGACACGCTGCTCACGCAGGTGGTCGATGCGCAGCAGAAGCTCGAGGGCGTGGCCTCCTTGCAGGGGCGTGTGCTGCCGGTGGCTTCGCAGGTGACTACGCTGCTGCAGACGCTGGAGAAGTGCCAGCAGCTGGTCGGGTCGCTGCAGACCGACGAAGCACTGGTGCAGGAGCAACGCGCCCAGTGGGCCGAGCTCGTCGAGCAGGACAAGGCGCTGGCCAACGAAACCGCCGAGCGGCTCAAGCAGGTGCGCGCCGTCAGCGACGACCTGGGCCGTGCCACGGCCTTGAAGGAAGAGTTGCTGGCCGAACTCGCGCGCGTGCAGACCACGCAGCGCGACGCCGTCGCGCAAACCGAGGCAGCCGAAGATCAGATTCAGCGTGCCGACAACATGGTCAAGCAACTGCAGGAGCGCTGCACACAAGTGCTACACGGTGAGGAGAA
>CAVZEK010000039.1:0-196104 GCA_963774185.1 uncultured beta proteobacterium
GCTGTGGCCGACCAAACCATGCAGCGACGGGCAGAACGCGTCGTTGGTCGAGGCGTGAGCGTCGCGTACTTGCTGCCGACCTTGGAACCCGAGCGCACCACGCCGCCCGGGAACGGCATGATCACGTTGGGCAGCGCGCGCATCGCCGCCACCGCGGCCTCGGCCGCGGCGAGCGCCGCGTCGGTGTCGCGCGCCAGCAGCAGCAGGTTGCCGCCGCCCACGCCCTTGACCACCGCGGTGGTCTCCTGCGCGACGAACTCGCCGTCCATCACCGGCACGCGCCAGTAGCGCACACCGCCGATCACCTTGCTGATCTGCCAGCCGTCGCCGAAGAAGCGCAGGTTCTTGCCCAGCGCCACCGGCTCGCCCTCGGCAATGCCGGCGAAGACCGCGGTCGTCGGGACAGGTCAGCACGCATTGGCCGACGCGGCGCTCGATCTGCTTGGCCAGTTCCTTGCCCGACATCGCGAACAGCAGCACCGCGACGCCCGGGCGGCCGTCGGGCGTCTCGTGCGGCGCCGAGTTCGCACTCGATGCCGGCCTCGCAGCCGCAGGCGATCACCGAGGTCGCGAAACCGGTCGCGGCCACGGCCGCGTGGCGCGCCCAGGCCAGCGTGTGCGCGGTGATGACGAGGCGCGTCGCCTTCATCGGGAAGGCCTCGGCGAAGGTGTCGTCGATCGTCACGCCGTTGAGCATCGAGCGGTGCGCTCATCGCGACGTCTCGAAGCAGGCGGCCGGCAGCAGCCGGCCGCCGTTGCAGCAGCGGCACAACTCGTCGCGGCCGATCGCCACATGGTCGAAGCGAATCGCGCCGTGCGCGTCCCAGTGCCGGCGCAGTGTCCTCTCGATCGTGCTGTCGAAGCCGGGCTCGACGAAGTGCGTGCCGCCCACCGGCGTGGCCAGTGACGCGGCCGGCGCGTGCCACCAGCGCACCGTCCTTGAACACGTATTCGGGAGTCCTGAACATCGCCTCGCGGTCGGGATGCTCGCGGTACACGGCGATGTCGGCCGCGGCGCCGACCCCGAGGTGGCCACGGTCGGCGAGGCCGAGCAGGCGCGCCGGCGCGGCGCGCGTCATGATCGCGATCTCGTCGAGCGTCAGTTCGCGCGCGATCGAACGCAGCGCGCAGTGCGGCTGCCACGTCGGGATGCAGCGTGGCCAGCTGCTCGCTCGCGGAAGCCGCGATCCATCAGCAGCCGGATCAGGTGCGGGTAGCTCGTGAACGGCCCGCCGTTCGGATGGTCGGTGGTCAGCACCACCTGCCATGGGTTCTTCACCAGCAGGAAGATCTCCAGGCCGATGGCCCATTGCAGCGCGTTGACGTAGCTCTGTTCGCGATACCGGAACGGCACCACGCCACAGCCGCCGACGCACTCGATGTCGGCGCCGACCCACTTGCGCGGACTGCCGAGATCGTGCTGCGCATGCTGGCGCATGGTGTCGCCCGACGCGGTGACCGTCTGGCCGAACATGATCTGGCCGACGTCGATGCTGATCTGCGGGTTCGCGTTCACCGCCTCGGCCAACCGCAGCGCGGCCGACGAGAATTTCTTCGGCCCATCGCTGCCGTAGGCATGGAACTGCACATGCGTCAGGTGCGCCGGCAAGCCCTCGAGCGCGGCGATGGTCTCCAGCGTCGAGGCGATGTTGCCGGCCACGCCGAGGTTGCTGCCGTGGATGTGCAGCGGATGCGGCACGCCCAGTTCGCGCAACGCGCGCGCCAGCGTGTGCACCACCTGGCGCGGCGTGACCTGCCAGCGCACATGCGGCTCGTCGACATCGAGCTTGCGCTGGTTGAACTTGAAGGCCGAGATGCCGGCCGGGTTGACCACCTTCACGCCCATCGCCTTGCTGGCGACGCATCGTCCAGGCCGACGTAGTCGCGCAGCTGCGCGAAGTTGCGTGCATCCGGGCCGCCTTCGGCCAGCCACTGCAGGAACAGCTCGTCGTTGCCGAGCATCACGTAGGCGCCATGGTCGAGGATCGGCACGTCGCCCATCTCCATGTGCGCGTGCGCGCGCATTGCTCGGCACCATGGCCGGCTCGAAGGCCGCGGTGTAGCCCATCTCGACATAGCGGTAGCCGGTGGCCAGCGTGTCCGGGCGTGCAGCGGCCGCACGAGGCCAGCTCCAGCGGATTGCCCGAGGGTGCAATCGGGTCGATGCCGTCGCGGTGATCGTCGGCCATCAGCAGGCGCGCCAGATTGACCTTGCCGCCGCCGATGTGGGTGTGCAAGTCGATGCCGCCGGCCATCACGACGCAGCCGCTGGCGTCGATCTCATGATCGAAAACTTCGCCGTCGGACAGGGCCACGATGCGGCCGTCGCGCACGCCCAGGTCTCGCTGCACGGCAGCGGGGTCGGCGGCTGGGTCGACGACGCGGCCGCCGCGCAGGCGCAGGCTGCTCATCGAGCGCCCTCGGCGGCGTTCGTCCGATCGTGGTCCTTGGGCAGCGACCGCTCGATGTCCGCGAGCACCCGGGCCACCGACGGCAGGCCGCTGTCGAGCACGGCATCAAGCGGCATCAACACCGTGCCGTCGGTGCGAAACAGGTGGCCCGCCTCGCCGATGCCCGGCGTGGCCACCGGGATGAAAAGGGTCGGCTCGCCGCTGCGCCGGCAGTGGGTGGCCAAGCGGGGGTGACCCAGCACCACCATCGGCAATGAATTCGGCGGCGGCGCAACCTCGGCCTCGAAGCTCGCGATCCACAGCAGCGCATCGACTGCGCCATCGGCCAGCAGCCGCGCGGTGTCGAAGCACAGCGGCTCGTGCTCCAGCCCCCGCGCGCCGGCACGCGAGCGCAGCGGCAGCCCCGACAACCATGCAAAGACCTGATTCACCGTGGCCGCGCCGTTGCCGCCGCCGATCCACAGGCTGGCGGCGCGCGTGCTGCGGTTCAGGCTGCCGACGATCTGGTTCACCGCTTCGACGATCAGCGAGCCTTGGGACGGCAACAGCGCCGGCGTGCCGATGATCACCGCATAGCGCGCCTCGCGCAGCCGCTCGGCGAGACCGCGCAACGGCGGCGCGACTGCCGGCGGCAACCGCCCGGCCACCAAGGCGGCCAGCACGCCGACGGTGTCGAACAGGTCGCCCTGCAGCGGCAGCGACTCGACGCTCACGCCACTCAAACGGGCCCATGCGGACAGCGTGGCCGCCTCGCCTGCACGCTCGCCGAGCACGACGACATGACGCTGCGGGCCCAGCGGATCGCCGATGCCGCAGCGCAGGCCGATCAGAGGTGCCGCGTCGATCGGCAGGCCGCCGACGAAGACGATCACATCGGCCCGTGTGCGCACCTCGGCCAGCGTGGTCGTGAACTGACCGCGATCCTGCAGCGCGCGCAGGCCGGCCATCAGGGCTTCACCGCCGCCGGCATCGCAGATCGCACCGGTTGCGCAGGCAAGCCGGTACAGCGCGCGAGCGCCGGCCACATCGGTGCCAAGGCCCCCGAACAGCGGTTGCCGGCTGGCCGCCAGCCACACGGCTGCAGTGGCCACGGCGTCATCGAGGCTGCATGCTGAGCCATCCAGCGTGGGCGCGGCCGTCGCAGCCAGGACGTCGAAACTCGCCAGCGCGCTGCTTGCGAGCGCACACTCTCCGCCCACCAGTGCCAGCGCCGCGCCCTCGGCGCGCACGCCCAGGTGGTCGCAGGCCAGCGGACAAAACGGGCAAGTCCAGCGCTGTTGCACCGTGACGCCAGCCGCGATGGTGTCGCTCATCGAGCCCTGTCGACGCAAGCCATGTGCCACTCTTGACGTTCAACCGCGGCCAAAGCGTCGCGGCCCCAACCAGCCAAAAGCGCGACACAGTGTGGCGGTTCTGGCCCGCGCCGCCGCCCCACTGGCGCCTTTGGGCGTTGCACGGCGGTGGCACGAATCATGATGGCATTCCCCTCATGGATGATTGCCGGCCTCATGGCGCGGCGCGGCGCATCGGCGGCAGGCGACCGTCGTGCAGCGCGCTGGCCACCAACCAGGCCTCGGCGCCGGCCTCGCTGGCGAGGGCCAGATCGGCCGCGTTGCGGACACCGCCTGCCCCGATCAGCCGCGTGGCGGGCGAGCGGGCCTGCACCTCGCGCAACGTGTCGAGATCGGGGCCGGAGTCGGCGCCGACGCGCTCGAGCGTCATCACGATCACGCGCCGCGGCCAGAGTGCCGGCGCTTCCCAGCAGCCCGCCTCGTCGAGCCGCCGGCCATCGCGCCGATCGAGCGACAGCAAGCCGTCGCGGCCGTCGGCAAAGCAGCCTTGCAGCGCAGCGCGCGATCGCAGCGACTCGCTGCCGAACACGGGCACGACGCGTTGCGCCGCGCAGCCGATGCGCTGCGCGCGCCGCGTCGGCCATCGCCGCGTCGGCAAAGCCGGCGTCGAGCCACAGTTCGATCTCGGGCAGCGCCTGCAGCACCGCGCGCACGACATCGTGTTGCGGTTCACCCCCCATCAACGCATCGAGGTCGGCCGCATACAGCTGCCGAGAGTCGCAATGACGGCACAGCGTACGGGCCAGCTCGACCGGGTCGCTGCCGGCGCACAGGCCCGACACGATCGGCCGATAGGAGCGGCGGTCGCCACGTTGGGCGCGCACGACCTGGCCTTGCATGAGGTCGATGACGGGAACGAGGAGCATGCGGGTTCCAAACGTTGGGGCATCGGCATCGCAGCGGCCGGCGGGGGCGAGTATCTCAGCGACGGCGCCAGGATGCAGCCGCACGGAGCGGCGCATGGTTGATCGGGCGGTCATCGGGTGGGACATCGGTGGCGCGCACGTCAAGGCCAGCGTGTTGCGCCGCGGCCTGCTGCACGACGCGGCGCAGTGGCCGTGCCCGCTGTGGCAGGGCGCCGAACACCTCGATCGCGTCTTGGCGCTGGCGCGCGAGCGCTGGCCCGACCTCGCGCAACGCGCAACACGCGGTCACGATGACCGGCGAGATGGTCGATCGCTTTGCGCATCGCGAAGAAGGCGTGCAGCGCATCGCGCAGCAACTCGCCGCCGCCCTGCATGCGCCACAGTTCTTCGCCGGCGATGCCGGCTGGTGCGAGGCTGCGGCCACGGCGGCGTTGTGGCCGCAGATCGCCTCGGCCAACTGGCTCGCGAGCGCACGCCATACGGCCGCCGCGCTGCCGGGCGAATCGGGACTGCTGGTCGACATCGGCAGCACCACCACCGACCTGATTGCCTTTCGCGGTGCAGCGGTGCCGACCAAGAGCCGCAGCGACGCGCAGCGGCTGGCCAGCGGCGAGCTCGTTTACCAAGGCGTGGTGCGTACACCGCTGTGCGCGCTGGCCCGTCGCATCGGCTGGCGCGGCGAGCAGTTGAATGTGATGAACGAGTTCTTCGCCACCACGGCCGACGTCTATCGCCTCACCGGCGAACTCGACCCGGCACACGACCAGCAGCCGAGCGCCGATCACGCGGCCAAGGACGAGGCCGCGACCTGCGCGCGACTGGCGCGCATGATCGGACTGGATGCGCGCGACGCCAGCGCTGAGCAGTGGCTGGCGTTTGCCCATGATTGGCGCGCGCAACAAATCGCCGAGTTGCGCGGCCAGCTCGACCGCGTGAGCGCTGCGTTTGGCCTGGGCGCACCCGCGCTGCTGGTCGGCGCCGGCTGCGGTGCCTTCTTGCTGCCCGCGCTCGCGCCCGCGGGCTGGCGATGTTTGAGCTATGGCCGCGACATCGCGCGATTGGCGCCGCAGGCCACACCGGGCACACCCGAGTGGGCCGAGGTGTGCGCACCGAGCGTGGCGGTGGCCGCATTGTTCGACAGGGACCGGCGCTGATGTGGATCGTCAAACTCGGTGGCAGCCTGAACACCGACCCTCGCCTGCCCGAGTGGCTGGAGTTGCTGGTGCAACTCGGCGGCGGCCGCGTCGCCGTGGTCTGCGGCGGCGGCGTTTTCGCCGACGAGGTGCGGCGCTCTCAGGCGCACTGGCGCTTCAACGACCTGGCGGCACACAACATGGCCGTGCTGGCCATGGCACAAACCACCCACATGGCACAGGCCTTGAACCCGAAGCTGCACGTGGCCACCAGCAAGGCCGAGATTCGCGAGGTGCTGCGCGGCGGACACACCGCGCTGTGGTTGCCGATGGAGCTGGTGAGCGAACGGCCTAACGCGCATACCAATTGGGACGTGGCATCCGACAGCATCGCGCTGGACCTGGCGCGCAAGCTCAACGCCGAGCGACTGGTGGTGGTGAAGTCGTGCGCCATCGACCCGGCAGCCAGCCTGGCCGAGCTTACTGACGCCGGCATCCTGGACCGCCGCTTTCCGGCGTTCGCCAAAGGCGCAGCATTTCCGATCGACATCATTCACAAGGACGACCTGGCACGGATGCGTTCGTTGCTGCTCGCCGACGGCCGACCGACCGACGGCTGAGGACTCAATGCAGCCGTCAAGCCGGCGCGACGAGGCGCATCGCCTCGACGAGGTCGCGCAGGCATTGCGCATCAAGCGCATGGCTGCGCCCACCCACGCAAACGGCGCTGCGAAAGCCGGCGAAATCGGGCGCCAGGTCGGCCAGCACATTGGCATGCGATCGCTGCAATGCGCCGGCCAGCCCCACCAGGGCACCGGCGGCCCGTGCCGCGGCGATGAAGCGGCGCAGCGCAGCGAACGGCGCCACATCGAACAGGCTGCCGGCGTGCTTGTCGGCGGTGTCGGCCATCAGCGCGGGAAAGCCCAGCGCGGTGGCCCGGGCCACCAGCGCCTCATCGAGACCCCGGTCGGCGATGAACACCGGGACCACCGCGGCGGCCGCTGCGGGCCAGGCCATCGAGCACCACGCTTGCCGCGGGCGTCGGGCGTGATGCCGACCTTCACGTAGTCGACGCCGCAGGCACGCCACCGCGTCGACGCGCGCCAGGATCTCGCGCAGCGCGTGCATCGGCAGGTCGCCGATCGTCGCACTGACCGGCAGCGTGACTACGCTGCGCTGCGCAGCGCCGCGACGATCGCGACGATGCTCGCCACCGGCAAGCCGCCGAGTGCACCCTGCCCCGGCTCCTTCAAGTCGATGAAGTCGGCGCCGCTCGCGGCCGCCAGCAGCGCCTCGTCGACGCTGCGCACGCTGACCAGCAGCCGCATCATGCATAGCCGCCTTGGCGCGGTGCGCCGCGATCGCCTCGCGCAGCCAACCCCAGGCCTCGCGCTCGTCGGGCGCCGGCGGTCTTGTCGATCGCGATCTGCAGATATGCCATCTCGGCGTCGACCTTGTGCGGCGGCAGCATGTGCAGCCGGCTCACCAGCACCGCACCCTTCGACCACCGCGCGCCTGCGCGCGGTTGAGGCCCGTGAACGGCGCGTGGCTGGCCTCGTGCACGCGCGCCATGCGCAGCACCGGGCGTTGCGGATCGTCGGTGCTGCTGCAGCGCGAGCTCGACGTGGCCTGAGCGCACGCGCCAGGCGCACGCCGGCGATTTTGCTCGGCGGGCACGGTCGGCCAGTTCGCGGCGGCCGGTGACGCAGCCGGCGAACACGCGCGTGTCGGTCACGAGGTTGAGCACGGCATGCCCGGTGGCCAGCACGTTGTCGAGCGTCGTCGAGGGCTTGAACGGCATCAGCACCACCTGGCCGCTGCTGGTAGCGCACGCCCATCGGCGCCACGTGCAGCCGGCCGTCGGCGGACACCGTGGTGACCACCGTTTCGAAGATCTGGTCGTTCATCGTCAGTTCGCGCTTTCGTCGCCCGGTGCCATCGTCGTGCGCACGCTCGACACCGTGTTGCCCGCCATCGTCGGGCCCGGTGCGCACCAGGCGTTCAGATCCTGTGCCGGCAGATCGACCGCACAGCCCCAGTCCAGCGGCTGATCCTGCACGTAGCGCTTGCCAAGCCGCCACGCGAGTTCGGCATGTGCAAGTTCCACGCCCATGTAGAACGCGTGCGCCGCGTCGTCCTCCAGCCCGAGCTGCGGCCACAGCTCGAACGCACTCTGCCCCAGGCGCAGGCCGTCGCGGTTGTAGACATGCAGGCCCGGCCTTGGACACCTGGACGCGGAAGTTCGGATCGCGCACCTGCGCCGCGATGCGCGGCGATCTCCTCGGGCGTGTCGGGGAACGGGTGCTTGGCGTGCACCGTCAGCAGCGCGTCGCTCAAGCCCTTGGGCAGCGTGCGGCCCTGGGCAGCGGCGTGCATGATGCGGCGCGCCCAGTCGGCCTCGCGCACCGCGCGACGCGCATGCGGCGCTGACCTGCGTGGTCAGCACCGCGGCGACGTTCAACTCGGCGGCGATGCCCATCAGCAGCGCGTTGATGCCGCTGGTGTCGGCCTCGGTCAGTTCGGTCAGGTTGCCGATGCCCATCATGATCGGCACCTCGGGAAACTCTCGCGCAGCCGCTGGTAGCGCACGATCGACGCCGGTCAGCCCGAACGGAATCGGGTCGAGGATCGCATCGGCCAGGAAGGCGCGGCCGCGCGCGCGCATCGACTCGATCGCCGCGAACAGCGAGGCCTCGTCGGCCGGCGTGCGCGGGATCAGCACCGGTGTGGACGCCACTTCGTCGGCGATCCACAGCGTGTCGGCGGTCAGGCTCAGCAGGTAGTCGGCGCCGGCGCGGCCGCCGCGCAGCAGCTCTTGCGGGTCCATCGAGTCGACGCTGACCGCGAAGCCCCGCCTTCAGCGCTGGCACGCTGTCCTCGAGGTGCGCGAAACGGCGTGTCGGGCAGACAACCCAGATCGATCACGTCGGCGCCGTCGCGCGCGCAGCGCGCGCGCGCGCTCGACGATCGCGCTCGACGTCAGGCGCGGCGCATCGACGATCTCGGCGAAGATCGCGATGTCGTAGTCGCTCAGGTCGACCGGCTTGCGGTCGCGGTCGAAGAACCGCGGCAGATCCTTCAGCTCCTCGGGCCCGCGCTGCACCGGCACGCCGTAGTGCGCGCTCAGCGCCTCGAGGTCGCCGCGGCAGCGTCCCGGCACGATGAATGCGGTCGGCGCGCTGCGCAGCTGCACCCGGCGCTCGGCGTCAGCGGGCCGGCACGCGGCGTTTCACCATCTCGGCCGTCATCAGCGCTGCGACCTGCACGCCGATCTCGCGCACTTCCCAGGTGAACGGCGCGCGGCTCGATGCCGGCCAGCACGCTTTCGAGCTGCGGCTTGCGCCAGGCGCCCGGTCAGGAAGACGATGTGTTCCATGCCAGTGCAAGTTGCGTCAGGCGTGCCTCCAGCGCCGCCTCGAGTTCGGCGGGCGAGCACACGACCTGGCAGCCATCGATCGCGCGCAGCCGCTCGACGTTGTCGAGTTCGATGCGCCGCGGGCTACAGCGTCACCCACTCGTGCGGCGAGCGGGTCACGACCACCGGCTCGGTGTCGCACGCGAACACGATGCCCGGGATGCCCAGCTTGCCGGCCTGCGCGAACATGTTGGTCGGCAGCGTGTCGCTGATGCCGAGCCACGCACTTGGCCACCGTGTTGCTGGTGGCCGGCGCGATCACCACCGTGTGGTAGATGTCGTCGTACAGCATGCCCACCGGCACCGCGCTGGCGGTCTTGTCGCGCAGCAGCCGGAAGCCCGGGCCGAAGCGCGGCCGCAGCTCCTCGATCGCCAGCCGTAGATCGGCAGCACCTCTTCGGCCGCGTCGGACAGGAACAGGTCGAGCGCGCGGCAGGCGCCTGGCCAGCGCCATCGACTCCTCGAGGTAGTGACCCGACCCGGTGATGCACCAGGCGAAGCGCGAGCCGCGTGCTGTGCGCGCAGTGACATCGCCTCCGCGCGCTCAGCTCGGGGTGCGAGACTTCGATGTGGAGCTTGTGGAGCTTGCGGTAGAGGGTGTTGCGGCTGACATCGAGCGCCTTGGCGACGTTGCTCACGTTCCAGCGGTGCTGTTCGAGCAATTGGAGCAGAACCTGGCGCTCGTTGGCCTGGATCGGGTTGAGCTTGACCGGCAACGCGGCATCGCTGGCCGCCGCGGCTCGCACCGCGTCAGCGCCGCGCTGGGCACCGTCGCGGCGGCGGTGCCGCGGCGCCGACGCGACATGCGAGCGATGGCAGGTGCTCGCGCGCGATCGGCTCGCCATCGGCCAGCGCCGCGGCCGTGCGCAGCACGTGCCGCAACTGGCGGATGTTGCCGGGCCAGGGGTGATCGAGCAGCAGCCGCTCGGCTTCGGGCGAGCAGCGCCGCCTTGCCGCGCCGCCTTCGGCGGCCAGCATGCTGGCGATCAGCTCGCGCCGATCGCTGCGCTCGCGCAGCGGCGGCAGCACCAGCTCGATGCCGGCCAGCCGGTAGTACAGGTCTTCGCGGAAGCGCCCCTCGCGCACGCGCGCCGGCAGGTGCTGGTGGCTGGCGCTGATGAGCTGGAAGTCCACCGCGTGCGTGTCCTCGGTGCCCAGCGGCGTGACCTGGCGCTCGTCGAGCACGCGCAGCAGGCGCGCCTGCAGCTCCAGCGGCATGTCGGCGATCTCGTCGAGGAACAGCGTGCCGCCGTCGGCCTGCAGGATCTTGCCGCGCCGGCCCGTGCGCTGCGCACCGGTGAAGGCGCCGGCGCGGTAGCCGAACAGCTCGGACTCGATCAGCGACTCGGGCAGGCTCGCGCAGTTGACGGCGACGAAGGCGCCGCCGGCGTGCGGGCTGGCGTCGTGCACCGCACGTGCGAAGACCTCCTTGCCGGAGCCGGTCTCGCCGCACAGCAGCACCGGCGTCTGGCGCGCGATCACGCGCCGCGCGGTGTCGAGATGGGCGACCAGGCGCGGATCCTTGAAGGTGGACTCGGTCGCGCCGGCCTTCGCGCGGCGGCGCGCGACCAGCCGGCCGGCGCGTGCTGCGGCGCCGGCAGTGGCGCGACCGGCGCATCGCGCCGATGCCGGCGGCATCGAGCGCCGCGCCGCGCGCCGGACCTCCTGGCCGGGCGCCGCGCCACCGCGAAGAAGCGCAGCGCCGCGTTGGCGCGATAGGTCACCACCGGGTGGAACGACGACGACAGTGCTGCGCTGCAGCATGTCCTCGAGCGAGGTCTGGAACAGGTCTTCGATGTGGCGCGAGCGGATCTCGTCCATCGACTGCAGCCCGAGCTGGAACAGCGCGCTGCGGTTGGCCGCCAGGATGCGGCCGTCGTCGCCGACCGCCAGCTTGCCCTCGTGCAACGTGTAGACGAACTCGGGCCGGCTGTGAAAGTGCAGCGGGTGCGCGTTGCGAAAGCGCGCGTCGATCAGGCGGTTCTCGATCATGCGCGCCGTCATGCCCAGCAACACCAGCAGATGCTGCTGCATCAGGCTGGAGCGGCTGGTCACGTCGAGCACGGCGGCGATCGTCGCCCGACGGGTCGTAGACCGGCACCGCCGAGCAGGTGAGCTGCGCGAACTGCGAGAAGAAGTGGTCCTCGCGCCGCACCGACACCGGCCCGCCGGCGGCCAGGCAGGTGCCCATGCCGTTGGTGCCGGCGGCTCGTCTCGCTCCACATGCCGCCCACGCGCAGGCCGAGCGGGCCGACTTCGGCGGCAAACTCGGGCGAGGACACCATGTGCACGATCACGCCATCGGTGTCGGTCAGCACCACCGCCGATCTCGACGATCGGCCAGCTGCTGGTACAGCGTGGTCATCTCGTAGCGCGCGCAGGCGATCACGTCGGCACGGCGCGCGCGCCGCTCTTCGAGCTCGACGCGGCTGATGACGATGGGCTCGTGCGGCTCGCGCCGGGTGCAGCTGGTACTCGTTGACGCAGCGGCTCCACGACTGCGCTGACCACGTCGTCGCGCGCTGCTCGCTGCATGCCCGCGCGGACCAACTCGAGGATGCGGTCCGCGTGCCGATGGGCCTCGCGCAGCGGTCAGTCGTCATCGCGTCTCCACGCGGCCTGGCGGCCACGGTCGGGAAATCGGACTCGCATTCTGATGTGCACGCCGGCAGGCGCCGCAACGCGGTGAATACTACCGGGGCCTCAGTAGGGCATCAGGCCCACATTTTGCAACCCGTCGTGCCGGATCCCTGTAGCGGTCGAGCAACCACGGCGAACCCATGCACGCCACGCCCGATTTGCGACCCGCTCGCCGCGCCGGCGCCGGCGCAGGCCGAGCGCGCTGGACCTGATCTTCATCGAGGGCTTGACCGGCGAGACCGTGATCGGCATCCACGACAGCGAACTGCACCGGCCGCAGCCGCTGGTGATCGACTGCATCGCCGGGCGTGGCGCGCGCTCGCGCGCCTGCGACACCGACCGCATCGACGACACCATCGACTACGGCGTCGTGCGCGATCGCATCGCCGCGTCTGCTGCGCGAGCATCGACTGCAGTTGCTCGAGGCTTTCGCCGAAGCGATCGCCGACATCCTGATTCGACGAATTCGGCGCCCGCTGGGTGCGCGTGAAGGTGGTCAAGCCGCACAAGTTCGACGACGTGCGTGCGGTGGGCGTGCAGATCGAGCGTCTTGCCGCCGATGACGACACCGACGCCCGCCAGCGCAGCGTGGCGCCGCGGTGCTGCACCTGATCGGTACCGGCATGGTGCCGGACGAGACCTGAGACGAAACCGGGCTGCCCGGTTGCCCGGCAGCCACGGCTGAGCGCCTGGTCATCACTGGGCGCACCGTTGCGCGGTGCGCCCGCGAGCAATCACTTGGCCTGGAACGGGTGCGCCACCGAGCCCTTCTTGGCCACCACTTCGGCGGCGGTGGGCGACCCGGTCACCGCGCGCTGGATCGACTCGCGCACGGCGCGGTAGTTGTAGTCCTGGATCTTCTTGTCGTCTTCGGCGAGCCAGTGGATGAACACGCCGACGCAGATGAACAGGTTGTCGGCTTCGTGCGGCCGGAATGGTGCCGTCCTCGACGCTGTCGGCCACCGCCATCGCCACGGCGCGCTGCGCCGGGCCCGAACATCTGCACGGCCTGCTTGGCGCCCTTGATGGTGACCTTGTTGAACATCACGGTGGCCGGCTTGGTCAGCAGGTTCGGCGCGACCACCGCCAGCAGCGAGGTGAAGCCGTCCTTGTTGTTGGTCAGCGCGTTGGCGAACGCGGCTTCGACAGGGCTGCCGCGCGGGCCGATGATCAGGTCGATGTGGGCAACCTCGTTGCCGTCACCGACGAGCGATTCGCCGACCATCATGCGATCGATCTTTGCCATGGCTTTGGTGTCTCCTGTGGCGTGTGGTGTTCGGGTAGTGCTGACACGCTGGCCGTGAGACCAGCGCGTCGATTCAGCCTATCACGATCCATGCCAAGCGGCCCGGCGCGGCGCCACCAGCCACGGCAGCGCACGCAACAGCAGCGTCGCGACCGTCAGGTCGGCGCTCGTCCCCGGGTTGATGCCGCGCTGCTTCAGCGCCTCGTCCCAAGCCGCGAACGCCGGCGTCGGCTTCGCGGCAGCGGGTCGCGCGCCCGCCAGGCCTGCGCCGCGCGCATGACAGTGTGTGCCACGCGATTCGCCGTGCTTTCGAACAATGTGTGAATCGGGCATCGCGGCCAGCAGCCGCAGGAAGACGCGCTGCACGTGCGCGGATCGCGCGGGTCAGCGCCATCGCCGCGGCCGATGGGGCAGCCCGGTTGCAGCACAGGCAGGCCAGCTGAACAGGTCGGCATAGCCGCTCGCGTACTGGCGCGCGATGCTGTCGCGGGCGGCGGCCAGCGCCATCGCCTCGCGCAGGCCGACGCGTCGGCGCGCGCGCACGTCTTCGCCGCTCGCCTCGCCGAGCCCGCCGGGGTTGGCCGGCGCGATGGCCGGATAGGCCGCGCGCGCGTCCGCGACGTCGAGCGTCGGCCAGCACCTCTGCGCAGCCGCGCAGGGCCGGCGCGCTCGCCGCGGGTCGCGCTCGAGCGGCCGCGGCGATCGGCGCGCACAGCAGCACGATGCCGAGGTTGGTGTTGCAGCCGGCCGCCGCCAGCGCTGGCGCTCACCGCGCGCTTCGATGCGTTGGCCCACCGCGCGCGCCGGCTCGAACAGCGCAGCGGCAGCGGCCTGTGCGCTGGCGATGAACAGTGCGGCGCTGCATGCCGTGGCCCGGCGAGACCACGGCTCACGTTGCCGGGCTTGCGCACCGCGACGTCGAGCGCGACAGGCGTGCAGGAACGCCGCGCGAGCGCGCCGATCCGGCGCGCCAGCTCATGCGACGCCTTGCAGCGGCGCGCCCGCTGCGCGCAGTGCCAGCCTGCGGTCGAGCAGGTCGTCGACGAGCGCGCGCGCGATGTTGAACGACGTCACGCGCTGCAGGCCGCGCCAGGCCGCGACGCCGTTGACCTCGATGACCTGCAGCGCAGCCGTCGCGCGCGGGCATCAGGTCGACGCCGGCGTAGTCCAGCCCGAGCGCGTCGGCCGCGCGCTCGGCCAGGCCGCGCCAGCTCGGGCGTCGAGCGGCGCGGCTCGCAGCGCGCGCCCTGCGCCACGTTGTGCACCCAGTGCGCGCTGACGCGCCGCATCGCGGCAGCCGCGCCGGCCGCCGATCACGAGCACGCGCCAGTCGAAGCCCGGGTCGCGTCGAGCGGCGGCACGAAGCGCTGCAGGTAGGCGACCGACGCATAGCGCTGCGTCCAACGACGGCAGCGCGCGATGCACGCCGTCCACCGCGCCGACCACGCTGCAGCCCCTTGCCCTGCGAACCGAACAGCGGCTTGAGCACCAGCGCGTGGCCGGCGGCGCTCTCGCGCATCACGAGCGCCGCGCCTGCGCCGCCGACTCGGTGGCCCAGGTCGGCGGCGTCGGGACGCCGGCCGGCGTGCAGCAGCACGCTGGTCATCGACTTGTCGACGCTGCGCTCGATCGCGCGCGCGTCGTTGTAGACCGGCACGCCGAACTCGCGCAGCGCGTGCAGCACGCCCAGGCGCAAGGTCACCTGCTCGAAGGTGCCGCCGGCGATGCCGCGCACCAGCACGGCGTCGGGCAGCTCGCGGCCGAAGCCGGGGATCGCCAGGCCATGCCACGCGGCGCGTGGTGTCGACGCGGCAGTCGGCGAGGTCGACGCAGCGGCCGACGCACCGCGCGCGCGCAGCGCCGCCTGCAGCTGGCGCGTGTGCCAGCCGGTCTCGTCGGTCATGATGGCGACGCGCGGCGCGCCAGTCGGCCACCGTCAGGACTCCGCAGCCACAGGCGTTGGCAGCAAGGCCATGTCGAGCGCGCCGCCGTGCCAGGTGCTGCCGCTGTCGAGGTTGCTGACCCACACCTCGGCCGGCGCGAACAGCGCCGGGTCGATCTTGTAGAAGTCGAAGCCGGCGTCCTTGAAGATCTCCGCGAACGAGCGCCCGATAGTCGCGCGAGTTGCGCGACGGCAGGCGCTGCGCCGAGCTGCTGCGCCGCGTCGTCGCTGCCGCGCACGCACAGGTGCACGCGGCCGCCGTACAGGATGGCGTCGTTGGTGCGGCCCATCGCCTCGACGCCGTCGGGGCTCGGCGCCGGCAGCGGCGCGGTGGCGACGCCGTCGACGATGTGCGTCGAGCGCGAAGCCGAGCTCGTGCGCCTTGTGCAGCGCGACCTCGAGCACGCGCGCCACGACCTGCGTGGTGCCGGCGAGGCTGGTGGTCGGCGTCAGGATCAGGGTCAGCGCCTCGGCCGACAGCGCGCAGTCGCGCAGCACCTTGTCGACGACCACGTCGCGGCGGCGCGCGATCGACCTCGAGCACCAGCACGCCGCGCTCGGCGCGGTCGCGGTAGCCCAGCTCGTCGAACAGCGGCTCCTTGCACGGCCAGCGCGCGCGCCGGACCCGAGCCGAGCGCGAAGAACTTCTTGCCGCCGGTCTCCTCCTTGCTCGCCGCGAGGCTCCAGCCGGCGTACTGGCTGGCCAGGCAGGCGAGCACCGGCTGCGAGCTGCGCACCTCGAGCCAGGTCGGCCAGCCCTCGCTCGCACCGCTGCGCATGCCGACCGTGCCGAAGCCGCCCATGCAGATCTCGCCGATCAGCAGGCCGGCGTCGATGCCGCCCGGCGCCTCGATGCCGGCGTCGACGATGCAGGCGCCGCTGTCGTCGCGCCGCACCTGCACACGCAACGCGTCGGCGTCGCGCAGCAGGCGGTCGACCCAGGGCACGACCTGCGCGTTCACGCTCAGGGACGACGACGCCAGGGGCGCGATGGTCTCACTCATCGAACAGTCTCCAGCTGCTGCAGCACGGCATCGCGCTGCCGCGCCAGTGCGATCTGACCGAGTCGGCGTCGAGCCCGCTCGCGGTCACGCTGCAAAGCGGATCGCCGGCGGCGAAATGCGTGCCGGCATGGGGCAGGTCGTGCGCGCCCGGCCACGACGCGAGCGCAGCGGCGGCCGCGTCGTCGAGCCGCAGCGCGCGCGGCGCGAAGACGATCTCGGTGCCGCCGACGCTGGCCGGCGGCCGCTGCGGTTCATCCGGCAATTCGTCGTGCAGGCAGGCGCGCAGGTGCGCGCGCAGCACGCCGGCGCCGCCGACATCGGGGTACAGGGCCATGCTGGCCGGCGGCCGCGGATTGACCTCGAGCACCGACACGCGCTCGCCGATCGAGCATGTAGTCCAGGCTGCCGAGTCCGCGCAGCCCGAATGCGCCGGCCAGCGCACGCGCGGCCGCACTCACCTCGCGCGCGACGGCCGCGCTCACCGGCACCGGGCCGCACACGCCGCAGAATACGAACGGCCGTGCGCCGACCGTCCGCACGATCTGCTGGTTATGCCCGAGCAGCACGGCGTCGCGTCCGTTGGCGATGAAGGTGGCCGACATCGCGATGCCGCCGACCTCGCGCTGCCAGTAGCGAAGCGGCGGAGCGCTGTCGACGGCCGCGTCGGCCGCCCGCACGATGTGCCAGCCGCCGCAGCCACCGGCATCCTTGGCGAGCCAACCCGCGGTGTCGCCGCTGGCGTGGTGGCGCACCGGCGGATGGCCGATGCCATGGGCGCACAGAAACCCGAAGAAGCTTGCCGGGTCGCGCACGGCGGCGCACGTCGGCGGCGGCGGTGCCCAGCAGCGGCAGACAGGCCGCGCCCTGCTCGAGCAACCCGCTGCAGCCATCGAAGCCCGCGCCGGCCACCCATCCCTGCACCTGGCCGCTCTTGGCCAGAGTCTGAAGCGCATCGAGCAAGCGAGCTGAGTCGATGCGCAGCGTGTCGGGCTTGCCGATCGACAGCCACTGCAACGCGGCGCGCCGCGTGTCGCGATCACCGAACAGATCGAGCGCAATGGCGTCGATGCCCTCGCGCGCCGCGGACTCGGCCAGCGTCCGGGCGCTGAGCGCCGCGACGGCGATGGCGCGCACCGCGGCAACCTACGGCTTGGCGCCGGCCGCTTCGGCGACGAATGCCTCGGCCGTTCGCAAAGGCCTCGGCGAAGCCGAGCGTCACCGCCTTCTCGGCCTCGCGCATCTGCACCAGCAAGCGCTGCTGCGTCTGGTACTTCACGTTGCCGATCGCCAGCGCGCCGATGCCCACCGCGCTGCGTACCGGGCAGTGGCTTGGCGTCGTCCATCACGCCCAGGCCGGCGATGCCCTCGGGCGGCACGGCATTCAAATCCGCCGCCACTTTCAGGCGCTTGGCGACGGCCAGGTCCTCGCTCGACACCACCTGCATGCCGGCTGCCGCACAGGCCAGCACCACGTCGGCCGCAGCCAGCGCACTGCGCAGCGAAGCGCGATCGCCGCCCGCCGCCGCCGTGCAGCGTGACGCCGAAGCGCTGCCCGGTGGCGCGTGCGGCTTGCTCGGCCGCGTCGAGCCCGCTGCGGCTCGACAGCGACACCTCAGCACCGCAGCGCGCCGCCAGCACGCCGGCGATGCGGCCCACCGGCCCGGTACCACCGAGGATCAGCACGCGTTGCTGCGCAAGGCCTTGCGGCTGCGTGCGCAGCAGCGCCGACTCGACCCGCGCCACCATCGCCGCTGCGGTGGTGTAGGCGCCGCTCGGATCGGCCAGCAGCGAGACGACGAAGGGCTTCATCATCGCGGCCTTCGCACGCTCGAGCATGTCGGCAGCCAGCAGCGCGTCGCGCCCGCCGATGAAGATGCCGGTGCGTAAAGCGCCCTTGGGGCCGCGCGAGAAGATCGTGTCCTGCGTCAACGCGGCGATGCCCTCGAGGCCGACCTCGCAATACGGCACGATGATCTGGTAGCCCGCGTCGGCGGCCATGTTGACGTCGAAGGGGCTCATCTGCCGGCCCGGAGTGAACATGTGCAAGACGTAGGGACGTTCCATGGTGTCAGTGACTCTCGCGGTGCAAGGGCAGTTCAACGGGGCGTATGCGGGTCGACCACCGCACCGTGGTTGCGACCGGCGACCACACGCAGGGCGAGCGCAGCGTCCACCACGCCTGCCGCCTGCGCGGCCTCGATGAGGCCCTGCGCTGCTGCCGCAGACGGCACGATTGCAAATCCGGTGGGTCCCCAGGAACTCTGGCCGATCGCGGCGCCGTCGCCCAACGAAGCCTGCCACCACTGCATCAGCCGGGCGACTGCCGGGCTGGTCCAGCGGCTGCCGGATTGGGCCGGCGCAAAGTGATCGCCCAGCAAGAGCTGCACGCGATTGACTCCAGCCGCGAAAGCGGCAAATTGCGCCTCGGCGGCACCCGGCAACACGCGCATCAGCACCTGATGGCAGATGTCGGCGGCCTGGGCCTGCGGCAGCGGCGCAAGGCCGGCGATCGCTGCACGCTCGTCGGGCCCCGACAGGCCGCGCGCTTGCTCGTCCATCACCACGACGATGCGCCAACCCTGCGGCAGCGCCACGCGCGCGAGCAGCGGCGCGGCAACGCTATCGGCACCGGGCCCGCCGTCGACGAGCAGGCCGCCATGGTCGAAGCCGGCAATGCCGACGCCCGAGCGCAGGCCACGGTCTAGCCATCGCGCCAGGGTGGTCGTGGCAATGTTCAGGCCGTGCCAGAGCGCGAAGGCGCGGCCCACCGCCAGCGCGAGCTGGGTGCCCGAGCCGAACCCGGCATGCGCGGGCAATGCGCGGCGCAGCCGCAAAGCGAGCGGATCGCGGCGGCCGGTGCGCTCGCGCAAGCGCTGCAGGCAGGCCGCCACGCGATCGACCTCGCCCCTTGCAGCCGGCGTGTCGGCGAAGACGGCGTCTTCGCTCGCCGACGAGATCACAACCTCGGTCTCAAAGCCCTCGATCACCAGGCCTAGGCTGCCGAAGCGTCGCCCGAGCGAGCCCGACGGATCGAGAAATCCCAAGTGCAGGCGGCCCGGCGCGCACACGCGGATGGCCGCGCGCGCAGCGGCCATCGTGGCGGCCGGTGAGGATTCAATCATGGAGCATGGATGGTGCGCCGGTCGGCATGCGTTGCGCTTTCAAGCAAGGGCCGTTCCGCAGCGTTCGCCGCGGAGGGGTTCGACCTGGCCTTCATTGGCGCGGTGCGATGTCCCGATCCAGGGACAGTCTGTCAGCCCAGCGCCGGCCCGAAGCTTCAGTCGTACTTGAGGTACTTGAAGCGCGGATCGTCGGGCGTGCCTTCGAGCACCGAGCCCTCTTCCTTGCCTGGCTGCCACATCAGCACCTGCTCGATCTTGCGCGCGAGCGCGAAGTCCTTCTCGGTGATGCCCTTGGCGGCGTGGTTCATCAACTTCACCGTCACGAAGGCATACGACACCGTGAGGTCGGGGTGGTGCCAGGCCGCCTCGGCCAGATGGCCGACGGTGTTCACCACCATCAGCGTGCTCTTCCATCCGCTGGTCTTGTACTTGCGGCGTATCCAGCCGTCTTCGAGGTACCACTGGGGCAACTCCTGCTTGATCCGGGCCTCGACCTCCTCGGACGTGTAGACCTCGTCGGCTGACTTGCTGCGCCATTGCGTCATGTCGCGCTCCTGTGGCCCCTGATGGCGGGCGCCGGCACGATCTCACGCCGGCCAGCGAGATGCAAGCGTGCAGCGCCCGCGTCAGGCCTTGAACGGCTCGGGGTAGCAGACCGCCACCACCTCGATCGTCTCGACGCCGCCGGGTGCGGCGAGCTTGACTTCATCGCCCTCGCGCGCCTTGAGCAACGCGCGCGCGATCGGCGAGATCCAGCTCACCTCGCCGGCCAGGCTGTCGGCTTCGTCGATGCCCTTGATGGTGACCGTGCGCTCGTCACCGCGTGCATTGGCATACGTCACCGTGGCACCGAAAAATACCTGGTCGCTGCCGTGGTGGGCCGAGGGGTCGGTGACTTCGGCGATGTCCAGCCGTTTGGTCAGGAAACGAATGCGCCGGTCGATTTCGCGCAGCCGCTTCTTGCCGTAGATGTAGTCGCCGTTCTCCGAGCGATCGCCGTTGGAGGCGGCCCAGGACACCACCTCGACCACCTTGGGACGCTCCTGGTCGATCAGTTGCAGCAACTCGCCGCGCAGGCGCTGATAGCCCTGCACGGTGATGTAGTTCTTGGAGCCGACCGGCAGCGACGGCGCGACGGCGTCGCCGTCGTCATCGTCGTCGTTGCTATCCGCTTCGCGGGTGAAGGCCTTGCTCATGGCAACTGGCATGGTAGCCACGGCAGCGGCGAATCTACAAGCGCACGACCTCGATGCGGCGGTTGGCCGCTGCGTACGGGTCCGATGCCTGACGAGGCACCGTCGAGCCCATGCCCACGGCATGCAAGGTGGTGGCATCGATGCCGCGCTCGACCAGGTAGGCCTTGATCGCTTCGGCGCGCCGCTGCGTCAGCGTGCGCCGCGCCTCACTCGGACCCGACGCATCGGTGTGCACCTCGACGCGAACGGCCTGGGCGCCATGCTCGCGCAGGGCGTCGGCCACGGCATCGAGCGGGCGCGTCAGTTCAGGCGGCAATTCCGCGCTGTCCAGTGCAAACGCGTCGGCGGCCAGCACGTAGCGCCGGGGTGCCTTCGATGCACAGGCCGTGTGGTCGGTGGCGCAGCCATCGGGGCCAACGGCCGCTTCGAACGCCTGCAGGTCGGGCAGCGCCGCACCCTTGCGCAACGCGTCGGCCGCGCTGGCCGACAGCACCAGGGCGGCAATCGACAGCATCGCCCAGGGTAGGGTTTCGAAGGGTTGTCGCACGCGGTGGCCTTCAGGGCGGTGGCGCCGGTGATGGCCGGGCGCGGCGCAAAGTCGTTGTCCGATGTGTGATCGATGTCACGATCCTAGCGACGCCCGGCCGGCCCACCACCCCGGGGTTGAGGGAGCGGGCGGACCCCAACCGCGTGGCGAGCGCCCGGCCATGGCGCGCGTGATCGGCATGGCCTTGGCAGCCCGCTCAGCCGCTGCGGTAGGCACCCGGCGCCGAGCCGGTCCACTTGCGAAATGCCCGGTGCAGCGAGCGGGCATCGACGTAGCCCAGGCTCACAGCCACCTGCTCGACGCTGCGCCGGCCGTCGGCTAGCAGCCGCACGGCCAGGTCGCGCCGCAACTCGTCGATCACCTGCTGCCAGCCGGTGCCCTCGGCGGCCAGCTTGCGCCGCAGCGTCGCGACCGACACTCCCCACTGGGCGGCCACCGCATTCACCGTCGGCCAATCGGCATCGCGCCGCAGCCGGCTGCGCAGCCGTTGCGCCCAGTGCGAGCCGCCGACTCGCTTGAGGAACACCGACTGCGGCGCATCGCGCAGAAAGTCGTGCAGGGTGGCCACGGTGGCCGCATGGCGGGCGCGCAGCAGCGCGGCGTCGAATTCGAGTGTGGTGAGCGGCGCGTCGAAACGCAAGGTCGGGCCGAACATGCGCCGATACTCCGCCGCGTGCGACGGGCGCGGCCACGCAAAGCGCGCCGCACGAATCGTGACGCGGCGCCCGGCCAGCCAGCACAGCAGCCCCTGCAACATCACCAGCAGCGCTTCGTCGGCAAAGCGGCGCGCGGCCGGCGCCGCGATCCGGCTGTGCAACTCGAGCCGCGCGCGGCCATCTTCGCTATGCAGTTCGACGCGCACGTCGTCGAGGAACAGGGCAAAACCACGCTGCACCTCGCCCAGCGCGCCACCCACGGTGCGGTGGCTCAGCAGCGCGCGGCACAGCAGCGCGAAGCTGCCCACCTTCATGCGCCGCGAATCGAGGCCGAAAAACTCGTCGTCGAGCTCGCGGGCCACCGCGAGCCACAGGGCGCCGAACGCATCGGCGTCGACACGCGCGCCCGGATGCGTCAGCGCCTGGGGCGCCACGCCGCAAGCCGCCAGCACCCGCGCCTGCGCCGATGGGCTCAGGCGCATCACCGCGCCAGCCACGAAGGCACCCGCTACCGTGTGTGCGGCGGAGCTGCTGGTCGGCGCCATGGCGCATTCTGGCAAATGCGCTCAACGGCCCGAGCGATTCGGCCATCGCGGCCGGCCGCCGGCGGCCCTAGACTGCCAAGCTCACGCCCATGGCGCGCGGCCCACCCGAGGCGCGCCGGAGACACCGATGACCGACCTGTCCGCCGAGTTCAAGGCCCTGGCCGAGTACCGCCCCACCCACAAGGTGCGCTTCGTCACCGCGGCCAGCCTGTTCGATGGCCACGATGCTGCGATCAACATCATGCGGCGCATCCTGCAAGGCATGGGCTCCGAGGTGATCCACCTCGGCCACAACCGCTCGGTCGACGAGATCGTCACCGCCGCGCTGCAGGAAGACGTGCAGGGTATTGCGGTGTCGAGCTACCAGGGCGGCCACGTCGAGTACTTCCGCTACATGATCGACCTGCTGCGCCAGCGCGGCGGCGCGCACATCCAGGTGTTCGGCGGCGGTGGCGGTGTGATCGTGCCGGCCGAGATCCGTGAACTGCAAGACTACGGCGTCGCGCGCATCTACAGCCCGGAAGACGGCCAACGCATGGGCTTGGCCGGCATGATCGGCGAGATGGTGATGCGCTGCGACACCGATTTGTCGTCGCACGCCCCCACGGATCTCGCGGCGCTGCGAGGCCATGGCGAAGCCGCCTGGCGAGCATTGGCGCAGCTGATCACCGCGCTGGAAAACGGCACCGTCGATGGGGCCCTGTTGAAGGCCATGCGCACGCAGGCCAAGGCGGCAAAAGCGCCGGTGCTCGGCATCACCGGCACGGGCGGTGCGGGCAAGTCGTCGTTGACCGACGAGTTGATCCGTCGCCTGCGGTTGGATCAGGACGACCGCCTGCGCGTGGCGGTGATCAGCATCGACCCGTCGAGGCGCAAGAGCGGCGGCGCATTGCTCGGCGACCGCATCCGCATGAACGCGATCGGGCCGTGGAGCGACGGGGCGCGGCTGCCCGTAGGGCCGCCCCAAGGGCATCCAGCCCCTGGGGCCACGCGAGGGGCCCCTTCGTTGCCCCTTGGGGGCAGCGCAGACCCGCATGGGGCAACCGTGGGGGCCCAACGTGTGTACATGAGGAGCCTCGCCACCCGCGACACCGGCAGCGAGATCAGCGCCGCGTTGCCCGACGTGATCGCCGCCTGCAAGTGCGCCGGCTTCGACATCGTGATCGTCGAGACCTCGGGCATCGGCCAGGGCAACGCCGCGATCGTGCCATTGGTGGATGTGCCGGTGTACGTGATGACACCGGAGTACGGTGCGGCCAGCCAGCTCGAGAAGATCGACATGCTCGACTTCGCCGAGTTCGTGGCGATCAACAAATTTGACCGCAACGGCGCGGCCGACGCGCTGCGCGACGTGGCCAAGCAGGTGCAGCGCAATCGACAGGCGTTCAAGCAGATGCCCGACCAGATGCCGGTGTTCGGCACCATGGCCAGTCGCTTCAACGATGACGGCGTGACGGCGCTGTACCAAGCACTCAAGCCGCGGCTCGCGCAGCTGGGCCTGCCCCTGCAAGAAGGCCGGTTGCCCGCAGTGGCCACGCGCCACAGCACCCACCAGAACCCAGTGGTCCCGGCGGCGCGCACGCGCTACCTCGCCGAGATCGCCGACACCGTGCGCGGCTACAAGCGACGCGCGCGCGAGCAGGCCGCGCTGGCGCGCGAGATCCAGCAGCTGCGCGCCAGCCGGCGCATGCTGCTCGAGGAGAACGCCGAGAAGCACCGCGCACGCGAGGCGCTCGAAGATTTGGCCACCGTGCGCGAGGCCCGCCTGGCGGCGGACGCGAAGAAGCTGCTGGCCATGTGGCCCGAGATGCGCACGCGCCTACGCCGGCGACGAATACGTGGTGAAGATCCGCGACAAGGAGATCCGCACCCAACTGGTGACCACCACTTTGTCGGGCAGCAAGATTCGCAAGGTGGCGCTGCCGGCTTACGAAGACCACGGCGAACTGCTGAAGTGGCTGATGCTCGACAACGTGCCGGGCAGCTTTCCGTACACGGCGGGCGTGTTTGCCTTCAAGCGCGAGAACGAAGACCCCACCCGTATGTTCGCCGGCGAGGGTGACGCGTTTCGCACCAACCGCCGCTTCAAGCTGGTGAGCGAGGGGCTGCCGGCCAAGCGGCTGTCGACAGCGTTCGACTCGGTCACGCTCTATGGCGCCGACCCCGATCCACGGCCCGACATCTACGGCAAAGTGGGCAACTCGGGGGTCAGCATCGCAACGCTCGACGACCTGAAAGTGCTGTATTCGGGGTTCGACCTGTGCGCGGCCAACACCTCGGTGAGCATGACGATCAACGGCCCGGCGCCGACGATCCTGGCGATGTTCATGAACGCGGCGATCGATCAGCAGCTCGACCAATTCTTGGCCGACAACGGCCGCGAGCCCACCGACACCGAGGGCCAGAAGATCCGCGAATGGGCGCTGGCCAACGTGCGCGGCACCGTGCAGGCCGACATCCTGAAAGAAGACCAGGGCCAGAACACCTGCATCTTCTCCACCGAGTTCAGCCTCAAGGTGATGGGCGACATCGCGCAGTATTTCGTGCACCACGACGTGCGCAATTTCTATTCCGTGAGCATCAGCGGCTATCACATCGCTGAAGCTGGCGCCAACCCGATCAGCCAGCTCGCGTTCACGCTCTCCAACGGCTTCACGTTCGTCGAGGCGTACCTGGCACGCGGCATGCACATCGACGACTTCGCGCCCAACCTGAGTTTCTTCTTCTCCAACGGCATGGACCCCGAGTACACCGTGCTCGGCCGCGTGGCGCGCCGCATCTGGGCGGTGGCGATGAAGGAGCGGTATGGCGCCAACGAGCGCAGCCAGAAGCTCAAGTACCACATCCAGACCAGCGGCCGCAGCCTGCACGCGCAAGAGATTGCGTTCAACGACATCCGCACCACGCTGCAGGCGCTGATCGCCATCTACGACAACTGCAACTCGCTGCACACCAATGCGTACGACGAGGCGATCACAACGCCCACCGAAGAGAGCGTGCGCCGCGCGATCGCGATCCAGCTGATCATCAACCGCGAGTGGGGGCTGGCCAAGAACGAGAACCCCAACCAGGGCGCCTTCATCATCGACGAACTCACCGAGCTGGTCGAAGAGGCCGTGCTGGCCGAGTTCGAGCGCCTCACCGAGCGCGGCGGCGTGCTCGGCGCGATGGAGACCGGCTACCAGCGCAGCAAGATCCAGGAAGAGAGCATGCACTACGAGATGCTCAAGCACACCGGCGAACACCCGATCGTCGGCGTCAACACCTTCCGCAACCCGCACGGCGACCCGGTGCCCGAGCACATCGAACTGGCGCGCTCGACCGAGGACGAAAAACAATCGCAGCTAGCACGGCTGCACGATTTCCACATCCGCCATGCAGATGAGGCGCCGGCCATGCTGCAACGCCTGCGCCAGGCGGTGATCGATGACCGTAACGTCTTCGAGGTGTTGATGGCGGCGGTGCGTTGCTGCTCACTTGGGCAAATCACCTCGGCGTTGTTCGAGGTGGGCGGCCAGTACCGGCGCAGCATGTAACGGCGCCGCACCGCCCCACACTATTTGGGGCGGCCCTGTAGCGCGCGGCATGCGCGAAATCGATAATCCGCGCATGTCGCGTCTGGGGGCAACGTCGGCTACGTCGAAAGGGCTGCGCCTGGCCCGCAAGGCGTGGCAGTTGCTGCACCAGGACTCCGCGCGCTCGATTGAGCTGGCGCGCGAGGCACTGCAGGCGGCGCTTGCCCACGACGACGTACCCGGCCAAGCCTGGGCGCGGCTGGCCATCGGCTACCACCTGCTGTACTTCGGCACCCCCGCCGAAGCCGCCCCCGAACTCACGCTGGCGCAACAACAGTTCGAGTCGCTGAATGACCGCGCCGGCCACATCCTGGCCGGCACCGGACTGGCGCGCTGCCTGTGGCGCGAAGGCAAGTTCGCTACGTCGCTCGAGCAGGTGCTGCCGCTGCGCGAAGAGGGCTTGCAGGTGCTGCAGCACGAGCAGCGCGGCGTGCTGCTCAACACCATCGCCGGCTGCTATTCGGCTCAAGGGCGCTCGGAGCAGGCCTTTGCCTACATGTACCAGGCGCTGCGCGACTCGGGCCCCACGCACGGGCGCGGCTTCGACGCGGTGCTGTATTGCAATCTCGCGCACGAGTTGCAGCAGATCGGCGACTACCACGAGGCGCTGCGCTATCTCGACCAGGGCATCTCGCGCTGCAGCGAGTTGAACAACCCACGGCTGCTCGGTGTGCTGCTGGTCAACCGCATCATCTGCCTGACCGAGCTCGATCGTGCCCAGGAAGCGATGCTCGACGTGCTGCAGGTGCGCAGCCTGCCCACCGGCCCGACGGGTCGCGGCACGATGGCCACTGGCTTCGAAACCCTGGCCATTGCCGCGCTGCGCGCCGGCGAGTTGGAGGCCGGGCGCGAACTGGTCGATCTCGCATGGGGTGCGCTACACGCCGACATCCCCGACGAGCACGTCGAATTGGCGATTGCCTCGGCGCTGCTGCAAGGCCAGCAGGCCCGCTGGGCCGAGGCACTGCAGGCGCTGGATCGCGTGGTGCCGCTGGTCGGGGCCGACGATGCCGACGCCGCCGAAGGCCTGAGCCTGCGTGTGCGCTGCATGTACTTCCTGCTGCGCTCCGAAATTCACGAGCAACTGGGCGACACCGCGCAGTCGCTGGCCCACATGCGCATCTGGCAGCAGCTGCACGTGGCGCGCGCGCACCTGGCGTCGCGCGCGCGGTATCAGGCGGCCGCCTTGCAGACCGAGCTGGTCCGGCTGCAACACAAGCTCGACGAGCAGTCGTCGCAACGACGCGTCACCGAGCGTGCGCGCGCCGAGTTGGAGACGGCCAATGCGCAACTGTCACGCAAGATCGCCGAGGTGCAGGCCTTGCAATCGGCCCTGAAAGAGCAGGCCGTGCGAGACGCGCTGACGGGCCTGTTCAACCGGCGCTACCTCAACGAAACGCTGCCGACCGCACTCGCGCTGGCGCAACGCGAACACCAGGCGCTGGCGGTGGCGATCATCGATCTGGACCATTTCAAGGCAGTCAACGACCGCTATGGCCATGGTGCGGGCGACACGCTGCTGGCGGCATTCGGCCGCCTGCTGGCGGCGCATTGCCGCAAGAGCGATGTGGCCTGCCGCTATGGCGGCGAGGAGTTCTGCCTGCTGTTGCCGCGCACCGACGCGGCCACGGCGCAGCGCAAGGTGTCGCACCTGCTGGCACTATGGCAGCAGCAGCGCTTCGAGATCGAGGGTGACTCGCTCACGGGTTTGAGCTTCTCGGCCGGCATTTCGGACTCCATCCGAGCGCCCTTGTCGCCACACATGCTGCTGCAGGCGGCCGATCAGCAGTTGCTCGTCGCCAAGCAGCACGGCCGCAGCCGTGTGCTGGCGCTGGGGCTCAGCCAAACTCCGCAGTGAAGGCCCCTCCTCAGCTGAGCTTGTAGGTCATCAGGTGGATGCTGGTTTCGGTGGCGCCGATGCCTTTGATCAGGCGCAGCCGCTCGAGCACCTGGCCCAGTTCGGTGAGATTGGATGAGCGGATCTCGGCCAGCAGGTCCCAGCGCCCGTTGGTGTCGTGCACCGACGCGACGCCGGGCTCGCCCACCAACGCACTGATTACCTTGCGCATCTGGTTGCCCTCCACCGCGATGCTGGTCCAGGCTTTGATCTCGTTGGGTTCGGTGTCGGGCTTCAGGCGCACGGTGTAGCCGGTGATCACGCCGTCGTCTTCGAGGCGGGTGATGCGATTCTTGATGGTGCCGCGCGAGACGCCGAGCTTATGCGCCAGTGTCGCCACCGTGCTGCGGGCGTTGGTGCGAAGCAGCCCGATCAGCCGAAGATCGAGGTCATCCATCTAGCAAAGTGTCATTTCACTCTGCCACTTTGTCAATAAACCGCGCTATCTGCTGCATTGTCGATGCTTTTCACTGTCGCGAAGGCCCGGAACAATGAAGACAACTTATCCGTGCTCTGCCCATGACGCTGCTGCTGACCCCCCGTGACGTCGCGCACATCGTGCGCGCGCAGGGCATGGCGGGTGCCCTGCGGCGCATCGCCCGCACCATCGAAGCCGACTTTCGCCGCTGGAACGAGTTCGACAAGAGCGCGCGCACGGCCAGCCACTCGCGCGAAGGCGTGATCGAGCTGATGCCGATCAGCGACGGCACGACCTACAGCTTCAAGTACGTCAACGGCCACCCGGGCAACACGCAAATGGGCCTGCCGACCGTGATGGCCTTCGGCGGGCTGGCCGACGTGGCCACCGGCAAACCCGTGTTGTTGAGCGAGCTGACGTTGACCACTGCGTTGCGCACCGCCGCCACCTCGGCGCTCGCGGCGCGCTGGCTGGCGCGACCCGGCAGCCGCACGATGGCGCTGATCGGCAACGGCGCGCAATCAGAGTTCCAGGCACTCGCCTTCCACCACCTGCTGGGCGTTGAAGAGATCCGCCTGTTCGACATCGACGCCGCAGCGACCGCCAAATTGCAACGCAACCTGCGCAACGTGCCGGCACTGAAGCTGCTGCCATGCACGAGTGCCGCCCACGCGGTGCGCGGCGCCGACATCATCACCACGGTCACCGCCGACAAGACGCGCGCCGCAATTCTGACGGCGGACATGATCGAGCCGGGCATGCACATCAACGCGGTGGGCGGCGATTGCCCAGGCAAGACCGAGCTGCATCCCGATGTGCTGCGCATGGCGCACGTGGTCGTCGAATACGAGCCGCAGACGCGCGTCGAGGGCGACATCCAGCAACTGCCTGTGGACTTTGCTGTGACCGAACTGTGGCGCGTGTTGCAAGGCAGCGCCCGAGGTCGTGACGATGGACGTCAGATCACCGTGTTCGACTCGGTGGGCTTTGCGCTCGAGGACTTCTCTGCGCTGCGTTGGCTGCGCGACAGCGCGCTCGAACTGGGCCTTGGCTTGGCTGCACATCTGGTGCCGGTGCTCGACGACCCGAAGGATCTCTTCGCGCTGTTGAGTGCGGCGGTACCGCATCGTGTCGCGCCCGTCGCGGCATCGAGCAGCGCGTTGCAGTCGGCCTGAATCACCCCGCCCGTTACGTTTCACGCACTGCGCGCGCGCAAGCGGACATCGCGTTGCGCCTGCGCAAGACGCTGGTGCAACGACAGTGGTCATCGACGAGCGCACGTGTCGCGCTCGGGACAGATGCGCCATCGCTGAGCGGGCCAATGCCCGGGTTTGCGCGAGGTGGCGAAAGCACCGGCTTGTTGCCTGACCTGCGCGGACCTAGAGTGCCGGTCTCCTCACGCCCAAGCACATGGAGACAAGCATGTCGTTTGCGTTCGCCTTCAGGCGGTTTGCGCTGGCCGCCGCACTTGCCAGCGTTGCAGTCGGCGCCAGCGCCGACGTATCGGTGCGCTTCAGCAGCAGCGATCCTTCGGCCACACCGTTCCCGAGCGACCGCTTCACGGTGCGCGAGTGGCACAACAACACCTTCCGGCGCGTCAATCTGCCCAAACCCGATTGCACGGTCAAGGCCGTCGAATGCCTCGACATCGAGGTTATCAACGGGCTCGACGGGTTCTCGACGCAGCCTCGCATCACGATTCCGTTCAGCGGCCCGATCGATCCGGCCAGCGTCAGCAGCGACAATGTCTACCTCGTCAATCTGGGGGACACACTCACCTTCCGCGGCTTTGGCCAGCGCGTGGGCATCAACCAGACCGTGTGGGATCCCGCCACCAACACGCTGGTTGCTCAATCCGACGAGTTGCTGCAGCAGCATTCGCGCTACCTGCTCGTCGTCACCGATGGCCTCCGCGATGCCGAGGGTCATCGCATCGTGTCGGGTCGCTTCAACGATGACGTGGCGCACGGCATGCACGAGTACGACCGTGACTTGCGCGACAGCATGCGCAGCGGCCGGCACCGGGATCGCATCGTGGCGGCCAGCCTGTTCACGACGCAGAGCATCACCGCCGACCTCCACAAGATCAGCCATCAGATCAAGCGCTCGACACCGGCGCCGGTGAATTTCAACGTCGCTGACGGTGGCGCTGCGCGCGCTGTGTTCCCGCTGGCCAATGTGAGCAGCATCCTGTTCAATCGGCAGACCGGAACAGCTCCGACGTTCACGACCACCGCCATGCCGGTCACGGCTTTAGGTGCCGCCGGTCCGACGGTTGGCACAGTGGCGTACGGCAAGTACACCTCGCCCGACTACCTGACGCCGGGCAAGTTCATTCCGGTCACGCCCACACTCACCGGGCAACCGGTGCCGCAAGGCAGCAGCGACATCATCGTGCAGATGTTCCTGCCAGCTGGCACCAAGCCCGCCGGCGGTTGGCCGGTGGCGATCTTCGGTCATGGGTTCGGGGACAGTTCCTACAACTCGCCGTTGGTCCTCGCCTCGGTGTACGCCTCTCAAGGCATCGCGACCGTGTCGATCAACGTCGTCGGCCACGGCGGTGGCTCCTTGGGCACGCTCAGCGTGGGGCTCAAGAGCGGCGGTACGGTCATCGTGCCTGCGTTGGGCCGCGGCATCGACCAGAACGGCGATGGCCGCATCGACTCAACCGAAGGCTCAAGCGCAGACACCGCGCATAGCATCATCGCCACCCGCGATTCGCTGCGCCAGACGTCCGCAGACCTTATGCAGTTGATCCGTCAGATCGAGGCCGGGGTCGATGTCGATGGCGATGGCACCGTCGATCTGGATCCGCACCGGATCTACTACTCGGGCCAATCGTTTGGCGGCATTTACGGCACCATCCTGTTGGGGGTGGAGCCCCATGTCGATGCCGGCGTGGTCAACGTACCGGGCGGCTCGATCAATGAAATCGTTCGCCTGAGCCCAGTGTTCCGCCCGTTGTATGTAGCGGCGATCGCTGCGCGCGGTCTGCTCGGCAATCCGCCGGTGCTCGTCTTCAACGAGAACATGCCACTGCGCAATCAGCCGATCGTCATCAACAACGTGGCCGGCGCGATGGACATCCAACAAGCGTCCGATCGCCTTCAGTGGGTCACGCAGGCGGGCAACCCGGTCGCGTATGCGCCCTTCATTCGCAAGCAGCCGCTGTCGGGTAATTCGGCGAAGCCGGTGCTGGTGCAGTTCGCCAAGGGGGATCAGACGGTGCCAAACCCGACGGCCACGGCGCTCATCCGCGCGGGTGATTTGGCTGACCGCGCGGTGTTCTACCGCAACGACTTGGCCTTCGCGGCCAACCCGCTGACGCCGAAGAATCCGCACACGTTCCTGACCGGCCTCGCAGCGCCCGGTCTCGGGCCGGCGATTGCCTTCGGCGCGCAGACCCAGATCGCCACGTTCTTCGCCAGCAACGGCGTGACGGTGATCGATCCCGATGGCGCTGGCCCTCTGTTCGAGGTGCCCGTCGTGCTGCCGCTGCCCGAGACGCTGAACTTCATTCCTTGAGTGTTGATCGGTGCTGCCGCTTCAGCGGCGGCACCGTTACCAATTTCCCCCCGGCGTCGGGGGACCGGCCGGTGCGCGGGCGCTCCGATAATGCGGCGCAAGTCGCAACCGGCCCGCATGCTCGCACCAGTCACCATCCTCCTTCGCATCGGTCGCGCCGTGGCCGTGACGGCACTGGTTGCGCTCAGCGCGAGCGCGTCGGCGCAGACGAACAAACCCACCAAAGCCAAACCGGCAGCGGCGGCAACGGCTGCGCAGCCGATCGCCACATCAGCAGCGGCTGCCTCGGTGCCATTCGTCAACGGCCACCGCATCGCACCCATGCCGTCGTGGGTGGTCCCCATCGACGCGCCGGTCAAGGTGTCGGCCACCGCGGCGCAGGGCCCGGGCTACCGCGTGCTCTTGTCCGACGTGCAGACGCGCCTGGACGCGCCCGACGAACAACAACAGTACGTGCGCTCGCGCCTGGTCGCCACCGAGAGCTCCGCGTTGGCTGAAGTCTCCAAGGCCGAGCTTCACTTCAACCCGGCATACCAAACGCTCACGCTGCACGAGGCCGCGTTGTGGCGCGACGGTGTGCGGCAAGACCGCTTGAGCGGCGCGCGCATCGAGCTGCTGCGCCGCGAGGAGCGGCTCGAGCAGAGCACGCTCACCGGCACGCAGACTCTGCTGGTGGTGCTCAACGACGTGCGCATCGGTGACGCGGTGGACATCGCCTACACGCTGCACGGCGCCAACCCGATCTTCAAGGGCCGCTTCGCCGACAACTACCAGCTGACGTTCGGGTCGATCGCCGATGTGGTGCAGGTGCGGGTCGACCACCCCGCCAGCCGCGCACTGCGCGTCAAGGGCATCCGCACCGAAGTGACGCCCGAGATCACGCGCGACGGCGATCGCGAGAGCCTGCGCATCGTGAGGCGCGACGTGCCGATGGTGCGCGCCGAGGAGCAGGTGCCGCCCTGGTACAAGGTGTGGCCGTCGGTGCACATCAGCGAATACGACGATTGGAACGAGGTCGCACGCTGGGCCGACGATCTGTTCACCGACAGCGCTGATCTGGGGCCCGAGCTCAATGCACGCATCGACGCCTGGCGCGCCAAGGCGTTGCCGCGCGACCAGCTCGCCGCCGAGGTGCTGGAGGCGGTGCAGGACGAAGTGCGCTACTTCAGCGCCAGCCTGGGTGAAAGCTCGCATCGGCCCAAGCCCGCTGAGCGCACGTATGCCGAGCGCCTCGGCGACTGCAAGGACAAGGTGGCGCTGCTCAACGCGGTGCTGCAGCGCCTGGGCTTCGACGCACGACCAGCGTTGGTGTCGCTGCAACGCAACCGCGGCATCGCCGACTACCTGCCGGGCCACGACCAGTTCGACCACGTGATCACGCGGCTGCAACTCGACGGCACCGTGTACTGGCTCGACCCCACGCTGCAGAAGCAGGGCCGCCGTCTCGACACGCGAGGCCACCCGAGCTACGGCGCGGTGCTGGTCGTCGCGCCGCAGACGCAGGCGCTGGCGCGTGTGGAGCCGCCTGCCGGTGCACCCGATGGCATGGAGTTCGAGCAGACCTGGGATCTGTCGGACCTCACGCGCGCGGCGCAGTTCACGTCGATCGTGCGCGTGCGCGGCATGGCCGCCGAGGCATGGCGCAACGCGGTGGCCGCCGGCGGCAGCGAGCGCATCGCCGAAAACATGGCCGGCGCCTGGGCCCGCATGATGCCGGGGCTCAGGGCCACGGCTGCGCCGGTGGTGCGCGACGACCGCGAGACCAACCAGTTCGAGTTCGAGTTGCGCTACGAGTTGCCCAACGTCGGCAACTACGAGCGCGGCACCCTGACCTTCGAGGCACCGGCACTGGAGATGATCGACGCGATGGTGGGCCCGCGCGAAGCGCGGCGCGACATGCCGTGGCAGTACGACCCGCCGCGCCAAATGCGCCAGCGCGTGCAGGTGATCGCACCGCGGCGCTTTCAGTCGCGGCCGCCGGCGCCCCAGGAAGTGAACGACAAGCATTTCAGCCTCACCTCGCGCATGGAGGTCAGCGGCAACACCTTCACGCTGCTGCTGGGCTACACACGCAAGCTCGACGAGGTGCTGCCCGGCGACCTCGCCGGCTACCGCGAGCACGTGCAAACGGCGCGTCGCCTGAGCGGCACCACGCTGCGCTTGCCGCTGCTCGACGCCGACCGCCTGCAAGGCGTGTTCGCCGACATCGAGCGGCGAACGCAGCGCCAATACGGGTCGACCAGCGATGCGTTGCGCGAACTGGTGGTGCGCCAGGAACTCGAGGTGGCGCTGGCCACCGAGGTGTTGAAGGTCGCCGGCGACGCGTCGCCGCTGGCCGGCCCGGTGCTGGCCAAGCGCGCGGCCGCCAACAACATGCTCAACCGCTTCGACGCCACGCTGGCCGACGTGGACCGCGCCCTGCCGTTGAATGCACAGGCCAGCGAGTTGCTCTATGCGCGCGGGCTGGCGCTGTTGTCGCTGGGCCGCGCCGACGAGGCGGCCGCCGCGATGCGCAGCGCCAAAGAGCCGGGCGCCGGCAGCTTCGTCACCAAGGGCCTGGGCAACGCGCAGTACTACCAGGGCCACTACGCCGAGGCCGAAGCGTCATTCCGCGAGGCCGCCCAAGAATCCACCGGCGAGGACCGCGACTTCGCGCTGATCTGGCTGTTCCTGTCCGCGCAGCGCAATGGCGGCAAAGGCCGCGACGCGATCGCACCGTTCGTCGGCCAGACCGACAGCGAGCGTTGGCCCGGTGCGGTGGTGCACTTTCTGGCCGGACGCGTGTCGCAAGACGACCTGCTGCGCTCGGCGCGCAAAGACAAGCAGATGGAGCGGCTCAATCTGTCCGAAGCGTGGTTCTACGTCGGCCAGCAGTTGCTGCTGACCGGCGACTCCGAGGGCGCGAGGCGCATGTTCCAGCGCACGGTCGAGATCGGCGCGCTGCCGTATCGCGAGCATGCGTTTGCGCAGATCGAGTTGAAGCGCGTGTCGGGGCGATAGCGCAACCCTAAGCGCTCCCCCACACCTCGCTCGCCACCTCGACCACCCGCTCCAGCTTGCGCCACTGATCGTCGATCGACAACGCGTTGCCGTGGTGGGTGCTTGAGAAGCCGCACTGCGGCGACAGGCACAGGTTCTCGAGCGGCACGTACTTCGCCGCCTCGTCGATGCGGCGCTTCAGATCGTCCTTGCTCTCGAGCGCACCGACCTTCGTGGTGACCAGGCCGAGCACCACCTTCTTGCCGCGCGGCAGCACGCGCAGCGGCTCGAAGCCGCCGGCGCGCGCGCTGTCGAACTCCATGAAGTAGCCGTCGACGTCGGTGGAGAACATCGCCTCGACCACCGGGTCGTAGCCACCTTCGGCGACCCAGGCGCTCTTGAAGTTGCCGCGGCAGGTGTGGATCGTCACCGTCATGTCGGCCGGCTTGTCGGCGAGCGCGGCGTTGATCACGTCGGCATAGCGGCGCGGCAGCGCCGCCGGGTCGTCGCCGTTGGCGCGGCAGTTCTGCTGGATCTTCGGGTCGCACAGGTAGGCGAAGGTGATGTCGTCGAGCTGCAGATAGCGGCAGCCGGCGTCGGCCAGGTGGCCGATCGCCTGGCGGTAGGCCGCCGCCACGTCGGCCCAGAACGCATCGAGGTCGGGGTACGCGGCCCGGTCGATCGCCGCGCGGCCGCCGCGCAGGTGCAGCATCGACGGCGAGGGGATGGTCATCTTCGCCGTTCTCGCGGTCACCGACTTCAGGAACGTGAAGTCCTCCACCATGATCGGCCGCGAGCAGCCGATGCGGCCCGTGACGGTGGCGATCGGCGGCTGCTCGCTCTGACCGGCGATCTTGAATTTCTCGCCTCGTTGTGCTTGAGCGTCACGCCGTCGAGCTGCGACAGGAAGTCCAGGTGCCACCAGTCGCGCCGGAACTCGCCGTCGGTCACCGCCTGCAGACCAAGGTCTGTGCTGCCGCTGCACCACATCGCGCACGGCACGCGTCCTCGGCGGCACGCAGCGTGCGGCCGATCGACTTCGCCGCGCCTGAAGCGCGCGCGCAACTGCGCCAGCGATTCGGGTCGCAGCAGGCTGCCGACCTGGTCGGCACGAAACGGCGGCTTGGCTTGCATGGCGGGCTCCTCGGCGAAGCCACGATCTTGCCGCAACACACCGCTCCCGCCGGGGCGGGATCTGACCACCACACAGCGGCGCCGACGAAGACCGCAGCCGCACCACCGCTGTTACGCCTCAGCGGGGCAGACCCTTGCAAAGCCTAGGGGTCACTTCGACAACGCTTTGTAAGGTGCTACCAAGCGGCTTTGGCACGCTCGCTCGCCATCCTTACCAACTGAGCGATTTGGATGCTTGCAGTCGGGTCTCGAAGCGTAGTTTGGGCCCCCCGAAGCGGGAAACGCAGGAGGATGCTATGAAACGCTTGATCTTGATCGTCGCGACCGGAACCGGGCTGTTGGCCTGCAACGGAGGCTCCGACACCGACACCGCTGCCGCGACAGAAACCCCGCAGGCGACGGTCGGCGATACCAGTACAGCGGCCGCCACCGCCAACGCAGTGCGCGACACGATTGAAGGATTTCGCCGCCCCGGCGGCGGATCGGGCGGAACGACGACCTTCACGCCACGGCCGTCCAGCGCCAAGGATCCCGGGCCGCGCAGCGGTCCCGCCGATGCCGGAGAGCCGTATGCCACCCTGACGCCAGCTCAGCGGGCGGTCTTCATCGATAGCAAGGCCGATTTCGAGGAGGCCGAAGACGTCGCGGAAGGCGGGCTCGGTCCCACCTTCAACCTCGACAGCTGCGGCGGCTGCCACGCGCATCCGAAGTCGGGCGGCACCAGCCCTCCGGTCAACCCTCAAGTAGCGGTCGCCACCAAGCTCGGCGCAAAGAACACGTTGCCGTCTTTCATCACACCGAATGGCCCCGTCCGCGAGGCTCGGTTCGTGCGCAATGCTGACGGTTCGCCCGACGGTGGCGTGCACGGCCTGTTCACGATTGCCGGCCGCACCGACGCATTGGGCTGCAAGTTGGATCAGCCCGACTTCGCGGCCGAACTGGCCCGCAGCAACGTGATCTTCCGCATACCCACGCCGACGTTCGGCCTGGGATTGATCGAAGCGATTCCCGACAGCGAGATCCTGAAGAACCAAGCCGCCTCGACAAGCGCCAAACAAGCGCTCGGCATCCGCGGCCGGCCCAACATCGTGTTGAGCGGCAATTCGATCTCCGGTCAGGCCAACCACAACGGCAACGACGGGACGATTGCCCGTTTCGGATGGAAGGCTCAAAACAAATCGCTGTTGATCTTCTCGGGCGAGGCCTACAACGTCGAGATGGGAATCAGCAACGAGGCATTCCCTACCGAACGCGATGAAACCGACGGCTGCCTCTTCGCCCAGACGCCGAACAGCGAGCCGCATCTCGACGGGGCGAGCGCCACCGCTTCCCTGAGTGCCATCACGAAGTTCACGATGTTCATGCGCATGCTGGCGCCGCCGACGCGGTCGAACAACGTGACCGGAGCCACTGCGGATTCGATCGCCGCCGGCAACCAGCTGTTCAGCACGGTGGGTTGTGCGCTGTGCCACTCGCCGTCGCTGAAAACCTACAAGTACGCGTCGGCGGCAACGATGGGTGGCGTCTCGGGTTCTCCCAACGGCCCGCCGACGGCAGTCAACCTGTTCTCCGACCTGCTGATCCACGACATGGGCGTGGGCCTGGCCGACGGCATTCAGCAGGGCCAAGCGGGCGGCCGCGAGTTCCGCTCGGCTCCGCTGTGGGGGTTAGGTCAGCGCCTCTTCTTCCTGCATGACGGGCGGACGAACGACCTTCGCCAGGCGATCTTCCAGCACTTCAGCAGCGGCTCGGAGGCCAATGCGGTGACGCGGGCGTTCGACGCGCTCCCCGACGCGCAGCAGCAGAATCTGCTGAACTTCCTGCGTTCTTTGTAGGCGCCCGGGCAGCGGCTACCATGCTCCCTCGCGGCCGGTTGGCGGCCGCCGGGAGCATGGAATGCAACTCCGCCCGTTGGGCGGCAGCGGCCTGAAGGTCGCGCCGCTCGCCTTCGGTGGCAACGTGCTCGGCTGGACAGCCGACGAGGCCACGTCGTTTGGCCTGCTCGACGCGTTCGTCGACGACGGCTTCAATCTGCTCGACACCGCCGACGTCTACTCGCGCTGGATCAAGGGCCACAGCGGCGGCGAAAGCGAGACCGTGATCGGCCGCTGGCTCAAGAAGAGCGGCAAGCGCACTCGCATCGTGCTGGCCACCAAGGTCGGCATGGACATGGGCGACGGCAAGATCGGCCTGGCGCCGAAGTACATCCGACAGGCGGTCGAAGACTCGCTGCGCCGGCTGCAGACCGACCACATCGACCTGTACCAGGCGCACCAGGACGACCCCAAGACGCCGCTGGAAGAAACGCTCGGCACTTTTGCCGACCTGATTCGCGAAGGCAAGGTGCGCGCCATCGGCGCCAGCAACTACAGTGCCGCGCGTCTCGACGAGGCGTTGCAGACCAGCGCCAGGTTGAAGTTACCTCGCTACGAATCGCTGCAGCCGCTGTACAACCTGGTCGAGCGCCCCGCCTACGAGGGCGAGCTCGAGCCGCTGTGTCGGCGCGAGGGTCTGGGTGTCATCAACTACTTCGGCCTGGCCAGCGGTTTTCTCACCGGCAAATACCGCAGCGAAGCCGATGCGAGCAAGAGCCCGCGCGGCGGCAACATCGTCAAGAAGTACCTGAACGAGCACGGCCGCCGCGTGCTCGATGCGCTCGACAGTGCGGCGGCGCAATACAAGGCGACACCCGCCCAGGTGGCGCTGGCCTGGCAGATGGCGCGCCCTGGGCTCACCGCGCCAATCGCCAGCGCCACGTCGCTCGCGCAGTGGAAAGAGCTCGCCGGCGCGGCGCGCTTGTCGCTCGATGCCGCGACCATCGCTGCCATCGACACCGCGAGCCGCTGAGGCGGTTGGCATCTCACATCGGTCCGAAGAAGGCACCCCCCATGAACGCACCGCTGCCCCTGCCCGCGCTCGACGAGATCCGCCAGCATGAAGACGAGATGGTTGCCATCCGGCGGCAGATCCACTCGAACCCTGAACTCGCCTACGAAGAGCACGCCACCTCCGACCTGGTGGCCGAGAGACTGCAACGGTGGGGCTACGAAGTGCACCGCGGCCTGGGCGGCACCGGTGTGGTGGGCACGCTGCGCGTGGGCTCCTCCGAGCGCCACATCGGGCTGCGCGCCGACATGGACGCGCTGCCGATCGGCGAGACCAGCGGCAAGCCGTGGGCGAGCAAGGTGTTCGGAAAGATGCACGCCTGCGGCCACGATGGCCACACCGCGATGCTGCTGGCCGCGGCACGGCACTTGGCGGCGACGCGGCGCTTCGACGGCCATCTGCACCTGGTGTTCCAGCCCGCCGAAGAAGGGCTGGCCGGCGCCAAGCGCATGCTCGACGACGGCTTTCTGAAGCTCTTCCCCTGCGAGGCGATGTTCGGCATGCACAACATGCCGGGCCAGCCCGAGGGTCAGTTCAGCATCGTGCCGGGCTTCGCGATGGCGAGCTCCGACAGCTGCATCATCACCGTGCGCGGAAAAGGCGGCCACGGTGCGATGCCGCAGGTCGCGGTGGACCCGGTGGTGGCCGCCTCGAGCATCGTGATGGCGCTGCAGACCATCGTGTCGCGCAACGTGCCGCCGCTGGAGATGGGCGTGGTCACGGTGGGCGCTTTCCACGCCGGCGATGCGCCCAACGTGATTCCGGGCGAAGCCACGCTCAAGCTCACGGTGCGCGCCTACAAGCCCAAGGTGCGCGACCTGCTCGAGCGGCGCATCACGCGAGATCGCGCAGACGCAAGCCGCGGTGTACGGCGCCAGCGCGCAAGTGCAATACCAGCGGCGCTATCCGATGCTCTACAACAACCCGCAGCAAAGCGCGTTCTGCGAGCGCGTCGTGCGTGAGTGGCTGGGCGACGACGGTCTAGTCGCCGACGCCGAGCCGGTGACCGGCAGCGAAGACTTCGCGTTCTTCCTCGAGCAGGTGCCGGGCTGCTATGTCTTCATCGGCAACGGCGTCGGTGACTCCGGAGGCTGCATGGTGCACAACCCGGCATACGACTTCAACGACCGCGTGCTGCCCACCGGCGCCAGCTACTGGGTGCGTGTCGCCGAGACGTACTTGGCGGCATCTCACGGCTGAAGCGCTGATCGCGATGGGCAAGAAGCGGTCTTCGGACAGCGCCGGCGACAAACCCGCACGCGCGGCGGGCAAGGCGGCCTCCAAAGGCGCACAGCCGGCGGCGGGGGCGGCACCTGAAGAGACCCCCTTCGTCCTCACGCTGCGCGATGTGCAAGTGCCGCTGCCGCCGGTGGACCACGCCGAGCCGGTCGACAGCGGAATGGTGTTGTCCGACGCCGAGCTGCAACCGGAGCCCTACCTCGACGATCCTGACGCCGATCGTGCTGCGCAACGCGTGGCGCGGCGCGCGCAGGTGCGACGAGACCGCCAGCTACAAGCGACCCCCGAGGAGGCCGGCGCACCCGAGATGCTGGTGCTCAGCACGGACGACGCGTCGTGCGACGACCTGTGCGCGCTGTTGCGGGCGTTCGGGTTCGGCGTGCAAGTGATGCCCGAGCCGCCGGCGCTGCCGGCACCGTGGCCGTTCGTGGCGGTGTTCGTCACGCTGCCGATCCGCACGACCGACGGCGGCGACACGTTCGACCTGTGCAATCGGGTGCGCGAGAGCAGCCGCTTGCCCGGCGCGACGAAGCCGCTGCTGGTGCTGGCCGCGCAGCAGCTGAGCGCCACCGATCGAGTGCGTGCCGGGTTGGCCGGTTGCCATGAGATCTTGCTGGCGACGCCCAGCCGCGGCAGCGTGGCCCAACTGCTCGATGCGCGCGGCATCGCACTGCCGTCGGACGCGCGGCGCGGCTAGATCACCCAGTCATTTGGCCCGCGGCTGGTGCCACACGCGCACCAACGCGCCGAGCCGCGTGCGCCAGGGCAGCCCCTCTTCGGACAACACGTCGAGAAAGTCCGACAACCGCTTGGACTTGCCGATCGTGTACATCGTCAGCCACACGGTGGCCACGAACACGACGCCGAACACCAGCACCCGCTCGTGCAGCGGCTGCTCGGCCATCGCCAGCAGGTTCATGCCGAGAAAACCGGTGGACACGGTGCCCACCAGGCCGAAGATCGTCACCACCGTCAGCCGCACCACCGTGTTGGCCTGGCGGCGCAGGCTGTCGGCGTCGAGGTAGGTGTTCATGTCGTGCATGCGCTCCTTGACCTCTGCGTACAGCGGGTCCAGGCCCAGTTGCGTCGTGCACATGTGAAACAGCGCCCGCGCCTGCGCCTGCTCCGACACCTCGTGGAACCAGTAGCGATGCGTGAAACGCAGGAACGTGGCGTAGCCGCTGCGAATCGCGCGCTTGAACTGCTTCACGCTCTGCGGATCGGAGATGTCCAGCCGCTTCAGCGCATCGACCAGGCGGTCGGAGAACATCAGCAGCGCCGCCTTCTGCACATGAGCGATCAGGAACAGCATGAAGTGCTGGTGGCGGAACTGCGCCAGCACGCCGCGGTCGCCGCAGCGGTAGAACTCGGCGCGCGCGTCGCCCACCACCACCAGCGCATGGCCGCAGCACATGTAGCGCGTGCGCGGCGCCGCGCCGACATCGGACCAGAAACGGTCATAACAATGGCGCAGCTCGAAGTCGGCCAGGTGCTGCTCGCCGAACGGCAGCTCGTTGTCGCCGGCGCCGGTGACCAGGCCCAGGCGGATGAAGTCGGTGCGCGTCAGCGCGCGCGGTTCGTCGACGGCTAGGTACGCCATCAACGGCATGCGGTAGTACTCGATCTGCCGGTAGCGCAGCGCGCCCTCGAGCTCGGAGTGGTCGGGCACCAGCGGCCTGAGCAGGAACTCCCAGTGCGCGGCGATGCGCGGCGCGCGGTGTTCGCCGACGAAGGCGAGATACTCCTCGCGCGCCTGCGCGTCGGAGTTCGCCAGCACGCGGCCCTCGGCGTCGAGCCAGTCGACAGCCGCCATCGCATGCAGCGGCTGGCCAGCGGCATCCCACCCCGACGGGTAGCCGCGGCCGAAGCGGTACAGGATCTCCTGCGTCTGCGGCAGCGTGAGGTCGTCGGCGGCGAGCTCGACGTTGAGCAGCACGACATCGACATCGTCGAAGAAGTACAGGTCGACGTGCACCACCTCGAGCGTGAGCACCGGCGACTCGAGCCGCGGCTGCAGCCGCACCGCCCGCACGTCGTTGCGCCGGACCACGTGCATCGACGACGGCGAGGCGTCGCCGTGGCGGCCACGCCCCTCGCCGTAGAGAAACTGCTGCACGTACGGCAGGAAAGTGACGAACTCCTGGTAGTGCCGCTCGTGAAAACCATCCGGCGCGCCGGTGTACTCGTCGGCCATGCGGCGCCACGGCCCGCTGGCGGGGTCGGTACCCAGCAACTCCCACGGCCGGCGCTGCACCTCGTCGCCGCGCCGCAGGGCCACCAGCCGCAACGGCCACAACAGGATCTGCCGCAGGTGGCGCACCTGCTGAACGGGCTGCGACACGGGAGCCCTGAGATCGATCGAGGCCGGTTGCATGGCGCGACAGTGTAGGCGCGCGGGGTCCAAGGCCGATAGCGCAGTCACGCTAAGCTGGTCGCATGCCCACGCTGCCCGAGCGCATCGTCTGCCTGACCGAAGAGCCCACCGAGGTGCTGTATGCGCTCGGCCAGGCGCATCGCATCGTCGGCATCTCCGGCTTCACGGTGCGCCCAGCCCGCGCCCGGCAGGAGAAGCCCAAGGTCAGCGCGTTCACCAGCGCCAAGATCGATCGCATCCTCGACTTGAAGCCTGATCTCGCGATCGGCTTTTCCGACATCCAGGCCGACATCGCCCAGGCGCTCGTCAAGGCCGGCGTCGAGGTGTGGATCGCCAACCACCGCTCGGTCGAGCAGATCCTCGGCTACGTGCTGCGGCTGGGCGCGATGGTCGGCGCGGCCGATCGCGCACGGCAGTATGTGGACACGCTGCAATCGCACATCGACGCCGTGCGCGCCAGCGCCGCCGCGTTGCCGCGCCGGCCGCGCGTGTACTTCGAGGAGTGGGACGAGCCGGCGATCAGCGCGATCCGCTGGGTCAGCGAGCTGATCGGCATCGCCGGCGGCGACGACGTTTTCCCGCAACGCGCGGCGGCCAGCCTGGCCCTCGACCGCATCGTGGCCGACACCTCGGAGATCGTGCGCGCCGCGCCCGACATGATCATCGGCTCGTGGTGCGGCAAGAAGTTCAGGCCCGAGCGGGTGGCCGCGCGCGCCGGTTTTGCCGCTGTGCCCGCGGTGCGCGACGGCGAGCTTGCACGAGGTCAAGTCGCCGCTGATCCTGCAGCCCGGCCCCGCGGCGCTGACCGACGGGCTCGATGCGTTGCATGCGATCATCCAGCGCTGGGCCGCGCGCCACGCTTCCGGGAGATGACGATGTTCAAGGCCATCCTGCTGTCGCAAAGCGAAGACAAGAAAACCCGCGCCGAGCTGCTCGACCTCGACGAGTCGCGGCTGCCCGATCGCGACGTGACCGTGGCCGTCGAGTACTCGACGCTCAACTACAAAGATGCGCTGGCCATCACCGGCCGCGGCGCGGTGGTGCGCAACTGGCCACTGGTGCCGGGCATCGACCTCGCCGGCACCGTCAGTGGCAGCCGCAGCAGCGCATGGAAGGCCGGCGACAAGGTCGTCGCCACCGGCTGGGGCCTGGGCGAAAACCACTGGGGCGGCCTCGCGCAGCGCGCGCGGGTCGACGCCGGTTGGCTGTTGACGATTCCCGCGCCGTTCACCACCCGCTTGGCGATGACCATCGCCACCGCCGGCTTCACCGCCGCGCTGTGCGTGATGGCGCTGCAGCGCCACGGCCTGAAACCCGGCGACGGCGAGGTGCTGGTCACCGGCGCAGCCGGCGGCGTGGGCTCGATCGCAGTGGCGCTGCTGGGCAGACTGGGCTACACGGTGGTCGCCTCCACCGGCAGGCCGCAAGAGGCCGATTATCTGCAGCGCCTGGGCGCACGCCGCATCGTCGAGCGCGGCGAGCTTGCGCAGGCCGGCAAGCCGCTGCAGAGAGAAGTGTGGTCCGGCGTGGTCGACACCGCGGGCAGCCACACGCTGGCCAATGCCTGCGCGCAAACGCGCTTCTACGGCGCCGTGGCCGCGTGCGGCCTGGCGCAAGGCGGCGACTTTCCGACCACCGTGATGCCGTTCATCCTGCGCGGCGTCACTCTGTACGGCATCAACAGCGTGCTGGTGCCCAACAGCGAGCGCGTCAAGGCGTGGGCGTTGATGGCCGAGCACCTCGATGCCAAGTTGCTCGACGCGATGACGGTCGAGATCGGTTTGTCCGAGGCGATCGCCTATGCGCCGCGGCTGATCGAAGGCCAGGTGCGCGGGCGCACCGTGGTGAACGTGGCGCGCTAACGGGCGACATCACCACGGGGCGGATCATCGTTGCGCTCCTGTCAGTGCGATGGGTTGAGCACGAAATCGTGGCGCAGCACGTGCCGCCCCGGCTTCGCGGGGTTCTCCGGCATCTGCACGATCAGCGAGTTGCGCACCCCGAACACCACGTCGGAATCGAGGTACGGATCGCCCTCGCGGAACAGGTGCGTCACCAGCGTCTCGTGGCCTGAGGCCTTGATCATGAAGTGCAGGTGAGCCGGCCGCCACGGGTGGCGCCCGGTGGCCACCAGCATCTGCCCCACCGGCCCGTCGGTGGGCACCGGATACGCGGTAGGGACGATGGTGGAAAAGCGCACGTGACCCTGCGCATCGCTGCGCAGCACGGCGCGGGCGCGGCGCTCGGTGAGGCCCGCGTACTGCACGTCGTACTTGCCGGCGTCGTCGGCCTGCCAGACGTCGACCTCGGCACCGGCCAGTGGCGTGCCGTCGGTGGAGCGCAGCGTCACGTCGACGTCGAGCGGCTTGCCGGGCGCGCCGCGCGCGATGTCGGTGCCCAGCGCCACGTGCGGTGCGTCGTCGGTGTGGAACGGCCCGACCACCGTCGCCTCGGTGCAGCCCGGCGGCTTGGCGTGGTTCAGCGCGATGGTCAGCATCGACAGTCCCAGCGTGTCGGACAGCAGGATGAACTCCTGGCGCTGACCGGTGCACATGAGGCCGGTGCGCGTGAGGAACTGGATGCCGGCCATCCACTCGGCCTCGGTGAGCTTCACTTCGCGAGCGAAGTCGTGCAGGTGCGTGACCAGCGCGGTCAGCACCTCTTTCAGGCGCGGGTTGTCGCAGCCCTCAATGCGCTGCACGAAGGCGCGGGTGATCGTGTGTTCATCGATGTTGCGCATGAGACTCCTCGGTCGAAGAAGCAGTAGATGAAACGAGCCAACGGGTGGTGGGAAACAGCGACCAGCCCCAGCGCCGCTGCAGCCAGCCCCACAGGCCCTGCTTGAAGAAGATCGTGACGACGATGGCCAGCAACCCCAGGCCCATCAGGTACCAGCTGCCGTAGTCGCTGAATGCCTTGTTGAGCGCCCAGAAGATCAACGAGCCGACGATCGGCCCTTCGATGCGGCCGATGCCACCGATCACCACCATGAAGATCGCGAACGCCGTCCAGTTGACGCTGAACGCGGCGTCGGGGCTGATGCGCAGGTTGCCCACGAAGTACAGCGCGCCGGCGAATGCGGCGCCGAACGCGGCGCACAGGTACACCGCGAGCTTGGTGCGCCCCACGTCCACACCCTGGCTTTCGGCCGCGACCCCGCTGTCGCGGATCGCCAGCAGCGCCAGCCCGAGCTTGCTGCGCAGGAAGAGATAGACGCCGCCGATCGCCAGCACCATGCCTGCCAACGCAATCCAGAATGTCAGGCTCTCGCGCGTCGCGCGCTCGATGCCGCGCAGTGCGGTGAGGCTGGTGCCCGAGCCGCCGCCGACGATGCTCATGTTGGCAAAGCTCAGGCGGAACACCTCGGCAATCACCCAGGTGCCGATCGCGAAGTAGCCGCCCTGCAGGCGAAACGCCAGCCACGACACCGGCAGCGCGATCAGCGCGGTGCCGAGCGCTGCGAACGGAATCGCGACGAACGGGTTGACGCCGGCCAGGTTGCCCAGCATCAGCATCAAGTAGCCGCCAAGGCCGAAGAACGCCTGCTGGCCGATCGACACCATGCCGCCGTAGCCGGCCAGCAGGTTCCACATCAGCGCGAACACGAAGTAGCACGCGATCTCGACGAATTCGCGCATCCAGCTCGACTCCGCCCACGCCGGCATCGTCGCTGCCACCCCGGCAGCAGCGATGCCGACCGCCAGCGCCCAGCGGCTGGCTTGCGTGCTGCGCACGACATGCACGTCCATCGTCAGCCCCGCGTCCGCGGCAGCAGGCCCTGCGGCCTGAGCACCAGCACCGCCAGGAACACCAGGTGGCCGACCCAGATGCCCCAGCCGGGGTCGAGCCGAAAGCCGATCTGCTGTGCCAGGCCCAGCACCATGGCACCGGCGAACGTGCCCCAGAACGAGCCCATGCCGCCGATGATCACCGCCTCGAAAGCGAACAACAGCAACAACGGCCCGTCACTGGGTGACACCGTCGTGCGCATCGCCTGCAGCGCACCGCCCAGCGCGATCACGACGAATGCGATCGCGGTGGCCAGCGCATACACCTTGCGCGCGTCCAGCCCCATCAGCTCGGCGATCTCGCGGTCGTCCGACACGGCACGGAACGCGCGACCGAGCGACGTGCGATCGAACAGTGCCTGCAGCGACGCGGTGATGGCCAGCGCGAGCGCGAAGATCGCCAGCGGCAGCGCACCGATCGCCACGCCGCCACCGAGCACCAGGCTGCGCGTGCTGAACCCCGCGGTCTCGAGCGAGCGCGGGTCGGCCGAGAAGACTTCCAGCAGTGCGTTCTGAATCACGATCGACAGCCCGAACGTCACCACCAGCGAGGGCAACGGGTCGCGCCCGAGCGTGCCGTTGAGCACCCAGCGCTGCAGCGCGTAGCCGGCTGCGAATGCCAGCGGCAACGTCAACAGAGTGGCGGCCACCGTAGATCGGCCCACCAGCGGCGCCACCGCGATCACCGCAAACCCCGCGAGCACGATGAAGTCGCCCTGCGCGGTGTTGGTCAGCCGCATCACGCCGAACATCAGGCTCAGGCCGAGTGCAAACAGCGCGTACAAGCCACCGAGCAGCAAACCTTGAATCAGCGCGTCGAGCATGCCGGTCGCCTCGCTCAGATTCCGAAGTACGCGCGACTGATCTGCTCGCGCGTCAGCGTGTCGCTGGCACCCTCGAGCGAGACGCGGCCTTCCTGGAAGCACACCACGCGCTGCGACACCCGCTGCGCGACGCCGACGTCCTGCTCGACGATCACCAGGCTCATGCCTTCGCGCGTGAGTACCGGCACCGCGTCGTAGATCTCCTTGATCACGATCGGCGCCAAGCCCAGGCTCAGCTCGTCGCACAACAACACGCTCGGGTTGCCCATCAGCGCGCGGCCGATCGCCACCATCTGCTGCTGGCCGCCCGACAATGCAGTGGCCGGGCTGCGGCGCTTCTGTTCGAGGATCGGGAACAGCGCCAACAGTCGCTTCAGAGTCCCACGGCCCCGGGCGCTTGGCGAACGCGCCCATCAGCAGGTTCTCTTCGACGGTCAACGACGGAAACAGGCGCCGTCCTTCGGGCACCATCGCCATTCCCTGCCGCACGATCACCCCCGGCGCCGACGAGCCAATTGCCCGCCCTCGGAAGCACACCGCGTCGCGAGCGCATTTCACCAATCCGGTGAGCGCCTTGAGAAACGTGCTTTTGCCCGCGCCGTTGGCGCCGATGATCGCGACCACCTCGCCGGCATCGAGCTTGAAGTCGATGCCAAACAGCGCCTGCGCGTCGCCGTAGTGCGCGGTGAGCCCGTGCGTCTCGACCAGCGCCACGGTCACGCTTCCACGCCGAGGTACACGCGCTGCACCTCCGAGTTCGCCATCACCGCTTGCGGCGCACCTTCGGCGATCGGCTGGCCGAAGTTGATGACGAACAGGCGGTCGGCAATCGCCAGCAGCGCGTGCACCACGTGCTCGATCCACACCATCGTCATGCCGGCGGCCTTGATGCGGGCGAGCTCGGCCACCAGCTCGCGCGCCTCGTGTTCGGTGAGGCCGCCGGCGATCTCGTCGAGCAGCAGCAGCTTGGGCCGCGTGGCCAGCGCGCGCGCCAGTTCGAGCCGCTTGCGATTGAGCAGCGTCAGGCTGCCGGCGCGCTGGTTGGCGTGTTTGTGCAAGCCGGTCTGCGCCAGCACCTCGCTCGCGGTGTGCCACGCCTCGCGCTCGCGCTGCCCGCCGCCGAAGCACGCCGCGGTCACCAGGTTCTCGAACACGCGTCATCTGCCCGAACGGCTGCGGGATCTGGTAGGTGCGGCCGAGGCCGAGTCGGCAGCGCTGGTGCGGCGGCAGACCGGTGATGTCGCGGCCCTCGAACTCGCACACGGCCGGCGTCGACCTTGCACGTCGCCGCAGATCAGGTTGAACAGGGTGGTCTTGCCCGCCCCGTTGGGACCGAGGATGCCCAGCGTCTCGCCGGCCTGCGACGGCCAGCGTGATGTGGTCGATGACCTTCAGTGCGCCAAAGGACTTGGCTGACGCCATGCAGAGCGAGGATGGGCATGCGCGATCGGTGCGGTGTGCGGCGGCGACCACGCGCTGCCGCGCGTGGCGCATCACATCATCAGCTTCATCGTGCCGCCGGTCGGGATCTGCGTGGCCGCCTGGTTGTTGACGATCACCAGCTCGTACTTGCGTGCCTGGCCCTTCACCCACTGGCCGAGCACCAGCGGCGTCTTGCTGACGTTCTTGAACGGCCCCTGGCCGCCCCACTTGACCGGGCCCACCACGGTGGCCAGGTTGCTGGCCGCCACCGCGTCGCGCACGTCGGCGGCCTTCAGCGACTTGGCGCGCTTGAGCGTGTCGGCGGCCACCTCGAACAGCGCGTGCGCAAAGCCGATCGGCTGCGTCCACTGCCGCTTGGTGCCGGCTTCGTACGCCGCTGCCAGATCCTTGGCGCTCTGCTTGGTGAGCGACGAGGTGAACGGATGCGACGGGCTCCACCACACCTCGGTGGTGAGGCCGTCGCCCAGTTCGCCGAGTGCCTCGATCGCACCCGGGAACAGCAGCGCCTTGCCCAGCGTGATGACCTTGGGCTTGAAGCCCTGCTGGCTCGCCTGCGTGAGAAACGTCTTGGCGTCGGGCGGGATCACGACGCCGGTGACGATCTCGACGTTGTCCTTCTTGAACGCAGCGATCTGCGCGCTGAAGTCCTGCGTGCCGTTTTGAAAGCGCCCCGGATCGAGCAGCGTGAAGCCCATGCCGGCCAGCGGCTTCGGGAAGCCGAGTTCCTTGTCACCCCACGCGTTGCCGTCGCCGTCGTTGGGGAACAGGCCACCCACCTTCTTGTTGGTCTGCACGCTCTTCCAGCCGTTGGTGAAATTGGCGATCACGTCTTCCAAACCCCAGAAGATGTGGTACGTCCACGCGAACCCCTTGGCAGGATCGCCCTTGCGGCCGAAGAACCACGGCTGCCACGGCACCACCGAGCTGATGCACGGCAGGTTGTTCAGCTCGCAGGCATCGCTCACCGGGTTGGCGGTCTCCGGCGTGCCCGCGGTGAGCATCAGCGCGACCTTGTCCTTCAGGATCAGGTCGTTGGCCACCTCGCCGGCGCGGTTGGGGTTGGACTGGCTGTCCTTCAGGATGATCTGCACCTCGTGCTTGGCACCACCGACCGCGAGGCCATCCTTGAACGCGGCCTTCATCTGCTCGATCACCCAGCGGTCGGCCTCGCCGAACGGCGCCAGCGGGCCGGTCTGCGGCGACACGTAGCCGATCTTCACGACGTCGGCGGCACGTGCCAGTGGCAAGGCAGACGCCGCCGCGATCGCGGCGGTGGATTGGGTGAACTGGCGTCGGTTCATCTTCATTGTGGTCTCCTCGTTGTGGATGCACTTCAAGCTTGCGGTGCAGCGCCGTCGTAGGCACGTTGCAGCAGCGCGCGCAAGGCCTGGCGGTCGAGCACACGCGGGTTGGGATACGGTGTTTGCGCCGCGAGGTCGGCCGCACGGTCGAGCCCATCGGCTGGCATGCCGATGGCGCGCAGCGAGGTCGGCGCGCCCAGGCGCGTGGTGAATTCAAAGATCGTGCGCGCAGCCGACAGCGGGTCGGTGGTGTCACGAGCACTCATGGCCCGTGCGATGCAGGCCATGGCGTGCGGCGCCGCCACCGCGTTGTAGGCCAGCGCATGCGGCAGCACCACGGTGTGCGTTTCGGCGTGCGGCAGGTTGAACGTGCCGCCCAGCGTGTGGCACAGCTTGTGGTGCAGGCCCATCGCCACGTGGCCGAGCGCGGCACCGCACAGCCACGCGCCATACAGCGCGTCGTGACGCGCGCTGCGATCAAACGCATCGGCGTGCAACGCGGGCAGCGCGCGCGCCAGCGCGGCGATGCCTTGCTCGGCCATCAGCGCGATGATCGGATTCGGGTCGGGCGTGTACAGCGCCTCGGCCGCATGCGCGATCGCATTGACACCGCTGGTGATCGACAGCGCCAGTGGCAGCGTCATCGTCAGCTCGGGGTCGTAGATCACTGTCTTGGGCAACACGCGCACGTCGCGGCCGGTCTTCTTCACGCCTCCTTCGGTGAGCCCGTAGATCGGCGTCATCTCGCTGCCGGCGTAGGTGGTGGGCACGGCGACGATCGGCAATCCCGAGTCGAGCGCGATCGCCTTGCCCAGGCCCGTGGTCGAGCCGCCACCGATCGCCACCGCGCAGTCGGCATCGAGCCGACGCGCTTCTTCGCGCGCCGCGCGCGCGGTCTCGATCGGCACGTGCATCACGGCGCGCGCAAAGACACCCGCCGCGCGCGCACCGAGCATCGATGCCACTTTTTCGGCGCTGGACTGCTGCTCTGGTGTTGACAAGACCAATGCACGCGTCGCCCCGAGCCGCTCGATCTCGGCAGGCAACTGCGCCAGCGACCCAGCGCCGAACACGACGCGCGGGATCGACAACTGCAATTCGAAGCGCTCGATGATCACGTGGGCCGCCCACCTTGAATGCGAAGTGTCGGCGCTGCGCGACGGGCGGTACCCGGTAGGGGCTCATACTGTGACGGTCGGTGCTTCGCAGCCGACTCCGCTGCGATGCTCGGTCTGAGGTCGCGCCGCGAAACTCGCTTCACTCACTTCGTTCGTTCCGCTCGGACAATCGCGGCGAGTCGGTTCACGAAGCGCGCGCTGCGCGCGCGCCGACCTCAGCCCTGCGCTTCTCGCCGCCCCACAAGTCGCCCCCACCGGGTACCGCCCGCCGCGCTGCAGCGCTCGTGGTGTTTGTCGAAAAAGTCCTCGGTGCTGATGGCAAAGCCGGGGGTGGGTGTGCGCCGGCAGCGACATGTGCGGCGCCGAGGAACGCAGGGCTCGTGGCCGCGCGCGAGAGCGCGCTTCGTCTTCTGACTCGTCGCGATTGTCCGAGCACAGCGAACGAAGTGAGCGAAGCGAGTTTCGCGACGGGCCACGAGACCGAGCACCGGAGGGAACCCTTCGTGCAGCGAAGGGCTGCCGCATTCGAGCGCCGGCGCATACCCGCCCGCGGCTTTGCCTCGCTCCAGAGCAGGCGCGCTTCATCTCGGATACCACGGCGGAATCTGCGCATCGACGTTGACCCACACACTCTTCACCTGCGTGTACTCGCGCATGGCGTCGAACCCCATCTCGCGGCCGTAGCCGCTCAGGCCTGTACCGCCGAACGGCGAACCCGGGTTCACGCGCTTGTACGAGTTGATCCACACCATGCCGGCATGGATCTCGCGCGCAAATCGATGCGCGCGTGGCAGGTTCATCGTCCACAGCCCGCTGCCCAGGCCGTAGTCGGTGCCATTGGCGATCGCCAGCGCCTCGTCGTCGCTCTTGAAGGTCAGCACGGTGACGAACGGGCCGAACACTTCCTCCTGCGCGATGCGGTCTTGCGTGGTCTTGGCGCGCACCACGGTGGGCTCGACATAGCAGCCCGCGGCCAGCGCACCGCCGGGGCTGTTGCCCCCAGTGAGCACCTCGCCGCCCTGCTCGCGCGCGACGTTAACGTAGTTCAGCACGCGGTCGCGGTGCAGCTTGCTGGTTAGCGGCCCCATCTCGGTGGCCGCATCGAGCGGGTTGCCCAGGCGGATCGACTTCGCCAACGCAATGAACTTATCGAGGAACGCATCGGCGATCTCGCTCGTGCAGGATCAACCGCGACCCCGCGATGCACGCTTGGCCCTGGTTGTGGAAGATCGCCCACGCGCTGCCGTTGACCGCGGCGACCAGGTTGGCATCGTCGAACACGATGTTCGGGCCCTTGCCACCGAGCTCGAGCTGCACCTTCTTCAGGTTGCCCGCACTGGCCTGCACAACCTTGCGGCCGGTGGCCGTGCTGCCGGTGAACGCGATCTTGTGGATGCCCGCGTGTTCGGCGATCGCCTGGCCGGCCACGGCACCCAAACCCGGCACCATGTTGACCACGCCGTCAGGCAGGCCAGCCTCGGCCATCATCTCGGCGATCTTCAGTGAGGTCAGTGGCGTCACTTCGGCCGGCTTCATCACGATGGTGTTGCCGGCAGCCAAAGCCGGTGCCATCTTCCAGCTGGTGAACATCAGCGGGAAGTTCCACGGCACCACCTGGCCGACCACACCCACCGGCTCGCGCAGCGTGTAGTTGAGGAACCCCGCTTCGACCGGAATCGTCTCGCCCTGGAACTTGTCGGCCATGCCGCCGAAGTAGCGATAGCACCCGGCGGTGCGCGGCACGTCGAGCGTGCGCGAGTCGCGCAGCGGGTGGCCGGTGTCGAGCGACTCCAGGCGCGCGAGTTCTTCCGCATTGGCTTCGATCAGGTCGGCGAGCTTCAGCAGGATGCGCCCGCGATCGGCCGCCGCCAGGCGCCGCCACGCCGGCAGCGCGGCAGTGGCGGCGTCGACGGCGCGGTCGACATCTGCCACGCCGGCCATCGCCACCTCGGCGATGGTGGAGTTGTCGTGCGGGTTCAGCGTCGCCAGCTTCTCGCCGTTCATTGCGTCGACGAACTTGCCGCCGATGAACAGCTGATGGCGGATCGGCGTGCGCAGGCCGGCCGCCTGCGCGATGTCTGCAACGCTCATGCGCGCATCCCCGATGGCCGCCACGAGCGCGTCACTTCTGGTTGAGCCACGGGTAGCGCGCGGTGTCCTTGCTGGCGTAATCGGGGTCGAGGTAGATGAAGCAGCGCTGGATCTGCCAGTCGCGGATTTCGAACACGTCGCACCAGCGCCCGGCCGCCCACTCGGGCACGCCGGCGCGCCAGGCGCCGTCGCGGTGTTCGCCGTGGCTGGTGCCTTCGCACACCACCATGTCGCTGCCCGAGAACACCCAGTTGAATTCGGAAAAGTGATGGGCGATCGACTTCAGCGTCGCGCCGACGTCGCCGAACAGCTTGCCGATCTGGTCGCGACCGGTGGCGATGCCCCACTTCGGGAAGTACACCTGCGCGTCGGTGGCGAACAACTCGAGGATCGACCCGCCCGTTGACGTGACGCCGCCGTTGTCGAACGCCTTCAGATATTCGATCGCGACCGACTTGCGTTGTTCGTCGGTCATGGTCTGCCTTGCCAGTGCCATCGTGGCCTCCTGATGTCCGTGTCAAGGAACCTGGCGCTCGCGCGCCAGTCTGCCAAGGCCAGCGCCCTCGCCGAGGGCGCCGGCCGGCTTCAGAACTTCACCGGGATCTCGGGCGCCTCGCCCTTCTGGATCTCGTAGACGAGATTGGGCGAGCCGTTCTCCCACACCAGCAGCATCGAGCGCTTCGGGCTGTAGCCCTGGTGGCGGCAGTACGCCGGCATCGCCGCCATGTCCCCGGCCTTCATGATCACGCGCGCCAGCGGTTTACCCGTGGTCTTGTCGGCACAGTCCCAGTGGATCTCGTCGCACATCTGGAAGAACCACTCGACCCGATCGTTGGCGTGGATGATCGGCAGGATGTGCTCTTCGGTGGTCGGGCACATGAAGCTGTACTTCACCACCGACGTGAAGCTCGGGTTCCACGTCACCTGCGAGCGCGACAGAAACGCGAACAGGTTGAACGCGTGCACCTCGTTCTCGAAGCCGGGCGCGGGGTGCAACTCGGGCTCGCCCTGCGGAACGTCGGCGAACGCCCGGTTGATCGGTGCGCCGCGCGCGTCGCTGCGCAGCGGCAGGTCGTCCTTCATGCCGACGCAGCGTTTGGCCAGTTCGCGCGCTCGCGTGATCTGCGCGTGGCTGTTGCCTTGCTTGCGGCCGTAGGCGGTGCCGGTCTCCTGCGGCGCGGCGAAGGGGTCGAAGCCCTCATTGGTCCAGTCGTCGAGCATGTCGAAGAACACTTTGGCGATCTGCTCGGTCGGAAAGTTCTCCAGCCGGTCGACGCCAGCGGCCTTCATCGTTGCGTTATAGCGCCCGCAGTACAGGTCCACCGTCTTGTAGTGATTGGTGGTGCCGATCACGTGGTCGAAGTTGACGCCACCATAGAAAAATCCCCACGCCACGTCGCGCATCAGCGCGCGCAGGAAGTTGTTGATGTCCAGCGTGTGCGACAGCGGCCGGCCATCGGGTGTCTTCCAGTTGATGTGCGCAAAGTACTCGTCGCGGCGGAACGCGAAGCCGCCGAGCTCGAAGCTCTGGTAGCCGAATGAATTGGTGGTGCTCATGCGCGTCTCCTTCAGGCCGCCTGGCAGATCTGCGCCCAGCGCTCGATGCTCAAATCACCCTTGCAGGTCTGCAGCACCACCACGCCGGGCTTGGCGCTCTTGAACTGATACGCGGTGTTCTTCGGCAGCATGCCCTGGTGGCCGCGCGTCAATTTCATCCAGCCCATCTTGGCACCCTTGGGCTCGCCCTTGACCAGCACCGCGCCGTTGTGTTCGGCGTCGGGCACGATTTGTTCGCCCTGCAGCTTGACGAGATGGATCTCGACCTCACCGTCCATCACGAGAGCAAATTCGTCGTGCGCGCAGGTGTACCAGGGCGACGTGCCATCGGCGCGCAGGCACTCGAGCACGTAGATCTGGTTCTGCCCAAACACCACCTTCTCGTACGGCAAGCTCCTGCTGGCGATCTCGAAGCAGTTGGAGAAGGCGTAGTGCTTGACGTCGTCGGAGATCGTCTGCACGCCGCCTTTCTCGAAGCGGTCGAGCGACCCGAACTGGGTTTTGTAGGTGACGCTCATCGTCGTGGTCTCCTGTGGCGGTGTCGTGCCCGCTGCGCACTGTAGGCAGCGGCGCCTCACCACTGTAGAGGTCACACGGCGACCAGATTGTTCGTCGTAGTCGAACAATGATCCGGGAAAACCCGCGAGCCGCTGTGCTAGACCTCGATCAACCGCTCCGGGATCAGGCCCCGCGCGATCAGCTCGCGATCCCACAGCGGCTCGCCGCCGGCGAACGCATGCGCCAGGGTCTCGATGAACAGCTTGGGCTTGAAGGCGCCGCGCTGGGTGCGCGGGTACACCGCCGACAGCCAGAACGACGACAGCTGGAACTCGCCGAGCACCACGCGCAGTTGCCCCTGGCAGATGGCGTCGCCGGCCACCAGCGTGGGCAGGCACACCAGCCCGGCGTGCTCGCAACCGTAGTCGCGCAGCAGGTGCACCGAGTTGCTCATCAGCGTGGGCTTCAGGTCCAGCGTGGTCAACTCGTCGCTGCCATCGATCTGCCGATGGAACACCCAGCGGTCGCGCGTCGGATACCCCGAATACAGGCCGAGCCGGTGGCCATACAGATCGCGCGGATGTTGCGGCGTGCCCCAGCGGCGCAGGTAGTCGGGCGACGCGCAGAACACGCGCCGCACCGGGAACAGCCGCCGCGACACCAGCTCGTCGGAGGCCGCCGGAAAGATCTGCAGCGCCACATCGAAGCCGGCTTTCACCGGGTCGATCACCGCGTCGCTGACGAACAGGTCGAGCATCACCTCGGGGTAACGCTCCTGAAAGTCGCGCAGCAGGTGTGCCATGTGGCCGAGCACGAAACCGGTCAACGCGTGCACGCGCAGCAAGCCGGCCGGCGAGCCGCGCACCTCGCGCATCTGGTCGACGATTTCGTTGGTGCGCGACACCAGCTCGGTGCAATCGCGAAGAAACGCCTGGCCCATCTCCGACAGCCGCACGGCCCGCGTGGTGCGGTGGAACAGCGGGCCGCCGAGCAGGTCTTCGAGCTGCTGCACGCGCGCGGTGACCACCGACTTCGACAAGCGCAACTGGCGCGCCGCCTCGGCAAAACTCTGCGCCTGCGCCACGCGCACGAAGGCTTCGATGCTCAGGAAGCGGTCCACGCCGGCAGTGTAGGTGGCCACCTCGGCGCGCCGTGACGCCCGGCTGCAGGCTGGCGCGGGCACCCATTGCGGCTGCGCACCGCGACACGCCATGATGCGGCCATGAGCGCCATTGTCCCGACTCGCGCTTCGCAGGCAGCGCTGCACTCGCGCCGCAGCCTCTTGCTCGCCGCAGCCGGCGGCCTGGTCGCCAGCTGCGGTGGCGATCCGTCACCGCCGCCCAATCCCGGCTTGCCCCTGTTGCCGCGGCCACCGGTGGTGCCGGTCGACGGGCCGTCGTGGTCTGGCTTCGCCGGCGACGCGCAACACAGCGCGCTCGGACAGATCGGCGCGCAGCACATGGTGGGCTTCTACTGGTACACGCCGGTCGACCTGGCGCCCGACATGTCCAGCGGCGCGCTGCTCACGCACTACGGGTCACCGGTGATCACGCGGCACAACACGGTGCTCGTGCCGCTGAGGGTCGGCCCCACCACGTTTCGCGTGCAGGGCCGCGTCGGCGCCACCGGCGACCTGCTCTGGCAGTTGACCAGCGACTACATCCCGCCGCCGCACCGCTGGACTCCGAGCTTCAACCCGGTGCTGACGCCGACGGGCCGCATGGTGATGCCGCTGGTCGGCGGCCGCGTGCAGGTGTGCGACAACCCCGACTCCGCCAACGCCGCCGCCGCGGTGAACAACCTCGTCTTCTACGGCAGCAACGCGGCCTACCTGGCCGCCAAGCCTGCCTATGACGCCGCCGTGTTCATCAACACGCCGCTCACCAGCGATGCCGCCGGCAACATCTTCTTTGGCTTCACCGTCGTCAACATCGTGCAAGGGGGGCCGGCCAGTGGCGGCGTGGCGCGCATCGGCGCCAACGGCGCGGGCACGTTCGTCACCGCCGCCGCGGCCACCGGCGACCCGGGTCTGGCCAAGACGATGACCAACTGCGCGCCGGCGTTGTCGATCGACGACAGCACGCTGTACGTGGTGTTCAACGCGGCAGCGCCCATCAATGGCCGCCCCACCGGGCGCCTGGTGGCGCTCGATGCCGCCACACTGGCGTTGAAGACCCAGGTGGTGCTCAACGACCCGGCCACCGGCAGTCCGGCCTGGATCAGCGACGACGCCACGTCGTCGCCGTTGATCGGCCCCGACGGCGACGTCTACATCGGCGTGCTCGAATCCAACGTGCCGGGCCACAACGACCGCGGCTGGCTGCTGCACTTCGACGCCACGCTGTCCAAGGCGCGCACGCCGGGCTCGTTCGGCTGGGACAACACGCCGTCGATCGTGCCCACAGCGATGGTGCCGCAGTACACGGGGTCGTCGAACTACCTGCTGCTCACCAATTACAACAACTACGCCAACGCAGGCACCGGCGACGGCAAGAACCGGATCGCGATCCTCGACCCGAGTGATCAAACGCAGGCGGACCCGGTCACGCCGAGCGTCACCGTGATGAAGGAAGTGCTCACGCAGCTGGGCCCGACCCCGGATCCCACCGGTCCGCCGGGCAGCGTCAAGGAATGGCGCGTCAACACCGCGGCGGTCGACCCGATCACGAGCTCGGTGTTGATCAACAGCGAAGACGGCGTGCTGTACCGCTGGCATCTACCGAGCAACAGCTTCAGCGAACGCATCACGATGAACGCGGGAGTCGCGCAGAGCTACACGCCCACCGCGATCGGCCCTGACGGGCGCATCTACGCGATCAACAACGCCTACTCTGCACTCGATCGGGCAGTGACACGCCGCGCGCGGCGGCGCGCGTACAGTGGTGCCTGCCTTCAACAAGACCGGGAGACACGAGATGCGCCATCCATTCGGTTGGGCCTGCGCCGCGGTCGTGTTCGCGCTCGTCACCGCCTGCAGTTCGCCGCCCACACGCCCGAACGCCTGGGGTGCACCCGAGGTGCTGGTGGCGCCGTCGAACTTCACCGGCGTGCACGGCCTGGCGATCGACGCCAAGGGCCGTCTGCTCGCGGGCACGGTGGTCGGCTACACCATGTGGCAGGTCGATCGACAAACCGGCGAATCGAAGGTCTTCATCGACGCGCCCGAAGGCCAGGCCGACGACATCGCGATCGGCCCCAAGGGCGAACTCGCGTGGACCAACTACCTGATGGGCATGGTGCGCGTGCGCGACTCCGACACGTCGCCCAGCCGAGTGGTGGCCAAGGATCTGCCGGGGCTGAACTCGCTGGACTTCGATCGCCGCAACGGCAAGCTCTACGCATCGCAGGTGTTCCTCGGCGATGCGCTGTGGGAGCTCGACCCGGCGGGCGTGAAGGCGCCGCGGTTGATCGCCAAGGACATGGGTGGCCTCAACGGTTTCGAGGTCGGGCCCGACGGCATGATCTACGGGCCGCTGTGGTTCAAGAACTCGGTGGTCAAGGTCGACCCGTCCAACGGCGCAATCACCGTCATCAACAATCAGTTCAAGATTCCGGCGGCGGCCAACCTCGACGGCAAGGGCAACCTCTACGTCGTCGACACAGCCACCGGCGAGCTGGCACGCGTGGAACTCGCCAACGGCCGCAAGACGGTGGTCAAGCAACTGAAGACTGCGCTCGACAACCTGGCCATCGCACCCGACGGCACGATCTACGTGTCGAACATGGCCGACAACTCGATCGAGGCCTACGACCCGGCCACAGGCAACGTGCGGCTGCTCACCAGCGGCAAGCTCGCTGTGCCTTCGGGCGTCAAGGTGGCGGGCTCGCAGCTGTGGGTGGCCGACATCTTTGCCTGCCGCGTGGTCGATCTGGCCACCGGCGCAGTGACCGACGTCGCACGCATGCAGGCCTCCGACATGGAGTATCCGTTCGCAGTCGGTGTCTCTTCGAAATTGGTGGCGTTGACGTCATGGTTCACCGGCACCGTGCAGCTGCTCGACCGCGACACCCGCAAGACGGTGCAGATGACCCATGGCTGGAAGGCGCCCTACGACGCGCTGCCGATGGAAGACGGCAGCCTGCTGGTGGCCGAACTCGCCACCGGCAGCATCTCGCGAGCCAGCGGCGCCGAATACAAAGATCGGCGCGTGGTGGCCAGCGGCCTGCAAGGCCCGGTGCAGATGACGCTCGGCAAGGATGGCGCGCTGTACGTCACCGAGGCAGCCGGCAAGCTGACGCGCATCAACCTCGCCGATGGCGCGAAGTCCGAGGTGGCCAGCGGCCTGGCGCTGCCCGAGGGCGTGGTGCAAACGCCGTGGGGCAGCTTCGTGGTCGCCGAAGCTGCGGCGCGCAAGCTGACCGAGATCGATCCCGCAAGCGGGCAGCGCCGCACGGTGGCCGAGAACCTGCCCATCGGCCTGGCCGGTGGGCCCGGCATGCCGCCGCCTTACGTGGCAACCGGTGTGACAGTGGATGGGGCAGGCAACCTGTACTTCACCGCCAACCGCAACAACGCGATCTATCGCATCCGTCCACAGAAATAGGCCCACCCCCCGAAGCGGCCTGGCGGCGTCCCGCGCGCTACGGCACCAGCGCGAGGAACGCGAAGGCCGCAAAGATCACCAGGTGCACGGCGCCTTGCATCATGTGCGTGCGGCCGTAGGTGAGCGTGATCGCCGAGACCACAAAAGTCAGCGTCAGCAACACCAGGTCTTTCGCGTCCAGTCCGAGCACCAGCGGCAGGCCCGCCCACACCGAGGCCGCAGCCACCACCGGAATCGTCAGGCCGATGCTGGCCAGCGCTGAACCGTAGGCCAGGTTGAAGCTGGTCTGCAGGCGGTTCACGTGCGCGGCTCGCACGGCGGCCCAGGTTTCGGGCAACAACACGAGCATCGCAATGACGATGCCGATCACCGTCTTGGGCGCGCCGGTGGCCTCGAGCGCCGCCTCGATCGACGGCGACAGTACCTTGGCCAGGCCGACCACCGCCACCAGCGCCACCAGCAACAGCACGAACGAGCCCCAGGCCTGAGCCACGCTCGGCGGCGCGGCATGCACCTCTTCGTTCGACGCCTGCGCGCTGGGCAGGAAGTAGTCGCGATGCTGCACCGTCTGCACGAACACGAAAATCGCCCACAGCACCAGCGAGGCGACCGCCGCGAACGCCAGTTGGGCCGGGGTGTAGGTGGCGCCCGGTGAACTGGTGGTGAACGACGGCAACACCAGCGATAGCGTCGCCAGCGCAATCAGCGCCGCCAGGCTCGACGTAGCGCCCTCGATGCGAAATGTCTGCTCGTGGTGGCGCAGCCCGCCCACCACCAGGCACAGCCCGACCACGCCGTTGCAGATGATCATCACCGCCGAGAAAATGGTGTCGCGCGGCAGCGTGGCCTTGTCGTCGCCGCCACCGAGCATGACCGAGATGATCAGCGCGACCTCGATCACGGTGACCGCCACAGCCAGCACCAGCGTGCCGAATGGCTCGCCGACGCGGTGCGCCACCACTTCGGCGTGATGCACCGCCGCCAGCACCGCGGCCATCAGCACCGCCGCGCACACCCACGCCAGCAGCGTGCCGCCCGGCCACACCATGGCCACCACCAGCAGTGCGGCGGCCAGCAGCGGAACCACGAGCGGCCAACGCAGCATGCACATCCCCTTTCAGGCCGACCACGCTGGCCGGCGCCGGGGCATTGTGCCCGCTGCGTGCGTCAGCGCTCGATGGTGCGCCGCTGCGGCGCCGGCGCCGCGGGCCGCCGCGCGCGCAGCGCCATCAGCAGCAACGCGCCGCTGAGCGTGCCCAGCAGCAGCGGGCTCGACGACAAGACATCGGGCAACCGCAACAGCATCTCGGGCGCTTTCTGGTCCACATACCTTGCGAGGTCGAGCACCTGGTCCGGGCGGATGCTCAACACGTCTTCCAGCTGCACCTGAGCGCTACTCCAGCGTCCGGACGGCAACAGGCGCGCGAATGCGCCGGCAGCCACCGCAGCCAGTGCCAGCGGCCCGACCGGCCGCAGCAGGTGATTGAGCAGGCGCTGACGCAATGGCGCCGGCGCTTCGCGGTACAGCGCAGCAACCAGCACGGGCACGTCGGCGGCCTCAGCGCTCGCGCCGGCGGTGCGGTGCACGTCGTCGGAGTGTGGTGTGGGCATCGTGTTCATGGCCGCCACCATACGCCGCTGCGCCGTGCCAGCCCACCGTCATCAGGCAAAGATCTGTGTCGATGCGAATCAAGATTGTTCCGGAGGGAACTCAATGCACCTCATGCGAAGCAAACCGCTTCCACATTGTGGCCATCGGGGTCCAGCAGGAATGCAGCGTAGTAGTTGGCGCTGTATTCGCTGCGCAGGCCCGGCCCGCCGTTGTCGCGGCCGCCGGCTGCAAGCCCTTGCGCATGAAAGCGCGCCACCGCCGCGCGGTTGGGCGCGGCGAAGGCCACGTGCGTGCCGGGCCCCACCGCACCATCGGTCGCATACAACCACAGTGCCGGCGCGCCTTTGGGGCCGAGCCCCGCATAGCCATCGCCTTGCGAGCCCAGCTCGTGCCCGAGGCCGCCCAACGCGGCTTTGTAGAACGCGACGCTGCGCGCCAGATCCGAGACCTTCAAACCCACGTGATCGAACATCGTCATCTCCTGGTTGAGACAGCGATCGATGTTAGGCAGCGGCGTTCAGGCGTTCTTGGAGAATCTTGCGGTCACCACGCGCAGCACGGCGGAAGCTGCGCGGCGACACGCCGGCAGCGCGGCGAAAACTGCGCACGAAGTTCGACAGGTCGGCGAAGCCCGAGTCGAGCGCGATAGCCGTGATCGGCTGATCGCCCTCGGCCAGGCGGCGCGCCGCCGCGCGCAGGCGGCTGCGCACCAGATACTGATGCGGCGTGACGCCCAGCGCCTGCGCAAACAAGCGCAGGTAGTGGTAGGTGCTCAGCTCGCAGTGCGCGGCCAGCTGCTGCAGACTCAACTCGTGGTCGGCATGTGCCTCGATCCACAGCGCCGATTGCACCGCACGCCGGCGGTCTGCTGCGCGAGTCGGTTCGCGCGAAGGGGCGTCATCGTCGACCATTGCAGCAAACCGAGCCGCGAACGCCAGCGCCGCCTCGTCGAGGCCGACATCGCTGTCGCCAGTGGCCACGGCACGCATCAGCTCGCCGCGCACCATCAGCTCAGCCAACGGTGGCACCGCACCCGACATCCAACGGCCGCGCCGCGGCTGCAGCTCGTGCACCAGCTCGGGCGCCAGAAACACCGCCAGGCAATCGTCGCCGCCTTCGCGATGCTCGTGCGTGCACTGGTATTCGTCACCCGGCTTGAGCACCAGCACGGAGCCTGGCACCAGCTCGTGCGTGCGGCCGTGGCAGCGGCAGCTGAAGCTGCCGCTTTGCACGTACGACACCGACCAACCGTCGTGCTGCTCCCAGTATGCAGCCGAGCGCGGGCCGGCGTCGCAGCGGTAGGCGATCACCGACACGGGGCCTTCGAGCAACCTGCGCACCTGCGGCATCGTGCGGCCAGTGTAGGCGCGCTCGCTGCGGCGCTGCTGGCTCAGCGCGACAAGACCCCATACCACGCCTCGATCATCGTGCGCTGGTCTTCGCGAAACGGCTGGCGCGTCAGGCGCAGCACCGACAAGCCATGCCGTTGCGCCAGCGACTCGAGGTAGCGGCGCGAATGGGCATAACGCAGGCTGCCGCGCAGCACCAGATCGGCGCCTGCGTCATCGGCAGCTTCGACCGCAAAACAGAACACGCCACCGGGGTCGAGCACCCGCACCGCGCCGGCGAACACGGCGTCGAGATCGCCGACATAGGTGAACACGTCGGCAGCGGCGATCAGGTCGTAGCGCCGCTCGGTGCTGTTGAGGTAGCGGGCCACGTCCTCCTGCGTGAGCTGGTCGTAGATGCCGCGTGCGCGCGCACGCGCCAGCATGTTGGCCGACAGATCCACGCCATCGATGCGCGTGGCGAGGGTTTTCAACTGCAGGCCGCACAGGCCGGTGCCGCAACCGAGATCGAGCGCACGCGCAAAGCGCCGCTCGCCCACCGCCTGCCGCAATGCGGCCACCAGCACTTCGTGGCCGCGGTAGTGCAGCACGTTGACCAGGTGTGAATCGAACTGCTCGGCATAGTCGTCGAACAGGCCCTGCACGTGGTCGCGCGGCGGCGCTTTCGGTGCATCGCCACCTTCCACCGACGCCAGAAAGAACCCGACCAGCTCGGGGTCGCCGCCGTGCGCCAGTGCCTGCCGGTAGGCCGCCGCGGCCTCGGCAGGGTGGCCCGCTTCTCGGAAGATGCCGCCGCGATTGATCCAGGCCTGCGGCTGCGCAGCATCGAGTGCCAGCGCGCGCTCGTACGACTGCAGCGCCGGTGCGGGTTGATGCAGCGCCTGCAGCGTCTGCCCATGACGGAACCAGGCGCGGCCGCTCGTGGCATCGGCGGCCAGCAGCCGCTCGAAGACCGACAACGCACGGGCGTGCTGGCGCGACTCGTTGAGCATGCAGCCGAGGTGGAACAGCGCCGGCAGGCAGCCGTCGTCGAGCGCCAGCGCGCGCTCGAAGCTGGCCACCGAGTCGGCCACCCGGCCCAGCAAGCCCAGCGCGATGCCACGCTGGCACCACGCGTCGGGCTGTCCGTCGTCGAGCGCGATCGACTGATCGAGCACACCGAGCGCCTGCTCGGGCTTGCCGAGTTGCACCCGCGCAGCACCCAGGTTGACCAGCGTCGAGGCACGCTCGGGCAACAGCGCCAGCGAGGCCTCGAAGCAGCGCTCGGCAGCCGTCGCGTCGCCGGCCTCGAACTGCGTCACGCCTTCGATGAACAGCGCCTTGGCACGCTCGAACGTCTTCGCATCGTCCATCGGCATGCCGCCTTCAGCGCCACATCTTCTTTTTCTTCCAGCGCCGTTCGCCACGCACGCCGGCTTCCTTCATGCCGAGGTAGAACTCGCGGATGTCTTCCTTCTCGCGCAGGCGCTCGCAGCTGTCTTCCATCACGATGCGGCCGTTCTCGAGCACGTAGCCGCGGTCGGCGACGTTGAGCGCCATGTTGGCGTTTTGCTCCACCAGCAGGATCGTGGTGCCGCGCTCGCGGTTGATGCGCACCACGATCTCGAAGATCTCACGCGTAAGCTTGGGGCTCAGGCCCAGGCTCGGCTCGTCGAGCAGCACCAGATCGGGCGAGCCCATCAGCGCGCGGCTGATCGCCAGCATCTGCTGCTGGCCGCCCGACAGCAGCCCGGCGTTCTGGCGGTCGCGCTCCTTGAGGATCGGGAAGTAGCCGTACACCACCGAGAGGTCGCCATGCAACGCATCGCGATCACCGCGCGTGTAGCCGCCCATCATCAGGTTGTCGTGCACCGACAGCAGCGGGAACACCTCGCGCCCCTCTGGCACGTGCACGAGGCCGCGGCGCACGATGTCGGCCGGATCGCGCGCCGTGATGTCGGCGCCCTTGAAGTGCACGCTGCCGCGCGCGGGCGCCAGCACGCCGGAGATGGTCTTCAGGATCGTCGACTTGCCGGCGCCGTTGCTGCCCAGCACGGTGACGATCTCGCCGCGGCGCACCGTGAGGCTGACGCCGCGCACCGCGCGGATCGGGCCGTACGCGCTCTCGACGTTGGCCAGCACGAGCAGGTCGCTCGCCTCGTTGCTGCTCACGCTGCTTTCCTGCGCAAGCTCGACAGGTCGTCGGCCGACCCGAGATACGCCTCGATCACGCCCGGATGCGCCTGCACCTCGGCCGGCGTGCCGAGTGCCAACACCTCACCCTGGTTCATCGCCAGCACGCGATCGGAGACGCGCGACACCAGGCTCATGTCGTGCTCGACCATCAGCACGGTGATGCCCAATTCGTTGCGGATGTCGCGGATCCACCAGGCCATGTCTTCGGTCTCTTCGACATTGAGCCCCGACGACGGCTCGTCGAGCAGCAGCAGCTTGGGCGCCATGCACAGCGCGCGCGCGACCTCCACCACCTTGCGCACGCCATACGGCAGCCCATGCACCAGCGAATCGCGGTGGTGCTGCAGATCGAGCAGCTCGATCACGCGCTCGGCCTGTGCCCGCGCCTCGCGCTCGGCACGGCGCGCCGATGCCGTGAAGAACAGGTTGGCGACGAAGCCGCTGCTGTGGTGCACATGGTGGCCGATCAGCAGGTTCTGCAGCACCGAGGCGTTTTCGAACAGCTCGATGTTCTGAAAAGTGCGCGCAATGCCGAGCTCGGCGATGCGGTGCGGCGGCAGGTGGCTGATCGGTTGCCCTTCGAACGTGATCTCGCCAGTCGTCGCGTCGTAGATGCGGCTGATCAGGTTGAACACCGAGGTCTTGCCCGCGCCGTTGGGCCCGATCATCGTGAACACCTCGCCGCGGCGCACGTCGAAGCTCACGTTGTTGACAGCCACCACGCCACCGAAACGCAGCGAGAGGTTGCGGGCGGAGAGGAGCCGGGCTTGCTCGCTCATGGTTGTTGACGGGTGAGCGAGCAAAGCCGCGGGTGGGTGTGCGGCGTCGCTCGTGATGCAGGGAGCGGCGCGGCCCGCCGACTCCCCTGCGGTGCTCGGACTCGTAGCCCGTCGCGAAACTCGCTGCGCTCACTGCGTTCGCTGTGCTCGAACAATCGCGACGAGCCAGAACACGATGCGCGCTGCGCGCGCGGCCACGAGCCCTCCGCTCCTCGGCGCCGCATTAGTCGCGACCCCACACACCCACCCACGGCTTTGCCGGCAGCACCGAAGCGTTCCATCGGCATGCCACGGTAAATGCAGCAAGGCTGCGGACGGGCAGGCCGGTGCGCGCGTGGGCGGCGCCGAGCAGCGCAGCCTGCCGAGGGGAATCGCGCCGCCGCAAGGCGGCGCGACGGCGAGGATGTCGAGCTCCGAGCGTAGGCACGACGCGCGAGCGTCGTGCCGGCCATGCGAGGGCGAGGTCCGGAGCCGCCCTCGGAAGGCGAGCAGCGCAGGGGACCCGGCCCAACGGGCCGGGCGCCGACGGGAGCGCGAGCCGGCCTGCCCGCCCGCAGCCTTGCCCACTCGGTGCAGGAAAGAGAGCCCTTCACCGCAACCGCTCCGACTTGGTAAACGCCTTCTGCCGCTTGAACAGACCGCGCCGATAGAACGGGAACAGCTGCAGGTAGGTGCGCATCTTCAGCCAGCGCCCATACAACCCGAGCGGCTCGAACAGCACGATGCCCACCAGCACCGCGCCGTAGATCAGGCCCTGCAGTCCGCTGGCCTGGCCGATCGCGGGCGGCAGCCAGTCTTTGCTGACAGCGATGAGCTGCGGCAGCGCGATCAGGAAGATCGCGCCGAGAAACGCGCCGTGCACCGAGCCGACGCCGCCCACCACCACCACGAGCAGCAACTCGATCGACTGCAGCGCGCCGAACTGATCGGGCGAAATGAAGGCCAGCTTGTGCGCGTACAGCGCACCGGCGGCACCGGTGAGCGCCGCGGAGATCGCAAACGCCATCGTCTTGTATTGCGCGATCGGAATGCCCATGCTCTGCGCCGAGATCTCGGAGTCGCGGATCGCGATGAAGGCGCGCCCGGTGCCCGAGCGCAGCAGGTTCAGCACGCCCAGCGTGGCGAGCGCGCACACGAGCAGGCACACGTAGTAGAAGCCGGCTCCCGATCCTGCCTCCCAGCCGAAGATCGACACGCCCGGCACGTTACGCCCCGAGTTGCCGCCGGTGACGCTCTCCCAACGCGCCAGCACTTCTTCGACGATGAAGCCGAAGGCCAATGTGGCGATCGCCAGGTAGATGCCTTTGACGCGCAGCGCCGGCAGGCCGACCACCACGCCCACCATCGCCGACAACGCCGCCGCGCACGGCAGCGTCAGCACGAACGGCCAGCCGCGGCTCAGCAGGTAGGCCTGCGTGTAGGCGCCGACACCGAGGAATGCCGCGTGCCCGAGCGACACCAGCCCGGTGAAGCCGGCCAGCACCATCAAGCCCAGGCCCGCGATCGAGTAGATCAGGATGAACGACAGCTGGGTCATCCAGTAGTCGCCCACGCTCCACGGCGCAATCAGCAGCGCAATGGCGAGCAGGCCGTACCAGAACACCTGGCCGCCGTGCTTGACAAGCCGGATGTCCTGGTCGTAGTGGGTCTTGAAGAAAAAGCGCACGAGGTTCCTAGACCTTCTTGCGCGTCGACCCACCGAACAAGCCGTTGGGCTTGATCACCAGCATCAGCAGCACCACCACGTAGGCGGCGATGTCCTTGAAGCCCTCGGGCAGGTAAAAGCCCGCCATCGCCTCGATGACGCCGATGATCAGCCCGCCAACGATGGCGCCGGGCAGGCTGCCGAAGCCACCCACCACCGCGGCCGGAAACGCTTTCAACCCGATGAAGCCCATGTTGACGTGCACGAACGTGAACGGCGCCAGCAACAAGCCGGCGATCGCGGCCACGCCGGCCGACAGGCCCCACACCAGGCCGTTGAGCCGTTGCACCGGGATGCCCATGTAGTAGGCGGCCAGTTGGTTCTGCGAGGCCGCCTGCATCGCGATGCCGATGCGGCTGAAGCGGAACATCGCATACAGCAGCGCGCACAACGCGACGGTGACCACGATCACCACCACCTGCTCGACGCTGACCACCAGCGCGCCGAAGTTCCACACCTGCCCCCTGTACGGCGCGGGCAGCGCGTGGGTGTCGGAGCCGTAGCTCGGCGCCATCGTCATCAGGCCGCGCGCCATGAAGCCCAGGCCGATGGTCAGCATCACCACGGTGAATTGCGGCTGGCCGAGGATCGGCCGGATCGCCACGCGCTCGAGCAGCACGCCGAACGCGGCCATCGCGGCGATCGCCAGCAACACGGCCACGACGAACGGCAGCTGCGCCACCTGCATCAACGCCAGCCCGCCGAACGCGCCCAGCATCATCAGCTCGCCCTGCGCGAAGTTCACCGTCTCGGTGGCCTTGTAGATCAGCACGAAGCCGAGCGCGATGAGCGCATAGATGCAGCCCAGCGAGATGCCGGAGATCAGCAGTTGCAGAAAGGCCGTCACGCGTTCGCTTCGCGCGCCGGCGGCCGGGGCCGGCGCATTGTCAATGCGATCAAGCATGCCTGCGCGGGCGCGCGCCAAGCCGCCGGGACTTCCCTAGGCCGAGAGACCGTCGCTGCGGGCTAGACGCGGCTCGCGCGCAGCTGGTAGCGCAGCACGCCGTCGGCGCCCGGCTCGTGCGCCGCCTCGCCGCGCGCCACCAGGTGGTTCAGGTGCGCGAGGCTCTCGCCGGTGGCCATGCCCAGCAGCTCGGAGCCTTCGATCGGCCGCGCGAACAGCGCGCCGAAGACGTCGATCGCGCGCTTGGGTTCGGCCAGTGCGCGGCGCAGCCGGGTCAGGCTCTTCTCGTGCCCCGCGGCCAGGCGATCGAGCCGCGCGTGCAGGCCGCGAAACGGCTCGCCGTGCGACGGCAGCACCAGCACGTCGTCGCTCACCGCGGCGCGCAGCTTGGCGATCGAGGCGATCCAGTCGGCCAGCGGGTCGGCATCGGGCTCGGTGGGGAACACCGACACGTTCGACGAGATGCGCGGCAGCACCTGGTCGCCCGAGATCAGCATCTTGAGTGGCTCACACAGGAGGCACGCGTGCTCGGGCGAATGGCCGTTGCCGACGATCACGCGCCACTCGTGCGCGCCGATGCGAAAGCGCTCGCCGTCGCGCATGCGGCGGAAGCTGTCGGGCAGCGTGTGCACCACGCGGCCGAAGCTGCCGAAGCGCACGCGATAGTGCTCGATCGCCTCGTCGCCCCAGCCGGCTCGCCGGTAAAAGCGGATCGCATCGTCGGGCGCCTCGCGGCCGGTGTCGGCCACCAGCGAGCGGCACGTCAGGTACTCGAGGCGCGTCATCCACAGGCGCGCCTCGAAGCGCCGCGTCAGCCAGCCGGCCATGCCCACGTGGTCGGGGTGCATGTGCGTGCACAACACGCGCGTGATGCGTTGCCCCGCCAGTGCGTCCTCGGCGGCCAGCGCACGCGTCCAGTTGGCCAGCCCTTCGCGCGTCTGCGCACCGGTGTCGACCATCGCCCAGCCGCCGTCGTCGGCCAGCGCGTACAGATTGATGTGCGCCAGTGCCCACGGCAGATGCATGCGCAGCCAGCGCACGCCGGGCACGATCTCGCGGCCGTGGCCGCTGTCGGGTGGCTCGCCGCACGGGTACTGCAGGGCGACCGTGCCTTCGTCGGGGCGGCCGTCGGCACTGGGCTTCGGTGGCGTCATCGCCGCGATTCTCGCGCGATTCGCGTTGGGCGCTACTCGTTGGCCCCTCGAGCGCGCAGGCGATCGAACAGCACCGCGACGATGATGAAGCTGCCGACGAAGGTGCCCTGCCAGAAGGTGCTGATGCCGAGCAGCGTCAGGCTGTTGCGGATGACCTCGATCAGCGCGGCGCCGACCACCGCGCCGAACGCGGTGCCGACGCCGCCCGACAGGTTGGCGCCGCCGATCACCGCGGCGGCGATGACCGTCAGCTCCATGCCCTGCCCGAGGCCGGTGGTGATGGTGCCGAGCCAGCCGACCTCGAGGATGCCGGCGATGCCGGCGCACAGGCTGCAGAACATGTAGACGCTGACCTTGATGCGCTTGACCGGCACGCCGGTCAGCGTCGCGGCGCCGCTCGTTGCCGCCGATGGCGAAGAGGTGGCGGCCCCATCGCGTCCAGCGAAACGCGAACGCGGTGATCACCAGCAGCACGAGCAGGAACAGCACCGGGTTCGGCACGCGGATCGCGTCGAGCAGCGGCAGCGGCAGGTCGACGAAGCCGCCGCCGAGCGCCAGGAGCTTCGGCTGGTCGGGGCCGAACTGGTAGACCATCCGGTTGTCCGACAGCACCATCGCCAGGCTGCGCGCGATCGACAGCATGCCCAGCGTCACGACGAACGGCGGCACGCCGACGTAGGCGATCAGCACGCCGTTGAACGCGCCGACCAGCAGCGACACGCCGAGCGCCAGCGGTACCGCCAGCCAGATCGACATGCCGGCGTTCATCGTCATGCCGATCACCATGCCCGACAGCACCAGCACCGCGCCGACCGAGAGGTCGATGCCGCCGGTGATGATGACGGCGGTCATGCCGATGCGCGATGATCGCCGACGAAGGCGAAGTTGCGCGTGACGTTGAACAGGTTCTGCTGCGTCGCGAAGACATCGCTGGCGAACGACAGCACGACGAACGCGAGCGACGGCCGCCACCGACACCCAGAAGGTCTGCTGGCTGACGATGCCAGCGCGCAGCCAGTCGTGCCGTGATGCGTCGTCGAGTGTCGATCGCCATTCCTCGACCGTGACGGTCACCGCGCATGTCACGCCGCCTCGATCGCGCCGGTGATGAGGCCGGTCACCTCTTCGGGCGAACTCTGCGCGATCGCCTTGTCGGCCACCTTCTGGCCGCGCCGCAGCACGACGATGCGGTCGGCCACCGCGAACACGTCGGGCATGCGGTGGCTGATCAGGACGACGGCGATGCCGTGGTCGCGCAGGCGGCGGATCAGGTTGAGCACCTCGGCCACCTGGCGCACGCTGATCGCCGCGGTCGGCTCGTCCATCAGCACGATCTTCGGCTCGGACAGCCGCGTGCGCGCGATCGCCACCGCCTGGCGCTGGCCGCCGGACATGCTGCGCACCAGGTCGCGCGGCCGCGTCTCCGACTTCAGCTCGGCGAAGAGCTCGCCGGCGCGCTTGAACATCGTGCGGTAGTCGAGCACGCGCAACGGGCCGACGCCGCGCATCAGCTCGCGGCCGAGGAACACGTTCGCCGCGGCGGTCAGGTTGTCGCACAGCGCGAGATCCTGGTAGACGATCTCGATGCCTTGCTCGCGCGCGTCGGCCGGCTTGTGGAAGGCGACCTTGCGGCCCTGCATCGTCATCGTGCCGCCGCTCGGCGGAAAGTTGCCGGCGATGATCTTGACCAGCGTCGACTTGCCGGCGCCGTTGTCGCCCATCAGGCCGACGACCTCGCCCGCGTCGCAGCGACAGCGACACGTCGTTCAGCGCCTGGATGGCGCCGAAGTGCTTGGAGATGCCTGCGAGTTCGAGGATGGCCATCGGCGAAGTCGTCCTGTTCCGACACGAGAAGGGCGCCGTGCGGGCGCCCTTCCGTCACGAGAGGTCCTGAGCGTCGACCGGTCTACTTCGCCGGACACTTGTCCAGGTTGCGTCGGCACGCACTCGTCCAGGCCGGTGTAGAGCGGGTCGGCGACCTTCTTGCCGTTGATCAGGTCGATCAGCACCGCGGGCGCGCGGTGGCCCATCTCGAACGGGCGCTGGCCGATCTGCGCATGGCTGCGGCCGGCCTTCAGCGCGTCGAGCTGCGGCGGCAGCGTGTCGCCGGCGATGATGATCAGCTCCTTGGACTTCAGCTTGGCCATCACCTGGTCGGTCACCTGCGCGTAGGCCTGCGGGCCGAACTGCGCCCAGCCGCCGACCAGGATGAACGCGTCGAGCTTCGGGTTCTTGGTGAACACGTCGGCCATCTGCTGGTTGGCCAGGTCGATCTGGTCGTTGGTGAACAGCGGGCAGCCGGCGATCTCGGTCCAGCCACCCTCACCGTTCAGCGCGGTCGATGCCCTTCTTGCCGCTGATGGTGTCGCGAAAGCCCGCGGCGCGTGCGTTGATGTTGTCGGCCGCCACGTTGCCCAGCTGCATGCACACGGTGCCGCCCTTGGGGTTGAGCTCCTTCAGGTGCTTGGCCATCAGCACGCCCATGTCGTAGTTGTTGGTGCCGAGGTAGGTCTTGCGCAGCGCGCGGTCGGCCGCCGCGAGGTCGGCGTCGATCGTCATGATCGGCATCTTCGGCTTCTTGGCCTTGAGCATGTTGGCCATCGCCGGCGCGTTGGACGGCGAGATCGCGATGCCCGCCACGCCCTTGTTGATCAGGTCTTCGACGATCTGCACCTCGCCGGCCTCGTCGGCGCTCGACGCCGGGCCGGTGTACAGGCAGGTGTACTCGGACTTCGGGTTCTCCTTGTTCCACAGCGCGCAGCCGTCGCCGAGCACCGTGAAGAACGGGTTGTCCAGGCCCTTGACGACGACCGCCAGCGTCTTCTTCTGCTGGGCCGCCGCGGGGCCGGAGATCGCCAGCGCGAGCAGCGCGACGCCGACGGCGATGAGGTGCGATTTCTTCATTGCGTCTCCTTGGTCATGAAGTTGGCCGCTGGCACGGCGGCGTTCTTGTGGCTCTTGGTGCACCGACGGCCGTGCCGGCGGGGGGCCTGACTATAGGAGCCGCGATAACGGCTGTCGAGCGCGTTTGCGAGCAGACGACACTCAGCCAGCCCGCTGTCAGGCCGCCGCGACGACCGAGCGGCCCAGCAGGCGAGTCAGCGCGTAGACGGCGTCGATGTGCGGCGTCGGGGTGTCGGTCAACCGCGCCAGTTCGACCACCGAGCCCACCAGCGCTTCGATCTCGGGCTCGCGGCCGGCCTCGATGTCTTGCAGCATCGAGGTCTTGTGCGCGCCCACCCTCTCGGCGCCGGCGATGCGCTTGTCGATCGACACGCGGAACGTGATACCGAGCTTGGCCGCCACCTGCTGCGCCTCGCTCATCATGAAGGCGGCGAGTTCTCGCGTGGGCGGAAACGGCAGATGTCTTCAAGCGTGGCGCGCGTCAGTGCGCTCACCGGGTTGAACACCAGGTTGCCCCACAGCTTGAGCCAGATCTCAGCGCGGATGTCCGGCAGCAGCGGCGCCTTGAAGCCGCCACGCACGAAGGCATCGCTGACGCGCTGTGCACGCGCGCTGGTCGAGCCGTCGAGCTCGCCGAGCGGAAAGCGGTCGCCCTCGATGTGGCGCACCACGCCCGGCGCCACCAGCTCGCTGGCCGGGTAGACCACGCAGCCCAGCACGTTGTCGGCACCGATCGCGCGGCCGATGCGGCCGTCGGGGTCGACGCTCTGCAGTGTGTGGTCTTCGAACGGGCCCTTGAGCTTGTGGAAGTACCAGTACGGGATGCCGTTTTGCATCGGCACGATCACCGTCTGCGGGCCGCACAGCAGCGGCACGCTGTCGGCCACCGCGCCGAGCTGGTGCGCTTTCATCGCCAGCACCACCACGTCGTGCGACACCGGCCGCGCGGTAGTCGTTGCTGGCGCGCACGTTGCGCGTCACCTGCTCGCTGCCGTCGGCCAGGATGAGTCTTGACGCCCTCGCGATGCGATCGCCTGCAGGTTGGCGCCGCGCACGAGGAAGGTGACCTCCTCGCCCGCCATTGCCAGCTTGGCTCCCAGATAGCCGCCGATGGCGCCGGCGCCGATGATCGCGATCTTCATATGCTCCCCGCAAGCGCATCGTGCGAGCGCCCGATGGGCGCTGCCGGCTCAGCGTCTAGTGACTTGCGCGAATCTTATCGAGCCGATCGGCTCGCAGCGCGGGCAAGCACACCCGCAATTCCTGGAATCTTGACCGCAGTCAATGGCTGCCGCACGATGCTCCGCGCAGAATTTTGCGAGGCTCCGCGCCGATCGGCGCTCGATCAACAATTCGAATGAAGTCCATCCGAAACGGAGACGAACCATGGCATACGACAAGGCCGCCGTGAGGCAAGTCCTCGACCGCGTGCGCGCCGACAAGCGCAACGCACTGACCGCGCCCGAAGGCAAGCTGATCTGCGACGCCTACGGCATCCCGGTGCCGCAGGAAGGGGTGGCCACGTCGGCCGCCGAGGCCGGCGCGCTGGCGCAGAAGATGGGTGGCCCGGTGGTGCTGAAGATCGTGTCGCCCGACATCCTGCACAAGACCGAGGCCGGTGGCGTGCTGGTGGGTCTGAAGAGCACCGACGAGGTGGCCAAGGGCTACGACACCATTCTCGCCAACGCCAAGAAGTACAAGGCCGACGCCAAGATCGTCGGCGTGCAGGTGCAGCAGATGCTGGGCGGCGGGCAGGAGGTGATCGTCGGCGCGGTCACCGACGGCAGCTTTGGAAAGCTGGTGGCGTTCGGCCTCGGCGGCGTGCTGGTCGAGGTGCTGAAGGACATCACCTTCCGCCTGGCACCGGCGACGCAGAGCGATGCGCTGTCGATGCTCGACGGCATCCAGGCGGCCGAAATGCTCAAGGGCGTGCGCGGCGGCGAGCCGGTGAACCGCGAGGCACTGGCCGGCCTGATCGTGCGCGTCAGCGAACTGGTCAACGACTTCCCCGAGATCGCCGAGTTGGACCTGAACCCGGTGTTCGCCACCGCCAAGGGCGCCACCGCGGCCGACGTGCGCATCGTCTGCAACTTCGAGCCTGCCGAGCCGCGCTATCGGCCGTCAGAGCACGAGATCGTCATCGCGATGAACCGCATCATGAAGCCCAAGGCGGTGGCGGTGATCGGTGCATCGGCCGAAGACGGCAAGATCGGCAACTCGGTGATGAAGAACCTCATCAACGGCGGCTACAAGGGCCAGATCCTGCCGATCCACCCGAAGGCCAGCGAGATCCTCGGCTACAAGGCGTACCCGAGCGTGAAAGACGTGCCCGGCGAGATCGACGTCGCGGTGTTCGCGATCCCCGCCAAGTTCGTGGCCGGCGCGTTGATCGAATGCGGCGAGAAGAAGATTCCCTGGCGCAGTGCTGATTCCGTCGGGCTTCGCCGAGACCGGCAACGTCGAGGGCCAGAACGAGATCCAGGCGATCGGCCGCAAGTACAACGTGCGGCTGATGGGCCCCAACATCTACGGCTTCTACTACACGCACGCCAACCTGTGCGCCACCTTCTGCACCGCGTACGACGTGAAGGGCTCGGCCGCGCTGTCGTCGCAATCGGGCGGCATCGGCATGGCGATCATCGGCTTCAGCCGCTCGGCCAAGATGGGTGTCTCGGCGATCGTCGGGTTGGGCAACAAGAGCGACATCGACGAAGACGACCTGTTGTGCTTCTTCGAGCAGGATGACAACACGCAGGTGATCGCACAGCACTGCGAAGACCTGAAAGACGGCCGCGCATTTGCCGAAGTGGCCAAGCGCGTGTCGAAGAAGAAACCGGTGATCGTACTGAAGGCTGGCCGCACATCGGCCGGGGCCAAGGCGGCGAGCTCGCACACCGGCGCGCTGGCCGGCAACGACAAGATCTACGAGGATGTGCTGGCGCAAAGCGGCGTGATCCGTGCACGCTCGCTGCGCGACCTGCTCGACTTCGCACGCGGCGTGCCGGTGCTGCCCACGCCCAAGGGCGAGAACGTGGTGATCATCACCGGCGCCGGCGGCTCGGGCGTGCTGCTGTCGGACGCCTGTGTCGACAACAAGCTGCAACTGATGGCAATGCCACCGGACCTCGACGCGGCGTTCCGCAAGTTCATCCCGCCGTTCGGTGCCGCCGGCAACCCGGTGGACATCACCGGCGGCGAGCCGCCGCTGACATACAAGAACACCGTGAAGCTCGGCCTCGCGGATCCGCGCATCCATTCGCTGATCCTCGGCTACTGGCACACTATCATCACGCCGCCGATGGTGTTTGCGAAGCTGATGGTCGAGGTGAAGAACGAGATGAAAGCCCTCGGTATTGAAAAGCCGATGGTTGCGTCACTGGCCGGCGACGTGCAGGTCGAGGAAGCGGCCGAGTACCTGTATGCGAACGGCATTCCGGCGTATGCGTACTCCACCGAGATTCCGGTGGCGGTGCTGGGGGCGAAGTACAAGTGGGCGCGGGGGGCTGGGTTGCTTTGAAGCGCGCCTGCTTTTCGTGGCGCGCTGTTCGGCCCTGCTGCACGACGGACTCTTCGGGGTCCGTTTTGCATTTGGCTGCTAAGGAGTGTTGAGCGAGCAAAGCCGCGGGTGGGTGTGCGGCGTCGCTCGTGATGCGGCGGCCGGCGCTGCGCGCCGACTCCCCTGTGGTGCTCGCAAGGCTGCGGGTGGGCAGGCCTGTGCGCGCGTGGACGGCGCCGAGCAGCGCAGCCCGCCAAGGGGAATCGCACCGCCGAAAGGCGGCGCGACGGCGAGGATGTCGAGCTCCGAGCGCAAGCAGCGACCGCAGGTCGATGCTGACCGCGCGAGGGCGAGGTCCGGAGCCGCCCTTGGTGGGCGAGCAGCGCAGGGGACCCGGCCCGACGGGCCGGGCGCCGGCGGGAGCGCGCGCTGGCCTGCCCACCCGGAGCCTTGCTCACTCGATGTGGGAAATGGACAACCGGGGAAAGGACCCACACGCGAACGACAAGAGCGGGGCTAGGATCAGCTATGGCGCGCGTAGCAGCGCCGGAAAAACACTCCATGGCAACAAAGGCAAAGCGCGAGCCGAAGGTCATCCGGCCCGACGACATCGACCCGCACCACGGCTGGGACCGCCCGCTGCAGGCGCCTGGCCACATGCAGGTGGATTTCGAGGAGCGCGTCAACTTCCGCCGCCTGCACGACTACCGGCTCGCGCGCACACGCGCGGCGCTTGCCAACTCCGGGTTGGGCGCGCTGCTGTGCTTCGACCAGCACAACATCCGCTACACCACCAGCACGGTGATCGGCGAGTGGGCGCGCGACAAGCTGACGCGCTACTCGCTGCTGACGCTCGGCGGCGACCCGTACATCTGGGACTTCGGCTCCGCGGCCCGGCACCACAAGCTGTACACGCCGTGGCTGTGCAAGGACCACTGCCGCGCCGGCCTGCTCGGCATGCGCGGCGCGGTGGGCGGCGACGGCAAGCTGTTTCGCAGCGCGGCGCGCGAGATCAAGGCGCTGCTCGATGCTGAAGGCGTGGGCGACTTGCCGCTCGGCGTTGACGTGGTCGAGGTGCCGATGATGCTCGAGCTGCAAAAGCTCGGCATCGACGTGCGCGACGCGCAGCAGACCATGCTGCTGGCGCGCGAGGTCAAGAGCATCGACGAGCTGATGCTGCTGAACCAGGCCGCGGCGATGGTCGATGGCGTGTACCACGACATCGCTGCCGCCCTGAGGCCCGGCGTCAAGGAAAGCGACATCGTTGCGCTGGCGACGATGCGGCTGTACCAGATGGGGTCCGACTGCGTCGAGGCGATCAACGCGATCTCGGGCGAGCGCTGCAGCCCGCACCCGCACAACTTCACCGACCGGCTGATCCGCCCGGGGGATCAGGCGTTCTTCGACATCATCCACTCGTACGTCGGCTACCGCACCTGCTACTACCGCACGTTCAGCGTCGGTCGTGCCACGCAGCCGCAGCTCGACGCGTACAAACGCGCCCGCGAGTGGATGGATCGCGCGATCGATCTGCTGAAGCCCGGCGTGTCGTCGCAGGTGGTGGCGGCGTCATTCCCCACCGCGCAGGAGATCGGCTTCGCCACCGAGATGGATGCCTTCGGCCTCAACTTCTGCCACGGTCTGGGCCTCGGGCTGCACGAACGGCCACTGATCTCGCGGCTCAATTCGCTCGAGGAGCCGATCGAGCTGAAGGTCGGCATGGTGTTCGCGGTCGAGACCTACTGCCCCGCGAGCGACGGCGTGTCGGCAGCGCGCATCGAGGAAGAAGTGATCCTCACGCCCAGGGGGCCGAAGGTGATCTCGCTGTATCCGGCACAGGAGTTGCCGATCGCCAACCCTTACTGAGCAGCACGCATGGCAGACGCACGCAGCAAGATCGGCTGGATCGGCATCGGCCGCATGGGTTACGCAATGGCAGAGCGGCTGGCCAAAGGCGGCGCCGACCTCACGGTGTGGAACCGCACGCGCGCCAAGGCCGAGCCGCTGGCCGCGCTCGGCGCCAAGATCGCGCGCGAGGTCACCGAGCTGGCCGCGTGCGACATCGTCTATCGTGATGGTGTCGACCTGGGACGACGTGCGCGAAGTCATCGACGGCCCGCAGGGTCTGCTGTCGGGCCGCGCAGCCCGCAGCTGGTGGTCGAGTGTTCGTCGATCTCGCTGGAAGGCTCGGCCGAGTTGCGCGACCTGCTTCGCGCACGCGGCGTGCAGATGCTCGCCGCACCGGTGTCGGGCAACGCCAAGGTGATCAAGGCCGGCCGTCTGTCGTTCGTCTGCTCGGGGCCGAAGGCGGCGTTCGAGGCCGCGCTGCCGTCGCTCAAGTTGATCGCGCCGGCGTCCAGCTACGTCGGCGAAGGCGAGCTGGCGCGCATCGTCAAGATCTGCCACAACGTGTTCCTCGGCGTGGTGATCCAGTCGCTCGTCCGAGATCACGGTCCTGGCGCAGAAGGCCGGCGTGCCGCGCCACGCGTTTCTCGACTTCATCAACCAGAGCGTGATGGGCTCGATCTTCTCGCGCTACAAGACGCCGGCGCTGGTCAATCTGGACTTCAAGGTCACCTTCACGCCCAAGCTGCTGCGCAAGGATCTCGACCTCGGGCTCGATGCCGCGCGCCGTTTCGACGTGCCGATGCCGCTGGCGTCGGTGACGCGCGACTTGGTGCAGACGCTGATCGGCAACGGGCTCGACGACGAAGACTTCGCCAAGCTGATCGTGCAGCAGGCGCGTGCGTCGGGGATCGAGCTGGTCAGCGAGCTGGCCGCCGTCGACGATGGGCTGCGTTAGTGCACTAGAGGAGCTGATGAATGAATCGTGCGTTGCGTGTTTTGGTCACTCTGGCCGCGTGTGCAGTAGGGTCGGCGTCGTGGGCCGACGACTACCCGAACAAGCCGGTGAAGATCATCGTGCCGTTCACCGCCGGCAGCGCCACCGACATCCTGGCGCGCACCGTGGGGCAGAAGCTCAACGAGCTGTGGAACCAGTCGGTGGTGGTCGACAACCGCGCCGGCGCCGGCGGCACGATCGGCGCCGGCATCGTCGCGAAGTCGCCGGCCGACGGCTACACGCTGCTGGTGCATTCCGCCGGCGCAGGCGGTGAACCCATTCATCTACCCGAGCCTGCCCTACGACACGCTGAAGGACTTCGTGCAGATCGCGCCGCTCGGTGGCCAGCCCAACGTGCTGGTGGTGGCACCGTCGACCGGCTACAAGACCGTGGCCGATCTGATCGCCGACGCCAAGCGCAGACCGGGCGTGCTCAACTTCGGCTCCGCCGGTATCGGCAGCGGCACGCACATCAACGGCGAAAAGTTCAAGCTCGCCGCGGCGATCGATGTCGTGCACGTGCCGTACAAGGGCACGCCCGAGGCGTTGACCGACGCGATGACCGGACGCATCGCTTATTACTTCTCGCCGATCTCGGCGGCGTTGCCCCTCGTGCGTGACGGCAAGCTGCTGGCACTCGCGGTGAGTTCGGCCAAGCGCTCGAGCGTGTTGCCCAACGTGCCGACCGTCGCCGAGTCGGGCCTGCCCGGCTTCGACTACAACCTGTGGGTCGGCATGTTCGCACCCGCCGGCACGCCGCCAGAGGTGGTCGACAAGCTCAACCGTGACGTCAACCACGTGCTGCGCGAGGCCGACGTGCGCGAGCGCATGACGTCGCTCGGCGCGGAGGCGATGCCGATGAGCGCGGCCGAATTCGACCGCTTCGTGCGCGCGGAGATGGAAGACGCCGCCAAAGTCGTGAAGGCGGCGGGCATCAAGGTGCAGTAGCTCGGCTGTCGAACGGGCTCAGGCCTTCGGCGGACTGCTGAAGGCAGGCGCAGCCTCGAGCAGCGCGGTCTCGCCGGCCGGCCGGCGCTCGCATGAGCTGCTTCAGATCGTGCGATGCACGACCATCGGGGCGGTCTTTGAAGCGATTGTGCACGAGCGTGTTCACATCTCACGCCTGCGATTGGCCTAGCGGTGATCGTGCCCCACTTGGCTAGCCGGTTAGAGCGCCAAGGCGATGCCGGCGGCGCCGGCAGCGATCAGACTGGCGCCCCACACGGTATCCAGGTTGAGCCAGGTGCTGCGCAACACGCGCAGGCCGAGGTAGCGATAGACGAGCCACGCCATCCCGAGGCCGGCCCCGATCATGGCCAGTGTGTGCACGCCCGCCACAGCCAGTGCCGTGGCAAGATTCGATCGCGCCACGTAGTCCATGATCGCGGCGTGGCCGAGCCCGGGCCAGTTCGTGGCGGCACTCGATTCGACAGTCGCCGCCGCGGTGGTGCACAGCCCGAGCATGAACGGCAGCAACATCAACCCGGCGCCGTGCGCGGTGGCCATCCAGAATGACCACCACGCGAGTTGCGTCGGACGGATGCGTGCCAGCGCCCGCGGATGGCGGCGCTGGAGCAGTCGGTAGACACCGAACGACAGGACCAGCACGCCGGCGCCGATGCGGATAGGCCGGTCCCACTGAATCAACAAGCTGAGCCACGCGAACGGCACCAGCACGACGGCCATCGCGATGAAATGGCCGCCTCCCAGCGGCAGCAGGGTCGCGAACACGGCACTGCTGCGCCGAGCCGTCATGCCGTTGGCCACTGCCAGTGGCCACCCCATCGCCGGGTTGAGGCCGTGATAGAAACCGATCGCGACGACCGTGAGCCACAGCGCCGCGCTGCTGCTCACAGCGCAGTGCCCATCGGCCTCAGCCAGCCGTCAAGCCGACGGATAGCAGAACGAATCGGTCGAGCAATCGCCACCCTGCAGGCGGATCTGGTGCGCGCCATAGTCGGCGCCGAACTCGACATAAAACTCGGGATCGAGTTTGATGCCACCGTTGGCACCGACATTGCACATCACCTGCAGGCCGGGCACGCCGTCGGGATAGAACTGCGTGTCCCAGGTGCTGTACAGCGAGTTGGTGAAGTACACGCGCTTGCCATCGCGGCTGATCTCGGTCATCTGCGGGCCGCCGCCGAACGGCCGTCCGCTCGAGTGGGTTGCATGGTTGGCGATGCCGCCGACCCGCACGCTGCCGGCCAATGTGGGTTTCATCGGATCGGTCACGTCGTATTGCCTCAGTTCGCCGGTGCCCCAGCAGGCGACGTACAGAAAACGATCGTCCAGCGACAGATCGATATCGCTGATCAGCGGCGGCACTGCACCGAACCCCTTCAACAGCGCCGGCAGCTTGGCCGCATCGGCCGGCTCGGCAGGAATGGTGGCCGTTTTGCGTATGTGGAACTTGCCACCTTCGCGGTACCACGTCCAGATCGACCCTTCGAGGTTGGTGGTGTCGACGACCACACCGAGAAAACCGTACTCGCGCGCCGGATCGTGTGCGGGGCGCAGTTCCAGCGCCATCTGGTGATTCGCGCCGAGGTCGATGGCCTGCACGTGTTTGCGGTCGCGCAGGTCCCAGAAATGCACCGAGTGGCCGTACTTGTTGGCCAGCAGGTCCTCGGCGACGATGCCGTTTTCGAACTGCGGCGGCAGCCCCCATTCGCTGGACACCATGTAGTCGCGCGGCAGATTCCACCAGAAGTCGTAGTGCAGTTTCTGCGGGCCGCGCTCGATCTCCCAGCGCCCGCGGATCTCGAACGTTTCGCAGTCCATGATGAAGATGCCGGGGGGGCCTTGCGTGCCGTCCTTACCTGCGCCACCCAGCGTGCTGATGTAGATGCCCTCGGGACCGCAATGCACGGTGTGCGGTCGCGAATAGCCGGTCTTGCGCATCACCTCCTCGGGCTCGATGGTCTTCACGAGCTTGGGCCGGGTCGGGTCGGGCTGCGTGTCGACCACGTAGATGCGCGACGAGCGAATGCCCGGAATGATCAGGTAGCGGCGCTGCAGGAAGGCGTGGCCCGACAGCGGCGACAACGCCGAGCTGCAGGCGTTCCAGCCGAAGTGATGGAACTCGTCGCCCTTGTTCGGGAAATCGAGCCGGCGCAGCACCGAGCCGTAGGTCTTGGACTTCGGATCGACATCGACGACGGCCAGCGCATCGGATCGCGAGCGGTCGGGCGACAGCAGCGCCGTGTAGGCGATGTGCTCGGCTTCCGCCTCCATCGCCAGACGCGGTGACGGATGGAAAGTCGGATCGGGACGCAGAGTTTCCAACATGGTCGGCTCCTGGTGCAGCCGGCCGCCACGTGCTATGGGCGGACTTACCCGTCAGCGGGCGGCCGGGCGCACAGCATCGCGCCACGCCACGCAAAGTCAAGACCCGTCAGGCGCCGTGCGTCGGAAAAGAGAACGAGAGCGCCCGTGACGGCCCGACGCCTATCGTACCGACAGGGCTACTTCCTGAACGCGCCCGCCTCTTTCAACGCCGCGATCTTGTCGGCCTTGTAGCCGAGCACGTCGCGCAGGACCTCGTCGTTGTGTTCGCCGAGCGTCGGCGAGCGCTTGATCACGGCGGGCGACGCCGACAGCTTGATCGGCATGCCGACGTTGTACCAGGTGCCGCGCTGCGGATGGTCGAGCTCGACCCACATGTCGCGGCCCTTCACGTGCTCGTCGGTGGCCAGGTCTTCGGTCGACATGATCGGGCCGCACGGCACGTCCAGCGGATTCAAGATCGCCATCAGCTCGCGCTTGGTGTACTTCTCGGCGAACTTGTTGAGCAGCGTCCACACCAGTTGCTGGTTCTTGCGGCGCTCGGCGATCGTGGCCACGCGCGGGTCGGTGGCGAGGTCGGGCACGTGCACTTCGGGCCCGATGCGCTTGGCCAGGTCGTTCCACACCGCCTCCTGCACGACCACGTAGAGCCAATCGTTGGCACCATGCGGCTTGCAGTGAATCGCGTTGCCGAGCTGGCCACCGCCGGAATCGTTGCCGGCACGCGGCACCTCGCCCATGCCTTGGTAGGTCGGCACCGAGTATTCGGCCATCGCCTGCCGCGTCAAGCGCTGGTGGTCGCGGAATTTCACGCGGCACAGGTTCATCACGCCGTCCATCATCGCGACCTCGACGTACTGGCCCTGGCCGTCGCGACGCGCCTGATGCAGCGCGGCCAGCAGACCGATCGCGAGGTGCAGGCCGGTGCCGGAGTCGCCGATCTGCGCGCCGGTGACGAACGGCGGGCCGTCGGGCACGCCGGTGGTGCTCATCGAGCCGCCCATCGCCTGCGCTACGTTTTCGTAGGCCTTGAACTCGGCGTACGGGCCGCTGGAGCCAAACCCCTTGATCGAGCCGACCACGATCTTCGGGTTGATCTCGTGGATCTTGTCCCACGTGAAGCCCAGGCGCTCGAGCACACCGGGGCCGAAATTCTCCATCATGATGTCGCAGGTCTTCAAGAGATCCACGAACACCTGCTTGCCCTGCTCGCTCTTCATGTTCACGGTGATCGAGCGCTTGTTGCAGTTGAGCATCGTGAAGTACAGGCTGTCGGCGTTGGGCACGTCGCGCAGCTGTCCGCGCGTGGCGTCGCCCTGCGGCGGCTCGAACTTGATGACGTCGGCGCCCATCCACGCCAACAGTTGCGAGCAGGTGGGGCCCGCCTGCACGTGGGTCATGTCGAGGATGCGGACATCCTTCAGTGCTTCCATTGGCTTCTCCAGCAATCCTCAGGTTTGTTTCTTCTTCGCACTCGGGTTCAGGCTCGTGATGCGCCCGCTCTCGGTGCCGGCAGTCTCATCGATCACCGCGTTGATCAGCGTGGGCTTGCGCGAGCGGAGCGCTTCTTCCATGGCCTTGCGCAGCTCGGCGGGTGTGGTGGCGTGCACGCCAATGCCGCCGAACGCCTCCATCAGCTTGTCGTAGCGAGCACCCTTGACGAACACGGTAGGCGCCGGATCGCGCCCATTGGGATCGACGTCGGTGCCCTTGTAGACGCCGTTGTTGTTCATCACCACGATGCACACCGGCAGGTTGTAGCGGCAGATCGTCTCGACCTCCATGCCGGAGAAACCGAACGCGCTGTCGCCCTCGACCGCAATGACCTGCTGCTGGGTCGTCACCGCGGCGGCGACGCAGTAGCCCATGCCCACACCCATGATGCCCCAGGTGCCGACGTCGATTCGCTTTCTGGGCTTGTACATGTCGACGATCGAGCGCGTGAAGTCGAGCGCGTTGGCGCCCTCGTTGACGACCATCGCGTCCGGGTTGGCCTTCACGATGTCGCGCACCACGTTGAGCGCGCTGTGGAAGTTCATCGGCGTCGGGTTCTTGGCCAACGTCTCGGCCATCTTGGCGACGTTGCCCTGCTTCTTCTCGCTCACCGCAGACAACCAGTCGGCCGGCGGCTTGGCCCAACCGGTGCCCATGCCGGCCAGCAAGGCGGACACGCACGATCCGATGTCGCCCACCACCGGCGCGTCGATGCGCACGTTGCTGTCGGCCTCTTGCGGCGAGATGTCGATCTGGATGAACTTCTGGCCCCCCCAGTCCTTGTGGCCCTTGCCGCCCCAGGTCTTGCCTTTGCCGTGCGACAGCAGCCAGTTCAGGCGCGCGCCGATCAGCATCACCACGTCGGCCGCGGGCAGCACATACGAGCGCGCGGCCGATGCGCACTGCTCGTGCGTGTCGGGCAGCAGGCCCTTGGCCATCGACATCGGCAGGTACGGAATGCCGGATTTCTCGACCAGCGACTGGATGTCGGCATCGGCCTGCGCATACGCCGCGCCCTTGCCGAGAACGATGAGCGGCTTCTTCGCGTTCTTCAGCAGCTCCAGCGCTCGCTTCACAGCCTCCGGCGCGGGAATCTGCCTGGGCGCTGGATCGACCACCTTGATCAGCGAGGCCCTCCCGACGGCAGCGTCGATGCTCTGCGCGAACAGCTTGGCCGGCAGGTCGAGGTAGACCCCACCGGGGCGGCCCGACACGGCGGCGCGGATCGCGCGCGCGATGCCGATGCCCACGTCCTCGGCGTGCAGCACGCGGAAGGCCGCCTTGGCCACCGGCTTGGCGACGGCCAGCTGGTCCATCTCTTCGTAGTCGCCCTGCTGCAGGTCGACGATCTCGCGCTCGCTGGAGCCGCTGATCAGGATCATCGGGAAGCAGTTGACGGTGGCGTGCGCGAGCGCGTTGAGGCCATTCAGGAAGCCGGGCGCCGACACCGTCAGGCAGATGCCGGGCTTGCCCGTGAGGAAGCCGGCGATCGACGCTGCATAGCCGGCGTTCTGCTCGTGGCGGAACGACAGCACGCGCAGGCCATCGGCTTGCGCGCGGCGGGTGAGGTCGGTGATCGGAATGCCCGGCAAGCCGTAGATGGTGTCGAGGCCGTTGAGCTTCAGCGCTTCGATGACGAGCTGGAAGCCATCGATCGTTTGCGCGGTGGCTTCCGTGCTGCTGGCCGGCGACAAGGCGGGACGGTTTTCGGTGGTGACAGCCATGGCTTGTGTCTCCGGTCGGTGTTATTGCACGTGCATCGAATGGGGGAAAATCATCATAGTTTCAGCGCCTTGGCGCCTCGATTGACCGTGGTCAATTATCCGAAAACGCACGCATCACTACGGCCTGCGGTCGCTGACCACAGCGAGCGCAACGTCATTCGATTGCAGTTGGCGCAGAACATCGTGCTCAAGCTGCTGCCCAAGCCGGCGCTGGCCGAGCTCGAGCCCCAACTGGTGGTGCAGGATTGCGCCAAGGGCGATTGCCTGGTGCAGCAAGGCGACCACGACATGACGCAGTGCTTCATCCTCGACGGCATCCTGAAGCGCGTGGTGGCCAGCCCGAGCGCCAAGGAGATGATCCTGCGCTTCGCCGCCGAGCGCGACGTCGAGACCAGCTACGCGGCGTGGCGGCTGCACACGCCGGTGCCCTACAGCATCATCACGGTCACCAAGGCGCGGGTGGCGACGTTGCCGATGCCCGATTGGGTGGCCTTCATGGGTGACCACCCGGAGCTGAAGTCCGCGTTCGAGTTCCAGGTGATGAGCCTGATGAGCGAGGTGATGGCGCACACGATCACGCTGCATTTGCTCGACGCGCCGGGCCGTGTGCACCGCTTCATGCGCAAGCACGCGGAGCTGGCCGAGCGGCTGCCGAAGAAGGAACTGGCGGCCTACCTGAACATCTCGCCCGAGACGCTGTCGCGGTTGAAGCAACGCGGCAAGATCTGAGTTCTCAATCTCGAGCCGCCTTCATCTTGCGCCGCATCGGCTTGAGCAGAGCCAGCGCCATGACGGCGGCCAACAGGTTCAGCACGCTGGCCGCGACGAACACGCCACCCCAACCGCTGCTGGCGGCGATCACGCTGGTCAACGGCACCAGCAGCGCGGCCGTTCCCTTGGCCGTGTAAAGCAGCCCGGCGTTGGCCGTGGCGAACCTCGAGCCGTAGGTGTCGCCGCAGGTGGCGGGAAACAGGCTGTAGATCTCGCCCCAGGCGAAGAACACCAGCCCGCGTGAGGATCACGAACGCCACCGGGATCGTGGCCGAACTGGCTCAGCAGGAGTGATGCCGACGCCTTCGAGCCAGAACGCGATGAACATCGTGTTCTCGCGGCCGATGCGATCGGACACCCAGCCGAAGAACGGCCGCGTGACGCCGTTGAGCACGCGGTCGATCGACAGCGCAAAGGTCAGCGCGGGCAGCGTCAGGCCGAGGATGCTCACCGGCACGTCGGCGATCTTGAAATCCTTGGCGATCGGCGCGAGCTGCGCGGTGGCCATCAGGCCGCCCGCGGCCATCATCACGAACATCGCGTACATGATCCAGAACGCCGGCGTGGCGACCATCTGCAGCGGGGTATAGTCGCGCGCCACCGCGCGGCTCGCTGCAGGCGAGGCGACGGCCGAAGCCCGGCGCGGGCTGCGACAGGAACCAGCCAGCGACGAACACGACGCCAGGCCTTGCCGATGCCGAAGTAGAAGAAACGTCGCCTGATAGCCGCTCGACTTGATCATCGACGCGATCGGAATCACGGTCAGCGCCGAGCCGGCGCCGAAGCCCATCGCCGTCAGGCCCGCAGCCAGGCCGCGCCGATCGGGAAACCACTTCAGCGCGTTGCCGACGCAGGTGCCGTAGACGGCACCGGCGCCGATGCCGCCGATCGCTGCCGAGATGTACAGCAGCATCAGCGAGTCCGCGTGCGAGTTCATCACCCAGGAGATGCCCGACCAGCAGACCACCGGCGAGGGTCACCGGCGCGGACCGAACGCGTCGACCAGGTAGCCTTCGAGCGGCACCAGCCAGGTCTCGGTCAGCACGAAGATCGTGAACGCGACCTGGATCGACGGCCCGGCTCCACGAGAACTTGTCGTGGATCGGGTTGACGAACAGCGTCCAACCGTACTGCAGGTTGGCGATCATCGACATGCACACGATGCCGATGATCAATTGACCCCAGCGCTTGGCCGATGCGCCCTCGAACGTGGCGGTTGCGCTCGCAGTACCTGGCACCATCGTGATGTTTCCTCTGTCCGTAGTCCTGAGGGTCAGCCTCGTGGGTCGTGCGCGTTGGTTGGCGAGGCGGTGGAGCGCTGCGAACGCGCGTAGCGCGCGCGCAGACCCTCCAGGCCGCGCGTGACGAAAGGCCACACGAGCAACAGCAAGGCCAGCGTGCTGATCGAGCCGACCAGCCAGTTCGACCACAGGATCGTCAAGCTGCCTTGCGACAGCAGCATCGATTGGCGGAACGAGTCCTCGGCGCGATCGCCCAGCACCACCGCCAACACCAACGGCGCAAGCGGGTAGTCGAGCTTCTTGAACACGTAGCCGATGACGCCGAAGCCGAGCATGTACCAGACGTCGAGCATCGCGTTGTGCACCGTGTAGGCACCGATCGCGCAGATGGCGATGATGACCGGTGCGATGATCGCGAAGGGCACGCGCAGGATTGCAGCGAACAGCGGCACCGAGGTGAGCACGACGATCAGCCCCGCGATGTTGCCAAGGTACATGCTGGCGATCAGACCCCAGACGAATTCCTTCTGTTCGACGAACAGCAGCGGCCCGGGTTGCAGGCCCCAGATCAACAAGCCGCCCAGCAGCACGGCCGCGGTGGGTGACCCCGGAATGCCGAGTGCCAACATCGGCAGCAGCGCACTCGTGCCCGCCGCGTGCGCGGCGGTTTCGGGTGCGATCACGCCTTCGATTTCGCCCTTGCCGAAGTTGACGCCGCGCGGCGACATCTTCTTGGCGATGCCGTAGCTCATGAAGGACGCCGGTGTGGCACCGCCCGGCGTGATGCCCATCCAGATGCCGATCAACGTGCTGCGGATCGACGTCACCCAGTACTTGGGCAGCTTCTTCCAGGTTTCGAGCACGACCTTGGGGTTGATGCGCGCTGCGCTGCCAGAGAACGCGAGTCCTTCTTCCATCGACAGCAGGATCTCGCCGATGCCGAACAGGCCGATCACCGCGATCAGGAAGTCGAAGCCGCGCATCAGGTCGGGGATGCCGAAGGTCAGGCGCAACTGACCGGTCACCGTGTCCATGCCGACCGCGGCCAGCGCGAAGCCCAACATCATCGACGCCAGGATCTTCATCGGCGAGCCCTTGCCCATGCCAACGAAACTGCAGAAGGTGAGCAGGTAGACCGCGAAGAACTCCGGTGGCCCGAACTTGAGCGCGAACTTGGCCACCAGCGGCGCCAGGAAGGTGATCATCAGCACCGCGAAGAGGGCGCCGACGAACGACGAGGTGAATGCCGCGGTCAGCGCCTCGCCGGCGCGCCCCTGCTGCGCCATCGGGTAGCCGTCGAACGTGGTGGCCACCGACCACGGTTCGCCCGGGATGTTGAACAGGATCGAGGTGATCGCGCCGCCGAACAGCGCGCCCCAGTAGATGCACGACAGCAGGATGATCGCCGAGGTCGGCGGCATCGAGAACGTCAGCGGCAGCAGGATCGCCACGCCGTTGGCGCCGCCCAGGCCCGGCAGCACGCCGATGATGACGCCGAGGACGATGCCGACCATCATCAGCAGCAGGTTGAACGGGCTCAGAACGACCGCGAAGCCCGTGGAAGAGCGATGCGATCTCGGCCACGGCTCAATACCCCAGGAAACCGAGCGGGTTGAACATGCCTTTGAACAACGGCACCTTGAACCAGACCTCGAACATCAGAGAACGCGGCCACCATCACCGCCACCGCGATGACGACGCTCTTGGCCCAGTGATAGTGGCCCACCCAGACCATGAAACCGGCGATGAACAGCACCGAGCCGACATACAGGCCCGATCAACTGCACCGCGACCACGAAGGCCAGCGACGGCAGCAGCACAGTCATCACCAGCTTGAGCTGCGCATGGGTGACGAACACTGTCGTCGCGGCCGTCGGCGTTGAACGCGCGCACGGCCACCACCGCGCTGGCGATGCAGATCAACACGCGATGTAGAACGGAAAGTAGCCGGCGCCCGGGCCATCGTCGCGCCAGCCGGCGCCCAACTCCCAGCTCTTGAACGCTATCAGCGCGCCGAGCGCAAACAGCGTGAAGGCCACCACCAGTTCGACAGTGCGAGTCGCGACACCGGCGTGGATTCTCGGGGTCGTCGTTGCTGTCGGTTTGAGTCGTCATCGTCAGGATCTTCGGCAAGCCACTGCCTCGCGGCTGCAGGCACAGCCGACTGTCAGGGGCAACGACGGGCGGGTGCCGGCAACGCGCCTACTTGGCCAGGAAGCCGGCTTCCTTCATCAGGAACAGGTGCATCGCCTCGTTCTTCTCGAGCCACTTGACGTAGTCGGCACCGGTCATGAACGGTCGTTGAAGGCACCGAGCTTGATGAAGTCCTTCCAGTCCGGGCGTCTCGCGCACCTTCTTCAGCAGATCGACGTAGAACGCCACCTGCTCGGGTGTCACGCCGGCGGGCATGAAGATGCCGCGCAGCATCAGGTAGTCGGTCGGCACGCCCGCCTCCTTGCAGGTCGGGATGTCGTACCACGATTTGCCGTCGGCCAGCGGCTCCTTGTAGGGCATGCGCTGGTCGTCGAACACGCACAGCGGGCGCAACTGGCCGGCGCGCCATTGCGCGACCGCCTCGATCGGGTTGTTGACGGTGGAGTCGATGTGCTTGCCGGTGAGCTGCACGGCCACGTCACCGCCGCCCTTGAATGGCACGTAGATGAACTTGGTGCCGGTGGCCTTCTCGAGGCTGACGGTGAGGATCTGGTCTTCCTGCTTGGAGCCGGTGCCGCCCATCTTCATCTTCAGCGGGCCGGCGGCCTTGACCGCATCAACGTACTGCTTGGCCGTCTGGTACGGCGTATCGGCGTTGACCCACAGCACGAACTGGTCGAGCGCCATCATCGCCACCGGCGTCATGTCGCGCCAGTTGAACGGCACACCGGTGGCCAGCGGCGTGGTGAACAGGTTCGACAGCGTGATGACGATCTTGTGCGGGTCGCCCTTGGCGCCCTTGACGTCGAGGAAGCCCTCGGCGCCCGCGCCGCCGGACTTGTTGACCACGATCAGCGGCTGCTTCATCAGCTTGTGCTTGGCGACGATGCCCTGGATCAGGCGCGCCATCTGGTCGGCACCACCGCCGGTGCCGGCAGGCACGACGAACTCGACCGGCTTTTCGGGCACCCAAGCGGCCTGCGCGGGTGCGGCCATGACCACCAGTGCGGTTGCAGCCATCGTGGCCGCGCGCGAGACACAACCGCGCACCGCGGTCGAGGTGAGGTTGCTGGTCATCGGCTCTCGTCTCCTGTCGTTGTGAGGCACAGCCGCAACGATAGCGTGCCTGGCGTCCGATCGCCATGCGCTTTGCTTCAGCGAGCGGCGTCTTCGTGCCTTGAATATGCTCGCCGGATTCGCCCAAAACCCTCTTGACCGCAGTCAATTTTTCGCCGGCGCCTCCCCGCGCCCTCGCGTGCCCCGCAGGTGCGTTGCGGGAAACTACCGAGACTGCGGTGAACTCAGCTCGCGACGCATGGTCTCCACCGCATCGACCAGGCAATCGATCGCGTAGGCGCGCAGCAGGTGCGGGCGGTGGCGCTGGACGAACGAGCGCACGGGCTGGCCGCCGTCGGCCAGCAGCTCGCGATAGGTGGCGGCATCCCAGTGCCAGCCGATTTCCATCTCGGAAAACGCGCTGTTGTAGGCGTTGCGCGCCGCCTCGTCGTCGACGCTCAGCGTGGTGGTGGTGACGGCGATGCCCATGGTGTGTGCCCCTTTTGGCCGCCATGCTAGGCACCGCAATCCATTAATGAAACTGAAAGTTTTTGATGGCTTGCATAAGTCAGGCTTGATGGCAAAGTGCGCAGCGCGATGAAGCATGCAACGCTGCGCCAGCTCAAGGTGTTCGAAACCGCTGCACGCCACCTGAACTTCTCTCGCGCCGCCCAGGAGCTGCACCTCACGCAGCCGGCGGTGTCCACGCAGATCAAGCTGTTGCAGCAGCACGCCGGGCTGGCCCTGTTCGAGCAGCTCGGCAAGAAGGTCTATCTGACGCCCGCCGGCACCGAGCTGCTGCGCTACAGCCGCGCGATCATCGAGCTGTTTCGCCAGGCCGGCGAGGCGATGACCACGCTCCAGGGCGTGTCGGGCGGCACGCTCAACGTGGCGGTGATCAGCGCCGGCGACTACTTCTTCCCGCAGCTGCTGGCCGAGTTCGCGCGCGGTGCGCCCGGCGTCAAGCTCAACCTGGGCGTGTTCAACCGCCAGCAGTTGCTGCAGCAACTGAGCGACAACCTCACCGACCTGGCCATCATGGTGCGCCCACCGCGCGAGCTCGACACCGTCGACGAGGCATTTGCGCCCCACCCTTACGTGATCGTCGCGCGGCCCGACCACCCGCTGGCGCAGCGCCGGCGCATGCCGGTGAGTGCGTTGCTGCACGAACCCTGGCTCACACGAGAGCGCGGCTCCGACACCTGGAACTCGATGGAAGACGGCTTCGGCGCGCAGCTGGGCAAGCTGAACGTCGCGATGGAGATCCGCTCCACCGAGACCATTAAGCAGGCGGTGATCGCCGGCATGGGGATCAGCTTCCTGTCGGCCCACACGATCGGCCGCGAACTCGAAATGGGGCACCTCGCCGTGCTCGACGTGGTCGGTTTCCCGCTGCGGCTGCAGTGGTACGTGGTGCATTTGCGGCAGAAGGTGCTGGCGCCGGTGGCGCTGGCATTCAAGGCCTTTCTGCTCGAACGGGGCGCGCAGCTGATCGGCCAGGTCACGGGCCCTCACACGCCGAGTTCGCGGCGGCGTTGACGGCGGCTCGACTCGGTCACAATCCGCTCGTGGCCCACCAAGCAAGACATGCCATGCAACGCAGGGCACGAGGCGAACACGCGCAGGCGCATTGCGTCGGAGGCGCGGCGCGTTGAAGCAGGTGGTGTTGGGGTTCCTGATCTGGTTGGTGTATCGCCCGCTGTCGTTCACGTGGCGGATCACCTGCCGCGAGCCGCAGGCCATGCACGATGCGCTGGACGAACGCCAGCCATTCATCCTGGCGCACTGGCATGGCGATCTGTTCGCACTGGCGGTTCTGGTCAAGCGCTACCGCCTGATCACCATCGCCTCGCGCAGCAAAGACGGCCGCATCATGGGCACGCTGTTGCGGCTGCTGGGCGCACGAGTCAGCGAAGGCTCGTCGAGCAAGGGCGGCGCGGCCGCGCTCAAGGGCCTGATCCGCGTGATGCGCGAGGGCTACAACTGCAGCTTCGCGGTCGATGGGCCGCGCGGCCCGATCTACAAGCTCAAGCCGGGCGTGCTGGAGACCTCGCGCGTGGTTCACTGTCCGATCTACTACGCCAGCGTCAGTTGCGACCGCGCGTTCCACTGGCACCGCTCGTGGGACCGCACCTACGTTCCCAAGCCGTTTGCGCGCATCGACGTGCAGTGGCGCGGGCCGCTGCCGGCGGTGGGCCGCCACGACGACGCGCGCGACCCGCTGGTGCTGGCGCGGCTGGAGGAGTTGATGCTGCAGGCCAAACGTGACGCTCACGTGCCCGGCCAGCAGGAGCTGCCTTGATGACCCCCAGGCATGACGCGGGCCAGGCGCCGCCGGGCGCCGACCTGCACACCTATCAGGTGGTCACCAACTCGATCGCCGACATGGTCAGCGTGGTCGGCGCCGACGAGGTCTATCGCCTGGTCAATGACGCCTGGTGCCGCCAGACCGGCCTGGCACGCGAGCGCGTGATCGGCCGCAGCGTCAGCGAGGTGCTGCCGCGGTCGATCACGCCCGAGCGGCGCCACGCGTTGGCCGAGTGCCTGCGCACGCAACGGGTCGGCGTGCTGCGCGACGTGCACCGCCGCCCGGGCGCAGCGCCGCAGTACCTGCAGACCACCTACTCGCCGTTTGCCGAGCCGGTGCAAGGCGTGCTGTGCGTGGTGCTGGTGACGCGCGACGTCACCGCCGAGGAGGAGGCGTTGCGTGCCTTGCGCGAGGGCCAGGCACAGACGCGTGCGTTGCTCGACGCGTTCCCGGGCTTCATCGCGGCAGCCGACGACGAGCACCGCTACAGCTACGTCAACCAGCGGCTGGCCCAGTTGCTGGGCCGTCCGGCCGACGACATCGTGGGCCGTCTCGCCGGCGACGTGCTCGGCCGCGAGGAGCTCGCAATCCACCTGCCCCACATCGAGCGCGCGCTGGCCGGCGAGGTGCCGGTGAGCGAGCGCCACTTTCCGGCCACGGCCGAACGGCCGCGCCTGGACCTCGAGGTGCGCCACATCGCCGGGCCCGTGCTGCCCGGCGGCCGGCGCAGCTACTACGTGTTCGGCATCGACATCACCGAGCGCAAGCTCGCGCAGGAGGCGCTCACCGCAGCGAAAGACGAGGCCGAGCGCGCCAATCGCGCCAAGTCGCGCTTCATGTCGATGATGTCGCACGAGCTGCGCACGCCGATGAACGCGATCCTCGGCTTCAGCCAGCTGCTGATGTCGGACACCGCGCACCCGCTGACGGCCGAGCAGCGGCAGCACGCCGAGGAGATCCTGCGCGGAGGCCGCCATTTGCTGCGCCTGATCAACGACGTGCTCGATCTGGGCCGCATCGAATCGGGCCGCCTGGCAATGGCGCTCGCGCCGGTGCCGCTGCTGCCGTTGATCGAAGATTGCCTGGCGCTGATGGCGCCGCTGGCGCAGGAGCGTCCGGTGCAGCTGCAGCTGGCCGATCGCGACGTGATCGACTGCACCGTGCACGGCGACCCGCTGCGCCTGAAGCAGGTGCTGCTGAACCTGCTGGGCAACGCCATCAAGTACAACCGCCGCGACGGCCAGGTCACCGTGCAGGGCTCGGCCAATGAGCGGTCGGTGGAAGTGCGCATCGTCGACACCGGCATCGGCCTGACGGCCGACCAGCGCCAGCGCCTGTTCGTCGCCTTCGAGCGCTTGAACGCGCGGCAAAGCGGCGTCGAAGGCACCGGCATCGGCTTGGCCCTGAGCCGCCAGCTGATGCTTGCGATGGGTGGCGAGATCGGCGCCGACAGCGTGCTCGACGTCGGCAGCACGTTCTGGATCCGCCTGCCGCGCGCCACGCACGCTGCCCTGGGTGCGACGCAGTGGCCGGCGGCCAATCTCTCGGCACCAGCACCGTCGGCGCGGCGCCAGCGGGTGCTGTACGTCGAAGACAACCCGGTCAATGCGTTGCTGATGCGCGCGATGCTCGCCCGCTTGCCCGATGTCCAGCTCGAGTGCGCCGAAGAGCCGCTGCAGGCGATCGAACTGGCGCGCACGCTGCACCCGCAGCTGCTGCTGCTCGACGTCGAGCTGCCCGGCATCGATGGCCTGGAGCTGCTGAAACGGCTGCGCGCCGACGAATCGATGCGCACAATCCCGGCCATCGCGGTGAGTGCCGGCGCGATGCCGGGCGACATTCGCAAGGCGCTCGATGCGGGATTCGCGGCCTACCTGACCAAGCCGCTGGAGCTCGGCGAACTGCTGCAGGCAGTGCGCCGCCACCTGCCATAACGGCCGACCCCCGAAGCGACCTAGCGGCCGCTTCCCCCTCGAGGGGGCAACACCAGCGGACCGCCAAAGCCGGATCCGCGGTGTTTGCTTGGCAACTCCCCTCGTCCTTCAGGCTGCCTGAAGCACGCGGCGCCGCGTGCGCTGCAACAGCGTGAAGGCGATCGTCAGGTTCAACAGGTTCCATGCCACGCCGTTGATGAACGCGGCGTGGTAGCTGCCGGTGAGATCGAACACCTTGCCCGACATCCAGCCGCCCAGCGCCATGCCGAACAGCGTGCACATCAGCACCGTGCCCACGCGCGCGCCGGCCTCGGCGGGCGGAAAGTACTCGCGCACGATGATCGCGTAGCTCGGCACGATGCCGCCTTGGAACAGGCCGAACAGCGCCGAGATCACGTACAGCGACGCCAGCCGTCGAACGGCAGGAACAGCAGCAGCGCCAGCCCCTGCAGCGCCGAGCCCAGCAGCAGCGTGCGCAGGCCGCCGATGCGGTCGCAGATGACGCCCGAGATCAAGCGGCTGACGATGCCGCAGGCCAGCATCAGCGACAGCATCTGCGCGCCGCGCGCGGCGCCGTAGCCGAGGTCGCCGCAGTAGGCGACGATGTGCACCTGCGGCATCGACATCGCGACGCAGCAGGCGACGCCGGCGACGCACAGCATCGTCTGCGCCCCGCCCAGCGAGAGGCCGAACGGACGATCCGACGGCGTGCCAAGTGCGCGGCCTTGTGCCGGCGCGGCTGCGCCGCCGGCGGCCGCGGCCGCATCGCCAGCGCCAGCGGCGGCAGCGTCACCGCGCACAGCACGCCCAGGCCGATGTAGGTGGGCCGCCAGCCGACCGTCTCGACGAAGTGCTGCACCACCGGCGGCCAGATCGCGCCGGCCACGTAGTTGCCGCTGGCGCAGATCGCCACCGCGATGCCGCGCCGGCGCACGAACCACAGCGAGGTGTCGGCCACCAGCGGCGCGAAGGTCGCCGACGAGCCGAGCAGGCCGATGCCCACGCCGTGCGCGATCGCAAACAGCCACACGTTGCTCGACAGGCCGGCGGCGATGAAGCCCAGGCCGAGGCCGACCGCGCCGATCAGGATCGGCCGCATCACGCCGTGGCGATCGGCCAGTCGGCCCATCCAGCACGCCGCCGATGCCAAAGCCGACCATCAGCAGCGTGTAGGGCAGCGACGCATCGGCGCGCGCGACGCCGAACTCGGCCTGCACCGCCGGCAGCACCACCGACACCACGTACATGCCGGCCGAGCCGATGGTCATCAGCGCCAGCGTGACGGCCAGACGCGTCCAGGCGTAGCGGGAGTCGATGCCGTGGTCGGCTGGTTGCATGGGGGCGAGCATCATGACACGCGCCCTCGGCGCGGCGCCTCGTTCAGGTGTCGTCGTCCAACCTGTTGAAACGCAGCGCCGCGCCGTCGACGGCCACCGCGGCCGCAAAGCCCGGAGCCACTTCAGGGCTCCACATCGACCAGCGCGCCGCTGCTGCAGCAGAGCCGCCGATCGAACGCAGCGCAGCGGGTTGGTCCGGATCGAGCGTGATCTCGAAGCTGTCGAGCGCAATGCTCAGGCCGCCGCCCAATGCCTTGACGAAGGCCTCTTTGCGCGTCCATCCGGCATAGAACCCGCGCAGCCGCCGATCGGGCCCCAGCGCCAGCCATTGTTCGACTTCGCCGGCGGTGAAGTGTCGGCGGGCGATGGCCTCGCAGTCGGGGTTGGGTCGTACCAGTTCCAGATCCGCGCCCACGGATCGATGACGGCTGATGGCCAGCAGCGCCCGATCCGATGAATGCGAAAGGTTGAAGTGCAGCACTGACGCGGGAGCCGCCAATGCCGGCTTGCCGTTGGCCCCCTGCTCGAAGCGGATCGTGCGGGCTGCCACGTCGAGGCATCGCGCCAGCCGGTGCCGCAGCCAGGCACGCCCGGCGACGAACCGTTCGCGATCGATCGCCTGATGCCAACGGGCCGCGCGCGCCCATTCGTCACCCGACAGTGCGCTGCGATCCACCGCGGGCGGCAACGCATCGAGGTGGCAGCACCAGACCTGCACCTCGTCAACGGCCGGAGAGCCAAATGGGATCATCAACCAGTTCTTCCGCCCCTCACAGTTTGACGGCTTCGTCAAGCGCACTCGACTGTGATTGTGCGACCACCCGATCACGGGGGGAACGGCCGCGCCGGCCGCGGCCTGCGCGGGCAATCCTTCACCATTGGGCCGCTGTCGACGCCTGAGGGTGGCCCACTGACCGGGCTGGCCTCGGATAATTTTTGTTGAGTGCGGTCGGTTGGTGCTGGGTGGGACTCGGGTGGCCGAGCGCGCCCTGACGAAACACGCCAGACGAGCGCGCGCAGGCCGCACCGCCGATCCGCGGTACACAACCCGATCAGGGACCGATGCACAGAGCTCCGGCGCACGAGGTCACCATCCCGTGCGCGACCTTGGCCGATCTGTTCGAGGCGCGGGTGGCGCAAGCGCCCGACGCGCTCGTGTACGGATTCGTGCAGGACGACTTGCGACTGGCCACCTCGTGGGATGGCGCCGCGTTGGCGGCACAGGTGCGAGCGCTGGCGTTTGCGCTGTCGCGGCGCGCCAAGGCCGGCGAGGCCGTGCTGCTCGTTTATCCGGCGGGACTGGAGTTCGTGCGGGCGTTCTGGGCCTGTGTGTTGCTGGGGCTCGTACCCGTTCCGGTGTCCAGTCTGGATGCGGCGCGCTTGCGCAGCGGCCTGACCCGGCTGCGGTCGATCAGCGCCGATGCTGGCGCTCGACTGGTGCTGTGCGATGAGCGGACGCTGGCGCTGGTTCGGCAGCATGAGGCGCTGGCAGCGCATGAACAGTGGTTCGCAACCGACTCGGTGCCCGACACGGAAGTGCAGCACCGCGTTGAAGCAGCCCGCGCAGGCAGCGACATCGCGTATCTGCAGTACACGTCAGGCTCCACGTCAGCCCCACGGGGCGTGATGGTCACCCATGCCAGCGCGCTGGCCAACTGCGCAGGCCTGTTGGCGGCTCTGCAGCCCGACGACGACGCCAAGGTGTTGTCCTGGTTGCCGCACTTTCACGACTACGGACTCTTGCAGGGCATCGTGTGTCCGCTGTTCGCCGGCGTCCCCGCATTCCTGATGTCGCCGATCACCTTCTTGCGCCACCCGCTGCGCTGGCTGGAGGCGATCGACCGGCTCGCCATCTCACACAGCGGCGCGCCCAACTTTGCGTATGCCGCTTGTCTGGCCGCGCTGGACGCTAGGCCAGATTGGCGGGGTGACCTGCACACCTGGCAGCACGCCGGTTGCGGTGCCGAGCCCATCCAGGCGCACACGGCGCGGCAGTTTGTGTCGCGGTTCGCAGCGCATGGATTGCAGGAGCGAGCCTTCGCCCCGGCCTACGGCTTGGCAGAGGCGACGCTGTTGGTCAGCGTCAAGCCGCACGACCAGGTGCCGTCCACGCTCTGGGTCGATGCGCACGCGCTGGAGCACCGCACAGTCCACTTGGTCGATGCGTCAGCCCCTGGTGCCCGGGAGTTGGTGCGATGCGGACCACCGATCCAGGGGCTCGAGGTGCGCGTGATCGACGCGCAGACCCGGGGCGCATGTGAACCCGGGGCCGTTGGCGAACTGTGGGTCAGAGGCAGTTCGGTTGGCGCGGGGTACATGAGCCCATCGAACGACGGCGCTGACGTGTTCCAACAAGCATTGGCCGACGATCCAGCCGCGGACTGGCTGCGCACCGGCGACCTCGGCTTCGTCCACGAGGGCCAGTTGGTTGTCGCCGGGCGGCTGAAGGATCTGCTGATCGTCAACGGTCGCAACGTCTACCCGCAAGACGTCGAATGGACCGTCGAGCGGGCCACCGCGGGATTGCGCCGAGGATATGGTGCGGCCTTTGCCGTCGACGGCGCCGAGGGCGAACGGGTGGTCGTGCTGCAGGAGGTTGAGCGTCGCAGCCAGTTGGGCGACCTGGCCGCCATGGCGTCAGCCATTCGAGCGGCAGCGGCCCGCGAACACGATCTGCCGCTGCATGCTGTGGTGCTGCTCAAGGCAGGCACGATCGCGCGCACCAGCAGCGGAAAGATTCAGCGCAGTCGCTGCCGAGCCGACTACCTCGAAGGCCGCCTGACGCCGCTGCACGTCGACCTGCACGAAGCGAACGCCGCCGCTGACCGCGTGGACTCTGGCAGCACGCTGGACGCGGTGCTGCACCGCATCGGCGAGTTGACCGGTCGGCCGCCCGGCTCGGTTCGAGCCGACCGAAGTGCGGTCGAAAACGGGCTGGACTCACTGGGCGCGTTTCGCCTGCTCGACACCCTCGAGGCCCGGCTGAATCTGACCCTGTCGCCATCGCTGCTGCTCGGATCGCTATCGATCGCCGAAGTGGCGCGACGCATGGACGCGCTGCACCCGACGCCGATCGAGCGCCTGGCCATGCCGTGCGAGGCAGTGACGCCACCGACCGGCCCCATTGGGTTGTCGTGGCAACAGCAAGCGGTGTGGTTGGCCGATCGCATCGGCGGCAATGGGCTGTACAACCTCGCGCAGGCCACGCGCTTGCGCGGGCGGCTCGATGCCGCTCGACTCGAATCGACCCTCGCGACCCTGCTCGAGCGGCACGAAGCCTTGCGTGTCGCGATTCGCACGCGAGATGACGCGCCGCTTCAGTTTGTGCAAGCAGGCGCAGTGCCGACGTGGCATCGAGTCGATCTGTCGTCGACGTCCGCGGAGCACCGCTTCGTCGAATTGCAGCGACACCTCGATCGCCTGGTCCGCCAACCGTTCGACCTGGCCAGCGCTCCCCTGTTGCGTGTGACCCTGTTGCACCTTGCCCCGGATGACCATGTGGTGGCCCTTGTGGTGCACCACCTGGTCTGTGACGGCTGGTCTGCCAGCCTGTTGATGCGTGAATGGGCCGCGCTCTACAAGGCCGCCGGCGACTGCCAGCCGGCCGATCGGCCCGGCGGCTACATGCGCTATGTCGCCTGGCAGCAGCAGTTGCTGGCCAACCCCTCGGCGGTCGCGGCGCTGCACCGGCTGCGTGAGCGGCTCGCCGGCACGCCGAACCTCGATCTGCCTTGCGATCGACCCCGGCCGACCCAGCCGATCTTCAACGGCGCGGTGCACCGCTTCGAGCTTGACTCTGCGTGCGTGCGCGCGATGCGAGAGTCGGCCGCTGCGCATCAGGTCACGCTGTTCATGCTGCTGATGGCAGCGTTCCAGGCCTTGATGAGCCGGCTGAGCGGACAAGATGACTTCGCGGTCGGCACTCCGGCGTCGGCGCGGCCGAATCGCAGCTTCGAGCAAACGATCGGCTTGTTCACCAACACGCTGGTGCTGCGCGCCGATCTGGCCGGTGAACCGAGTTTTCGCGAGTTGCTGCGCCGCGTGCGCGACAGTGCCTTGCTCGCCTACGAACACCAAACCATCCCGTTCGACTGGCTGGCCAGTGAGTGGCGGGCCGAACGCGATCTGCGCAGCAATGCTTTGTTCCGGGCGGGACTGGCCCTACAGAGCATGGGCGATACGCAATTGCGTTTGGCCGGACTCGACTGCGAAGAACTGCCGCTGCACAACGGCGCCGCGCGCACCGACCTGTGGCTGGCGTTCAGCGAGCGCGCGGGGGTGCTGCACGGCGAACTGGAGTACGCCAGCGATTTGTTCGATGCGGCCACCGCCCAGCGCCTGGCCACGCAGTACCGGCGCCTGGTCGACGCCGTGCTGGCAGACCCCGACGCGCCGCTGTCGCGGGTGGACCTGCTGGGCGATGCCGAACGGCGTTTCGTGCTTGAGCAGTGCAACGCCACGCAGCGCGATCACCCGCTGCAATGGGGCCTGCACGAGCTGTTCGAGCGGCAGGCGCAGCGCAGCGCGCAGGCCATCGCGGTGCGCGCAGGCGAGCACACGCTCAGCTATGCGCAGCTCGATGGCCGCGCCAACCAACTGGCCCACCACCTGATCGGCCTGGGCGTGGGCCCCGAGACGATCGTGGGCGTGTGCCTGCCGCGCTCGCTGGAGCTGTCGGTGGCCTTGCTCGCCGTGCTCAAGGCCGGGGGTGCGTACCTGCCGCTGGACCCCGAGCTGCCGGCGCAGCGTCTGGCCTACATGCTGCGCGACGCCGGCGCGCACATCGTGCTCACCGACTGCACCGTGCGCGATGCGCTGCACCAGGCCGATGCCGACACAGTGCGCCTCGCGCTCGATGAGCACGCCGCCGCGTTGGCCGCGGCACCGCGCAGCGCGCCGCCGCGGCGCGCCGGGCCGCACGACACGGCTTACGTGATCTACACCTCGGGCTCCAGCGGCGAGCCCAAGGCCGTGACGGTGTCGCATCGCGCGATGTGCAACCACCAGCACTGGGCCCTGGAATGCATGGCGCTGGCGCCAGCGCAGCAAATGCTGCAGCTCATCACCACCGGCTTCGATGCCTCGGTGCTGGAGTTGTTCACGCCGCTGCTGGCCGGCGCCACGTTGACGATGGCGCCCGCGGGCGTGCAACGCGACATGCGCGCGCTGGTGCGCACGCTGCGCCAGCACGCCATCACGCATCTGGTGATGACACCCTCGACGGCGCGCGCGCTGCTCGAGGAGCCCGAGCTGGCGCACTGCGCCAGCGTGCGGCACCTGCTGCTCGGCGGTGAGCCCTTGTCGTTGGACCTGGTGCGCGCGCTGCGCGCGCGACTGGGTGAGCTGCGCATCACCCACTGCTATGGCCCCACCGAGGCGGCCACCACCGCCACCTTCCACGAGGTCGGCGCAACGCCCGAGGGCATGGGCTTGGTGCCGATCGGCCGGCCGATCGACAACGTGCGCTGCCATGTGCTCGATGCCGCCATGCAGCCGCTGCCGCTGGGTTTGGTGGGCGAACTCTACATCGGCGGGGTGGGTCTGGCGCGCGGCTACCTGAACCGTCCCGAGCTCACCGCCGAGCGCTTCGTCGCCGACCCGTGGCAACCCGGCGAGCGGCTGTACCGCACGGGCGATCTGGCGCGGCGCCGTGTCGATGGCGCGCTGCTGTTCGAGGGCCGCGCCGATTCGCAGGTAAAGATCCGCGGCCAGCGCATCGAACCCGCTGAGATCGAGGCCACGTTGCTGCGCTGTCAGGGTGTGCGCCAGGCCGCGGTGGCGGCACGCGCCAATGCGCGTGGCGAGTGCGAGCTGGTGGCTTGTGTGGTAGCCGATACGTTCGATGAGCGTGCGCTGCGCGAGCAGTTGCGCCAGTGGCTGCCGGCGGGGCTGTTACCCGCCGCGCTGGTGTCAGTGCCAGCGCTGCCGCTGCTGCCCAGCGGCAAGCTCGATGTGCGCGCGTGGCCTGCGCCGCAAGCCGACACCGCCGCCATCGAACCGCCGCTTACCGACACCGAGCGCCGGCTTCATGCCATCTGGTGCGAGCTGCTCGGCCGCGATGCCTTGGCTCGCCACGACAACTTCTTCGAGTGCGGCGGCCACTCGCTCACCGCCACGCGGCTGGTGGCTCGCATCCGCATGCACATGGGCGCCGACCTGCCGCTGCGCGCGGTGTTCGAGTACCCCACCATCGCCGGCCTGGCCTTGGCCATCAACTCCGCTCTCGCCTCGGCCCCGGCTCAGAACCTCACACCCATCCAACCCGCTTCCCGTCAGCGCGTGCTGCCGCTGTCGCACTCCCAGCAGCGCATGTGGCTGGTGCAGCAGATGGATCCGCAAGGTGCGGCCTACCACATGCCCTTCGCCTTGCGCATCGCCGGCGAGCTGCGATCGCAGGCAGTGCGCCAGGCGCTCGCACATCTGGTGGCGCGCCATGAGGCCTTGCGCACCAGCCTGCATCTGGAGCGTGGTGTACTCACGCAACGCATTGCCGCCAACGTGCATCTGCCGTTGGCCGAGGTGAATTTGAGCGCACTGCCCGCCGCGAATGCAGAAGAGCGGGCGCGCGAGCTGGCGCAGCAGGAGTCGCGTCGCAGTTTCGATCTCGGAAGTGCACCGCTGGCCCGCGCGCTGCTGGTAACGCTGAGCGAACAGGACCATGTGCTGCTGATCGTGATCCACCACGCCATCGGCGACCAGTGGTCAGGCGGCGTGCTCGCGCGCGAGCTGGCTCTGGCCTACGAGGCCGCACTGGCCGGCCGCGCGCCGCAGTGGGCGCCACTGCGCATCCAATACGCTGACTACTGCGTGTGGCAACGCGAAGAGCAAGGCGACGAGAGCCTCGAATCCGAGTTGGCGTACTGGCGTGAGCGCCTGCGGGGTACGCCGGTGCTCGCGCTGCCGGCGGACCGCCCTGCCCCGTCGGACGGTTCGCCATCGGTTGCACCACAGGGTGCAAGCCTGGTGCGCGAATTGCCGGGCAGCGTCATTGATGGCGTGAGGCGCCTGGCCATCGCCCACGGCGCCACGCCCTTCATGGTTCTGTTGGCGGGGTTCAAGTTGCTGCTGGCCCGCTATTGCAACCAGCACGACATTGCCGTGGGTTCGCCAATCGCCAATCGCCTGCGCGCCGACACCGAGGACTTGGTCGGCACCATGGTCAACACGCTGGTTCTGCGCACCGATCTGTCGGGTGATCCGAGCTTTGTCGAGCTGCTGTCACGGGTCAAGGAGACCGCGCTTGGAGCCTATGCGCACCAGAATCTGCCCTATGAACGGCTGGTCGACGCGCTGCGGGGTGAGCGCGGCGCGTCACCTGCGCACGTGCGCGCGCTGTTCAATGTGCCCAATGCGCCATGGGTGCGACCGCGTCTGGGCAGCGCCGAAATCACCCCTTTCGAATTCGACCGCGGCGCCGCGCAGTTCGACCTGTCGGTCACGGTCGATACCGAACACTTCCACCGCGTGCACTTCGAATTCGCGACCGCGTTGTTTTCGCCCGGGTTGTTGCAGCAGCTGGCCACACACTATCTGCACCTGTTGCAGCAAGCCTTGGCACAGCCTGAAAGTCGCCTGTCGTCGTTTGCCACGCTGACGCCGCTGGAGCTGCAGGCACAGCAGCAATTCCATCGCCTCAACGTGTGCGCGCTGCCAGCTGCGCAGCGCATCGATGAACTGATCGCCATGCAGGCTGCGCGCACGCCGCAGGCCGTGGCGCTGAGCCAGGGCTCGCAGCACCTGGACTATGCGGAGCTCGATGCTCGCGCATGCCGCCTTGCCCGCCATCTACAACGCCGGGGCGTGACCCGCGGCACGCTGGTCGGTCTGTGCCTGCAGCGCACGCCCGACATGGTGGTGGCGCTGCTTGCGGTGATGAAGGCCGGTGGCGCCTTCGTGCCGTTGGACCCCGCATTTCCGCGCGATCGCTTGCGCTTCATGGTCGACGACTCGGGCCTGTCGCTGGTGATCACGCACACGGCGGTTGCCGAACCCCCTGCGCCTCGCCCCGGCGGCTTGCTCGACCTCGACGCGCAGGCGCAGCACATCGCGGGCCTGCCGGACGCCATTGCGCCGACTCTCGCCGGCGAGCGCGACCTTGCCTACGTGCTCTACACCTCGGGATCCACCGGCCGCCCCAAGGGCGTGGAGATCGAGCATCGCTCGCTGCTGAACTTCATCGCCTCGATGCAGCGCGAGCCCGGCCTGTCGGCCGGCCACACCCTGCTGGCCGTGACCACGCTGTCATTCGACATCGCTGGCCTGGAGTTGCTGTTGCCACTCACGCTGGGTGCGCGGGTGGAGCTCGCCACGCGCGACGAGGCCACCGACCCTCGGCTGCTGATCGAGCGCCTGGCGGCCGTGCGGCCAACGATGATGCAAGCAACCCCTGCGACCTGGACCATGCTGCTGGCCGCCGGCTGGAGCGGCGACCCCAACCTGGTCGCGCTGTGCGGTGGCGAGCCACTGCCGGCCGAGCTTGCTGCACGCCTGCTCGCGCGCTGCAAGGCGCTGTGGAATCTCTATGGACCCACCGAAACGACGATCTGGTCCACCATCGATCGCGTGCAAGCCAACGCACCCATCACGATCGGCCGGCCGATCGACAACACGTCGGCGTGGGTGCTCGATGCATGCGGCCAACCGGTGCCGCCCGGCGTGACGGGCGAGCTGACGATCGGTGGACTCGGCGTGGCACGCGGCTACCGCAATCGACCCGAACTCACCGCGCAGCGCTTCGTTCCTGACCGGTTCTCCGACGATCCGCAGGCGCGCCTGTACCGCACCGGTGATCTGGCGCGCCGGCTGCCCGATGGCCGTCTCGTGCACCTGGGCCGCAACGACCTGCAAGTCAAGGTGCGCGGGTTCCGCATCGAGCCCGGCGAGATCGAGTCGGTGCTGGCGCGGCACGCTGAGGTCGCGCTGTGTGCGGTGGCGGCCAAGACCGACGCCACAGGGACGCAGCAACTCGTGGCCTATGTGGTGCTGCACCCGGCAGCGTCGCTCGATGCAGTCGCCTTGCGCACCCATCTGCGTGCCCAACTGCCCGAATACATGGTGCCCAACGCCTTCATCGCGTTGGACGCGCTGCCGCTGACGGCCAACCGCAAGGTGGACGTCACCGCCCTGCCAGCGCCCAAGTCCGCCGACCTGACCACACACACCGCGCGGGAAGCCGACCCGCACGGCGTGCTCGCCGTGCAGTTGCTCGCGCTGTGGCGTCAAGTGCTCGACGACGATGGCCTGGGCCTGCACGACAACTTCTTCGACAGCGGCGGCCACTCGCTGAAAGCGGTGCAGCTGTTGACACTGGTCGAACGCGTGTTCGGCCGTCGCCTGCCGCTGGCCACGCTGATCGAGGCACCCACGGTCGCGCAGCTCGAACAGGCGATGAGCCGGGCGGACTGGGTGCCGCCGTGGCGCTCGTTGATCGCGCTGGCAGTGCACGGCACACGCACGCCGCTGTATCTGGTGCCTGGGGTCGGCGGCAACGTGCTGGGTTTCACCTTGCTGGCCAGACTGCTCGACGGTGAGCGGCCGGTGTATGGTCTGCAGGCTCGGGGCCTCGACGGCGTGGAGCAGCCACTGCGCTCGGTGACGGAAATGGCCGAGCACCACCTGCGCGAAATCCGTTTGGTTCAGCCGCATGGGCCTTACCTGGTCGGCGGCGCCTGCACGGGCGGCGTGATCGCCTTCGAAATCGCGCGCCGTCTGCATGAGCAAGGCGAGCGTGTTGAACTGATCGTGATGGAATCGTGGCACCCCGCTTCGTATCGGCGGCCGAGCGGCTCGGAGTTCGCCATGCAGACGCTGCGTTTCGCTCTCGGCCGGCTGCGCGCCGTGCTGCGCACCCTGGCGGCTTTGCCGCTGCGGCGGTGGCCGTCGGTCTTGCGGCGCGCCTGGTTCGGAGCGCGGCTGGTCGACGGCGCGCTCGAGGAATCGTTGGCCGGCAATGACTACCTGGCTGACCGTGTGGTGGCCGCCACCTTCGAGGCCGTGGCAACCTACGATGCGCGCCCCTTCGGCGGCCGCCTGCTCAACGTCATCGCTGCGTCGCGGCCGTTGGCGAACACCACACTCGACACGCGCCGCGAGTGGGGGGCGTTGGCTCGGCAAGGTGCTCACAGCGTGGAGATGCCGGCCAAAGACTCCGGACAGCTGTTTGTTGCGCCGCATGTCGGACCGTTGGCCAATCTCCTGCGCCGACATGTGGGTCACGAGCTCTGAGCGCGATGCGATCCTGGCGCCTGTTCACCTTCCTGCTCGAGCACGCGCGCGGCCGGCTGTTGCTGCTGGTCGGAGCGGGTCTGTCGGCAGGCCTGTTCAGCGCCGGGCTGCTGGCCCTGATCAACCGCACCTTGAATTCGACAGCCGAACCAGCGTGGTGGTTGGCGTTTGCGTTCGTCGCGCTCACCCTGGGCAAGGTGACCACCACGCTGGGCGCTCAACTGATGTTGGTGCGCTTCTCGCAAGGCACGATCCTGGAGCTCTCGCTGACCCTGGCGCGCAAGCTCCTTGACGCGCCGCTGCGCCAGCTCGAGCGGCGCGGCACCGGCCACATTCTGACCACGCTCACCGACGACGTCAGCGCCGTCACCTGGGCCGTGCAATGCATCCCCCAACTGGCAATGAACGCCGCGGTCATGCTCGGCTGCGGCGCGTACCTGGCCTGGCTGTCGTGGCCGTTGTTCGCTGCCGTTGTGCTGGCTACGGCCGCGGGCGCAGCGGTCTATGCATGGCAACACGCGCGCGCGTTCGCGGTGATCCACCGCGCGCGCGATGAGCGCGCCGGGCTGTTCGAGCACTTCCGCAGCCTGACGCAGGGTTTGAAGGAACTGATGTTGCATCGCGGACGGCGCGACGCGTTCCTGCGCGGCGACGTGCGCGACGCGGCGCAGGCCTATCGCCGCAGCAACCTCACCGCCACCACCCGGTACGCGCTGGCAGAGGCCTGGGTCCAGCTGCTGTATCACGCGTTGATCGCGCTGGTGTTGTTCGCCGCACCGCTGGCGATCAAACCTGGCCCTGAAGTGCTCACCGGCTATGTGTTCGCGATGCTGTACCTGATGTCGCCGCTTTGGAACATCATCGGCACCATCCCGACCGTGTCTCGCGGCCAGGTGGCCTTGTTGGCCATCGAACGGCTGGGCATCGAACTCGACGACTCGCAAACGCCGCGCGCATCCACCGCGGCGGCGGCGCCGTTGCAGCAATCGCCGTTGGTCACGCTGCGCGCATTGACTTTCCAGTACGACGCCGAACCCGGTGGCACGACCCCGTTTCGCATCGGCCCGATCGATCTCGAATTGCACCCTGGCGAACTGCTGTTCGTGGTGGGGGGCAACGGCAGCGGCAAGAGCACCTTCGTCAAGCTGTTGTGCGGGTTGTATCCCGCGGCGTCTGGCGACATCCATGTGGACGGCCTGCCGCTGACCGAACCGACACGCATCGCATACCGCGAGCTGTTCTCGGTGGTGTTCTCCGACTTCCACCTGTTTCGCTCGCTGCACGGGCTCGATGCGCTGCGCGTGCAGCTCGACGGCCCGCGCTATCTTCGCGAGATGCAGCTCGATGCCAAGGTGGCGCTGCAGGGGGGCCGTTATTCGACCATCGACCTGTCGCAGGGTCAGCGCAAGCGTCTGGCTCTGGTGACGGCGTATCTGGAGGATCGCCCTATCGTCGTATTCGACGAATGGGCCGCCGACCAGGACCCGGAGTACAAGCGCATCTTCTACGCCAAGCTGTTGCCCGAGTTGCGCGCGCGCGGCAAGACCGTGGTGGTGATCACCCACGACGACCGCTACTTCCACCTCGGTGACCGCGTGCTCAAGCTGGAAGACGGCCAAGTCGCGTCGCTCGGACCCGCGCCCGCGCCTGAGCCGACGAACTCGGGCACAGTGCGGATCCACGACCCGCGGCAGCCCTCCCAGGCGACGATTCCATGAACGCACTGTCAGCAGGCGCACGGCGTCTACCCGATCGCGCCGACGCCGTTTCTCGATGACGGCGCGATCGACTTCGCTTCAATCGATCGCCTGAGCGAGTTCTACCTGCGCGCCGGCGCCACCGGCGTCACCGTGCTCGGACAGCTCGGCGAGGCACCCAAGCTCGATGCCGCCGAGAGCCTGGCGGTGGCCGCGCGCTTCATCAAGGCCTTCGCGCGCACGCCGGTGATCGTCGGCGTCACGGCGCCCGGCTTTGCAGCGATGCGCGCGCTGGCGCGTGAATCGATGGCACTGGGCGCCGCCGGCGTGATGATCGCGCCGCCCAACACGCTGCGCACCGACGACCAGATCGCGGGCTACTACGCGCAGGCGGCGCAGGCGATCGGCGCCGACGTGCCGTTCGTGATCCAGGACTACCCGCTGACCTTCAGCGTGCAGATGACGCCCGCCGTGATCCGCCGCATCGTGGCCGACAACGCGTCGTGCGTGATGCTCAAGCACGAGGACTGGCCCGGCCTGGAGAAGATCAGCGCGCTGCGCGGCTTCGAGCGCGACGGCTCGATGCGCCACATCTCGATCCTGTGCGGCAACGGCGGCTTGTTCCTCGACTTCGAGTGCGAGCGCGGCGCCGACGGTGCGATGACCGGCTACGCCTTCCCCGACATGCTGTGTGACGTGGTCAAGCTGCAGCGCGAGGGCCGGCGCGACGCCGCGCACGACCTGTTCGACGCTCACCTGCCGCTGCTGCGCTACGAGCAGCAGCCCGGCGTCGGGTTGGGCGTGCGCAAGCATGTGCTGCAACGCCGCGGCCTGATCGCATCGGCCGCGCAGCGCGCGCCGAAGGCAGGGCTCACGGCGCAGCGCGCTCCGAGGTCGAGTATCTGTTGGCGCGGCTCGCGCGCCACGATGCACGCGGCGGCGCTGCAGCCATTGTGATCCCGAGCTCCCACGGCCGGGCCTACATGCCCGGCCGGTTCGGCAGGCGTTCGCAGCACGCAGGTGCTGGCTCTCGTCCTGCCTCACCCCGCCGCGGTCAAGGCATCGTCGAAGATCGCCACCGCGCGCGTCCAGCCGGCCGACGCACCGCGGATCTTGTGCGGGAAGCAGCTGATGAAGAAGCCGTCGGCCGGCAGCGCCTCGAGGTTGTGCAGCTTCTCGAGGTGGCAGTAGCCGATGTCGCGGCCGGCCTTGTGACCTTCCCAGATCACGCTGGCATCGTGGCTCTCGCCGTACTTCTTGGCGGTGTGAACGAACGGCGCGTCCCAGCTCCAGGCGTCGGTGCCGGTCAGGCGCACGCCGCGTTCGAGCAAGTACATCGTCGCCTCGTAGCCCATGCCGCAGCCGGCCGACACGTAGTCGCCTGGCCGTAGCGCGAGCCCGGCACGCGTGTTGACGACCACGATCTCCAGCGGCTTCAGCGCGTGAGCGATGCGCGTCAGCTCGGTTTCGACGTCGGACGCAGTGACCACAGTAGCCATCGGCGAAGTGGCGGAAGTCGAGCTTCACGGCAGGCTGAAAGCACCACTCGAGCGGCACGTCGTGGATCGCGATCGCGGGCTTCTTGGCGCCCAGCGCTTTGTCCATCGTCGAGTGAAAGTGGTACGGCGCATCGAGGTGCGTGCCGTTGTGGGTGGACAGCTGCACGAACTCCACCGCCCAGCCTTCGCCGTCGGGCAGGTCTTCGCGCTTCAATCCGGGAAAGAAGCCCGCGATCTGCTCGACGGTGTTGGCATGCGTGAAGTACTGGATCTTCGGCGCGAACGACGGCGGATCGCTCAGCACGTCGTTCTCGAGAAAGATCGACAGGTCGACGAAGCGGCGCGGCATGGCTCGCATCAACCGGGCATCAAGCGCTTGGCCGAGACGTAGTCCTGCCTGAAGGTTTCGAACGGCATCGTGTCGGCGGCTTCGATCGCGCGCTGCCGCTCCAGCGACTGCTGCGCCTCGCGCTCGAACAGCGCCTGCTGCTCGGACGACCAGGGCAACGACAACAACTCGGCCTGGGCACGCAGCGCGCGTTCGCTCACGAACGCGGTGTAGGCGCAGCCGTCGCCGTCCCGCAGCGCCGACAGCACGCGCGCCGACGGCAACGTGTCCGGCGCCTGCCACGCCGTCTGAGCGGCCGCGAGCGCCTCTCTGTACTCGCTGCCGCCGAACAACGCATCGAGCTGCGCCGCGATCGGCGCACAGCCCTCGAGCAGCTCGGCACCCCAATCGGCCAGCGACACTGCAGCGCCGGCACGCTGCAGCCGCAGCCCCGGCTCGCGGCCGCGCGCGGCGGTGCTGTGCTGGTTGCGCGCCAGTGCGGCGATCTCCTCGCGCGTGTCGGGCGGGCTGTCCGACAGCAGGCAGTGCAGCAGGAAGACGTCGATGAAGCGCATCGTCGGCGCCGCGATGCCGACGGTCACGAACGGATCGAGGTCCATGCAGCGCACCTCGACGTATTCGACACCGCGCTCGCGCAGCGCGTGCAGCGGCCGCTCGCCGCTGCTGATCGTGCGCTTGGGACGGATCGTGCCGTAGAACTCGTTCTCGATCTGCAGCAGGCTGGTGGCCAGCTGGTTGTATTCGCCACCGGGGTTGCGGATGCCGATCGCCTTGTAGGGCGGATACGGCTTGGTCAACGCCTCGTGCAGCGACGCGGCGTAGCTCTCCAGATTGTTGTAGCTCACCGACAGCGAGGCCTGCGCGTCGCTCTGGTAGCCGAGCCGTCCCATGCGCAGCGACGTGGCGTGCGGCAGGTGCAGCGTGTGCAGCGACAGCGGTCTGCAGCCCGTGCTCGCGGCCGGCGACGAAACTCGTGCACACCGCGGGCGAGGCGCCGAACAGCACCAGCAGCACGAACGAGTGGCGCCTGAAGTTGCGGATCAGCGCGAAGTACTCGTCGTTGCCCAGCCCCGGCAGCGACCAGTTGTAGTGGATGCCCGAGATGGTCTGCATGCGCCGGCCGTAGCGGTGCCCCAGGCCCATGCGGTACACGCTCTTGGCGTGCCCGATGTTGGAGGTGCCGTAGCTGCCGATCGGGATGGTCTCGTCGGTCGGCAGGCCGCACGGCATGCTGGCCACCCACAGCATCTCGTTGCTGCCCTCGCGCAACACGCGGTAGACGAACTGGTGGATCTGCGTCAGCTCCTGCTCGCAGGCGAGCGCGTCGGCGTGCACGCCGGTGATGAGCTCGAGCTGCGATTCGCTGTAGTCGGTGGTGATGCGCGGATGGGTCAGCGCAGCGCCCAGCGCCAGCGGGTGCGGCGTCAGCGCCAGCGCGCCGGTGGGCAGCACGCGCAGGCTCTCTTTCTCGATGCCGCGGCGCATGCCTTGCAGCCGTTGCGGCGTGATGGCCGCCAGTCGATCGACGATCGTTTTCAATCTGGTGTCCCCTCGTGGGCCGGTGCTTCACCCAGCCGGCTGCGTCGACTGCGGCGCGTGGTCGATCTGCCGCGGCCGTCTCCCATTGGAGGACGCATCGTAGCGGGGAGCGGACATTCGTGCTGGCAGCGCCGAGCAAACGCCGCCGGGTTGCGGGGCCGCGTTGAGCCCAGTGCTGCAACGCGCCGCGTTTTGTGCTTCAGCCTGCCATGCCGCGATGCACCGCCGGGCCATGACCCAGGCGGGCAGAGACCGTGCGCGCCGCATCGCGCAGCACCGAGGCGACATGGCCCGTCCAGCGTGCATCGAACGCGGCCGACGGGCCGATGGCGGTGAGCGCGAGCACCATGACGCCGCGATGATCGAACACCGGCGCCGACAGTGCGCTGACGCCGGCCACCACGGCGCCCTCGGAGCGGCCCAGGCCGTGGCGCCGCACCTCGCCGAGCTCGGTTGCGAAGCCGCGCCACGCCGGCAAACGCACGCGGGTCGGCGCAAGTTTGTCGCCGCGCCGCTGGGCACGGGCCGATGATTCGTGCTCGGCCTCGTAGATCGGTCGCACCACCTCGGGCGGCAAGTGCGCGGCAAACAAGCGGCCCGACGCGGTGCCGGCAATCGAGAACACCGTGCCATGGCGCATGTCCACGTGCACGGCCGCTGGCGAAGCCTCGCGCAGCACGATGGTCGGCCCGCGGCTGCCCCACACGACGAGGGCCACCGTGTGGCCGGTCTGGGCGGCCAACTCGGGCAGCAGCGGCGCGGCGATGCGCACCGGGTCGGCCTGCTGCAGGCCGATCAAGCCAAGCTGCAGCGCCAGCGGCCCGAGCGCGTAGCGCCCGCTGGCGCGGTCTTGTTCCACCAGGCCGATGTGGCCAAAGCTCACCAGGTACGGATGCGCCTTGGCCGCCGTCATGCCGGCGTCGGCCGCCAGGTCTTTCAGCGCCATCGCGCGGCCGTGGTGGGCCAGCGCGTGCAACAGGCGCCCGCCGACTTCGACACTCTGGATGCCGCGCCGGCTTCTCCCGGGTGAATTCGACATAGACAAACCCGTTTGTTATAGTCGCACGAGCTTAACCGATCCCGGCCGCGCGACGTCCGCCGGACGCCACCAACACCCCGCTGCGGGCCGCCCCACGCTTCGAAAGACCTGCCATGACCAAGGCCTTCGCGTCGCAAGCCGACCTCGACGACAAGAAAATCACGTTCAGCAAGCTGTCGGCCAACGCCTACGCCTACACCGCCGAGGGCGACCCCAACACCGGCGTGATCGTCGGCGACGACGCGGTGATGGTGATCGACACGCAGGCCACGCCGGTGATGGCGCAGGACGTCATCCGCCACATCCGCACGGTGACCGACAAGCCGATCAAGTACGTGGTGCTCAGCCACTACCACGCGGTGCGCGTGCTCGGCGCCAGCGGCTACCAGCCCGAGCACATCATCGCCAGCCGCGACACCTACGACCTGATCGTCGAGCGCGGCGAGGCCGACAAGGCCAGCGAGATCGGCCGCTTTCCGCGGCTGTTCCGCAACGTCGAGAGCGTGCCGCCGGGGATGACGTGGCCGACCATCACCTTCAGCGGACAGATGAGCCTGTGGCTCGGCAAGCTCGAGGTGCAGCTGCTGCAGGTGGGCCGCGGCCACACCAAGGGCGACACCATCGCCTGGCTGCCCGAGCAGAAGATCCTGTTCTCCGGCGACCTGGTGGAGTTCGACGCCACGCCGTACGCCGGCGACGCCTACTTCCAGGACTGGCCGCACACGCTCGACAAGCTGGCGGCGATGAAGCCGCGCGCCCTGGTGCCGGGCCGCGGCGCGGCGCTGACCACGCCCGAGCAGGTGGCCGCCGGCCTGAAAGGCACGCGCGACTTCGTCGCCGACGTGTGGGCGAGCGTCAAGGCCGGCGTGGCCGCCGGCAAGGACCTGAACGCGGTCTACAAGCACACGCTCGACACGCTGCGCCCCAAGTATGGCCACTGGGTGATCTTCGACCACTGCATGCCGTTCGACGTGACACGCTGCTACGACGAGGCCACGCAATATGCCGATCCGCGCATCTGGACGGCCGAGCGCGACCAGCAGATGTGGCAGGCGCTGGAGTCCTGACGCCGCGCTGCGTGTTGCGATGGACTACCAGCAGGTCGTCTTCCCGTATCGCCGCTGCGCCGACCAGGACGCGGCCACACCGGCGCGTCACGCGGTGGTGGTGGTCGGCGCCGGACCTGTGGGGCTATCGCTGGCCATCGACCTCGCGCTGCAACAGGTGCCCGTGGTGCTGCTCGACAACGACGACCGGCTGTCGACCGGCTCGCGCGCCATCTGCTTCGCCAAGCGCACGCTCGAGATCTTCGACCGCCTGGGCGTCGGCTCGAGCCTGGTGGACAAGGGCGTGTCGTGGAACATCGGCCGCGTGTTCCTGCGCGACGAGCCGATCTACGGCTTCGACCTGCAGCCCGAGACCGCGCACGAACGACCGGCTTTCGTCAACCTGCAGCAGTACTACGTCGAGGGCTACCTGGTCGAGCGCGCGATGGCGCTGCCGCTGATCGAGCTGCGCTGGAAGCACGAGGTCGTCGGCGTGGCCCTGCACGCCGATGGCGTGACACTGCAGGTGGAAACGCCTGACGGGGCCTACCCGCTCGAGGCCGGCCACGTGGTGGCGTGCGACGGCGCGCGCTCCAGCGTGCGCCAGCTGATCGGCCAGGAGGCCAAGGGCCGCACGTTCAAGGATCGTTTCCTGATCGCCGACGTGCGCTTCAAGGATGCGGTGGATTTTCCAGCCGAGCGCTGGTTCTGGTTCGACCCGCCGTTCCACCCGGGGCAAAGCGTGCTGCTGCACAAGCAGCCCGACGGCGTGTGGCGCATCGACTTCCAGCTCGGCTGGGACGCCGACCCCGAGACCGAGAAGCAACCCGAACGCATCATGCCGCGCGTGCGCGCGCTGCTCGCGCACTCGGCGATGAAGGATGCGCAGTTCGAGCTCGAGTGGGCCAGCGTCTACAGCTTCTCGTGCGAGCGCATGGCGCGCTTTCGCCACGGCCGCGTGCTGTTCGCCGGCGATGCCGCGCATCGCGTGTCGCCGTTCGGCGCGCGCGGCGCCAACTCCGGCGTGCAGGACGCCGAGAACCTGGCGTGGAAACTCGCCGCCGTGCTGCAGGGGCGCGCGGGCGACGCGCTGCTCGACAGCTATGGCACCGAGCGCGAATACGCGGCCGACGAGAACATCGGCCATTCGACGCGCGCCACCGACTTCATCACGCCCAAGAGCGAGGTCAGCCGGCTGTTCCGCGATGCCACGCTGCAGCTGGCGCGCGACCATGCCTTCGCGCGCGCGCTGGTCAACAGCGGCCGCCTGTCCACCGCCACCACGCTGCACGACTCACCGCTGAACACGCCCGATGTCGAGAGTTTCGACGGCGCGATGCGTACCCGGCGCGCCGGCGCTCGACGCGCCGCTGCGCTGCGACGGCCGCGACGGCTGGCTGCTGCGCCAGCTGATTGGCGGCGCGTTCACCGCGCTCGTGTTCGACGGCGAGCATGCAGCGGCTGTGGCGCAGGCGCTGCGGCAAGCCGCCGAAGGTCTGGTGTCGATGCAGGTGCTGCTGATCGCAGCCAGCGAAGGCGCCCGGCTGCCGGGTGCGCGCACGCTGGTCGACGGCGCCGGACTGATTCGCCGCCGCTACGACGGCGCACCCGGCACCGCTTACCTGCTGCGGCCCGACCAGCACGTGTGCGCGCGCTGGCGCCAGCGTCGCGCGACGCGGTGCGGCGCGCGCTGCAGCGCGCGTTGGCGCTGCATTGAGCCGGCGCATCGCCCGCCAAATCCGAGACGCCATGCCGCTGATCACTACGCCCCACTTCGAAGCCGCCGACGCTTTCTACGAGGCGCTGATCGACGCGCATCGCGACCTGAGTGCCGCGCAGAGCCACGAGCTGAACGCCAAGCTCGTGCTGCTGCTGGCCAACCATGTCGGCAACACCGCCCCGTTGAACGAGGCGCTCGCCGCGGCGCGCGCCAGCGTGCTGCGTGGCGACCGCCCCGACTCCAAGGAGAAGACATGAGACCCCCACGCTCACTTCGTTCGCTGCCCCGCGGCCTGCATGCCGCAAGGCGTTCGCCAGCCGCTCGCGAGCGCGCAGGCGCTCGCTCGGTGCAGGCTCACCCCCGAGGGGCCTCAGCCTCCTTGAGGCGGCTCGGCGGAGGCTGACGATGAGCGAATCAGAACTGCGCTATCAAAGCGGCTTCGGCAACGAGTTCGCCAGCGAGGCCGCGCCCGGAGCGCTGCCGCAAGGGCGCAACAGCCCGCAGCAAGCGCCGCGCGGTTTGTACGCCGAGCTGCTGTCGGGCACAGCGTTCACCGCGCCCCGTGGAGTCAATCGCCGCACCTGGATGTACCGGCGCCAGCCTTCGGTGGTGAGTGGCGCTTACGTGCCGTACGCGCAGCCGTTGTGGACCAGCGGCGCCGGCGGCGGCATCGACATGCCGCCCGACCCGCTGCGCTGGAACCCGTTTCCGATCCCCGACGCGCCGCTCGATTTCGTTGACGGCATCCGCACCCTCGTCGCCAACGGCGACGTGCAGGCGCAAGCGGGCATGGCGGCGCTGATCTATACCGCCAACCGCTCGATGACGCAGCGCGCGCTGGTCAACGCCGATGGCGAGATGCTGTTCGTGCCGCAACAGGGGCGCCTGCGTGTCACCACCGAGCTCGGCCGCATGGAGGTGGCACCGGGCGAGATCGCGCTGCTGCCGCGCGGGATGGCGTTTCGCATCGAGCTGCCCGACGGCCCGTCGCGCGGTTACGTGTGCGAGAACTACGGCGCCCACTTCCGCCTGCCCGAGCTGGGGCCGATCGGCTCCAACGGCCTGGCCAACGCACGCGACTTTCAAGCGCCGGTGGCGGCGCACGAAGCCGATGCAGGCGCGGTGGAAGTCATTCGCAAGTTCGGCGGCCGCCTGTGGCGCAACTCGCAGACGGCGACGCCGTTCAACGTGGTGGCGTGGCACGGCAACCTGGTGCCGCTGAAGTACGACACCGCGCGCTTCATGACCATCGGCACGGTCAGCTACGACCACCCGGATCCGTCGATCTTCACCGTGCTCACCTCGCCCACCGACACGCCGGGCACCGCCGACTGCGACTTCGTGATCTTTCCGCCGCGCTGGATGGTGGCCGAAGACACGTTCCGCCCGCCCTGGTATCACCGCAACGTGATGAGCGAGTTCATGGGCCTGGTCCGCGGCCAGTACGACGCCAAGCCCGAGGGCTTCAAGCCAGGCGGCGCGAGCCTGCACAACAGCATGGTGCCGCACGGGCCCGATGCCGAGGCATTCGAAAATGCAAGCCACGCGACACTCGAGCCCCACAAGCTCGACAACACGTTGGCCTTCATGTTCGAAAGCCGCTGGCGCTTCGTGCCGACCGCGTTCGCGATGAACGGCGGCTTGCTCGATCGCCAATACGCCAGCTGCTGGAACGGGCTGAAGGCACACTTCGACGGCGCCTGAGGCCGCCGACGCGCCGTCCTCGCCGATGCGTGATGCCCGCTGCGGCGGCTCAGGCCTGGGTTTCTTTCGGGCGGCGCACAAACCGGATCGGCACCTCCAGCACCGGGCGCGGTGCGGCGCCGTGGCGCCTCAGCGTGGCATCGAGCGCCTGCCCGCCTTCGTCGGTCAGCGCGGCGCCGCGCGCCTGCGCGATCGCCTGCGCGCGTTCGGCTGCGCTGGCAAACGGCGTGCGGTCGGCGAGCTGCTCGAGGATGTGCAGCAGGTTGTCGCGGCCGCGCTGGTTGGTACTGCCATACCCCTTGATCAGCCGGCCACACAGCGCGATCTCGTGGCCAAGACGCCAATCGGTGCCACTGTGGCGCACCACGGCGTCGAGCCAGCGCTCGATCAGCGTCTGCTCCTCTGCAAACCGTTGTCCGCGGCGGCGCAACCAGCGTTGCGCCGAGAGCAGCCGCAGCAGCAATGCGCCGAACACCGTGTGGCTGGCCAGTTGCAGCGGCATCGCCCACGGCGCTTGGCCGCGCGCACGGCGCCGCGCGTCCCAGCGCTGCAACGCGTGCGCCAGCGCCGGCGGCAGCAGCCCGGCGAACTCCGGCACACCGGGCTTGAAGTGGTCGTAGACCTTGAGCAGATCGTGCTCGCCGGCGCCCGCTTCGCGGCGCACCCGCTGCCAGCGTTCGGGCCGGAGCTTCAACTCGGCGACGCGAACGAGGTCGTCGAACGCCATCCACAACGCCAGCCAGCGCGCGGTCTCGCGCGTCGTCGCCCAGCCATGGGCCGCTGTCGCATCGCTCGCGCGCTCGGCATCGCGCACGCGCGCCAGGCGTTGCAGGTACAGCGCGGCATAGGCCTCGTCCTGGTACTCCAGCACCCGTGCATGGCCGAGCGTCAGCATCGGGTGCACGGCAGGCGCGAACGCGGCGGCCACGGCGGCCGGCAGCGCCGGTGCGCGGGTTGGCTCGCTGACTGACTCCGGCTTGCCGCCACCGACCACCTGCTCGACGTAAGCCGCTTGCGTGCGCATCGCCGCCACGCGCTCATAGGCCAGCGCAAAGCCGCGCCGGCTGGCGGCAGCGCCGCGCCCGCCGGCGGCAATCACGGCCTCGTAGTGCTCGCGCGCAAACGGCAGCAGGCCACTGGCCGCGATGGCGCCCAGCATCACCGCGCTGACCACGGTGCCGGCTTCGCGCGCCAGCGCGCCGAAGTCCAGCGTGTGGTGCTCGCGGCTGTGTTCACGCAGCAGCGCCAGCAACGATGTCGAATCGACTCGGCCGTCGCCCATCGGCGTGCGCTCGGCGGTGGTCAGCGTGCGCGCCGTCGAGGCGATCAGCGTCGTGCGCTTCGCATCGCTGAAGCCCAGCGTGACCTGCCGCGCCGCCTCGAGCAACTCGGAGCAGACGAGACCGTCGAGCCCACCGGGCACCGGCACCAGCCCGAACACCGGCCTGACGGCCGCCCAGCGCGGCCTGCGGCTGCGGGAACACCTCGAGGTAGTAGGTGGTGGCCCCGGTGCGTTGCGCGACGCCAGGGATCGATGTGCTCTGCGCCGCGTAGCCGGCGCGTGTGGCCGCGTCGACCAGCCATTCGGCCAGCACGCCGCCGCCCTCGCCGCCGAGCGCGCACATCAACAACGTGATCGGCCGCTGCGTGGTCATCATCATCGTCATGCCGGCACCAGCGCACGCCGCATTGCGCCGCGCACGGCGGCGAGCATGCGCTCATGCCAGCGCGGGTGCTGCACCACCTCGGCGCGGTAGAAGCTCGGGCACAGCGTCGCCGCGTGGGCGTTGGCACCGCACAGGCCACAGCCGACGCAGCCGTCGATCACCGTGGCCACCGGGTCGACTTTCAGCGGGTCGGGGTTGTCTTTCAGCGTCAGCGTCGGGCAACCCGACAGGCGGATGCAGGCATGGTCGCCGTTGCACACATCTTCGTCGACACCGTACTTGACGCGCACCACCCGCTCGCCGCGCTGCAGCAGGCCGGCGATCCATGGCCGCAGGCGGCGCTGCCGCTCGAGCTGGCATTCGCCCTCGGCGATGATCACCTTGAGACCCTCGAAGTCGTCGGTCAGCGCCTCGATCAGCGTGCGGCGCATCGCCTCGACCTCGTAGGTGTGCACGGTGCGCAGCCACTTGACGCCCAGGCCGCCCAGTGTCCGCTCGATCGTGGTGTTTTTGTCGACCAGGCTCACCCGCGGATCGTTTGCCGCCTCCTTCGCCTCGTCGTCGGGCGTGGAGATGATGTCCTGCGTGCCGGTGGCCGAGGTGTAGCCGTTCTTGAAGATCAGCAGCACCGCATCGTCGCCGTTGAACAGCGCGCTTTGCACGCCGGTGAGCAGGCCGTTGTGCCAGAAGCCGCCGTCGCCGACGATCGACAGCGTGCGCCGCGCCATCACCGGCGACACGCCGGCGCGGCTGGCCAGGCTCATGCCGTAGCCGAGGATCGAGTGCCCGAAGCCGAACGGCTCGAAGGTGCCGAACGCGTGGCAGCCGATGTCGGCGGCGATGTGCACGCGCCCGACCTCGGCCTGCGCGAGCTTGAGCGCCGCGAACACCGGCCGCTCGGGGCAGCCGATGCAAAAGCTGGGAGGCCGCGCCGGCAGCGGGGCGTCGAGCGCGCGCGCGGCTGCGTCGCGGCGTGTGCGAATGCCGTCAAGCCAGGCCTTGGCATCACCGACCGGATGCTGCGGAAGGTATCGTTGCACGAACTGCAACAGCGCGCCGGCCATCACCTCGACCGTGTATTCGCCCGCGGCGGGCAACAGGTCCTTGCCGTGCAACGGCGTCTGCAGGTCGCGCCGCCGCAGCATCGTGGCCAGCTCCTGCTCGATGTATTCGGGCTGGCCCTCTTCGAACAGCATCACTGCGCGCTTGCCGGCACAGAACTCGAGCAGCTCCTCGGGCACCAGCGGATGGGTGACGTTGAGCACGAGCACCGGAATGTCGCAACTGCCGAACGCATCGGCCAGGTTCAGGCGCTGCAGTGCGCCGACCAGGCCATGGCTCAGGCCGCCCTGCACGATGAGCCCGAGGTCGCCGTGCGCACCGGGCCAGTGTTCGTTGAGCTCGTGTTCGACGATGTAGCGGCGCGCCGCCGGGATGCGCTGCTCGCCTTTGAGCTTCTCTTGACGGAAAGTCACCGGCGGGTGCGCGAGGCGCATGTAGTCGAACGGCGCCGGTTCCTCCTGCAAAGCACGCGTCGACAGCTTGGGCGCCACGTTGTCCTTGCAGTCGAAGTTGCCGCGCAGTGGCAGGCGCGGATGCGCAGCTCGAGGATGGCCGGCATGTTCGACGCCTCGGACATCGCGAACGCGTGCTCGACCATCTCGACCATGCGCGACAAATCGGGCCGCGGGTCGAGCATCAGCATCGTGCTCTTCAGCGCGAACGCATGCGTGCGCTCCTGGATCACCGACGCACCCTCGCCGTAGTCTTCGCCCACCACGATCAGTGCGCCGCCCACCACACCGGGCGACGACAGGTTCGACAACGCGTCGCTGGCCACGTTGGTGCCGACGATCGACTTCCAGGTCACCGCGCCGCGCAGCGGGTAGTGGATCGAGGCGCCCAGCATCGCCGCGGCCGACGCCTCGTTGGCGCAGGCCTCGACGTGCACGCCCAGTTCATCGAGATAGGGCCGCGCCTGCACCATCACGTCGAGCAGGTGCGACACCGGCGCGCCCTGGTAGCCGCCGACGTACGAGACGCCCGATTGCAGCAAGGCTTTCGTCACCGCAAGGATGCCCTCGCCGTGGAAGGTGGCGCCCGCTCCCAAACGCAGGCGCTCGACCTCTTGGGTGAACTGCACTTCCATCGTCGTTGCAGCCGACAGTGCGGCCGTCGTGTTGCCGGCCCCGGGCCGCGAGCGCGCATTGTCTCGCGCCGCGCCGGCAGGCGCTTTTCTTTTCAGCTGCTGCGCCGCGATGGCGGCACGCTCAAATCGGCGGTAACTCGTTGGCCAGCGCGCGTTCCACTGCTTCGAACGCACGCTGCCGCAACGCATCGTCGATCATGCGGGCCGGCTTGTCACGTACCGTGCGCTTGCGCGCCACCACCTGCTGTGTCGGTGGCTGTGATGGCTCATCGCGCCAGTAGGCATTAAGAACGACCTCTTGTGCGGCCCGCCATTGCGGCGGCAGCTCGGGTGCGATGCCCGGGCGCGGCACGGCAAACGTGAGCAGCGCCACGGCGGCTATTGCGCTGGCGGGCAAGTGCCGCAGGCTGCGCCAGCGCTGCGGCGACGGATGCATCGCAGGTCGCCGTGCGGGGGCAGCGATCGGTGCCAGGTCGGTGAAGCTGCCGCGCTCGGCCGCACGCACCAGTGGGCGCGGCGGCCGCGTTTCTTCCGGCGTGCGCAGCAGGCCGAGCCACGCCACGGCCCGCCCGGCGCGCGGATGGCCGGTGAGCACTGTGAAGGGCACCGCCAACGTCAGCGGCAACAGCATCGGCGCCAGGGCCAGTGTGGCGGCGCGACGCAATACTCCCCAACCGACTGCCAGCGGCAACAGCGCCAGCGCGCCGATGCGGCGCGACGCATCGGCCCAGCCGAGCGCACTGTCGCCGCGCGGCGGCGACTTCCACTCCAGCCGCAGGCCGGTCAGCGCGCCCAGCACGTACAGGCAATGCGCCAGCATGCGCAGCGGCGCCTGCAGCGACGACAGCAGCAACTCGAGCAGCGCACCTGCGGCCAGGCGCAGCACGCCGCCAAAGGCAGCGGCCTCGCCGCGCCAGACGATCACTGAGACCCCGAGCACGCGCGGCAGCAGCAGCATGCCCAAGGTGAGCAGCCACAAGGCAACGTCGCCGGGCGCCGCGCCGTCGCTGGCCAAACCGAGCACAACGAACGTCAGCCACAACGGCGCCACCAAATACGACAGCGCGCCGACGCCGAACATCGCGCGGTGCGCGGCACGCCAGCCGGGCTCGGCCACCAGACGAGGTTTTGCAAATTGCCCTGGCACCAGCGGCGATCACGCTGCAGCTCGTCGAGCAGGTTCGACGGCGTCTGTTCCCAGCTGCCGTCGAGCTGCGGCGCCAGCCACACCTCGTAGCCGGCGCGGCCCATCAGCGCCGCTTCGACGAAATCGTGCGACAGGATCTCGCCGGCCAGCGCGCCGCGCACCGGGCAAGCGCGCCAGCCCGCAGTGCCGCATGAACGGCGCCACGCGCAGGATCGCGTTGTGGCCCCAGTAGTGCGCATCGCCAAGTTGCCACCACGCCATGCCGAGCGCAAACAAACGGCCGCTGACGCGGCTGGCGAACTGCTGCGCGCGCGCATGCAACGTGGCCGGGCGCGCGATCTGCGGCAGCGGTCTGGATGATGCCGGCGCGTGGGTACTGCTCCATCAGCCGCACCAACTTGACCAGCGCGTCGCCGCTCATCGTGCTGTCGGCGTCGAGCACCACCATGTAGCGATAGCTGCGTCCCCAGCGGCGGCAGAAGTCGGCCACGTTGCCGGCCTTGCGCTTGGTGCGACGTCGCCGCCAGCGGTAGAACAACCGACCGGCGCCGTCGACGGGGTCGCCCAGCATCGTGCGCAGGCGCGCCCAGGCACGCTGCTCGGCGGCACGCAGCGCGGGATCGGCGGTGTCCGACAGCACGAACACGTCGAACAACGTCATCGCACCGGTGGCGGCGAGCGACTCGCAGGTGGCGCGCAAGCCGGCGAAGACCTCGGCGATGTCCTCGTTGCAGATCGGCATCACGATCGCCGTGCGCGCGTCGGGGTCGATCGGGCCGTGCGCTGCCGCCAGCATCGGCGCATGGCGATCGCCGCGCCACAGCGCCCAGACGCCCATCGCCGCGGTGGCGCAGCCGACGCCGACCCAGGCGAACAGCAGCGTCATCAGCGTGGTGGTCGACCACCACAACGCGTCGGGCGCAGCCGCGCTTTCCGCCAGCCGCAGCATCAAGGCGGTGCCGGCCAGCGCCACCACCAGTGCGATCAAGACGCGCCGACGCTGCGTGGCCGCGTGGTGCCATCGGCCCGCGCAGGACCCGCTGGGCCAGCGCTTGCCCAGGCCACAACGCAAACAGCAGGCCGCGCCAGAAGCCGAACCAAGGCGCCGCCGTCATCGCGCCGCGTTGCAGCGGCGGCGCGCTGCGCGCGCGCTCAGAAGATCGTGCGGGTGTCGTCATGTTCATCAGTCCGCAGCCAGTCGCGTACGACCAGGTTTCAGACAGCGTGCGAGTGCCCGCCCGCAAGAAGGCGCGCAACTCCACCGGTTGCCCGGCATCGACACGTTCGAAGTCCAGCGTGACACGCCAACCGCCGGTCACCACGTTGCGATGCGCGATCGCGCGCAGGCCGCGCACGTTGGCGTTGGCGGTGGCCACCGCTTCGACTCGCGTCGTCGGCAACGCCCTCGAGCGCCGGGCCGGCGAAGTCGACGTGGTATTGCATTTGCGCAGCCGGGATCACCGCCTCGCGATAGCCGTGGCCGCGGCGGCTTTGCACCACCCATGCGCCCGTTGGCGTAGGCTTATTGTCAGACACCGTCATGCGCCATGCAAATTCCATCGGCTGCCCGGGCGGCGGCAACCGCTCGGGCACCCAGTAGGCGCCGATGTTGTCGTGCGTCTCGTTGGGGGTGTGGTACTGCAGCAGTTCAACCCGCCCGGGGCCCCACTCGCCCAACGGTTCGATCCACGCGCTCGGGCGCATGTCATAACGCGCTTCGAGGTCGTGGTAGCTGGCGAAGTTGCGGTCGCGCTGCATCAAACCGTAACCGCGCAGCTTGGGCACAGCGAAGCTGGTGACGAACACGCCGTGCGGGTTGGTGAGCGGCCGCCACAGCCATTCGCCGTTGCCGGTGGCGATCTGCAGGCCGTCGGAGTCGTGCACCTCGGGGCGGTAGTCGTCGGCGGTCGGTTGGTTCTCGCCGGCCAGGAACATGCTGGTCAGCGGCGCGATGCCCAGCCGGGCCACCGGCTCGCGCAGCGTCAGCCGTGCGCGCACGTCGATCGTCGCCACCGTGCCGCCCGGACGCACGACGAAGCCATAGGCTCCGGTGACGCGCGGTGACTCGAGCAACGCATAGAAACGCACTTCGGTGTCGCCGGGTTGCGGCCGCTGGAACCAGAAGGTCGTGAACGCCGGGAATTCCTCGGCCGCACCGCCCACCGTGTCGACCGCCAGGCCACGCGCTGAAAGACCGTAGGACAGACCCTCGGCGACCATGCGGTAGTAGCTCGCACCGAGGAAAACCACCACCTCGTCGCTGCGCCGCCGCGGCTGATCGACCCAGCGATGCACACGCACGCCGGCCGCACCGGCCGGAGCGCCGCCCTCGAACACACTGGCCGGCACGCTCAGCGGCCGCACCTCGTCGCCGACCAGTTCGAACAGCGTCAACGAGCGCGTGAAGCCACGGCCGCGCGCAAAGTACTGCAACTCGAACGGCACACCGGTGCCGCGCCAAATGGACTGGTCGGAACGAAAGCGTTGCTTGCGATAGGCGTCGTAGCTGAGCGCGGCCAGCGCGGGGTCGGCTGCCGGCGGTTGTCGGTAGGGTGCTTGCGCGACACGCTCGGCCTCGCGCGCCACGTCGTTGAAATCGAACGCAACGGCATGGCACCCCGCCGCCGCGCCCAGTAGGAACAAGGCAGCGACGCGCCATGCACAGCGAGGGAGTCGAAACTGCATGTTTGAGAGACTACGGCGCCACCGAGGGGCACTTCAAGCCGTCACGCGACGGGGTTGGAAGCCGAATGCAGCCGCCTGTTGTGGTGGGGTCGATCGCTGGCATCCCTGAATGTCTTGTGGTTGAAGCGGGCTGACACGCGGCGCCTAGAGTCGCCTATCCAGTCTGTCGCGCTCACACAGCAAACCACGTTCCCAGCCGATTCGCTGTGCGTCAGCGCACCCTCAAGCAGGCGGCATGCCAGGGCACAGCACTCCTTGCAGGGCCGGCCGCACAAACAGGTCGGCGGCGTTGTCGACTGTCGCCGTCGGCACCCAGCGATTGAGCTCGGCGCCTGCGTTGATCGCCGCGATCGACGCCTGGGCGGCAATGTGCGGGTCGAGCGGACGGATCGAGCCGTCGATCATGCCGTCGACCACCACGCTGGTCATGCGCTCGGTGAGGCGGAACTGCGTGCGTCGCACGTTGTCGCGCTGCGCCTCGTCGGGCAACGCGCTGACCGCGGTGGCGCGCAGCAGCGGCCCTTCGGGGGACAACTGATAGCGCACCAGCGCACGCGCGGCCGCGCAGGCACGGCTCCAGCCGCTGCCGGGGCTGTCTTCGGCCAGGCTCAGCGCGCGCCGCACCACGGCGAACGTGCGATCGAAGCACTCCGCGATCAGGTCGTGCTTGTTGTCGTTGTGGTGATAGAACGATCCCTTGGTCACGTTGATGCGGGCCGAGATCTTGTCGACCGAGGCGCCACGGTAGCCCTGCTCGTTGACCAATGCGGTGGCCGCTCGCAGAAAGGCCTCGCTGGTGCCGCCGCTGTCTTCGCCCAATCGCCAATGCCGCTCGCTGTCGGCGGCCTGCCAGCCCGAGCCGGCGGCGGGCAGGCCGTGCACCACGATGTCGGCCAGACGCTGCGCCACCCGCGGGTACTCCTCGACTTCGTAGCGGCCGACCCACTGGCGCAGGTTGTGCGCTGCCGACAGCACGATGTGGCCGCGGGCATTGAGGTCATCACGCGCCAGGTGCGCCGTGTCGGGCCCCTTCAACAGATTGCGCACGTGGCGGAACATGTCGGTGTAGGCGGTGAACACCTGCTCGGCATGCGGACTGGGCAGCGCGCGCACATCGTTGAAGGTGACGATCGGCACGTGACCGCCGAGTTCGATGTCGGCCAGCAGGCGTGCCAGCGACGCATAGAACGCCGCGATGCGCGCCTCGGCCCCGGCCTCGCGGGCCGCCGTCGCGGCCAGCCCGTTGAAGGCGTCGATCGTGCGCAGGAAGCAGGCGGTGGCGAGGTCTTCCTTCTTGCGGTAGTAGTACGTGACGCTGTTGGTGACCAGGCCGACGCTGGTGGCGATGTCCGACAGCGTCGCTCCCTTGACGCCGCGCTGGTTGAACAGCACCGCCGCCGCATTGAGCACACTCTCGCGCTTTTCCTGATAGCGCGTGGTCGACGTCGGGGGCTGCTTGGTCATCGGCTCGATGTGCGCCGCGGCGGGCTGGTGGCCAGCACCGGTTGCGGGTCACTGTGAATTATGCCGACCGCGCCGCGTGGCGCGCGCGGACGCACCGATTCAACCGCCCGGCCAGGTTTGCAGCAGCGTGCGCAAGGCGCTCACCAGCGCCAGCGGCTGGTCGACCATCACGTGGTGGCGTGCAGCGGGTATCTCGATGCGCGGCGCCGCCGGGCCGGCCAGCTCGCACGCGTAGCGCGCGACCGCCGGCGTGACGAGCGCCGAGTCGGCACCCCAGCCGATGGCCACCGGGCAGGCCGCTTCGGCCAGCGCCTGCGCCGCGTTGCCCGGGCCCACCGGGGCCACCTTGGGATCGAAGCGCCACGTCCACGCCACAGCGGCACCGTCGGCGGTCTGCACCGGCCTGAGCGACGTGCGGGCGATGTGGTCGGCGATGTACAGATGCTCGCACGGCTGCTCAGGCGCAAACCGAAAGCGTGCCAGCGCGGCACCCAGACTCGCATAGTGCTTGGTCGGGCGCAGTGCGATCGCCTGCCGCAGGCCGGGCCGGCTGCGGGCTTGCCGCTGCTCGCGCGACATCAACGGCGTGTCGAGCATGAACATGCCGGTCAGGCGCGCGCCGTGCTGCTGCGCACACAACAGCGCCACGAAGCCGCCGAACGAGTGGCCCACCACCACGGGCGGCCGCGTTGCCTCGAACAGTCCGCTCGCCTCACCCACCGCCATCGCCTCGTCGGCCATCGTCGTTGTCAAATAGGTGTCCCGCCAGTCGGAGCCGCCCATGCCGGCGAACGACAACGCGACCACGCGGTGGGTCTGCGCAAAAAACGGTGCGATGAAACTCCACCAGCGCGCGTGCGCCATCTTGCCGTGCAACAGCAGCAGGCCGGGCGCGCCGCGTGGGCCCCAGGCCAGCGTTTCGATGCGTGCGCCTTGCACCACGTGCCAACTTTCTTCGGGCTCGTGGGCGAGCGCATCGGCAAACCAGCGCGGCCGTGGCGGCACCTCGCCGTGCAACGCGGCCAGCGGCGGTGCGATGGTCGCAGCGTGCGTGCGCCGCGGCGCGGACTCCACGGGAGGCGCGATCTGCGCGTCACCGTCGTCGAGCGACATCGGTGGCTCCATGGTCAGCGCGCGGCGGCCATCGCCTGGGCCAGCTCGTTGTGGACCTGCGCGGCGCCGCTGTCGGGAACGGTTTCGCCGTCGCGGCTGGAGATCTCCGCAAAGTGCGCCGCCACGGCCTCGTCGGCATCGGCGCCGCCGCCGATGTGCACGCCGTGCGTGAGCGTGACGTGGGCACGCGCAAAGGTGCCGGCGCCGGCACACAGGATGGCGCGCGTCGGCGCATCCTGCGATACCAGGTAAAGCAAGCCCGACGTCACGGACTCGGGCGTCAACAACTGCTGCATCTGAGGTTGCAGCAAGCCCTCGGTCATGCGCGTAGCCGCGGTGGGCGCCAGGCAGTTGACGCAAATGCCATCTTTGGCGCCCTCGATCGCCAGCGTCTGCATCAGGCCCACCAGGGCCATCTTGGCGGCGCCGTAGTTGGCCTGGCCGAAATTGCCGTACAAGCCGGAAGAAGAAGTGGTCATGACCACGCGGCCGTATCGTTGTGCGCGCATCGTGTTCCATACCGCATGCGTGCACACCACGGCGCCCATCAGGTGGACCTCGACCACCGCGCGAAAGTCGTCCAGCGTCATCTTGCCGAAGCTCTTGTCGCGCAGGATGCCCGCGTTGTTGACGAGGATGTCCACCCGGCCCCAGGCGGCCAGGGCGTCCTTGACCATTTGGTTGATCGCCGCCTCGTCGGTGACCGACGCGTGGTTGGCGAGCGCGGTGCCGCCGGCGGCACGGATTTCCGCCACCACCGCGTCGGCCGCGTGACCCTCCTTGGACCCCTCGGATGCGGGGCGGCCGAAATCGTTGACGATGATCTTCGCGCCGCGTGCAGCCAGGGCCAGCGCGTGTTGCCGGCCCAGGCCACCGCCAGCGCCGGTGACGATGGCCACGCGGCCCTCAAAGGAAATGCTCATTCTCGCCTTTCAAAAATTCTGGTATGTTCACTTCGCGGGCCGGAATTCGAAGACTTCTCAGGGGGAGCGTGGCTCACTTTAGCCGCCTTTCAGAAAAACGGGTTTGGCGCAAACGCTAGTGTGCCAGGGCCCACAGGAGACGAAGATGTCGTTGTTCTCACTGGACGGCAAGGTGGCCGTCATCACTGGATCATCGCGCGGCATCGGCAAGGCCATCGCGGAGCGTTTGGCCGAGCATGGCGCGCGGGTCGTGATCTCGTCGCGCAAGGCCGAGCCCTGCCAGGAAGTGGCCAACGCGATCAATGCCAAGCACGGTGCCGGCCGCGCAATCTCGATCCCGGCCAACATATCCAAGAAAGACGATCTGAAGAATCTGGTCGATGCCACCACGCGCCAGCTCGGCCGCATCGACGTGCTGGTGTGCAACGCAGCGTCGAACCCCTACTACGGCCCGCAGGCCGGCATCGAGGACGAGCAGTTCCGCAAGATCCTCGAGAACAACGTGATCGCCAACCACTGGCTGATCAACTTCACGGTGCCGCAGATGATCGAGCGGCGAGACGGCTCGATCATCATCGTGTCGTCGATCGGCGGCTTGCGCGGCTCGCCGATCATCGGCGCGTATTGCATTTCGAAGGCCGCCGACTTCCAACTCGCGCGCAACCTCGCGGTGGAGTACGGCCCGCACAACGTGCGCGTCAACTGCATCGCGCCGGGGCTGATCAAAACAGACTTCGCGCGCGCGCTGTGGGAAGACCCCGAGGCGCTGAAGAAACGCACCGCGACCACACCGCTCAAGCGCATCGGCGAGCCCGACGAGATCGCCGGCGCCGCCGTGTACTTGGCGTCATCGGCCTCGTCGTTCATGACGGGCCAGAGTTTGGTTATCGACGGCGGCGTGACGATCTGAATTCAGTTTCGGCCGCACCCATTCACCGATTGAAAGGCTCGTCATGAGCAGCACCCAGTACGAGGTTCGCGGCGCGAACGCGCTGATCCGCCTGGACTACCCGCCGATCAACGGCCTCGGCGCTGCGCTGCGCCAGGGGCTGATGCAAGCGCTCGACCGCGCGCAGGCCGACGCCGGCGTCAAGGCCATCGTCGTCACCGGCGGCGAACGTGCGTTCTCCGGTGGCGCCGATGTCAAGGAGTTCGGCACGCCGAACTCGGCGCGCGAGCCGCGCCTGCCGGCGTTGATCGCGGCATTCGAGAACTCGCCGAAACCGGTGATCGCCGCGATCGCGGGCGTGTGCATGGGCGGTGGACTCGAGCTCGCGCTCGGCGCGCACTACCGCGTCGCCAAGTCCGATGCGCAGATCGCGCTGCCCGAGGTGAAGCTCGGGCTGTTGCCCGGCGCCGGCGGCACCCAGCGGCTGCCCCGCGTGATCGGCCTGGAAGCCGCGCTCAACATGATCGTCTCCGGCGCCACGGTGCCGGCGGCCAAGCTGAAAGGCACCGCGCTGTTCGACGACGTGGTCGACGGCGATCCCGTCGCGGCGGCGATCGCGCTGGCCGACAAGGTAGTGGCCGACAAGCTGCCGCTCAAGCGCGTGCGCGACCTCAAGGTGAAGGATCCGCAGTCCGAGGCGTTCCTGCAATTCGCGCGCAACACGGTGGGCGCCACGTCGAAGAATTTCCCGGCGCCGCTGAAGTGCGTCGAAGCCGTGGCGATGTCGGTCAGCAAGCCGATCGACGAGGCGCTGCGCCTGGAACGCGAGAGCTTCATGGCGCTGATGAACACGCCGGAGTCGCGCGCGCTGCGCCACATCTTCGGCGCCGAACGCGCCGCCAGCAAGATCGCCGACGTGCCGGAGGACACACCGCTGCGGCCACTGGCCAAAGGTGGGCATCATCGGCGCCGGCACGATGGGCGGCGGCATCGCGATGAATTTTGCGAACGCCGGCATTGCCGTGGTGATCCTCGAGATGAAGCAGGAGGCGCTCGACAAGGGCCTCGGCACGATCCGCAGGAACTACGACAACACCGCCAAGAAGGGCCGCATCACCGAAGCGCAAGTGAGCGAGCGCATGGCGCTGATCACACCGACGCTCGGCTACGACGCGATGCGCGACGTCGATCTCGTGATCGAGGCGGTGTTCGAGAACATGGACGTCAAGCAGCAGGTCTTCAAGGCACTCGACGAAGTGTGCAAGCCGGGCGCCATCCTCGCGTCCAACACCTCGGCGCTGAACCTGAACACGATCGCCGGCTTCACCAAGCGCCCGCAAGACGTGATCGGCCTGCACTTCTTCAGCCCGGCCAACGTGATGCGGCTGCTCGAGATCGTGCGCGGCGACAAGACCGCGAAGGACGTGCTCGCCACCTGCATGGCGATGGCCAAGAGGATCAAGAAGATCGGCGTCGTCTCCGGCGTGTGCGACGGCTTCATCGGCAACCGCATGCTGGCCAAGTACGGTGCGGCCGCCAACGGCCTGCTGATGCAAGGCGCGCTACCGCAGCAGGTGGACAAGGCGCTCGAGAAGTTCGGATTCGCGATGGGGCCGTTCCGCGTCGGCGACCTGGCGGGCTTGGACATCGGTTGGGCCGGCCGCAAGCGCCGCGCCGCGGAGAACCCCGCGGCGTACCAGCGCGTGGTGGCCGACGCCATCTGCGAACAAGGCCGCTACGGCCAGAAGACCGGCGCCGGCTGGTACCGCTACGAAGCCGGTGCACGCGAGGCGATCCCCGACCCGCTGGTGGCCGACATCATCGAGCAGTTCCGCAAGGAGCGCGGCATCAACCCGCGCAAGATCAGCGACGACGAGGTGGTCGAGCGCTGCGTGTTCGCGCTGGTCAACGAGGGCGCACGCATCCTCGACGAGAAGATCGCCGCGCGCGCCAGCGACATCGACGTCGTCTACCTCAACGGCTACGGCTTCCCGCAGCATCGCGGCGGCCCGATGCTGCATGCCGACATCGTGGGCCTGCCCAACGTCGTGCGTTCACTCAAGCGCTTTGCTTCCGAGCCCGGCGCCGAAGCGTGGTGGCAGCCGGCACCGCTGCTGGCCAAGCTCGCCGACGACGGCAAGACGTTCAACTGAAGGACCTGTCATGACCGATGCAGTCATCGTCTCGACCGCGCGCACCGGACTGGCCAAGAGTTGGAAGGGTGCGTTCAACATGACCTACGGCGCCACGCTGGCGGCGCACTCGATCACGCACGCAGTCAAACGTGCCGGCGTCGACCCCGCCGAGGTGGAAGACGTGATCCTCGGCGGCAGCCTCAGTGAAGGCACCACCGGCGGCAACATCGCGCGCGTGGCCGCACTGCGCGCCGGGCTGCCGGTGTCAACCGCCGGCGTCACGATCAACCGCTTCTGCTCGTCGGGGCTGCAGGCCATCGCGATGGCGGCGCAACGCATCATCGTCGACCAAGTGCCGGTGATGGTGGCCGGCGGAGTCGAGAGCATCTCGTGCGTGCAGAACGAGGTCAACCGCCACATGCGCGTCGACCCGGCGATGGCCGAGATCAAGCCCGAGATCTACTGGACCATGCTGCAAACCGCGGAACAGGTAGCCAAGCGCTACAACATCAGCAAGCTCGCGCAAGACGAATACGGCGTGCGCAGCCAGCAGCGCGCAGCGGCCGCACAGGCTTCAGCCAAGTTCAACGACGAGATCGTGCCGATGACCACCGTGATGGGCGTGGTCGACAAGGCCTCAGGCCGCATGACGCGCAAAGAGGTGACGATCGCTGCCGATGAAGGCATCCGCGCCGACACCACGCTCGAGGGCGTGAGCAAGATCCGCTCGGCGCTGCCCGGTGGCGTGATCACCGCGGGCAATGCGAGCCAGTTCTCCGACGGCTCGTCGGTGTGCCTGCTGATGGACGGCAAGCTGGCGGAGAAGCGTGGCCTGCAACCGCTCGGCATCTTCCGCGGCTTCGCGGTGGCCGGTTGCGAACCCGACGAGATGGGCATCGGCCCGGTGTTCGCGATTCCGCGGCTGCTGCAGCGCACGGGGCTGAAGGTCAGCGACATCGGCCTGTGGGAATTGAACGAGGCCTTCGCCTGCCAGGTGCTGTACATCCGCGACAAGCTCGGCCTGCCCGACGACAAGCTCAACGTCAACGGCGGCGCCATCGCAGTGGGGCATCCCTACGGCGTCAGCGGCTCGCGTCTCACCGGGCACGCGCTGATCGAGGGCAAGCGCCGCGGCGCCAAGTACGTGGTGGTCACGATGTGCATCGGCGGCGGCCAGGGCGCCGCCGGTTTGTTCGAAGTGGCCTGAAAGCTTCAAGGGAGACAGTCAACATGGACGCCATCGCCACCCTGCCGAGCCTGTCGGCGCAACGCGCAGCGCTCGCGCGGCCGTCGTTTGCCGCGGCGACGAGCAACAGCTTGCGCGACGAGGAGTTCAACGCGCTGCGGGCGGGCCGCTGGTTCGCCGACCTGCCCGATGGCTTGCGCAACGCGATCCTCGCGCGCGCGAGCGTGCACCGCGTGGTGGCGGGCACGCGCATCACGCAGCGCGGCGACGCCGCCGGCAGCTGGGTGGGCGTGGCGCGCGGCGCGGTGCGCCTGGGCACCGCGTTGAGCGATGGCCGTGTCTTCACGCTCGACTTCATGAGCCCGGGCCAATGGTTCGGCGACATCGCGCTGGTCGACAACCGCGTCGAAGACCTCGACATGGTGGCGCACGTGCCTTCCACCCTGTTGATCGTCGCCAAGCCCGATATGCACGAGCTGATGGAGCTGAGCATCGAGTTCCGCGACGCGCTGCTGCAGCTCAATTGCCAGCGCCTGCGCCGCATGTACAAGCGCTGCGAGGAGCGCCACGCGTTGAGCCTGCCGCAGCGCCTGGCGCGCCAGGTGTTGCGCCTGTCGCGCCACTTCGGCCGCGCCACCACCAATGGCCTGCGCATCGATCTCGCGGTGTCGCAGGGCGACCTGGCATCGATGGTGGGCGGCAGCCGTCAGCGCGTGAACCGCGCGCTGCGCCAGATGCAGCAGCTGGGCATCCTGCAGCTGGGCCCGCAGCGCCTGCTGGTGCTCGACATCGAGGGGCTCGACGACGTGGCCAACGGGCATACCGTGTTGCCGGGGTCGGCCGCGCAGGCAGACTGAGCGCGCCTCACTGGGCCAGCAGGCCACTCGATCAGGCCGCGCTCGGCCGTGTAGGTCGTTGAGCGATCGCGTTCTGGCCATTTCGCATCGCCAAGGCTCGGGGTAGCATCGCCCGAGCGCCGCACGGCACGACGATTTCATTGCACACCGCACGAGGAGCCACGCGATGAGCCAAGGCAGCAACCCACGCTGGCGTCAGCGGCCCACCGGCTCGACCTGGGGCGACTTCGGGCCTGACGACCAGTTGGGTCGGCTCAACCTGCTGACGCCCGAGAAGGTGAAGCAAGGCCTGGCCGAAGTGCACGACGGCCTGTCGTTTTGCCTGAGTCTGCCGCTCAACTATCCTGGCGAAGCCAAGCTCAACCCACGCCGTAAGCCGCCGCAGATCAAGCCCACCAGCCTGCGCGGCAAGCCGTTCCTGAACTTCCCGCTCAGTGAACTCGACGCGCGCAACACCGACGTGATCTGCGACGACCAGGTGCTGATGAGCCTGCAGTACAGCACGCAGTGGGACAGCTTTGCCCACGTCGGCTCGTGGTTCGATGCCGACGGCGACGGCCAGCCCGAGATGGTGTACTACAACGGCTACCGCGCGCACCAGCACATCAAGGGCCCGAGCGACTACCAGTTCGTCGGCGACCCCTGCGACGGCCCGTCGTGCGCCGAGGCGCTGGGCATCGAGAACTTCGCGGTCAAGGCGATCCAGGGCCGCGCGGTGCTGATCGATCTGCACAAGCACTTCGGCAATCAGCGCCGCATCGTCGACTGCGCAACGTTGCAGCGAGTGCTCGACAGCGACCGCGTGCGGGTCGAAAAGGGCGACATGGTGTTGCTGCACACCGGCTTTTCGACGCTCATCATGGGCATGAAGCTGCAGCCCGACATGGACGTGCTCAACAGCGCGTGCCCGGCGCTCGACGGCCGCGACGACGCGCTGCTCAATTGGATCAGTGAGTCGGGCGTGTCGGCGCTGTGCGCCGACAACTATGCGGTGGAGCACTACCCCGCTCGCGAGCAGGAGGGTCGGCGCCCCGCGCTGCCGCTGCACCAGCACTGCCTGTTCAAGCTCGGTGTGCCGCTGGGCGAGCTGTGGTGGCTCAACGATCTGGCGCTGCACCTGCGCCGGGCCGGTCGCAACCGCTGCCTGTTGACCGCGCCACCGCTGCGCTTGCCCGGCGCAGTGGGGTCGCCCACCACGCCGGTGGCCACGGTGTAGCCACAATCGCCCGCATGTCGTTCGGTCCGATGACTCAGAGGTCGCGCCCATGGACGCGGTGACACTGGCGCGCATGCAGTTCGCGGCCAACATCACGTTCCACATCCTGTTCCCGACGATCAGCATCGCGCTCGGCTGGCTGCTGCTGTTCTTTCGCTGGCGCTAGCTGATGGCGACGGCCGCCGACGCGAGCAGGCGTGGCTCAACGCCTATCGCTTCTGGACCAAGGTGTTCGCGCTGAGCTTCGCGCTCGGCGTGGTCAGCGGCGTGACGATGAGCTTCCAGTTCGGCACCAACTGGCCCGGCTTCATGGAGCGGGTCGGCAACGTCGCCGGGCCGCTGCTCGGCCTACGAGGTGCTGACCGCGTTCTTCCTCGAGGCGGGCTTCCTCGGCATCATGCTGTTCGGCCACGGCCGCGTCAGCGAGCGCGTGCACCTGATGGCGACGTTCTTCGTCGCCTTCGGCACCACGCTCAGCGCGTTCTGGATCCTGGCGCTCAACTCGTGGATGCAGACGCCGACCGGCCACGAGGTCGTCGAACGGCGCGTTCCATCGTCGCGAGCTGGTGGCAGGTGCTGTTCAACCCGTCGTTCCCGTACCGCTTCACGCACATGCTGCTGGCCTCGACGCTGACCTGCGCGTTCCTGCTGAGCGGGCTTCGGCGCCTGGCAGCTGCTGCGCGGCGTGGCCGGCGCTCGGCGCCGAAGGTGCTGCGCGTCGGCCTGACGCTGGCGGCGATCGCTGATCCCGCTGCAGATCGTCGTCGGCGACCTGCACGGCCTGAACACGCTCGAGCACCAGCCGCAGAAGATCGCGGCGATGGAAGGCATCTGGCACACCGAGCGCGGCGCGCCGCTGCTGCTGTTCGCGATGCCCCGACGGCGCGGCGCGCGCGAACCACTTCGAGGTCGCGCTGCCCAAGCTCGGCAGCCTGATCCTACGCCACGATCTCGACGGCGAGGTGCAAGGGGCTCGACGAATTTCGCGACCGCCACCCGCCGGTGTTCGCCGCTGTTCTTCGCCTTTCGCGTGATGGTCGGCGTGGGCGTGCTGATGCTGCGTCGCCAGCTGGGCCGGCTGGTGGCTGTACCGGCGCGCGGCTGGGCGCGCCGAGCGGCTGCCGCGCGCGCTGCTGTGGGTGCTGGCGGCGATGACCTTCGTCGGGCTGGGTGGCGACCGTCGCCGGCTGGTACGTCACCGAGATCGGCCGCCAGCCGTTCATCGTCTACGGCCTGCTGCGCACCGCCGAGGTCGCGTCGACGATCGGCGCGCCGATGATCGCGACTGACGCTGACGCTGTACGTCACGCTGTACGTCGCGCTGGTCGCTCGCCTACGTCGGCGTGCTGAAGTACATGGCCGAGAAGCCCGAAGAGGTGCTCGAGCCGAGCGCGACGCCGAGCGGCGCGCCACGCCGGCCACGCGCCGCCGGTCGCGGCAGCGACCGGGAGCGCCGCATGAACTGGATGTCGTTCGACGAGGCGTTGCCGGTGATCTTCATGGCGCTGATGGGCGTGTCGATGCTGGTCTACGTCGTCAGCGACGGCTACGACCTCGGCGTGGGCATGCTGATGCACGCGCGCGACGCCGCGACGAGAAGGACATGCTGATCGCCTCGATCGGCCCGTTCTGGGATGCCAACGAGACCTGGCTGGTGCTGGGCATCGGCATCCTGCTGGTGGCGTTCCCGAAGGCGCACGGCCTGGTCCTGGGCGAGCTGTACCTGCCGGTGGCGCTGATGCTGATCGGCCTCATGCTGCGCGGCGTGGCCTTCGACTTTCGCGTCAAGGCGCAGTCGAGCGCACAAGCCCATGTGGGACCGGCTCTTCTTCGCCGGCTCGACGCTGGCCGTCGCGTCGCGCAGGGCTGGATGCTCGGGCGCTACGTCAGCGGCTTCGGCAGCGGCTGGAACTACCCGCTCTTCGCCGCCGCGATCGCGCGTCGCGCTGCCGATGGCCTACGTGCTGCTCGGCGCCTGCTGGCTGATCATGAAGACCGAAGGCGACGCTGCAGCAACGCGCGATCGCCTGGGCGCAGGATCGCCTGGGCGCCGATGGTCACCGGCCTGGTGCTGATCTCGATGGCCACGCCGTGGATCAGCGCCACCGTGCGCCAGCGCTGGTTCGCGCTGCCCGAGGTGATCGCGCTGATGGCGATCCCGCTGATGACCGGCGTCGCGCTGCTCGCGGTGCGCGCGCTGCTCGAACACCAAGCAGGTGCTGGGCGCGATCTGCTGGCTGCCGTTCGTGCTGCTGATCGTCGTGTTCGTGCTCGAGCTTCCTCGGCCTGGCCTACAGCATCTATCCGTACGTCGTGATCGACCGGCTGACGATCTGGCAGGCCGCCAGCGGCACCGGCGGCGTTGAAGTTCATCGGGGTGGGCGTCGTGCATCACGGTGCCGGCGATCGCCGGCTACACGGTGTTCTCGTACCGCGTGTTCCGCGGCAAGGCGGGCGAGTTGCGCTACGCGTAGCCGCAGCGGCGGCGTGGCGCGCGAACTCAGATGTTCGGATTGGTTGCCGGCGGCCCGATGACGCGATCGGCCGGGCAATAGAACGGCGGTCCACGCCGGCCAGCGTGATACGTGAGGACTTGCGCTGCGGCCTCGATGCGTATCCGGAAGCCGGGCACCAGCGCCTGCGTGTACTGCCGGCCCGGTTGCGGACAGCCGAGGGCGCCGTTGGGCCAAGTCACCGGTTCCGCCGAGATCACCTTCAAGGTCGATGCGTCGAGCTGAGTGCGCCGCGCCGCATCGTCGAGTGCCAGCTGGATCAACGACTGCAATGGGTCGGTCTCCATAGCAACGGCCGCGCAACCAAGATTCGAAGTGGCCAACAGCGCCACCATCCATCTCGCCCGCCATCGGTTCATCGCCATCGGTTCACCCCGAGCCCGGCCAATCCCGCCGTGCAGCACCCAACGTGAATTGTGCAGGCTCAACGATGGCGCGTTGCGGCCCGGGCGCAAAGACCCGCTTTCAGCGGATCACGTACAGCGTGATGCTCTGTGCCGGCGCCGTGTCGACGAGGCTGGCACCGGAGACGGTGATCGAGCTCAAGGGCTGAATGCGGTTGGCGCTGGTGAGTTGCCAGCGCTGCGCGCTGGCGCCGCTGAAGTTCGCAAGCTGCAGGTTCAGCGTGCGCGCGGCCGCGGCGTCTTTGTTGATCACCATCACCGTCAGCGCGCCGTCGGTCGAGCGCAATGCCGCGAACGCCGACAGCGTGTCGGGGTCGGGCACCGTCGCCCGCACCGAGCGGTCGCCGAAGCCCTGCTTGGCGCCGTCGACGTTGCGGTACATCTGGAATGCCTTGAACGTGACGCTCGAGGCCGCAGGCGCGGTCCAGCGCGTGGCGAGGTCCACGCCTTCGCGGCCGAGGATGCCCAGCACGTCGGCCTGCGCGGTGGCACCGTTGATGTGGTCGTCGGCGCCCCAGCTGTATTCGGTGATGCCGATCTGCGTGCCCGGGTAGAACTGGCTCACCCAACCTTTCATGCGCGGGATCAACTGCACGCGGTCGTTGATCCAGGTCTTGTCGACGTAGTTGGGATCCCACAACGAGCGAGTCGACAGGTTGCGCGTGCGCTGCATCGCCGCACTCACGTCGTTGGAGAATTCGCCGCCCTGCGGGTAGTAGTGCAGCGAGAACACGTCGAGCACGCGCTGCCCGGTCTGCTGCTGCTTGTCGTGCAGCGCCTTCAGCAACCACGGCATGTAGTCCAGGCCGCCGTGCGCGGCGCGATCCGCTCCGTCCCACCAGCGGTTGAGCGCACCATCCTTGGCCGACGCGAAGTAGTTCGACCAGCCCCATTCCTCGGGGCCGACCACGAGCGCTTGCGGGTCGACCGATTTCACCATGCCGGAGTAGCTGACGATGTCGTTGAAGATCTCGTCCATGCCAGCGGCTTGCGGATGCACCGCGCGGTGCGTCGAGTTCCACAGCGCCGTTTCATTGTCCATGATGTAGTAGCGCACGCCGCCGTTGGATGCGCTGCCGTGCGTCTGCGTCAGCAGCTGCACCAACCCCTTCTGGAAATTGGCGTCGGCCGGCAGCGCGCAATCGTTGGGGTCGTTGCCGGTGACGTTGCCGCCGCCGGCCTTGATGCCGTTGCCGGCATCGGGCATCCACTGCGCATCGTTGCCGGTCTGCGCGCCGTATTTGGCGATCGAGAAGCACGCGGTCTTGGCGCGTGCGGGCCCGAGCTTGGCCACCCAGCCCGTCATGCCGATCGTGATCATGCTGGCCGCCTGGGCCTGCTTGTTGGCGGCAACCAGATCGAGCACCGATTTGCCGGCAGTAGCGGAGCCTTCGTCGATGCTCTCGAAGTACCAGTCCATGCCGCGGTTGCCGGCATTGATCTGCCAGTTGTACAGCGACGTCGCATTGCCGCCGTGGCGGTTGATCGGACTGTTCAAGCCGCTGAGCGTGGCGCTCACGTTGTCGAACGCCGCCACGCCATAGACTAACGGCGAGATCGGGTGCACGTCGGCCGCGGCGTCGATGACAATCGGCACGCTGCCCGCTGGAGCGGGTGCGGGTGAAGGCGCCGGCGCAGGGGCGGGCGCAGGGGCGGGCGTCGGCGCGGGCGCGGGCCCTGGGGCAGGTGCAGGTTTCGGTGTCGGTGCGGGTGCCGAGCCAGCGGCAGGCGACGGCGCCGCAGGTGCGCCCGTTGACTCGGCTCCGCCGCATGCTGCGAGCATCACCAGGCCCGACGACGTCGCCGCGGCAAACAAGCGCCGCAGTCGCAGCAAGGCCTCGAGCCGGGACGAGGCAATCGGCACAGAGCGTTTGGGCGTTGGCAGCACCCGCGCACTGTGCCGACCGCAGGCCGAACAGATTCAGGCGCGTCTGTATTTGCTGTGTGCGGAGGTTTCGCCGCCGCAGTCGTGTGCTCAGGTGCCTGATCTCACACCCTGCCGCCGCCAACGAACAACGCGAAACCCTGCACGAATTCCGCCAGCTGGCGCCGGATCGTGTCGTCTTGCAGCGCGCCGTCGGGGCCGAACACCGACTGCGCGCGCGACACCATCAAGCGCCCGCCGCTCCAATGGCGCGCACCGAGCGTGCGCAGCACTGGCAACCAGTGGTTCTGCGACATGATGGTGCCGAAACCGCCGGGCGATGCGCCGATCACCGCCACCGGCCGGTCGGCAAAAACCAGCGGCATGTCAGGCGTCTTGCGCGACAACCAGTCGACCGCGTTCTTGAACACGCCGGGCACACCGTTGTTGTATTCGGGCGTGACCATCAGCAAGCCGTCGCTCGCAAGGATGCGTTGCTTCAACTCGCGCACCGCCTGCGGCGTGCCGTCACGCTGCTCGAGGTCGCCGTCGTAGAGGGGGATGCCGTGCAGCGTGGCCGCTTCGATCTGCACGCCCTCGCCTGCCACCGCTTGCGCGGCACGCAGCAGCGCGGTGTTGAACGACTGCGCGCGCAGGCTGCCCGAGACGCCGAGGATCTTGATCAAGCGGCTCTCCCGTCAAGCCGTGCTGCCGTTCGATCGCGCCCTCAGCTTCAGGCCCGCGAGGTCGGGTGCCGGCACGCGTGGCAACCGTGAGCCCGGCAGCTCGCCGAAGCGGTGGCCGGCATTCCAGTCGGCCGCGGCTTGTTCGATCTCGGCTTGCGTGCGTGCGACGAAGTTCCACCAGATCAGCAGCGCCTCGTCGAAAGGCGACGCCGCCAATCAGCAGCAACTGCGCGCTTGCGTCGCAGGCCAATTGCAGTTGCGTGCGTCCGGCTGCGGCATAAAACAGGGTGCCCGGCTCGATGGCCTCGCCGTCGAGCCGCGCCGCACCGCGCAAGCACAACACCGCGTGTTCGAACTCGGGTCGCAAGACGATCCGCGTGTGCGCCGCGCCGGCAGCGACGAGGTCCAACCCCAGCAGATCGGAAAACAAGCGCACCGGCGAGTCGAGATCGAGCGCGCGCCCCGCCAGCACGGTGGCGCGAAAGCCGCCGACCTGCGCCACCGGCAGTTGCGGGTGGTGCACGAACGCCGGTTCGATGTGCCGCTGCGCGTCGGGCAACGCAATCCACAACTGTGCGGCATGCACCGTGCCTGACTCAACGACCGACTCCTCGCTGTGCGCGATGCCGCGGCCCGCGGTCATCAGATTCACTTCGCCTGGGCGGATGATCTGTTGGTTGCCCAGGCTGTCGTGGTGCAGCACCTCGCCTTCGATCATCCAGGTGAAGGTCTGCAGGCCGATGTGCGGGTGTGGCCCCACACGCATGCCCTCACCCGGCGGGAAATGCACCGGGCCGGCATGATCGAGAAAACACCAGGCGCCCACCGTGCGTCGCTGCGCCGTCGGCAGGACGCGAGCGATCGAAAGCCCGCCACCCAGATCGGCACGCCGCGCGGCCAGGCGCTGCCACGCGGTGGCATCCGTCGTTGGTGACGCAGCGCCCGACGCCGCCGCAACCATAGAGCCTCCTGTGGCACGGCATTGTGCTCGTTCCGACCGACGCATCACGGGATCGCTCTCGGCAGCCGTCCGCCAGGGTCGACCTTGTTGCGTCAGCGCGCCACGGCGTGGTCATCTGTCTGATAGATTGAATCTGGAGCCCCGGATATCGGACGCCCACCCAGGAGAACACAGTGAAGTCGGCAAGAACGCTGCGCGCAAGTTCATGAAACCCGTTGTTGGCGCGGGTCTGCGAGGTCCCGCCACGTCGCTCGCCGCGGCCATGGGCCTCGCTCTGATCGGCTGCGCAGGCACGCCGCTGGTGCCATTCACGACCGACACCCCGCCACTCGTGCTGGCGCCGGCCTCGCAGGCCGGTGTGCAGGACAAGCGCGGCCGATTCCGCGAGATCTACTGCGCGGTGCTGCAAGCGCGCGCCGGCGAGGTCCCGGACCACCGCTCCTGCGACGATGCGCTGACGCGTCTCGGCACGGAGCCCGCAGGCACTGGCCAGCCGGTGCCGCTCGGCGCATCGAGCCGCCATCTGATCGCAGCGGTGGTCCCCGGGATCGGCTGGGACTGCATCGCGAAATGGTTGGAGGCTCCCGGGACGGTGAACGAGCACGTGCGCAAGTACGGCTACGAACTGCGACCGATCAAGGTCGATGCCTTGTCCAGTTCCGAAAAAAACGCGCGCCAGGTCCGCGACGCCGTGATGGCGATGGACCTGGGCCCGGGAGCGCCGCGCCTCGTGCTGGTCGGCTACTCGAAGGGCACGCCCGATGCCTTGGAGGCGATCGTCAACTATCCGGAGATGCGCCCGCGGGTGGCCGCCGTGGTGAGCATCGCGGGTGCGGTGGGCGGCTCTGCGCTGGCCAACGACGCCGAGCAGTACCAGGCCGATCTGATGCGCCATTTTCCAGGTGCGACCTGCGACTCCGGGGATGGCGGCGGAGTGGCCAGCCTGCGCACTGGCGTGCGCCGAGCCTGGCTGGCGCAGAACCCCTTGCCGAGCAGCGTGCCGACCTACTCGGTCGTGACCCTGCCGCAGCCTGAGCGCATTTCGTCGATCCTGCGCGGCAGCAACAATAAGCTGAGCATGGTCGACGGCCGCAACGACAGCCAGGTGATCTTCTACGACCAGGTGATTCCGGGCTCGACCCTGGTCGGCTACCTCAATGCGGACCATTGGGCGATCGCCGTGCCGATCGCGCGCAAGCACGACACGATCGGCTCGCTGTTCGTCACCGAGAATGCCTATCCACGCGAAGCGTTGCTCGAAGCGGTGCTGCGCTTCGTCGAAGAGGATCTCGCCGCGCGCGGCAAGTAGCCCGCGCACCCGATGAATTGCTGCCGCCCGGCCCGTCCCTCGGCCGTGCTGCGACCCAACCCGATTGGCATTGGAGATCCGCCCCAGCATGAAGTCGTCACGATCCACGACCCTCGCGGCGGCGCTGGCCGCGCTGGGCTTCATCGGTGCGGCGGGGCCCGCCCGCGCATGGGTCTACCCGGAGCACCGCGACATTGCAGTGCTCGCCGTCGAGAAGCTCGACCCGGAGCGCAAGGCCAGTTTCGACCGCCTCTGGCGCGACGCCCGCACGGGGCACGAGCAGCGCCTGTGCGAACAGGCCGCCGACACCCAGCAAGGTGTCGCGCCCGCCTGCATCGACTGGGCGGCATGGCCCGCGATCGCCGGAGACCATTCGTGCTCGAGCAAGAAGATGCTCGACACCGCGCTCGACACCGAATGGATTCTGCAGGTCGCCGACGTGGCGGCGCAGCTGAAGCTCGACCTCGGACGGATCGCGGTCACGGCGCGGCCGGAACTGAACGTGCGCAGCAAGGACCTGGTCGGCGACGTCCAGCGCATGGTGGAAGACGAGGCCCTGCGCGCCGAGCGCACGAACGCGTTGCGCACGTCGGACACGCGATTGCAGCGGGCCGACGTCGAATACGCGACCCGCGCCGGATCGAACAACGCGCACTTTCTGATGCCCCGGCCGCGCACCGACACCACGCCGAGGGAGTACGCCGAGCTGACGCTCAGCCCGGGCGCCGAGATCAGTGCCGTCGGCGTCTACGGCTGGTTCCACCTGAGCGCATTGCAGAAGGCCACGCGGCTGGCCAACGAGCAGCTCGCGCCAGAGCAGCGGCAGGCACTCGCGCGCGCGATGCTGGCCGACGAGGCCTTCGCGCTGCACTTCCTGGAGGACACCTTCGCCGCCGGGCACGTGGCCGGCACCTGGGGCGACGTGTCGCAACGCAAGGGCACGCACGACTACTACAACGCGGCCGGGCTGGAGGTCTTCACCTGGAAGGGCGGCAGCGAGTCGATGGTGCTGATGGGCGATGCGCACATGCGGCCCGAGGACGCCGAGCGCGCGGCCAGCGCCGTGCGCGTCAGCCTGCAGCAGGTCATCGACCACGCGACCGGTCGCAATCTCGCGACCCGTGTGCCCGCACACCGCCGCAGCGCCCGCTGAGCCCGACACATTCGACGTCTGCAAGAGCAACTTCCTCCCGCGACGCGAAGAGGGTGTGCGTGCAACGCCGGAGATCCTGGCGCAGCTGTCCGAGGTACTCGGACCGACACCGGTGCCGGGTCTCGGCCCGGGGCTCGGGTCGATGCCGCGCTTTCGCGCCGAAGTGGGGCCGTTCATCGGCTTCGTCGGCTCAGGAGACGTCCGCGTGATCAATGGCGGGTACACCCCCGAGGTCACTGACAACGGCTGGATCGCCGGCGCCGATCTGTCGCTGCGGGCGGGCCTGGGTCTGGACGGCGTGGTCGGCGATGCGGGCGATGGGCTGGTGTTCGCGTCGCTCGGGGTGCGCGGCGATACCCGTTCGTCCAACGATATGCCGATAACGTCACCCGCGCTGCAGGCGGCCGGCGGCGCCTCCGCGGTCCGATCGCGCTTCGGCATCTCCAGCCGGCTGCGCATGCCGTTCTACCTCATCCCGGGCGACTTGCTGCTCGCGTCGCCGTTGTACTTGCTCTCCCCCGAAACCTACACGGGCATGGCGGTCACCGCCGGCAACGGCGGACTGATTCCGTGGCAGTCGGGGTGGGCGACCCGCTTCGGGCGCTTCCAGTTCGTGCTCGGGCGCGAACTCGGTGCCACGTTCTACGGCTACGGCAACTTCGAGAATACGATGGTCGTGTCGGGCGCGACACCGGGTGCCGAACCGCGCGTCGTCGATTTCAATTCGATCTTCTTCGACCTGCCGATTCTGGAATACCGACCGTATCGCGCGTTCGACACCAGGCAAAGTTCGGCGGTGCTGATCCAGCTGTACGCCGGTGCCGAAGTTCCGAAGCACACGGCGGTGACCTGGCCACCCGGCGCGCCCGGGGTGAAGCTCGAGACGATCTACTCGATCGGGCTGCGGCTGATCTTCGATTGGCGGCGCTACTTCTGACCACCCCGGCTCACTTCACCGCCAGCGACAGCTGCGCGCGCGGCGTCCATGCCGCATCGTCTTCGCCCGACACGTGCAGCTTGGGTGCGGCCAGGAACATGCGCTCGCTGGGCAGGCCCTTGGCCACCAGCGCATCGCGCACTGCCAAACCACGCTGCAACGCCAGCTGGCGCGCGGTGTCTTCGCTGATGCGCATGTGCTGTTTCAACAACGCCTCCATCTCAGGCACCGGAATGTCCTTGGCCAGGCCGATCGCGTTGCGCGGCTTGTCGGGCAGATCAGCGTCGCGGTACACCGCACGCAGCAGTCGATCGTGTTCGTCCGCCGACAGCGCCTCGGGTGCGCTGGCGGCCGCTCCTGAGCGCAGGGTTTCATTGCGCCGCTGCGCCGCCAGCCGCTGCTCCAGCATGGCTTGGCGAATGGCGTCGCCCTCGCCCAGCGGATCGGCCGCGCCGGTCACCGTCATCTGCAGGCTCGGCCGCTCCTCCAGCGCCTTGGCCACCTTGTCGAGCGCAGCGCTGGCATCATCGGCCATCACGGGGGTACCGGGTCGGAAGTTGACGACGCTGAGGTCCGGCCCGCCGCCACCGGAGAACAACGCGAACGGCGACGTCACGACCTTCACGATCAGGTTGACGATGACCTGCCAGATGATGCCGCCGACGCTGAACTTCGGGTCGTTGATCGAACCACTGATCGGCAGGTTGACGTCGATCACGCCATGGCGGTCGCTCAGCAGCGCCACCGCCAGGCGCACCGGCAGCTTGGTGGCGCTCGGACTCTCGATGCGCTCGCCAAAGGTGAGTTGATTCAGCACCACGTGGTTGCTGGCCTCGAGCCGGCCGTCGGGTTGCACGTTGTAGTGCAGGTCCATCGACAGCTTGCCGCGTTCGATCGCGTAGCCGGCGTACTTGCCGGCGTACGGCGACAGCGGCGCCAGCTCCAGCTCGCTGGCCTTGGCACCGATGTCGAGCGCCAGCGGATCGGCCATCGGATTCAAGCTGCCCTGCACGTCGAGCAAGCCGGTGCCGGCGACGCGGCCGTGCAGCTCCAGCGTGGCCATCTCGGACGAGTCGGAGCGAAACGCACCCAGGCGCCCGTTGAGCTCGCTCAACGCGGCGCTGAAGTTGGGCCTGATCAAGCGGTCGGTGTAGTCGACGCGGCCGTTGACCAGCTGCAGGCCACCGACGCTCACGTCCACCGGCAGTTTCGCGCGCGGCCCGCTCGCAGCCTTCGATGGCGCGCTGGCCGCCGCTGCGGCTGGTTCGGCCTTCGGTTCGACGGCCACCGCGGACGCCGCTTCGGCGGGCCGCTCCGGTGCGATTTGCCGCCCGACCGCAAAGCCTCCCGGCGGTGTGGGCGGCGCACCCTGGCGCGCGACGTCGCGCAAGTTGAAGCGGCCCTCTTCGTTGAGCACGAGCTGCGAATAGAAGTCGCTCAGCACCGCCTCGTCGACGTCGATGCGCGGCCGTGCCCGCGGTGCCACCGCCACCTTCAGGCCGCGCACCGACAGCGCCTGCCAGCCGATCAGCTCGTCTTGCGAGACGACGCGCGTGGTGGGGTCCTTGCTGAAGACATGCAAGTCGGCCAGCAGCAGATCGCCGGCCACGTTGGCCTCGATGCCGCCGGGCCGCTGGCGCAGCGAGACGTCACCGCGCCATTGCGCCTGACCGCGCTGCACGCTGGCGTTGAGGCCGCCACTGGCATAACGCTCCACTGCGTGCACCGGAAAGCGCTCGATGCGCAGCGCGCCGCGCACCGCCAGCGGCGCGGCGACGACGCGGCCCTTCCAATCGATGCTGCCGCCGCGCACACGTCGCTGCTCGCCGGTGGCCGCCAGGTCGGCCACCTGCGCGCTGAGCTGCACCTGCGCCTGCGCCGAGGCCACCGGCCAGCTCAGGCCGTTGACGTTAAGGCGTAACCCGTGCACTTCGAGCAGCACGGGATCTTGCGCCGTGCTGCCAGGTGCAGCCTCGTCACGCCAGAACGCCTGGCCGCCGTCGACGGCCAGCTGCGCCAGCGTTACCTGCCACGGCGCCGCGGTGACCAGCTTGCCGACCGCCTCGGCGCCGGGTCGCGGCGCGGCAGACTCGCTCGCCGACGGCTTGGCCGGAGCATCGATCCACCGGGTGACGTTGATGTCGCCGTCCTGCGTGCGCTCGACCGCGAACTGCGGGTCGTGCAATGCGATTTGCCCGACCGCCACCTTGCGCCCCGGCACGTCGAGGTGCACATCGGCCACTTCAAGGCGTTTCCAGGACACGGCATCCCGCGGCTTCTTCTCGTTGCCGCGCCGCGGCTGTTGTGCATCGATGACGCGCAGCGCGTCAACGCTCGCACTGGCCAGGTTGACGGCGAGTGTCGGAGGGTCCGCCGCCCAATCGAGCTTCGCGTCGAGCGCGGCGCGGCCCTCGACGCTCGGCTTGAAGGTCGGCACCGCGTAGGGCGCAAACACCGCCAGGTCCGCCTCCTCAACACGCACCGACGCGTTGGCCTGTCTCTGCGTCGCGCTGCCCTGCAACTCGAGCCTCGCCGCAGCGGCCTCCTTGCCGGGCTGGTGAATTTGCGCCTTCAGCGACAGTGCGGCCGGCTGCGTCACCGGCCAGGTGATCGGGCCGATCGCGACATCGATGGCATCGACGCTCAATGCCGCGGCCCGCGGCGTTAGCGCGTCGTTCAGACGCAATCGCGCGCCAGCCAGTTCGAACGACTGCACACTGATTTGCCACGGAGCGTTGGCTGCCGCATCGCTGCCGGCCGGCGCACCGGGGCTTGTCTTGGCCGCTGCCGGTGGTGCCAGCTGCAGCACGTTGATGCGACCCTGCGCGTCGCGAGTGAGCGCGACGTCGAGCCCGTCGAGGCGCACGGTGCCGAGCGCTGCCTTGCGCGCCAGCGGCTGCACGTCGGCCAGGGCCACCTGCAGCTCGCGCCACGCGGCCAGCGGCGCGCCGGTGCGATCGGCCAGCGCGACGTCGGAGACCTTGACGCCGCCGCGCAGCGACACGCTCGCGCTGTTGTCGTCGCGCAGCGTGAAGTGCAGCGACAGCTCGGCCTGCGCGCGGCCGCGCTGCAGATCCACCGGCAGGTCGTGCGGCAGGTAGGGCTTGGCGATCGTCAGATCGAAGTCGCCCATGCGCAGCGTCAACGACGTCTCGCGGTCGCGCGCGAACGGCGTGGTCTGGGCACCGGTGTCGAATGCGGTGCCGTCGAACGTGAAAGCCAGCCGCGGCTCGACCGCCACCGCCACCTGCGACGGCAAGGTCGACAGGAACGGCAGCGTCAGCAGCAGCCCGCTCACCTCGTGGCGGCGCGCAACGGGGCGGTCATCGAAGCTGAGCGCGCCGTCGCGGACCTGCACGTTGTACAGCGCAAAACGCGCCGGTGGCTTGGGCTCGCCCTGCGGCTGCGGCGCAGGCTTGAGTCGCTCGAGGATGTCGTCGATGTCGTAGTGCCCGGCCGCCGTGCGCGCCAGATGCACCTGCGGCGCGTCCAGCTCGATCGCTTCGATCACCGGCGCCAGGCGCAGCAGCGAGCGCCAGTCGGCATCGGCATGGATGCGATCGACGTGCAGCAGCGGCGGGCCGGCAGCGCCCTCTCCCGCGATCGCGAAATCGCGCAGCGTGAGCTGCAGGCTCCACGGCGCGAACTGCACGCTGCCGATGGTCACCGTGCGGCCTAACAGGGTGCTCAAGCGGGTCTGCGCCTGCGACTTCAGCAGCGGCGGCACGGCCAGCCACAGCACACCCCACACCACCAGCACGATCGCCAGCGCGACAGCGAGCGCGCGCAGCCAGGTCAGCGCGACGCGCCGCCGCCGCTCTGGCGCCCATGTCCACGGCGCGGCCTGGGCGAGCCTCGGCATGAAACCGGGTCGGGTCAGGGCTAGCAAATTCATGGCCAACTGCCAATGTCAGTATGCCTGCGCCGACACCCAGGGCTCGGCGGCGGTCGATCCGGTGAACCGTGAACAGGCACCCAGCGCGAGCGTGGCGCACGCTGCGCCCGACTACAGATTGTGCGCACAGCCACTTGCAGCCTAGTGGACCAAGGTCCGATGGGCATCCGGTCGGTGCCGATGCTGGACACCCGCGGCCGCCAGACTTCCGCGCTGACGCATGCACGATCCACCAGAAACCGCCGGTGCCACGCCGCCAGGCGCGGCCGCCTCGCTGCCGGACATGGACGAGTGTTCGCGGGCCGTCCGCTGCTCAGGCTGCAGGTGCCGCCGCGCAGCCGGCCGCCGATCCTGCGGCGCGCCTTGTTGTCCATCGACCCAAGCGCAATCCGCTTCGGCCAATGAGCGCTGGCTGCCCGCCAAGGAGTAATCTGACGGCGCAGGCGGCTTGCGCTGAAGGTCCACTTCCATGAACGCTTCCACCCGTCCCGATCACGACCCTGAACAGCAGGCCGGCCAGTTGTTGGACGTGCTGATCCGCGCCGGTCTGATCCTCGCGCTCGTGCTGCTGTGCTACCTGGTCTTCGCGCCGTTCCTGGTGCTGATGATCTGGGCGCTGATCCTGGCGGTCACCCTCTATCCGCTGCACCAGGCGCTGGCCCGCAGGATCGGCGGCCGGCAGGGTTCAGCGGCCACGGTGATCGCCGTGCTCGGGGTCGTGCTGATCGTCGCGCCGACCGCCGTGCTCATGATCTCGATGGGCGATTCGGTGCATCAGCTGGTCAATGCGGTGCAGCAGGATTCGCTGCAGGTCCCGCCGCCGCCCGAGCGGGTGGCGCAATGGCCGCTGGTCGGCGAGAAGGTCTACGCGCTCTGGGACAAGGCGCATTCCGACCTGCCGGGGCTGGTGCAGCAGCCTGCAGCCCAAGATCGGCGATCTGGCCAAGGCAGCACTGGCCATGGTGGCCGGGCATCGGCGGCGGCATCCTGCAGTTCGTCGCCGCGTTCATCGTCGCAGCGATCGTCATGGCCTTCGGCGAGGCGGGCGCTCGAGGCAGCCGGGCCATCTTCGAGCGCGTCGTCGGCCCCGAGCGCGGCGCCGAGTTCGCGCGCCTGAGCACGGCGACGATCCGCGCCGTCGCGCAGGGCGTCATCGGCGTCGCTTTCATCCAGGCGATCATCGTCGGCCTGTGCCTGCTGATTGCGGGCGTGCCGTGGGCCGGGGTTCTGGCCGTCATCGTGCTGGTGCTCGGCATCGCGCAGGTACCGGCGCTGCTGGTGACCCTGCCGGCGATCGCCTACATCTGGATGAGCGGTGACCACGGCACCGTCGCGGCAGTCGTCTACACCGTGCTGCTGTTTGTCTCGGGCATGACCGACAACGTGCTGAAGCCACTGATGCTCGGCCGCGGGGTCGACGCGCCGATGCCGGTGATTCTGCTCGGCGCGCTCGGCGGCATGGGCGCAGCCGGCATCTTGGGCATGTTCGTCGGCGCCACGTTGCTGGCCCTGGGCTACCAGATCTTCGTGGGCTGGGTGGCGGCCAAGCCGCCGCAGCAGCCGCCCGCGCAAGCGTCAGGCGACTGAACTGCCAAGCTCGACGAGCCCGAGAGCCCGCTCGGGCCGCTGATCGCGCAGCAGCAGCTCAAGGGCCCGGGCTATTGGGGCTACCACTACAAGATCCTCACCGCGCAGGGCGCCGACGCGCCGGGCGGCGCCTACGACTACGTCATCGGAGGGCGCATGCGGGCGGGATTCGCGCTGGTGGCGTGGCCGCTGCGCTACGGCGACACCGGCGTGATGAGCTTCATGGTGAGCCACGCCGGCACCGTTTACGAGAAAGACCTCGGCCCCAGCACCGATGCAATCGCACGCGCGATGACGCGCTTCGATCCCGACGCGAGTTGGCACAAGGTGACGGTGCCTTGATGCACACCTGCCCGTGCGTCGCGACGAGTCGGCGCCCGTGGACACGGGTCCCGCGGACTCCTCAGTTTGACGCGCATCAACCGAGTAAGACCAAAGTCCAATGGCTGGCCGCGTTGATCGACCATAATCTGCGCCCACGATGCACCGCCCCCTGATTCGCTGGCAGTCCTGCCGCATCGCCCTGTTGATGGCGATGGTGGTGCCATTGGCGGCGGGGCAGACCACACCGCCGCCGGCCAAGCCGCCACCGGTGGCGGGTACCGCGCCGCCGTCGGCCGCCGCCCCCGCTGGCGCCCCGGCGAGCAAGGAGCAGCTCGAGCAGCTGCTGGCGCCGATCGCGCTGTACCCCGACTCGCTGCTGTCGCAGGTGCTGATGGCGGCCACCTATCCGGCCGACGTGGCCGACGCGGCCAAGTGGGCCAAGGCGCACCCCGACCAGAAGGGTGACGCGGCGGTCAAGGCGGTGGCCGACCAGACGTGGGATCCGAGCGTGCAGTCGCTGGCCGCGTTCCCGCAGGTGCTCGACATGATGGGCGGGCAGCCCGACTGGGTGCAAAAGCTCGGCGACGCGTTTCTCGCGTCGTCGAAAGACGTGCTCGACGCCGTGCAGCGCCTGCGTACCAAGGCCCAGGCGGCCGGCAACCTGAAGTCCACCGAGCAACAGAAGGTGATCGTCGAGCAGGCGGCGCCGCAGCAGACGGTGATCAAGATCGAGCCGGCGCAGCCCGAGACGGTGTACGTGCCGGCCTACAACCCGACGGTCGTGTACGGCGCCTGGCCGTACCCCGCGTACCCGCCTTACTACTATCCGCCGTCTCCGTACTACTACCCCGGTGCGGCGCTGGCCTCGGGGATCGCTTTCGGCATCGGCGTGGCCGCAGTGGGCGCGATCTGGGGCGGCTGCAATTGGGGCGGCGGCAACGTCAACATCAACGTCAACAAGTACAACAGCGTCAACACCAACCGCCAGACTCAACGCCAACCAGACCAACTTCCAGCACAACTCCGACAATCGCCGCGGCGTGCCTTATGGCGACCAGGGCAGCCGCGACAAGTACGGCAGCAAGGGTGTCGGTGACGCCAGCCAGCGTGCCGACTATCGTGGCAAGGACCCGAGCCGCGATGCGCAGCGCCAGCAGGCGCAGTCGTCGCTGCAAGACCGCGGCATGGATCCGGCGCAAGGCCGCAACGATTTGCGCAACGACCCGGCCGCGCGCGATCGCGCGAACCAGGCGGCAACGGGCGATCGTGGCGGCGCGGGGCGGCAACGCGGCGCCAGCGCCGACTCCGCGGGTGCGCGCGACCGTGCCAGCGGCGCCTCCGACAATGCGGTACGCGGCGCCGGCAATGCCGGGCAGTCGCGCCAGCAGGCCGATCGCGGCAGCGCGAGCCGCGCGTCGGCGTCAAGCTTCAGCGGCGGTGGCGGTGGCGGTGCCAGAGCCGGCGGCGGCGGTGGTGGCGGCCGTGGCGGCGGCGGTGGCGGCCGTGGCGGCGGCGGCCGTCGATAGTGATTTGGAGAGCAGCCGCATGAGGTCATCGATCACCACCTTGCTCCGCGCCCTGCCGCTGATGTGCGCGCTGGTGTCACCGCTGGCCATGGCACAGAAGGCGTATCCGAGTGCGGACGCCGCGGCCGACGCCTTCACCGACGCGCTGCGCAAGGCCGACCGCAAAGCGCTCGGCGTCGTGCTCGGCGCGAACTACAAGCAGTTCGTCAACCCCGTCGACGGCGTCGAGCGGGCCGACGTCGAGGCCTACCTCGCAGCGTGGGACAAGCAGCACAAGGTGAACTCCGAGGGCGACAACAAAGCGGTGATCTCGGCCGGTGACCAGGGCTGGACGTTGCCGGTCCCGATCGTCAAGCGCAAGGCCGGCTGGCAGTTCGATCCGGTGGCCGGGGCTGACGAGATGCGCACGCGGCGCATCGGGCGCAACGAGCTGGCCACGATGCAGGCGATCCTTGCCTACTACGACGCGCAGCGCGAATACGCCGCCGTTGACCGCAACACCGACGGCATCCACGAGTACGCGCAGAAGTTCGTCAGCACCAAGGGCAAGAAAGACGGCCTGTACTGGGAGAGCCCGCTCGGCGTCGACGACAGCCCGCTCGGCCCGTTGCTGGCGGAGCAAAAACCCAAGGGCCCGGGCTACTACGGCTACCACTACAAGATCCTCACTGGCCAGGGCAAGGACGCGCCCGGTGGCGCCTACGACTACATCATCGGCAAGCGCATGCGCAGCGGGTTCGCGGCGATCGCCTGGCCGGTGCGATGGGGCGACACCGGCGTCATGAGCTTCATGGTCAGCCACGCCGGCATCGTGTACGAGAAGGATCTCGGGCCCGACAGCGAGGCCGTCGCGCGCGCGATGAAGCGCTTCAATCCGGATTCCACCTGGAAGAAGTCGCCGGTCCCTAACTAGTTAGTCGGTGCGCCTGGCACGGTGCCTGCAGCGCGCACTCAGGTCGCGTTCAGTGCATGCGCCCCGCGCTGGCCGTGACGAGCCGGCGGCTGCGCCGACGGCAATGAGAGCCGGAAGGTCGCGCCACCTTCGCGGTGCTCGGCCGCCAGCGTGCCGCCATGCGCACGCGCGATGCGCCGCGAGATCGGCAATCCGAGCCCGAGCCCATTTTCCTTCGTGGTGAAAAAAGGCTCGAAGATGCGGTCGAGCTGATTGGCCGGGATGCCGGGGCCGGTGTCGCTGACCACGAGCTGCGTACTGCCGTCGTCGGCACGCAGGCTGGTGATGCTCAGCGTGCGTTGAGGGCTCGCCGCGTTGCGCATCGCGTCGCAGGCGTTGGACACCAGGTTGAGCACCAGCTGCTGCAGTTGCACGCGGTCGCCGATGAGCGCAGGCAGGTCGGGCGCCAGGCTGACGCGCACGTCGACGTCGCGCGTCACGAACTCGCCGTGCAGAAACTCCAGCACGTGCTGGACGATCTGGTTCAGCTCGATGCGGACGAACTCCTCGTCGGTCCGCTTCATCAGCAGCCGCAGGTGATGGATCAGCTGGCCGGCGCGTTTGTCGGCCTCGACGATCTCCGACAGGATGGCGTGGATCTCGGTCACGTCGGGCGGGTCGCGCGCCAGAAACCGCTGTGCTGCCTGGGCATTGCTCAAGATGGCCGTCAGCGGCTGGTTCAGCTCGTGGGCCAGCGCGCTCGAAAACTCGGTGAGCGAGGCCACGCGGGTCAGGTGCGTGAGTTGCATGCGCTGTTCGCGCTCCTGCATCTCGGCCTGCCGCTGCGCGGAGATGTCGCGCATGATGCTGATGGCGATCGGCTCGCCTTGCAGTTCCACCGCCTTGATGCGCACCAGCGCCGGCCGGCTGGCGCCACCGCGGCCGCGCAGCGCCACCTCGACGTCGCGCGCACCGGTGGCCTCGCGCGCCAGCGCAGCCACGTTGGCCCGATCGGCGTCCCCCAAGTGGGCCTCGAGCGGCGCGACACCGCCGCGCGCCAGTTCGTCGCGCCGATGACCCATCAACTCGAGCCAATGGTCGTTGGCCTCGATGATGCGTCCGTCGCTGCGGCGGCTGATCGCGATGGCATCCGGGCTCGACTTGAAGGCGGTGGCAAACAACTCCTCCGATGCGCGCAGCTTGCGCTCGGCGAGTCGCCGCTCCTCGATCACCGCCGCCAACAACAGCAGCGGCACACCGATGGTGATCAGGAACAGCTGGATCGGCAGCGCGTCGAGCTGGGTGATCGCGTGCGTGAACGGGCCGCGGCCGTGACCGGCGCCCCAGATCACGAGGAAGGCCACCACCGTGAATGACGCGCTCGCGAGCCGTGGCCCGAAGCGCAGCGCGGCCCAGATCAAGAACGGCATCGGCAGGTACAGCAGACCCGGCGAGCCCGCGTAGGTGATGCCGGTGTCGAAAGCCACGATGCTGACGGCAAGCAGGCCGCCGAACAACGCACCGCACTCCACCCAACGCGCTCGGCTGATGATCGGCAGCAAGAGCGGCGCGCGGGTCGACCAGGTCATGGCCACCGGCACGAAGATCAGCGTGGCGAGCATGTTGGCCGGCGCGCGCGCCTGCACCAGGCTCCAGTAGTCGCCCTTGCCGAAGCCGACCAGGCGCACGAACGCAGCGTCGAGGAACGACGACAGCAACGCCGCCAGCGCCGCCGCGCCGCACAGCACGATCACCGTGCGCACGCGGTTCAAGCCGGGCGACGCACCGGCGAGCCAGCGCACGAACGAGGCACCGATCAGCGCTTCGGTCACGTTGCTGACGAACCAGCACAGCACCATCGAGACCGGCACGTTGCCCTGCAGCTCGGCCAGCAGGTGCGCGGGAAATGCCGCCGCGATGAAGACCCACCACCAGCGTCTGGGCGCCAGCAGCAGCGCGGCGAACAGCAACGCGTTGGGCGGCCACAGCACCGACAGCGGCAACGGCGCCGCCGTGAGCACCATGCCGACCCGCGCACCGACGTAGTAGACCGCGCCCACCGTCAGCGCGGCGGCCAGCGGCGGCCAGCCCCGCGGCGATGCGTTCGACCCGCTGCCAGTCACGCCGGCGCTGGAGATTTCAGCGAGGTTGCTCATCGGGTTGCGGCGCACCCATCGAAAGCGGGCCGAAGGCCACGCCGATGGGTCGCGCCTGAGCATGCCCGGTGCGCCATGCCCGCCCGCTTGCTCGCGCACGTCATCCTAGGGGGGGCTGTGGTTTTCCGCATTGCACTTTGGTCCTTTGGCCATTCGCGCGAACCTGCCGAGGCGCCGACGTCCCCTCCCGTGCCTCAGGGTCATAACCTAGCGTGCATTTCCTGCCTACACTCGAAAACCTTACCGGCTGTGAAGGTTAATCGTCAAAGGGAGAAAGCCGTGAGTTCGCTCGAACCGACGTTGCAGGGCGACGGTGGCGCAGCTGCCGCCAACGCGGCCCCAGCCCAGGTGCTGGTGGTCGACGACGACGCCTCGGTGCGCGCGGCGCTGGGCCGGTTGCTTGGCCTGCAAGGCCATGCGGTGAACACGTTCGAAAACGCCGAATCGTTGCTGGCGCAACACGACCCGCATGCCTACGGCTGCATCGTTCTCGACGTGGCGATGCCGGGCCTCGACGGGCTGCAGTTGCAGCAGGCACTCGAGCAGCGCGGCAACGAGATGCCGATCATCTTCCTCAGCGGCCAGGCCGACGTGCCGATGTGCGCCCAGGCCATGAAGCGCGGTGCGTTCGATTTCCTCACCAAGCCGGTGGACGATGCGGTGCTGTTGGCTGCCGTGGCGCGCGCGTTGCAACACGATGCCGAGCTGTTGAGCGCGTGGACGCGCCGCGAGGCCACCGCATCGCGGCTGGCCACTCTGACGGCGCGCGAGCGCGAGGTGCTCGGCCACGTGGTCGCCGGACGGCTGAACAAGCAGATCGCGGCCGACCTGGGCACGGCCGAGAAGACCATCAAGGTCCATCGCGCGCGCGGCATGGAGAAGATGCAGGTGCGTTCGGTGGCGGAACTGGTGCGGGTCATGGCGCACACGCGCCCGCAGACGCCCGGCGACGCTGGCTGACGCAACGGGTCGTCGGCCGCCCGCCGCGGCGGCTTCCCATTTTGATCTGGGTCAGATTGGACCAAAGTCTCACTGGTCGCCGCAGCGCAAGAGGATTAGCGTGGACCCCTGATGTCCACCGTCTCCTCCCTCGTCGCAATCGTCGATGACGAAGAGTCGGTTCGCAAGGCGCTCGGCCGCCTGATCCGAGCCGCGGGTTTCGGCGTGCAGACCTATGCGTCGGGCGCCGACTTCCTGTGCGCCGTGGAGCAGCGGCTGCCGCAGTGCGTGGTGCTCGATCTGCGCATGCCGCACGTCGGCGGCTTCGACGTGCAGCGTGCGCTCAGGCAGGCCAATGCGCAGGTGCCGGTGGTCATCGTCACCGGTGACGATGCGCCAGAAAGCCGCGCCGAGGCGCTGGCTCTTGGCGCCAAGGCCTATCTGCGCAAACCGGTGGACGATGAGATGTTGATCGACGCGATCCAGACCGCGATCCGTTCGAGCCCGGCGGCCGCCACGTCGATGCCAGATGCGCTAAAAGGAGCGACATGAAGCCGCTGACCGCAGTCGCCCTCGCCGCTGGCCTGGCGCTCGCCGGCACGGCATCGGCCCAGCAGGCCAGCCGGCCTGCGCCATCGCCCGAGATGCAGCAACGCATCGCGCAGGCCAAGGCGCGGTTGCAGCTCACGCCCGAGCAGGAGCCGAAGCTGCGCGCCCTGCTCGAGGAGGAAGGCGGCAAGCTGCGTGCGCTGCAGCAGAAGTACGCCGGCGACGACTCTGCGCAAGCCCACAGCGCCAAGCGCCAGGAAGCGCGCGCGATCCAGCAAGATTTCCGAGGCAAGCTGCAAGCCGTGCTGACGCCGCAGCAACTCACCGAGTGGGACCAGATGGCCAGCGAGCGACGCGCCGAGATGCGCGAGCGGCGCCACCAGCCCTGACCCAGGACCGTCACCGTGTGTTCGGCAAGAAGCAACCGTAGAGGAGTACCCGCATGAGCGAGACCACCAACACCAAGCGCGACCAGTTGGCGGCCGATTTCCAGCGCGTGATGGACGACATCAACGCGTTGATCGACTCCGGTGGCACCAAGGTCGACGGCGAGGTCAAGGCCATCCGCGAGCGCCTGCGCGAGCGGCTCGACGACACGCGCCGCCGCATCGGCGACCTGCAATACGAAGGCGTCGAGCGCGCGCGTCGCGCGGCGCGCCACACCGACGAGTACGTGCACGACCATCCGTGGCACGCGGTCGGCGCCGCAGCGGCGCTGGGGCTGGTGGTGGGTGTACTGATCGCGCGGCGTTGAAGGCCCCCACGTGGCCGAGCTGAGCAGCTTCGATTCGCTGCGCCGCCTGGGCGCGGCGGTGGTCGCGCTCGGGCGCATCAAGCTCGAGCTGTTGGCGCTCGGCTGGCAGGAGGAAAAAGCACGCATCGCGCAGATGGTGGTGCTGGCCATGCTCGGCTCGCTGCTCGCTGGGTTTGCGCTGCTGGCGCTGGCCATCACGATCACGGTGGCGCTGTGGGACACCCCCTTGCGCATGCTCGCGCTGGCCATCTTCACGGCACTGCTCGGCGCCGGCACGCTGGTGTCGATCTGGCGTGTGGTCGCGCTGCTGCGCGCCCCGTCGCCATGGCTGGTCACCGCGGTCAGCGAGCTGCGGCGCGACGAGGCCGCGCTGCGCGGCGAGCGTGCCGACCCGCGATGAATGCGGCCCAACGCGCGCAGCGTCGGCACGATCTGCTGCTCGCTGCCGACGTGCTGCGGCAGCAGATCGATGCCAGCCTGACGAGCCTGCAGCCCACTGCAGAACCCGTCTTGCATGGTCTGGCCATCGTCCTGTGGTGGCGTCGGCACCATGCGACGTTGGGCACGTGGGTTGCCGCTGCGCTGCTCGCCGCGGCGGGCGGCGCCATCGGCGGCAGCGGCATCGGCCGCCTCGCGCTGCGCCACCGGCGCTGGCTCAGGCACGCGTGGGTCGTGCTGGCGATTGGTGAAGTCTCTGCGGCGCTGAAGGCGCGCAGGCCTCACGGCGCCGCCGCGGGTGCGGCCTGCTCCTTCCACCAGCCGCCGCCCAGCGCCTGCAGCAGCGCGGCCGAGTCGGCATAGCGGTCGGCTGCGGCCTGCGTGCGCTCGAGCAGCGTGGCCTGAAGTTTTCGTTGCGCGTCGAGCACCGCGTAGTGGCTCACGCCGCCGGCCTGGTAGCGCGCCGACACGATGTCGTGCTGGCTGCTCGCCAGCGCCGATGCGTCGGCGCGCTCCTTCAGCTTCTTGGAATCGGCCTCCAATGCGCGCAGCACGTCGGCCACGTTCTGCAAGCCCTGCAGCACGACCTCCTGGTACGCTGCGCCGGCCTGCTCGTAGGCCGCGACCGCTGCGCGGCGCTTGGCCTGCAACTCGCCGCCGCGAAAGATCGGCTGCGTCAGCGATGCGCCGAGCAGGGAGAAGCCGCTGCCGGCGGCGAACAGATCGCCGCCGTTGGACGAGCCGATCGAGCCGACGGTGGCCGTCAACGTGATCTGCGGGTACAGGTTGGCGGTGGCCACGCCCACCTTCGCGCCGGCCTGGCTCAACAGCGCCTCGGCGGCGCGGATGTCGGGCCGCTGGCGCGCCAACTCCGACGGCAGGCTCAACGGCAGCTCGGCCGGCAACTGCAGATCCGACAACCGGAACTGCGGCAGTTGCGCGGCGCCGGGCGGCTGGCCGGTGTAAACCGAGAGCCGGTGGCGCACCTGCTCGAGCTGGCGCTGCAGATCGGGCAACGTCGGCCCGCGCCTGCGCGAGGTCGATGCGCTGTGCCACCGACTTCGGTCTGCGCCGCAGTGCCGAGCTGCTGCAGGCGCTCGGTGATCGCCAGCTGGCGTGCCTGCAACGCGACGATGGCTTCGGTGTTCGCGATCTGCTCGCGCAGCGATGCTTCGCGGATCGCCGCGGTGACCACGTTGCCGGCCAGCATCAGGCGCGCCGCCTCGAGCTCGAACTGCTGGTGGTCGATCTCGGCCTGCAGCGCCGCCAGCTCGTTGCGTGTGGCTCCGAAGAAGTCGAATGTGTACGACACACCGACCGACGCCAGGTACAGATTGAACGGCGTGTTCAGCGGCAGGCCCACACCGATGGCTTGCGGGTTGACGTCGATGCGATTGGCTGAAACCTTGGCATCGACCTTGGGCAGCCGCGTGGCGCCGCTGCGCGCGCTCAAGTCTTCCTGGGCCTGGCGCAGCCTGGCTTGGGCGCGCATCAGCGTGGGGCTGCCCTCGAGCGCCTGCCGCACCAGCGCGTCGAGCGCCGGCGAGCGGAACAACGTCCACCACAACGCGGGCATGTCCTGGCCCGGCGTGAAGCGCTGTGCCTGGCCGCCCTGCGCGTCCGCCACGCTGTCTTGCAGGGCGACCGGCGTCGCGGTGTATTGCGCCGCAGTGGGCACCTGCGGAGGCTGCACCGGGTCGCCGGCGCACGCCGCGAGTGCCACTGACAGGCCGACCACTGTCCGCTTCATCGTCAGTCCAGGGTCTTGCGGTAGAAAACCAGCGCAAACGTCATCACCACGACGGTGAACACCAGCATGGGCCAGATGTTGGGCCACAGGTCGACCCAATCGTTGCCCTTGAGCAGGATGCCGCGCACCAGGCGCATGAAGTAGGTGGCCGGCAGCACGTCGCCAACCCACTGCGCCCAGCGCGGCATGCCCTGGAACGGGAACATGAACCCCGACAGCAGCATGGTCGGCAGGAAGTAGAAGAAGGTGAGCTGCATCGCCTGCAGCTGGTTCTGCGCGATCGACGACACCGTGATGCCGACCGTCAGGTTGGCGGCGATGAACACCAGCGCCACCACGTAGAGCACAAACACGCTGCCGACGAACGGCACGCCGAACAGATAGACCGCCGCCAGCAGGATGATGGTCGACTGGATCAGGCCGATGAAGATGTAGGGCACGATCTTGCCGGTCATCACCTCCAGCGGCCGCGCCGGCGTGGCCAGCAGGTTTTCCATCGTGCCGCGCTCGCGTTCACGCGTCATCGCCAGGCCGGTCATCATGACCATCGTCATCGTCAGGATCACGCCCATCAGGCCGGGCACGATGTTGTGCTGGGTCAGCCCCTCGGGGTTGTAGAGCTTGTGCACGCGCACGTCGAACGGCGGCTCGCCGCCGGCCAGCGGCGCGAGCGCGCCTTTGAGGTCTTTGCGCGCCACCGTCAGCGCCAGCTCGCGCACCGACGCGATCGCCGCACCGGCGGCGGCGGGGTCGGTGGCGTCGGCCTCGATCAGCAGCGCCGGGCGCTCGCCGCGCAGCAGCTTGCGCGTGAAGTCGGCCGGAAAGTTGACGACGAACTGCACGTCGCTGCGTGCCAGCGCGGCGCGCGCCGCCTCCTCGCTGGTCAGCTCGGCGACGAACTCGAAGTAGCCGCTGGTCTTCATCGCCGCCAGGTAGCTGCGCGTGAACTCGCTGTGTTCGCTGATCACCACCGCGGTCGGCAGGTGCTTGGGGTCGGTGTTGATCGCGTAGCCGAACAGCACCAGCTGGACGATCGGCACGCCGATGACCATGCCGAAGGTGATGCGGTCGCGCTGCAGCTGCAGGAACTCCTTGAGCACGATGCCCCACCAACGCGACAGCGAGAAGCGCTTCATGCGTTGGCCCGATAGTTGTCGTCCGAACGGTTCATCAGGTGGATGAACACGTCTTCGAGCCCAGTCTCGGCCGGCGCGATGCGGCACGCGGTGCCGGCCGTCGCGCGGCGCAGCGCCGCCTCGAGCGCCGCACCGTCGCTGGCGGTGACGTGCAGCGCCGAGCCGAAGGCCGCGATCTGCTCGACGGCGGGCTCGCGCTGCAGTTTCGCGGCGATCGCCGCGAGGTCGTCGCCGAACACCGCCCAGGTGGTCAGGCCCTGGCCGTCGATGATCTCGCGCGCGGTGCCCTGCGCCATCAGCTGGCCATAGGCGATGTAGGCAAGCTTGTGGCAGCGCTCGGCCTCGTCCATGTAGTGCGTGCTGACGAGGATTGAGATGCCGCCGGCGGCCAGCACGTGCAGCTCCTCCCAGAACTCGCGGCGCGCCTTGGGGTCCACGCCGGCGGTGGGTTCGTCGAGCAGCAGCAGCTCGGGCTGGTGCAGCATGCAGGCGGCCAACGCGAGGCGCTGCTTCCAGCCGCCCGACAGCGCGCCGGCCAGCTGGGTGGCACGCGCGCTCAGGTTCAGGCCGTCGAGCGCGCGGTCCACCGCCTGGCGGCGCGACGGCATCTCGTACAGGCGCGCGACGAAGTCCAGGTTCTCGCGGATCGACAGGTCCTCCCAGAACGAGAAGCGCTGCGTCATGTAGCCGACCCGGCGCTTGATCTGATCGCTCTCTTTGCGGATGTCGTAGCCCAGGCAGGTGCCCGAACCGGAGTCGGGGGTCAGCAGGCCGCACATCATGCGGATCGACGTGGTCTTGCCGCTGCCGTTGGGGCCGAGGAAGCCGAGGATCTCGCCGCGGTTGACGCGCAGCGAGAGGTTCTGCACCACGTGCTTGTCGCCGAAATGTTTGTTGAGCGCGCGCACGTCGATCGCCAGCGCATCGCCGGCTTGTGCACTCATGTTCGGAGCGGCCGTGCGGCGCTCATTGCAGCGTCACCGCCGCCGGCTGCCCCGGGCGCAGCCGCTGCACGCCGTCGGACGCAGGCCGCGCCTCGACCATGAACACCAGCTTGGCGCGCGTCTCGTTGCTGTAGATGACCGGTGGCGTGTACTCGGGCTCGCTGGCGATGTAGCTCACCGTCGCAGCCACGTCGGCGTCGCAGCCGTCGCAGTGCAACGACACGCTGCGTCCGGGCTTGAGCGCACCGGCCACCGCCTGCGGCACGAAGAAGCGCACCTTCAGGTTTTGCGGCGGCAGCAGCCGCACCACCGGGCTGCCGGCGGCCACCCATTCGCCCTCGCGGTACAAGGTGTCGACCACCAGCCCGCCCTGCGTGGCGAACACACGCTTCTGATCGAGCCGCCAGTTCGACTGGCTCGACACCGCGCGCGCCGCTGCCACCTGGGCGTCTTGCGCGCGGATCTGCTCGTCGCGTGCCGGCAGCCGCGACACCTCGAGCTGGCCAGCGAGCTCGCGCACGCGCGCGGCCTTGATCGCGTGGTTGGCCCGCGAGTCATCGAGCTGCGCGCGTGCGATGCCGCCGATCTCGAACTGCGCCTCGTCGCGCTTGAGCTGCAATGCGGCCTGCTCTTCGGCGGCGCTCGCCTGCGCGAGCTGCGCGCGCGCCACGTCGAGCTCGACCGCGCGCTTGCCCACGCGCAGATCGGCCAGCTGCGCCTGCGCGGCCTTCAGCTGCTCGTCGGCCTGCTGCTTGGCTGCTGTCTCCTGCTCGGCCTCCAGGTTGAACAGCGGCGCCTTGGCCTCGATGGTCTGCCCGCGCTGCACCAGCAGCCGTTCGAGTCTGCCACCCACCGCCGAGGCGACATGCACGTACTCGCCCTCCACATACCCTTGATAGGTCGGCGGTCCACTGGGGGCGCACGCACCGAGCAGTGCCGCTGCGGCCGGCAGTCCAAAGGCGAGGTGACGCATCAGGGCTGGCATCCTAGGGCAGTTCGACGCGCTGCGGCGGGCCGCCGGTTGGGCCGCGCGACCCTACACTGCGACCTGTACGGACCGAAAAGGAACGATGGTGCTGTCCCTCCACCTGAATCCGCTTGCGCGTGCACCGATCGTCGCGGCCTGGCTCGCGCTGGCGTGCATACCCGCCGCGGCGCAAAACTGGGTCGGCCTGCTGAAGAACACGCCGGCCGAGAACTTCAACGAAGAAGACCTCAAGCTTTTTCTCGAGGCCTCGCGCAAGGCGCTGAACGACACGCCGGCCGGCGAGACGGTGAAGTGGCAAAACCCGGTCAGCGGCAGCCGCGGCGAACTCAAGGTCATCAAGGTGTTCACCTGGCAAGATCATCCGTGCCGCCAGATCCGCGTGTACAACGAAACAGTCGACCGCAAGGGCAACAACACGCTCAACCTGTGCCAGGTGGTCGACAAGTGGAAGCTGGTGAGCCCCTCGGAGCTCAAACGCTGACGCGGCCGACGCGCGCGTCGTTGCCGCTACCGCCGATGCGCATGCGCTCGCCGACCGTGCGCCATTGGCGCCGACTCACTGCAGCTGCTTCACCGGCGGCGGCCACCAGGCCCCGCTGACCGCCTCGGCGCGCGGCCAATACAGGCGCAGATTCATCGAGAAAGGCCCGCTCTTTGGCGCGGGCAGCCAATTGGACTCCTTGTCGGCACCGGGCGATTCGCGCTGCATGTACAGATCGAGCGAGCCGTCGGCGTTGAACTTGAGAGGGTCGCGGTCGCCGATCGCAAAGCGGTTGATCGGGTTGGCAGTGAAGAGCTGCCGCTGGTCGTACATCGCGAGCGACCAGAAGGCGCGCACCGGCGGCAGCTGCTCCTTGGTGAAATGCAGCAGGTAGCGGTTGTCGCTCGACAGCGGCTTGCCGTCGCCGTCGGTGGCCGCACTCGGGTAGATGGCGTCTTCGACCGGGTTGGCACCGAGCCCGCCGTACGCGACGCCGGCGCGCGCGCGGTAGTCGGTGCCGTACGAGCCGATCGCCGTGAGGCTGGTGCGCCAGCCGTTGCGCCGCACGCCCGAGGCGCTGAGTCCGGCCTTGATCAGCTTCGGGCCCGCGGCGACCGCGTTGTCGAGTGCCTGCTTCACCGCCGCGGGGGCGTCTGCCGCAGCAAACGACTTGCCGGGCTCGATGCCGATGCGCGCCATGCGATGGATCATCGAGTAGTCGTTGGCATGGGGTGGGTTGAGCTTCATCAACTCGGCGAACAGCGCAAAGAAATCCTGCGCGCCCATCTTCTCGATCTGATCGACCGGTGGCGTCTTGACATCCCAACTCGGGTCCACCGGCGCCTTGGCCGCGGAGGCGGGCTCGCCCGTCTGGGTGAGCGGCGCCACTGTCCATTGGTCCTGGAACTTGTGCACCGCGGGGTAGTCGCTCGCGCCATTGGTCTGCGTGCGGCCGATGCCCCAGCCCACCGCAGTGGGCGAGCGGATCAGCAGCGCGCCGGCGGGCACGGAGCCCTGCCACCCGGGGCCGGCGAGCACGAACTGAACGGCCTGGCCGCCGGTGGTGCGGCTGCCCGGCGCGGCGAACACGTCGCTCCACAAGTCGAGCAGTTGCAGCAAGTGGTAGCGGCCACCGGCATCGGGCAGCGTGATCACCAGCGGCTCCTTCGACACGTCGTACCAGAGGATCGAGTACAGCGTGTCGGCATTGGGGCGCACCACATCGGTGAAGCTGGCGTCCGGGTACGCGCGCCGGTGCAGCAACCGATTCATCGCCACGCCCGGCCTGCCGACGAAGACACGACGCGTCAGTTCCGAGATCAGCAGCGGGTACGCATACACGTAGGTTTCGAGCGCGATCTCGTTGGCCTCTTCGGCATTGGCGGCCGGGGCCGGAGCCGCGGGTGCGGCGAACGCAATCATTGAGGACAACGCCGCGCTGCGCAAGCTGGCTCGAGTGATCATGTCATGCTCCGGTGTGTGCAGATAGATGGCATGGCCTGCGTGCCCTTGGCGCAGTCCAGGCCCCACGCAAAGCCGCGACGAAGGCACGCGCATCGCATCGGATTCTCGCCGCGTGTGCCGCGGACCCTATTGGACGAAGGTCCAATTCCGGCGCCGCAATTGCTTGCCTATCGTCGGCTGCGAAGCGGCCCCGCTCGGTCAAGCAAGGAGTCAACGACATGAGCAAGAAACTCACCACCAACGCCGGCTGCCCGGTGGCCGACAACCAGAACGTGCTGACCGCCGGCGCGCGCGGCCCGCAGCTGCTGCAGGACGTGTGGTTCCTCGAGAAGCTCGCGCATTTCGACCGCGAGGTGATCCCCGAGCGGCGCATGCACGCCAAAGGCAGCGGCGCCTACGGCACCTTCACCGTCACGCACGACATCAGCAAATACACGCGCGCCAAGATCTTCTCCAAGGTCGGCAAGAAGACCGAACTCTTCGCTCGCTTCACCACGGTGGCCGGCGAGCGCGGCGCGGCTGACGCCGAGCGCGACATCCGCGGCTTCGCGGTGAAGTTCTACAGCGATGAAGGCAACTGGGACCTGGTGGGCAACAACACGCCGGTGTTCTTTCTGCGCGACCCGCTGAAGTTTCCCGACTTGAACCACGCGGTGAAGCGCGACCCGCGCACCAACCTGCGCAGCGCGAAGAACAACTGGGACTTCTGGACCTCGCTGCCCGAGGCACTGCACCAGATCACCATCGTGATGAGCGACCGCGGCATCCCGGCCACCTATCGCCACATGCACGGCTTCGGCAGTCACACGTTCAGCCTGATCAACGCCAAGAACGAGCGCTGCTGGGTGAAGTTCCACCTGAAGTGCCAGCAGGGCATCGTCAACCTCACCGACGCCGAGGCCGAGGCGCTGATCGGCCGCGACCGCGAGAGCCACCAGCGCGACCTGTTCGAAGCGCTCGAAGAAGGCAACTTCCCGAAGTGGACGCTGAAGATCCAGGTGATGACCGAAGCGCAGGCGCTGAAGTCGCCCTACCACCCGTTCGACCTCACCAAGGTGTGGCCGCACAAGGATCACCCGCTGATCGACGTGGGCGTGATGGAGCTCAACCGCAACCCGGAGAACTTCTTCGCCGAGGTCGAGCAATGCGCGTTCAACCCGGCCAACATCGTGCCCGGCATCGGCTTCTCGCCCGACAAGATGCTGCAGGGGCGCCTGTTCTCGTACGGCGACGCACAGCGCTACCGGCTCGGCGTCAACCACCACCTGATCCCGGTGAACGCGGCGCGCTGCCCGGTACACAGCTACCACCGCGACGGCGCGATGCGCGTCGACGGCAACCACGGCGGCACGCTCGGCTACGAGCCCAACGACGAAAAGCAGTGGGCCGAGCAGCCGGCGTTCCGCGAGCCGCCGCTGGCGCTGTCAGGCGCAGCGCAGCACTGGGATCACCGCGAGGACAGCGACTACTTCTCGCAGCCGGGTGCGCTGTTCCGGCTGATGACGTCGGCGCAGCGGCAGGTGCTGTTCGACAACACCGCGCGTTCGATCAGCGGCGTGCCGCACGAGATCCAGTTGCGCCACGTGCGCCATTGCCTGCGCGCCGACCGAGCCTACGGAGCCGGCATCGCCAAGGCGTTGGGCGTTCACGTCAGCGAGGTGGGCTGAGGTTTCAGCGCATCCGCTCGCCGTCCGCGTGCCGGCGCCGTCATCGGCGCCGGCTTGGCGCAGCACGCGCGGCCGGGCCGCGTCAGAACCCCATGTTGACGAAGATCGTCGGCCCTTTGAAGGTGTACTGGACCTGGCCGTTGAAATTGGTTTTGGTGGCCGAGACCTTGTAGTCGACGTAACGGTAGCCGGCGCCCATGCCGAAGTTCTTGGCGAAACGCCAGTCGACCACGGCCATCCAGTTCATCAGCCGGCCGTCATAGTCCTGGTAGTTGAGCGACAGGTAGTCGACGCGGCCCCGCAACGCCAGCTGGGGCGTGGCCATGTAGGTGCCGTACAGCCCCAGCGTGGGCAGCGGCACGGTTTGGTTGTGTCCCTCGGTCTGAAAGCCAAAGCCCGTCAGCACGCCGTTACCCTGACCCGATATCAGCGTCTTGAAGTCGGTGATGTGTAGCCCGAAGCCGAGGCCCACCTCGGCCTGCTGGTTCTTGACGAACGACCAGCCGCCGGTGAGCCGGTAGATCGTGGAATCGAAGGTGGTGCTGACCGTCGCACCGATCGGGAACGTGGTGTCACCCCAGTCGATCTGCCGCGTGAGCGTCTTGGTGCCGGTGCGATCGAGCTTGTAGTACTCGAACTCGATCCGCCAGTTCTCGCCCAGCCGCATGCCGAGGTCGAGGTACGGCAAACCCTTGCGGTCCTTGAGGTCCAGCTCGTCCTCCAGGCTGATCGTCGTGCCAGGACGGGCGGTGGCGGTGGCGTCGAACCGCGCGGTGGTGCTCACCGTCGGGTAGAAGTACTCCAGCCCCGCCCAGAACCTGTCTTGCGGCATCTCCGCCAACGCGCTCGATGCTGAGCAGGCTAGCACGGCCGCTGCGGCCACGGGGCGCCATTCAAAGCGTTGTAGTTTCATGTCAGCTCCAAGGTAGCCCCGGCTCAATGGACCGGTCGGTTGTTTGTCGTTTGCCCTGTTGCCTCAAAGAGCATAGCCGAACCAGCACGTCGGTATTTGTCGCAGATCAGTTCTTGGACGGCGGCGGGAAGATCTGCTTCCAGTCTCGTCTCATGCTCACCACGTTCCAGCCCTTGGCCAGCGCGTCGTCCCACGCCTTGTCGAGCCGGCCGACCTTCGACTGCCGATCGTAGGCCGCCTCGCGCTCGGCGTCGTCGTGGTGAACGATCAGCGCCAAGCGCGCGCCGGGGCCGGCCATCGTGTACTGCAGCATCTGCCAGTCGCCATCGGAGTTGCCGAACGCGAGGATCGGGCGGCGGCCGATGTGCTTGTAGATGCCCACGGGTTTACCCGGCCCGTCGTCGATGAAGTCGATCTTCGGCTAACGCATCAACGTGGCTTGCGTGCCCTGCAGCTCGTAGCGCATGACGTTTTGCGAGCCGATCACCCGCTCGGGCGGGATGCCGTAGACGCGCTCGCTCCACGGCCGCATGAACTCCACCGAACCGCCCGACACGATGAAGGTCTTGAACCCCTTGCTGCGCAGGTAGCTCAGCAGCTCGAGCTGCGGCTGGTACACCAACTCGGTGTAAGGCCGGTTGAACTTGGGGTGGCGCGCGCGATCGAGCCACTCGCGCGCCGCGGACTGGTAGGCCTCGTCGCTGATGCCGCTTTGCGCGGTGAACAGAAAGCCCAGCAGCTCGCGCTCGCTCAACGCCTGCATGGCCTGGTGGTCGTTGGCGGCCAGCGCCTTGAACACCGGGTTGTCGCGCCACTCGGGGTGCTGCGCCGCGTTGGCCTTCACCCAGTCGAGGATGAACACCATCTGCGTGTACATCGGCTGCTCGACCCACAGCGTGCCGTCGTTGTCGAACACGGCAATCCGCTCGGCCGGCGCCACGAAAGTGGGCGCGCCGTCGCGCGTGACATCGCCGACGAACTTGAGGATCGCCTGCTTGTTGGCGCCGTCGTTCCACGAGGGCAGCGGGTCGGCGCCACCGCCGACGCTGGCGCAGCCGGCCAGCGCCAGTGCAGCCAGCACGGCCGCGAAAGCGCGCCGCGACCATTGCAAGGCAGTGTGCGTTGTCGCATCGACCATGGCACGCTCCATCCGTTCGATCAGCCGATGCTGGCCTGGGACGGCACCGCAGTCTATGGCACTTTGGTCCTAGCGATGCGGGCTGACCGCCGCCACTGCGGCGGTCACAGCAGCCAGTCGATCGGCAGCACCGACAAAAAGCGGATCCACGCGCGCCGCATCACGCCGGTCTCGGGCGATGTGCGGTAGATCACCGGGCCGGCGGGGCTCTGCTCGACCCACTCGACGCCCTGGCCATCGGCAGCCAGCCGCACTTCGTACTGCGTGCGCGGAATGCCCTGCGCGAACAGGTCGGACAGCTTCGAGGCCAGCGGCGCGCTGTCGAGCACGAGGCCCATCTCGGTGTTCAAGCGCGACGAACGCGGATCGAGGTTGAACGAGCCGACGAAGATGCGCTGGCGATCCGCCGCGAAGGTCTTGGCGTGCAGCCCGGCATCGGAGCTGCTGCCGATGCCGCGGCGCTTCTTGTCGGCGGCCTCGCTGTCGTCGGGCGCGTTGCGCTTGAGCTCGAACAGCCGCAGGTTGCCGCCGGTCAGCAGCGCTTCGCGGTGCTTGGAGTAGCCCGCGTACACCGGGCCGACGTCGGTGGCCGACAGCGAGTTGGTCAGCACCCGCACCTGCACGCCACCATCGGCCAGCGCGCGCAGCGCGCGCGTGCCGTCGTCGGTGGGCACGAAATAGGGCGACACCAGATCGAGCTCGCTGAGCGGCTTGCCGAGCGCCGCGATGAGGCGCGGCAGCATGTGCAGCTCGGTGCGCTCGGGCGGATGCAGCACCTTGGCCGGGTCGTCGTTCACCAGATGCGCCGTCACCCACTCCATCGGCAGCGCGCTGGTGAGCAACTGGTGCACCAACGGCGTGTCTCGCACCGCGTCGAGGTACTTGCCGGCGCGCGGCGCGTGCAGCAGCTCGTCCCAACGCGCCAGCACCTGCGCCTCGGCCTCGGGGCTGGATTTGCCGACGATGCTCGCCGCCGGATAGGTCGACGCGCTGTTCCAGTAGGCATCGAATTGCGCCGACACGTCGCGCACCACGGCACCGACCGCGATCACGTCGAGGTCGGCGAATTCCATCTCGTCGGCAGCGCCGAAGTATTCGTCGCCGATGTTGCGGCCGCCGACGATCGTGGACTGGTTGTCGACCGTGAACGACTTGTTGTGCATGCGGCGGTTCAGCCGCGAGAAGTCGCCCGCGTAGTCCGCCAGGCGCGTCGAACGATTGACGAACGGATTGAACAGCCGCACTTCGACGTTGGCGTGGGCGTCCATCATCGCGATCACCGCGTCCGTGCCCTTGGTGTTGTTGTCGTCGATCAGCAGGCGCACCCGCACGCCGCGATCGGCCGCGTCGCGCAGCGTGCGCAGCAGCAGCACGCCGGTGATGTCGTCGTGCCAGATGTAGTACTGCGCATCGATGCTGCGCTCGGCAACCGATGCCAAGGCCACGCGCGCGCCGAATGCCTCGCGGCCGCTGGGCATCGCATACACGCCCGTCTTGCCGGGGTGAGCGACCACCGCGGGTGCGAGCGAGCGCGCCAGCTGCGTGTTGCCGGTGTCGGTGAACGCGCTGCTCGGTTGGCGCTCGACGTTGGTCGGCAGGCCGGCGCAGCCGGCGATCGCAACAATCGCACTGCAGGCCAGTGCGCGCATCAGATCGAGCAACGGCGCGCAGTCCATGGCGCCGCAATGGCCACCACGCAGCCCGATGAGCGCCTTGCGAAGGTGTGCCAGGCTCTCGCGCACGTTAGGGTTTGGCTTCGGAAACCGTGGTGCGCTCGGCGAAGCTGCCGCCCAGCGACAAGTGCAGAGCGACGCGCTGGCTGAGCTGCTCGCCGCGCACGCGCAGCAGGTTCACCCGCGTGGCGTACAGGCTGATCTGCTGCTGCTCGACGCTGCGCAGATCCTGCTTGCCGACGCGATAGGCGCTTTGCGCATGGTCGAGCGCGCGCTGCTGGTCGACGGTGATCGCCTTGAGCAGCACCTCGCGCTCGGCCAGCATGCGGCTCACCGCCAGCGACTCTTCGACGTCGCCGATCGCACGCAACGCGAGCCGCGCGTATTGCGCCACCGCCTCGCGCTGCTGCGCCGACATCAGCTCGACCTGCGCCTCGAGGCCACCGCCGGTGTACAACGGCGCCACGAACTTGGCGCCCACGCCCGCCGACGGGTTGCTGTAGTCGTCCTTCAGCTGCAGGATGTCGCTGGCGAGGTAGCCGACGTTGCCGGTGAGGCGGATGCTCGGCAGTTGCGCTGCCTTGGCCTGGCCGACGCGGTTGAACGCCACCGCCACGCGCCGCTCGGCGGCCACCATGTCGGGACGGCGTTCGAGCATCTGCAGCGGCAGGCCGGCCGGCACCGGCCCGGGCAACAGCGGCAGGTCGGGCCGCGCTCGCAGCTCGGAGGCCGGATAGCGGCCGAGCAGCAACTCCAACGCGCGCACCGCCGACTGGTGCGCATAACGCGCCTGCACCAGCGAATCGCGCGCCACGCCCAGGTTGGCGGCGACGATCGCCACGTCCTGTTCGGTGCCCGCGCCGACGCGCAAGCGATCATCGGCCAAGCGCACCAGGTGCTCGGAGGAATCCACCATGTCGCCGGCGAGTTGCTGTTCGCCCAGCGTCTGAGCGGCGATGAACCACGCCTTGGCGGTGGTGGCGGCGATCGACTGACGCGCGAATTCGCGATCGGCCTGCACGGAGGTCAGGCTGGCGGCCGCGGCTTCTTGCCCGTAGCGCAACTGGCCCCACAGGTCGAGCTCCCACGACACCAGGCCGATGATGCCGGTGAGCGCCGAGCTCATGTCTGACATCTTGATGCCGCCGGTGCCCAAGATGCTGATCTGCGGTCGCCGCGCCGCCTCGGCGATGCGCAACTGCTCGGTGGCCTGCTCCACCTTGGCGGCGGCCACGCGCAGGTCGGGGTTGCGCTGCACCGCTTCGGCGACCAGCACGTCGAGCTGCGCATCGCCGAACGTCGCGAGCCATTTGTCCTGCACCTCACCGGCCACTGGCGGGGCCGCCCGCCAGGGCGTGGTCACGTCGGTGTTGCCGAGCGCCTGCGAGCGCACCTCTTCGGGCGGGGGCGGTGACTCCAATGCGCAGCCGCCGCCAAGCAGCGCAGCGACGCTCGCAGCGATCGCGGCGGGCCCTGCCGATCCACGACGTGTGCGGCACATATCAGTGCAGCTTCAAGATCAGCCAGTCGAGCTTGGCCGATACGCGCATGAAGACTCTGCGCAGGATGTGAATCATCTCGGCGTAGTCGGTGTAGATCGCACCGAAGCCACGCGCACCGGCCGCGATGAACAGATCCTTGTCATCCGGATACAGCCGCACCGCCAGCTGCCCCGGCGGCATCGGCCCGATGTTGGGCAGGTTGCCGCTCACCGGCACCTGGCCGCCGGCGGTGGCCCAGACGATCGAGTCGACCTTGCACTTGATGATCTGCCCCGGGTACATCTGGAGGGCGATCTCCGCTTCCTGGCCGGGCTGGACCTCGCGCACCTCGTTCTGCTGGAACAGCGCGATCACCCACTGCCCGTTTTCGATGAAGGTCATCACGGGTGCCATCGGCAGCGCCGCGGCCACCTGCCCCACTCGCAACTGCAGGTTGACGATCGTGCCGTCGGCCGGCGCATAGGTGGTGGTCTGATCGAGCTCCCACTGGGCATCGCCCAGCTGCGCCTCGGCAGCTGCGATCTCGGCCTTGGTGCGGGCCACCTCGTCCTGATCGCCGTCTTTCGTTCTCGCTTGCGTCTTGACGCGGGCCTGGGACTCGTTGGCGGTGAGGGCGGCCAAGTCGTCGGTCAACCCGGCGACCTCGGCCTGCGCCTGCTCGAGCTCGAAGCGGGTGCCGGCCCCGGTGGTGGACAACTCACCGTATTGCTTGACGCGCAGCCGGGCCAACTCGAGCTTGGCCATCAGCGCGCTCTTCTTGCTGGTGGTCTCTTTCAACTGCTCTTCATAGCTGCGCTGGTTGGCCTTGTTGCCGATCAGCTTGGCGCGCAACTGCTCCACGTTGGCCTGCGCCGCCTTGACCTTGAGCTGGAACGGCACCGGGTCGATGCGAAACAGCACGTCGCCCTTCTTGACGGGCCGGTTGGGTTCCACCGGCACCTCGATCACGCGCCCCGTGACGCGCGGGACGATCTGCACCGAGTAGTTGATGACCCGCACGTCGTGCGACGACGGCGCGCCGATGTTGAGCATCAGGATGAGGATCGTCAGCGCGATGACGGGAATGGTGACGACGATGACCTGCGACGTGATGTTCCACGGCAGCCACTTGAACTTGATGAAGATCAGCCAGACCAGGAACCCGTAGATCAGCAGCAGGAGGATGTCCATGCATCAGCCTCCTTGCTTGGCCGCTCTCGTCGCGGCGGGCACCTCGGCCTCGGTGCTGAGCACCGGTATCGTCCCATCGGGCGGCTCAACAACGCCGGGGGGTGGCCCATGCGAATCGTCGACGTCGGTGCCATAGGCCATCTTGTGCAGCACAGGCTTGCTGTAGGCCCACAGCCACGCGACCGGCCACAACATGCCGCCGAACACCAACGACAGCAGGCACAAGACCTGGATCGCCTTGGCCTGCGGATGGCGCTTCTGCTCGGCGACCTTCTCGGGCAGGATGTGCACCAGCCAGAACACCGAGATGCCCACTACCGGAACGATGATCAGCACCGCCCAGGAGATGTAGTCGGCCACCTTGTCGAGCGTCTCGCCCTTGAACATCGATGCCTGCGCGGCTGCTGGCAGCAGCAGCACCAGTGTCGACAATGCGGCAGGCAGCCCCGCCCGGGCCAGCAGCCCGGGCCTTCGCGCAACGCGGCGCTCGCAACGGCGGACTCGATTCAATGCCACGCGGTTCCCCTGTGCAACACCCAGCGTGCCTCCCGAGCGCCCATCGAGACGGCAACCACCGCATCCTACCAAGCGACCCCGCCCGACGGCGTTGGGGCCTTTGCGCATCGCTCGTGTAAAGGCATCGACCCGGCAAGCACCTTCCCGCAGACATGATGCCGCCGCCGACCGCGCCCCGCTTGCGTGAGATCAAGCTGTGGTGTCGCTGGACATCCGCTCTCGAGCGGTTGCCCGGGTGGGCACTTGCCGCACGGCGCGGCATGATGCCGCTGTCGGCCCCCGCAGAACCACGATGGCGACAGTGGCACCGCCAAATCAAAGGCCCAACACGTTGACACCCCATGAGCACTCGGCCGCCCCTTGCGGTACGCGGCAGGCAAGCACTGTGGATCGTTGCCGTCGCGCTGCTGGTCGCCGGCTGCGCCGGCCCAACCATCGAGCGACCGCCGCGCCCGCCGTCGCAGGCCGCGTTGGCGCCGCGCACCGACGGCGGCTTCGCAGGCATCGAGGCGGCCGTGCGCAGCCGCGGCGGCGCCGACGCCTCAGGGTTCGAGCTGCTCGAGCGCAACGAAGACGGCCTGCGCTGGCGGCTGGCGCTGATCGACAGCGCGCGCTACTCGATCGATGCGCAGTATTACGTGTGGTACGGCGATGCGGCCGGCAGGCTGCTGCTCAAGCACCTGCTGGACGCCGCTGCTCGCGGTGTGCGCGTGCGCATGCTGGTCGACGACCTGAGCACGCTGTTGAAGGACGCCAGCACGGTGTCGATCGGCGACAGCGCGTATGCGCTGATCGACGCGCAGCCCAACCTGGAGGTGCGGCTGTTCAACCCGTGGACGCAGCGCGGCGTGCTCGGCCGCGCCACCGAGATGGTGGGCGACCTCGAACGCCTGAATCAGCGCATGCACAACAAGGCGCTGATCGTCGACAACCAGGCCACCATCCTGGGCGGACGCAACATCGGCGACGAGTACCTGGGCCTGCACGCCGAATTCAACTTTCTCGATCTCGACGTGCTGGGCATCGGCCCGGTGGCGCGCCAGGCCTCGGCGGTGTTCGACGCCTACTGGAACAGCGAGTGGGTGATGTCGGCCTCGGCACTGCGGCCGCCCGCCGCAGGCATCGACCGCGCCGCAATCATGCACAGCCTGACCCAGGCGCTGCAGGCGACGAAGTCGATCGAGCGCTTTCCGGTGTCGCGCGGTGATTGGCACGGCGAACTGGCTGCGCTGCAAAGTCGCCTGCATGTGGGCACCAGCCAGGTTCACGCCGACGCGCCGGAAGATGGCCAGATCCGCCACGTGATGGCGCAGCAGATGTCCGCGTTTGCCGAATCGGCCACGCGCGAGATGTGGATGGTCAACGCCTACATCATCCCGAGCGAGCAGATGATCGACCTGCTCAAGCGCAGCAAGGCGCGCGGCGTCGACATCCGCATCCTGACCAACTCGCTCGCATCGCACGACCTGCCGGCGGTCAACAGCCACTACAAAGGCATGCGAAAACCGCTGTGCGAGGCCACCAGCGCGCTGCACGAGATGCGCCACGATGCCGCGGTGCAGGCCGAGTTCGCCGACACGCCGCCGACACGCGCCACCTTCATGGGCCTGCATGCGAAGGCGATGGTGCTCGACCGCGAGCGCCTGTACATCGGCTCGATGAACTTCGACCCGCGCTCGGCGCAGATCAACAGCGAAATGGGCGTGTTCATCCACAGCGCGGGCCTGGCCGCCGCGCTGGCGCAGTGGATCGAGCGCGACATGTCGAGCGCCAACAGCTGGCAGGTGGACATCGCCGCCGACGGCTCGCTCACGTGGACCGACGACCGCGAGACCGTGACGCGCCAGCCGGCACGCGACTGGTGGCAGCGCGTGCAAGACGTGTTCTTCATGGCTTTTCCGAGCGACCTTTACTAGTCGCTCGGACGCTGCCGGCAGCTGGTCAGCGCCGGCTGTGCCTGGGGACCTCGTACGGACCGATGGGCTGCACTGGGAACCGCCAGAACATGGGGTGACCCTCTTGCGTTGCGGACGACCTTGGCGGATAGGTCGGCCAGCGTGGCGGTTCGTTGAAGCTCGGTAAGTGGTACATGGGCAGCTTGCACGGCTCATCTTGAAAGCAGCGGCGCGCCAGCGCATCGGAGGGATCGACGCACGAATAGGCCTTCGTGTCGCCTGCCCGCGCGTCCTTGTCGTACCAGTTCGAGGCCGCTGGCTGTTGGGCGCCGGCCGTTGAGGGCGACGCTGCGCACCATGCAACGCACAGGTAGCCCAAGACACGGTACGCCTTGATCACCATCGCCCCTTTCGATCACGCACCCACACTTCATCGCCAGCCGTGATGGCTCGTCCATGCTACGCCCCGCAGGCTTGGAAAGCCGTGCGCGCCGCGGGGCGGCGCCACCGCCACCAGGTTCTCGGCCGGCGCGAACCCTCTCATCGTCTTGTAGGTAACGACCGATATGAACGACATCGAGCGCGCTGCCACCGGGCGGCCGCTCCGTGTCGCTGCACGCCCAACCGACCGGTCGCAGCCCGAATCGTGGCTGGCGGGCTCAGGCGGTGCTTCGAGCGCCACCTGCTGCAGATCAAGCCACGAACGGGCGGCAAGGGTACTGTCCGCACCTTGCCGCGTACCCCGCGATCGGGTAGCCGCTGGAATCGTTGCTGATGCGGCGCGTGCCTTCAAGGAGAGAAGTCAATGAAGATGATGAAGCTGATCATGAGTTTCTTGGCAGCCAGCCTGATGGTGGTGGTCTTGCCAGCTGCTGCGCAGACGCAGGGCAACAAGCCCAACATCGTCGTCATCATGGCCGACGACATAGGGATCTGGAACATCGGTGCCTATCACCGCGGCATGATGGCCGCCCGCACGCCGAACCTGGACCGAATCGCCAAGGAAGGCATGCTGTTCACCGACTACTACGCCGAGGCGAGTTGCACCGCAGGGCGCGCGGCCTTCGTCACCGGCATGTTGCCCGTGCGCACCGGCTTGACCACTGTCGGGCAGGCCGGTGCGTCAGTCGGCATGCCGGCCACGGCACCCACCATCGCCACGATCCTGAAGTCGATGGGCTATGCCACCGGACAGTTCGGCAAGAACCACCTGGGTGACCAGAACGAGCACCTGCCCACCGTGCACGGCTTCGACGAATTCTTCGGCTACCTCTATCACCTCGACGCGATGGAAGACCCGGCGCACCCCGGCTACCCGCAGGAGCTGCTCGACAAGATCGGCCCGCGCAACATGGTGCACAGCTGGGCCACCGACAAGGACGACCCGACGGTGATGCCGCGCTGGGGCAAGGTCGGCAAGCAGAAGGTCGAGGACGCCGGCACGCTCTATCCGAAGCGCATGGAGACCGTGGACGACGAGATCCAGGCGCTGTCGTTCAAGTTCATGGACAAGGCCAAGGCCGACGGCAAGCCGTTCTTCCTGTGGCTGAACCCGACGCGCATGCACATCATCACCCACCTGTCGCCCAAGTACGAGGCGATGCGCAACTCCAAGAACGGCTGGACCGTTTCCGAGGCCGGCATGGCCCAGCTCGACGACATCGTCGGCGACGTCATGAAGAAGCTCAAAGACATGGGTGTCGACGACAACACCATCGTCATGTTCACCACCGACAACGGCACCGAGAACTTCACCTGGCCCGACGGCGGGCAGACCCCGTTCTTCGGTGGCAAGGGCACCACCTACGAGGGCGGCTTCCGCGTGCCGGCCATCCTGCGCTGGCCCGGCAAGGTGCCGGCGGGCTCGGTATCCAACGGCCTGTTCTCTTCCCAAGACTGGCTCCCCACATTCGTGGCAGCCGCCGGCAACCCGGCCATAGTCGACGACTTGAAGAAGGGCAAGTCGCTCAATGGCCAGAACTTCAAGGTGCACATCGACGGCGTCGACCAGACGGAGCTGATCACCGAAAAGGGCCCGTCCAAGCGTCATGAGATCTGGTACTTCGCGGAGAGCACGCTCGGCGCCGCGCGCATCGACGACTACAAATACACCTTCAAGGTGCAGCCGGAAGGCTGGATCGGCGACACCATCACGCTGGGTGCCCCGACCATCGTCAACCTGCGCCTCGATCCGTTCGAGCGCACGGCATTTGTCAGTGGCAACGTCGGCTCCCACCAATACTTTGACTGGTATCAATACGAATTCTGGCGCTTCGTGCTGGTCCAGCAGAAGGTCGCGGAGCTGGCGCAGAGCGCGATCGACTTCCCGCCGTTGCAGCGGGGCGGGAGCTTCGGCCTGAGCGCCGTCAAGGAGCAGATCGAGGCCGCCATCCGGAAGAACGCGGGTAAGTGACGCCATGACGTTTCGATGGTGAGACGCAGCGGCCGTCTTGTGCGCGGCCGCTTCGCTCCCTTCACCAAGAGGTGCGGCAGGCCGGCGAGATCTTCATCACGACCGCATTGACATCTGACGGAGGTTCAACATGTTGAAGGCATTGCTAGGATCCTGCCGATCACGTTCGTCGTTGCCATTTGCGGTTGCTCGAGCGTTCCGCTCACGACTTCGAAGGAGCCGATGGCCACCGATTTCGCACTCAAGCGCGCGCGCTTCGAAATGAACTGCCCTGAGGCGACGGCCACTGTGCTGTCGAAGCAGACGATCGAGCCGCCGATGAACGCCATGCGATTCGGCGCCGTCGAGCGCGCTGAGTTCACGATCGGCGTCGCGGGCTGCGGCAAGCGCGAGAACGTTGGTGGTTGTCTGCGCGGACGGATCCGATGGCTGCTTCGCCGCCGAAGGGCGGCGCTGATAGGTGCCAGTCTCGTGTGGCCCTGACCCGATGAGCAAGATCACCGCGAAGATCAAGGCGGAGTTCAAGGAACTGCTGCCTCCGACCATCTACTTCTTCGTCGCGCTGCACGTCGTTGCGTTCGTCCGTGTCCTGATGCTGGAGGGAACCGGGATCCCGCTGGCCACGTCATTCGCGATCACGATGGGCGCGCTGGTTATCAGCAAGGCGGTCTTGCTGGCCGACATGCTGCCGTTCATCAACCGGTTCCCTGACAAGCCGTTGGTTTTCAACGTGGCGTGGAAGACGGTGCTCTACGCGCTGGTGGCACTGGTGCTTCACTACCTGGAACGACTGATCGACTTCTGGCGCGAGGCCGGTGGCTTCATCGCCGGGAACGAGAAGCTGCTGGCAGAAATGGTCTGGTCGCATTTCTGGGCCCTGCAGATCATCCTCGCGGTGCTGGTGCTCGCGTACTGCACGATGCGTGAGCTGATTCGGGTGCTCGGTGCGCAGCGCGTGCGCCAGATGTTCTTCGGGACCCGGCATCCCCCGTCAACTTAATGGCACACCAGCGTTGCCGCACCCAGCGCAAACCATCGAATCACAACGAGCGTCGGGCCGCCGCGAACAGAAGCTGATCGTGGCGCGAGGGCCATGCCAGGCGGCAAACAGCCGGCCATGGACAATGGCGCGCTTCGATGACGGCCAGCGCCTCCATACGGCAGACCTTGCGCCACAACCCGACGTTTCGCGGGTTGTGCGCCGGCGGCTTGCTGTACTTCATCGGCAACGCGATGCAGGTGATGGCCACCGCGTGGCTGATGATCGAGCTCACCGGCTCGGCCATCCTCACGGCGCTGGTGCAGACGGCGGTGTTCCTGCCGATGTTCCTGCTGTCGCTGCCGGCCGGTGTGCTGGCCGACGTCACCGATCGGCGCCGTCTGCTGGTGGTGGCGCTGCTCTCGCAGGCCGCGTTGGTCGCGCTGCTCACCGCGCTGCTGCTGGCCGACGTGGCCGGGCCGACCGCGCTGCTGTTCTTCACGTTCGTCACCGGTTGCTGCACGGCGCTGTTGTCGCCGGCCTGGAACACGACGGTCGCCGACAGCGTGCCGCGCGACGAGCTGCCGCAGGCGATCACCGCCGTGGCGATCGCCTACAACGGCGCGCGCGCGCTCGGGCCCACGCTGGCCGGCGTGGTGTTCGCCTACGTCGGCAGCGATTGGGTGTTCGGCATCGCGGTGGTCACCACGCTGCTGATGTGGCAGTCGATCCGGCGCTGGCCGCCAAAGCCGCATCCGCCCTCGCGCCTGCCGGCCGAGCGGCTGTGGGGCGGCACGCTGGCGGCATTGCGCTTCGCGCGCCACTCGGAACTGATTCTTGCGCAACTGCTGCGCACGATGGCCTACAGCGCCGCTGGCTCGGCGCTGTGGGCGCTGCTGCCGGTGATCGGACAGCAGCAGCTCGGCACCAGCGCGGCCGGCTTCGGCGCGCTGATCGGTTGCCTGGGCATCGGCGCGGTCGGTGCCGGGCTGGTGGTGAGCCGGGCGCGCACCCGGTTCGGACTCGAGGTGCTCGTCCACGGCGGCTGCGTGATCTTCGCCGCCGCGATGGCCATCGCCGCCTGGTCGCGCTGGCATGCGCTGGTCTACGTGGCGCTGGTGGCCGGTGGCGGCGCATGGATGTCGGTGATGTCGACCTTCAACACCGCGACGCAGACCAGTGCGCCACCCTGGGTGCGTTCGCGCGCTGCAGCGTTGCACGCGCTGTCGGCGCTGGGCGCGTTTGCGTTCGGTTCGGCGTTCTGGGGCGTGGTGTCGAGTGCCTTCGGGCTGCAGGCCGCGCTGACGATCGCCACGCTGACGATGCTCGCCGGCATGCTGCTGGCGCGGCCATTCCCGCTGCGCATGGGGCAAGAGCAGGATGTGACGCCGGCCGCGCCGTGGGAAGACCTGTTCGTCGCGCACGAGCCAGACCCGCAGGCCGGCCCGGTGGCGGTGCAGATCACCTACCGCATCCGCGCCGACGACGCGACAGCGTTTCTCGACGCGTTGAGCCAGCTGCGCGCGCCGCGGCGGCGCGATGGCGCGACGTTCTGGCGCATCTACCGCGACCTGGGCGATCCGTCGCAATACTGTGAACGCTTCATCGTCACCAGCTGGGCCGACTACCTGCACCAGCGCAGCCGCGCGACGCTGGCCGACCAGGAGCTCGAGGCGCGCGTGCGCGCCTTCGTGCCCGAAGGCGAAGCAGTGACGATGCAGCACTACATCGCCGAACGCTGAGCAACCGCGTGGCGCACCGGCGCAGTTGGAGGGCAGCTCGCCTCAGCCGCGCTGGGGACGCGCCTTCTCCAGTTCGACGATGAGGTCGTCGACCTGTGTCAGGAACTCTTCGCGGCTGGCGTGCGGGCAATGCGTGATCAGTTCCGATGAATGCTCAGCCAACTCTTGCTCGCCCGCCAGGCGGGCCCAGCGCCGCACTTCACAGTACAACAGCAGTGCAAGTCGACCGAGGTCGCCGTTCCTGCGCGCGTACCGAAGATCGCCGAGCAGATCCTCGAGTCCGAGCTGCAGCTGCAACGAGGAAGCGTTCACGTCATACGCTCGCTGGCTCAGCGACGCTTGGCCTTGCTGGCTCCCTTGGTCACCGAGGCGTAGTTGGCTTCGGCGGTCTCGACCGCTTGGAGCCCGGCCTTTCGCAGGCTTTCAAACGCGGTGTTCGCGCTCGCCATCGCCGACTTGATCAAGGCGATGCCATCGCTCGAACCCGCTGGCGCATTCTTGCCGGCCGCATCGATCAAAGCGCCGAACGACGCTTGCACCGCAGCAGCCTGCTCGGCACCGGCCTTTTCGAAGTCAGCCTTGATGTCGGCAACGATGCGGTACACCTGCTTGCCATAGGCGGCCGCCTTGTCGGCGGCGGGTTGCAACTGGCCCGTTTGCACAGCAATCAGCGATTGCGCATCTCGTGCTGACAACAGAGCCATTCCGGTTTCTTTGACTTCGTCGAGGCCGCCCCTGGCAGTTTGCAGGTTGAGCATCGTGAGTTGCTCGACGCCCTCGAGCACCTTGGCAGTCAGACCCATCAGAGCTTCGATGTTGGCCTTGTTGGTGGCGGCGAGTTGAGTGTTCAGCATGGGATGCTCCAGTTGTTGAGGTCAGGTTTGAATCGCGTTGCTGCATCGCAGCATGAAGTCATCTTACTGGCCGAATTCACCAACGCAAGCCGCAATTGCTGCATTGCAACAATCTAGGAGGGAGGTCTAAGCGTCGCGAAGCCGGCGAAGAAGCAGCTTCGCCGGGCGCCGTCTCCGTTGAAGGGGCAACGACAGCTAGCTTGGAGGTCGCGCGGATGAGTCCGAACGCAACTTGGGCTTGATCGGCAACTCCGCGCGCCGCGCGTCGCGGGGTGAACCACCCCACTGCCTACTCCAAGCGCGGCGCAGGTTCAGGCTCGAGCCGAATCCTGAGACCTCGGCTGCATCGGTGACGCTGGCCCCGTGCTCGAGCGACTGCCGCGCGCGCTCGAGTCTGATCGCTTGCAAGCACTGCATCGGTGACGCGCCGGCATGATCCACGAAGAGTCGCAGCAAGTGCCGCTCGGTGACGTGGCCGACCGAGGCCAGTGCGGCCATGTCCCAGTCGCGTTCCGGCTCGGCGCTGATGGCGTCCTGAACCTTGTGGACCGCGGCATGCATGTGGCGCCGATGCCCGAGGAACGGCGACAGCTCAGGATCTCGCGACGTTCGCCTGAGGTACACCACCATGTCCTTCGCAATGCTCGCTGCAAGGGCTTCGCCACACTCCGCAGCGATCAGGTGCAACGCGAGATCGATTCCCGCAGTGACGCCGGCGCTCGAGGCGATGGGGCCATCGACCACGAACACGCGGTTGTCGACGATCTGCGCCTGGCGCGCCAACACCCGAAGCGCATCGATCAACTCGTGGTGGGTCGTGCAACGGCGATTGCCGAGCAGCCCAGCGCGTGCAGCCAGCAAGGCACCCGAGCAGACCGTGACCAAGCGGTGCGGCGAGTCGGCGGCCAGCAGGTGGTGATGAAGGGTGCGATTCAGCCATTGCGCCGTTGCGGTGATCGCCGGCGTGACCTGATTCACATGCACGTTCGGCTGCCCGACGAGCACCACCCACGTCGGCGAATCGAGACGGGCCGGCAAGGGCTCGAGATCGGCGAGTGCGAGCCCGACCGACGTTCGCAGCGTCGCCGAGGGTCCGGCAAAACGCAGGCGAAAGCGGGGGGGCTTGTGACGCAGCGCGCGGTGCAGGTTAGCCAATCGAAACGCCTCCGCCGGCCCGGCGATGTCGAGCAGCAGCGAGTGCGGTGATATGACGAAAAGCGCATCGATCAGGTCAGTGGGTTCAAGCATTTTCAGACATCGTGTTTGAACGAGGCATTGAATCAGAACTCCGAGACATCGGAAAGCGCGGCCGGATCGCGATGTCTGAAATTGATCGAAACGCGTCGGTGCGCGGCACGACAGCGAGCGGCTGTTTCCCTAACGTGGCGTCGTCGTGCCCGAACCGCAACGCATGTCCTGTATGCCGTCCCCGGCCAACCATCGCCTGCGCTCTGCATGCACAGTCGTTTTGGCCATGGCGCTCGCTTGCGGACTGGCGTCCGTGGCGCGTGCGCAAGCGGCCAACGACCACGCTGCGTCGGCAGACGAAGGTGCCGTGGACGCGGACACCAGGCCGGGCGACGATTTCTTCTTGTATGCCAATGGCGGCTGGCTCAAGGCCACCGAGATCCCGGCCGGCGAAATGCGATGGGGCGCCCGCAGTGAGATCGCGCAACGCACACGCCAGCAACTGGTCCAGTTGCTGGATGACGCGAACACGGCGCCCCCGGCGACGGATGCGCGCAAGGTGGCGGACTTCCGTGCCGCCTATCTGAATGAGGCGGCGATCGACGCTCGCGGCATTGCGCCGCTGAAGCCGCTGCTCGATCGCATCGATCGCATCCGCGACAAGGCGGGCTTGACGCGCTTGCTGGGCAGCGAGCTTCGAGCCGATGTCGACCCCATGAACCTGGGCGTCTACAACTCGTCGCACATCCTGGGGCTGGCGGTGCAGGCCGGCAGTCATGGCGAGAAGGACTATGTCGCCTACCTGCTGCAAGGCGGATTGGGGCTGCCCGACCGCGAGCACTACTTGGTCGCCGATCCGCGCATGCAAGCGCCGCGAGCCCAGTACCAGGCGGCGATCGGCCACGTGCTGGCACGGCTCGGCGTCGATGTCGGCGGCCCTGCATCGAGCACGGCCCGCAGGGCTGCAGGCGTGATGGCACTGGAAACTGCCATCGCGCGCAGTCATGCCACTGGCGAGGCGTCGGCCGATGAGCGCAACGCCGACACGCTGTGGACGCGCGCGGACTTCGCTCGTGAGGCACCGGGCATGGATTGGAGCGCTTTCTTCGCGGCCGCTGGATTGGCCAGGCAGCAGACCTTCGTCGCCTGGCAGCCCACCGCCTTGAAGGGCGTGGCGGCATTGGTGGCGTCGCAGCCGCTGCAGGCGTGGAAGGACTATCTGCGCACGCGTGTGATCAGTCGCTACGCCGACGTGCTGCCGCCAGCGTTTTCCATCCAGGCCGCTGCGTCGCCTGGCGCCGCAGCGGGCCCGCAGCAGCCGGGCTGGCGTACGCAGCGTGCGTTGGAGGCGACTCAATCTGCCATGAGTGACGCGGTGGGAAAGATGTACACCGAACGCCACTTCCCGCCGGAGGTCAAGGCGCGGGTGCAAGTCATCGTCGCCAACGTCGTCGCGGCCTTCACCCAACGGGTCGAGACGTCGGCCTGGATGTCGCCCGCCACCAAGACGATGGCGATGGCCAAGTTGAGGAACCTGTACTTCGGCATCGGCTACCCGGAGCGATGGCAGGACGATTCGCGCCTGCTGGTGGACCCCGCTGATGCCGTCGGCAATCTTCAGCGGATCGCGCAGCGCAACTACGGCCGCGCCGTCGCCCGGCTCGGGCATCCCGTGGACCGGACCGAGTGGTGCATTGCGCCGCAGTGGCCCGGCGCCGTGCTCACTTTTCACCAGAACGCGTACAACTTCGCCGCTGCGCTGTTGCAGGCTCCGAAGTTCGACGCGTCGGCCTCGGACGCGGCGAACTACGGCGCCATCGGCGCGATCGTCGGCCACGAAGTCAGCCACTTCGTCGACACGCTGGGTGCAGACTACGAGGCCGATGGCCGCCGGCGCCGATGGTGGACCGACGACGACATGGCGCGGTACAAGGCAGCCACCGAACCGCTGGTGCGCCAATTCTCCGGCTATCGGCCGTTTCCGGATGTGGCCGTCGACGGCAAGCTGGGGTTGACGGAAAACGTGGCCGACCTGGGCGGCTTGGTTGCGGCGTTCGACGCCTACCGCCGCACACTCGGCGACAGGGTGAACGACAAGGAATACGTTCGTCAGCAGGACCGGCAGTTCTTCATCGGCTTTGCGCGAAGCTGGCGCGTCAAGTACCGTGACGACGCACTGAGAGCGCAGGCCGCCAGCGATCACGCCCCGGAGAACTACCGCGTGTCGACCGTCCGCAACATGGATGCGTGGTACGACGCGTTCGACGTGAAACCGGGCCAGCGCCTTTATCTGGAGCCCGGGGCAAGGGTGCGGATTTGGTGAATTGCCGCATTTGTGTTTAGGCGGCCTCGCCTCGATGGATAGTCAGGTCTGTCCGCGACTCGCTCGCAAGCTCACTTGGCGGCCTTGATCCAATCACCAGCCTGCAGCCGCGCGACAAGGACTGCCTTGCCATCTGCGCTCGGCCGAAAGACCGATGCTTCGCCTTCTTTGACCTCAAACCAATCTTTGCCGAAGGCATCGAGGATGTTCGGCTTGTGCGTCACAAGCAGCGTGTTCGTTCCCGATTCAGGGGTCGTGGCGATGAGCCTCTTGAGTGCCTCGGACCGGCGATCGTTCTCGATTGGCGTCACGACCAGACCGCCCTCGGTGAGGTCCAAGGTTGGGGTGACGACTCCTCCTCCGATCAGGCTTCCAGTCTCCACCGCGCGGTTGAACCTGCTGGTGTAAGTCTTGCCGATGGGTATCCGCAGGACCTTCAGCGCCTCCCCAACTTGCCTGGCTACCTCTCTTCCGCCGTCGCTCAGCAGGCGTTGCTTAGAGATGTTGTCGTAGTTCAGTGGATCCGTATCCGCCTGATCCCGATTGGTGGCACCGTGGCGAAAGACGATGACGTACCCGCCTTGCTTGAGCGACTCTGAAAATGCCTTCACGTCGACCGTCTGCGCCAGCGCGCTTGTCGATGCCAAGGAGAACAGGGCGAAGGCAGCAAGAAACCAACGAGACAGCATGTTCATGCATGCTCCTTCCACGGTTGCAGGAGTGACGCAGACCTCCGTGTGCCCTCTTCAGGCGCCTAGCAAGAAGCAGGCGACCGCGAGTGTCACGGCGTCCATGCCGGTTCCACGCAGGCTGTGGTGCTACACGGTCATGAAGTGGCCGACCCAGCGAAGGGCGACGCTGGATCCAATCACCGGAATGACGGCCAGCCAGGGTCGCGGCGAGTGACCGCGGGGTCTCAGGCTCGCTGCAAGAGGACGCAAATCAGCAAGAAGCGCGATGTCGAGCGCGTGCCGGCGGGTAAGGTGCTCCCCATCGGTGCTGGCGAAGACCACCGCTTCGATCGAACACGCTCAAGCCTTCTTCACGTAGGCACTGCACCAGCCCTTTGCCGCGACGGTCTTGCCTGCGAACAGTGGGCAGCCTCCCGACGCATCGCCGGCCTTGCCTTGATAGAGTTGGCAGTTCGCGCAATTTTGCCCTGCAGCGTATTTCGGAAACTTCACTTTGTCGGTGCTCGCCGCGTCCGGAACATAGCCCAATGTGACAGCCATTGGGTCCTTCGGATCGACATCGGCCGCGACGGCAAGTCGTGCACAGAGCAATGCGCCACCGGCGGCGGGGATGATCTGGATGAATGTGCGACGAGTGGTCATGCGAGCGCTCCTAGTAGGGTTGGCAACGCCGATTGTCCTTCCATCTTGACCTTGCGCAGTGGCTGTCTGGAAAGCACACGGCCATAGTGGGCCAACGCGGAAGTCAGACATTTTTGTCTCGCGAGGGCGCATGAGACAACTTCTGGAGGCTTCGAATGCGTAGATTCTTGTCGACATCGTTGATGGTTTGCGGGGCCTTGCTGATTGGCACCCAAGTCCAGGCCCAGACACCGGCAGCGCCGCCTGCCGCTGGCGGCACGGCCGACGGCACCCCGTTCGATATCCCATACGGCACGCCGATCAGCCTGGAGACGGCCAAGAAGCTGATCGCCGCGGTCGAGGCCGAGGCCGCCAAGCATCGCTGGCGGATGAATATCGCCGTCGTCGATACGCACGGCGACCTCGTCCACTTCTCGCGCATGGACGGCGCCCAGCTTGCCTCGATCAGCATTCCCCAGGGTAAAGCCCGCACTGCGGCGCGCTTCCGTCGTGAGTCGCGTGCTTTTTACAACGCCTTCGAGACAGGCCATCCCTATGTGGCGACGCTCGGTTCGTAGTTCCTGACGCGCCGACAAGCTAACGACAGTCCCGTTGAGGCTATGTAGTAGGGTCAGCCTCGCAGTACGTCGCCCAAAGACTATCGAACTTGGAGCCCGATGCGCCATCGGGGGACTCGACAAGGGTCGTGTACGTCTTCGGGTCAGCCTCGTCGATCGTGATTACATAACGCACGAATCCAGTCAGGCCGCCCATGAGGTTGCTGGAGTTGACCTCGCCGCACCAGGTGTTTGGCCGAGAGGTCGACAGATGCTCGTTGCGAAACACGGCCGAATCTGGGTCAGTGAGCAGTTGGCGCACCGCGTCGCGCTGAATGCGCCTCGGCTCCTCATGCCTCCAGTAGGCAACGCCTACCCCAAGCACGACAAGGGCGACGATGCGGACGATAGAGATCAGGGTCGAGCCTGGTAGGCGCACGCGGCGCATTGGGGGCTCCGGTGCAGTGCGGCGCTATTCTGCGGCATTGCCAGTGGTACGGCGGCGTAGACGCCTCACGCTGCGCCCGGCAGCAGCGCGTTTGAGCGCGAGCCAAGCACCGACGATGAGCCCGAGTGGTGCTCGGTGCTGCTGGCCGAATACCCGGAGTGCGGACACCGAATAGGAGACCGAGAACATGAGCAGCCAGTGGCCACGAGTAGACCGTGCCGCGCGAGTGGCACTGTTGATCAGCGCGATCGCCTTCTGCCTTTATTTCCTCCGAGAACCGATCTTTCGAGGCATAGGTTCAGCACTCGTGGCGCGAGATTCGATAGCGCCGGTTGACATCATTGTTGTGACGCTTGATTCCGGCGGCGCAGGTGCGCTCGAAGCCGCTGACCTAGTTCAAAGCGGGATCGCATCACAAGTTGCTGTGTTCGCAGGTCCCCAGAGTGCAGAGGACTTTGAGTTCATCCGACGCGGGCTGCCGCACGAGGCTCCAACCGCTCGTCAGGTCCAACAGCTGGGAATGCTCGGCGTGCAAAACATCGTGCGGATCCAAAACCCAGTTGCAGGCACGGGAGATGAAGGTGATGTGCTACCCGCTTGGTGTGACCAGCACCAATTCCAATCAATTGTGGTCGTGGCAGGTACCGATCACTCGCGCCGATTGCGCCGAGTGCTTGATCGATCAATGAAGGGCCATTTGACTCGTGTCACCGTTCACCCATCGCGCTACTCTGCATTCGACCCCCAGCGATGGTGGGAAGACCGGAACGGTACGCGCACCGCGATCATCGAATCGCAGAAGCTCTTGCTCGATCTTGTTCTCCACCCGCCCACGCCATTCTGACTGGGGACGCCGGCCGCGCTCTGCGCCCGAACAGCCCGGCGCACCATGCAAGCCCACCCGAAGGGTAGGCGGACATCTGGCCCTGCCCTCGGGCGACATGCGATTCGAGTCGAAAGGCGAAATCGCTGGCTGTGGACGTGAGGCGCGCTGGGTTCACCGGCTCACGGCATCGGGTCATTCCGCTCGGCACTTTGCGCAAGCAACGCCGCACGCTGCTTTTGATCCGCCAGCTGCTTGCCACGCCAAGCACCGACCAGCGCGATGAGCAGCGAGGCGGCAAGCAACAACGCGATGGCCTGGTTCAGGTGGCTCTGAACCCACGGCAGGTTGCCGAACAGGTAGCCCGCCAGCGTGAGGCTCACCACCCACAGCCCACCGCCGGTCACGTCGTAAAGGGTGAACTGCGCGCGCCGCATCTCGGCCACGCCGGCTACGAACGGCGCAAACGAGCGCAGCAGCGGCAAGAAGCGTGCAGCCACGATCGTGAGGCCACCATACTTTTCGTAGTACGAGTGCGTGAGGTCGAAGGCGTTGCGGTTGAATAGGCGCGAGTTTCTCCAGTGGAAGACTCTGCTGCCGAAGAAGCGCCCCACCGCGTAGTTGCATTGGTTGCCGGCAATCGCCGCCGCGGTGAGCAGCAGCATCGCGAGCGGCAGGCTCATCAACGACAGCCCGCACAGCGCCCCCACCACGAAGAGCAGCGAGTCTCCCGGCAGAAACGGCGTGATCACAAAGCCCGTCTCGACGAAGATGATCGCGAACAGCAGCGCATACACCCACGCGCCGTGCGCCACGATGAAGTTGCGCAGGTGCATGTCCACATGCACGATCAGGTCGATCACATAGCCCAGCACTTCCACCACGCCGGATTATCCGGCCAGCCCATCGGCGCCGTTTGCCAACTCGATGAGGGCAACGGCGAACAACGCTTGAGTTGTGCGCATGAGCTTCAATCCTTGGGCTACGCACTCCACGCTGGTGGGTGCCGGTGGTACGGCGGCTTGGACGCCAGCCGCACGATCGCACGAGGACGTGCTGGATGTGATGCAGCCCCGGCCTGCAGGTGCTGGCCCACCACATGAAGCGGGCGATCAGCATTTTCGGCGTCAGGCTGGCCTAACGGCGCGCGCAGCGGCTTAGCGTCGACTGAAACGGCCGGACCACGGGCCAACCGGTATCCAGTTGCGCCAAGGGCTGCAGTTCACGCCACATTGGATCCCCTTGCTTTCGCAGCCGCGGCAGTTCGCGGCACAAAGCGCGGGCCATCGCCGTCAGCCGGTCGACGTCCGCATCGCCCTCGCCGGAGACCACGAGGTAGGACATCACGGCCGGCGTCGTCGTCGGCTTGCCGCTTCGTGGCACCCACGCCGATGCGGGCCACCGGCGTGCCGAGAGTCTGCAACAGCCTGCGATCCGCCGGGTGGCGCGGGTCCAGCGTCAACAGCCGCAGGTGGCTCGCGATGCTCGGATCGAGCGAAGCCCACCAGGCCGAAGGCTGCGGCACGACGATCGCCATCGCATCGATCGAACGAAAGGCCACCAGTTCGGCCAGCGCCCGTTCGTTGTCGAACTGCGGCGACTCCCTCATCTCCGCGCCGAACAGGCGCCGGTAGACCGCGCGCACCGTGTGCGATCCATCGCTTTGGACCGGGCCGATGCTCAAGCGACGACCGCTGAGGTCGTGGATGTATTTCAGCGGCGAATCGGCGCGGACGACGAACAGCACAGCTTCCGGAAACAGCGGCGTCAACACGCGTAACGGCGGCGCCGCGCTGCCGCGGGCCGCGCGCAAGGCGTCGAGGCGAGCGATCGCCAGGCGGCCCGGCGACCGCAGCCCGGCGATGGGATCGGCCCCGCCGGGCAGAGGCACGAGCCGCATGGTGCTGCCGTCGGTGGACAGTGCGTCTGCCAGCTCGCGCGCGATGCGGGCATGGCTGCCGCCGGCGGCCGCCACCAGCATGTCGTAGCGGCCGACATCGACAGGGGCGGGTTCGTCGGCGGCCTCGGGCGATGCGGGCGCCGTGGCCACGGCTGGTGTGGCGACCGACACGGCCGGTGGCGTCGACCGTGTCGACCACCACAGTACCGCCGCAATCGCAGCAGCCAGCAGGGCGGTACCCCAGAGCAGGCCCGTTCGCGTCGGCTGCGCGGTCGCAACAGCAGGCACGCGCATGCCGGCGGCTGCCTCGGCGGCACCCCGCTTGGGCAGCGACATCGCGGTGGAAGCGACTACCAGTTTCTCATGCGCCCGCTGCTGCGCCTCGGCGGCCCGGTGGGCGTCTGCATCGGCTGCCGCGCGCGCGGCTTTCTCGGCACGCGCTGCTTCGGCCGCCTCGGCAGTCCGCCGCACTGAAGCCGCCTGCGCCAGCGCCGCCTCGGCGGCCTGGCGCGCCTGCACCTCGCGCGCCGCCGCTTCCTTGGCGGCCGCGAGGGCCTGCGCGAGTCTCTGTGCTTCGGCCCGTCGTGCGGCCTCGATCCGCCTGGAAGCCTCGGCGGCACGCTCGGCCTCGGCACGCCGCTCGGCCTCGGCACGTTGCTCGGCTTCCGCGGACTTCGCTGCTGCCTCGGCGGCCTGGCGAGCCTGCATCTCGCGCGCCGCCGCTGCCTCGGCGGCCGCCAGGGCCTGCGCGAGCCTCTGTGCCTCGGCCAGTTGTGCGGCCTGGGTCTGCCTGGCAGCCTCGGCGTTGCGCTCGGCCTCGGCACGTTGCTCGGCTTCCGCGGACTTCGCTGCTGCCTCGGCGGCCTGGCGCGCCTGCACCTCGCGCGCCGCCGCAGCCTCGGCGGCAGCGAGGGCCTGCGCGAGCCTCTGTGCCTCGGCCAGTCGTGCGGCCTGGGTCCGCCTGGCAGCCTCGGCGATTGCGCTCGGCCTCGGCACGTTGCTCGGCTTCCGCGGACTTCGCTGCTGCCTCGGCGGCCTGGCGCGCCTGCACCTCGCGCGCCGCCGCAGCCTCGGCGGCAGCGAGGGCCTGCGCGAGCCTCTGTGCCTCGGCCAGTCGTGCGGCCTCGGTCTGCCTGGCAGCCTCTGCGTTGCGCTCGGCCTCGGCACGCCGCTCGGCTTCGGCACGCCGCTCGGCTTCAGCGCGTTGCTCGGCTTCCGCGGACTTCGCTGCTGCCTCGGCGGCCTGACGCGCCTGCACCTCGCGCGCCGCCGCAGCCTCGGCGGCAGCGAGGACCTGCGCGAGTCTTTGCGCCTCGGCCAGTCGTGCGGCCTCGGTCTGCCTGGCAGCCTCGGCGCGCTGCTTGGCTTGCGCGGCGTCGGTGGCCCGCTGCGCCCCGGCCATACGCTCCACTTCGGCGGCGCGTTCGGCCGCGGCGCGGTCCGCGGCCGCCTGTCGCGCCGCTTCCGCGGCCTGCGCTGCTCGCTTGACTTCGGCAGCTCGGGCAACGGCCTCTCGCGCGCGCTGCGTCTCGGCAGGCCGCGTGGCGTCCGCCTGGTGTTCGGCTTCAGCTGCGGCGTCCTCCCTCGGGGCTTCGTCCGCCGCGGCGGCAGCATCACGAATCAGCCGGGCACCCAGGCTCTCGACAAACGTGCCCAGCGAGGCCGCGAAGTCCCTCCGCTGGGTCTCTTCCTCGCGCACCGACTTCGCCGCCTCGAAAACGATGGCGTCGATCGATTCCTTGAAGTCGGCGTCGGAGACTTCACCCCTTGTCGTGCTGTCACTTTGTTGGTCATCGGTCAGCGATTCCAGCACTCGGTGGCCGGACCGTGCCCGCAGGCGGAAGGCGTGCCGCTCGGCTTGCGGAATGTTGGTACCAAGCGCATGCAGCCGGGGCCAGGCATGCTCGTCGACGGCGACGAGGAAGTGGGCGTCGACGATGTCGGGCGCCTGCACCACAGCGGCCCACGCTTCGACGAACCGCCGCAGCTCGTGGTTGTGTTGCTCGCCTTTGAGCAGCAGTTCGAAATGGTCGAATACGAACAGCAGGCGCGCGCCGCCGTGCCGTTGGCTCAGGGCCGACAGGTGCGCGGGCGACATGGCCTTTGCGAGGTCGAAGCGGGCTTGCGGGGCCAGCGGCCCTTCGTCGAGCGCCCGCACCAGCGAATCCAGCTGCGCCTCGTTCCACTGGTCGACGAAGTAAAGCCGTTCACGCTGGGCGCTGCCGTGAACGCGATTGCGCCGGTCGGGAATTGGCACCACCCCCTGCGGCGCGCCGCCCGGCTGCAGGCGCTCGTCGCCGACGCGGCGGCGCAGCAACGGCCGCACGCCCGCGGACAGTAGAGTCGTCTTGCCGACACCCAAGGCGCCCACCAGCACGGTGAGCCGCCCGGCCCGCAACGCACGCGCTAGCAACTGCGCCTCTGCGTCGAAGGTGCGCCAGTGCTCGCGGGACGCCGACGACAGCATGGGTGTCACCAATCGAGCGCTCCCGTGGCTATAGCGGACGTACACATGAGCGAAACGCGGAAGGGATCGTTATCCAAGGATACTTGCCTAAGCGTCATTGCGTAAGCATCTGGGCGATCGACCCAGTTGCGCGCGCCGCACGGGTGGCACGCCAGAGGCGTATTCGGTGCAGTCCTTCATGCGTGATGAAGGGCGCGGCTCAATACCGCGTGCAGATACTGATCGCGTAGCTGCCAAACGCTTCCTGGAGCGCGAGGGATAGGAGCGACCGCGCCGCCGGCCTTGTTCGCCGGGCAGGACAACTGGACTCGAGCCCGCGCACGAAGCGCTTCACGCGGTGACTGTCGGGCCAGTTGCCTTCCACTCCACGGCGTCGAAGGCGCGCTCCTCGATCAGGCGGCGCGTGTTCGCAAGCATCGCTGAGCACCGGCGTGGTGCTGATCGGCGCGGGCATCTGGCTCGCGACGACGGAATCGCGGCCGGTGTAGATGGCTATGCCTGCCTCTCGATCGCGAGTGATAAATACGGCACGAGGGTGATACCGCTCAACGCCTTGATCGAGCGGGTCGCGGCAAGAAACAGCTTCTTGGTTCGGCTCTGGGCTTCCTGCGATTGTCACGATCTCGCGAATGGTGGCGCCACGAATGCCGTTGCGCAATTTGCCTGCTCCAGTCCCCATTGCCGACTCTGTCTCTCGCGGCAATCTGGCGTACTTGAACGCCAACCGGTCTGGCATGTAGTTGATCAGCGGCAGGCCGGTTGTGTGCGTTTCGACGGGGAAGCAGCGGTTCGGCGTCTGGTTGAGAAACAGCGTACCGCCAGGGTTGAGCAGCTCCCAAATCTGCCTAACCAACGGTTTGTGCTCAGAGGGCAACAGGTGCTCGAAAACGGCACTGCGCACGACGAAATCAAACTTGCCCAGTGCCGGGGGCAATTCATCCGCGTTCGGCGACAGCAGCGACTGCGCATTCTCGTACTTGTAGTGCCGGGCACGCAACTTCGCGATCGCCCGCAGCCTATCTTCCAGCTCGATGCCTACGTTTTGAGTTTGGGGAAATATTCGAGCCAGGATCATGGTCGATGCACCCGCGCCGCACCCAAAGTCGAGCAGCCGCTTGCCTTGGAAGGCTTCGGGGGCCCTGTAGCTCAAGAGTCATACTTGAGCGCCTTTTGTACGTAGTCCTCAGATTCCTCTCGAAGGATTTCATCGCATACGTATGCCGGACCCTTAAGTGGAATATCGCTTCCACGAGGTCGACCGGATAAGTGGTCAAGCACGCGCGGAGCGGCACAAACACTGATCTCGTCAACGATAGGACTGTCACTGCGCTTCGGCCGTTGTCCAGCGCGTCGACAGTTGCCTGGCCGTCGGTGTGGATCAATGTCTTGGACATGGGCAATCCGATTCCATCAGCAGAGGTGATTTGTCAGTCTGCCCTCAAGCAAGGAGTTGAGATGGGTGAAGTGCTTTTCCGTTTTAATTGCCGCGCTCACCCTCAGCGCCGCTGGATGGCACAGAACCGCGCCGATCAAGCAGTCCGGCGTCAAGCACGAAGGCCAACGCGCTTTGGGAAGACCGCCAAGGAGCTCAGCATCACGATTCCGCGGTCGGTGCTGCGGTGCTGCTGCGTGCTGACGAGGTGATTCAGTGACCGCAGGGGAGCTAATGACCTGCCTCGGCTTTTTCGAGCCACTTATTCCTGGAGGACGGCTCGGTTGGGGGTGGGATGATGTTGCTGCTTGAACTCCAGCGGGGTCAAGTAGTTGATGGAGCTGTGCGGCCGCACTGCGTTGTAGCGCTGCCGCCAGGTCTCGATGACGACCTTGGCTTCGGCGCGCGAGCGGAACCACTCGACCGACAGGCACTCGTCCCTGAGCTTGCCGTTGAAGCTCTCGTTGGTGCCGTTCTGCCAGGGCTTGCCTGGATCGATCAGCGCCGTGCCGATGCCACTGCGAGCGATCCAGTCCAGGATGGCGTGACTAACGAACTCTGGCCCGTAGTCCGAGCGCAGGAACAGCGGCGCGCCATGCAAGCTGACCAGGCGAGCCAAGAGCTCGATCACGCGCGCCGAGCGGATCGAGCCAGCCACGTCGATGGCCAGGCACTCGTGGGTGAGACCGTCGCCACGACGGTCAGGCACTTGATCTGGCGGCCATCGGCGGTGGTGTCGAACACGAAGTCGTAGGCCCACACGAAGTTGGCGCTGGCCGGCGGCAGGGGCCGCGGCCGGCCCGTGGCCACGCGGCGCCTGGGTCGCCGGCGCGGCAGTTGCAGGCCCGCCTGCTGCCACAGCCGGTGCATGCGATGCACACCCAGCGCGTGGCCCTGGCGGCGCAGGAAGATGCGGATGCGCCGGTAGCTGTAGTGCGGGTACACGACCGACAAGGTCTTCATGGCGTCGATCACGGGAGCGTCCTTCACAGGCAGGCAGGCAGGCGCAGCGCGTAGCCGAGGGTGGAGCGGGCCATGGACAGCAGCCCGCAGGCGCGGCGCTCGCTCAGGCCATGTTCGCAAGCGAACGCGACCTGCTCGCGCCGCGCCTGCGGGCTCACCACTTTTTTGCGTTGATCTCCTTGAACACGGAGATGTCCAGGTCTCGCTCGGCCAGCAGCCGCTTCAACCGCGCGTTCTCGGCTTCCAGGCTGCGCAAGCGTTTGACATCGCTGGGCGCGAACTCACCGAAGTGCTTGCGCCAGCTGTAGATGGTCTGCTCGCTGACCTTGTTGCGCGCGCGGCCTCGGCCACCGTCGTGCGGTCGGCATCGCGCAGGATGGCCACCATCTGCTCTTCCGTGAATCGACTCTTCCTCATGGGCTCCTCGCTGTCGAAGAGCCATCTTCACAGGAATCATTGGTACGAAGAAACCGAGCAGGTCACTAAGACGCGAGGCAGGCCGTATGAGACGGTGCTCCCAGGGCTGGCTCTCGAGGGATTCATTCGCTGGGCCGCACGAGCCGTGCTCCACCAACTTCGTTTACGTCGCCCTTTGGGATAGGGCGTGGCGGTACACATCCACCGTTTGCTGTGCCACAGAATCCGGATGAAAACGCGTCTGCGCCTCAGCGCGGATGCCCTCTGAAAAACGCCCATACAACGACTTATCCTCCAGCAGTCTTAAGACTTGGTCGCCGCATTTCTCCGCGTTTCCGAATGGAAATAGCAGGCCGTTCTCGCCATCCCGGATCATCGCCGGCACGCCACCGACCGCGGAGGCAACGATGGGCAACCCGCAGGCCATGGCCTGCGCGATGACCTGAGGTGCGGTCTCCTCGCGTGAACTGAGGAGCAGTACCTGAGCCTGCGCGTACTCAATCATTAACTCAGTCTCGCTTACCGCGCCGAGAATCTTCACTTGCTGTCCCAGTTCCAGCTCCGAAATGGTTTTGCGCAATAGCTGCTCGGTAGGTGGATGCAACAGCGGACCGACTATACGCAGCTGCAGCTCCGACTTCCACGCCGACCTCAACTCTGGGTCCGTCCTCGCCTGTTGGCGGAGATACCCGACGGCTCGCACCAGGTCATGGACGCATTTCGCGGTACCACGGTTCCCACAAACAGCAGCCGCCCAGGGACTGGCGCTCGCACCAGCGAAAAGAAACCACGGTTGATCGGATTGTCGATGAAGGTGGTGCGTGCCTGCAGCATGGAGCCGTAGATCTGCGGCAAGTAGCGCGAGATGATGATCATTTCTTTCGCGCGAGCAAACACCTTCCTCTCCCATCCAATGAGCATGCGGATCTTGACGGCACCAATGAGATCGAGGCTGTGACGCTTCAGCGGTTGGCATTCGACAAACGTCACACCATGCGGAGTGATAACAGCGGGTACCCGGTCTGCAGTGCCGCCAACCCATGACGGTCCACCTCTTGACCATGCACAATGTCTGGCTTGATCGCTCGGATGACACGCACCAGCGACGGGACGTCGTGCATCTTGCAAGTGATTAATCTCGGCAGCGGTAGACGTTTTACGCAATGCACGTGTAGATTGCCCGCACGCCGGTAGCTCATTCATGCTGCCACGCATGGCTGAGACAACATGACACTCGATATCGTCGCGACGCGCCAGAGCGTGGGCGAGGGTGTGGGTGACAGACTGCACGCCGCCCTCGTGAATAGCGTCTTCGCTGGTGGGGTAGTTGCCGACTACGCGACGCGCAGTCGCCGATCGGTGTGACCAAAGGGTGGGCGGTATACGACATCAGGTCGTCACTAGGGCGGGGTACTCAGCAAAAATCATTCTAGCCGTGCTCTCACTAAATGGCGCAACAACCCGGCCGATGGTCTCCCGCAGACGCGTCGGATCAGGGCACAGGTAGGGCCTATCGTTCGCCCGCTGGAGCGCAGCGATGGAGGTCACTTCGACTCGAAATGGCAATACTGAAGTCAGGATACGCAACGCTTCGCCAACGTCTATCGCTTGGCCTGAGCCAAGATTTAAGGATATCCAATCCCTCAACTGCGGCAGTGGCATCGATGATGGACTCTGCCATTGACTCCACGTCTACATAGTCGCGCCGCGGCCATAGATTGCCAACATAGATCGACTTCTTCCCTTCAACTGCGATTTGCCGCGTCACTTCGGCCAGCAAGTAGAGAGTGGTTTCGCGCGGACCGGCAGCGTTGAATAAACGGCCGATCGAGGCGGTGCGTAAGCACCTCTTTGATTCAAAGTACCGGATACACAATTGCTCTGCGAGCAGCTTGCTATGCCCATAGACATAGACGGGACCGACTGGATCGAACTCACTATGTGGCACATGCTTTGGTGGATAAACATCACCCGACGAGGCCAGGAAGAACCGCTCTACGCCTTGTCGCCGGGCGCATTCGAGCATGTGTAGCGTTCCCTGCACATTGAGGGCGTATGCCTCGCACGGGTGCTCCTCGCAGTAGGGTATGAAATGGTGAGCAGCCAGATGAATAATAGTTTCTGGCGCGAAATCGCCGCATTTTCTCGTCACATCCTTTGAAGTCCAAGAGATCCTGCCTCACCAAGGTGGGCTTTCGCTTCGTGCTGCACCAACGATTCTTGCCAAGGCTCATGTTGTCGAAGACAAGAACCTCCTCCTTTCGCTCAAGCAGCTTGTTGACTACTGCGGAGCCAATGGAGTCACCACCGCCCGTTACCAAAAATCTGCTGGGCCTCTTCGCAGTAGTCATGCGACGATTGTGGTCTCATTTCGACTGCGCGACTAGCGTTGGGACCAAGGTCAACGCGCCGCTTTGTAC
>CAVZEK010000040.1:0-32162 GCA_963774185.1 uncultured beta proteobacterium
CTTCCTCGGCGCATCGGCGGTGTTGTTGGCGAAGTAGCCCATGCACGAGTACAGGTTGCCGCTGTTCTCCGGGCCGATGCCCAGCAGCGTGTTCTCCTCGAGCAGCAGCGCCATGCGCGCGATCGTCTTGTCGAGGCCGAAGCCAGCGAAGGTGCGGTTGAAGTTCACGTTATCGCCGCCCACCAGCGTGCTCACCACGGCGTCGGGCTTGGCCGCCTTGATGCGCGTGACCGCCTCTTCGAACTTGTTGGGCGCGCCGAACGGCACGTACTCCTCGCCGAGCACCTTGCCGCCGAATTGCGCGACGTACTTCTTCACCTGCTCGTTGGACTTGCGCGGCCAGACGTAGTCGTCGCCGATCAGGTAGAAGCTCTTGACCTTCTTCTCCTTGGCGAAGAACTCGATGGCCGGCTGCGCCTGCTGCGGCGGCGTCTCGCCCAGGCAGTACACGTTGGGCGAACACTCGCCGCCTTCGTATACCGGCGAATAGATGTAGGGCACCTTGCTCTTGATGGTCGCGATGTTGGCCTCGCGCGTGGCGCTGTCGTGCGAGCCGATGAACAGATCCACCTTGTCCTCGAGCATCAGCCGCACCGCCGACTTGGCGGTCTCGGCCGGCGGGCCGCCGGCGTCGGTGAACAGCAGCTTGACGGGGCGGCCCATGATGCCGCCGGCCTTGTTGATCTTTTCGGCGGCCAAGTCGGCACACGCACGCTGCGTGGGTCCAAAGAGAGCGGCGGGACCGCTGAGCGCGATGAAGAACCCGATCTTGAATTCCTTGGCCTGCGCGAATGCGGGGAAGCCGGCGCCCAGCACTGCGGATCCGGCAGCAGCCGACAGGATGCGGCGACGTGCCGGGATGAAAGCGGGATTCATGGGTTCTCCTCGTGAATGTTGGTGGGATGCGTCAATCGGCAGCGCACGGCCGAGCGCACGCGCAATGCGAATGGCCCAGACTCAGCACGACGGTGCAGGCGTCCTGGGCAGCAAGGCTTCGACGGCACGCGCGATCGCCAACAAGCGCGCATCGGCGTTCTGGGGTGCATCCAGCTCGAGACCGAGCGGCAGGCCGCCGCGGGTCATCGCGACCGGCAAGCTGATGCCAGGAATCCCGGCCACGCTGGCCGGACTGCAGTTGCGGATGAAGGTCGGGAAGGTCGGCACCGCTTGTCCGTTGAGCATCACGGTCTCGTCCTGGCCGATCGGGACCGCGGGCAACGGTGTTGTCGGGAATACGATCGCCGACACGTCGTGGCGTTGGAAGTGATCGCTGTAGGCGGCCTGCAACTGCGGGCGCTGCACCTGCAATGCGTGGCGGTATGCGGCCTCGGGCACCGCGCCCTCGCCGAGCAGACTTTGCAGAAGGCCTTTGACGTCGGGGCTCGCCACCTGCGCCACGATGTCGGCATAACGCATCGCCAAGCCATGCTCGGCCAAGTAGACATCGAGGTCGACGATGGTCTCGTACAACGCGATCGGAAAACCTGCTTCGTTGTCCAGGCGCGCGGCGTCGTGGACATCGGCCTCGACCAGCACGGCACCAGCTTCCTTGAGTGCGCGCAACGTCGCCTCCATCAGGGCCGAGACTTCACTGTCGAGGTTGTCCCAGAAGTGCCCGCGCGGCACGCCCAGGCGCAAGCCTTTCAGCGAGGCCGTCGCCAGCTCGGCGCTGCCCGTCACCACCCGGTCGAGCAGCGCGCAATCGGCGACGCTGCGGGTCATCGGCCCAGCGGTGTCACGTGTGTGCGAGATCGGCACGATGCCCGACTGCGACCAACGGCCGGTGCTCGGCCGAAAACCGACGATGCCGCACAACGCGGCCGGTATGCGCACCGAGCCGCCGGTGTCCGAGCCGATGCCGCCTGCCACCATGCGTGCGCCCACGGCCACGCCGACACCGCCGCTGGAGCCGCCGGGAATGCGCGTGCGGTCGTACGGGTTGCGCGCCGCGCCGAAGCCGGCGTTGTTGTTGGTGATGCCGTAGGCGAGCTCGTGCAGGTTGGCCTTGCCGAACAAGATGGCTCCGGCATCGAGCAGCCGCTGCACCACCGGCGCATTGCGCGTGGGCTTGTTGCCGCGCAGCCCGGGTGTGCCGGCGGTGGTGACCACGCCTGCAGTGTCGAGGTTGTCCTTCAGGGCCAGCGGCACGCCGTGCAGCAAGCCGGCTTTCGCGCCGTTGGCGCGCTGTTGATCGGCAGTGCGGGCAGCCGCACGCACTTGCACAGGATCGTGGTGGATGAAGGCGTTGAGCGAAGCGAGCTGGGCGGCGCGCGCCAGCAAGGCTTCGGCGTACGCCGCGGCCGTGATGTCGCCGCGCTGCAGGGCAGCAGCGGCGTCACTGATCGTCAAGGCGGTGAGATCCATGTTCCTCCAATGCAGTATGCGTAGCGACCCATTTGCGTCAATCGGTGATTGCGTGCCGCGTCCGCTTCAGCCCTCAGCCGGGCGGCCACTCCATCGCCCCCGAATGCGTCACGGCGCCAAGGTGGGCTGGTCCGACCAGCTTGGCGTACTTTTCCAGCACGCCGGCCAGACGCTCGGCCGCGCGCGGCTGCCATGCCGCGCGCCGGCGTGCGATCTCCGCGTCGCTCACACGCAACGTCAAGGTGCTGGCTGTGCCGTCGATGCGAATGACGTCGCCGTTGCGCACCAGCGCGATCGGCCCGCCGCGCGCAGCCTCGGGACCGATGTAGCCGACCATCAGTCCGCGTGTGGCGCCTGAGAAGCGGCCATCGGTGATGAGGGCCACCTTCTCGCCCATGCCCTGGCCATAGACCAACGCGGTCACGCCGAGCATCTCGCGCATGCCGGGTCCGCCCTGAGGGCCCTCGTTGCGGATCACGAGCACGTCGCCGGCCGCATAAGCCTGCGCCCTGACCGCGGCGAACGCGTCTTCTTCCGATTCGAACACGCGCGCCGGCCCTTCAAAGACTGGATTCGTGAGCCCCGCCACCTTGATCAACGCGCCGTCGGGCGCGAGATTGCCCTTGAGCACCACCACGCCGCCGCTGGGAAGCAGCGCATGAGCACTATCGTGCACCACATCGCCATCGGGCTCGCCCACACTGGCCAGCTCGTCGGCCAGCGTACGTCCCGACAATGTGAGCGCGTCGCCGTGCAGGTGGCCGCTGTCGAGCAAGGCTTTGAGCACCACAGCCACGCCGCCCACGCGGTGCAAATCGATCGCAAGGTACTTGCCGCCTGGTTGCAGGTTGGCGATCAGCGGTGTGCGCGCGAAGACGTCAGCCACGTCATCGAGCGTGAAGCGCACGCCGGCCTCGTGCGCAATCGCCGGCAGGTGCAATCCGGCGTTGGTGGAGCCGCCGGTGGCGGCCACCGCCGCGGTGGCGTTCTCGAGCGACTTGCGGGTGACCAGATCGCGCGGCAGCGGGCCACCGTCGCGCACGAGTTCGGTGGCGCGCTGGCCTGCCTTGCGCGCCAACGCAAGGCGCTGCGAATACGCGGCCGGCAGCATCGCCGAGCCGGGGATCGCCAGGCCCAACGTCTCGGCCACCATCGCCATCGTGTTGGCGGTGAACTGGCCCGGGCACGAGCCCAGCGTGGGCGCGCAGTCGTGGCCGAGCTGGTCGAGCTCCTCTTCGGTCATCGAGCCGTTGAGCACCGAGCCCACGCCCTCGTAGGCAGTGAGGATGGTCACGTCGCGCCCCCGCCAACTGCCAGGCAGCATTGCGCCGCCATAGACGAACACGCTTGGGCAATTCAGCCGCGCCATCGCCATCATCACGCCGGGCAAGGTCTTGTCGCAACCCGCAAAGCCCACCAACGCGTCGTAGCAGTGCGCGCGCACCACCGCCTCGATAGAGTCGGCGATCAGCTCGCGCGACACCAGGCTCATGCGCATGCCCTTGTGGTTCATCGACACACCGTCGGACACCGAGATGGTGGTGAACGGCACCGCGATGCCCTGCCCTGCGGCCACGCCGAGCCGCGCCGCGTCGGCCTGCGGCCCAAGCGACATCGAGCACGGCGTGTTCTCACCATGCTGGCTGACGATGCCCACCATAGGCTTGCCGAAGTCTTCGTCGGCGATGCCCACCGCCCGCAGGAAGGCGCGGTGCGGCACACGGTCGAGCCCCCCGACGATGAGGCTGGAGCGCAGAGGCTTCTTGGCGGGCTTGATCATGCGAGACTTGGTGACAAACAAGCGTAGTTTGGCAATGTACTGCGCCGCCATCGCTGGCTCCTACGCCGCGCCAGCGACGCTGAGCGTCCGCTTTGCGGTGGCAGTTCAAACTTCCGCTACTGGCCGACTGCAGGTACCGGTGAAGGGCGGGTTCAGCGCAGTTCAGTTTCGAGTGGGTCCTGAACGTCGAGCAACCAAGCGGTCACAGTTCTGCCAATGGGCATCAAGACTGGCTGCCTGGAAGCCGTCGGTCGTGGGCACCGGCAGTCGGCCATGAGGAGTCGTTCGGCCTCGCGCCGATAAGCTGCCGCTCGGAAACGCAATGGAACGGCACGATCGTCCGCAGCCACACGTCAGCGTGGCGCCCATGAAATCGAACACCGTGGCCCTGAGCGTCCGCATCTCGTTCCAGTACTGCGACACGCTGAAGCGCACGCCGATCGCGGCGACACCGCGCAGGAGCAGCGCCGGCGCGACCGTCATCACGGCCGCATCGAGATGAAACAGGGGATACGGACAATAGAGCACGTCGTCCTCGCGCAGGCCGAGGCCTTCGACGACACCGGCTGCCTGCGCGAGCACGAAGCGGTGCGAGATCATCGCCGCCTTGGAGCGCCCGGTCGTGCCCGATGTGTAGAGCAGCAAGCAAAGGTCGGCGCTCGTGATGATCGGCGTTTGCACTGCCGCCCCGGTGAGGACGACGCTCGTGCGCAGACATTCGTAGGGCTGAACTGAGGGCTCGGCCGTCGTGTCGCCGACGACGATCACTTGCTCGACGGTGGCGAGTCCGGGCCGCGCTTCGGCCCATTGGTCGCGCAGCGAGGCGTGTGCGATGAGGAGCCGGCTGCGCACCAGATCAATCGCATTGGCGAGCACCTGCCCGCCAAACGAGGTGTTCACCGGCGCGGTGACCGCACCGAGCTTGCCCAGCGCAAACCAGACCACGACGAACTCGACGCAGTTGGGCAGCATCAGGCTCACGACGTCGCCCTGCCTGACGCCCAGGCGACGCAGCCCCGCCGCGACGCGATCGGTCTCCTCATCGAGCTGCCGGTAGGTCCACTCGCCGTGGACCATGCGCAGGAACGGGCGATCGGGCGAATCAGCAGCGGCGAGGCGGAGCTCGGCCGCGAGGGATTCGCTGCGAAGTTGCGTCACCGTCATCACCCCGGGGAGCTTATCCCAGCGTGGAAATCCGCACGTCAATTCGCGTCTCAGTACCCGGCCGCGAAGTAGTAGCTGACGGACTGGCCGACGCAGTATGCCAACAGCCTATGTGCTGGCGCCCCCCGCGCATCGTGCGCGAGCGGTGGAGTGGTCCGCTACGCGTCGACGGCTGTTTTCGCGCCTGGCGCGTTCGCCATGACCGACTTGATGCCCACATACGCCGAAGTGCGGTGCGCGTACATCTGACTCTGCCCGATGATCTCGCCATTCTTGGCTATTAGGACGAAGTAGCTTTTCCCGTTCTTGGCGGTGTGTGTCTCAAAGCAATCACGCTTCGTGGCGTTCTTCTTCACCGAAGCGATGCCGTTGAGCGCGGCCGCACGGCTGTTGTAAGCCTCGCTGGTCAGTATGACCTGCATGTTCTTGGCGAGCAGGGTGAAATGGAATTTGCCGGTCTTACCCTTGGCCAGTTTGAACATGGGATGTCCTTGGTGTGTTGATAGGTCCGCGCAGGTGGATTTGCCCGCTCGCCGTAGCGGTGATCGTGAGGAGCACCCAGCTCGCGCGAGTCGCTGCGTGCTTCTACACTCATGTGCGATCGTAGCCGGAACCGTTCTCCGCCTTTGAGACACCTACTCCCGAGCGTTCGGGAAGTCGGCCGAGGCCTGGCTAGCGGCAATCAGAGCCTTCACTTCCTCGTCCGGAAGCCGCCTTTTTGGGTGCCCTGACCTAGACGACTTTGAAGACGCGGATCAAGACTGCATTGCGTTTGGGCCTCAGACCGAGCGACAGACCGACTCGGGGAATCACGATCTCGCATGGTGATCATGGTGGCTCGGTGGATCTGCGAGCTGGCACGGCATGGACCGTGTCGCCGCCGTAGCGTGACCGGCGAATTCGCTCGTAGCCGCCCGGCGTTTGCGGTTTGACGAAAAGGGCCACTATCTGCGGATGGTGCGTCCGCATGCGCTGCTCCAGACGTGCGACCGCTTCCTCGATCTGCGGCGTGCGCAACTCATCTTCGAACTCGAGGCTGAGCGCGACGACGATCTGGTCCGGCGCGAGCTGCACGGTGATGACGCCGTTGGCTGCGGCGACGCCGGGCTCGGCGCGCGCCAGTGCCTCGATCGAGACGGCGATTTGCGGATCGGCGCGCTCGCCGATCAGGAGGCCCTTGCTTTCCCGAGCCAACGCAACCGAGGTCGCGGCGAGCACCGCGCCGATCAGGATCGAGGCGACGCCGTCGAACACCGGCATCTGCAACGAATCCGCCGCGTAGGTGCCGGCGGCTGCGATGACGATACCGATGAGTGCAGCAGAGTCCTCAAACAGAACGATGAACGACGGCGGATCCTTGCTCATGCGAACCGCCTCCCAGTAGCCAAGATCACCCTTGGCGGCGCGGAAAGCGCGTTGCGACACCCGCCACGACGCCCCCTCGAACAGGAACGAAAGCGCAAGCACGATGTAGACGATGGCCACATCGGCGACTGGCGAGGGCGCCCTGACGTGCGCCACACCCTCCCAGAAGTAGAGCTCACGGCCGTAGCCGAGCGGGTGCGCCGGATCGGGCGTCCGGATCGAGCGCCGCATCCCGTACAGGAGCAGCAGCTCGTTGACAGTGTCGACGAGCGAGTGAACGCCCTCGCTCAGCATCGACGAGCTGCCGCTCAGTGCCGCGGCGATGAATTTCGTCACCGCGACCAGCAGGTTGCCGAGCAGCGCTGCGTAGATCGCGGTCTTCGACGCGTTGGCATTCTTCATTCATCGCGCCTCAGCCCGCTCCGAAGGGACAGCTCGGTCAGGTCGAGCTCGGCGCTGATCGACTTGACGGTCTCCTCATCGATCCGGAACGAGGCCTGGGCCTCATGCAGCTCGTCGCGTGCCGCGAGGAGACCGACCAGCCGCAGCTCGGTGCCGAACGACGCTGCCAGCTCGGCATCCCTCGGCGCGCCGCCGGCCGGCACCGGCTGATCCGCCTCCTCGCCGCCGTCGATGATGTGCCTTTAGCGCGCGTCAGCGCGCTCACCTCACTCCGCCCATGTCCGCACTTGAAACGACTCGACCAAGAAGTCGATCATTAGCCGCACCTTCGCCGTCACATGCTTGCGCGTGGGGTAGACGGCGTAGACACCGAGCTCGATCGAGCGGTATTGCGGCATCACCTCGACGAGCGCACCTGACCTCAGGTGCGGGTCGACTAAGAATGCCGGCTGCAGCACGATACCCTGATGCTTCAGGGCTGCGGCGCAGCAGGTTTCGCCGCTGTTGCTGCGCATGCGCGGCATGACCTTGACGGACACTGAGCCTTGAGGCCCCACGAACTCCCAGTTCTCGCCCATCGACAACAACGTGTACGCCGTCACCGCGTGCAACGCGATCTCAGAAGGATTCGCCGGGACACCATGGTCGCGAAGATAAGTCGGTGACGCACACAGGACCATCCGAGTCGAGGTGAGCTTGCGGCTGATCAGCGAGGAGCTCGGCAGTCGCGCGATGCGCACGGCCAGGTCATAGCCCTCGTCCACCAGATCCACCACTCTGTCTGACAACGTCACGTCCAGTGTGACCTTGGGGTGTCGCGCCATGAACTCGGCCCACAGCGGGGCCAGGTGCATGAGGCCGAACGTCACCTGTGCTCCGCAAATATCTCATCCGCCTTCCCATGGTGCAAGCAGTAGCTGCAGGCCTGGGCCCCGTGACACGATGACTCCATGCCTTGTTGGCGCCGACCGAAAACTGAGCCACTTTTGAGGGTTGTGCCGACCCAAAACTGAGCCAGGTGTTCAACCTACCTTCGAACCGATCAATCGAGGCTCGCCAGATTTGTCCTCGAATTCATCGATCAAACTCGGACGAAGTCGGCTTGGAGGCGAGCATTGACGACACAGTCAAGCCGGCGGCTTCCTGTGCTGCGATGGAATTGATTCAGAATCCATCGCTGGCGGAGACTGCGAGGGCTGCGAAGCGCCGTCCCCGCGTTCCCCTAAAGCGCGCTGCGCGCCGGTCGGTCCCAAAGACGACCCGGTCGTGGCGCGCTTGTCGTCACCATCGCGGTTGTCACACCGCGCATCCCCTCTGCCCGTCGCCGCTCCCGCGCGGCGAACTTGCCCACGTCGCAGGACTCCAAGCGCTTGCGCTTTCAGGGTGCCGAGACGATGACCTCCTCAACCGATTCGCCGCCGGGTACGCGCTACGAGTTGCTCTTTCGATCCCTGTACCACACCGGGCGTGCGCTTGCATTCCCTTGCGATTCAGATGGCAAGGTGTTGCTTGACAAGCTGAGCGACAAGGTACGCCAGAACTATCTCGACGCGCTCGCCGCAGTCGGTCGCTCCTACGCGATGCCCGTCGTGCGTTTGCGCAACAACCATTGTTGACCCGAAAAACCGGCGCGGGGCGCACGCCCGCCCCCCTCCCCCAGGAAGAGGGTTGGAGCGAGGGCGTTTCGCCTCCGCTCGCGTCGTCACTGCGTTTGCCGGCCCCGCAGCCAGGTGTTGTAGTCCGTGTCGGTTGCCAGCGTCCAAAGCGCCAGCACCGCGATGACGACGCCGGTGCTCCGCAAGAATTGAATCCGTGGCGCTTGCGACGGACTTGGGGTCGCGATTCGCCCGCGAAGGACCTTGGGGCGCTCTCACTTGCAGATCGATGCCTCACCCCGTTCGCGCTGCAGCACGTATTCATGGTGCAAACCACCCAGCACCGGCATGGCGTGCACGTGCGCACCCATCGGCAGGCGATGTCGATGCGATGATGATTCGACCGCGGCCTGCGGGCGTGGCGGTCCCGGAACGCCAGGCCCCAGTGCGCTATGAGGTCGCCCGCGGTTGTAGTGACCGATCCATTCGCGCAGGATCCCGCGCAAGTGCGACTCCGACAGCGGAATCAGCCAGTCGAGGCATTCGCGCCTGATTGTGCCGATCAGGCGCTCGCAGATCGCGTTGGCCATGGGGCTTGCAATCGGTGAGCGCAGAACGGTGAAGCCCAACGCGGCTATTGAGTTGTCCAGGTGCGCCGTAAAGATGCTGTCGCGGTCGTGCAGCAGGTGGCCGTAGCGGTTGTGGTTGGCGACGACTTCCCGAAGCTGCTGCAGCGTCCACGCGGCGGTCGGATGAGCGGTGACGTTGACATGCACGAGTCGCCGCGAGGCATGCTCGACGACCACGAAGACGTAGAGCGTTCGAAAACGCCGCCGTCACCGCGACGAAGAAGTCGCACGCCAGCAGCGTTCGGGCGTGAGCCTTGAGGAAAATTGACCAGCGCAGATCGCCACGCGGCCTGCCACGCGGGCGCCCGGGCATGTACTTGCGAACCGTCCGCGGTGAAACCCGGATCCCGAGCTTGAGCAGCAACTCGTTGGCGATCCGCTCCTCGCCCCAGATCGGGTTCTCAGCAGCCATCCGGCGGATGAGCGCCTGCAGTTCGCGAGGGATTGGGGGCCGGCCCGGGCAGGACTTCAGCCGCCACCACAACCTCCAGCCGGCACGGTGCCAACGCAAAAGGGTGTCGGGCTTGACGATGACCAGCGCGCTGCGCCAGTCGAAGCGGCGCGCCAGCAGCGCGAGGCTGACGCGCGTGGCTTTATCGATCCGCCGAGGGACAGCGCCACGCTCAAGACACAGCGAGAGTTGACGGCGCAGAAACAGGTTCTCGGCCCGGATCACTTCCGGCGATCTGAACACCAGGGCCACCCAACGCAGGCCGTCCTGCAGCAGCACCAGTGCGATTCGGATCAAGCCGACCATTTGTACAGGCTGCCACAGCATCCTGGACTACACCACTCTGTGCCTCTCGGGATGGCGGACGGAGTTCTTGCGGAGCACAACCAGGCGTATCGGTCCGGGTAGGTCGGTGCCGTCGGCGTTCCAACAAGCAGATCGAAGGCCTGGTGATCTGCCCTTCAGGTAGTCGCTGACCACGTAGGGCGAATCAGGTCGTTGGCGCGCAGCGTCTGGAACATGAAGCCGAGTTCCTTGCCGGGGTAGATGCCCTCCTTGCCGATGGACTGCTCGCGCTGCGACACGCCCTGCTCGTCGATGAAGACGCCGAGATCGCCAGGGTCGCGGAAGTCGAGCATGGTGGTGAGCAGGGTCACGCTGGACACGGTCTTGTCGCCGCGTGCACGCAGCACCGCCAGCGCCGACGACAGGATCGTGCCCCCCACGCACCATCCCAACACGTTGACCTTGTCCGCACCGCTGATCGACAGCGCGAGCTCGATCGCCTTGATCGCGCCCGATTCGATGTAGTCGTCCCAGGTGGTCTGGCCCAGTTCGGCCTGCGGGTTGCGCCACGACACCAGGAACACGGTCAGCTCCTGCTCGCAGGCAAAAACGACGAACGAGTTCTCGGGTTGCAGGTCGAGGGATGTAGAACTTGTTGATGCACGGCGGCACGATCAGCAGCGGCCGTGTGGCGACCCGTTCGGTCAACGGCGCGTACTGGATCAACTGGAACAGCTCGTTCTCGAACACCACCGCCCCTTTTGACACCGCCACGTTGCAGCCCACCTCAAAAGCGCTCTCGTCAGTGATCGCGATGCGCTCGCGCCGCAGGTCTTCGAGCAGGTTCGCGAAGCCGGCGCGAATGCTGTCACCCTTCGTTTCGAACGCCAGCTTCAGCGCTTCTGGATTGGTGGCCAGAAAATTGGCCGGGCTCATCGAATCGATGAACTGGCGGGTGAAAAAGCGCAGCTTGTGCTTCTCCTTCTCGTCGAGGTCTGCGCTTTCGACCATCTCGCCGAGGAGACGCGCATTGAGCAGGTAGGTCTGCTTCAGAAGGCTGTACCACGGGTTGTCGCGCCAATCCTCGGCATGGAAGCGGCGGTCCCCGCGCTCGGCCGCCACCACGGGCTCGGGGCCATTGCCGCTCGCGGCGCTGGCCAGCATGCCCATCCAGAGGGCCATCTGCTGCTCCCAGTAGTGCGCCGTGCCTTAGCAAGGGGGGACGCTGTGATGTCCGGCCTGCTCGCGAAACCCTGCAACAGGGCCTGTCCCGACTTGAAGAAGCCTTGGACGAACTCGTCCGGCATGCCAAACGGCGAGGCCATGAGTCGCTCCCTTGACGGCGAAGCCCAACTGATTGATGGTAGTCGAGCCCTCCCCAAAAGCAGCAATGCCCTGCGTTGTTTCGCAGGGCATTGCGCGATGCCACTCTCGGTGGCGTCGTCACATCACATGCAGGTGACGTTTGCCGGCAGGCCGATGCCGGTCGTGGGGGGAGTGCTAAGGTGAGACTTGTCGATAGGTCCGCCCTCCTTTTCACGACGGTGAGAGTGAATCGTTTGTCCGAGAAACAAGCCCCGGTTGACTACCCCGCCGTGTTAGTTAACGCCTTTCTGTTCGTCGCGTCAAGGCACCTTCCGAGGCAACGGCAATCGGGTGAGTGACCCCGCTCACTGCGGCTTGCGTTGGATCACGAGGATAGCGTCGCAGCCAGCTTGACCTGTCCCCTCCAACCTCAACAGCGACAATCCAATCTCGACTGAAGTCACATGAGCAATCGTCTCGCCGTCGAGACCAGCCCCTACCTGCAGCAGCACGCCGACAACCCGGTGGACTGGCTGCCCTGGGGCGCCGAGGCGCTGGCTTTGGCGCGCAGCACTGACCGGCCGATCCTGCTCTCGGTGGGCTACTCGGCCTGCCACTGGTGCCATGTGATGGCACATGAGTGTTTTGAAGACGGCGAGACCGCCGCGCTGATGAACCGCCACTTCGTCAACATCAAGGTCGACCGGGAGGAGCGACCCGACATCGACCAGATCTACCAGACCGCCCATCAGTTGCTGACTCGGCGCCCGGGCGGCTGGCCGCTGACGATGTTCCTCACCCCGGAGGGCAAGCCCTTCTTCGGCGGCACCTATTTCCCAAAACGCTCGCGGTTCAACCTGCCAGGCTTCGACGAACTGCTGCGGCGGGTCGCCGCAGCCTGGGCCACCCAGCGCGAGCCGTTGATGGCGCAGGGCGACGCGCTCGTCCAGCACCTCGCCGAGACGCTACCCGAAGCCGCACGCGAGCGACGGCGACTGCTGCCGGTGCTGACGATCTCGGCGACGCGCTGGCCTCGACTGCGGCGCAGGCCGCAGCCGGACTGCGCGATGCCTCGATGCGCACGTTCGACGCAGTCAACGGCGGATTCGGCGGCGCGCCGAAGTTCCCGCAACCACCCGGGCTCGACGCGCTGCTGCGCCACGCGCTGGCCTCGGGGGACGCTGCCGCGCGCGACGCGGTCTTGCTGACCTTGCGCAAGATGGCCGAGGGCGGCCTGTACGACCACCTGGGCGGCGGATTCTTCCGCTACAGCACTGACGCCGAGTGGACGATTCCTCATTTCGAGAAGATGCTGTACGACAACGGGCCGCTGCTGCGCTTGTATGCGCAAGGCTGGCAACTCACCGGCGACACGCTGTTCCGCCAGGTCTGCGAGGGGACGGCGGCGTGGCTGATGGGCGACATGCAATCAAGCGAGGGTGGCTACTACTCCAGTCTCGATGCCGATTCCGAAGGCATCGAGGGGCGCTTCTACGTCTGGCAGCGCGACGAAGTCGCGCAACACCTCGGCGCGGACGAATTCGCCGCGTTCGCGGCGCGCTACGGGCTCGACGCGGCGCCGAACTTCGAGGGCCGCGAGTGGCACTTGCGCGCCGCGGTGCCGTTGGTCGATGTGGCTGAGCGCCTCAGGCGCACACCTGCCGAATGCGAGGCGCTGATCGCAAGCGCCCGTGCGCGGTTGTTCGCGCTGCGCAACGCGCGCGTACGGCCGGGCTGCGACGACAAGGTGTTGACCGCCTGGAACGCGCTGGCGATCGACGGCATGGCCTTCGCGGCGCGGGTGTTCGGCGAACCGCGTTGGGCCGAATCGGCGCGGTGCGCACTCGATTTCATTCGTGCGGCGCTGTGGCGCGACGGTCGATTGCTGGCCACCCACCGGGCTGGTCGCTCGCACCTCAATGCCTACCTCGACGACTACGCCTTTCTGCTCGGTGCAGTGCTCGAAGCAATGCAAGGCGATCTGCTGCGCGCCGCCGACCTGCGCTTTGGCTGCGCATTGGCCGACGTCATGCTCGAGCAGTTCGAGGACGCGCGAGATGGTGGCTTCTTCTTCACCAGTCATGACCACGAAGCGCTGGTAGCTGCGTCCGAAATCGGGCCACGACGGCGCGGTCGCGTCGGGCAACGGCATCGCCGCGTTGCAGCTGCAGCGGCTGGGCCACCTGATCGGCGAGCCGCGTTATCTGGCGGCCGCAAGGCGCACGATGGAGCTGTTCTCCGCCGAGGCATGTCGCGTGCCGCAGGGCTTCGCAAGCCTGGTCACTGCGATGGCTGAATGCCGCTCGCCGCCGACGCTGGTGATGCTGACCGGGCCGTCCTGCTGCGACGGATACGTGGCGCGCTGAGCTCGCCAAACCTTATCTGCCTGCGGTGATCTCGCTGCAACTGCCCGATGACATCGCCGGTCTGCCCGCGATGCTGACCCGGACAGGCGGCACTCGTCCGCAGGCTTGGGTCTGCCGCGGGACAGTGTGCTTGCCGCCGATCGCCGACATCGAGTCGCTCTTGAGCGCCCTGTCCTGACCCCGTCGTTCACGGCAAGCCGATGCTGCACTCCAGCTCGTCGCTGCGAGTCTTGTACGGTACTAACGGATCACTTCTGATGGCCAATCCGGATGACCTCCTAGGGGTCGGGGACTACTGCCCGCCTCGGCACTGCGTCTACGGGCATGGTGAGAGTGGCGCAACCTGTACAATTGCGGCTTCGATACCGCCCTGAACGACCGCACGATTGGTCGGCCAATGGGGCGCGTTACCTGGCACATCAATCCCGTCGTAGCCGCGACGACACGCCCGGAAGACCGAAGCCCGCTGCCATTGAAGTGGGTTGCGTGCTTTTCCTGTTGATCGGGTCGCTCGACGTCGGGCGCTCGTCGCCTTTCAAACCGAGCGGGCATCCCCAAGTACGTCCTTCTTGCTTCAAGTCTGGACAGCGGTTCGCCGCGGCGTGTCCGATTTGATCCAGGTTGCAGCGCGAATGGCCCTCTTCTCGACACGCTAGGAACCGCATGACCGCCAAGAAATCTGCCCCCACCGCCAAGCGCGCCGATGACAAGAAGACCAAGGCGCGCGCCGGCAAGAACGCCACACTCTCTGCGGCAGTGCGCGGTCGGAAGCCTCTGGTCAGCGTCGCCCGACCTGCTCCCGCGCAGCGCAGTTGAGGCCGGCAGGCCGTCGAGCGCGCGGATCCCCGCCGCCACTTCCGAAACCAAGGTTGCCGCAGCGGCCCTGGGAGCCACTGGCAAGCCTCTGCGCGTGAATGTGCCGAAATCGAAGCAGCGTGCGCTGATCCGCGAATTCGGACTGGACGAGACCGCTCTGACCGAAGAGGAATCACACAAGCGTCGCAACGACCTCAAGGCGCTCGTTGTGATGGGCAAGACGCGAGGATTTCTAACACAGCAGGAGATTCACGACCACCTGCCCGAGAAGCTTGTCGACGCTGAGGTGCTCGAAGCGACCGTGAAGATGCTTGGGGACATGGGGATTGCCGTCTACGAGCAGGCGCCCGATGCGGCAACCCTTCTGGTCGTGGGTGATGCAGTCGCCGCGGCAACCGACGAGGAAGCCGCTGAAGCGGCGGAAGCCGCCGTCTCCAATGTCGACTCCGAATTCGGCCGCACGACCGATCCGCTTCGCATGTACATGCGCCAGATGGGCGCGTTCGAGCTACTCACCCGCGAGGGCGAGATCGAGATTGCAAAGCGCATCGAAGGCGGCCTGCAGTCCATGGTCTCGGCGATCTCCACTTCGCCCGCGATCGTCGCTGAGATCCTGTCGCTTGGCGACAAGATTGCGGCTTGCGAAATGAACATCGCCGACGTGGTCGACGGCATTGTCGTTGCCGGCGAGGCCGACGACTACGTGGCCGAGGAAGACGTCGACTCTTTCGACGAGAGCAACGATGACGATGTCGGCAACAAAGCGACGACGCGGCGGCTCGAGGAGATGCGCGTTGCGGCACTCGAGCGGTTCGCCGCGATGCGCTCGAGCTCCGAGAAGGCACGCAAGGCCCTGGCCAGGAATGGCTTCGGCACTCCCGCTCACCGCAAGGCACTGCGCTCGCTCAGCAATGAGATTGCAACGACGCGCTTCACGGTCAAGACCATCGACAGGTTGTGCGGCATGCTGCGTGCACAGGTCGACGAAGTTCGCCGGCTTGAACGCGACATCCGCCGAGTAGTGGTGGACCGTTGCGGCATGCCGCAGGAGCACTTCATCGAGCACTTCGTGCCCAACGCGCTCGATCTGGGTTGGGCCGAGGCCGAAGCGGCTGCACGCCGGACCTACAGCGGCGCACTCGGCCGGCAGCTGCCGGCCATCCGTGAACTCCAGACCAAGCTGATTGACGCGCAGACCCGAGCTGGAGTTCCGCTCGACGAACTGAAGGCGATCCACAAGAAGATGAATGAAGGCGAGCGTGCATCACTGGAGGCGAAGAAGGAAATGATCGAGGCAAACCTGCGCCTGGTGATCTCTATCGCGAAGAAGTACGTGAATCGCGGGATGCAGTTCCTCGACCTGATTCAAGAGGGCAACGTCGGTTTGATGAAGGCGGTGGAGAAGTTCGAGTACCGCCGCGGCTTCAAGTTCTCGACGTACGCAACCTGGTGGGTCCGCCAGGCCATCACGCGAGCCATCGCTGACCAGGCGCGGACCATCCGCGTTCCCGTGCACATGATCGAATCCATCAACAAGATGAATCGCGTGAGCCGGGCGCACCTGCAGGAGTTTGGTATCGAAGCGGATGCCGCAACGATCGCGCAGAAGATTGGAACTGCCTGAGGCGAAGGTGCGCCAGATCATGAAGATTGCCAGGGAGCCGGTCTCGCTGGAATTGCCGGTCGGTGACGAAGGCGACACCACGCTAGGGGACTTCATCGAGGACACACACAACGTCGCTCCGATGGAGGCGGCAATGCAGTCCGACCTGCGTGGCCTTGTCAGCGAGCTTCTCGATGGACTCACGGCTCGCGAGGCCAAGGTTGTGCGCATGCGTTTCGGTATCGACTTGGCCAGCGACCACACGCTCGAAGAAGTCGGTAAGCAAATGGATGTCACGCGCGAACGCATTCGTCAGATCGAAGCAAAGGCCCTGCGCAAGCTCAAGCATCCAAGCCGCGCGGACAAACTCAGCGCCTACGCCGACAGCCTGTAGGCAGAGGCATGGCACCTCGACACGAAGCCAGGTCCTCCAGGCATCTGAGCTGATAGAGCTGACTTGGACGTGGTCCTCAACACGCGCGCTCGATGCTCCAAATCGCATGAACCTGCCCCAGAGATGCTATGTAGGACTGCCCAAGCGACACCCGTTGGGCTAGAACGAAATTTCCAAACTTCTGTTGCGAAGGAGAACGGAAATGGCGGCGACCCAGACAGTCCTACATGGCAAGGATACGGCGACCCCAGGCGAGCTGTACATCAGCTTCGAGCTGGGCGACAAGTCGTGGAAGTTGACGCTCAGTGATGGTCGGCGCGGCCCAGGCCGCTACAACGTCGCCGCCGGTGACACGAGCGCGGTGCTCGACTGCGTGTCCAAGGCACGGGCGCGCTGTGGCCTGAGCGCCCAGGCCAAGGTGCATTCCTGCTACGAGGCGGGCCGCGACGGCTGGTGGCTGCACCGGTGGCTGAGCGAGCAAGGCATCGACAACATCGTGGTGGACGCCGCGAGCATCGAAGTGAACCGACGCGCCAGGCGGGCCAAGACCGATCGGCTCGACGGCGACAAGCTACTGGCGATGCTGCTGCGCCACCACGGCGGCGAGCGTGTGTGGTCGGTGCTGCATGAGCCGACGCCGCAAGATGAGGACGCGCGCCGCACGCATCGCGAATTGGCGCGACTGATGCACGAGCGCACGGCACACACCAACCGCATCGGCTCGCTGCTGGTGCTGCACAACCTGCGCCCGCGCATCATCATTGGCGGGCGCGACTGGGCTGGCTGGTGGGCAAGCCATTGCGAGCAAGTCCCGCCTGTGCTGCGAGTGGAGCTCGAGCGCGAGAGCGCGCGGCTGGCGCTGGTCAAGCAGCAGATCAAGGCGCTGGAAGCCGCGCGGCGCCAGGCGTTGGAGGACGGCAAGCAGCCGCTGGTGGCGCAGCTGGCAATGTTGCGCGCCATCGGGCCCAGGGGCGCCTGGGTGCTGGTCAAGGAGCTGTTTGGCTGGCGGCGCTTCGCCAACCGCCGCGAGCTGGCCGGCTGCCTGGGGCTTGCCCCCACGCCGTATGACAGTGGGGGCAGCCAGATCGAGCAAGGCATCAGCAAGGCCGGCAACAAGCGAGCGCGGGCGCTGCTGGTGGAGCTGTCTTGGGGCTGGCTGCGATTGCAGCCCGACAGCGCCTTGACTCAGTGGTTCAACCGGCGCTTCGCTGCAGGTGGCAAGCGCATGCGGCGCATCGGCATCGTCGCATTGGCGCGGCGCCTGGCCATCGCGCTGTGGCGCTACCTGGAGCACGGCGAGATCCCGGCCGGGGCCACGCTCAAGCCAGCCGCCGCTTGAATCCAACCGCCCAGATGCACGGCTTGGCACGGATCGCATCATCATGATCAAAGGTAGACGTGCCCGCAGTGTCAGCGGGTCACCGCACGGCGACCGTCCTCAAAGAAGGGGCACGTCCATAACTGGGGTTTACCAACGCGTTTTGCGCGCATTGAGCATGTGGTGCAGGTTGGGCAAACCCTGCACGGATAGAAGTTCGTCCGAGCACTGGCTCGAACGCTCATCACACCCCGACCTCGGATCAGGATGTGCCGCTGCAGCGACTCACCCCAAGCCACACGCCCTACCTGCATTCGTCAGGGGACCATGAACTCCCCGCATCCAAACCGTGATCGAAAGCGGCTTGACAAGCGAGTCCTCATAGAAGCTGACATTCGCGAGCGGCGGGCTATTGGCAGATTGCAGGTACCTGTGAATGGCAGGTTAGCGGCAGCTCGGCAAGCTAGCTGGCGCCGGTCAGGGCGAACCCATGCGGAGGCGCTGATCCGGCCAGGCCGGCCCATTGCGGTCAGCGGACCTTAAAGACTTCTTCACCGCCGCAGTTGGTGTGTCACCGTTTAGGGCGTGCCGTGCCAATGGCGAGATTCATCGTGTTGCATGGTGCGACGCAGCGTGTCCGCCTGTTCCCGTCTGCATGCGACCGTCGTCATTGCGACTGGCGCCGATTCTTTCTTCGGTTGGTGGGCATGACGGGCCTGACGTACACCCTTTTCAAGGCAATTGCTGCGGGCATCCACTTCTGTCGCATGTTCGGTTCCGTTCGGTACCGCACGCTGTGCACGCTGCAGTGAATTGGCCTGGCGAACCTTCATTCACTCGCACCACGCCTACAAGCGAAGAGAGCGCTCGCGTGGTATACTTATCTGAGTAGTAATGCACAAGACCCTTGTTTGAGTTCGGTTCTGTTTCCTGTCCGGTTCCGCGACAGGCTCTCTCTGGAATTCCCTTTGGTGATTCTTGCGTGGCTCTACCGCGCGACGGCATTTGCTGCGCGCTCTTCATTCAAAGGAAGTTTCAATGAGTACCAATGGCACCGAGACGGGAACCGTCAAATGGTTCAACGATGGCAAGGGCTTCGGCTTCATTACGCCAGAAGCGGGTGGCAAGGATCTTTTTGCCCATTTCAAGGAGATCCGGGGCGACGGCTTCAAGAGCCTGAGCGAGGGTCAACGTGTGACGTATGAGGTGACACAAGGCCAGAAGGGCCTCCAAGCGTCGAATATCCGCGTCATCTAAGCGTCGTCATTGCGAAAGCCGCGGTTAGCCGCGGCTTTTCTCTTTTCCTCGGCCATCGGCGGGTCTCCTGTGGTGGACCTGGATCGGCAGATGGCGTCCTAGAAGCTGCCGTCGTCGTCGCGCATTGGCAGGCCGTGGGCTCGCGCCCACTCCTTGGCCGTGGCGACCGCGATCCGAATCGCCTTGCCTCATCCAGCCCCTCGGCCAGCGGCGCGTTCGCGATCTCGATCGCTTTTGCACGCGCCGCTGCGCTCAGGTGGGTGTATGTCGTATGGGATGGCGACGAGCTGATCTGCTGCGGTGTGTCTGGTCGAACCCAAGATGAGGCGCCGCACCTGTCAGCGCCGTGCCGGCGAGCGGGGGTTGGTTCAGTGAGCGGGCCACGTGGTACCGGCCATCGCCGTCCTTGAGCGCGACGCAATCCTCGGGAACTCGGCCACCTACTACGCGATATGTCTGCACATCTAGCTCCCACCGGAAAACCGGCGAGGCTAGCGATTCAGCCTGCGCTTCTCCGTACGGCAGCACACCTAAGGGCTGTCAAAGGGCCCACTGCGGAGCTCTCTTTCATTGGCACACACTTTGGGTGTCAGGGTTCAGAAATCGCTGTGCAACAGCACGCCGAGCCCACGGCGGCGGACCCTCAGCGATAGCTGAGTGGTCCCGCTCAAGTCCGCCCGTAGCAGCGTGCCTTGGGCGAGGCCGAGCACCGAACTTGGCGCCAATGTGAACTCCACACCGATGCGAGGAGCCCGCGCGAGCGGTGAGTCCTGCCCGTCGAACTCCAGGCCCAGACGCTTATCGACGTACAGGCGAAGTCGCAAGTCCAATGGCGTCGATTCCTCGGCGATCGTTCTGATCAACATGCCGCGCAGGGGCACGCCATCGCGGCTCGCGACCTCCTGGCCGGTCGCCTGTCCGCACGCCAGATAGGCGAGCAAGACGCTGAGCGAGCGGATGATGGTGGACACGGCGTACGCTCAGGTGGCGGTTCTCCGGGAGACTCTTCATGCACGTTGCGCATGTTCAGCACGGGCAGACTGCGTCAGCGCGTCCGGGCGAAGGCACGCAGCTTCAACGACTTGCGCCTTCCGCCAAGCGCATCGGCAAACGGCATTGTCTTAATCACCGAGCGGACGACCAGGTCGGCCCGCTCGTCTTCGATCACAAGGGCGTTGATGTTCATGTCTGGAATGATCGAAACAATGGCTCCTCGTGTCCGTGCCTTGACGCACATTGGGGCAGCCTGAATGACCTCGCGTGTAACGTCGAACTTGCACAGGGCCAGGAGCGCTGCAGCAATGCCAGCGAGCAGCACCGCGAGTTGAGTGCGCTCCAGAAAAAGGCGCCGCGGCTTCACTCATGATCTGCTGATTGCGCGCCTCGGCTCCCATGCTCGACCAGCATGGTGCCTCGATGATTGGCTATCAGCTTGCGGGCACGCGCCACCACGTTGTCGACAGTGAAGCCGTACTCGCGCAACAAAGTCTCGGCCGGTGCAGAGGCGCCGAAGCGTTCGACTGCGATCATGTCACCACGCTCACCGATGTAGCGGTGCCAGCCCTGCGATGCGCCCAGTTCCAACGACAATCGCGCCGGCACGCTCGGCGGCAGTACCTCGTCGCGGTAGCTGCGTGGCTGAGCGTCGAACAAGTCCCAACTCGGCATCGACACGCAGCGCACGCCGATTCCCTCGTCCTGCAGACGCTCGGCGGCAGACACGATCAAACCCACCTCGGAGCCGCTGGCGATCAGGATGAGCGCGGGTGGTTGCTCCTTCGCATCGCTGAGCACGTAGGCGCCGCGGCGCAGCCCCTCGGCGCTCGCGCAGCGGCTGCGGTCGAGCGTGGCGAGGTCTTGTCGACTCAGCAGCAGCAGCACCGGGCGATCGCGGCTTTCAATGGCCACCTTCCAGGCCACCGCGGTTTCGTTGGCGTCCGCCGGGCGTATCACCGTGAGACCGGGGATCGCACGCAGGCTGGCCATTTGCTCGACCGGCTGGTGGGTCGGGCCATCTTCGCCGAGCGCGATGCTGTCGTGGGTGAACACGTGCACGACGTGCAGACCCATCAGCGCGGCCAGGCGGATCGCGGGGCGCATGTAGTCGGAGAAGATCAGGAAGGTTGCGCCGTACGGGATGAAGCCACCGTGCGCCGCCATGCCGTTGACGATCGCGCCCATGGCGTGTTCGCGCACACCGAAATGCAGGTTGCGTCCGGCATAGCTCCAACCGCCGCCATCCGACCCCTGAGTGTCTTCGCCGGGAGCCCCCGGCGGATTGAAATCACCCAGTCCCTTGAGCGATGTCTTGGTCGATGGATCCAGATCGGCCGACCCGCCTGTCATTGCAGGCAGTCTCGCGGCAACGGCGTTCATCACCTTGCCAGACGCGGCCCGCGTGGCCATGCCGTTGATGTCGGCGGGGAACACAGGGATGTCTGTGTTCCAGCCGGACGGCAATTCGGCGCGCAGGCGGCATCGAAGCTCCGCCGCCAAATCGGCAAAAGCCCGCTCATAGTGCTGCATGCGTGCATTCCACGCGGCTTCGTCGCTTTCGCCGCGCGTGAGCGCTTTGCGCATGTACGCAAGCGCCGCCTCAGGAATCAGGAACGGCGGCTCGAGCGGCCAACCGAGAGCCTGCTTCGTCAACCTCACCTCGTCCAGGCCCAGCGGCGAGCCATGGGCCTCAAAACTGTCGTGCTTGTTCGGCGAACCGAAGCCGATGTGCGTGCGCACGAGGATCAATGACGGCCGTGAACTGTCCGCACGGGCAGCCCGCAGCGCCACCTCGATCGCGGCGACGTCGTTGCCGTCCGCGACGAAGCTCGTGCGCCAGCCGTAGGCCTCGAAACGCGCTGCACGATCTTCCGAGAAGGTGATGTCGGTGCCCGCCGACAGGGTGACGCGGTTGTCGTCGTACAGGCAGATCAGCTTGCCGAGCTTGAGATGTCCGGCCAGTGACGCGGCTTCCGAGGCAACCCCTTCCATCAGGTCACCGTCGCTCACGATGGCGTACGTGTGATGGTCGACGATCGCGTGACCGGGTCGGTTGTAGCGCGCCGCGAGCTGCGCCTCGGCGATCGCCATGCCGACCGCGTTGGCCAGGCCCTGCCCGAGCGGACCGGTGGTGATCTCGACGCCGGGCGTGTGCCCACGTTCCGGGTGACCCGGCGCTTTGCTTGCCCACTGGCGGAAATTCTTGATGTCGTCAAGCGACAGGTCATAACCACTCAGGTGCAGCAGGCTGTACAGCAGCATCGAACCGTGCCCAGCCGAGAGCACGAAGCGGTCGCGATCAGCCCACGTCGGATTGCGCGGATTGCATTTGAGCAGCCGCGTCCACAAGGTGTAAGCCATGGGCGCGGCGCCCAACGGCATGCCGGGGTGGCCGCTGTTGGCCTTCTGTACCGCATCCACCGACAGGAAGCGGATGGTGTCGATGCACAGTCGATCGAGCGAGTCGGACATGTCACTCCAGTTCCACGTCGAACTTCGGCGGTACAGAGTGCACCCGAACGGGACCGCGCGTTTGTGCGCTCGCGCACCGACGAGCGTTGCGCATCCGATTTATCGTTGAGATGTCGAGCACGACGAGGCCGTGCCTGACGGCGGCCGGAGCATGGGGTCGTCGCGAGCGTTGGTGTGCTCTGCAATCGACCCGCTCAGACCGTGGAGGTGCAATTGCAGCTCGGAATGATCGGGTTGGGCCGCATGGGTGCGAGCATGGTGCGGCGCCTGATCGCAAAGGGCCACGAATGTGTCGTCCATGACGCGCAGCCGGCGATGGTCGTCGCCTTGCGCAACGACGGCGCCGCGGGCGCCGCCTCGCTCGAGGAACTCGTTTCGAAGACGACTTCGCCGCGCGCAATTTGGCTGATGGTGCCAGCGGGCGTCGTCGACCAGGTGCTCGACACGTTGCTCGTGCATCTTCAAGCCGGCGACATCGTGGTCGACGGCGGCAATTCGTACTATCGCGATGACATTCGACGCGCGAAACAGCTGAGCGAGTCGGGCCGCCACCACGTCGACGTGGGCACCAGCGGGGGCGTCGCCGGACAGCACCGCGGCTACTGCCTGATGGTTGGCGGACAACCCGATGTCGTCGAACGCCTGAAGCCGATCTTCTCGGCGCTCGCGCCCGGGGTCGGCGCGGCGGCTCGCACGCCCGGGCGCAGCGGTGAAGTCGCCAGTGCCGAGCAAGGCTTCCTGCACTGCGGCCCGCATGGCGCCGGCCACTTCGTCAAGATGATCCACAACGGCATCGAGTACGGCGTGATGGCGGCGTACGCCGAAGGCATGGAAATCCTGCGCAACGCTGGCGTCGGCAAGGGCACCGGTGCCAACGATGCCGAGACCACACCGCTGCGCGATCGCGAGTTCTATCAGTACGACATGAACCTGCCCGAGATCGCTGAACTCTGGCGCCGCGGCAGCGTCATAGGTTCGTGGCTGCTCGACCTGACGGCAAGCGCGCTGCTGAAGGATCCGCAGCTCGCAGCCTACGACGGTCGCGTTTCCGACTCCGGCGAGGGCCGCTGGACCATCCAGGCAGCGATCGACGAGGCAGTGCCCACGCATGTCCTCAGCGCCGCCTTGTACGAACGCTTCGCGTCGCGTGGCGAAGCCGACTACGCCAACCGCCTGCTGTCTGCGATGCGGCATGAGTTCGGCGGTCACGTCGAAAAGAAAAGCTAGATCGACATGAGCGCGCCTTCAAGGCCAGGGCGAACCGGCGACGCGCCGCACTCCGACGCGCTGGTCGTCTTCGGTTTCACCGGCGATCTGGCCGACAAGAAGATCTTCCCGGCGCTCTACGCGATGGTGAAAGGGGGTGCGTTGACGGTGCCGGTGATCGGCGTTGCATCGTCGGCATGGGGTGCCGATGAGGTGCATCGGCGCTTGCGTGGAAGCATCGAGCGCGCGGGCGGCGTCGACGATGAGCACGCGTTCGATCGCCTGCTTTCGCTGCTGCGCTACGTCAGCGGCGACTACAAGGATCCGGCGACATTCAACGCATTGAAGAAAGAGCTCGGCAATGCGCAACGGCCCGCGCACTACCTGGCGATCCCGCCGTCCTTGTTCGCCACCGTGATCCAGGGCCTGGGCGCCGCCGGGTTGGGTGAAGGGGCGCGCATCATCGTCGAGAAGCCTTTCGGTCGCGACCTGGCCTCGGCAGTCGAACTCGACGCGATCGCGCGGTCGGTGTTTCCGGAGACATCGGTTTTTCGCATCGACCACTACCTCGGAAAGGAGGCGATCATGAACATCCTCTACTTCCGATTCGCCAATTCATTTCTCGAGCCGATCTGGAACCGCAACCATGTCGCGAGCGTTCAGGTGACGCTGGCTGAGAACTTCGGCGTCGGCCAGCGCGGCGGCTTCTATGAAAGCGCGGGCTGCCTTCGCGACGTGGTCGAGAACCATTTGTTCCAGATCGTCGCGCTGCTCGCGATGGAGCCGCCCGCAGCGCAGGGCTTTGCGGCCGTGCACAGCGAGAAGGCCAGCGTCTTTCATGCGATGCGACCGTTGACGCCGGATGACCTGGTGCGCGGCCAGTACGTCGGCTACCGCGGCGAGAAGGATGTCGCGCCCGATTCCGATGTTGAAACCTTCTGCGCGCTGCGCCTGTTCATCGACTCGTGGCGCTGGGCCGGCGTGCCGTGGTACCTGCGTTCGGGCAAGCTGTTGCCGAACACCACGGCCGAAGTGCTGGTGAAATTGCAGCCAGCACCGCTGGCGCTATTCGACGATGCCGCCCCCGGCACCGGCCACGCCAATCACCTGCGTTTCAGGCTGCAGCCCGCATCCGCCATTGCGCTCGCCGTTCGCGTCAAACACCCGGGCAAGGGATTCGTCGGCGACCAGCGTGAGCTCTACCTGTGCGAAGGCGCATCGAACGAGGACTCGACCTACCAGCGGCTGCTCGGCGATGCGATGGCTGGGGACGGCGCGCTCTTCACCAGCCAGGACGCGGTCGAGGCCGCGTGGGCGGTCGTCGAGCCTGTGCTTGCGAACCACCACTGCGCGCTGCCCTACCAGGCGGGCACGTGGGGGCCGAAGGCCGCCGACGACCTGATCGCCGGCGGCGGCGGGTGGCACAACCCCGCAGCCGAAGCGAACTGCGAGTGATTCCGCCATGACATCGGAGGTGGTGTTTCTGCTCGACGTCGACAACACGCTGCTCGACAACGATCGCATCGTCATCGATCTGCGGCGCCACCTCGAAAGCGAATTCGGCGTCGCCAGCGCCGAGCGCTACTGGGCGATCTTCGAAACGCTGCGCGCCGAACTCGGCTACGCGGATTATCTGGGCGCTTTGCAGCGCTACCGCCACGACTCCGAAGGTGGCGCAGCAAACGCGCAGCGGCTGCTGCTGATGTCGACCTTTCTCATCGACTACCCGTTCGCCGAGCGCATCTACCCGCGTGCGTTCGATGCCATCGCTCACCTCCGCGCCTTCGGGCCGACGGTGATCCTGTCGGACGGCGATGTGGTGTTTCAGCCGCGCAAGGTGCGCCGGTCCGGGCTGTGGGACGCCGTCGGTGGCCGCGTGCTGATCTACATCCATAAGGAGCAGATGCTCGATGCGGTGCAACGCCACCATCCGGCGCGCCACTACGTGATCGTCGACGACAAGCTGCGGATTCTCGCGGCCATGAAAGCGGTCTTGCGCGAACGCCTCACGACGGTGTTTCCGCGCCAAGGCCACTACGCGCTCGACCCCGTCGAGGTGGCGAAATACCCGTCCGCCGACTTCAGCGTCGAGCACATCGGCGATCTGGCCGACCTCGACATCACGCCACTGATCGCGGTGCAGGAGAAATCATGAACTCGAACACCTTGGGGCTTCACGCCCTTGGCCAGAGCCTATGGCTGGACAACATCAGCAGGCAAATATTGATGGATGGCACGCTGGCACGCTACATCTCCGATTTGTCGGTGACGGGGCTGACCTCGAACCCGACGATCTTCGAGAAGGCGATCGGCGGCGGCACGCTCTATGACTCGGCGATCGCCGAACTGACGCGCCAGGGCGAGTCCGGCGAAGAACTCTTCTTTGCCCTCGCCCTGCAAGACCTCAGGCAAGCTGCCGACCTGTTCCGACTGGCGCACGATGCCAGCGAGGGTGTCGACGGCTGGGTTTCGCTCGAGGTGTCTCCCCTGCTGGCCGACGACACTGCCAAGACGATCCGGGCTGCGGCACGATTGCATGCCGCAGGCAGACGGGCCAACCTCTTCATCAAGATCCCGGGAACGCCGGCCGGCATACCGGCCATCGAAGAATCGATCTTCGCTGGCGTGCCGATCAACGTGACGCTGCTGTTTTCGCGCGAGCACTATGTGGCCGCCGCCGAAGCCTACTTGCGTGGCATCGAACGCCGCGTCGCCGCGGGAATGGACCCGAAGGTCGAATCGGTTGCCTCACTCTTCGTCAGCCGCTGGGACGTGGCCGTGAAGGAAGAGATCTCTGCGCAATATCACAATCGCCTGGGCATTGCGATCGCGATGCGCACCTACAAAGCGTACCGTGATCTGCTGGCCTCGACGCGCTGGCTCAAACTCGCAAAGGCGGGCGCCCACCCGCAGCGGCTGCTTTGGGCCAGCACCGGCACCAAAGACCCGGCAGCGCCCGACACGCTCTACGTCGAAGCGTTTGCGGCGCCCGATACGATCAACACGATCCCGGAAAAGACACTGCAGGCATTCGCCGACCACGGCAAGGTCGGCGCGACGATGCCGATCGACGGCGGCTACGCCGAGGCCGTGCTCGAAGAATTCAGGCGCGAAGGGGTCGACGATGAAGCACTGGCCGAGCGCCTGCAGCGCGAAGGCGCCGACGCGTTCACGAAGTCCTGGTACCTGCTGCTGTCGCGCATTAGCGAGAAAAGTTCGCAGCTCACCGGATGAGCACGCGCATCAGTCCCCTTGCCGGCAAGCCGGCGCCATCGTCCTCGCTGGTCGACGTGCCCAAGCTCGTCACCGCGTACTACACCGAGCTGCCCGACCCGTCAGTGCCGGTGCAGCGTGTGGCCTTCGGCACTTCGGGGCACCGCGGTTCTTCGTTCGGAGTCTCGTTCAACGAATGGCATGTGCTGGCGATCACGCAGGCGATCTGCGACTACCGCTCGGGTCACGCCATCAATGGGCCGCTCTTCCTCGGCATCGACACCCATGCGTTGTCGCGGCCGGCCGGCGCCAGCGCACTCGAAGTGCTGGCAGCCAACGGCGTCGAGGTGATGCTGGCGGCCAACGACGAGTACACGCCGACCCCCGCGATCTCACACGCGATCCTCACGCACAACCGCGGCCGCACCTCGGGGCTGGCCGATGGCATCGTGGTCACGCCATCGCACAATCCGCCCGAAGACGGCGGCTTCAAGTACAACCCGCCCGACGGCGGCCCGGCCGGGCAAGACGTCACCGATTGGATCGAGGTCAAAGCCAACGCTCTCCTGGAACGTGCGCTCGACGGCGTCAAGCGCATCACGCACGCGAAGGCGCTGCGTGCACCAACGACGCGGCGCCACGACTATCTCAGCGCCTACGTCGCAGATCTCGGCAGCGTGGTCGACCTGGACGTGATCCGCGACGCGAAGATTCGCATCGGCGTTGACCCGCTCGGCGGCGCGGGCGTGCACTATTGGGGGCGGATCGCGGAGCGGTATCGCCTCGATCTGAGCGTCGTCAGCGAGGAGGTCGACGCGACCTTCCGCTTCATGACGCTCGACTGGGACGGCCACATCCGCATGGATCCCTCGTCGCCGTACGCGATGCAACGCCTGCTCGCGCTCAAGGACCGCTTCGACATCGGGTTCGCCTGCGACACCGATCACGACCGCCACGGCATCGTCACCGCCCATGCGGGGTTGCTTCCTGCGAATCACTACCTGGCGGTGGCGATCGACTACCTGTTCCAGCATCGGCCGCAGTGGCGCGCGAACGCCGCCGTTGGCAAGACCGTCGTCAGCACGCGGCTGATCGATCTGGTGGCCCAGCGCCTTGGACGCACGCTCTACGAAGTGCCGGTCGGCTTCAAATGGTTCGTCGCGGGGCTGCTCGATGGCTCGCTCGGCTTTGGCGGCGAGGAAAGCGCAGGCGCCACGTTCCTGCGCCGCGACGGCACGGTGTGGACCACCGACAAGGACGGCATCGCGGCGGCACTCCTCGCCGCCGAGATCAGCGCTCGCTGCAGTCGTGATGCGGGCTCTTTGTATGAGCAACTCGCCAACGAGTTCGGCAACCCGATGGCAGAACGGATCGATGCACCGGCAACACCTCGGCAAAAGGAGCAGCTCGCGGCGCTCGCGCCTGCGCGAATCGAGGCGAGCGAGCTCGCCGGCGAAAAGATAGACAGCGTGCTTGGCAGCGCGCCAGGCAACAACGCACCGATCGGTGGCATCAAGGTGACGGCCAAGAGCGGCTGGTTCGCCGCCCGACCGTCGGGCACCGAGGATATCTACAAGATATATGCCGAGAGCTTCAGCGGCGCCGGTCACCTGCAGTGCATTCTCAAGGAGGCGCAAGCGATCGTCGACCGCGCCATCGAGTCGCCCACCGATGGTCAGCCTCATTGAGCCATCCGACGACACACTGCTGGAAGGCCTGCAGCGCGCCGCCTTCGAGTATTTTGTCAAGAACGTCAATCTCCAAAACGGCCTGATTGCCGACACCACTCGCGATGGCGCACCATCGAGCATCGCGGTGGTCGGCTTCGCACTGTCGGCCTATCCGGTGGGTGTCGAACGCGGCTGGATGGCACGCCCCGACGCGCTGCAGCGCACGCTCTCGGTGCTGCGATTCCTCATGCAAAGCGACCAGTCCGGCGAGGCGAATGCCACCGGCTACCGCGGCTTCTACTTCCACTTTCTCGACATGCGCAGCGGCACACGCGTATGGCTCTCGGAAGTGTCGCTGATCGACACCGCTTTTCTGATGGCCGGTGTGTTGACTGCGGCGGCGTATTTCAGCGCCGACACGCCGCACGAGGCTGAGCTGCGCGGTCTCGCCACCGCGCTCTATCGCAGGGTCGATTGGCACTGGGCGCAACGCGACGGCTCGGCCGTGATGCACGGCTGGAAGCCCGAGTGCGGCTTCCTGCACTACGGTTGGGAGGGCTACAGCGAGGCGATCCTTCTCTACGTGCTGGGGTTGGGATCGCCGACGCATCCGCTCACCGAGCAGAGCTTTCTCGACTGGACGCTGACCTACCAGTGGGAAAACCTGTATGGGCACGACTTCCTGTACGCCGGCCCGCTCTTCATTCACCAGTTCTCGCACGCGTGGATCGACTTTCACGGCATCCAGGACAGCTTCATGCGCGAGAAGAAGTGTGACTACTTCGAGAACAGTCGGCGCGCCACCTACGTGCAGCGCGAGTACGCAACACGAAACCCGCGCGGCTTTGCGGGCTACGCAGCAAACTGCTGGGGGCTGTCGGCCGGCGACGGGCCGAGCGACGAGCCGCGGCTCGTCGCCGGCCGGCGGCAGGCGTTTTATGGCTACGCCGCGCGCGGTGTCCCCTACGGGCCGGACGATGGAACGATCTGCAGTCCCTCGATGCTCTCGTCACTCGTGTTCGCACCGGAGATCGTGCTGCCGGCGCTGCGCAGCATGCTGGCGCGTGGACCGAGCGACTCCGGCAGACGGGTTCGTGCCAGCGGCTTCAATCCGACGGTCGCCGAGGACGGCCCGCAGGGTTGGATATCGGAAGGCACATTTGGTCTCGACCAGGGGATGATCGTCTTGATGATCGAGAACTGCCGCTCGGGCTTGCTGTGGCAACTGGGTCGAGGCAACCCCTGTATCCGCACCGGTCTGCGCCGCGCCGGATTCAGCGGCGGTTGGCTCTAACCAAGGGTTAGGCGCACGCCGCCTCCAACGTCGATGCTGCTGCCTCATCCGCCACTCGAACATCCCCGCGAGGGCCCTCACGACCGCGAGCTTTGCAACAACGCACGGCCGCCGGGCTGGCGCAACCCGCGGCCGCGCGAACCCTACCACCTGCTCGTCATCGGCGCCGGGCCTGCAGGACTGGTCGCAGCACGCGGCGCGGCGGCGCTCGGCGCCAGAGTGGCGCTGATCGAACGGCACCTGCTCGGCGGCGACTGCTTGAACCACGGTTGCGTGCCGTCCAAGACCCTGATTCGCAGTTCGCGCCTGTATGCCGAGATGCGCAACGCCGCCAACTACGGCGTGCGGCCGCCGGACGACATTCAAGTGGACTTTGCGATGGCGATGGAGCGTGTGCGGCGCATCCGCACGCGAATCAGCCGCGTCGATTCGGCCGAGCGCCTTGCGGCCAATGGGATCGACGTGTTCTTCGGCACTGCGCGATTCACGAGCCGCGACGCGGTCGACGTCGACGGCACCCGATTGCGTTTTAGAAAGGCACTGATCGCCACCGGGTCGCGCTCGATGCTGCCGACCGTTGCAGGGCTGGCCGAAGCCGGCTTCCTGACCAACGAAACCGTGTTTGACCTCGCCACGCTGCCGGTGAGCCTGCTCGTGATCGGCGGCGGCCCGCTCGGCTGCGAACTGGCACAAGCCTTTTCCCGCTTCGGATGCCGCACCGTGATCGCGCACGACGAGCCGCTGTTCCTGCCGAAGGAAGAACGCGATGCGGCGCAGATGGTCTCCGAAGCGCTGGCCCGCGACGGTGTCGAAATCCATCTCAACACCCGCGTCGTCAGTGTGCGCGTCAAAGGCGGCAAGAAGGTCGTCGAGACGGTCAACGATGGCAACGTCGCGACGATCGTCGTCGACCAGATATTGACCGGCATAGGCCGCGTTCCCGCCCTCGATGGCCTGAACCTCGAAGCGGCAGGCGTTGCGTACGACGCGCACATTGGAATCCGGGTCGATGACCTTCTGCGCACCACCAACCGGAAGATCTACGCCGCGGGCGACGTCTGCCTCGATCACCAGTTCACCCATACAGCCGACGCGTCGGCGCGGATCGTGGTGCAAAACGCACTCTTCCTGGGCCGCAAACGAATCAGCGCATTGACAGTGCCCTGGTGCACCTACACCGACCCCGAAATTGCCCACGTCGGCATCTACGTCAAGGAGGCACGCGAGCGCGGCATTCCGGTGAAGACATTCACCGTGCCGATGCACGATGTGGATCGCGCGATCGCCGATGGAGAGGAGGACGGCTTCGTGAAGATTCATGTTCGCGAAGGCAGCGACACCATCCTCGGCGCGACGGTGGTGGCGCGCCATGCCGGCGACATGATCAACGGCATCTCGCTGGCGATGGTCGCCGGAATCGGGCTGCGCACCGTGTCACGCGTGATCCACACCTACCCGACGCAGGCCGAGGCCATCAAGATGGCGGCCAACAACTTCACACGGACGCGCCTGACCCCTCTTCTCGCCTGGCTGCTTCGCAAATGGGTCAACCGATGAGACGGCGCTAGCCCGTGACCCGGCCGCGCAACGCTGCGTGAGGAGTCGTTCGCGCTCAGGCCACGAGATCGGTGCGTGTCGCTGGATTTTTCGACTTCACCTGCGCCGGGGCCGCAGGGCCAGCAGTGCCAGCGCGCCCGCTAGCACGAGCGGCGCCAAGGGCAGCAGGTCACTCAGCGTCATCGCTCTGCGCCTTGTTAGCTGGTGCCGACGAGGCCAAAGGGTTCACCCTCGCTGCATCGGATTCGGCTCATCGACTGCCGGCGGCGTGGGCAGCGCGCTCAGTTCCAGGACGATGGAACGGCGTGCCGCGTACTTGGCGACCCTGTTGGCGGCCTCAAGTGTGGAACGCGAGATCATGGAGAAGCTCCTTTGTTGGTTGCGCGGCGCATGGCACGGCGGCCCTGAATGCAGACGCCCCCTGCCGATCGCGCGCCAGTCCATGGTCGCGGCTGGGCGAGCAGCGGTTCCGTGCGCCATCCAACGTAAGCCCCGTAAAGCCTTCTCGCTTGTGTCGCAAAACGTTGCTGGCCACGTGGCGCCCTGAAACAAACACACCCGACTGGCTGTCAGCGGGAGGCCAGACGCGGCCGGTGCCGGTGCTCAACTCGAACTCATTTGGGAAAGCGCATCGCCGCCACGCTCGACAACTGCGGGGGC
>CAVZEK010000041.1:0-51772 GCA_963774185.1 uncultured beta proteobacterium
GCAACGGGGTTAAGCAGCGCTGAGCGTTGGGACCGGCGCTGAGAACGCCGCGCGATCACCGGTGACAGCCCGCCAAAGCGAAACTGAGTGAAGACACGCCGGCGAGTCGCTCCAGCAGAGCCTCTGCTTCGGGTCGGCAGAGCCCGTGGCGGGGGCGCAAAGCGCCCGCTGGCGAGGTAACATGGCCGAAAACGGCGTGAGGCATCGTCTCTGGATGAACGATGGAAGCAGCATGCCCGCCATGACGCAGGACATCCGCTTCTGCACGGCCCCTGACGACGTGCAGCTCGCCTATGCGGTGAGCGGCGAAGGCCCGCCGCTGGTGATGTCGGCGACCTGGATGTCCCATCTCGAGCACCAATGGCGCAGCCTTGCCTGGCGGCCGTGGCTCGACGCCTTCACCCGCGAGCACAAGGTGTTGCGCTACGACTCCCGCGGCTGCGGGCTCTCGGATCGGAACGTTGACGATCTTTCGTTCGAGACCTGGGTACGCGACTTCGAATGCGTCGTCGAAGCCGCCGGGTTCCGCCGCTTCCCTCTGGTGGCCACCTGTCAGGGCGGACCGATCGCTATCGAGTACGCGGCGCGGCGTCCCGACCGGGTGAGCCACCTCGTTCTCTACGGGACGTTTGCGCGCGGTCGATTGCAGCGCAGTCAGCCGCACCAGGCCGAGAAGGCGCGCGTGTTGCACGAGCTCACGCGACTCGGCTGGGGCCAGGACGACCACGCTTTCCTGCAGGTGTGGGCGTCAGCTTTTCAGCCGGGCGGCACGCTCGAGCATTTCCACTCCTGGTGCGAGCAGCATCGCGCGGCCACCACTCCCGAGACCGCGGCTCGCTTGATGGCCATCAGTTGGGACGTGGACGTGCGGGATGCCGCTTCGCGCATTCGATGTCCCGTTCTAGTCGTGCATCCCGAACGCGACGCGGTTGTGCCGATCGAAGAAGGTCGATTGCTCGCGAACCTCATTCCCGATTCGCGCTTCGTGCAGCTCGACAGTGAAAACCACCTGTTGCTCGCGGACGAGCCGGCGTGGTCGCGGTTGGTGGCCGAGGTGCGGAGCTTTCTCGCCGAACCGGACCGCGCCGTCCCGACCAGCCGTGCCTTGCGGCTCGACAAGCTGACCTCGCGCGAACGCGCCGTTCTGGAAGGTATCGCCGCAGGTCTCGACAACGCGGAGATCGCGGTATCGCTTCGACTCTCAGAGAAGACGGTTCGCAATTACATCACGCGGGTCTTCGACAAGATTCGCGTCGAACACCGCTATCAAGCCATTGTGCGCGCGCGCGAAGCGGGCCTCGGGAGAGCCGACGACGCCGTCAGCGCGCGCTGACGCGCGACAAGGCCATCAAAGAGGATTGGTCCCGTGCGAAGCAATCTGATCCGTGGCGTCTTGCTCGCCGCCATGACGGTCGCGGCCGCTGACGGCCGGCGATCTCGCCACCGCCAGAGGGGAACTCGCATCAACCGGCAGGCTTCGGGTCGGGGTCGTGTCCGCCCCCAAGGCGACGGTGTTCTTTGTCGTGAAGGACACCGACGGCCGGCCCCACGGCGTTGCGGCGGATCTCAGCCACGAACTCGCGCGAACACTCGACGTCGCAATCGAGTTCTTCGTCGCCCACAATTCCGGCGAGGTCACCGACGCGCTGGAGAAGGAATTGATCGACGTCGCCTTCCTCCCGGTCGACGACGAACGCAGGAAACGGGTCGAATTCGGACCGGCCTATGTCCAGTTCGAGAGCACGTGCCTGGTTCTCGGCAGTTCCGCCTTCAGAACGATCAACGATCTCGATCGGCCGGGCGTGCGGGTCGCCGGCGAAGCCAATACGACGACGATTCGCGCCGCCGCGCGCGTGCTCAAGTCGGTCACCGTCGTCGCGGTGCCATCGGTCGGCGAGGCCATCGACATGTTGCGTAGCGGCCAGATCGACGCGTTTGCGCTCGGACGCAATGCGCTCGTCTCCTATCAGGCGGAGATCCCCGGTTCGCGCCTCCTCGACGGCTATTTCCACACGACCGCAATCGCGATCGCGGTGCCAAAGAACCGGCCGGCTGCGCTCGCTCATGTGCGCGCCTTTCTCGAGGACGCGAAGGCCTCTGGGTTGGTCCGCCAAGTGTTCGACAAGGCAGGCCTACGGTCGACGGCAGTCGCGCCCGCCGAGTAGCGCGGGGCCGTAAGCCCGACCGACACTTCATTCAAGCGCAATCGAACGGCGGCACTCCTCTTATGGCCGCTTCGCAATTCTTGGATTGGACTGTCCCGGGACCTCGGGAGAACCAGCGGTCTCGTCAACCCGCGCTGACGCGGGACATTTGTCCCTAAGCCACTTCGGCGATCGGGCACAACGTCGGGGCATTCGCCTCAATACAACGGCGTTCGCCCACCCTAGAGTGCAATCGGTCGGAAGTCGAGCAGCGTCTTACACAGCATGAGCTCGAAGACTCAATGGATCCACGGGTGGAGATATGACGTCCTTCTTGAAATGGGCGATGATCGGCCTGATTCAAGCGTGCGCGTTGTGCGCGGCGACGCCGGCGTGTCTCAGCAGTATCCCTCCAGACCGATCCGATTGATCGTGCCCTATCCGCCCGGGCGGCACCGTCGACATCACTGCGCGCATCGTCCAGCCCAAGCTCTCGGAGAGCCTCGGGCAGCCGATCGTCATCGAGAACCGCGGCGGCGCCGGCGGCGCCGTCGGCACCGAAGCGGCGGCGAAGAGCGCGCCCGACGGCTACACGTTCCTTTACACGCTCTCCTCGCACACGATCAATCCTTTCCTCTACAAGCTCAACTACGACGTCGAGCGCGACTTCGCTCCCGTGTCGCTCCTTGTGAGCGTGCCGCAACTCATCGCCGCGAACCCGAACGCGCCGGCGAAGACGCTGCGGGAAATGGTCGCTGCGGCCAGGGAGCGCCCGGGTTTCTACGCCTACGCTTCGCCCGGCAACGGCACGCCTGGCCACATCGCGGCCGAGTTGCTGAAGCTCAGGACCGGAATCAATATGGTGCACGTGCCGTACAAAGGGGGCGGTCCCGCGGTCGCCGACACGCTAGCAGGTCAAACCCCGTTCCTCTTCCTCACCGCGCCCGCAGCGCTCTCGCACGTGCGCTCGGGCAAATTGCTCGCGCTCGCGGTTACGACGCGAAAGCGCACGCGCTGCCGCGCCGGACATTCCCACCGTCGCGGAGGAGCTGAACCTGCCGGATTACGAGGTCGACTCCTGGTGCGCGATGTTCGCTCCGGCGAAAACGCCGGCCGCAATCGTTGAGCGCATGCAAAAAGAGGTGGCCCGTGTGGTGCATCTGCCCGAAGTGAAGCAGAAACTCCTCGCGCAGAGTGCCGACCCGGTGGGCAGCAGCCCGGAGGAGCTTGAACGAGTCGTGAAGAACGGAGCTGAAGAGCTGGGCCGCGGTGATCCGCGACGCAGGAATCAAAACGCTGAGTAGCTCGATCCAAGAAAGCTCACGGGCGCGGGAGCACTCAAGGACAGTGGATGATTGAGTGTGCGCTTCCGGAACCTCTTCCGCCCTTGGCAGCAGACACTCGATCGACCTACAGCCTGAGACGGCGCTCGCCGGCTCGTGGATGTCGGCAGCGCTCTCCGGACTGCTCGCTGGTGTGGCAACCGCAGCGAACTCCTCACTGTCCGGACTGCGGCCGACTCTGTGAGACCAAGGTGCGAGGCCGAAGGACAGCAGCCGTCTGGGTTGTTCGACACCTGCCCGGATGAGGCGCCGACGCCGCGAGCGTTAGCGCGGTCATGGACGAGACGTGGCGAGGCGAGATCGCGGGGCATGTGGTGCTGCGGATGCGTAGCTCCACGATTCCGCTCTTTTCAAGTCGTCCGGGAAGGACTACCGTCTTTCGGCGCGGCGTCCCGCCGAGCCAGGAGACCCATCATGGCATCTGCCTTGCAGTCCCTCACGCGGCAAACCTTGCGCGCCACGCTCGCCGTCCTGCTCTTCGCCGCCTCCGGCGCCTTCGCACAGTACCCACCAAGCCCCTCCGCCTGGTAGTGCCCTTCCCGCCGGGCGGATCGGCGGACGTCATCGCGCGCTCCGTCGCGCAGGCGATGAGCCAGTCCCTCGGACAGCCCATCGTGGTGGAGAACAAGGCAGGTGCCGACGGCATGATCGCCGGCGATGCCGTGGCCAAGTCGCCCGCCGACGGCTATACGCTGCTCTTCGCGACCAACACCGCGTTCAACGCCGCGCCGGTGATGCACAAGGCCATCACCTACGACCCGGTGGCGGGCTTCACCCCCGTCGGCAAGGTGGGCACCTTCGGCTTCTTCGTCTTCGTCAACGATGCGGTGCCGGCGCGCACTCTCGCGCAATTGTTCGACCATGCGCGGGCCAACCCCGGGAAGATGACCTACGGCTCGGGCAACAGCACAGCGATCATCGCGACCGCGAAGCTGGCGCAGACAGCCAAAGTGGACATGGTCCACGTACCCTACAAGGGCGACGCACCGATGACGTTGGATCTTCTCGCCGGCCGCGTGCAGGTGGCGATCGCTACCGGCACGCTGCTGCCGCACGTGAAAGAGGGCAAGCTGCGCGCGTTGGCAACGCTGCTGCCCAACCGCAGCCCCGTGCTGCCCGACGTGCCGACGCTGCTGGAAGCAGGCGCCGATCCCGCGCCGATCACGCCGTGGGCCGGCGTGTTCGGGCCCAAGGACATGCCCAGGCCCGTCGTCGATCGCCTGGCGCGCGAACTCTCGCGCGCCTTGGCCCAGCCCGACGTGAAGGATCAGCTGGAAAAGCTAGCCTTCGAGCCGCAGTCGTCCACGCCGGAAGACCTTGCGGCGATGCTGAAGGAGCAACTCGAAGTCTGGCGCAAGGCGGGCAAGGACGCCGGGATCGCAGCGCAGTGAGGTGCCGCAGGCTCAGCGGCTGTACATAAGCGCCGACGCGAAGGACTGCAACGGATCGGGAGTTCCTGTTCACAGCCGGTGAGAGCTGCCGTCGGATCATCGACCTCGGCGTTGTTGCTGCACGCGGCCAGCTCCCAAGATGAACTACAGCAATTTCGATGCTACTCAGGAGACGAGTAGTGCACGTACGACTCGCGGACCACGCCGTCCTTGTCGAAGAACAGTACCTCGACGACATGCGTGCCCGTGATGCCCTTGTAGTGGATCGCAATGCTGTCGACGCCACGCAGCACGTCGAGCACGGTGAACTTGATGTGGTCGAACACCTCGAAGCCCTTCTTCACGTAGGCGCGCAGCGCCGCCTTGCCTTGCACGATGCCGCTGGGGTCATGGCTCAGCCGCGCAACCAGCGGGGAGTGGAAGATCACGTCGTTGGTGTAGAAGGCCAGCACGCGATCGAGGTCCTTCGACTCGAACGCGGCGACCCAGCGCTTCACGTAGTCGGCCGTCTTCTCCATTGTCAGCATCGGCGTCTCCTCTGGGGCGGGTTACGGCGGCCCGATCCGGGCCGAGGGTCGATCCAGTGTGCCACGCGCCCGCCTTCACCGGCGTCGGTTCGGGTGAGGATCCGCCGCTCGCGCTTGTTCAATAGTCGAGAAGCTCGTCGAGCAACTCCGTCTCGCCAGTGGCCCCGAGCCCGGCCGGCAGGCGCATGAAGTACTCCGGCCGGCTCTCGGACGCCCCTCGCCGGGGAGGTGCGGAACCCAACGTGAGAGTCCCACAGCCGCAGTGCCTCCTACAACGCGCCATTCGGGCGAGCATCAGGCGCTGCTCCAGATGACTGCTTGGTGGCATTGAGCGTGAGTACAGCGTCCTGCGGCCACCGTCAGCAACCGCTGCTTTGCTGTCGCCGGACGGTTAGAGGTCTTGTGCATGGGCCGGACTGCCGAGTCCCTCAACGGGCTATCCACTGTGCCCCGTTGACCTTGGCGGCGCGCCTGTCGAACGTCCACAGGGGAAGCTCACCTGCTCGCGCTGCCAGAGCGATGTGCAGACAGTCCGCGAAATCGGCCGACCCCTCGCGGTACAGCTGCAGCGCGACCTCGAGCCCACGCTCCGATTCGAAGGTCAGCTCGGCGGCCGAGAACAGACTCGACAGCACCTCCATCACCTCGTCCTTGGTGTACTCGAAGCTGGCACGCAGCACCCACTCGAGCTCGAGGGCCACGGTCACCGGCACGAACAGCGCGACGCCCTCGCTGATGCACCTTGGGATGAGCCGCTTGGCCGCGGCCAGCTGCGTGGTGTCGTCCTGGACGACGTAGCGGATCAGGACGCTGGTGTCGAGTGCCGGCATCAGCGCCAGGGGTTCATCTGTTCCACGGCGACACGCTTGCCCTTGGGCGCCTTCAACATGCCGGCCATGTCGAGGATGGACTTGGTCTTGGCGCGAACGATGATGGTGCCGTCGGGCATGACCGACCAGACCAGGCGCGTACCCGGCTTGGCGTGCACGAGCGCGCGGACGTCGGCTGGCACCGTGGTCTGCCCTTTGGCGGTGATGGTGGATTCGGCCATCAGTGATCCTTACCTTTGAGTAGATTGTAATGGACGAAGGCGCTCGACGCGAGCCTTCCGGAGACTGAGCGTGCCGAGGTGAAGCCGGCTCGTCGCCGCGAGGGGCCACCGCGGATCACCTTCGCGAAAGACGGAAAGTGGCCGTTGGACACCGGCCAAGGATCGTTAGCACCCACGACGCAGCCAACTTCCGCTGTGGCGGCAACCTTGAGACGCGCGAAGAGGTGTGCGACAGCGTGCTGGTGAAGTACAAGCACGAGGTGAACGGGACACTGGACTACCACGAAGGCGGCACGTCGCGCGGCGAGTGCCGCGGGCGAGGGCATGGCCACCACCATAGCCAGGACAAGGATGACTGAGGGGTTAGCGGATAACCCCCGATTCGGTAGCACACGAGATGGCGATGATTGCCGGCGGAGGGTGCAAACGAATCGGAGAGCCGATGGCGCTGCACCTGATCGACTGCAACGGGTGAATCATCAGAGTTGAGACCGCTCAACGCGATGACGGCATGTACTTCGTCCGATCCGACCGTCCACGTCGAGGTCCTTGCGGGCAACGAGGTCGAGAAAGGGCCTTTGTCATCGTCAAAGGAGTGCCGCACGGCTTAGAGCCATTCCTGAAACGCGGTGCAGCACTCAACTCACCGCGGCAATGCGCCGACGAGCACAAACAGCATCGTCGAAGGCTTGCCGCTGTTGTTGCGGCGCCGACCCACGAGTGCCTTCCCGAAGCAACGGAGGCGCGGCCAACAGGTCGGCGCACGCCTTTGCGAATCAGCTCATTGGCAGCTATAGCTGCTCGCGGCGGTCACCGGACCCGTACCACCATATTGCACTTTCTGCGGGTAGACGCACAGCGGCATCGACACGTTGCCATCGGCCGAAGTCACGTTGAGCGTGCTCGGGTTTGTTCCCTGTTCTACCCATGCCTGGAGCGTCTGGAACATCTCATCACGCCCCAAGACATTCTGCGGGGCCGGAACGTTGGCCGGTGCCTGCAGACGGCCGTTGTGCGGAAGGCCAGGGACATGGTAGTAGCGAAAGAACTTTTGCACCTCGGCGATGCCGCGCATGCCAGATGCCACCCGGTTGTAGTAGTTATCAGAGCCTTGCGGCGCGATGAGAGTGTCGGCCAAGCCATGGTAGAGCAGCAACTTGCCCTTTCGACTATTGAAAGCCGAGAGGTCCGGGTTGTCGGTGTTGATTTGGCTGAACTGAGGCTGCAATGCAAGACCCTGGTACGCGGCCAGTGTCAGCCCCGCGTAGTCCAGAGTGGTCCATTGGTTGGCACCGTTGCTGACGGCGTTGGTGAGAAAAGGGCCTCCCAGAGCCGGGTTCTGCATTTCGATCGCGACTTGGTCGGTGGCGATGGGAAATGCATTTGTCCCTGCCAAGCCCGATAGATCGGAGCCACGCGTCAGACCAAACCAAAGCTGCATGCTTCCCATTCAGGTAAGGGCCTGCCGCGTTGTCGACCGCTGGATCGGGCACGCTGCCGTCAGCGGTTTGGCCATACCAGATGCGATTCAGCACGCCCGCTTCGGCGAGCGTCAGGCAGCTGCCGGCATTGGGATTGGTACCCACCACACCGCCGTTGCCGGCCACGCCCGCGCAAAGGGCGTTTGGATCCTTGGTCGGGTCATAGCGGCACTCATACGGATCCGTGAGGAATCCCAGGGACGAACCGCCACACGCTGCGATGGCCGCTGAGGCGACAGCCGTCAGTTTGGCGCTCGCAATCGGGCCGCCAAGTTCGCGAAGCATGGCCACTTGCGGGTACAACTCGTTGGTGATGAAGCGGGTCCAGTTGATCGCTGGCGCACCCGAAAGAATGCCGTCGAAGTCCTGCGGGTACACCTGCGCGAGTTTCAGGGCTTGCCGACCGCCGGTTGAATAGCCGTCCCAGTACGCATAGCGGTGGGGCTTGCCGTAGTAAAGCTGTGCAAGGGCTTTGGACTTCACCGCCATCTCATGAAGGCTGCGCTCGGCGAAGTCTTTCCATAAGGTCGTATTGATCGTGCCGTCGGGATTCAGCCCGAATGAACCACTGATGCCACTGAACGGGCTGGTATGCCCGTGGTCGGATGTCGCAACGACGTAGCCCTTGCCTGCGGCGGTGACAAAGAGGTCGTTGCCGTCGCCGCCGCCGATGCGCGTCAAGTCGGTCTGGCTGCTGCCCGCCCAACCGCCGTTGCCCCAGGCACGAATGCGTTCATTCCAGTTAGCCGCCGTCGGCAGCCACACCTCGATGCCGATGCCAGCGGAGGTCGACGGTGCACCGGCCGGCCCAGGATTCCCGGGACCGACCAGGATCTTGACCAGGCAGACGTCCGAGGGCGCGGTCGGAGGCGCTGGCGTCGCTGGGGTATTCGCCAACGCGATGGCATCCCCAGCTTTGAACGACTTGACCAGCAACACCGTCGTGTCTACGTCGGGCTTGAAGGCAGTCTTGATACCGTCGTCGCAGGACAAACCGGTTGCCGGCGGCGGACTGGTAGAGGACGTGCTGTCGTCGCTGCCGCCGCAGCCCGAGGCAAATAAGGTCAGGCCACTGGTGGATGCAATGACGGCCAATCGCCTGACCGACTTGGAGATTCGCATGGTTGTCTCGCCCCTCGTTGGTATGCGTCCGGCAAACCCATCTTGATCTCGAGCGTCGCGACGTGAAGGATCGTGTCCACGTAGGGATAGGTGGACACGATGACAAGCGACAGACCCGCTTCAGGACCGGGATCGAGACGGCGCTACAGCGCGGAGCTGCAGGCGCAAGTGTTGGCGGAGTGCGACGCTGCGGGCGCATCGGTAGCCAAGGTGGCGATGTCGCACGGCATCAACGCCAACGTCGTGCACCGCTGGCGACAACTGGCGCGCGAGGGACGGGGCGTACCTGCGACGATCAGCGGTGAGTTCGTGCCGGTGTCGCTGCCGGCGGTGTCGCCACCAACGAACGCACGCGACATCCAGATCGAGCTGCGCCGAGGCGCGACCACGATGACGATCACATGGCCGCTGTCGGCGGCGGCCGACTTCGGGGCCTGGATGCGCGAGCTGCTGCGGTGATCCGTGTCGACTCGGTGTGGCTGGCCGTCGAACCCCTGGATATGCGTTCTGGGACCGAGGCGGCACTGGCGCGGGTGGTGCGCGTCTTCGGCGCCGCCCACCCGCATCACGCCTACCTGTTCGCCAACCGGCGCGCCAACCGCATGAAGGTGCTGGTGCATGACGGCATCGGCGTGTGGCTGGCCGCGCGCCGACTCAACCAGGGCCGCTTCGTGTGGCCCAAGGACAGTGCTATCTCGGTGGGTCTGACTCGCATACAGCTGGATGCGTTGGTCCTCGGATTGCCGTGGCAACGCGTCGGCGAGGCCGGCATCATCCGCGTGTTGTAGCCAAGGCAATTGCGGCAAGTTCGGGTGCACACGAAGTCAATCGTGTGGCACGCTCATGCCTCGTGATCGATGCGGCGCAACTGAACCAGCTCGACGCGCAGCAACTGCGTGAGGTCGTGCGCTCCCTGATGAGCGACATGGCGAGCAAGGACGCCGAGATCGAGCGCCGCGATCGCGAGATTGCCTTCAAGCAGGCGGTGATCGACAAGATCAACCACGAGATGGCGGTGCTCAAGCGGCTGAAGTTCGCCGCCAAGTCCGAGGCCTTCAGCGCCGAGCAGAAGAGCCTGCTTGAAGAGACGATCGATGCCGACCTGGCGGCGCTGCAGGCCGAACTCGACAAGGTCGTGTCCGGCCAGAGGAACAAGGGCGACAAGAACAAGCCCAAGCGCCAGGCGCTGCCGGCGAACCTGCCGCGCCGCGAGGTCCATCACGAGCCCGAGAACACCACCTGCGGCTGCGGCCAGGCGATGAAGCGCATCGGCGAGGACGTGGCCGAGAAGCTCGACTACCAGCCCGGCGTCTTCACGGTGGAGCGTCACGTGCGCGGCAAGTGGGTCTGCGCCTGCTGCGAGAAGCTGGTGCAGGCCCCGGTGGCACCGCACATCATCGACAAGGGGCTGCCCACGACGGGGCTTCTGGCGCAGGTGCTGGTGGCCAAGTTCCTCGATCACCTGCCGCTGTACCGGCAGGAGCACATCTTCGAGCGCGCCGGGCTGGCCATCGCCCGATCGACCCTCGCGCAGTGGGTGGGCGAGTGCGGCGCGCAGCTGCAGCCGCTGGTGGACGCGCTGACGGCGGAGCTGCTCGAGCACGACGTGCTGCACGCCGACGAGACGCCTGTGGCGATGCTCAAGCCGGGCAACGGCAAGACGCACCGGGCGTACCTGTGGAGCTACTGCACGACGAGCTTCAACCCGATGAGGGCGGTCGTCTTCGACTTCGCCGACAGCCGTGGCGGGCAGCACGTGCGCAAGTTCCTCGGGCTGCCGGGCGACGAACGCAACCCCGGCTGGAAGGGCAAGCTCGTCACCGACGACTTCAGCGGCTACAAGGCCTGCTTCGAGCTCGGCGTGATCGAGGTCGGCTGCATGGCGCACGCGCGGCGCAAGTTCCACGAGCTGTGGGTCCACCACACGAGCCCGCTCGGCGAGCAGGCGCTGAAGTTCTTCATGAAGCTCTACGAGGTCGAGCGCGAGATACGCGAGCTCGCTGCCGACGAGCGCAAGACGATCCGACAAGAGAAGAGCAAACCGATCGCCGATGCCCTGCACCAATGGCTCACGCAACAGCGCCAGAAGGTGCCGGACGGCTCAGCCACCGCTAAGGCGATCGACTACAGCCTCAAGCGCTGGCAAGCACTCGTGCGGTTCATCGAGGATGGCGCGCTGCCGATCGACAACAACTGGGTCGAGAACCAGATCCGGCCGATTGCGATCGGGCGCAACAACTGGCTGTTCGCCGGAAGCTTGCGCGCCGGCAAGCGCGCTGCCGCGATCATGAGTCTGGTGCACTCGGCGCGACTCAACGGGCACGATCCCTACGCGTATCTGAAGGACGTGCTCGAGCGGCTGCCCACGCAGCCGGCCAGCCGGATCGACGAGTTGCTGGCGCATCGCTGGCGAGCGCCGTGATCAGCACCCTGGAGAACATCGCCGCGTTGGTCGAAGGTGGCGGCGAGATCACGCTCGGCCACCTCGACGCCATCGGCAAGTGCGTCGCAACCGCCACCGACGACGCGCAGTGCCTGGCCATGCTTGTGCGTCGCAACGGCGAGTCGCTCGACGCGCTGCTGCAGCGGCTCGATGCCGCGATCGTCGACGCATACGAGAACGAGCACTTCACCGACGAGATCAACGCTCCGACCGCCTCCGGCTCGCGTAAGCCACGACGCTGAACTCAGCAAGAGGTGTTCGCCGGACGCTTACCTTGGTCGGCACGATGCAGCCAACGCACCGCCCAATCCGACACCTGACCCGGAGCAGGAGGGGTTACGACCGAATCGATCTCCCGGCGCATGGGCCACGAGACCAGCGGTCAAGCGACACTTGGCCGGCTACTAGGTTGGGCCACAGCGTGGGCCACGCACGGGCCACAGGCCCAAATCGCGATGCATTGTTGGCGATCGCTCAGCGGCGCAGCCTAGCGAAGCTGGCGCGCCCGGCGCGGATCGAACGCGCGACCCCTGGCTTCGGAGGCCAGTACTCTATCCACTGAGCTACGGGCGCACTGCGATGCGCAGGTTCAGCGGCACATCACAACGCAGCGTGCGATTCTATCAGTGGCCCTGCACGCGGCCGCGTCGTCAGGGGTGCGCTGATAGAATCGCCCGCCTTTGCTCGGCGGGTTTCGCTGTGTCCCTCGAGCGCACGACAAAAGCCTCCTGAAGGTCATCGATCCATGAGTGACGCAACACATTCCGACCCCGACTCGCACGAGGGCCTGATCCGCACGCCCAAGCAGCTGGTTGTGGTGCTGGTCGCCTCGTTCGTGCTGCCGGTGGTGATCATCATCATGCTGATCAACTTCGTGGCATGGGACAGCAAGCCGGCCGCCGGCAGCGACGGCCTCACCGCCGAGGCGGTGGCGCGGCGCATCCAACCGGTGGGCGTGTCCGACTACAAAGACGTCAACGACGCCAAGTCGATGAAGACTGGCGAACAGGTATTCCAGGCGCAATGCACGGCCTGCCACACCAGTGGTGCGGTGGGTGCACCGAAGATCGGTGACGAAGCGGCGTGGGCTCCCCGCATCAAGACCGGCTACGACGCATTGATCGGTTCCGTGCTCAAGGGCAAGGGCAACATGCCGTCGCAAGCGGGCGGCGACTTCTCCGAGTTCGAGATCGGCCGTGCGGTGGTCTTCATGGCCAACAAGGGCGGCGCCAAGTTCGACGAACCCAAGGCCCCCGCGGCTGCCGCGAGCGCTGCGAAATAGCAAGCGTTTCGCGCGCCCGGCGCGATCTTGTCGTTGCGCGGGGTGCCAGCTCGCTCCCGCGCGCTCGATCCTCAGAACGCCCATGCCGCTGCGAGCACGCCGACGCGACGTTGCGGCAACTGCGCGAACAGCGAGTTCGCAGGTCCGCCATACGCGCGCCACGCGGCATTGAGCCGCAGCCGATCGCCCTGCCACTGCACACCGAGCGTGACGATGCGGCCGCGGTCGGCGGGCGTGACCAGCGCGTCGGCCGACAGCAGCCAGTGGTCGGGTTGCCACGCCAGGCGCACGAACAGGTTGTCGCGCCGCAGGTTCGGCGTGTCGAACGGCGTGGCCTGCCAGGCGAGGTTGCCCGCCGCGGCCCGCACCAGGCCGGCGGGCAGCCCGGGCAACGCGCCGAAGGCGGCCAAGCCTTGGTTGCGCGCCATCCAGCGGTCCCATTGCTCATCGCTCAGCGTGGTGCCGTCGTACCAGTATTCCAGCAACAGGCTCTGTTGTTGTTGGCCGGTCCAGCTGGCGCCAAGCAGCCACTGCGAGGTGCCGCCCAGCGTGGCTTGCGCCCACGGGTTGGCGGTGACGGGCCCATTCCCCGCTTGCGGCTCGATGCGCCAGCCGTCGTGCCGCTGCAGCGCGCGCGCCGAGGCGTGCAGCTCAAGTTCGTCGGTGGCCACGAAGGCCAACGCGGCGCCCACACTGCCATAGGTGTGCTCGCCCCAGCGCGCGAACAGGTGCCAGTCGGCCGCGCCCTGGCGCGTGTACCAGCGTGCGGCTAGCGCGCTTTCGCTGGCGCCACGCTGCTCGTCGTCCGGTTCGCCGGCGTGATTCGGATTGACCCACACCAGCGCCGCGGCCTGCTCGGCGCCGAAGCGTTCCAGCTCCAACAGCGGCCGCCCCTCAGGGGTCTGCGGCAACAGCGTGCGCCGGCGCTCTTGTTGCACCACGTCGTTGGGCCGAAAGCCGTAGCCGACGTCCCAGCTGACAATCCTCTTGCCGAGATCCAGCTGCCAGGCACCAAAGTCGCTGGCTGCGTGCAGCTCGTTGACGCGCGAGGCATTGTCGGTCGGCCCGCCCCGCGGGCGATCGGCTGCCAACAGCACGTCGGCCGCCAGCGACGAGAGCCAGGGCCGCGTGCTCGCCGGGTGCCACGCACCCCGCAGCTGCGCCTCGGCGCGCAAGCCCGAGCCGGCGATCGGCACGATGCCCGGCACCAGCGCATTGGCCGCGGCCAGCGGTCCGGCGTCGTTGACGCCCGTGACTTCACCTTGCAGGCGCACCTCGCCGCTGCCTTCGACCTGCGCGGCGCCCGCGGGGCTTACGAATTCCGCCAGGCACAGCGCAGCCGCGCCGATGTGACGCCACGACGATCGCACGGCCACGGTTCATTCCAGCGCCGGGTTGCGCGCGAGGAACATCGGGTTGAGCCAGGTCTCGGGCACCGTCTTGCCCTGCCGCGACACGTAGCGCACGCGGGTCTCCTTGTGGTTGCTCAGCTGATCGAGCAACACCATCTCGGTGACCAGCGTCGGCGCGGCGGGCTTGTCGAGCACGAAGCGCGCTTGCTTGGCGAGCTTGTCGGACTGCACGTACAGATCGGCGCGCACCGGTTCGTGCCGCAGCTTGCCCAGCCACAGCTCGATGCGCTGGTAACTCACGCCCTTGCGAGCGGCCTGCAGGCTCAGGTGCTGGCATGCCTGATCCGATTCGGCGCCGCACGGCTCCTCGCCGACCACGCTGCCGGTGTAGTCATCGGCCCAGCTCATGGTCGCGATGTCGCCGGTGGACGCGTCGCCGAGCAGCTTCTGCGACGGCGTGATGCGCAGCGGCCGCTGGCTGCCCGGCATCAGCAGCCAGAAGTCGTCGCCCAGCATCAGCACCTTCTGGCCCGCCTCGGCCGGCGAGCGCATCAGCACCAGCGACTTGTGCTGTTCTTGCACGAACACGGTGTAGCGCCGTTCCTTGTCGGGGCTGCCGTCGCGGTTGAGCACGCTGATGTGCGTTTCGACCTGCAGGTTGTCCTGCCCCGTGCGGTAGCGATCGGCCGCCTTCAGCAACGCCGGCACGTCGTCCGCCGCGTGGGAGGCGGCCGCAGCCAGCGTGGCGCACAGCAGCGCCAGGCGATGTGGGAGGGTTGTCATGGTCATGCTCCGGGTTGTTCACACATGCGCCAATGCATCGACGATCGGCTTGCGCACCGTGCGCCGCGCCACCCAGGCCGACGCCACCATCGACAGCAACACCATCGCCAGCAGCGTGGCGCCGTACAAGCTGCCGTCGATCACCACCTGCAGCGGGTAGCCGGTGCTGCGCCCGGGCGGCGGCGGCATCTCCACCGGGAACACCAGCAGCGCCACCGACACCGCCAGCGCGATCCCGGCACCGAGCAGCGCGCCGGCGCCGCCGAGCACCAGCCCTTCGAGCGCAAACGAGCGAGTCAGTTGACCGGGCAGCGTGCCGAGCGCGCGCAACGTGCCGATCTCGCGGGTGCGCTCGATGATCGCCATCGCCATCGCGTTGGTGACCACGAACACCACGATCACGCCGATGACGATGCCCAGCGCGCCGAAGATGCGGTTGTAGAGCTCCTTGACGCTCTTGTAGAACACCGCCTGGTCGAGCCAGGTCTGCACGGCGAGCTGCGGCAGCGCGGCGGCGATGCGCGCGCGCGCGCCGTCGGTGGCGTCCATGCCCGACAGGAACACGCCCAGGCTCGACACGCGTTGCGTCACCAGCAGCTTCTGCGCGGTGGCGACGTCGATGTAGACCAGGCGCTTGTCGATGTCGGGGATGCCGGTGGAGAACACGCCCTTGACGGTGACGTCGATCGCGTTGAGCGCGCCTTCGGTGGTGCTGGCCAGCAGCGTCAGGCTGCCGCCCGGTGTGGCCTTCAGGCTGCGCGCGAGGCCTTCGCCCAGCATCACCGTGTTGGGCTGCCCCGAAGCCAGCACGTCGCCGGCGAGCACGCGCAGGAACGGCCCCTTGACCGCGAACTCGGCGTCGGGGTCGATGCCGGCGGCCAGCATCACGGTGGACTTGTCGCCGTTGCTGATCAGGCCCGAGAACTCCACCCGCGGCAGCACGTGCAGCACCGCGCGGTCGGCCAGCAACTTCGCCTTGATCGCTGCCACGTCGTCGAGGCCGTGCTGCAGCGGCGTGTCCTCGTCGCGCTGAAACTGCTCGGGCTTGCCGACGATCAGGTGGCCGGTGGTGCGCGCCGAGATCTGCGCCAGCCCTTGGTAGGTGAACAACGCAAAGCCGCCGGCCAGCAGGATGGCCGCGGTGCCGAGCGCGGCGATCGACACCGTCACCGTCGAGCGCCGCCGGTTGCGCAGCGTGTTGAGCACGGCAAAGCGCAGCCAGCGCAGTGCGCTCGGCAGCTGCAGGCCCTGGCGCGACGCGCGCGCCAGCGCGCCGGGAGGTGGGTCGAGCGGCTTCATGCGATCACCTCTTCGTCAGCGGATGCGGCGACGATGCGGCCGTCGCGCAGGTCGATCACGCGGTCGCAGCGGCGCAGCGCGCGCGCGTCGTGGGTGGCCACCAGAAAGGCCGCGCCTTGCGCGTGGCCGCGTTCGCGCATCAGGTCGAGCACCTGATCGGCGGTGTGCGAGTCGAGGCTCGCGGTCGGCTCGTCGGCGATCACCAGCGCCGGCCGCTTGACCAGCGCGCGGGCGATCGCCACGCGCTGGCGCTGGCCGCCCGACAACGCGTCGGGGCGATGCGCGGCGTGTTCGGCCAACCCCACGGCGTGCAGCACTTGGGCCACGCGCTCGCGGCGCTCGGCCGCCGGCACGCCGGCGAGGAACAGCGGGTAGTCGACGTTGTCGGCCACCGTCATCACCGGCACCAGGTTGAAGCTCTGGAACACGAAGCCGATGGCGTCGCGGCGCAGCAGCGTGGCTTCGGTCTCGCCGATGCCGTTGACCCGCTGGCCGCGAAAACGCACCTCGCCGCGGTCGGGCTGATCGATCAGCCCCGCCAGGTTCAGCAGCGTGCTCTTGCCGCTGCCCGAAGGGCCGGTCAGCGCCACCATCTCGCCGGGCAGCACGCGCAGGTCCACACCCTGCAATGCGGGCACCACGTGCTGTCCGAGGCGATACGTCTTGTGCACACCGCTCAACTCGAGCACTGCGTCGAGGGGCGGCGTGCTCACGATGCCAGCTCCTTCAGCTTGGCCTGCGCGGAGGCGGCCTGCGGCGCGCCGCTTGCGACCACCTGCTCGAACCAGCGGCGCGCATCGGCTGGCCGGTCGTCGGCCGCCGCGGCCACGCCGGCGCGCAGCCACACGCTGCCGCGAAACGGCAGCGGCGACGTCGCCAGCAGCGGGCTTTGCAGCACCTGCTCGAGCAGGCTGCGGCCGCGCGCGCCGCGGTTGAACATCGCCGGCATGCCAAGGAAGGTGTTGGCGGCGACGAAGCGCGCCTCCAGGCTGGCCGGCGTGCCCCGGTGCAGCAGCGTGTCGTGCGCCGGCTGCAGCAGAGCGAGCGCCTTGTCGATGCGTGCCAGCCCTTCATCGGCGTAGGACATCTTCTTCCACGGCAGCATGGCGGCGCGCGCCTGCAGCGCGGTGGCCGCGCCGCTGTACGCCAGCATCACCGGGTCGGCAGGGTCGGCCTCGGCGAGGCTCGCGAATTGCTTGACGGCGGGGTCGATCGCGCCTTCGTCGCCGGCGGCCGCGCGCTGGAACGCTGCGAACGCGGCTTCAAAGCCGGCGGCGTCGGCCGCGCAGGCTGGCTTGGCGGCCAGCGCCATCCAGGTGGCACCGGCCGCGCTGATGGCGGCGACGGTGGCGACGCGCAGCACAGCGCGCCGGTTGGGGCTGTTGAGATCGTTCATGCGGCACCTCGTTGGGGAACAGTCGGTGCCGGCAGTCTGGTCAGCGCCTCGCTCGCGCGCAGCCTGGATGCGACGAAACGGCGGCGGCCGTCGCGAGATGTCGGGCGTCGGGCGCAGTGCGTTGCAGTGGCAGTGGCGCCAACAAACACACAGTCAAGCGGCTGCCGGGCGCTGTCTTGGCTGGGGCCGACGCGCATCCGGAACCCGCCACGGGGCGTATTCCCTGCTCAGTGGCGCCCTCGGTGCGGGCGCTGGGGATGGTCTGTGAATGCGGTACGGATTAGCGGATCGAGGTGGACGAGCCGCAGGTCAGTGCCGCTGGGGGCTCGCCGGTTCGGGCTTGAGCACGTAGCCGAAGCGCGCGGGCATCGCGTCGAACGCCAGGCTCTGCGGCGACCACAGACCTTGCTCGATCGCACGCGATGCGTCGAGCATGTCCTGGCTGTGCACCAGCCCCAAGCCGCGGTCGGCTTGCAGGAACAAGCGCCCACGTTCGTCGAGCCAGGCCGATTGCACGCAGGCGTCCTCGCCGGTGTGGGCCTGCACGCGCAGCGTGTCACCGAGCCAGCTCACGCGCCACACCAGAGGCGCCGCCTCGAGCTCGACATACACGCGCTGCGGTCCGTTCTGGAAGAACCAGCAGCCTTGCGCGTCGCATTCGTAGTTTCGGTGGATGAACTCCAGCAGCTTGTCGTGCCGGATGACGCTGCCCTTCACCTGCGGGAACGGCCCCGCGCGCTGGATGCGCTCGTCGCGCATGAACCACTGGCCGCGCGCGTCGAGCGCCAGCCAGCCGTAGCAGTGCGGCACCGTGGGCCACTTCTTCAGCGCCGCCTTGACGATCTCGTCCACGGCGGCAACCTTAGCTCAGCGCGCCGCGCCCATCCAGCCCATCACCGCATCGGGCAGGGTCATCAGGTGGCCCGGAAAGGCGCCATCGGGAAAGCCGACATGGCCGCCATGCGCGGGCTGCCACAAGGTGACGTGTGCGCCCACCGCGTCGGGCCGCGGCAGGCTCGACGCCGGCACGAACGGGTCGTTGCGAGCGTTGAGCGCCAGCGTGGGCACGCGGATGCGCGCCAGGTGCGGCTTGGCCGAGGCACGCGCCCAGTAGTCATCGGTGTCGCGAAAGCCGTGCAGCGGTGCGGTGAACACGTTGTCGAACTCGTACAAGGTGCGTGCTGCCAGCAGCCGCTGCCGATCGAACAGGCCTGGGTGTTGCGCCAACTTGGCGAGTGCTTTCGGCTTCATGGTGCGCAGGAACATGCGCGCGTAGACCATCCGGTTGAAACCGCTGTCGATGGCGCGGCCGCCTGCGGCCAGGTCCAGCGGGGCGCTTACCGCTGCGAGCGTGCTCACCAGCGCGCTTGCACTGTCACCCGCCTCGGCGGCCCAGCGCAGCAGCGCATTGCCGCCGAGCGACACGCCCACCACGTGCAGCGGTGCGCTGGAGCGCTCACGCAGCCGCTGCAGCAGCCACGCCACCTCTTCGAAGTCGCCCGAGTGATAGGCCCTTGGGGCGAGGTTCAATTGGCCCGAGCAGCCGCGCCAGTGCGGCACTGCGATGCGCCAGCCCGCGCGCTGCGCCCCATGCGCAAACGCCAGCGCGTAGTGACTGCGCGAAGAGCTCTCCAGGCCGTGCAACAGCACCAGCAACGGCGCCTGCGCAGCGGCGCCGTCGAGCCAATCGACGTCGATGAAGTCGCCGTCGGGCGTGTCCCAGCGCTCGCGCTGCCACGGCGCAACGGGAGGCCAGCGTGAACACAGCGCGGGCCAGATGGTTTGTGCGTTGCCACCGGGCAGCCACCGCGGCGCGCGCCAGTTGGTCAGATCGACCGCACGCGACGTGGCAATGCCGATCACCATCAGTGCAGCGTCGTCGGCGCGTCGACGGGCTCACGGGGCTCGACCGCGCTGCCGGGGCTCGCGTGGTGCGCGACCAGGCGCCAGCCCAACGCGGTTTTCAGGTAGACGTTGGTGGCCACCACGTGGGCCTGCTGCGTGCCCTCGGCGCTGCGGATGGCGACCGTCTCGACTACGCTGTGCACGGCGACCTCGAGCGAGTGCGTGCGGTGCACCTGCTCGGGTTGCACCGGGATGCCGCCGCGCTCGAAAATCGCCTCGAACGAGGCGCGGATCGCTCGCGCGCCCACCGCGCGCGGCCCGCCCGGATGCACGCAGACGATGTCATCGTCGTCCGACCACACGGCCATCAGCTTGTCGATGTCGGCGTCGCGCAGCGCCTCGTAGAACTGCGTCTCCACGTCGTCGGGCGTGGTCAGCAGGTGAGCGGCTTGTTGGCGCGGCGTGGGCATTCGGCGGACTCAGCGAAACACAACGGTCTTGTGGCCGTTGAGCAGCACACGGTGTTCGGTGTGCCAGCGCACCGCGCGCGCCAGCACCAGGCATTCGACGTCGCGGCCGGCCGCGGTCATCTCGTCGATCGAATCGCTGTGGTCCACGCGCGCCACGTCTTGCTCGATGATCGGGCCTTCGTCCAAGTCGGCCGTCACGTAGTGCGCGGTGGCGCCGATCAGCTTGACGCCGCGCGCGTGCGCCTGTGCATACGGCCGCGCACCCTTGAAGCTGGGCAGGAAGCTGTGGTGGATGTTGATCGCGCGACCGGCCAGCTCGCTGCACAGCGCGGGCGACAGGATCTGCATGTAGCGCGCCAGCACCACGAGGTCGATGCGCTCGTGGCTCATCAGCTCCAGCACGCGCGCCTCCTGCGCCTGCTTGGCCTGCGCGTCGGCGCCGGCGGCCAGCGGCAGGTGGTGGAACGCGATGCCGTAGCCGCGCACCAGCTCGGCGTGCGTGGTGTGGTTGGACACCACGCACGGCACGTCGATCGGCAGTTGTCCGCTGCGCGCGCGAAACAGCAGGTCGTTCAGACAATGCCCGTGCTGGCTGACCATCAGCATCACGCGTGGCCGCGCGTCGCGCGCGTGGAAGTGCAGCGTCATGTCGAATTGCTTGCGCACGTGGCCGAACAGCGCCCCCAGCGTGGCCGGGTCGGCCAGCTGCGGCGGCGCCGTGAACTGCACCCGCATGAAGAAGCGTCCGGTGGCGTCGTCGTCTGCCACGTCACCGAACTGTTGCGACTCGACGATGTTGCAGCCGGCTTGGTACAGCAAGCCGGCGACCGCATGCACGATGCCGGTGGCGTCGGGGCACGACAGCGTGAGAATGTATTCCTGTGTGCCTGTCATCGGCGCGCATTGTAGGCAGTGGGCTTTTCGGGGAGGCATGGCCGTCATGAACACTGAACACAGCACCTGGGCGGCGCGCAGCCACGAGCTGGCGCAATTGATGTCGCGCTCGGCGCTGGGCGACCGCTCGGCCTTCGCGCGCCTGTACGACCTGACCAGCGGCCACCTGTTCGCCGTGGTGCTGCGCATCCAGCGCGACCGCGCGCTCGCCGAAGACCTGCTGCAGGAGGTCTACGTCAACCTGTGGCGCTCGGTGGGCAGCTTCGATGCCGCGCAATCGCAGCCGATGACATGGCTCACCAGCGTGGCGCGCAACAAGGCGATCGACAGCCTGCGCCGCGCGCAGGCGCAGCCCGTGACGCAAAGCGTGCATCGCGAAGACGATGACGACGACCGGCCCGATCTCGATCAACAGTTGGCCGATGAAGGCCCGAGCCCAGCCGACCTGCTGTCGCAAGCCGGTGACGCGCGGCGCCTGGACGCCTGCATGAAAGGTCTGACGGCGCCGCAGCGGCAGAGCGTGGCGCTGGCGTTCTTCGACGGCCTGTCGCACGCCGAGGTGGCGGCGCATCTGCATCAACCGCTGGGCACAGTGAAGAGCTGGGTGCGCCGCGCGCTGCTCTCGTTGAGACAGTGTCTCGAACGTGCCGCACAACGCGACACGGTGGGAGCCTGACATGGACTATGCCAAACCAGAGTTGGCCGACGCCCTTGCGGCGCAATACGTGACCGGCACGCTGCGCGGCCCCGCGCGCCGCCGCTTCGAAGTGCTGCTCGGTGCGCATGCCACGTTGCGCACGGCGGTGCGGCGCTGGCAAGACCGCTTGATCCCGTTGACCGCGGTGCTGGCGCCGCAGACGCCGCCGCTGCGGGTGTGGCAGCGCGTCGAGCGCTCGTTGTGGCCGCAGTTGGCCGCCGCCGCGCCGACGCCATGGTGGCAGCGCCTCGGGTTCTGGCACGGTGCGTCCGCCGCCGCCAGCGTGGCTGCGCTCGCGCTCGCGGTGTTGCTGGCGATGCCCCCGGTGCAGGCACCGCCGATCGTCATCGTGCTGCAAGGCACCGGTGACGCCGCGCAGCCCCAAGGCTCGTTCGTCGCCAGCTTTTCGGCCGATGGCCGCGCGCTGGTGACGCGCCCGCTGACGCCGGTGGTGTTGCAAAACGATCGCGTGCTCGAGTTGTGGGCCGTGCCGCCGCAAGGGGCGCCGCGCTCGCTGGGCGTCATATCGAGCAACGGCGCGACGGTGATCGCGCGCGACAAGCTGCCGCAGCGCGTGCTCGAATCGGCCAACACGTCGGCGCTGGCGGTCAGCGTCGAGCCGCCGGGCGGCTCGCCCACCGGCGCGCCCACCGGGCCGGTGGTGTTCGCGGGCAAGCTCACTCTGTAAGAGCGTGTGGTCGCGCACCGCGCGTGCGCGCGGGTGTCCTGTCGCGCTCGCATCACATGGCATGGCGCGCATCTTGCAGCGACATCCGCCGTGAGCAGCGGCGAGTTGATGTTGGCCGTCATCACGGCGGCTGCCTCGGTGCCCGACCTCGACGACGAGGACGGCTGGGCCGAGGCCGACCGCCTGCGCGTGCTGGTGGGTGGCTTGCGTGACGCGGGCTACCGCATCGGCGCCGTGCTGCCCGCCGATGCCGACCTGCACGAACGCTTGACCGCGCTCGCACCCGATGTGCTGGTGGTCGATGCCGAGAGCGGCGCACGCGACGCGATCGAGCACGTGGTGTGGGCGTCGCGCGATGCGCCGCGCCCGATCGTGCTGTTCACAGAGGAGCACGATCCATCGCACGTGCGCGAGGCGGTGGCGCAGGGGGTGGTGGCCTACGTGGTGGCCGGCATGGCGCCCGAACGCGTGCGACCGGTGATCGATGTGGCGATTGCGCGCTTCGAGCACGAGCGCGAGTTGCGCGCGCTGGCCGCGCGCGGCCGCGAGCGCGACAAAGCGCAGGTCGTGGTGATGCGCGCCAAGCAACTGTTGATGTCGCGCCACCGATTGAGCGAGCCCGAGGCCTACGCGCGCTTGCGCCGCACGGCGATGAACCAGGGCCTCACGGTCGCCGAAGTCGCGCAACGTCTGCTCGAGCTGGGGGACTTGTTGGGCTGAAGCGTCCACCGATCAGCGGAGTCAGTCCGCCGCCGACTTTTGGTGCGCCGCACCATCGGTGGTCGTCGAGTTGGTGCGCTCGGGTGATGCGCGTCACGTGAAATCACGGAGTTAGGCGCTCCGATCGCTTGGCATGCCACTTGCGAGTTGGACGCTGCGGTTCAGCGTCGAACCGCGTTGTTTTGATTTCGAACCGTCGCGGTTCAGGACAAAGGCGTCCGATGGTCGTGCAGCGCGAGCGCACGGCTTCGGGCGCCTTCTTGTTTTCGGCGCGGCGAAAGCATCGCCAGGGAAGGGCTTGCACCATGCATCGATCGATGACTCACGCGCCGCGCAGCATCACGCCGGACTGGTCGCGCCGCCGCTGGCTGCAAGCCGCGTCGGCGGCCGCCGTCGGCGCGGCCGCCGGTACACCGCACCGACATGCGTGGGCGCAAGGCTCCGACAAGCCCGAGAAGGAAGAGGTGAAGATCGGCTTCATCCCGCTCACCGACTGCGCGAGCGTGGTGATGGCCTCGGTGCTCGGCTTCGACAAGAAGTACGGCGTCAAGATCATCCCGACCAAAGAGGCGAGCTGGGCCGGCGTGCGCGACAAGCTGGTCAACGGCGAGCTCGACATGGCACATGTGCTGTACGGCCTGGTGTACGGCGTGCACCTGGGCATCGCGGGTCCGAAGAAAGACATGGCGGTGTTGATGGGCCTCAACAACAACGGCCAGGCGATCACGCTGTCGAAGGCGCTGGCCGACAAGGGCGCGGTCGACGGCTCGTCGCTGGCTGCCCTGATGGCCAAGGACAAGCGCGAATACACCTTTGCCGGCACCTTTCCGACCGGCACCCATGCGATGTGGATCCACTACTGGCTCGCCGCGTCGGGCATCGACCCGGTGCGCGGCGCCAAGCTGATCACCGTGCCGCCGCCGCAGATGGTGGCCAACATGCGCGTCGGCAACATGGACGGCTTTTGTGTCGGCGAGCCGTGGGGCCACCGCGCGATCATGGACGGCATCGGCATCACCGCGATCACCACACAGGACATCTGGAAGGACCATCCCGAGAAGACGCTCGGCACCACGGCCGACTTCGTCAAGAAGTACCCCAACACCTGCCGCGCCGTGATGATGGCCGTGCTCGAGGCCGGCCGCTGGATCGACAGCGGCCTGCAGAACAAGATGAAGATGGCCGAGGTGGTGGCCGACAAGTCGTACGTCAACACCGGCGTCGATGCGATCAACCAGCGCATCCTCGGTCGCTACCAGAACGGGCTGGGCAAGACCTGGGACGACCCCAACCACATGAAGTTCTTCAACGACGGTGCGGTGAACTTTCCGTACCTGTCCGACGGCATGTGGTTTCTCACGCAACACAAACGCTGGGGCCTGCTGAAGGAGCACCCCGACTATCTGGCCGTGGCCCGGCAGATCAACCAGATCGATCTGTACAAACAGGCGGCCTCGGCGCTGAAGATCAACGTGCCGAAGGAGCCGATGCGTTCGAGCAAGCTGATCGACGGCGTCGTGTGGGACGGCAAGGACCCAGCCAAGTACGCCGACTCGTTCAAGATCCGCGCGGGCAGCGCGGCCTGATGCAAGGAGGCGTGCATGGTCTCCGCTGTTTTCCACTCGCCGCTCGACACCACGCCGGTGCTCCTGCCCTCCAAAACCATCGAACCGCATCGTGCTGTCGCGCCCGCCACGCATGCGTTCACGGTCCAACCAGCGCAAGGTGCCGCGCCGCGGCCTGCACGTGTGGCGTTCGATTGGCGCGGCCTGTGGCTCAAGGTGCTGCCGCCGGTGATCGGGGTGGCGCTGCTGATCGGCATCTGGGAGTTGCTGACGCTGAAGAGCACGAGCTTTCCGACACCCGGCCAGACCTTCGATGCGGCCATCAAACTGTTCGCCGATCCGTTCTACCAGAAAGGCCCCAACGACCAGGGCATCGGCTGGAACATCCTAAGTTCGCTCAAGCGAGTGGCATTGGGCTTCGGCATGGCGGCGGTCGTCGGCATCCCGCTCGGATTCATGCTCGGACGCTTCGAGTTCCTGAACCGCATGGTGTCGCCGCTTGTGAGCCTGCTGCGCCCCGTGTCGCCGCTGGCCTGGCTGCCGATCGGCCTGCTGGTGTTCAAGGCCGCCAACCCGGCGGCGATCTGGACCATCTTCATCTGCTCGATCTGGCCGATGATCATCAACACCGCTGTCGGTGTACAGCGCGTGCCGGTGGACTATTTGAACGTCGCGCGCGTGCTCAACCTGTCGGAGTGGCGCGTGATGACGCGCATCTTGTTCCCCGCGGTGCTGCCCTACATGCTCACCGGCGTGCGCCTGTCGGTGGGCACCGCGTGGCTGGTGATCGTGGCCGCCGAAATGCTGACGGGCGGCGTGGGCATCGGCTTTTGGGTGTGGGACGAATGGAACAACCTGAACGTCAAGCACATCCTGATCGCGATCTTCGTGATCGGCACCGTGGGCCTGCTGCTAGAGCAACTGCTGATGGCGTTCGCCAAGCGCTTTTCGTTCGATGACTAGGGGGCACTCATGACTTCATTCATCGACGTGCACGACGCCGAGATGGTGTTCGAGACCAAGAAGGGCCGCTTCCACGCATTGAGGGAAATCCGGCTCACGGTGGACAAGGGCGAGTTCGTCACGCTGATCGGCCATTCGGGCTGCGGCAAGAGCACGCTGCTGAACCTGATCGCCGGGTTGCTCACGCCCACCAGTGGCGTGCTGCTGTGCGACAACCGCGAGATCGCCGCACCCGGCCCCGAGCGCGCGGTGGTGTTCCAGAACCACTCGCTGCTGCCGTGGCTCACCTGCTTCGGCAACGTGCACCTGGCGGTCGAACGGGTGTTCGCCGCCAGCGAAAGCGCCGTGCAGTTGAACGAACGCACGCGCGCCGCGCTCGAGCTGGTGGGCATGGGCCACGCGCTGCACAAGCGTCCGCACGAAATCTCCGGCGGCATGAAGCAGCGGGTGGGCATTGCGCGCGCGCTGGCGATGGAGCCCAAGGTGCTGCTGATGGACGAGCCGTTCGGCGCGCTCGACGCGCTGACGCGCGCGCACCTGCAGGACGAGCTGCTGAAGATTGTGGCGCGCACGGCGAGCACGGTGGTGATGGTGACCCACGACGTCGACGAGGCGGTGCTGCTGTCGGACCGCATCGTGATGATGACCAACGGGCCGGCCGCGACGATCGGCGAGGTCTTGAAGGTCGACTTGGCGCGTCCGCGCAACCGCGTGGAGCTCGCCGAAGACCCGACCTACGTGCACCTGCGCAAGGGCGTGATCGACTTCCTGTACACGCGGCACGCGCGCCACGAGGCGCTGGCGGCTTGAGGAGCAAAGGATGAAACAACCCCCACGCTCGCTTCGCTCGCTGCCCCCCGAGGGGGGTGAGCCCGGACAGGGACGGTCCGGTGGACCGGCCATGCCTGGCGAACGGCTGGGCCGCAAGGATCAGCGCGGCCTGCAAGGCCGTCAGTGCCTTCGGGCGGCCGGGCGGCACTGAGATGAAACGCATGAAGCTGGTGCTGGTGGGCAACGGCATGGCCGGCGTGCGCGCGCTCGAGGAGTTGCTGAAGATCGCGCCGCAGCTGTACGACATCACCGTGTTCGGTGCCGAGCCGCACCCCAACTACAACCGCATCCTGCTGAGCCCGGTGCTGGCCGGAGAGCAGACGATCGACCAGATCATCCTCAACCCGCTGTCGTGGTATGCGGAGAACGGCATCACGCTGCACACTGGTAAGAAGGTCGTCAAGATCGACCGCATCAAGCGGCTGGTGATCGCCGACGACGGCACCACGGCGCCCTACGATCGCCTGCTGCTGGCCACCGGCTCCAACCCGTTCGTGCTGCCGGTGCCGGGCAAGGATCTCGACGGCGTGATCGCCTACCGCGACATCGCCGACACCCAGGCGATGATCGACACGGCGGCGAACACACGCGCACGCGGTGGTGATCGGCGGCGGCCTGCTGGGGCTCGAAGCCGCCAACGGCCTGAGGCTGCGTGGCATGGACGTGACGGTCGTGCACATCATGCCGTGGCTGATGGAGCGCCAGCTCGATGCGACGGCGGGCAAGCTGCTGCAAGGCTCGCTCGAACAGCGCGGCCTGAAGTTCATGATCGGCGCGCAGACGGCCGAGCTGCTCGGCAATCCAAGCGGCCGCGTCAAAGCCGTGAAGTTCAAGGACGGCAGCGAGGTCCCGGCCGACCTGGTGGTGATGGCGGCCGGCATCCGCCCCAACACCGAGCTGGCAGAACGCGCAGGGTTGCACTGCAACCGCGGCATCGTCGTCAACGACACGCTGCAGACCATCACCGACCCGCGCGTCTACGCGGTGGGCGAATGCGCGGCGCACCGCGGCATCGCCTACGGGCTGGTGGCGCCGCTGTTCGAGCAAGGCAAGGTGTGCGCGACGCATCTGGCGCAGTTCGGCATCGGCCGCTACGCGGGCAGCCAGACCAGCACCAAGCTCAAGGTCACCGGCATCGATCTGTTCTCCGCGGGCAACTTCACGGGCGGCGAGGGCACCGAGGAGATCGTGCTGTCCGACCCGCTGGGCGGCGTCTACAAGAAGCTGGTGATCCGCGACGACAAGCTGATCGGCGCGTGCTTGTACGGCGACACCGTCGACGGCAGCTGGTACTTCAAGCTGCTGCGCGAGGGCCGGCCGATCGGCGAGCTGCGCGACCGTCTGATGTTCGGCGAATCCAACATCGGCGACGTCGGCCACGAAGGCCACAGCCGCGCCGCCGCGATGGCTGATGCCGACGAGGTGTGCGGCTGCAACGGCGTCAGCAAAGGCACGATCTGCAAGGCCATCAAGGACCGCGGCCTGTTCACGCTCGAAGAAGTGCGCAAGCACACCAAGGCGAGTGCCAGTTGCGGCTCGTGCACCGGGCTGGTGGAGCAGCTGCTGATGTTCACCGCCGGCGGCGACTACTCGGCGGCGCCCAAGAAGAAGGCGGTCTGCGGCTGCACCGATCACAGCCACCAGGACGTGCGCGACGCGATCCGCGAGCACCAGCTGCTGTCGATCACCGACGCGATGAAGTTCCTCGAATGGCGCACCCCCAACGGCTGCGCCACGTGCCGCCCCGCGATCAACTACTACCTGATCAGCAGCTGGCCGAAGCAAGCCCGCGACGACCCGCAGAGCCGCTTCATCAACGAGCGCAGCCACGCCAACATCCAGAAGGACGGCACCTACTCGGTGGTGCCGCGCATGTGGGGCGGCGAGACCACGGCCGCCGAGCTGCGCCGCATCGCCGACGTGGTCGACAAGTACAAGATCCCCACCGTCAAGGTGACCGGCGGCCAGCGCATCGATCTGCTCGGCGTCAAGAAGGAAGACCTGGTCGGCGTGTGGCGCGACATCGGCATGCCCAGTGGCCACGCCTACGCGAAGGCGTTGCGCACCGTGAAGACCTGTGTCGGCAGCGAGTGGTGCCGCTTCGGCACGCAGGACAGCACGCAGATGGGCAAGGACCTCGAGCGCGCGTTGTGGCGCATGTACGCGCCGCACAAGGTCAAGCTCGCGGTGTCGGGCTGCCCGCGCAACTGCGCCGAGGCGGGCATCAAAGACGTCGGCGTGATCGGTGTCGACTCGGGCTGGGAGCTCTACGTCGCCGGCAACGGCGGCATCAAGACCGAAGTGGCACAGTTCTTCGTCAAGGTGAAGACCGCGGCCGAGGTGCTGGAGTACGCGGGCGCCTTCTTGCAGCTGTACCGCGAAGAGGGCTGGTACCTCGAACGCACCGTGCACTACGTGAGCCGCGTCGGCCTGGACCACGTGAAAACGAAAGTGCTCGACGACGCGGCCAATCGCCGAGCGTTGTGGGAACGGCTGCAATTCGCGCTCGACGGCGAGCCCGACCCGTGGTTCGAGCATGCAAAGGCCAGTGTCGACCTGCGGCAGTTCAACGCGGTGACGAGCGCGGCGCAAGAGCCGGCGGTCTCGGCATGAACGCCCGCTCGACGATCTGGCAGGCGGTGTGCCGCGTCGATGACATTCCGCCGCTCGGCGCACGGCGAATCGCGCGCGAGCGAGGCCTCGCAGTCGCCGTGTTCCGCAGCGCGAGCGACCAGGTGTTCGCGCTGCTCGACCGCTGCCCGCACAAGGGTGGGCCGCTGAGTCAGGGCATCGTGTTCGGCGACAGCGTCGCGTGCCCGCTGCACAACTGGACGATCGCGTTGACTGACGGCCAAGCCAAGGCGCCCGACATGGGTTGCGCCGTGGTGTTCGCATGCAAGGTCGAAGGCGGCGCGGTGTACCTCGATGCCGACCAGTTGGCGCACAAGGCGCTCGACGTCAAGGCGCCGGTCGCTGGGCCGCAGGCCAAAGCGGGCGCCTGAGCGCATCGCGCCATGCGCGAGACGAAATCCACCTGCCCCTACTGCGGCGTCGGCTGCGGGGTGATCATCGAGTCGGAGGGTGACCAGATCACCGGCGTGCGCGGCGACCCCGAGCATCCGGCCAACTTCGGCCGCCTGTGCAGCAAGGGCAGCACGCTGCACCTGACCGCGGCGCAGCCGGTGACGCTGCACACACGGCTGCTGCAGCCGATGCAGCGCAGCCGGCGCGGCGAGGCCGTGAAGGAGATCAGCTGGGATGGCGCGCTCGACCTCGCGGCCGGTCGCATCGCCGACACCGTGCGCAGCCACGGTGCCGACGCCGTCGGCCTGTACCTGTCGGGCCAACTGCTCACCGAGGACTACTACGTCTTCAACAAGCTCGCGCGTGCGCTGATCGGCACCAACAACATCGACACCAACTCGCGGCTGTGCATGAGCTCGGCGGTGGCGGGCTACAAGATGACGCTGGGTGCCGACGCGCCGCCGGCCTGCTATGAAGACCTCGACCACGCGCGCGCGGTGTTCATCACCGGCAGCAACATGGCATGGGCGCATCCGATCCTGATGCGTCGGCTCGAAGACGCACGGCGTGCACATCCCGCGCAGAAATGGATCGTCGTCGATCCGCGGCGCACCGAGACCGCTGCGATGGCCGACCTGCACCTGCAGATCCAGCCCGGCACCGACATCACGCTGTGTCACGGCATCGCGCACCTGATGCTGTGGGAGGGCCTGGCCGATGCGGCCTACGTCAGCCGGCACACGCATGGCTTCGAGGCGCTGCGCGATCTGGTGCGCGAGTACACGCCGCGCGAGGTGGCCAGCGCATGCGGCATCGCCGAGGCCTCGCTGGTGCAGGCGGCGCGCTGGTTCGGCGGCGTCGATGCGGCGGCGCCCGGCGGGCGTTGGCCGACCCTGTCGCTGTATTGCCAGGGCCTGAACCAGAGTGTCAACGGCACGCACAACAACGCCGCGCTGATCAACCTGCACCTGTTGACCGGGCAGATCGGCAAGCCCGGGGCCGGCCCTTTGTCGTTGACCGGACAGCCCAACGCGATGGGTGGGCGCGAGGTCGGCGCGCTGGCCAATCAACTGGCCGCGCACCGTGACCTCGGCCATGCGGCCGATCGCGCCGAGATGGCCGCGCGGTGGGGCGTGCCCGAACTGCCGGCGCTGCCTGGCAAATCGGCGGTCGAGATGTTCGAGGCCGCCGCCGACGGGGCCATCAAGCTGCTGTGGATCGCCTGCACGAACCCGGCGCAGTCGATGCCCGATCAGGCGATGGTGCGGCGGGCGCTGCAGCGCTGCGAGTTCGTGATCGTGCAAGAGGCGTTTCGCACCACCGCCACCTGCGACTTCGCCGACCTGCTATTGCCCGCGGCGACATGGGGCGAGAAGGAAGGCAGCGTCACCAACAGCGAACGCCGCATCTCGCGCGTGCGCGCCGCGGTGGCCGCAGCGGGCGCTGCGCGCGCCGACTGGTGCATTGCCGTCGGCGTGGCGCGGCGGCTCGAGCCGCTGCTGCAGGCGGCTGCGTTGCGACGGTCGCGCGAGCGGTTTCGATTTCGCCAATGCGCAGGCGTTGTGGAACGAGCACCGCGAGACCACGCGCGGTCGCGACCTCGACATCACCGGAATGACGTACGCCATGCTGGATCAGCAGGGTCCGCAGCAATGGCCGCTGCCCAGCGGTGCGGCCACCGGGCGCACCCGCCTGTACGAAGATGGACGCTTCGAGTTCGACGACGGCCGCGCGCGACTCGCCGCGGTGAAGCCGCTGCCGCTGGCCGAGCCGCGCAATGTGCGCCACCCTTATTCACTGACCACCGGCCGCCTGCGCGACCAGTGGCACGGCATGAGTCGCACCGGCACGCTGGGGCGTCTGTTCGGCCATGCCGCCGAGCCGGCCGTCGAGCTGCATCCGCGCGACCTCGAGCGGCTGAACGCGAAGCCGGGCGATCTGCTGCAGGTGACCTCGCGCCGCGGCTCGATCGTGTTGCCGGCGCAGCCGAGCGATGCGATGGCGCCGATGCAGGTGCACATCGCGATGCATTGGGGTGCCGAGGCGCTGGGCGGCGCGAGCGCAAACGGCCGGCCGATGGCCGGCGTCAATGCGCTGACCACCAGCGCGTTCTGCCCGACCAGCAAGCAGCCCGAGCTGAAGCACTGCGCGGTCAAGTTGATCAAGGCCGAGCTGCCGTGGCAGCTGCTGGCGATGGCGTGGCTGCCGCAGCATCGTGCCCACGCGGCGCGCGAGGTGTTGCGCGAGCTGATGCCGATGTTTGCGTACGCGAGCTGCGTGCCGTTCGGCCGCGAGCCCGACGCACTGGGCCGGCTCGGGCTGACCTGGCGCGCTGCGGCGCACGAACCGGCTGCCGACGCGGTGCTCGCGCGCATCGAAGCGCTGCTCGAACTCGACAGCGCGCAGGCGCTGCGCTATGTCGACACCAAGCGTGGCCTGCGCCGCACGATCGCGCTCGGCGGGCAGGCCGACGCGATGCGTGTGCAAGCCTTCCTGCTCGCCGGCCAGACCGATGCCGAGCCGTGGCTGCGTGCGCTGCTGGTCGACGATCAACCCGCGCAGGCCTACGGGCGCGCGCTGTTGCGGGCGGGCGCGAAACCGCCCGGCGCGTTGCCGCTGCGCTCGCCGCAGGTGTGCACCTGCCACGACGTCAGCGAGGCCCGCATCCGCGAGTCCCTGTTGGCGATCGAGGGCTCGCTCGAGGATCGGCTCGCCACGCTGCAGCTGCGATTGCGCTGCGGCACCTCGTGCGGATCGTGCCTGCCAACGCTGCGGCGCCTGCTGACCGAAGGCCACGTGGTGGGCGCCCCGGCGCTGCGGTCGGCGGTGCCGCTACTCGGGTGACAGGCCGCGCTCAGGCGGCATGGATGATTCGGCCGCCGCCGAACGCCCAGTTCTCCCACTGGGTTTCCTTGAAGCACACCATCACGCTCTCGGGGTCCAGGCCGGAGCGCGACAGCGTTGCCATCAGCTCCTCGAGCAGCTTCTTCTTGACCTTGACGCTGCGGCCCACCGACCAAAGGATCTCGATCAGCACGAAGTCGCTCGTGCGCGCGCGTGTCAGATCGGGGTACGTCGTGTCGTAGCGGAAGTCGGCAGCGTCGAGTTCGATCACCCGCTGGAACTTGTCGGTGGCGGGCACCCCGGAGGCCACGAGCGCGGCGTGCACCGCGTCGAGCACGGTGGCCTTGAACTCGGCGGACTTGGGTCTGCGAACTGTCAGGGTGACGAGGGGCATGGTGATTTCTCCTGTTGATGTCTGCGATGGCTTCCCGGCGGCCGCTCACGCCTGCGCCGTTGCGACCCGCGCGGCCCGGTTCGACGCCGCGATGTTGCCGCGCGGAAGCGGTGCCCGATCGTGCAACGCTTCGATCCAGCGGGCGGTGGTGACCACCGCGGCGAAGCGCGCATGCAATACGACGCTGAACACGCGGTGGATGTCTTCGGCGCTCGCGAAGCCAGCGTCGTTGCGGTAGGGCACCGCGCCGCTGGCGTCGACCAGGAACTCGACTGCAAAGCCGCGGTGCACCGCGTCGATGATCGTCGCGGCGTCGCAGTTGTGCGTCATGTAGCCGGCCACCGCGAGCGTGTCGATGCCGTGCTCCGCGAGCCACTCGGCCAGGCCGGTCTCGGTGAAGGCGCCGGGCAGCGTCTTGTGCAGCAGATGGTCGTGTCGCCGCGTGGCCACCACCGGATGCAGCGCGTGGCCTTCGGAGCCCTGCGCGAACAGCGGCGCCGTCGGCGGCGCATCGTTTTGCACCAACACCACGGGCACCCCAGCGGCGTGCGCGGCGTCGATGGCGCGGCCGATCTGCTTGAGCGAATCGTGCACCGGCGGGTGCTCGATGCGCAGGTTGCCGCTGACGTACTCGTTTTGCACATCGATCACGATCAGCGCGCGGCGAGGGACGCGGGGGGCGGTTGTCATGCGGGTCTCCATGGCAGGGATTCGATGGACGCCATCGTCCACGCGCGACGCTGTCCCGACCAGTGGCCCGAAAGACAATCTTCGATAGAATCGGGCCATGCCCATGTCAGTTGCGACAAGACCCCGTCCGATGGCTCGCACCGGGCCATTCCCCCGGGCGCGGCCCGCCGCGCGGCCGGCCGCGCCACGGTGCATCGCCGTCGTTGCGTTCGAGGGCATCGGTCCGTTCCAGCTCGGTGCGCCGTGCCTGGTGTTCGGCGAAGACCGGCGCGACCAGGGCGCGCCGGTCTTCGAATTGGTCGTCTGTGCGGTGAAGCCCGGGGTGCTGCACACGTCCGCGGGGTTCTCGATCGATGTGCGCCACGGCCTGTCGGCGCTGCGTCGTGCTGATGTCGTCATCGTGCCGACCTGGCGAGATCTCGAGCAGCCACCGCCGCCGCGTCTGCTGCAGGCGCTGCGCGACGCGCACGCGCGCGGCGCGACCGTGGTGGGGCTGTGCCTGGGCGCGTTCGTCATCGCGGCGGCGGGTCTGCTCGACGGCCGGCGCGCGACCACGCACTGGAACTGGGCCCCGGCCTTCGCGGCCCGGTACCCGGCCGTGCAGCTCGACCCGACCGTGCTCTATGTCGACGAAGGCCGAGTCGTCACCTCAGCCGGAACCGCGGCTAGCCTCGACTGCTGCCTGCACCTGCTGCGCCGCTGGTGCGGCGCCGATGTGGCCAACCGCGTGGCGCGGCGCATGGTGGTGGCGCCGCACCGTCGCGGCGGGCAGGCGCAGTTCATCGAACAGCCGCTGCCGTCCACCGACGCCGACGCGCGGTTGCACGACCTGATGGCCTGGATGCTGACCCACCTCGGCGAGCGGCACGGCCTCGATTCGCTGGCGCGTCGCGTCAGCATGAGCCGGCGCACGTTCACGCGCCAGTTCAGCAAGGCCACCGGCAGCAGCGTGGTGCAGTGGCTGACGCACCAGCGACTGACGCTCGCGGGCCGGCTGCTCGAGACCACCGACCGAGCGGTGGAATCGATCGCCTCCGATGCAGGCTTCGGCTCAGCGTTGTCGCTGCGCCAGCACTTCGCCGCGCGCTTCGGCGTCTCGCCGGCTGCCTACCGCCGGCAGTACCGCGCCGCGGCGTGATCGCGCCCGCTGGACCGGCGATGCGCAGTGCGTGCCAGGTCGTCAGTGACCGTGAGCCAACTTCTCGCCGGCCTTCAATCGGTACTCGGTGCCGCAGTACGGGCAGCTGCCGTGCCCTTCAGTGGTCACGTCGATGAACACCCGCGGGTGGTTGCTCCACAAAGGCATCTTCGGGTTCGGGCAGAACACCACGCCGGGGCCTTGCAGATCCTTGGCGCCCACCTCGACGGTGGCTTTCGCTTGTTGATTCATACCGCGGTCAGCCACTCGGCGTACTTGGCGTTGCGGCCGTTGACGATGTCGAAGAACGCGTTCTGGATCTTGGTGGTGACCGGGCCTCGAACGCCCTCGCCGAGCGTGACGCGGTCGTATTCGCGGATCGGCGTCACCTCGGCCGCTGTGCCGGTGAAGAACGCTTCGTCGGCGATGTAGACCTCGTCGCGCGTGATGCGTTTCTCGACGATCTTAAGTCCCAGGTCGGCGCAGATCGAGAAGATGGTGTTGCGCGTGATGCCGTTGAGCGCACCGGCAGAGAGATCCGGCGTGTAGATCACGCCGCCCTTGATGATGAACAGATTCTCGCCGGCGCCTTCGCTGACGAAGCCGGCCGCATCGAGCAGCATCGCCTCGTCGTAGCCGTCTTCGGTGGCCTCGAGGTTGGCGAGGATCGAATTGGTGTAGTTGCTCACCGCCTTGGCCTGCGTCATCGTGATGTTCACATGGTGGCGCGTGTAGCTCGAGGTCTTGACGCGGATGCCCTTCTTCAAGCCTTCTTCGCCGAGGTAGGCGCCCCACGACCAGGCGGCGATCATCAGGTGGATGGTGTTGCCCTTCGGGCTGACGCCGAGCTTCTCGTCGCCGATCCAGGTGAGTGGGCGCAGGTAGCAGCTGTCCAGCTTGTTGGCACGCACCACCTCGCGCTGCGCGTCGCACACCTGCTCGAAACTGTACGGAATCTTCATGCGCAGGATCTTGGCGCTGTTGAACAGGCGCTCGGTGTGCTCGCGCAGGCGGAAGATCGCCGTGCCCTTGACCGTGTGGTAGGCGCGCACGCCTTCGAAGGCGCCGCAGCCGTAGTGCAGCGTGTGCGTCAGCACGTGGATCTTGGCGTCGCGCCAGTCGACCAGCTTGCCGTCGAACCAGATCTTGCCGTCGCGGTCAGACATCGACATGGGAAATCCTTGAGGAAGCGCGGGATCGGACGGGAATTCTAGGCTGCTGCGCCTGCGCAGCGCCGGGCATCAGGCGGGTGCACCCTCGAATATGCGTCGCGCGTGCACGCCCAACCCGGTGGCGACGCTGGCAAAACGGTCGCCCCTCACGATGCGGGCCCGCGGTGCCACCGTGGCGATCGCCGCCACCAGCGGCTGCAGGCCGGTGGAGCCGCCGGTGAAGTACATCGCGTCGAGCTGCGCGGGCTTCAGCCCGGCCAGCGCCAGCGCCTCGCGGGCGGCGCCGACGATGCGCTCGCGGTCGGCAGCGATCGACTCCATCGCCTGCGACTCGCGCAGCAGCGTGGCCAGGCCCGGTTCGACCCCGTTCAAATCGATCGGCGCGGCTGGCACCGTCGACACCGCGATCTTGGCGTCCTCGGCGCGCGCCGCCAGCGCGTGGCCGAGCCGCTTGTGGAGAATGGTCATCAGGCGCGCGTGCAGGCGCTCGTCGGCGTACCAGTCGCGCATGCCACGCCACTCGAGCACACGCGCCGGTGTGTAGCAGGTGTTGATCAGGTGCCAGGTCGCGAGGTCGAAGTAGATGCGTGCTCGGCACCTCGCGCGGCGCGCCACCGTCGGCGCGCGGCGGGCCGAATGCGCCGTAGCCCGTCAGCGGCAGGATGCAGCGCAGTTCGATGCGGCGGTCGAAGTCGGTGCCGGCCACGTGCACGCCGTGGTTGGCGAGGATGTCGCTGCGGCGGTCGTGCCGCGTGCGCTGCAGCGGGCCCACGCGCACGACGCTGAAGTCGGAGGTGCCGCCGCCGATGTCGGCCACCAGCACCGTCTGCTCGCGGTCGACCGATTGTTCGTAGTCGAACGCGGCGGCGATCGGCTCGTACTGAAACTGCACGTCGCCGAAGCCGACGTCGCGTGCCACGCGCGCCATCGCGTCTTGCGCGGCGGCGTCGCGCACTGGCTCGTCGTCGACGAAGAACACCGGCCGGCCGATCACGGTGCGCTCGATCGCACTGCCTAAGCGCGACTCGGCCCTGGCCTTCAAGTGGCGCAGGTAGCTGCCGATAACGTCGAGGTAGCGCACCGAGTGGCCGCCACCGACCTCGGTGCTGCGCTCGACCAGGTCGGAGCCGAGGATGCTCTTCATCGAGCGCATCAGGCGGCCTTCGCTGCCTTCGACATACGCCGCGATCGCGGCGCGGCCGTACAGCCGCTGCGGGGCTTGATGCGCTGCCAGCCCCTCGATGGCATAGAACACCGCAGTGGGCATGCCGGTGAACAATTGCTCCAGCGCGACCAGCTCCACCCCCGGCCCGGCGCGCGCAGGCATCGCCACCGCCGAGTTGCTGGTGCCGAAGTCGATGGCGGCAGTAGGCGCGGCTCGTCATGGGTCGACGTGCCCGGCTTACTCCAGGTATTGCGGCGCGTGCGGGATCGTCGCGCTTTGAGCGCTGTCGTGGTTGATCCACAGTTGCGCGTGCTCCGACAGCAGCAGCGAGCCCACGCGATCCATCGACGCCAGCGACTGATCCTTGTTGAAGTTGAAGCCAGGCACTCGCCGCTGATCGAAATTCTCGCGGAAGTGCGCGAGATCGCCCGACAGCACCACGGTGCCGGTCTTCGGTAGCCGCAGCAGCAGCGACTGATGCCCCGGCGTGTGCCCGGGGGTGGCGATGATCGTCACCGTGCTGTCGCCGAACACGTCGTGGTCGCCGTTGAGCTTGACCACCGGGTTGTTGCGCAGCTTGTCGTACACCGCCGGGTTGAAGCCGTACTTGGCGGGCTCAGGCCCGAACGCGGCGTCGTACTCGGCTTGCTGGATGTACAGCGTGCCCTGGGTGAACAGGTTGGCATTGCCCACGTGATCGGCATGCGTGTGCGAGAACGCGATGAACTTGATCTGCTCGGGCGCCACGCCCAGCGCGCCCAGCTGCGAGGCCAGCGTCTTGGTGCGCTTCATGCGCATGCCGCGGTTGCCGAGTTGACCCTCGGGGCTGGCGGCCAGCGCGTCGGCGAAGCCAGAGTCCCACAGCATCCAGTCGTTGCCGTGTCGGATCAGGTAGCAGTTGTCGCTGAAGGTCATCGCCTTGCCTTCGTTGAACCCCGGCGACCACGGCGAGATGTCGGGAATCTGCGCCTCGCCGCAGTACAGCACATACAGCCGCAGCGGCGCGCGCGCGCCGGGCTGGGCGCAGCCCAGCAGCAGCGCGACGGCGGAAATCAACGCGGCAGCGAGCCATCGACGCAGGGTCATGTCAGTGCCTCCTCGTGGCCTGGGTGGTTCAGGCCCGCTGGCGCAATCGCATGTGCAGGCCTTCGGGCGCCATCGTGAACGACAGGCGCTCGCGCGCCGGCTGGCCGTCGGGCGTGTCGACACTCGCGATGTCGAAGCGGCCCAGCAGCGTGGCCATCGCCATCTTCATTTCCAGCAGCGCCAGGTAGCGCCCCGGGCACATGCGCGGGCCCGGCGCCGAACGGCATCGACAGGCGCTTGGGCGACGTGGCCATCGCGCTCGGGCCCGCCCTCGGCCAGCCAGCGCGCGGGGTCGAACACGTCGGCGTGCGGCAGATGACGTTCGTCGACGCTGTCGCGTCGCAGCAGGCCGATGATCGCGGTGTCCTTGGGCGACCAGCACGTCGCCCACGATCGTGTCGCGCAGCGTCTGCAGGCCCAGCTGCGGCGCCACCGGCTTGAGGCGCATGGTCTCGTGCGCGCAGGCTTCGACGAAGTCGAGCTGCGCCATCTGGTCGAGCGTCAGCTCGCGCGCATCGCCGCAGACGCGCCGCACCTCGTCGGTGGCGCGCTGCAGCTCGCGCCGGATGGCGCCACAGCAGATCGATCATCCAGGCGATCGTGTTGGCGGTGGTGTCCTCACCGGCCAGCAGCATCGTCAGCACGTTGCCGGCCACCTGGTTGTCGTCGATGCCGCTGTCGGGCTCGTCGGCGGCCGCCAGCATCGCCTCGAGCAGGTCGCGCGGCTGCGCGCGACGCGCCGGGATCTGCGCGCAATCGCTCGCGCGCCTGCGCAATGAAGCCCTGCACCGCGGCGTCGACCTCGACGATGCTGCGCGCCAGTGCGCGATCGGCCGGCAGCTTGACCCAGCGCCAGTACGGCAACGGTGACAGGATGCGCCGCAACAGCGCCGGAAAGATCTTGTCGAGGTGGTGCTGGATGACTTCGTGGTCGGACTCCAGCGTGTTGACCTCGGCGCCGAATGCCAGCCCGGCGATGGTGTCGATCGTGTAGCGCATCAGGTCGGCTTGCAGGTCGATCGCGTGGCCGCCCTCGGCGGCAGCGCTGCCAGCGTTTGGCGAGCCGCCCGGCCACGCGAGCGAGCGACGGAAAGTAGTGCTTCACGTGCGCCGGGTCGAAGCTGGCCATCACCATGCGCCGCTGGCGCCGCCACATGTCGCCCTCGGCGCCGAACAGCCCAGGCTTCAGGCCGATCTCGCGCGAGATCGCCTCGAGCCGCGCAGTGCGGCGAAAACCGTCGGGCCGGTCGCGCAGCGCGCTGGCCACCGCCTCGTGCTCGCCGACCACCAGCAGCGGCCGCGGGCCTAGATGGATCTTGTAGTACGGCCCGTATTGGCGGCACCACTGCTCGAGCTGTTGATGGAACTGCGAAGCTTTGAATTGCAGCGCGTTGCCCACCAGCGGCCATGGGCGCGGGCCGGGCAGATCTTCGATGCGGCGCAGCGCGCGCGCCGGCATTGCGGTGGCGGGGTTAATGCGGCACCTCACCGAGCACGGTGCAGCGACGCACGACGCGGCCTTCGGTGGCCAGGTCGAACGCGGTGGCCTTGTGCAGCACGCAGCGGTTGTCCCACAACAGAAGTTCGCCCGCGGTCCAGTGGTGTTCGTAGCTCAAGTCGGGGTGGATGATGATCGCATTCAGCTCGTCGATCAATGCACGGCCTTCGTCGTAGGGCATGCCGACGATCGATTCCGCGTGGTCGCCGAGATAGACGCACTTGCGACCGGTTTCCGGATGCGTGCGCACGATCGGCTGATCCACCGGCGGGCGCTCGCGCTTCTGCGCCTCGGTCATCGGGTCTTCGCCATGGCGGCGGTTGCGCGAGAAGTCGAGGTTGTGCATCGCGCGCAGTTCGGCAATGCGCGCTTTCCAGTCGGCGCTGAGCCGTTCGTAGGCGCCGTACATGTCGCAGAAGTGCGTTTCGCCGCCGCGCGCGGGCACGACCTCGCCATAGATGATCGTCGCCTGGCCGGTGATGCGCGACCACGAGCCGTCGGTGTGCCAGGCGAGCGTGCCACGGTCGGGGTGCTTGCCGGTGGGCCGGCCGTTGTCATCGAGATTGGACAGCCGGTACAGCTCGGGAAAGCCGCCGGCGTGGTACTGGTTCATCACGTGCACCTGCACCTCGCCGAAGCGGCGCGCGAAGGCCACCTGCGCGGCGGGCGGCAACTCCTGCGGCTCGAACAGCAGCACCTGGTGGCGCAGGAAGGCCCGGTAGATGTCGGCGAACAGGGCGTCGTCCACGCCATCGGCCAGGCGCACGCCATCGACGCGCGCGCCCAGGTGCGGCGTCAGCGGGTGGATGCGAAGCGGCAGCACGGTGGCGGCGGCCATGAAGGGGTAGCGCGAACGGCGATGCTACTTCGGACAGATGTAGCCCGCGCCAGTGGGGCTCTTGAAGCAACCCACGGATTCGGGCAGCAGCTGCTTGGGCAACCACAGCACGATGGCCGGGAACACCACCACGAACGCGATCGTGGCAAAGAACACGGCATACATCGGCAGCGAGCGCACCACGGCACGGCCGAAGCCGACGCCCACGTACTTCGACGCCACCAGCAAAGACAGGCCGTAGGGCGGCGTGATGAGGCCGAACACCAGCGTCGTGATGATCACCGCGCCCATGTGCAGCGGGTTGATGTGGCCGATCTCGGTGAGCTTGTTGATGATCGGCATGAAGATGATGATTGCCGGCACCGCGTCGATGAAGTCGCCGACGATCACGAACAGCATCACCAGCAGGAACATGATCATCGCCGGGTCGGTGCCGGCGTAGTGCGAGATGTACTCGGCCACGATGTCGGGGCCGCGCAAGAACGCCACCATCCAGCCGAACGCCGAGGCACCGGCCACCGCGGCCAGGGGCAGCGAGTACAGCAAGCCCGCGAACATGAAGTCGCGCGGCAGCTCGCGCACGTGGCTCGGCCGCAGCACCGGGATCAGCACCAGCAGGATGTACGCGCAGGCCACCATGCCGGCCTCGGTGGGCGTGAACCAGCCGGTGAGGATGCCGCCCATGATGATCACCGGGATCACCAGCGGCAGCGCGGCGCCGCGCGCAGCCACCGCCACCTCGGTGAACCGGGCGCGCTTCTTCATCACGCCGACCGGGCCGAAGAAGTAGCTGTAGATCATCAGCCCGATGCCGATCAGCACGCCGGGCACCACGCCGGCGAGGAACAAGCCGCCGATCGACACGTTGCCGGTGGCACCGTAGACCACCGCCATGATGCTGGGCGGGATCAGGTTGGCCATCGTCGAGGCCGATGCAATCAGCGAGGCCGAGAACGCTGTGTCGTAGCCCTCCCTGGTCATCTCGGGCGCCACCGTGCGCGCCAGGATCGCCACGTCGGCGGTCGACGAGCCCGAAATGCCGGCGAAGAACATCGAGAACAGCGTCACCACCTGGGCCAGCCCGCCGCGCAGGTGGCCGACCAGCGTCTGCGACAGGCCGATCATTCGCTGCACCACATCCGACGAGGCCATCAGCTCGCCGACCAGCAGGAAGAACGGCACCGCCAGCAGCGTCTCGAAGTCGATGCCGTGGAACAGCTGACCGACCATCGACTGCAGGCTGATCGGCGTGAATGCAGTGGCGACGAACACGCCGGCCATCAACGCGAACGATACCGGCACGCCCATGTAGCCGAAGCCGAGGAACAGCAGCGCCATCAGAACCAGCACGGCGCCTGGACTCATTCAACGAACTCCGGCATGTTCTCGCCGTCCTCCGGCCCTTCGAAGCCGTTGCGCCAGCCGTTGACCAATTGTTCGATCGTGAACAGTGCGATCAGCACGCCGGCGGCCGGCACGATGCCGGTGTACACCGCCAGCGGAATCAGCGACGGCATGCGGTAGCTGCCCATGTCGAGCAACGCGTTTTGCCAGCCGAACCAGATGAGCAGCAACGCGACCACCAGCACGATCATGCGGTTCAAGATCTCGATCGTGCTGCGCGGCGTGCCGGTCAAACGTTTGGTGATCTCGGTGAGATAGAAGTGGTCGTTGCGGCGCGTTGCCGCGGCCATGCCGAAGAACACGCCCCACGCGAAGAAGGCGGTGGTCACCTGTTGCAGCCACAGCCAGGGCGAGCCGATCGTGCGCGTGACGACGTCGCAGCCCACCGTCAGCGTGAACATGAAGATGCACACGCCGCACATCACCATCAGCGCAGCCTCGAGCACGTCGAACGCCGGCCACTTGAGGTGGCGGTGTCGCTGCAGGACGAGCGCGCGTTGATCCGACATCGCTGGCGACAGGTCGCTCTTTGGGAAGGGCGGCCGGCCGCAGCTACTGGATGTCGCGCACCATCTTCAGCAGCTTGACCGCGTGCGGACCGAGCTCAGCGGCCAGCTGGTCCTGGATCGGCGTGGCCGCCTTCATGAAGCCCGACTTGTCGACGTTGTCGACCACCTTGACGCCGATGCTCTTGAGCTTGTCGGCGGAGTCTTTCTCGAGCTTGAGCGCCAGCGCCGGCTCGTTCTTGCTTACTTCGGCGGCCGCGGCCTGCACCCACTGCTGCTGCTGCGGGCTCAGGCTGTTCCAGGTCTTGTCGCTGACCCAGATGCAGTTGTTGTTGGCCTCGTGCTCGGTCATCGACAGCACCGGCGCCACCTCGTAGTGCTTGTTGGCCAGGTAGACGTTGACGCCGTTCTCGGCGATGTTGACCACCCCGGTCTGCAGCGAGGTGTAGACCTCACCGAACGGCATGTGCACCGTCTGCGCGCCGTAGGCCGGGAAATGCGTGTCCTCGGTCTTGGTGGCCTGCACGCGCACTTTCTGGCCCTTGACGTCGTCGACGGATTTCACTTCCTTCTTGCTGTACATGTTGCGCAAGCCCATCGTCAGCAGGCCCAACACCTGAGCGCCTTGCACGGAGTCCTTGACCATCTCGCGGAACTCCACCGTTACCGCCGGATCCGCCAGCACCTTGGTCAGGTGGTTCTGGTCGCGGAACAAGAAGTGCAGCGAGAACACGCCGGCCTGCGGCGCCAGCGTCGACGCATTGGCCGTGGACGTGATGACGAAGTCGATGTCGCCGGCGCGCATTTTCTGCAGCATCTGCGGTTCCTGGCCGAGCTGCGCGCCGGGGAACTGGTTGATGCTGAAGTTGCCGCCCGAAAGCTCCTTGAGCTTGGCGTCGAAGATGTTGGCGGCGATGCCGTAGGCGGTGGTCGGCGGCTGGTCGTACGCGAAGCTGAAGGCGCGCTTTTGCGCCAGCGCGCAGGGTGCGGCGCTGCACAGCGCGATGGCTGCCGCGGCAGTCAACCAAGCGCGGCGCGCTGTCGGCCTTGCGATCGTCCAGCTCTGCATGGGTGTCTCCTTTGGTTGTGTTCCGGCTCGAAAACGCCGGACGGCCGTTGGCCTTCAGGCCACGATAGCGAGGCGCCGCTGAAGTTGCAATGCGCACAAGCGCGCGACCCCGTGTTGGAGCTTCCACCTAGGCAGCCCCGGCCCACCCCAGCGGCGGCGCTGCGCCCGACGTAGTCTTCAGGCCGGCCGGTCGGTGCTCTGCGCGGCGGCGCGTTGCAGATCCGAGCGCGTGAGCCTGCCGCCGACCAACTCGACGCGCACAACATCGCCACCGGCGTCGCGCCACTCGAAGACCTCGGGGTCGTCGCCGCACTTGTGCCCCAAGCTGCGCGTCAGCGCCAGGATCTGCGGCAGGCGCAGGCCGCGCTGCAGCCGCGCATGCACCATCAGCGCGTTGTCGATGTGGCCCACCGGCGCCTGACCGGCCTTGCGCAACGCGCGCACCGCACGGCTGAATTGCAGCAGCAACCAGAACGCGATCAGTGTCACGGCCAACGCGACGCCGCCCCAGCCCCACTGCAGATAGCCCATGGCCAGCGCCGCGGCAGCGAGCATCCAGCCGATGACGATGTTCATGCAGGTGGCCGATGCGGGTTGCCGGCGATATCGGACACGTGCGCAATGCGTGATCGGGGTCGCGCTACAGGCCGCGCACCACCTCGATCGCTTCTTCGATGCGCTCCACCGCGTGGATCGCGAGGCCCTCGAACGCGCGCGTGTCGCCCTTCGGTGCATTGGCCTTGGGCACCACCGCGACCACGAAGCCGAGCTTGGCCGCCTCGCGCAAACGCTCCTGCCCGCGCGGCGCGGGCCGCACCTCGCCGGCCAGGCCGACTTCGCCGAAGGCCAGAAAACCGCGCGGCAGCGGCTTGCCGCGCAGCGAGCTGTGGATTGCCAGCAGCACCGCGAGGTCGGCCGCCGGCTCGCCGATGCGCACGCCGCCCACCGCGTTGACGAACACGTCCTGGTCCATGCACGAGACGCCGGCGTGGCGGTGCAGCACCGCCAGCAGCATCGCCAGGCGGTCGCGGTCCAGGCCCACCGACAGGCGCCGTGGCGCCACGCCGGCCGAATCGACCAGCGCCTGGATCTCCACCAGCAGCGGCCGCGTGCCTTCGAGCGTGACCATCACGCACGAGCCCGGCACCGGCGCCCCGTGCGTCGACAGGAAAATCGCGCTCGGGTTGCTGACGCCCTTCAAGCCGCGTTCGGTCATCGCGAACACGCCGATCTCGTTGACGGCGCCGTAGCGGTTCTTGACCGCGCGCACCAGCCGGAAGCTCGAATGCGTGTCGCCCTCGAAGTACAGCACCGTGTCGACCATGTGCTCGAGCACGCGCGGGCCGGCGAGCGACGCCTTCCTTGGTGACGTGGCCGACCAAAACGACCGATGTGCCGAGCGACTTGGCGGCGCGCGTCAGCTGCGCAGCGCATTCGCGCACCTGCGCCACCGAGCCCGGCGCCGAGGTCAGCGCGTCGGAGAACAGCGGTCTGGATCGAGTCGATCACGCAGAACTTCGGGCTTCTCGGCCTCGATGGCCGCCAGGATGCGCTCGAGCTGGATCTCGGCCAGCACGCGCACCGGCGCGTCGCGCAGGCCCAGCCGCCGCGCGCGCAGCGCCACCTGCGCGCCCGACTCTTCGCCGGTGACGTAGAGCACCGGCATCTGCTGCGACAGCCTTTCCGCGCGCCTGCAGCAGCAGCGTTGACTTGCCGATGCCGGGGTCGCCGCCGATCAGCACCACGCCGCCTTCGACGATGCCGCCGCCGAGCGCGCGGTCGAGTTCGGTGAGACCCGTGGGCGTGCGGTCGATCTCGGCGGCCTCGATCTGCGACAGCGTGGCCACCGTCTGCAGCGGCGCCGCCGTCTTGTAGCGGTGCGGGGCACCCGCGTTGTCGTCGGCCACGCCCTTCCTCGAGCGTGTTCCATTCGCCGCAGTGCGGGCATTTGCCGAGCCACTTGGGGCTCACGCCGCCGCAGGCGGTGCAGGTGTAGACGGTCTTGTCGCGTGCCATTGCGGCCATTGTGCGGGCTTCGCTACGAGGCACCTGCTTCGCGGACGTCCTTGAGTCGCGCCGGCCGCGTCCCGGTGGGAATTGACTCATAACCACACCAACAGCGTTGGGATATATTTCCCAATCATGAGTTCACCGTCAAACAAACAGAAGGCGCTGGCGGAGGCTGTTTCGAGGCTGCTGCGGCCCATCGTGCGGATGCTGCTGCGCAATTCGATGCCGTTTGCCGCCCTCGAAGCACTGGCCAAGCAGGTCTACGTCGAGGTGGCGTTCGAGGAATTCGCGATTCCGGGCAAGCGACCCACGATCTCTCGCGCCTCGGTGCTGTCGGGGCTCACGCGCAAGGAAGTTCAGCGTCTGGTCAACGAGCGGATGATCGACGACAGCGAGCGGCCCGACTTCCACAACCGCGCGATGCGCGTGCTGACCGCTTGGGTCCGCGACCCGAAGTACCACGACGGCAACAGCAAGCCGCTTGCACTCGATCCGGAGGGAGCGGTCAGTTTTTCGACGCTGGTCAAGCGGCACAGCGGCGATATGCCACCCGGCGCTGTGATGGATGAGCTATTGCGCGTCGGCGCGATCCGGCGCGTGGCGAACGGGCAGCTCGCACTGGCGCAGCGTGCCTATGTGCCCGCGGGGGGCCAGCTCGAAAAGCTGGCGATGCTCGGCACCGACGTGGCTGACCTGATCGAGACGATCGACCACAACGTCGAGCACGGCGCGCAGGACCCACGCTTTCAGCGCAAGGTCATGTACACGGACATGTCGGTCGCCGCGGTCCCGGCGTTTCGCAAAGTCAGTGCCACCAAGGCGCAGGCCCTGCTGGAACACCTGGATATCTGGCTGGCCAAGCGCGCGACCCGGCAAGACGACGATTCGCCCGCGGCGCCGCGCGCGCGCATTGGGCTGGGCGTCTTCTACTTCGAACAGTTGAGCGGTCAACCAGGTTCCACCAAGGGGTCACCATGAAGTTCCGATGCATTCTTTCAGCGCTGATGTCGTTCGCCGCGTTGACCCTAGTGAGTTGCGGTGGCGGCGGTGGCGGCGGCATCAGCGGCACCGGCGCGGCGATGGGAACGCTGCACTTGTCGATCGGCGATGCACCGTCGTGCGGCTACGACGCGGTCAACATCACTGTGCAGAAGGTGCGTGTGCACCAGAGCTCGGCCGCCGCTGACGGCGACGCCGGTTGGTCCGAGATCGTGCTCGCGCCCGCCAAGCGCGTCGACTTGCTGGCGCTGACCAACGGCGTGCTGGCCGAACTGGGGCAAACCCAATTGCCAGCGGGCAAGTACACGCAGTTGCGGCTGGTGCTGGCCGCCAACGATGCCACCCATCCCTTCGCCAACTCGGTGGTGCCCAGCGGTGGCAGCGAGGTCGCACTCACCACACCCAGCGGGCAGCAATCGGGGATCAAGGCCAACATCGATATCGAAGTGGCGTCCAACCAGCTGGCCGACTTTGTGATCGACTTCGACGCCTGCAAGTCCATCGTCAAGGCCGGGAATTCGGGCAAGTACCTGCTCAAGCCAGTGATCCAGGTCGTCCCGCACTTCGTGTCTGGCGTCGCCGGCTTCGTGCACAGCTCGTTGCTGGTCGCGGGTGCGGGTATTTCGCTGCAGCAGGCCGGCGTGCCCGTGAAGAGCACGGTGGCCGACAGCCGCGGGTTCTTCCTGCTGCAGCCGGTGGCGCCCGGCAGCTACGACATCGTGATCAGCGCGCCGGGCCGAGCCACCGCCGTGGTGACCGGCGTGCCCGTCGCGATGAACATCGTGACCACGGTGAACACGGAACTCACCGCGATCAACCCGCCCACATCGGACAGCGGCACGCTCGACGGTGCGGTCACCACCGGCGCGGCGAGCATCGACGCCACGGTCAGCGCAGTGCAGGGGCTGACGGGTGGCTCTACGATCATGGTGGCCGACGGCCCGGTCGACGCCACCACGGGCGGCTACGCATACGTGCTGGCCATCGCGCCGCCGGTGGTCGCACCCTACGCGGTGTTGACGTTGGTGTTCAAGGCGGACACCGCCGTGGCCGGGCGATTCACGTTGAAGGCCATCGCGGGCGGTGTAACCAAGAGCGTGGGTCCTCTGACGTTGACCTCCGGGGCCACGATCCATACCGACTTCACGTTCCCATAGGGGGTATCCGGAGTCGCGACCGAGGTCGCCAGGATGTGTGAACAGTCGCTCAAACGGCATCGCGGGTACCCATCTTGCCCGGAGAGGCCAGCAACATTGTTTGACGTGAGCACCTCTCAGGTCTGACGCACTCCGGCATGTGAGTGACACATGGACACCAGCGCCCACGACCCATCGCGTACACGGTGCCTGGCGCCGCCGGTTTCTAGTGCTGTGACTTGGGATGCGGCGCCTGTCGGGGAAGTGAGATGGACTGGGTGAACCTGCTGCCGATCGCACCGTTGCTGCTGCTGGGCGCGGCGGTGTCGATTGCGCTGTGGTGGCACAAGCGGCGACGCTAGTCGTGCCTTGCCGCACACCACTTCGATCGCGCTAGGGGAAGCAGAGCAGGGCGAAGCGGACTGAGCGAGCGTCTGCGCGAACTGCGTTGACAGCAACGCTCCCCTTGCGGCACAACGTTACCAATTTCTTGGGCTGCGTTTGTCGAAGCGACTGATCTTCGCTCGTCGAGGGTAGTAGTCGAGCGCCAAGCGGTGGAATCGTCCACCGTGCGACGACCAAGGAGACGATGGCTATGCGATTCATATCGATGATCCGCATCGAGGAGAACACCGGCCAAGTGCCCAGCGAGCGGCTCATGAGCGACATGGGCAAGCTGATAGAGGAGTTGACCCGCGCCGGCCAGCTGGTGAGCACCGCCGGGCTCCGGCCGACCTCGGAAGGGGTGCGCGTGCGGCTGCGCCACGGCAAACTGTCAGTGGTCGATGGTCCGTTCGTGGAGACCAAAGAAGTGATCGGAGGCTATGCGATTCTCGAGGCGAAGTCGAAGGACGAGGCGATCGAGCTGACCCGACGCTTCCTGAAGGTCCACGGCGACGATTGGGACATCGAGTGCGAGGTGCGCCAGCTGGACGGGCCGGAGTTCTGCCGCGAGGCTTGAGGGCTGAAGTCGGCGAACGGCGTCCTAAGGCTGCGCTGACGGAATCCTGAAGCCCCCGAAATTCCGAGAGCCGAGGCTCAAGGGCTCATCAAGCCATTCGCGCAGGATCCTTGCCGGTGGCGGTGGCCTACCTCTTTTTGTCGCAGCCTTTCTGCCGGCCGAGCATCATCAGGCGTTGCAGCCGTGCGTCGTCTCGCATCTGCTGGCTCTGCGTCGCGAGCTGCCCTCTTTGCTCGTCGGCCTGTTTCGCCAGCGGCGAGTTGGCGTCGGCCTCGTTTTCGGCCTTTTCCTTCGCCGCCTGTGCGATGACCGCGGCTTGGTACGCTCGCTTCGATGCTCCGGTGGGATCGAGCGCTCCGGCGGTTGCCAGCGGTGTCATCAATTCGTGCGCCGCCTTCCTCTCCTCGGATCGCTGGCGCCCCTGCGCGTACTGCTGCTGCTGCGACGTTGCCAGCGCCTGCAGGTTCGGCTGCATCTGCTGCACGTAGGGAGCGATCTCGGTCGCAAGCTGCTCGCACGTCATCGCCTCGTCGCCTGGCCTGGCGCCGGGGGCATCCGGCGCGCCGAAGGCGGATCCACCAAGCGCGGCACCGACCGCGCAACCGGCGGCGATGGTTTTGCACATCGTTGACATGGCGGTCATCCTTCAGATGTCGTAGCCACAGAACGGGATCGGCCCATCACTTCTTGACGCAGTGTTTTTGCGTCCACAGCTGCCTCAGGTGCTCCTTGCGCGCATTGACCTGCGGCGCGGCACCGAGCAAGGCCACCGTGCCGTCGGCCTGGGCCTCGGCGGCCTTCTGCGCGGCCTGCCCGGTGCCGCCCATGCCCCCGGTCAACGCTGCGCTGGTGATCAGCGCGGCGGTGGCCCGCCCCTGGGCCCCTCGCTCGTCGTTCCTCCTGTTCCGCTCGTCTTGTTCGCGCCCCGACTCGGCGGCGCCCTGCGCGTAGATCTGCTCGCACGTCAGCGCGTCGTCGCCCGGCTTGGCGCCCGGCACGTCCGCGGCATGAGCGCTCGCAAGCCACAGCGCTGCAGCGAGCGATGTGGCGCAAGAGGGAAGCCTGGAAAGCGTCATGGCAGTCTCCTTTGGTGCCACTGAGCGCGGAGCGGCGCCGGCCGCGCGAATGCCCGGCCGCAGCCGCGCGCAAATGCCTCTGGTCATGATCACCTCTCGTCGCGGGTTGACCCGTCGATGCCAGACTACGAGGCAACGGGGGACGGATTGGGGGCGGATTCGCGATCGCGTTCCTTCTAGGGGGTGGCGCGGGGCTATGCTCGTTCGCCCATCGATTCGTTCGCCGCCATGACAGCACCGCAGTTGCCCGTGCGCAGTGACGCCAGTACGCGCGCCGCCGCGAACGAAGCCTTGGCGGTGTCGGTGCCCACCTGCCTGGATGACGGCGCCGCGCTGCTGCACACACACGGGATCGCGGCGCTGCGTGCGGCGTTCGACCGCGCGGGCGCTGCGGGTGAGCCCGACAACGGCTGGGCCTTGTTTTGGCGCGGCTATGTCGCGCAGTTCGACGATCTCTATCGGGCGCGCAGCGATTGGCTGCACGCTGCGCAACTCTTCGCCCGCGACGACGACGGCGCCGGGCTCGAACTCGCCGCCTGCGGGCTGGCGCAGGCCACCGTGCTCGACAACCAGGCCGATTCGGGCTTCGACGAGCGCGCGCCCTTCGTCGAGCGAATGCAACTCGCCCCGCGACCGAGCAACGCGCTCGATCTGTTTCGCCTCGCCGGCCGCATGTCGCTGTCGGCCGAGCGCAGGGATGCCGGCGACGCCGAAGCACCCTACCTCGCACAAGCCTTCGCGTCGCTGGCGCTCGAGGTCGAAACCGAGGTCCGCTTGCGCACCGCGGTGGCCGCGCTGCCGCTGCTGGGCCTGGCCTTGAGCCCGACACAGGCCGACGATTTTTTTCATGCCGCCGCCGAGTTGGCGCAATCAACTCAGGTGTCGGCCTACGGCCGCGCCCTATGGCACATGCATGTGGTCGATGCGCTGTTCTACGACTCCAGCCGCGACGCTCAGGTGAAGGCGGCGCTCGAGGCGCTCGACCGTGTCGCGCGCCCCGCCGGGCTGCGCGCGCTGCAGGCGCGCGGGCTGGTCATGACCGGCGCGTTGCTGCTCAGCCAGGGCCAGGCGGCGCAGGCCAAGCAGCACCTCGACGCAGCACACCGGCTGCTCGATCCGGCGCGGCCGCGCGACTACTGGATGCTGCACTACTACCTGTCGCGCCAGGCTTTGCTGATCGGCGATGCCGAGCAGGCGTGGGCGCATGTGCTGATCTGCCGCCAGAAGCAGGTGGAGTCGTTCCTGCCGCCCGAGCGCACGACGATGGTGTTGATGCAGGAGGGCTATGTGCAATGTGCGCTCGGTCGCTTCGTCGATGCTGACGCCACGTTCCAGCTGGCCGGCGAGCGCTCGCTCGGCGCGCAGGCAACGCCGTGCTACCTGCATGTCCACCTGACGCGCGGGCTGCGGCGCCTGCGCGACGGTGCGCACCACGAGGCGCGTGCCGAACTGGTCACCGGGTTCACGCACGCGCGCGCGATCAACCAGCCGCACTTCTTTCGCGCGTTGCCGGGTCTGGCTGCCCAGTTGTGCGGCGCTGCGCTCGACCTCGATGCGGACGCCGCCTACGCGCGCAAGGTGATCGCGACGCGCTCATTCGCTTGCCCCGACATCGGCATCGCGAAGTGGCCCTGGCCGATCCATATGCGCGCGCTCGGAGGCTTCGAGATCGAGCGCGACGACGAGCCGGTGAAGTTCGGGCGCAAAGCGCCCAAGCGCATGCTCGATGTGCTGCGCTTGATCGTGGCCTTCGGCGGGCGGCAAGTCGACGCCGGCCGCGTGGCGGCCACGCTTTGGCCCGATGCCGAAGGCGACGAAGCCCGCGAGGCGCTGAAGACGATACTGCGTCGCGCCCGCGCGCTGTTCGGCGCTGAATTGTTGGTGGTGCGCGAGGGCCTGCTGTCGTTCAATGAGCAAGCGGTGTGGGCCGACACCCGGGCGTTCGAACATGTCAGCGGGCGCATCGAGTCGCTACTGTCGGGCGGTGCAGGTGCGCCCCAGGGGGACGATGGCGAACTTGAGCGCCGCCGGCTGCAGATGTTCGCGTTGTACCGCGGCCACTTCCTTGGCGAGGGCGAGGTACCGACCTGGGCGATCGCTGCGCGCGACCGCTGGCGCGCGCGGTTCGTGCGCTGCGCGGTGCTGCTCGGGCAGCGCTGCGAGCGAGTGGGCCGCCAGGAGGCCGCGATCGAGCTCTACCGCACCGCGCTGGAGCAAGACAACCTGGCCGAGGAGCTCTACCAGCGGCTGATCGAGTGCCACCTCACTCGAGGCCAAAACGCCGAGGCGCTCAATGCTTACAGGCGCTGCCGCGAGCTGCTGTCCATCGTGCTGGGCTTGAAGCCTTCGGCGCGAACCGACGCGCTGGTGGCACGTGTCGCCGGACGATGACGACGGCGCTGGGATCGTCGGCTTGGTCGCGAAGAAGCAGCCGCAGGCGCTTTCACTCGCGGGGCGGGCATTGAACCCCGTTGC
>CAVZEK010000042.1:0-49376 GCA_963774185.1 uncultured beta proteobacterium
GGCTTGTGCGACACCTGCCCTCACGCGCGGGTGATCGCGTGCCCTCGCTGCCTGCGGGCAGGTGTTGCATAAGCCTCGAGGGAGGAAACCGCGGCGTGCGCCACGGTGGTCGTTCGACGCAGCTGCTATGGCGATTGGAGGGCGACGACGCCGTGATTGCGTTGCGTGCGACGCCGCGTCAAGAGGGCGCCGACGATTGGCGGCGACTTGATGCACTCTGCCGTGATGCAGCGGTGGAGCGACGCGGTGTCGGGGCATCGTGCTCAAGGGGCGCACGAAGCGATCCACCGGACGCCCGAGCCGACGTCGCGTTGGTCGCCAGTGATGGAGCGTCGTCATGACGCAGGCGGCGCTCGTATCGCAGCAGTCGCGCAGGAAGACCCGCAACACCACCATGGAGTGGCCGCAGTGCGCGCACACGAAGGTCGGCGCCGGCCGGACTGTTCGTCAGCCGACTCGTCCGGGGGTGGCGACGCCACGTGCAACAACTCGCGCGCCAGCGCCAGGTTGCTCCTGCGGCTGCCGTTGGCCAGCAGCCCGTAGTGGCGGATCCGAACGAAGCCGCCGGGCAGGACGTGCAGCAGGAACCGGCGCATGAACTCCTGCGGGCTCAGCGTCATCGCCTTGTGGCGCGTGCTTGCCCTTGGCCCGTAGTCCTTCCAGCGGAAGGTGACACCGCGCTCGTCCATAGGCGAGCAGCCGGCCGTTGGAGATCGCCACCCGGTGCGTGTAGCGCGCCAGGTACTTCAGCACCGCCTGCGGCCCTCGAACGGCCGCTTGGCGTAGACCACCCACTCGCGTTGCGCAGCGGTGCCAGCCAGACGGCGAAGGCTTGGGCGTCGGCCAGCGACGCTCAGCTCGCCGAGGAACTCCAGCTGTCCCTGCGTCGAATAGCCGCTGCAGCACCTCGAGGAACTTGCCGCCGGAACAGACGCGACAGGACCCGCACGGGCAGGAAGAAGCCGGGCCGGCAGGCGATCCAGCGCAGGCCGTCCGGGGCCAGCCCGCCACCGGGCACGACGCCGTGCAGGTGCGGGTGATGCATCAGGTTCTGGCCCCAGGTGTGAAGCACGGCCAGCGTGGCCGATCTCGCGCCCAGGTGCTTGGGATCGGTCGCGATCCGCAGCAGCGTCTCGGCGGCGTGTCGAACAGCACTCCGTACAGCGCCGACTTGTTCTGGTACGCGATCGCGGCGATTGGCGCCGGCAGCGTGAAGACCACGTGGTAGTACTCCACCGGCAGCAGCTCGGCCTGGCGCGCCTCCAGCCACCGCTTGGCCGCGCCGCTCTGGCACTTCGGACAGTGCCGGTTGCGGCACGAGTTGTACGAAACCTGCTCGACTCCGCATCCGTCGCAGCGCAGGACGTGGCCGCCCAGTGCCGCCGTTCGGCACTGGGTGATGGCCGACATCACCTTGAGCTGAGCCAGGCTCACGTGACCGCGCTCGGCGTCACGCCAGGCGGCTCCGTGAGCACGGAAGATGTCGGCGACCTCCAGGGCAGGCCGCCCCTGCACGACGTCGCAGGCCTACTCGGGTTGAGGCTTGTCCGACGTCTGGTCCAGCGGACTGATCACGCTGCGCAGCAGGTCGGTGGCCGCTGCGGCAGTACAGGCTGGTCGTCTCCAGCCGCTTGTGGCCCAGCAGCACTTGGATGACGCGGATGTCGACCTTCAAGTTAAGGCTTGTGCGACACCTGCCCTCGCGCGCAGGTGATCGCGTGCCTCGCTGCCTGCGGGCAGGTGTTGCATAAGCCTCGAGGGAGGAAACCGCGGCGTGCGCCACGGTGGTCGTTCGACGCAGCTGCTATGGCGATTGGGGAGCGACGACGCCGTGATTGCGTTGCGTGCGCCGCCGCCTCAGGAGGGCGCCAACGATTGCCGGCGACTTGGTGCGCGCTGCCATGATGCGGCGGTGGCGCGGCTCGATGTGTCGAGGCATCGTGTTCAGGGGGCGCACGAAGCGATCCACCGGACGCCCGTGCCGACGTCGAGTTGGTCGCCGGTGATGGAGCGCCGTCATGGCGCAGGCGGCGCTCGTATCGAAGCGTCGCGCAGGAAGACCCGCAACACCACCATGGCGTGGCCGCAATGCGCGCACACGAAGGTCGGCGCCGGCACGGACTGTTCGTCAGCCGACTCGTCCGGGGGTGGCGGCGCCACGTGCAACAACTCGCGCGCCAGCGCCAGGTTGTTCCTTCGGCTGCCGTTGGCCAGCAGACCGTAGTGCCGGATCCGGTGGAAGCCACCCGGCAGGACATGCAGCAGGAACCGGCGCATGAACTCCTGCGGGCTCAGCGTCATGGCCTTGTGGCGCGTCTTGCCCTTGGCGCGGTAGTCCTTCCAGCGGAAGGTGACACCGCGCTCGTCCATCGCGAGCAGCCGGCTGTTGGAGATCGCTACGCGGTGCGTGTAACGCGACAGATAGGCCAGCACCGCCTGCGGCCCTGCGAACGGCCGCTTGGCGTAGACCACCCACTCGCACGTGCGCAGCGGTGCCATCCAGACGGCGAAGGCTTGGGCGTCGGCCAGCGCGCGGTGCTCGCCGAAGAACTTCAACTGTCCCTGGTCATATAGCTGCTGCAGTTCCTCAAGGAAGCGGCGCCGGAACAGCCGCGACAGCACGCGCACGGGCAGGAAGAAGCCGGGCCGGCAGGCGATCCAGCGCAGGCCATCCGGTGCCAGCCCGCCGCCGGGCACGATGCCGTGCACGTGCGGGTGATGCGTCAGTGCCGAGCCCCAGGTGTGAAGCACCAGCGTGGCCCCGATGCTCGCGCCCAGGTGCTTGGGATCGGTCGCGATCCGCAGCAGCGTCTCGGCGGCGATGTCGAACAGCAAGCCGTACAGCGCCGACTTGTTCTGGTACGCGATCTCGGCGATTGGCGCCGGCAGCGTGAAGACCACGTGGTAGTACTCCACCGGCAGCAGATCGGCCTGGCGCGCCTCCAGCCACCGCTTGGCCGCGCCGCTCTGGCACTTCGGGCAGTGCCGGTTGCGGCACGAGTTGTACGAAACCTGCTCGACTCCGCATCCGTCGCAGCGCAGGACGTGGCCGCCCAGTGCCGCCGTTCGGCACTGGGTGATGGCCGACATCACCTTGAGCTGAGCCAGGCTCACGTGACCGCGCTCGGCGTCACGCCAGGCGGCTCCGTGAGCACGGAAGATGTCGGCGACCTCCAGGGCAGGCCGCCCCTGCACGACGTCGCAGGCCTACTCGGGTTGAGGCTTGTCCGACGTCTGGTCCAGCGGACTGATCACGCTGCGCAGCAGGTCGGTGGCCACTGCGGCATACAGGCTGGTCGTCTCCAGCCGCTTGTGGCCCAGCAGCACTTGGATGACGCGGATGTCGACCTTCTGCTCCAGCAGATGGGTGGCAAAGCTGTGGCGCAGCACGTGCGGCGTCACCCGCTTGTCGAGGCCAGCCGTGGCCGCGGCCAAGTGGACGGCCCGGTTGAGTTGCCGCGCCGTCACGTGATCGGTCGGGTCCATGCCAGGGAACAGCCAGCCGCTGGGGAGGATCTTGCCCTGGGCGTGGCCCAGTCGCCACCAGGCCCGCAGCCGCTCCAGCAGCACCGGGCTGAGCATGGCGTAGCGATCCTTGCGACCCTTGCCTTGTTCCACGCGCAAGGTCATGCGCTGGCCGTCGATGTCGCTGACCTTCAACGCGACGACCTCGCTGACGCGCAGGCCCGCGCCGTAGGCCACCGACATCGCTGCCTGGTGCTTCAGGTTCGGTGCCGCTGCGATCAAGCGGCCCACTTCCTCGGGACTGAGGATCACGGGCAGCTTGCGGGGCACGCGCACGTGCTGCATCTTGGCCATCACGTCGGGCTGGCCCAGTGTGACGTCGAAGAAGAACTTCAGCCCCGTGATGGTGGCGTTGATCGTCACCGGGCCGGTGCCAGCGTCCACCAGGTGCAGTTGGAAGCGCCGAAGGTCTTCGGTGGTGGCGGTGTCGGGCGTGCGGCCGAGGAATGCGGCCAGCTTGCGGACAGCTCGGATGTAGCCGTCCTGCGTGTGCTCAGCAAACTTGCGCATGCGCATGTCGTCGAGCATGCGTTGACGCAGCGGCGAGGCCGCGCGGTTGGTCGTGTCCATGGTTGCAGCTCCGTTGATGAGCGAGGCGGATTGCCTCGCTCGTCAACTTCGCAGAACCACGGCATCCCGAGCCGCCACGACCTCACCCGAAGCGCTTACCGCGCGAGCGGTTTAGTCCAGCGCTGCGCTGCAGACATTGGCGTCGCCAGCCTGAAGGACAGCAGTGGGTCGCGTGCCGGTGTTCGCTTCGTGACAATGGTCGGCAGCAATGGGGCGCATACCTGACCTTGCTGGCTCAAGGTCGGCAATGTGCCGGACAGCCGCCTCGCCGCGCCAAACAGGTGTCCAGGGCTGTCTAATATTTCGCCCCCGAACTAGGCTGATCCTGGGCAATCTGGAGGGGAAATGACGAAAATTATTAGACAGCCCATCAGCGCAAACCCAGCATCGGCGCGGCCTGCAGCCCGATTCGTGGGTGGGACTGTTAATCCGTAGGTCCCTGGTTCGAGCCCAGGTCGGGGAGCCAGAAAGACTAGAAAAATCAAGGCCTTGCAGAGATGCAAGGCCTTTTTCGTTGCCGGACAGATATTGGAGGCTTCCAATATCCAGGGGCGTTCGATGGCGTTGTCCCGTACGCTGTTGAACCGTTGCAGGTGACGGCTCCTCATTGGTGATGCTACGCGACCTTGCGTTCGGTGCGTTGCGGTTCGGTGGTTGTGGCGGCCAATGCGGCAAGCAGGGCCTTCATGTCGCGATTCCCGCGCAGCTTGCGGAAGCGCTGCTTGGCATCGGCCAGCGCACCGGCCACCCAGCGCAGCGTCATCTGCCCGTCCTTCCAGCGCTTGACGTTGCGCGTGAAGTGCGCGATCGAGCCATTGAGGTTCTCGATCGGGTTGGTCGTGCGCAGCGTGCGGTACAGCGCCCCGGTGATGCCAAGGCGCTGCACCGTCAGCGTGTCGTCCAGCCCTTCGCGCAGGCTGGCCGCCGCTCCGGGGTGCCTGGTGTGCAGCGAGGCGGCCAGGCGCTGCAACTGCTTGGCCGCCAGCGCCGCGTTGGCGCTGTCCCAGGCGTCACGCATCGCGCGGCCGACGCTGGCGTGCAGCTCCTCGGGCAGGTGCTCGATGACGTTGCGCCGCTTGTGCTCCTGGCAGCGCTGGATGAGCGCGCGCTGGCCGAAGCATTCGACGATGGCTTTGCGCAGCGCCTTGCCGCCGTCGATCACCCACAGTCGGGCGCGATCGGCATCGAGCCCGCGATCGACCAGATCGGACAGCAGCGAGCGCACCACGCGCGTGGCCTCGGTGGAGCCTTCGCGCAGGCCCAGCACATGCTTGTTCCCCTGGGCATCGATGCCCAGCGCCACCAGGATGACGCGCTCGCGGAAGTGGATGCCGTCGATCATCACCACCGGCAGCTCCAGCTCCTTCAAGGAACACGACAGCCACTCATCGAGCTGGGCCTGGGTCAGCGCCACCCAGCGCCGCGATACCGCACTCTTGGACACCGAGCGCGGCGCCTCGGGCGCTGGCAGTTCGTCGAGCGTGCCGGCGTAGCGGCGCGTCGATACGCCCGCGGCCATCGAGGCCATCGTTGCCGCATCCAGCGGGTCGGCTTGCGCGGCCCAGGCAAAGGTGGGCAACGCCAGTTCTCCGTGCTCGAGGCTGCGCACCCTGGGCCGCTTGATGCCGATGCGCTGGCCGCCCAGCACGACGGCCGATGCGCGTGGTGCCCCCGCGCACTGCCACTCGGCTGGCATCGGGCACGTTCTTGGCGCCGCACACCGCTTGCCGGTCGGCTTCCATCATCGCGGCCAGCACTTGCTTGCCAGCGGCAACGCACAGACCGTGGAAGGCGTGGCGCACGTCGCGCAGCACGCCCTCGACGCTCAACGACAACTGCACCGGCACGGCCGGAACTACCCGCAGCGCGGGCTTCGTGCGAGACTTCATTTCGGTGGTTCCTTTCTTTGCTTGCTAGGCACCTGCATGTTCACATGCAGGCGAAAGGAACCGCCACCTCACATCACGCGTTCAACAGAATCCGGGACATCGCCGCGTTCGATATCGCAGACATTGACCTCAACACTAACCTCTCCCTCGGAGGACCAGCGCAAAGAACGCTGCGCGACGCGTTGAGAGCGGCGGATAGCGATGCAGCGTTGCGCAGCGGATCTTCACCTTGCCACCGCGTTTCGATCGATGGGGGGGCGACCGCCCTGCTCTGCCGTTGGCGACGCCGTGCCGAAAGCATTTGATCCAGACCACGACCGCAGGCTGACATTGGCGGATGCTCCCTCTCGACCCATCAGGCGTTCGGGACCACCGGCACACCAGGAGCGCTGGAATCATGAAGACAAGACTCGTTCCGCCTCTGATCGCCGCGGCCGCAGCAGCCTGCCTTGCCGCGTGCGGTGGCAGCAGCGGTGCGGGCATCGGCGGCGTCTTGAGCGGGCTAAACGCCGGTCAAAGCGTGACCTTGCTCGACAACAACTCGGACGCTCTGACGCTGGACGTGAATGGATCGTTTCGCTTTGCCACCGACCTCGACAGCGGCGCCGCCTACAGCGTGAGCATCCTGACGCAGCCCGCCGGTCAGGTGTGCGAGGTGGCCAACGGCATCGGAACGGTCGATTCGAACGCGGATTCGGTGACCAGCGTATCGATCGCCTGCGTGACCACGTCATCGCTCGGCGGCTCGGTGAGCGGACTGACGACGGGAACCACCGTGACACTGAGCGACAGCACGGTGCTGCTGCCCGTGGCCAGCAACGGGGCGTTCGCCTTCCCCGGCGTGCTCGTGCAGGGACGAACTACCAGGTCACGGTGGCAACGCAGCCGCTCGGCTTAACCTGCACGGTCACCAACGGCGTCGGCTCGATCACGGAGACCGCCATCACCGTGACGTGCACTTGAAGGCGGCGCCCAGCCGCTCACTCCCGATGATCTGAAGGTCGAGGTCGCGGACGGTCTCCGCGCCCCTCGGCGAGAAGGGATCCGTGAGCCACAAAGCGCGCGCGATACTGCCCTGGCGACTCACCAAACCAGCGCCTGCAGGCTCGGAACATGTTGCTCTGATCCTCGAATCCGAGGAGTTCGGCCACGCGCTTCAACGGCTGGCCGGGCTTGCGAAGGTATTGCTGTGCAAGCTCTCGGCGCACGTCGTCGAGCAACTGCTGGAACGAGGTTCCTTCGGCCTGCAATCTGCGCTGCAACGTGCGATCGCTGATAGTCAGCGCCGCGGCGATGTCCTCGCGACGTGGCTCCGGACACAGCACGCGCGTGCGCAGCAGCCTCCGCACCTGATGGCTCGTTCGTGCTCCCTCGAGGCGCGACAGCTCGTCTTCCACCAGCCGTTCATGCAACACCGCCATGGCTTGATCTCTGGCCCGCAGCGGCAATGCCAAGTCGGCCTTGCGCAACAGCGCGCGGTTCGCCGTCCGGTCGAACGCCAGCGGGCATCCGAATGCGTCGCAGTGCGGCCTCGGGTCGGCCGGATCTGGATAGACAAACTCAACCACCTCGGGAGTCAGCTCGCGGCCGGTGAACCAGCTGCAGGACGTCAGCACCGTGAGCATGCCGAACTCGACACGCTGTCTCGGGACGGGCCGCTCGCCGCCCAGATGGCCCAGCTCGAACCAATGGCCCTCGACGTCCTCGGTCATCGAGAACGTTGCCGCGTTGCTGACGACATCCATGTATCGAACGAGCCGTTCGAGCGCGGCGTGAAGAGTGGGGCAAGCCATCATGGCGTAGCGGACGACGCCCAGATTGCCATACGTGACGGCGAGCTCCCTCGACAGCCCGAGCGTGACCTTGCCGGATCGCGCCACCGCCATCTCCCATAGCAGACTCACGTCGTCGATTGAGAAGCGCCCATCCGGGTCGTTGAGAACGGCGATGTCGAGTGCTGCGTCGCGAAACAGCGCCTGTGCATCCAGCCCTTCGGCACAGAACATCTCAACGACACCTCTGACCCAGGCGGCCGAACTGGTCCTTGCAATCACTGTCCCCTCCTCGCTTCGATGGCCCCGTGCCTCTCGTTGGGCGATGGCTCGATCGTCATTGCCTGGCGCGCAAGGTCAATAGAGTGGCGCCCTTGGGACAGTGCTTCCTCGCCGACGGTCCCCTAGGATGGGTGCCGGCCTGTACGGCCAGCGACGAACAATCGGAGCCACGCGATATGCGCAACCTGACGCTTCTCATTGCTTGCGCCGGTCTTTCCTGGCTAAGCTCCGCCTTCGCCGGGGGCCACGAATCTTCCGTCGAGCGCCAGACCCGCTTCGGTCCCATCGTGGGCAGCGACGACTCTGACACCAACGGCACCTATTCATGGAAAGGTGTGCCGTTCGCGAAGGCGCCAGTGGGCGACCTGCGCTGGAAGGCGCCGGTCGACCCCGAAGGCTGGAGGAAGCCGCGCAAGACACAGGCGTTCGGCAACGCGTGCGTGCAGTATGGGCGCATCTATGGCCCGGGCGCCAACAACCGCTACGACACGACGATCGGCACGACGCTGAACCAGGCCGTGGGCAGCGAAGACTGCCTTTACCTGAACATCTGGGCGCCGGCCGATCGGCGTGGCGACGACTCGCGCGGCGACCGTGATGACCACGACCATGGTCACCACGACGATGCCAACGGCGGCCGTCCAGTGATCGTCTTCGTTCACGGTGGCAGCAACGTCTCGGGCTACACCGCCGACCCCGTGTACGACGGTGCAGCGTTGGCCCGCGCGGCCAACGCGGTGGTGGTGACCGTCAACTACCGGCTCGGCATCTTCGGCTTCTTCAGTCTGGCGCAGCTCAAGTCGGGCACCGACGCGCAGGAAGACTCGGGCAACTTCGCGCTGCTCGACATCATCAAGGCGCTGCAGTTCATCCGCCACGACATCGCCAAGTTCGGCGGCAACCCGAGCAACATCACGTTGATGGGCCAGTCGGCCGGCGCGGTGAACGTCTACGCGCTGCTCACCACGCCCGCCACGGTGAACGCGCGGCCGCGCCTGTTCCATCGTGCGGTGCCGCTCAGCGGCGGCATCTCGCTGGCGAGCAATCTGCCGCCGGGCCGGCTGCCGACATTGAACACCGCCGCGTTCTACACGGCTCAGGGCAACCAACTGCTGGTCCAGCAGGTGGTCGCCGATGGCCTGGCGCCCGACCTTGCTGCCGCCGCTGCATGGGTCGCCAGCCAGACACCTGAGCAGGTGGCCGCCTACCTGCGCAGCAAGAGCCCGGCCGCGCTGCTGCTGACGCTGCTGACCAAGCTCGCCGCGCTCGGGCTGGCCGGGTCCGGGCCGATCCCCGACGGCACGATGTTGCCGACCGACCCGATCGGCGCGATCGCCGCCGGCAACTACCTGCGCGTGCCGGTGTTGGCCGGCAACACGCGCGACGAGGGCAAGCTGTTCCCGACCTTCCTCACGTTGCTCGGCGGGCCGAGCGGCCGGCTGGTCACCGACAAGCAGCTGTTCGACATCCAGTTCGCGTATCAGCCCGACGCAGCGCCACAGATCACGGTCGAGCAGTGGATCCCGGCGGCGTACCTGCCGGTGACGACTCCGGTGACCGGCTTCAATGCCAAGACCGAGCTGCTGAACCAATTGTTCCTCGTCGCCGCCGCAGACAACGCCCTGGCCACGCTGAAATCGCAGCAGAACGAGGTCTGGTACTACCGCTTCGACTGGGACCAGGAGCCGGCGCCGTTCAACGACATCTACGGCGCGGCGCATGCGTTTGACCTGGCCTTCGTGTTCGGCAACTTCGGACCGTCGCTGTTCTCGAACATCGCCAACTCGACGGCCAATCGGCCAGGTCGACTGGCGCTGTCACGGGCGATGATGGCCAGCTTGGGCGCGTTTGCGCGACGCGGCGATCCGAATTCGCCGCAAGCGCTCGGCGTGACCTGGCCGATTTGGCCGGCCAAGTTGATTTTCGACGCGACGCCTACCGTCAAGACCATCTCTGTTCAGTAGAGCTGCGCCGCCCGGCTGCGCGTCTCAGGGAACCTGGCGCGCGTCGACGAATTGCGGCAGAAATTGGTCAGGCAATGCCTCGAGTCAGCGCCTAGAGTATGCGAAGGCCCGATGCGATTGCCGGAGGCAGGCAGGTGCTCGCGAGACGGGCACCCTCAAGGCCAGCGACGCGAGACGGCACGACGGAGAAATCGACGATGAACGCTTCCAATATCCAGAGGGCGATTCGGGCACATCCGGTGCGTTTTTTGGGCGAAACGGCCAAGAAGTATTGGAAACGCCAACCCCAAAAAGCGAGCATTCATGCGGGTTAGCGGGCCGATCGACTCCCAGCCTGTTAATCCGTAGGTCCCTGGTTCGAGCCCAGGTCGGGGAGCCAAGCAAATCAAGCACTTAGCGGACGCCAACAGGAGCAAGACCTACGGACTGTGTCCGACCGGTGTCCGAAAAAGCCCGCTCGAATGTCCTCTACGTGCGGAACGACGGCGACTTTGTCCACTCGGCGAATCTGTTTGGTTGGCCGACTTCGAAAAGATCCGTAGGTCCGTCGTTTCTGTTCTGCTCAGCCGGGACACACGATTTGATGACGACAAATTGGTGTCGTTGCAGCTTGACTCCCAGTTCGGTTCGCCAAGCACCCCACGCCGGGATGATCCAGCGCTTGCCGTAGCGCCACGGGTCCTTGTACGAGGGGTTGCTGGTGATCTCCTCGAACCGCGTGTTGACCGTCGAATAGCCGAGCCTGGCCTCTTTAACCAGGCCCCACTGGCCGACCCTCAACTCGCGCTCGGGCTCGGCCGAATAGCGAGCGGCGCGTATGAGCACGCCGGGCGAGCGCGGGAACAGCTCACCCCCGCGCCATGCGTTGTCGCGGTCGACCTGCCAATGCCGCTCGATCGCTGCGGTATCCGGGCCGATGTATCGAGCTGATGATTGCATCAACGGCCAATCCGCGATAAATGCATTTCCTCACGATCGGTGCACAGACCGGCGTCACTTGGTTGCCAAGCAACGAGGCTGCTCAGCCAAGACGTCATTGACCGTGAGGTGAAGGTCCGCCGCCGCGCCGAAATGCGCGAGCAGGGCATCGACGACCACCCGTACGCGCGGCGCAAGATATTGGCGATGCGGATAGTGCAGGACGATCTCGCGCTTGCCAGAATCGTGCACACGAGGCATCAGCAGCTTGAGCGTTCCGGCACGCAGGTGGGGCAAAGCGTGGTGCAAGCCGGCTTGCACGATACCGGCACCCGCCAGCGCCAGGTCGACCAAGGCCTCCGGGTCGCTCGTTGTCAATGCAGCCTGTGGCTTGAACTCGACGCGCCGACCACCAGGCCGCAGGAAACGCCACACGGGCCCCGGCGCGCCGGCAAAGCGCACGGCGGCACAGCGGTGGCCGCCTAGCTCATCAGGTGAAGTTGGCACGCCTGCGCGCTTCAGGTAGGCCGGGCTGGCCAGCAACACGACTGGCAGCGCGCATACGCGCCGCGCGATCAGGCTCGAATCGTCGATCACACCGCCGCGAATGCCGATATCGAAGCCCTCGGCCACCAAGTCTGCTGGCCGGTTGTCGAGGTCGACGTCGATCATGAGGTGCGGGTGCCGCTCGGCGATCGCCGGAAGCGCCGGTAACACCCAATGCCGGCCGAAGGCGATGCCCACCGAGAGGCGCACCTGGCCCGTCGCCTCGTGTGCAGACTGTGAGACATTGGCCACCGCCTGGTCGAGGAGTCGCAGCGCCGCGCGGGCATCGGCGAGAAAGCGCTGCCCCTCTTGAGTGATCGCGAGCCGTCTTGTGCTGCGGTTGAACAAGCGCACACCAAGCTGCTGCTCCAGCTTGCCGAGGCTCTTGCTAACAGCAGCCGGTGAAATGTCCAGCCGCTCCGCGGCCGCAGTGAGGCTGCCGTTGGCAGCGGTCTCGACAAAGGCGAGCAGGCCCTGCAAGTTCTTCACCCGCCTATTCTCAACCAGCGGTCATCAATCTATCAACCCTTGTTGCCTTCCGCTCAATGACGGCTCTTCCTACATTACAGCGTCGACAGCGAATCCAACCCTGAAAGGAACTCACCATGAAGATCGGCATCCTCGGCTCTGGCGACGTCGCCAAGTCCCTCGGCGCGGGTCTGCGTCGCAAAGGCCACGACGTGATGCTCGGCACGTCCAACCCCGCCAAACTGGCCGGCTGGGTCGCCGGTAGTGGCGGCGTACGCAGCGGTAGCTTTGCCGACGCAGCCGCGTTCAGTGAACTTGCAATTCTGGCGGTGAAGGGCTCGGCGGCCGTGGCGGCAGTCAAGGCCGCGGGGCCGCAAGCGCTTGCCGGGAAGCCCGTGATCGACGCCACCAACCCGATCGCCGACAAGCCGCCGGTCAATGGCGTGCTCCAGTTCTTCACCGGCCCGAACGAATCGTTGCTGGAGATGCTTCAACGCGAGTTCCCCGCGGTTCACTTCGTGAAGGCATTCAACTCGGTCGGCCACGCGCACATGATCGACCCGAAATTTGCCGGCGGCGCGCCGACGATGTTCATCGCCGGTAACGACGATGCGCGCAAGGGCAAGGGTCGCCTCACTGGTGCGCGAAGCGGGCTGGGAGGCTGCCGACATGGGCCGAGCCGAAGCCGCGCGCGCCATCGAGCCGCTGTGCATGCTGTGGTGCATCCCTGGCCTGCTGCGCAACGACTGGGCGCATGCGTTCAAGCTCGTCAAGCCGCTCTGAGATCCTGGATAGGTAGCCGACATGGAACACACGCTCATCGTCGGCGGCACGCGTGGCATCGGCTTCGCGGCCGCGCAACAGTTGTTGCAAGCCGGCCAACGCGTCACGGTCACCGGCCTGAAGGCCGCCAACGTGGAGAGCGCGCTCGCGCGGCTCGACAGTCCCAACGCGGCCGGCGCGGTACTCGACTTGAAGGACCGCCCCGGATTGTCCAAGGCGATCTCGGCACTCGGCGCGATCGACCATCTCGTCGTCGCCGCGAGCAGCGACGTCGCCTGGGGCGCGTTCCATGCGCTCTCGATGGATGCCGTGATCGCGGCATTGAACATGAAGCTCATCGGCTATCTCGCCGCGACGCAAGCCGCGCTGCCTTCGCTTGCTCCGCACGGTTCGATCACCTTTCTGGGCGGCGCGGCCGGCCGCTTCGCGTTGCCCGGCACGGTCGGGCTGGCCGCGGTGAACGGCGCGCTCGAGGCGACGATGCGCACGCTGGCGAAAGCGACATCGATCACCGAGCCGGTGATGAAGCCGTGGTCACGCACAGCGCGACCGCCTGCGCGATTTCGTATGGCGGTGCGCGCCTGAACTGAGTCAGCTCGCATGGTTTCGACAACTGGAAAATCACTGTCTGGAGAAGGTAGCAGCGGGCGGCGGGCCGCGGCCATTGCATGCGTGCGGCCATAGATAGACCCTGGGTACTTGTGCGATGGACAGACCGACCCATAGCTCTGCCGAACGGTGCGTCGAGAGCAAAGCGCGCACTCGTGATGGCGCCTTCACGACCTGTAGCTCGCTGTCTGAGCAGGTGTTTGACCATCGCATCGCTGATGCGACGCTGTGTCGACATCACTTGATCAGACCGTAGCCGCAAGCCGACATTGGCGAATGCTCCTTCTCGACCCGCAGGCGACCGCCGCCGTTTGTCGAAGCGGCGTCCGTGACAGGCGTCTTTTCGGCGGGCGGAAATTCTTCAGGAAGCTGCAAACGAGCTGATAGAAACCCACTGTTGGCGACGCGCCTGACGCGATAGTGCGCAAACCAAGCTGGAGCGAGCGAGCAGGCTCGACGGTCGTTTCGAAGCCGGCGATCAAAGCGGTGACTGCTGCTCGAAGCGGCTGGTGAATTCCTGCATGCGAGAGCGGTTCTTGCCCCAGTCGAACAAGCCGAACAACGAGCGTGATCGAAAGTCGATGCGCTGCGCCTCGGCGTCGATCCTGAAATCAACCTGATCCGTGAAGCCGATGCGCGTGGTGAAGATCACCTCCAGTGCGAGCGGCTCTCGGCGCACGACCTGCGCCTCGGGGAAAGTGGCCACGGTGGTTTGCAGGATTGCCAAAGCCTGCGCTGGAGTTCCTTGGTATCGCAGCGGCACTAGGCTGCCCACACCCAGCGAGTTCGCACAGTTGCTGGGGAGCGTGCAGGCCAGATCCTGGCGGTTGGCACTGGAAGTTGCTATGTCTTGGGGTGTCGGCGATGGCGAAGCGCACGCACCCAGCAGGACTACCAAGGTCCACGCGCCAGTTGCAGTGCTTGTCCGAGTGATTCGCAAGGTATCCTCCAGATCAAGACCACCAGGTCGGCGCGCCCCGACAGACTTGTCGACAGTTTCACGACGGCAGCTGCGCATCGGCCGATACGTCCCAGCGTTGCGGCACTTTGCGAACGCGAGCGACGTCATAACCCTGCGCGGCAACGAATTGCAGCAGGCGCCGGTAGTCGGCCTCGGGGATCCGCGGGGTGCGCGCCATGATCCAAAGGTGGTCGCGCTTCTCGCGAGCGATCACGGTCTGGCTGTAGTCGGGTGCCAGATAGGCGATGCGGTAGTCAGCCTTGATCGGCCGGACGAACTGCATCCCCCAGACGGCGTTCGACGGCGGGTCCAGGACGAAGCCGCGCGGCGTGTAGCGCTTCGGTTGGCCGTCGAAACTGCTGGCGCGGAAGGTGAACGTCGTCTCGATGGTGCCGTCGGCCGACAGCCGGTACGACTCGACGGCGTTGTGCGCGCCTTCTTCAAGGAACGTCGGGATGCTGGCGATGACATACCAGTCGCCCATGAAGCGCGCGAGGTCGACCTGCGCTGCGCGCGCCAGCGGCGGCAGTGGCACGCTCTGGCAACCGGCCAGGAGAAACGCTGCGGCGGCGAGCAAGATACGAAAGGCCATGCGGATCTCACATCCGTTCGTAGCGCAGGCGCCTGCCGCCCTGCGCGATTGACTCCAGCGCGACCCACTGGTTGCCGGCATACCAGAGGTCGATCTGCAGGCGCGAACCGCTGATGCGATAGTGCCGCGCGGATTCTGGCTGGCCGAGCACGGTCAGCATCTCGTCGCCGTGCGACGTGACGTTCACCGGAACCAGCTCGCCGGTCTGGCTATTCAGCGGGTGGCGCGCGGCGAGGATCTGCGGGTCCCAGTAGGCGAAGCTCATCACACAGCCAGCGTGCTCGCGGCTGGCGCCCGCGGCTTCGACGACGAGCCCATCGCCGCGCGCCGCGGCGCGCACTTCCTCGCGCTCACCGTTGGTCTCGGTGCGCGAGGTCAGCGATTGCAGGCAGTTGCCGACCCACTGTTCGACCGCCTCGTGGCGATAGGGGTAGAGTGGCACGAGCAGTACCTTGACGTCGAACTGCGCTGTGCTGCGCACCTCACGCTGCGCTGCCGTGCCCTGCAAGATAAAGCGATGCTGGCCGATCTCGCGGCCGTCGAGCAGCACGCGGAAGCTCCACGCCTGCATGCCGGCGTGCGCGGCGGGCAATGCCCCAACGACGAGGCAGGCCAGCATCAAGGTGCGCATCATGCCTGCCTCGGCGATCCCGTTGTCGCGCTCGATCGGCCCGCTTGGTCCCGGGCCAACCCATCGCAATCCGCGCGAGCGGCGAGCACAGAGCCTCACTTGGGCATCACGACGCTGTCGATCACGTGGATCACGCCGTTGTCGGCGACGATGTCTGCCTTGACGACGTGTGCACCGTCGACCGTGACGCCGCCGTCGCTGGTGGCCAGCGTCAGCTCGCTGCCTTGCAAGGTCTTCACCTTACCGGGCTTCACGTCCTTGGCCATCACGTTGCCGGCCACCACGTGGTAGGTGAGCACGGCCGTGAGCTTGGCCTTGTCGGCGAGCAGCGCGTCGAGGTCAGCCTTCGGCACCTTGGCGAACGCCGCGTCGGTGGGTGCGAACACGGTGAACGGGCCCTTGCCCTTCAGGGTGGACACGAGGCCGGCCTTGTCGAGCGCCGCGGCCAGCGTGTTGAACTGGCCGGCGGCGACCGCGGTGTCGACGATGTCCTTGGCCTGTACGCCGAAGGCAGCCAGGGCGAGAGCGGTGATGGCGAAATAGCTTTTCATTGAAATACTCCTTGGTGGTGGGAAAGAAAGCCGCGGCTCAGGGTCGCGGGAGGATGACTTTGTCGATCACGTGGATGACGCCATTGCTCGCCAGAACGTCGGTCGCCACGATGCCGGCGCTGCGCGCGCGCTGGTCGGTGATCACGAGGGCGTTGCTCACGCTGAAGGTGTCGCCTTGCAGCGTGGGGATCGGCGTGGCCACCGGCACTTCGGCCTTCAGGACGCGGCCCGGCACCACGTGGTAGGTGAGCACCTTCGTCAGCAGCGCGGTGTCGGCCAGCAGCTGCTGCTGCGTCACGCCGAGTTCGACCAGCAGTTCGGCGAACGCCGCGTCGGTGGGCGCGAAGACGGTCAGCGGCCCGGGCGCGCTCAGCGCGGTGGCCAGGTTGGCCGCACCCACCGCCTGAACGAGGATGCTGAACCCGGGCAGCGCCTGCGCGGTCTGCACGATCGTCTTGTCGGCTGGCAACAGCACCTTGTCGATCACGTGAATCACGCCGTTGCTGGCCGGCACGTCGGTCGCCGTGATCGTCGCCTGGCGGTTGCGGCCGTCCGTGACCACCAAGGCCGTCGCAACGACGTCGACCTTGAACACACCGCCTTGCACGGTGGCGATGGCCTTGCCAGCCGGCACCTGGGCACGCGCGACGCGCGCCGGCAGCACGTGGTAGGTGAGCACCGACGTGAGCAGCGCCTTGTCGGCAAGCAGTTGCGCTTTCGTAATGCCCAGTTCGGCGAGCAGCGCCGCGAAGGCGTCGTTGGTCGGCGCGAACACGGTGAACGGCCCCGGGCCCGATAACGTGGTGACCAGGTCGGCGGCAACCACGGCTTCGACCAACGTCGAGAATTGCGGGTCGGCCTGCGCGACCTGAACCACCGTACCGGGAGCAGGAGCCGGAGCGGGCGGGTCGTCGCCGCCGCCGCAGGCTGCTACGAGCACCAGGGCCGACAGGGCGGCCAACCGTTGGAGCCAATGCGTCATGGCAATGATCCTTTGTCCTAGACAAAACTGCGAAGAGCACTAGGATAGGTGTTGAATCGACCCATGTCAAACATTTGTCCATGACAAAACTGCGGGATTCCAGGTTTGCCATTGCCGCCGTCGAGCGCGACGTCGGCCTGTCGAAGGACGTGCTGCGCGTGTGGGAGCGCCGCTACGGCTTCCCCGTCCCCGAGCGCAGCGCGAGCGGCGAACGCCTGTATCCGGCCAAACAGGTCGAGCGGCTGCGACTGATCAAGCGCCTGATGGACCAAGGCCATCGCCCAGGGCGCCTGCTGACGAGTTCGGACAAGGAACTGAGCGCGCTGGCCATGCCTCGCGCGCAGGCGCACGCTGCCACGCACGCCGACAGCGGTCTCGTCGAGCTGCTCGCCCATGTCACCCGGCACGACAACGATGCGTTCGTCCAGGCCTTGCAGCAGCGTCTCGCGCGCGAAGGGTTGCAGCGATTTGTCCAGGACACGGTCGGGCCGTTGGCCGCTCTGGTGGGGGTCGCGTGGCAGGAAGGTCGTCTTCAGGTGTTCGAGGAACACTTATTCACGGAGCTGACCGAGCGGGTGCTGCGACACGCCATCGCGGCCGTGCCGGGGGGACACCGACCCCGTGTGCTGCTCACCAGCGTGCCGAACGAGCGGCACGCAATGGGACTCTTGATGGCCGAAGCGATGTTCGCACTGGAGGGAGCGCAATGCATTCCGCTGGGCACCCAGATGCCTTTGCCGGATATAGCGCGCGCCGCGGCGGCGCACCGTGCCGACATCGTGGCGCTGTCGTTCTCGTCGGCGTTCCCGCGGCGCCAGATCCCCGGCTTGTTGGGCGAACTGCGCGCCGCCCTACCTCTCGCAATGGAAATATGGGCAGGAGGCAGTGGCGTGCGCCGGATCGCTCCGCCGGTCGGTGTGCAGATGGTGACCACACTACAAGACGCTGTCACCGGGCTGGTCCGGTGGCGCAACGCGCACTGAGACTGCGGCATCGTGGCGACGACGCATAGCAGGAGGAGCGCCAGCTAGCCCCCAACGACGCCCCTGGGCGCGACAAATTCGGCAGACCCGTCGAGGACGGTCAGTTGGCCCTTAGGGTTTGCGAATCAAGGCGCTAAGGCCGGAGGTAAGCATCCGGCGAACCCATCTTGAGTTTGGCTGACGCGGCGTGAAGGATCGTGTCCACGTAGAGGGGCTTCAGGTGGTCGCGATGGCAAACGACAGGACCGCGTCGAGGCGGCGCAACAGCGAGGAGATCAAGGCACGGGTGATTGCCCAGTGCGAGGTGGCGGGTGCCTCAGTGGCCAAGGTGGCGATGTCGCACGGTATCAACGCCAACATCGTGCACCGCTGGTGGCAACTGGCGCGTCGGGTTCGACCAGTCCTGCCCGGGCCCAGCGGCGAGTTCGTGCCGGTGTCGCTGCCGCGCCGCCAGCTTCGACGGCCACGCACGACATCCAGATCCAGGCAGGTAAGGACGCCCCGCGAGCGTGGTGCTCTGGCGCTTTGGCGCTCGCCCAAGTGCACCGAAGAAAAGCCACCGGCGGCGTGCAGCACACCGCTCATGCCCAACCGCATACAACGGCGCTTTCCTTTCTCGGCGACTCCCATGCCACGCGGCGTGCAAAAGTCGGCATCACCCGACCCCTTGAAGCCGTTTTTGCCGGCCCTATTTCGGGGATCGAGCCGGCTGGTCCTGGTCTCCTGCCGGTGTCAACCATTGAATCGGAGGACACACCATGTACGAATCGATCCTGAATCACCCGAACAGCCTGTTCGGTCAGTTCGAGCGCCTGCGTCGTGAACTCGATGACGTGTTTGGCGTCTCGGGTTTGCCCAGCGGCATCCGCTCGGTCGCCCCGGGCACGGTGCCGGCGGTCAATGTCGGCCGCACGCCTTCCAGCGTGGAAATCTATGCGTTCGCCCCCGGCCTGGACGCCTCGAAGATCGAGGTGACGCTCGACCGCGGCGTGCTGCGCATTTCGGGCGAGCGCGCTTCGGGCATCCCGACCGACGATCCCAAGGTCCACGTGTACACCCGCGAGCGCGGCGCCGGCAGTTTCATGCGTGCCATCTCGCTGCCGGACGACGTCGATCCCGCGCAGGTCAACGCCAGCTACCGCGACGGCGTGCTGCAGGTGAGCGTCGCCCGCCGCGAATCGGCCCAACCCAAGCGCATCACCGTGCAGTGACGCGCCTGACACCCAAGGAGGACCCATCATGAGCGACAACAAGCAAGTGACCCGCACTGGCGCCGCTACCAACACCAGCGCCGAGCAGGAACACCAGCGCGCCGTGCTGCCCGCGGTCGACGTGTTCGAGGATGCTGGCGGCATCACGCTGCTGGCCGACATGCCCGGCGTGCCCAAGGAGCAGCTGGAGCTGAAGATCGAGGGTGATGCCCTGTTGATCGAAGGCGGTGTGCAGCCGCTCACCCCCGAGGGTCTGGAGGCGGTGTACGCCGAAGTTCGTGTGCCGCGCTACCGCCGCAGCTTCACGCTGAGCCGCGAGCTCGACACGGCGCGCATCGAGGCCAACCTGAAGGACGGTGTGCTGACCCTGCGCATTCCCAAGCAGGCGCACGCGCAGCCGCGCCGGATCGCCGTGTCGGCGGGTTGATCGCCGCAGCGGGTTGAACCTGATGCGAACTTTCAAAGGGACTAACCATGACCAAGCTTGCAGAGCAACTGAAGCAAGGCGCGGATCAGGCCTGGGAGTCGCTGGCGGAAGGCTGGCGTGGGCTGAGTGCCCGCGCCAGCGGCGCGCTGACGCGGTTTCGGCCTGCGCTCGCGCCGGGGCCAGCGTCGCAATCGGGCGCTCCTGCCGCACGAGACGAGGGCCTACTGCCGTTCGGCGGGTGGGCCTTCATGGCGTCAGACGTGTTCGATGACGACGACAAGGTGATCGTGCGCATCGAAGCACCTGGCATGCGGCGTGAAGACTTCAATATCGAAATGCACGGGGGCACCCTCACCGTGTGGGGCCAGAAGCGGTCTGATCGTGAAGTCAGCCGTGGCCGCTACAGCGTCGTGCAATGTGCCTATGGCAGCTTCCGCCGCGATGTGGCGCTGCCGGTACCGGTCAAGGCCGACAAGACCAGGGCCAGCTACCGCGACGGCGTGCTGCGCATCGAGCTTCCCAAGGCTGATGGAGCACGGGCACGGCGCATTGCCGTCAAGACAGCCTGAGTTTTAAGCGCGCTGTTTGCCGCCCGGTTCGACCGGGCGGCATCACTGTGAGCGGCCTCTTCGCAACGATATCTAGATCGGTCCTGTGCCGACAGCGGCGCAGGAGACTCATTCCTGCACAGACCAGAGTGAGCCCCGGCAGCACGCTACCCAACGGTATGGGTAGCGCAATCACGGCGCCCATCAATGCGACGGCTCCTGCCATGACGCGATTCGGAAGCCGGTCGACGAGTGCCTGCAAACGCGGCCGGTGAGTCCGCGCGGCCAGTTCGTGAAACCGCGCCAGCGTCCGCAACACGCGCAGTGCCCGTGCGCGTGACAGGCCGTAGCCGCCGAAGCGAGACGGCAGATTCATCTCGCCAGCACCGCGCCAACTCATCAAGGCCATCGCGAAGATGGCCGCCCCCACCACAGTGCCGATCCCGGGCAGCGGGCAAAGACACAAAGTGCCGAGCAACACCAACAGCGCCTCTTGCACCTGCGGGCGGTGTGCATCGACCAGGAACTGCAGGTTGGCCTGCTCGGACTGAAGTTCGGCGGCGGCGAGTCTCAGACGCTGGGCAAGCGGACCGGTTCACGGTGCACTCGTCGCTGGCGTCTCGCTGCGCGTCTTCCACAACGAGACCAGGACGCCACCGGCGATCAGCCCGAAGGTCACCGTGAGCGAGATCGCAGGCGGGAACTTGCCGATGAAGCCGACCACAAAGATCTTCGTGCCGATGAAGACCAGCACCAGGGCGAGCGCGTATTTGAGGTACTTGAACCTGCGGATCATCGCGGCCAGCGCGAAGTACAGCGCGCGCAGCCCCAGGATCGCGAAGATGTTGCTGGTGTAGACGATGAAGGGGTCGGTGGTGATCGCGAAGATCGCCGGCACCGAGTCGACAGCGAACACCAGATCGACGAACTCGATCAGCAGCAGCGCCAGGAACAGCGGCGTCGCCCAGAGCGTCACACGGCCGGTGTGCGGATCGGCCTGGCGCACCCAGAACGTATTTCCGTGCAGCGTATCGGTCACGCGCAGGTGCTTGCGCAGGATTCTCAGCAGCGGGTTGTCGGCTATGTCAGGCACGTGGTCGGCAAGCATCCACATCTTGACGCCTGTCACCACGAGGAAGGCACCAAAGAGGTAGAGGACCCAGCTGAACTGGCTCACCAGCATCGCGCCCAATCCGATCATGATCGCGCGCAGCACGATCACGCCCAGGATCCCCCAGAACAACACCCGGTGCTGGTAGTGACGCGGGATCGCAAAGAACGAGAAGATCAGCGCGATGACGAACACGTTGTCCATCGACAAAGACTTCTCGATCATGAAGCCGGTCAGATAGGCGATGCCACTGGGCGCACCTAGGTACCACCACACCCAAGCGCCGAAGCACAGGGCCACCGTGATGTAGCCTGACGACAGGAGCAGGCTCTCCCTGACGCCGATCTCGTGATCGTCCTTGTGCAGCACTCCCAGGTCGAAGGCGAGCAGTGCAGCGACGATGCCGACGAAGACCAGCCAGACCCAAGCAGCCTTGCCGAGCACATCGGCAGCGAGGAGTGAACTGAGGAGATCCATGGGGTTTCGCTGGTGATGAAATTTGAATGGGACCGGCGGGATCCTGAACGGATGAAGGAGTCGCGGCGCCCGCTGGCGCCGCACGATGGCCGCATGTAGACCTTCGTGTGCCAAGTTTTGCGTCGGCGGCTAGCGTGGCGCAGGTGCGTCTAGCATGTGACGGTGCAGGCCCCACTGCTCGACGGCCTTGACGAGCACAACCGATTCACCGTCGGCGACGTGGCCGTCGGCTTCCACGACCGCCACGCACAGCTGAAGTACGAGGCGCCGCAGCACGGGGTCGTCGACCTCGGCCATGAGCTGACTCAGCATCTCCGGCTCGATCTGCCCGGCGTCGCCCCACTGTGAGTGTCGAGCCTGCAGCAGGTCTTCGCAGAAGCTCTGCAACAGCGAATGCATCTCTTCGGGAGGGATGCCGAGTTGCCCGTAGGCCCCCAGCCGGTCGAGCATGTCGAGTTCGGTCCTCGATACATGGCCGTCGGCCACGAGGGCCAATGCGACGATCCGGGCCGCTGCCTGCGGACTGTTGGTGGGGTATTGGCGCACGGGGGTTTCCTTTGACAGATCGGTCGAAGATGTCGTCGTGCCACGATTTGCGTCGGGGCGCGGAGCGAGGCGATTTGTTGTGCAATCACTCGTCGGAGCCGCCCAGGCCGAAGAGGCTGAGCAGGCTGGCGAACAGGTTGAAGATCGAGACGTACAACCCGACTGTCGCCAACACGTAGTTGGCTTCGCCACCGTGCACGATTCGGCTGGTCTCGACCAGGATCAGACCAGCCGACAGCAGCGCGACCATCGCTGTGACCGCCAGTCCGAGCATCGGAATCTGCAGGAACACGGCGGCGAGTCCAGCGAGTAGCGCGACGACCATGCCGGCGAACAGGAAGCCGCCCATGAAGCTGAAGTCGCGCCGGGTGGTCAGCACCCAGGCCGACAGCGCGAGGAAGACGGCACCGGTGGCGGCCAGGGCCATCGCGACAACCTGTTCGCCGCCAGGCAAGGTAATCACCTTGGCCAGAAGCGGACCGAGCGTGTAACCCATGAATCCGGTCAAGCCGAACACGGCCGGCAGCGCCCAGGCGGAATTCTTCAGCCGATAGACCGCGAAGAGCAGGCCGAAGTAGCCTGCCCAGGGTCAGCAAGATGCCCGGCGTGGGCCACTGCGACACTGCGCCCATGGCAGCGACGCCAGCACTGAACAGCAGTGTCAGCGACAGCAGCGCATAAGTGTTGCGCAGCACGCGCGAGGTCGCGCTCGCCGCCAGGGTCTGTGGGGGTACCACCATCGGCAGAGTCGCCGCGGCGGCGTTTGAAGTGGGAGTGCGGGTTTGCATGTCATTTGCTCCTTGGGACATGGGTGCGATCAGCGCTCAAAGGCAACGACGCGTCGCCCCGGCTCGCGCGGAGCACGACCGCAACGCCAAAGGCGCCGCAGCAAGCGGGTTGCGCGGGAGAGTGCGCTGTCGAGTGCTGTGCGCCAGTCGCGCGCCATCGCGGTGACGACGACTGTCCCGCGGCCGTCGGTCCGCAGATGGATCTGGCAGCGCTTGTCCACGTCGCCGCGGGGACCATTGACATCGGACAGCTGAACAGTGGCACGCGGGACCAGCCAGTTCAGACGCCGCATGACGAAGCGCACGCGGCGCACCGCCAGGTCGCGCAATTCGTTCGCCTCGCGGTCGCGGGAGCGAAAGAGCACTTGCATCGAAGACCTCCGTAGGTTGAACATGGCAGGACGATAGGTGTCCGAAGAAGCCCGAAAAAGCAGAGAATGAAGGACGAATGCTTCTGTAAAACCGGACATGAGCCTCGACTTCAGCTACGGCCACCTGTACTACTTCTGGGTCGTGGGCAAGGAAGGCGGCATCACGCGCGCGGCAGACCGGCTTGGCATGGCCGTGCAGACAGTCAGCACACAGGTCCGCGAACTTGAGCGAACGCTGGGATATGCGTTGCTCAAGTCGGAGGGGCGCGGGATCGCCCTTACCGAGGCGGGCGAGGCTGCAATGCGCCAGGCCGAGCAGATATTTGCGCTCGGGGAGCAACTGCCTCAACTCGTGCGAGAAGCGGCCAGCGTGCCCAGTGTTCGATTGACCGTGGGTGTCTCCGACGGTGTTCCGAAGCTGGTGGTGAGATCACTGCTCCAGCCAGCGCTCGAGGAGCCGCAACTGCGCTTGCTCTGTCACGAGGGCGAGTTCGACGACCTGTTGGCCGATCTCGCGCTGCACCGGTTGGACGTTGTGTTGTCGGACCGCGCAGCGGTGCCCAGCGCCACTTTGAAGGTTCACAGTCATCCGCTGGGTTCCTCCGAACTTGCCTGGTATGCGCCGCCCGCGCTGGCGGTCGCGGCGAAGCGGGGGTTCCCGCGGTCGCTGGCCAAGGTTCCAGTACTCTTGCCAACCACGCACGCGGCGGCACGCGGCCTGCTGGATCAATGGTTCGAGCATCAGGGCGTGCGACCCAACACCGTGGGCGAGTTCGAGGACAGCGCGCTCTTGAAGACCTTTGGCGCCGGGGGCATGGGCGTGTTCCCCGCAGTGAGTCTTGTTCACGAAGACTTGATCGAGGGTTACGGCGTCAAACTCATAGGAACCTGCGAGGGCGTCGAGGAGCGATTCTTCGCCATCGCGGCACATCGAAAGGTGCAGCACCCTTTGGTGCAGCGGCTGCTGAAGGGCTGATCGTTCAACGATCCGGGCGACATGAGCAGGCAACGATGTGTCCAAGTCCGCGCGGATTGTCTGTTTCAAAGTTTCAAAGGGCTGAGCCCTGTCAGCGGCTACGAAATCAAGAGCCTCAACACCATCCAATGCTGGACGAGGCAATCCTGCCGGGCCAGCGGCAGCCAGGGGATGGTTACCCGAAGGATGCGGGTCACGTCGGCGATGCCACGGCTTGACATCAGTCTCCTGAGCTATCGGCTTGGCTACCTTGCCGCCCCTACGTTCCCTTTCGTCGCATGCAGAGAGTGGCCGCATACGCGTAGTGCAAGGTGTTGACGGGCAGCTCTCGGGTTGCCAGATCGATCATCAATGCGAAGGACTCCAACGGGTCGGTCCTTGGAAGCCGATCCGCCGTGATCCAAGTGCCTGCAGCGACCGTAGAACGGCGTTCGGGCCACGATCGGCTCGCACAGGAGCCCCCGTTTGGCCATGCCCCAGCGATACGCGCCGATGGTCGCAGCGATGTGCGCGTTGCCGGTGTTCAGTGCGGGTGCGGATGCACCCCCGGCAGCCGGCGCCAGCGGGACATTTCGCGTGCTGCTCGACGGCGAGCCGATCGGCCAGCACCGCTTCAGCGCCGCGGCCTCAGCCGGCGACGCCACCGAGCGCACGATGGTCAGCGAGGCCACCTTCGCGGTGCGCTTTCTCGGCATCACCGTGTACCGGTATCAGCACCGCGCGGTCGAACACTGGCGCGGCGACTGCCTGGTCGCGCTGTCGGCCGACACCGACGACAACGGCCAGCGCACGCGCGTGAGCGCACGCGCGCAGGGCGAACGATTTGAGGTGAGCGCACCGGCGCCGCAGGCCGATCGCGGCTGTGTGATGAGCTTCGCCTACTGGAACCCGGCCTTGCGCGCACAGCAGCGGCTGCTCAACGCGCAAACTGGCCGCATCGAGCCGGTGCGCATCAGCGCCCTCGGCGACAACACGCTGACCGTCGGCAAACGCACGGTCAGCGCATCGGGCTGGCGCATCAGCGGCGCGACCCAGTCGATCGACGTGTGGTACTCACCGCAGGGCGAGTGGCTCGGGCTGGACACCCGCGTCGAAGGCGGCCGCACGCTGAGCTACCGGCGGCTCTGACGGGGAAGGACCGCATGACCGCACGCCGCTTCGCCTTCGCCTACGCTGCAACGCTGGCTGCGTTCGGGGTGCTCGACGCCATCTGGTTGAGCGCGACCTACGAGCACCTGTATCGGCCAGCGATCGGCCACTTGATGCGCGAGGGCTTCGCGGTTGTGCCCGCGGCGCTGTTCTACGCGCTGTACATCCTGGGCCTGGTTGTGTTCGCCGTGCTGCCGGGGCTTACGGTCGGGCGCACCGCGGTGGCGGCGGCGCGCGGCGCGCTGTTCGGCCTGATCGCCTATGCCACCTACGACCTCACCAACCAGGCTACGCTGCGCGATTGGCCCTGGAGCGTGACGCTGGCCGACCTGTGCTGGGGCGCGCTGGCCAGCGCAGTGGCCGCCGGCGCGGGCTGCCGCGTCGCGGCGGCGTGGGGCCGCTCGCGCGCGTGACGCGGCGATGCGCGCAGCGCAGCCCTGGAGCGCTCAGATGCCAACCAGCGCACCGACCCAGCGCGCGATCGTGCCGTCGAACACCAGCCGGCCCTGCACCGACGCCAGGCAGATGCACTCGGCGCCCGCCTCCAGCACCGGCTGATGGCGCACGCTGCCATCGGCGGCGTCGAAGTCCCCCGCACCGAATCGCGCACGTCCGTCGTGGAACGACCCGCACATCACGTGCGTCAGCTCCAGGCCGCTGTGCGTGTGGTTGGCGAGCGCCTTGCCTGCGCCGATGCGCAACAGGAACACGTTGGCCGCGGGATCGTGCGGCACGGTGATGCGGCTCCAGCGCATCCCCGGCCCCATCCAGCGCCACCGAGACACCTCGCAATGCGCCAGGCTGCGCGGCCAATCCACACCGGGTGGCAAGCTCGGGCGCGGCAGGGCTGGCGCAACGGGCCGTGCTGCCGGTGCCCGTACCCCATCGATGATTGCCAAAGTCTCGGCCAACGCCTCGGGCGCCATCAGCACGGGCTCGATTGACTCCAGCATCGCGCCGCCCACGCTTTCGAACAAACGCACGCTGGCACGGCACTGGGCGCAGCCCTCGAGGTGGGCGCCCAATACGAGGACGTCGCCCGCGGCCAAGGTTCCTGCAGCGCCGGCGAGCAACAACTCGTCGCTGGGATGGTGCTCGATCATGGCTCGATTCCTTGCAGCAGGCGGCGCAGATGGCTCACCGCCAGCCGGATGCGCGACTTCACGGTGCCCAGGGGCACGTTGAGGTCGCTGGCAATGCGCGCATGCGATTGCTCATCGTAGAACGACAGCCACAGGGCCTGCAGCTGCTCCGGCGCCAGTTGGCGCAGCGCCTCGCGCACCGCGGCTTCGCGGCGTGCAGCACCGAGCTGCTCGTCGGGCGCGGCCGCATCGTGCGCCACCTGCTCCAGCGGGTCGGTGTCGTCGTCGATTGGCGGCTCACCGACGCCGGCCGCCGGCGTGTCCTGGCGGCGCCGCAGATGGTCGACCCACAGGTTGCGCGCGATCGTGAAGATCCAGGTCGACAGCTGCGCGCGCCCCGGGTCGAACGACGCCGCCTTACGCCACACGTTGACCATGGCCTCCTGCACCAGCTCTTCGGCCAGTTCGGCCACCGCGCCGTTGCGCATCAGGTAAGCCTTGACGCGCGGCGCGAAGTGCTTGAACAGCACCGCGAATGCGCTGCGGTCACGCGTCAGGGCCACCGCCCTGGCCAGCTCGATCAGTTCATCGCCCGTCGGCATCGCTGTCCAATCTTGGTGCGCTGACACGAGCGACAGGCTTGCCACCCGAGCGCCGGCCAAGCCCGGAAGTGGCGCTGCCAGCGGTCGCGAGTGGTTCATCGCCGTTCTACGCCACGCGGCGCCGATTGGATCACAGGGCCGTCGCACGGTGATCCGTTTGGCGCGGCGCTGCGTACAAGCGGCCTGGGCATGCGCTTGCATGCGATGGGAGGCGGCGTGGCGGCATCGAATCTGGCCATTCAATGGACCGAAAGGGGCGTGGTCCCCGACTGCGGTGGTGCGCGCCGGCATTCGCCGGCTGTTGCGCCAGCGCCTGGACGAGATCGGCGCCGACGACACGGCGCGCGCCGCCGACCTGGCCGACGCGTTCGTCGCCTCTCTGCGCGACGCGCCGGTGGCGTTGCTGACCGACAAGGCGAACGAACAGCACTACGAGCTGCCGCCCGCGTTCTTCAGCGCCGTGCTCGGCCAGCATCGCAAGTACAGCAGCTGCTGGTGGCCCGAAGGCGTGACCGACCTCGATGGCGCCGAGGCCGCCGCCCTGCAGGCCACGTGCGAGCGCGCCGAGCTGGCCGATGGCCAGCAGGTGCTGGAACTCGGCTGCGGCTGGGGTTCGCTCAGCCTGTGGATGGCCGAGCGCTATCCGCGCAGCCGCATCACCAGCGTGTCGAACTCGCACGCGCAGCGTGCATTCATCCAGGCCGAGGCGATGAAACGCGGCCTGTCCAACCTGCAGGTGATCACCTGCGACGTCAACCAGTTCGCAACCGATGCGCGCTTTCACCGTGTGGTCTCGGTCGAGATGTTCGAGCACCTGCGCAACTGGCCCGAGGCATTCCGTCGCGTGCGCGGCTGGCTGCAACCCGACGGCCGCTTCTTCATGCACGTGTTCGTCCACCGCAGCACACCGTACGCGTTCGAGCCGCGCGACGACAGCGACTGGATGAGCCGCCATTTCTTCTCCGGCGGCATGATGCCGAGCGACGACCTCGCGCTGCGTTGCCAGGACGATCTTCGTGTGCGGCGCCAATGGCGCTGGGACGGCACGCACTACGCGCGCACCGCCGAGGCCTGGCTTCACAACATGGATCGGCGGCGCCCCGAGGTGTGGCGTGCGCTGCAGCAGGCCTATGGCCCCGAGCATGCCGACCTGTGGTGGGTGCGCTGGCGCTTGTTCTTCCTGTCGTGTGCCGAGCTGTTCGCCTTTGACAAGGGCCAACAGTGGTGGGTGGCGCACTACCTGTTCGACGCGCGCCCATGATGGCGCTGCGCGTCGGCGCCATGGCACCCGGGCGCGCCCGAACGCTCAGGCTGGTGGCCACCTTCGTGGCGTTCGAGCTCGCCTGGTTCGCTTGCGTGCTCGGCGCTGCGCACGGTCGGCCGTCGGCTGGCGTGGCGGTGGCGCTGATCGTGATCGCCCTGAGCGTGGCGCTGGGGGCCAAGCCCAGGGTCGATGCGGCACTGGTTGCCGCGGCGCTGGCGGTCGGGTTCATCTGGGACAGCTCGATGGCGCGACTCGGCTGGATCGCCTATGCCGAACCCGGACCGCTGCCGGGGATCGCACCGGTGTGGATCCTGGCGCTGTGGGCCTTGTTCGCGATCGTGCTGCGCGAGCCCTTGCGTTGGCTGCACCAGCGCTTGCCGATGGCGGCCCTGCTCGGCGCGCTGGGTGGACCGCTGTCGTATGCCGCCGCAGAACGCATGGGCGCCTGCCGATTGATCGAGCCGATCGTTGCATTGCTCGCACTGGCGCTCGGCTGGGCCGTGATCACGCCGCTGCTGCTGGTGCTGGCGCGGCGCTGGGACGCACGGGCCACCGCAGCGGGGCTCGCGCGATGAACGACGTGGGTTCGCTCCTGCACGCGGCCGCGCTTGGGCTGTCCACCAGTGTCGCGATCGCGACGCTCGCCTGGGCAGCCAGCGTGCCGCGGCGCGACGTGAGCATCGTCGACAGCGTGTGGTCGCTGCTGGTGCTGGCGCCCGCAGGTGTGGCGTTGCTTGTACTGCCACAGCCCGGCCCGCGTGCAACGGTCGTGCTGCTGCTGGCCGCGCTTTGGGCCGTGCGCCTGGCCGTCTACATCACGTGGCGACATTGGGGCCACGACGAAGACCACCGCTACAACGAGATCCGCGTGCGCAATGAGCCGCACTTCGTTTGGAAAAGCCTGTATCTGGTGTTCGGCCTGCAGGCGCTGCTGGGCTGGGTCGTCTCGATGCCGCTCGTCGGTGCCGTGACCAGTGATGTGCCGTGGGGCTGGCTCGACGCGCTGGGCTGCGCACTGTTCGCGTTCGGCATTGTGGTCGAGGCGCTGGCCGATGGCCAGCTGGCGGGTTTCAGGGCCAATCCATCGAACCGCGGCCGCGTGATGGCTGAAGGCCTGTGGCGCTATTCGCGCCACCCCAACTACTTCGGCGAGTTCTGCGTCTGGTGGGGCTTGTGGCTGGTGGCGCTGTCGGCTGGTGCGTGGTGGAGCGTGGTGTCGCCGCTGCTGATGACGGTGCTGCTGCTGAAGGTGTCGGGCGTCACGCTGCTCGAGAAGGACATCGGCGAGCGCCGCCCGGCCTACCGCGCCTACGTGGCCAGAACCAATGCCTTCTTCCCATGGAGGCCGCGCGCATGAAGCGACCCGTCACCGCTCGCCTGCGCGCCAATGTGGCCGCGTGGTTCGACGCGCACGCGGCGACCCCGGGTGTGCCCGCCGACGACCGCATCGATCCGATTCGACTGCTGCCGTTCATCGCCATCCACCTCGGCTGCCTGGCGGTGTGGTGGGTCGGCGTCAGCACCACGGCGGTCGTCGTGGCAGGCGGCGCTGTATGCGCTGCGCATGTTCGCGATCACGGCGTTCTACCACCGCTACTTCGCGCACAACGCGTTCCGCACTGGCCGCGTGGCGCAGTTCGTGTTCGCGCTGCTCGGCGCGTCGGCGGCGCAGCGCGGCCCGCTGTGGTGGGCCTCGCACCACCGGCACCACCACGTGCACGCCGACGAGCACGAAGACAGCCACTCGGCGCTGCGCCACGGTCTGTTGTGGAGCCATGTGGGCTGGTTCATGTCGCGCGCCAACTTCGCGCCGCGCGGCGCGCTGGTGACCTCGCTGGCCCGTTATCCAGAGCTGCGCTTCCTCGACCGCTGGGACGCGCTGATGCCGCTGCTGCTGTGCGCGGCGCTGTACGTCGGTGGCGCGGTGGCCGCCGCGCATGCGCCGAGCCTGGGTACCAGCGGCGCCGCAGCTGCTGGTGTGGGGCTTCTGCATCTCGACGGTGGCGCTGTACCACGCCACCTTCAGCATCAACTCGCTGGCGCACCGCTTACGGCACGCGCCGCGTACGACACGCGCGACGCGTCGCGCAACAACGCGTGGCTGGCGCTGCTCACCTTCGGCGAAGGTTGGCACAACAACCACCACCACTACCCGGCGGCGGCGCGCCAGGGCTTCTACTGGTGGGAGATCGACATCACCTACTACGGCCTGAAACTGCTGCAGCACCTGCGCATCGTGTGGGACGTGCGCGAGGTGCCGGCCGCGGCGCGCGATGCGCATGCCGCCAGTGCAGGAGGCCGGCGCGTGAAGATCGCGGTCGTCGGCACCGGCATCGCCGGCAACGTGGCGGCGCACCAGCTGCACGCTGCGCACGACCTCACCGTGTACGAGGCCGGCGCGCACGTCGGCGGCCACACGCACACGCACCGCATCGAACTGGGCGGCGAGATGCAGCACGTCGACACCGGCTTCATCGTCTTCAACCGACCGCACCTACCCGCACTTCATCGAGCTGCTGGCCGACTTGGGCGTGGCCTCGCACGACAGCGCGATGAGCTTCTCGGTGCGCAACGAGCACAGCGGGCTGGAATACAACGGCACGTCGCTGAACGGCCTGTTCGCGCAGCGCCGCAACGTCGTGCGGCCATCGTTCCTGCGCATGGTGAGCGACATCGTGCGCTTCAACCGCGAGGCGCCGCGCCTGCTCGACACCGAAGGCGAAGAGATCACGCTGGGCGACTACCTCGCCGCGGCACCGCTACTCGCGCCGCCTTCGTCGAACGACTACCTGGTCCCGATGGGCGCGGCGATCTGGTCGACCGACCCGCAGCGCATGCTCGGCTTCCCGGCACGCTTCTTCGTGCGCTTCATGCACAACCACGGCATGCTGACCGTGAACGATCGGCCCGCCTGGCGCGTGATCACGCGGCGGATCGGCGCGCTACGTCGAGCGGCTGGTCGCGCCGTGGCGCGACCGCATCCGCCTGAACTGTGCCGGTGACGCAGGTGCGGCGGCTCAACGATGGTGTGTGGGTCAGCGCACAGGGAGCGCCCACCGAGCGCTACGACCACGTGTTCTTCGCCTGCCACGCCGACGAGGCGTTGCGCGTGCTGGCCGACCCGTCGCAGGCGGAGCGCGAGATCCTCGGCGCGCTGCCGTTCCAGCGCAACGAGGCCGTGCTGCACACCGACACGTCGCTGCTGCCGCGGCGCCGACTGGCCTGGGCGGCGTGGAACTACCACGTGCTGCCCGAGCAGGGCGCAGCGCGTGGCGTTGACCTACAACATGAACATCCTGCAGGGCCTGCAATCGCGCCACACGTTCTGCGTGACGCTGAACCGCAGCGATGCCATCGACCCGCGCCGTGTGCTGCGACGGCTGACCTACGACCATCCGCTGTTCACGCCGGCCGGCATCGCAGCGCAGCAGCGCCACCACGAGATCAGCGGCGTGCGGCGCACGCACTATTGCGGCGCCTACTGGCGCTACGGCTTCCACGAGGACGGCGTGGTCAGCGCCCTGGCGGCGGTGCGACGCTTCGAGGAGACCATCCACGATGCACAGCGCGATCTACCGCGGGTGGCTTGAGCACCGGCGCGCGGCGCCGCAGCGCCACGCATTCCGCGTCCCGGCTGTTCATGGTGTACCTCGACCTGGCCGAGCTCGACCGCGTGTTCGCGCGGCCGCTGGTTGTGGTCGACACGGCGGCGCGGCGCTGGTGCGCTTCGACCGCCGCGATCACTTCGGCGACCCAGCGGTACCGCTCGATCGACGCAGTGCGCGATCTCGTGGCCGAGCGCACCGGCACGCGGCCGCAGGGCCCGATCCGGCTGCTGACCCACCTGCGCTACCTTCGGTCACGTGTTCAACCCGGTGAGCTTCTACTACTGCTTCGACGACGCCGGCCGCGCGCGTGCGAGGCGATCGTCGCCGAGGTCACCAACACGCCGTGGGGCGAGCGCCACTGCTACGTGCTGGACGGCACGCCGGCCGACGCCGCCAGCCGCTGGGTGCGCGCGCATGCGCCAAGGCGATGCACGTGTCGCCGTTCCACCCGATGGAGCTCGACTACCACTGGCGCTTCCGCGTGCCCGACGCAGCGCCTGGCGGTGCACATGACGCTGACGCCGCGCGATGCCATCGGCGCACGCACGGCCCGTCTTCGACGCCACGCTGGCGCTGCAGCGAGTGCCGATCCGCGCCACCACGCTGGCCGGTACGCTGCTGCGCTTCCCGTTGATGACGCTGCAGGTGATCGCGGCAATCCATTGGCAGGCGCTGCGCCTGTGGCTTAAGCGCGTGCCGGTGCACGACCACCCGGCGCGGCATGCGCCAGCCGAATCCGATGCGCCGTCCCGAGGATCCACCATGAGCAAGACCGCTCCGATCGCGTTGAATCACCCGCGCGGCCTGTGGTCGCTGTCGTCGGCCATGCCACGCGCGATGGCACCGGCGCTGGCCGGCCCGCTCGGGCGTTGGGCCGAACGGTTGCTGCGCGCGCGACTGTCATGCCTGCAGCACGGCGAGCTGACGCTGGTCGACGGCGAACATCGCCACACCTTCGGCCACGCGCACCGCGCGCTGCGCGCTGCTCGGCCACGCTGCAGCGTTCGCGACGCGCGCTTCTACGCCGAAATCGGCGTTCGGCGGCTCGGTGGGCGCGGGCGAGTCGTACATGGCCGGCGACTGGACGCTGCGACGACCTGACCGCGCTGGTGCGCATCCTGCTGCGACAACCGCGACGGTGATCGACGGCGTCGACGGCGGCTTCTGGCGCACTTCACCGCGCCGTTGCGCACGCCTGCTGCATGCCGCCGCGCGCAACACGCGCGACGGCAGCCGCCGCAACATCGGCGCGCACTACGACGTGGGCAACGACTTCTTCGCGCTGCTTCCTCGACCCGACGATGATGTACTCGAGCGCGGTGTTCGAGCGGCCCGACATGTCGACTCGCAGCAGGCGTCGGTCGCCAAGCTGCGATCGCATCTGCCGAGAAGCTCGCCCTGCAACCCGGCGACCATGTGCTCGAGATCGGCACCGGCTGGGGCGGCTTCGCGCTGCACGCCGCGCGCCACTACGGCTGCCGCGTGACCACGACCACGATCTCGCGCGAGCAGCATGCACTGGGCGCGCGAGCGCATCGACGCCGCGGGCCTTGCGCGACCGCATCACGCTGCTGGCCGACGACTACCGCGACCTGACCGGCCGATACGACAAGCTGGTGTCGATCGAGATGATCGAGGCCGTCGGGCACCAGTACTTCGACACCTTCTTCCGCACCTGCAGCGAGCGGCTCAAGCCGGGCGGCACGATGCTGCTGCAGGCCATCACCATCGCCGACCAGCAGTACGAAGCGGCGCGCGACTCAGTGGATTTCATCAAGCGCCACATCTTCCCCGGCTGCTGCATCCCGTCGATCGCGCGCGCTCAGCGCATCGGTGGCCCGCGCGTCGCAGCTGCGCATCATCGACCTCGAAGACATCGGGCCGCACTACGCGCACCACGCTGGCACGGTGGCGCGCCAACCTGTTGCGCAACGCCGACCGTGCGCGCGCGCTCGGCTACCCCGACACGTTCCTGCGCATGTGGGAGTTCTACTTCAGTTATTGCGAAGGCGGCTTTGCCGAAGGTGCCCTCGGCGACGCGCAGATCATGCTGACACGGGCGCACGGCTGACGCCCGGTCGCTCGTGACCCTAAGAATGATCAGCCAATTTCGACTGCTCCTGTGCGCCCTCGCCCTCGGAGGGTGCGTCGGAAGTCTCCACGCGGAAACCGTGCCAGTGCGCAGCGTCCAGTCTGTCGATCTCAACCGCTACGTCGGCAAGTGGTACGAGATCGCCTCCTTTCCGATGTTCTTTCAGCGCAAGTGCATCGCTGATACCACGGCCGAATATGCGTTTCGACCCGATGGAGACATCGCTGTCGTCAACCGTTGCCGAACCGAAGACGGATTCGACCAGGTCGTCGGAAAGGCGTGGGCTGTAGAAGGGACTGGCAGCTCACAGCTCAAGGTGTCGTTCTTCTGGCCCTTTCGATCCGACTATTGGATCCTCGGTCTCGACGACGGGTATCAGTGGGCGGTGGTGGGCAATCCCAACCGGAAGTACCTGTGGGTGTTGTCGCGCACGCCCCAGTTGCCCAAGGAACAGCTCAACCAAGCGCTTGAAGCAGCGGCAAGACAGGGATTCGATCTTGCTGATCTGAAGTACACGACCCACGGACGGGGTCTCGGCTCCCCGTAGTCTCGTCTGGCAACGCATCGTGCGCGGCTCGCGTCCGAACGCGTGCCATTGCGCGTCGCTCCGTCCCCTTTGCTGTGCACCGGAGGTCGGCAAGGGGTTCGTGGCCTGCCGGTCGACCTCGCGCAGCCAACGACCCGTCTAGGCCAGTCAGCGGTCCTCCAACCCGTGTCGCGCGAGCGTTCCTGCCTGGCTGGACAGCGCCATTCCCGACCATTCCCTATCTGCACTTCGGTAAGGCACCGCGAAGAATTTCGGCAGAAATCCGTCGCGCAAGATGGTCGAGTTGGCCCTTAGGGTTTGCGAATCAAGACGCCAAGGGGCTGAGGCGTCTTGCGATGACCACCTTGCAATCAACATCAGGACTTGGTGGCGCGAAATTACCAACCAGGCAAAGTCGGCTCGTGAATGCTTCCAATATCCAGAGGGCGATCCAGGCACATTCGGCGCCTTCGTTCAGCGAAACGGCCAAGTAGTTTTGGAAACGCCAACCGCAAAAAGCGAGCATTCATGCCGGCTAGCGGGCCGATCGACGCCCAGCCTGTTAATCCGTAGGTCCCTGGTTCGAGCCCAGGTCGGGGAGCCAAAAAGACTAAAGAGATCAAGGCCTTGCAGAGATGCAAGGCCTTTTTCGTTGCCGGACAGATATTGGAGACTTCCAATATCCGGTTCGTGTCCGACATTGCGCGCCTTGACCTCAACACTAACCTTTCCCTCGGCGGACCCGCGCAGAGCACGCTGCGCGATGCGTTGAGAGCGGCGGATAGCGATGCAACGTTGCGCAGCAGATCTTCACGTTGCCTCTGCGTTTCGATCGATGGCGGTTCTACCGCCCGCTCTCCCGTCGGCCCGTAAGAGTGCAAGTCCCCTGTCGCTGCGGCTTAGTGATCGAGAAGGTCGCTGGCCACGCCACGCGCGTTCGCCGGCGACCGCCCGTTGAAACTACTGCTCTTGGCCCACGTTGACACTCGAGCGAGCGGGGCCACGCAGCGACGAGCAGACGGCGTCGCCGTCAATCGCAGCCACAGCGACGTTGGCAATCGGGCTGCCCAAGGTCTCAAGCCCGCGGATGAACTCACCGCATCTTGGGCCCGTGGCATTGCGCACTTCCTCCCGTGACGCTACGTAGGTCAGAAGGCGCTTTGCTCGCTCGAGAACATCCGTAGGCGACTGACGCCGAAGAGGAGGAGGCAATCATGAAGAACTCCGGAGTGCCGAAACCAAGTGGAGAGCCCCACCATCCGGCCGCCTCGGTCCGTGCCGAGCATCAACCGAGCAGGCCCCGCCAGCCCTGCGGACAGGACGGTCGTAACCCTGAACCAATGCGCCCGTCGCACACCGATAGCAGAGTGAAGGCTGCGTGCTTCCCGCCGCCAAGTCTGTGCGTTGGCGAACGCTGGTACCGGCGGCTAACGAATGACGAAGCGGCAGTTGGCACGCCAGATGTGCGCTGCCGTACCGACAGCCGCAGCGTCGTGGCCTAGCGTGCGTTCGACGGGTGTCCCTGCGGCGTGGTCGTGCGCCTCGGGTACGTGCGAACACAGTGCACTGCCGTTGCAGCGCACTTCTTTCTCTGTGCCACTTCGGTGCCTTGAGCGGTTGCTCAGGCGCTGTGTTCATAACGGAGTTCCATGAAGTCCTTGACTGCCATAGCGGTTGGTCTGTCGTCCATGCTCACCAGTGGCGTGTCGTCTGCACAGAATGGCCACATGATGAATGGTGACAACATGTGGGGCGGCGGCTGGATGGGTGGATACGGCGGCTACTGGGGGCCGATCCTGCTGGTCGTCGTTGTCGGCGTCGTCGTCTGGGCCGTCCTGCAAAAGCGCAAGTGATTCGGGGATCTGCGACCCCTACTGAGGTCCTCTATCACTGCCACATGCTGGAGCACGAGGACACGGGCTTGATGCGCAACTATCTGGTGCGGACCGCTTGACGGGCGGGAACCTTCTCCCCCAACGGACTCGAGTTTCACCCTCGCAACAAAGGAGCAGACGATGGACAAGAAGCGTGCATTGATGGCCCTGGCGGCCAGTGTCGTTCTTTCGGGAACCGCGGTGGCGCAGCCCTATGGCGGCGGCCCCGGCATGATGGGTGGCTACGGCATGGGCCCGGGGATGATGGGCGGCTATGGCGGCGGCTACGGCATGGGCCCCGGCATGATGGGCGGCTACGGAAGCGAGGCCTACGCCGGCCTGAAGTTCAGTGCCGAGCAGCAGAAGAAGATCACTGCGATCCAGCAGGAAGCATCCAAGGCGATGTGGCAGCTGATGGGCACGATGCATGAGCAGGGCTATCACATGCAGGGCATGTTCGGCCCCGGTGCGTTCGACGAGGCGGCAGCGCGCAAGGCCTTCCAGACCATGCAGGAAACACAGAAGGCGACGTTCGACATGCAGCTTGAGGCCCACCAGAAGATCGACGCCGTGCTGACCAAGGAGCAACGCGATCAGTTGCGCCGTTGATCCCTGGGCGCACCGAAAGTGTCTCAGCGACCCGCGCAATCACTTCGACCGCTTCACCGCTAGTGCCGCTGCCGCGCGGCTGCTATGTGTCGACTGGCTCAACGTCTGCAACTGACCGGGTCTTGCTGCTCGATTCGCGGATCCCGGCGACCAGGTGACCGGCGCGAAGCTGCCGTTGAGGTGACGAGCAGCCGCTCAAGGCCGCATACCCGCCGGCTGGCGCTGAAGGACGGCCGACGCTGGACGAAGTCGCTCGAAGGCCTTGCCGAGTGTCATAAGGAGTTCTGGGCAGGTACCGACCAGCCCGGGAGCACTTGGAACCGACGGCATTCTCTTCCGCGGCAGTTACCTTCGACCAATGGGCGTTGGGCGTGGCACCCCCGTCGATCGCCGGCGAGTCGCTGTTCAACGACGGCGTTGGCGTGGTCATCTTCTCGCTGCTGCTGGGTATGCTGGCCAGCGGCAGCGCGCCGGCACTGGACGCCGGTCTGGTGTTGTTGCTGCGCGAAGCCGGCGGCGGCTTGCTGTTCGGGCTGGTGTTGGGCTACGTGACCTTTCGGCTCCTGCGCAGCGTCGACAACTATCAGGTCGAGGTCTTGCTGACCCTTGCGGCCGTCACTGGTGGCTACACGTTGGCCAGCCGGTTGCACGTCTCCGGGCCGCTGGCCGTGGTCGTGGTCGGGCTGATCGTCGGCAATGGCGGCCGGGCGCTCGCGATGTCCGATACCACCCGGCACCACATCGACCTGTTCTGGGAACTGATCGACGAAATCCTGAATGCCGTGCTCTTCGTGCTGATCGGCATGGAGGTGCTGCTGGTGACCTTCTCGAGCAGCATCTTCATCGCCGCCGCGGTGGCGATGGCCGTGACGCTGGCCGCCCGTGCGCTGACGGTGGGCCTACCGGTGAGTTTGATGAAACGCGCATTCAGGCTGCCCAAAAGCGCGGGCTGGGTGCTCACCTGGGGCGGCCTGCGCGGCGGCATCTCGGTGGTACTGGCGCTGTCGCTTCCCGCAAACCCGCAGCGCGATACCGTGCTCGCGCTAACCTATTGCATCGTCATGTTCTCGATCCTCGGTCAGGGTCTGACCATCGGACGGGTCGTGCGCAAGGCCATGACGGCCGAGCAGTGACGCGGATCGCCGCGCAGGCTTGCACCTCCCTCGTCGCGCATGTTCCTACGAATGCGCCGGGGCCAGTACACGGTCGAGCTTGTCCTCGATCTCGGCCAGGTAGGCCGCTGTGGTGCGCGTCGCTTCGGCCAGCTTGTCCTGCAGGCCGCGTTCCGACAGCTCCATGCGCGCGCCGAGCTCCCGGGTGGACGCGGCACCCTGGGCTTCGATCCTGCGCAGTTCGACTTCCAGCAGCGTGCGCAGTTCCGTGAAGCGCGACGCCTCGGCCTTGTCCGCGAGTTCGCGCTGAACCTTGCCTTCTTTGGCGAAGCGCCGCGACTCCAGGATGACGCCGGCCTGTTGGAACACGATGTAGACGACGAACAAGGCACTGATCACCGCGGTGAAGACCAGCGTGACCACGCCGAGCGGCGCGCTGACCTCGGTGAATCCGAGGCTCAGGGCACTCGACGCGGCGAACGCCGTCCAGTTCAGCGTCACCAACAGCAACAGCAGGGCGAACGCCAGGATCAGGGTCAGTGCAAAGGCACGCAGGTTCATGGCAACTCCTCGGGTTTGCGATCTGGTGGCCGGTGGCTCGGTTGTTGCGCCACCGTTGCGCTCGATGGCGAGGTTTGACTCTCGGTTTTCAAGATTCGGCATTCATAGCTTCGTTCACGGCGCAGGGCTCCACCGCCAGTTGCGAACTTCGGGCAAATCTTGGCCGTGCTCGCGGATGTACCGACCGTGTTCAACGAGCTTGGCCGCGAGCCTGCTTTTCAAGGCGGTCCCTGCAGCGCCGGTCTGCGGCACGCGATCGATGGTGTCCATCACCAGGTGGAAGCGGTCCAGATCGTTCAGCACCGTCATGTCGAACGGCGTCGTGATCGTGCCTTCTTCCTTGTAGCCGCGGACGTGGATGTTGTCGTGGTTGGTGCGCCGGTAGGTCAGCCGATGGATCAGCCAGGGGTAGGCGTGAAACGCGAAGATGACCGGCTTGTCGCGCGTGAACAGCGCGTCGAACGCCTCGTCGCTGAGACCGTGCGGGTGCTCGCTGCGCGGCTGCAGCTTCATCAGGTCGACGACATTGACGACCCGGATCCGAAGCCCGGGCAGTTCATCGCGCAGGATCGACACTGCGGCCAGTGTTTCGAGCGTCGGCACGTCGCCGCAGCAGGCCATGACCACGTCCGGATCGACGTCGGGCGCGCCTTCGGCCGACTCGCGGCCAGCCCAGTGCCAACGGCCGATGCCGGCAGCGCAATGCGCCGCGGCCGCGTCCATCGCCAGCCATTGCGGCGCCGGGTGCTTGCCGGCCACCACGACGTTGACGTAGTGGCGGCTGCGCAGGCAGTGGGCCATCACCGACAGCAGACAGTTCGCGTCGGGCGGCAGGTAGACCCGCACGACCTCGGCCTTCTTGTTGACGACGTGGTCGATGAAGCCCGGGTCCTGGTGCGTGAACCCGTTGTGGTCCTGGCGCCAAACATGCGAAGCCAGCAGGTAATTCAGCGACGCGATCTTGCGCCGCCAGGGCAGTTGCGCGCTGACCTTCAGCCACTTTGCGTGCTGGTTGAACATCGAGTCGACGATGTGGATGAAGGCCTCGTAGCAATTGAACAGGCCGTGCCGGCCGGTCAGCAGGTAGCCCTCTAGCCAGCCCTCGCACTGGTGCTCGCTCAGCATCTCCATCACCCGGCCCGATCGCGCCAGCCACTGGTCGCCCGCTGCGGTGGTGGTGTCCCACTGGCGGTTCGTCGCTTCGAACACGTCCTCCAGGCCGTTGGAGACGGTCTCATCCGGCCCGAAGACGCGGAAGTTGCGCTGCGCTTCGTTGAACCGGGCCACGTCGCGCAGGAATGGCCCGAGCACGTGCGTGTCGCCGATGCCCAGAGCGCCCGGCGCAGGCACCTGCGCTGCGTACTCGCGGTAGTCGGGCAGATGCAGGTCGCGCAGCAGCAGGCCGCCGTTGGCGTGCGGATTTGCGCCCATGCGCCGCGGCCCGCTCGGCGCCAATGCGGCGAGCTCGGGTTTCAGACGCCCCTGCTCGTCGAAGAGTTCTTGCGGACGATAGCTTCGCAGCCAGTCCTCCAGCAGCTTCAGATGCCAGGGGTGCTCGGCCGGATGCAGCGGCACCTGGTGCGAACGGAAGTTGCCTTCGACAGGTTCGCCGTCGACCTGCTTCGGCCCCGTCCAGCCTTTGGGTGAATTGAGCACGATCATCGGCCAGCGCGGGCGCTCGGTCTGGCCGTGCTGGCGTGCCTGGCGCTGAATGCGCTGAATTTCCAGCACCGCCTCGTCCAGCGCCGCGGCCATCAGCGCGTGCATCGGCGCGGGCTCGTGCCCTTCGACGAAGATCGGCGTCCAGCCGCAGCCGCGCAGGAACTGCTCCAGTTCCTGGTGCGTGATGCGCGCCAGCACCGTCGGGTTGGAGATCTTGTAGCCGTTCAGGTGCAGGATCGGCAGCACCGCACCGTCGGTCTGCGGGTCGAGAAACTTGTTCGAATGCCAGGCGGTGGCCAACGGACCGGTCTCGGCCTCGCCATCGCCGACCACGCAGGCCACGATCAGGTCGGGGTTGTCGAAGACGGCGCCGAACGAATGGCTCAGTGAGTAGCCCAGTTCGCCGCCTTCGTGGATCGAGCCCGGGCATTCGGGCGAAGCATGGCTGGGAATGCCCCCGGGGAAAGAGAACTGCCTGAACAGCTTCTTCAGCCCGGCTTCGTCACGGCTGATCTCGGGATAGACCTCGCTGTACGTGCCCTCGAGGTAGGTGTTGCCGACAACCGCCGGACCGCCGTGGCCGGGGCCCGAGACATAGATCATGTCCAGATCGCCGGCCTTGATGACACGGTTCAGGTGCGCGTAGATGAAGTTCTGGCCGGGGGTCGTGCCCCAGTGCCCGAGCAGCATGGGCTTCACGTCGGCCAAGGTCAGTGGACGCTTCAGCAGCGGGTTGTCCCACAGAAAAATCTGGCCGACCGACACGAAGTTGGCGGCGCGCCAATAGGCATCCAGGTGCTGGAGCGAGACGTGGCTTCTTTCGTCGGTCATCGATCAACGCTAAGCCTCGATGAGCGCCCACGTCCGTTCGCCGCCGCACATCGCGAAGCCTGTTGAATTGTCGCTAGGCCGCAATCCACTTCTCGGCGTCAGGTCGCTCCCCGTTCGAAAATACGTTGACCAGACCCGGCATCAGAAACGCGAACATTCGTGCTGCATGAGCGACCCAGTGAACATCCGTGACGACCGCGATTCTTTCCCACGCAGTTCGCGAGCCCGAGTTTGGAGTCATCCCACATGGCTCCGGCAGTGAAGCCCGTGAACTCCGGCGTAAGTTGATAAAGCACCCTTACTCGATGGTGCCTTTGAAGCGCAGACTCAATCGCCGGCATGAGGACCGATTCATAGTCCTTCGCATCCACTTGACCTGAAGCACTGACTCCTGCCACGTGACCAGGAAGATTGGTTAGTAGCTTCATCATGTCAAGTCTCCCGATTGACGCATGGTACGTGAATGACGAGCGTGGATCATCCGATCAAGCAACCGGATTCATCTGCGCCTTGCCAGTCTGATCGATCCAAGCCAACGCTTCATCCTTGCGCATGAAATCGAAGTGCCGCACCTGAGCATGGACGAAATGCTTTGCAATACCCGGCATGACATCCGCTAACGCGCCGTCCGCGGCGACCGCAACTCTCTCGATCCTCTTGATATGGTCCTTGAGGAACTTGAAGTGAGCAAGCATCGCGGCGAAGTCTTTCCAGCCGGGAAATGACTTTGCATGTATCAGTACTCCGCGCAGCTTCCCGTGTTCCGCCAGATAAGGATCCACCTGACTCGCTATCAAGATGAAATCTGCCGCTTCCAGTGGACCTTTCGGATGCAGCACGAGAATGCCGTTGTCACGCAGCAATTCGTAGTTGATCATCAGATAACCCTCCATTAGGACCCGCTCGGGAGGGGCGCCTGCCATCGGGAGTCGATGCCGACCTAGCCTACAGCTCAGACCGTGCCGGGATGGGTGAGCACGTCGGCGCTGCCGGCCGTCACCAGCACCTCGCGGGCGCGCTTGATGTCTTCCGATCCGCCGTTGACAACGATGAGGAACTTGTCGGCCTTGAGCGCGGTTTCATATCGGAGGACGGAGTCCTTGGGTATGCCCAGCGCAGTCAGCGCCCCGAACAGGGCACTGGCGCCGCCACCGAGCGCAGCGCCCTGCAGCCCGCCAAAGACGGTTGCGGCGATCGGACCCAGGACGACGATGTGCCCGACGACCGGAACGAACATCAGTGCGGACCCGAACAGGATGCCGGCCAGGCCGCCCCAGAAGGCGCCTAGCTTGCCGAAGAACTTGGCCCGGTCGCCGGCATTCAGGTAACCGAGCACATGCTCCTCGGTGTGATAGTCCCTGCCGAGTATCGAGATGGTCTTCATGTCGAGTCCGGCCTTGGCCAGTTCCTTGACCGCGGTCTCTGCCTGCCCGTGGGTGCGGGAGCACGGATGACGAGCGGCGCGCCCAGCGAACGCTCCAGCGCCGACAGGCGCCGGCCGATGGTGCTGTGGTCAACCTCCATCGCGCGGGCGGCGCCGGCGAGTGTCCCGGCCTGCGCCGCGCGAAGGAAGAAGCGCAAGTCGTTCCAGTTGAGGTCGTCGCCGCCGGCCATCACGCAGTCTAGGTCCGGGAGCCTGCCTGTGGAGATTCGCACAGGCCTGTGCGCGGCTGCGGAATCGACGCCGACCAGCCTCGCGTGCACCATGCCTTTCAGCGCGTCGCGGGCGCAATCAGGAGACGGACATGGCAGTGATGGTCATCGCGGAAGTGCGAGGTCAGACGGAGCCGGGTTACGACGGCATGTTCGAGTTGCTTGCGGGCAGCCTCAGGCAGGCCGAGGGTTTTGTCCTTCACACGGCCCACCCCGTCGAAGGCGGCTGGCGCATCACCGAGGTCTGGCAATCGAAGGACGCGGCCAACCGCTTCTTCGCGAAGAACGTCGCCCCGAATCTGCCCCCCGGCATTCACCCGAAACGCACGGTCCAGGAGCTGCACAACCTGTTGATCCCCTGAGGATCTGCAGGGGTGGGTCCGGGGGCGCCTGAACCACAGAGTCGGTCTACGGGCAGCTCTCGCCCGCAGTCGGTCCACCGATCATTCGGGCAAACCGGCCTTGCGCAGGGATTCGAGGTGGTGGGCCAGGTCAGCATCGCGCCCGTAGTGGAGCATCGGCACGCAGTGCTCGCGGATCGTAAAGTCCGGCACTCGCCTGAGCACTTCGGCCACGCGCGCGGCCGCATCCAAGGTATTGCCAAGCTGCGCATGACAAGCCGCGAACAGCGCGTGATGCAGGGTGTCGGGTGCCGTGATGTGGCGAAGCGAGCCGATCGCCTCGGCATAGCGCCTGGCAACAAACTGCGCGCGCGAGAGATGGAACCAGAAACGCTCCGGGTGGTAGGGGTTCAGGCGCATCGCCTTGCGAATCCATTCGACCCCTTCCTCCGCCTGGCCGAGCCACGTGAGGACCTCGCCCTGCTGCACCACGATCAGGTCATCGTTCGGGTTGAGGGCCAGCGCGCGTTCCTGGTGGAAGACGGCCTTACCGAGGTCGTTGCGCACCACACCCACGGCGGCGAGGATGCGGTGCACGTCGCTGTCGTTCTGGTCCAGCCCGAGGGCGACTTCAAGCTCGCGCTCGATCTGCACTTCCAGCGCGGCGCGGTCTTCGCACCAGCCGTAGGCCCATTGCTGACCGAGGATGCAGGCGTGCCAGGCGTGCGCATGCCCGTAGCGGGCATCGAGCGCAATGGCGCGCCGGACCAGCCCGAGCGCGCGCTCGTTCTCGTCGCGGCTGGATCGGTGGTGCAGCACCTTGGCCCCGAGCACGCACTCGTAGGCTGCCATGTTCGCGGGTGGCTTGCGCTCAGCGCGGCCGCGCGCGTCGGCCTCGAGTCGGCCGGGCAGCGTGGCGACGATGGCCGACGTGACTTCATCCTGGATGGCGAAAATGTCTTCCAGGTCGCGGTCATAACGCTCGGCCCAGACGTGATGATCCAACTCGGCGTCGACCAACTGCACGGTGATGCGCACGCGATTGCCTGCCTTGCGCACGCTGCCCTCGACGACATAGCGCACGCCGAGATCGCATGCCACCTTCTTCACGTCGACCGCCTGGCCCTTGTATTTGAACGAGGTGTTGCGCGAGATGACGAACAACTCGCGAAAGCGCGACAGGTCGGTGAGGATGTCCTCCGTCATCCCGTCGGCAAAGTAGTCCTGCTCCGACACGCCGCTCATGTTGAGAAACGGCAGCACGATGATTGACGGCTTGTCGGACGGCTGCTCGCCCGGTGCGTTAGTCGCCGACACCTTCTGAGCCCTTGCGGACGCCACGGCCTGCACGCGGAACGCACGTACCGGATGCGGGATGTTCTTGACCGACTGCTCGCCCTGGTCGACGAACCTTGCGGAGACCTTGTTGCGCACCGCGCACTCCACGGCGTCGGACACGGCGATCCCGCCGGGCATGGCCAACCCTTCGAGGCGGGCGGCGATGTTGACGCCGTCGCCATAGATGCTGCCGTCGCCCTTCTCGATCACGTCGCCCAGATGCACGCCGACGCGAAAGCGCATGCGCCGGTCTTCGGGCACGTCACCGAGCAAAGACTCGATCTGCCGCTGCACGTCGAGCGCGGCCAGCACCGCGCCAGCGGCGGTCTCGAACACGGCCAGCACCGAGTCGCCTGCCATGTCGATGACACGGCCCTGGTTGGCCTCGATCCGCCCGCGAAACAGCGCCCGCGCCACATCGAGCGCCTGAACCGTCGCGCGCTCGTCTACCGCCATCAAGCGCGAATACCCGGCGACATCGGCCGCCAGGATCGCCACGAGTCGCTGTTTGAGTTCAGTGCCACTCACAGAGAGCCGTCCTCGCCGTGGCCGATTCGATGGTCAATACTACAGTGGCCTGCTCAGGGCAATACGAGGTAGACCCTGCCTCAAACCATCGACGATAGACCGAGGCAAAGTCATGCGGACCGCCACCGGTCGCGCCGCCTCAAGCGGCCGGCTTGATGTTGGCGTTGAGGTGGAATACGTTATCCGGGTCGAACTGCGACTTGATCCGCGCGAGCCGCTGGTACTTGGCTTCGCCATACGAAGCCTGCACGCGTTCGGCATCGGCCTCGACCAGAAAATTCACGTACCCACCCGAGCCGGAGGCGTGCGGGCGCATCGCATCCCAGAAGTTGCGCACCCACAGGCGATCGGCCTCATAAACTTCGCGCGTCGAACCTGCCGCCTCGATGTTGAACACATAGCCGGCCTTGCGGCTGCCGCCGAAGGCGGTGTCCAGTTCGCTCACGTGACGGTACGCTCCCTGCAGCGTGAACGTCGGGCAAAACGAGATCGGGGAAGTCTTCTTCGGCACATGCTCGGCGATGACGTCGATCGCCGCATCGGTGAGTTCGTCGAGGTACAGCGCCTTCTCGTATCCGAGCGTGCCCCACGCCGCACTCTCATTGAACATCTGCTGCAGGGCGACGAACGGCATCGGCGTCACCAGCTCGAACAGCGGCGTGACCGCGCGGCGGATCGGCATCACTGCGGCTTGGTGTTGTTCAGCGGATCCGTACCCCACGACGAGGAGCGCGTGTCCAGGCTTGAGGCGATGCTCCTCGGGGACGAACGGTGCCGGCGGTGCATTGAGCCCGATGGCCAGGAATGCGGTGGCTTCTGCCGGTAGTGTCTTGACGTAGTCCCGCGCAAAGCGCAGCGCCGGCGTGCCGTCTTGCAGGCCAAAGAAGAACAGTCCGAGGTGGATCATCGGGCCCACCGAGTGCAGCACGTATTCGAAGGAGGTCACCACGCCGAAGTTGCCGCCCCCGCCGCGCAGGGCCCAGAACATGTCCGGGTTCTCGGTGGCCGAAGCGCGCAGCACGCGAGCATCGGCAGTGACCACTTCAGCGCTAGCCAGGTTGTCGCATGAGAGACCCGCCAACTTGGTGAGCCATCCAATGCCGCCACCGAGCGTGAGCCCGGCGATGCCGGTGTGGCTGATGAAGCCGCCGGGTGTCGCCAGCCCATGCTGCTGCGCCGCCGCGTCAATGTCCGCCCAGGTCGCACCGCCGCCGCACACGGCCCGCCGCGCCACTGGGTCAACCGTTACGGTGTTCATCGGGCCCAGGTGGATCATCACCCCGCCATCGCAGACCGAGTGTCCGGCATAGCTGTGACCGCCGCCGCGCACCGCAATCTCCAGGCCGCTATCCCGGGCGAAGCGCACCGCCTCCACGACCTGTTGCGTCGTACCACATTGGGCTATGAGGGCCGGCTTGCGGTCGATGGCGCCATTCCAGATAGACCGCAGACTGTCGTAGTCGGAATGCTCAGGCGTCAAGGCCTTTCCGCTAAACGCCCTCCGAAATGATTCGATGCCGCTGCGAAGTTGCTGCGTCATGCCGCTCCTCCTCGAGGTTGCTGAGGACCTGACGGCACAGCCGTGCCGCCATTGCCTTGCTTTGTCGGAAGCAACGCAGGTACCTTACCGGCGAGAGTGTCGGGTCCAATGCGTTGCAGCGCAACATCGGTCGATATGTTCAGCCGAGCACTTTCGGCAGCAGGCTCAAGCAGTTCTCGTCCGAAAAAGGAGGTGCCAACTGCTCTGAGCGTCGCGCGCACTCAGCATCCCGAGTTTGCTCGCACAAGAATGCGGCGGCCGGCGTACGTGTAAGGCACAGCAGGGCTCGTCGACTAAGTGGCCGCTGTGACGGTTCACGGCGGCACACAGGAGACAACGATGCAGATCGACGAAGCGAAGTTGAACGCACTGATGGGCAGGATTGTTGGCGAGTTCGGGGCCCTCGCCAGCGCCCCGCTGGTGCTGCTCGGTGACCGCCTCGGTCTGTACAAGGCCATGGCCGGAGTCGGACCGATGACCGCTGATCAACTGAGCGAGAAGACGCGCCTGCGGGTGCGTTATGCGCAGGAGTGGCTCAATGCGCAGGCGGCGAGTGGCTTCGTCGAGTACGAACCGGCCCAACAGACCTACACGCTGACGCCGGAGGCCGCACTGGTCTTCGCAGACGACAGCAGCCCGACATTCATGTGCGGCGGGTTCGAGTGCGTGATGGCCATGTGCATGGACATCGACAAAGTGCAGAAGGCCTTCGTCGACGGAACCGGCCTCGGCTGGCACGAGCACCATCCGAGCCTGTTCACAGGCACCGAGCGTTTCTTCCGTGCCGGCTACAACGCCAATCTCGAACCGAGTTGGATCCCCGCGCTCGACGGAATGGCTGCGCGGCTGAGCTCTGGTGCGCGCGTGGCCGACGTGGGTTGCGGCTTCGGTGCCTCGACGATCGTGCTCGCCAAGGCGTACCCCCAATCGACCTTCATCGGCTATGACTACCACGAGCCCTCGATCGCCGCGGCGCGCGAGCGCGCGAGGCAGGCGGGCGTGGCCGATCGCGTCACCTTCGAAGTGGCCGGCGCCAAAACCTACCCAGGCCGCAATTTCGACCTGGTCGCCTTCTTCGACTGTCTGCATGACATGGGCGACCCGGTCGGCGCCGCACGCCACGTGCGGGAGACACTGGCCGACGACGGCATTTGGATGATCGTCGAGCCCTTCGCACACGATCGGGTCGAGGACAACCTGAACCCGGTCGGGCGGGTCTACTACTCCGCGTCGACCATGGTCTGCACTCCTTGCTCGTTGTCACAGGAGGTTGGACTCGGGCTCGGGGCACAGGCGGGTGAACAGCGTCTGCGCAAGGTCGCAAACGATGGTGGCTTCACGCGGTTTCGGCGTGCCGCGGAAACGCCGTTCAACTTGGTATTCGAAGCTCGCAGTTGAAAGCGCGCGACGTGGCTCAAGGTCCGTGGTGGGCGTTGGCTATGTTGCGGCTTTCCTTCCACCCGAACGCCAGCATCGGGCCCGCCTAGTCGGCGCGGTGCTATTCACTGGGCGAACTGTGGGCGGGTCGACGCGGGCCGATGGTCGTGGTCCACCATCTCGTGGGGCACGCCGCACGGCCGCTCGAGACCGCCGTCGCCAATCCAGATGCGCGTCGATGCGCGGGCGCGGTCGATCAGTTTGCCGCATGCCGAGTAGTCGTATGGCGACGTATCGACCGGACACAGCGGCGGCACCACGTGCAGCGCCGCGCGAGCGCCGTAGCGATCGATGTCGTGGGTCAATTGCCTCGCGATCAGCAGCGACAGCGCGTGCAAGGCACGGCCGATCGCACTGCCCGGCACACGGCGCAATGCGCACGCAAAGCCGGTGGGCAGCACGACGACGCGCGTGGCCCCGAGCGCGAGCGCACTTGAGATCGGCGTGTTGTTGGCGACGCCGCCGTCGATCAAATCGCGGCCCTCAATGCGCACCGGCGGGAACACGCCGGGAATCGCCGCGCTGGCCAGCACGGCGTCGACGACCGGTCCTTTCGACAGCAGCGTTTCGCGGCCGAACACCAGGTCGGTCGCGACGGCGTGCATCGGGATCGTCGCTTCCTCGAGCCGACGGTACGGTAAATGGCGTTCGAGCAGGCGGCGCAAGCCAGCCGGATCGACCAGGTGATCGCGTCGCATCGCCAAGCGCAAGATATCGCGCAGCCGCATCGGCATCACGTCGTGGCGCTTAAGGCCACGCCACAGCGCGTCGAGGGCATCGGCACCGTCGGCTGTGGGGTGGCCCGCAAAGTACGCCGCGTTGATCGCACCCGCCGAGGCGCCAACGACGAAGTCGGGTCGCACGCCGTGCTCGGTCAGCGCTTGCAGCATGCCGACCTGCACAGCGCCCAGGCTGCCACCACCCGCGAAGACGAACGCCGTATCAAGCTGCGCGCCCCGTCGATCGAGCCGTCGTGGTGCCATAAGCGTCAAATCGCAGCAATTCATCCATTGGCTTCTCCTCGCAGTAGGCCCGGGACGCCTCGAATGCGGTTGCCCGAATCCGTTTTGTGACTAGCAAATGGTG
>CAVZEK010000043.1:0-24194 GCA_963774185.1 uncultured beta proteobacterium
GGCCGGGACCGCGAGTACGGCACCATGCCAGGAAGCTGCCTGTCGGCGTCAAGGCGTGGCCGGCCCCGATGCCGTCGCTTGCGGATCAGGCGGCGGCAGACGGGTCGGGCCACACCATCGGCAAATCGGGAGCCACAAACAGGGCGGCCCCGTTTTGCGCTTCGCATCGCAATGACAGCGATGGCTCCAGCCACCAAAAGCTCCAGCCGCTGTACACGCCGAGCGCGAATGCCCGGCGGAACCGACCAGCGCCCAAAGCACGGGGACGACGAACGTCGACCGCGGCATGGGCGGCTTGCGCAACCCGTGCGCCGCTGGGAGCGGCGGCGCGCCGTGGACTCAACCAGTGTGCGCTTTGATAATGCCCGCGATCCAGCAGGTCGATGTAGGTCAGTGTCGCCACAAGCGATTCTGTGAAGAGCCTGCACGGATGGCGCGAGCGAGTTTACCTGCGTTTGACAGAGGCCTTCACCAAGGCCTATGCGAGCACTCGGCCACTGCCCTCGGACTTCGCTCGCCAACTCCTGCTTTTTCAGTTGTAGCGTGCAGTCTTTTCTAGCCCATCTCGTCCTTGCCCAAGGCGAGCTCGACGGCAATGCGTGGTGGGAAGGCTACCTCATCGGCAAGTCGGGGGCAGCTTTTAGGTCTCACCGGATCGCCGCTCGGTAGGCGCTGAGCCGCTGCGGTGTCATTGTTGACCAGGGCGAGCATCGCGAAGGCGCGGCCACCCAGGACCTCGACCGCAACCGTTCGCTGGCACCCTGTTAGAGCGTCGGACGATTTGAGTCCGGCGGTCGCAGCAGCGACCGCTTTCGGGAAGCCTTATATGCGAGTCGGAATTCGCTTTGCGACCCCAAGCGGACCCTCGTGTGGAGATGAAGCAGACGCCCAGATCGCGCGCACCAGGGTCCGTGTGGCTTCGAGCCGTGCACGAGTCCATGTGTGAGCTCCTCCAGGCCGCTACGGCTATCGCACCCTGTGACCCCACGGCTCGGTTGGCCATGAAGCCAGTTGGCTCGTTGACCCACCCCGCTGGAGTGGGAATTGGCCTCCAATCGGTTGACTAACCGGTCTAGACCATTTAGTCTACTCAGCACTTCAACCTGGGCCCCTGGCGGCAGAAGGCAAACACCATGACGAGTAACGCATCTGGCATCGGCATCTTCCGGTCACTCTTTGAACTCTTCGGGATCGTCTTGGTGCGGTTCCGTCCCACGCAGAGAATCTGGGGGGCTTGGCTCGTAGCCGTGAACGCGGCGTGTTTGCTGTTCATCCAGCACATAGAAGCACAAGTGACCCTGGGCGCCGTAGGCGTGGCCGTGATCGCTCAAGCGCTGATCTATCAGCGCAAGGGGTTCATTCGGCTGCTCGGAGTGACGCATGTTCTCTGGGTTCCCATGCTGACGTGGATAGCGCTGCGCCTTGACGCGCTCCCAAAGGGGGAAGCAGCGTTCCATGTTTGGCTCATCACGCTTATCGCCACCAACGCAGTCTCTTTGGGAATCGATGCCTGGGATGCGACGCGCTTCGTCCTTGGCGAACGTCGGCCTTACTACGTGTGGGAACGATGAGGAACGCAATGAACGATTCGCGTGCCACCTGACCAACGCCCCTCGGAGGTCGCATGGACACCCGCGAGAAGCTCGTCCGCGTGGCGGAGAGGCTAATGCTCCGCGACGGCTACTCCGCAACGCGCGTGGACGATGTGATAAGCAAAGCGGGGCTCAGTAAAGGCAGCTTCTATCACTTCTTTGACAGCAAAGAGTCTCTCGGGCTCGCTGCGATGGAACACTACTACGCGGATCGAGTGGGGCGGTTGGCCGCAGGCAGTTTTGCCGCCGAGACTGATCCGCTGCGGCGGGCCTATGGCTTTTTGGAGCACGCTTCCAACGTGGTCACCGACTTGTGGAAAACGGGATGCCTGCTGGCCAACCTCGCAGCCGACGCCGCAGGATCGAGTCGAGTCGTTTCGAACGCACTCAAGAAGCGAACCAGTGAATTGCGGGCGTTGCTTGTGGACTTGCTCAGTCCGTTTGCGACGCAAGGGGTGACCGCTGCCGACTTGGCGGACCAGTTCCTCGTTTGCATTGAGGGGTCTATCGTGCTGGCACGCATCTATGACGATCCGGCCTATCTGCGGCGCGGCATAGAACAATTTCGACGCTGCCTTAACAAAGCCGAAGGTCGCGGAGCGTAAGGCACAGCATCGAAATGTCCGTTGAGGTTTCGACTTTACGTTGTCCGCTCATGGCCGGGACTGTGAGGTCAAGCCCGCACCAGTAAGCGATCCTTCGCGACAGGAGCGTGACTTGCCGATGGCAGCTGTCGGCAAGGTCGTCGAACTGGCGCTCGCGGCCGCCAAGGAACGTTCGCGCGCCGCTGGGGAGGGGTCAGCAATGCCACCATTGCTGACCGTTGACCGCCGTTCTCCTGCGTGACGAACCTGCGTTCGCTGGCATCCGAGGTAGTGTTGAAGCTACTGCTCGGCCTGCCGGTGATTCACGACCTGATCGTCGACACGACCGCGAGCGATCGGACAGATCAAGACCATGATGGTCCGCGGCACCACCTGACCGCGCAAACCCGGCCGAGTTCGCGCCCACATGCTTGTCAGGACGGCTTGGCAATGCACAGGGTCAGCAGCGCGGACGAGTCGACTACCGCGTTCAGCGCATGAAGTTCGTTGGGCCGAAGGTGGATGAGATCGCCAGCTTCGAGCACATGCCGGCCCTCGGGTGTATCGAACTCAATAAGGCCTTCGATGCATTGCACGGTGATCTCGCCGGGTGCGCTGTGCTGACGCAGGCCCTTGCCCGCAGGCAGCACGATGCATACCAACTCCAGCTGATCGGCCTTGATGATGGCGGTCGTCCTGACATCGCTCAGTCGATCGCCGAAGGGCAGAACGCTGACGACCTGGCCCGAACGTGCGTGAGTCTGTGCCAACCCTCTTCTCCTCAGGTCCTGAACTCCGAACTCCACGACCCTGTGCTCAAGCTACGAAGCGTAGCCGAGCGCGGCGAAGAAGTGGCAGGTGCTTCCGCCGAGCACGCACAGGTGCCACACGAAGTGTGCGTAGCGCAGCTTGGAGTCGAACATGAACACGACCGCACCTGCGGTGTATGCCAGCCCGCCAGCCAGTAGCCATAGCAGGCCCTCGAAGGCCACGTGATGGATCAGCGGGGCAGCGGCGATCAGCACGAGCCAGCCCATCGCGACATACAGGCCAGTCGACCACCCGGGGTGGCTCAACCTATTGAAGCCCTTCAGCAGCACGCCGATCGCGGCGAATCCCCACACCAGGCCGAACAGCGTCCAGCCCCATCCGCCGCGCAGTACGCCGAGCGTGAACGGCGTGTAGCTGCCGGCAATGAACAGGTAGATCGCCGAATGGTCGAGCACTTTGAACACGTCCTTGGCGCGCCCGGCCGGCAACGCGTGGTACATCGTCGACGCGAAGTACAGCAGCATCGCTGTCACCGAGAACGCGCAGGCGCCGACCACACTTGCCGGGCTACCGCGCTGGGCGGCGAAGGCGACGAGAATCGGCAGGGACGCCACAGCCAGCAGGAAGCCGAGGCCATGGCTCAAGCCGTTGGCCACTTCCTCGCCAACGGTCTGCGGGCGTTCGTCGAAGCGGTTCGTCATTGGATGCGCTAGACGGTCGGCATGGCCTCGACGGCCGCTATTCAGCAGGCACATCGTACGGCCCGTGGGTCCGCCGATCGAAACGTTCGGTATCTGGTGCATTGCCTGAAGAATCGGCGGCCACGGGCGGCCGCGACATTGATCCAGCGCAAGCCGATTGGCGGAAGCCATCCCAATAGTTCTTAAGAACGATGTGCGCCGCGGCGCCATCGTCCTTCTGCCGTACAGGTGCTAGCCACTGGATCGATGTTCGTGGCGACCTGGAAGCGAGACAGTCATGTCATTGCTCCGACGGGTCTGCCTCATGACAACCTCGACAACTTCCATCCCGCGCCAGGCCTGGTCGGTGCTCGTTGTCAGCACGCTGGCATTCACGGTGTGCTTCATGGTGTGGATGATGTTCGGCGTCATCGGCATCCCGCTAAAGAAGACGCTGGGGCTCAACGCCACTGAATTCGGTTTGTTGACCGCCATGCCAGTGCTTGCCGGCTCGCTGATTCGCGTGCCGTTGGGCATCTGGACCGACAAATACGGTGGCCGCATCGTGATGACCGTGCTGATGGCCATCACGGTGCCCGCGATCTGGTTGATGTCCTATGCCACCGCGTTCTGGCATTTCCTGCTGATCGGCTTGTTTGTCGGTCTGGCCGGCGGTGCCTTCTCGGTGGGCACTCCCTATGTCGCGCGCTGGTTTCCGAAGAGCCGCCAGGGCATGGCGATGGGTGTCTACGGCGCGGGTAACTCCGGCGCAGCAGTCAACAAGTTCGTCGCTCCGGCCTTGGTGGTTGCGTACGGCTGGACGATGGTGCCGCAGGTCTACGCCGCCGTCATGCTGGGCACGGTCATCGTGTTCTGGCTGGGCAGCGCCAGCGATCCCAAGCACCTGGTGCCGTCGAATACCAAGTTCACCGACCAGCTCAAGGCACTGAGGGACCCGAAGGTGCTCAAGTACTGCCAGTACTACAGCATTGTGTTCGGCGGCTATGTCGCGCTGAGCCTGTGGATGGTGCAGTACTACGTCGGCGAATTCGGGCTCGACATCCGTGTCGCCGCGCTATTGGCGGCCTGTTTCTCGTTGCCCGGCGGCGTGCTGCGCGCCATCGGCGGCGTGATGGCGGACAAATTCGGCGCGCACAGCGTCACCTGGTGGGTGATGTGGGTTAGCTGGATCTGTCTGTTCCTGCTGAGCTACCCGCAGACCGACTTCACCGTGCTCACCGTCAACGGCCCGCGCGCCTTTCACATCGGGTTGAACGTCTACGCCTTCACCGCGCTGATGTTCCTGCTGGGCATCGCCTGGGCCTTTGGCAAGGCCAGCGTCTTCAAGTACATCAGCGACGACTACCCGCACAACATCGGCACGATCAGCGGCATCGTGGGTCTCGCGGGTGGCCTGGGCGGCTTCGTGCTGCCGATCATGTTCGGCGCGCTGATGGACCTGACCGGCGTGCGCTCCAGCGCCTTCATGCTGATGTACGGCGTGGTCTGGGTCTCTCTCATCTGGATGTACTGGACCGAGGTGCGCAAGACCGAGCTGATGGGCACGAACGCACCCGCGTCGCCCCTGTCGCGCAGCTTCGCACATTGAACACAACAGGGAATCGCGATGAACACACATTCGATGAGTGCAGCAGGCCGCACCATTCAAATCTGGACACCCGAAGACAGGGCCTTCTGGGAACGCGAAGGCGAGGCCGTCGCCAAGCTCAACCTGTGGATCTCGGTGCCGGCGCTCTTTCTGGCGTTCGCGATCTGGCAGGTCTGGAGCGTGGTGGCGGTCAACCTGCCCACGCTGGGCTTCAAGTATTCAACCAACCAGCTGTTCTGGTTGGCGGCAGCGCCGGCGCTCAGCGGCGCGACGCTGCGCATCTTCTATTCGTTCATGGTGCCGCTGGTCGGTGGCCGCCGCTGGACGGCCATCTCCACCGCTTCGCTGCTGATCCCCGCGCTGGGCATCGGCTTCGCGGTGCAGGACAACACAACCAGCTACCCGACGATGCTGATGTTGGCATTGCTGTGCGGTCTTGGCGGCGGCAACTTCAGCTCCAGCATGGCCAACATCAGTTTCTTCTTCCCGAAGGAGCGCAAGGGTTCCGCGCTGGGTGTCAACGCGGGGCTGGGCAATCTGGGCGTTTCCGTCGTTCAGTTCTTGAGCCCGCTGGTGGTGACGGCCGGCGTCTTCGGCGTCTTTGCCGGCGAGCCGCAGACCATCGTCAAGGCGGGGCAGACGATGCAGGTGTGGACGCAAAACGCCGCTTTCATCTGGGTGCCGTGGATCGCGATCGCCTCGCTGGCGGCCTGGTTCGGCATGAACGACCTCGCCGAGGCCAAGGCCTCGTTCGCGGAGCAGGCAGTGATCTTTCGCCGCAAGCACAACTGGTTGATGTGCTTCCTGTACCTGGGCACCTTCGGCTCGTTCATCGGCTACGCCGCAGGGTTTCCGCTGCTGATCAAGAGCCTGTTCCCCAGCGTCAATCCGCTGGCCTACGCATGGCTCGGCCCATTGGTGGGTGCGGTGGTCCGCCCCTTTGGTGGCTGGATGGCCGACAAGATGGGTGGCGCGCGCGTCACGCTGTGGAACTTCATCGTCATGGCCTGCGCGGTGGGCGGGGTTTTGTACTTCCTGCCGAGCGGACCGGGAGGCGGTGTCTTCGCAGGCTTCTTCGTCAGCTTCCTCGTGCTTTTCCTGACCACCGGCATCGGCAATGGTTCGACCTTCCGCATGATCCCCGTGATCTTCCAGACACTGAAGCTGCGCGAGGTCGACCCCCAAGACCACGAAGCGGTGCAGCGCGCCACCAAGGAAGGCAACACCGAAGGTGCGGCGACGCTGGGCTTCTCGGCGGCGATGGCGGCCTACGGTGGCTTCTTCATCCCCAAGAGCTACGGCAGCTCGATCTCGCTGACCGGCGGTCCCGAAGCAGCGCTGTACGTGTTCATCGTCTTCTACCTGCTGTGCATCGGGGTGACCTGGTGGTACTACGCGCGCAGGAATGCGCCCATGCCCTGCTGAAACCGGAGTCGACGTCATGAGTCACTTTCTCGACCGGCTGACCCACTTCACGCTGCCCAAGGAATCCTTCGCCGGCGGCCACGGCATGGCGACCGGCGAAGACCGCACCTGGGAAGACGCCTACCGCAACCGCTGGGCGCACGACAAGATCGTGCGCAGCACCCACGGCGTCAATTGCACCGGCAGTTGTTCGTGGAAGATCTACGTCAAGGGCGGCATCGTCACCTGGGAAACCCAGCAGACCGACTACCCACGCACTCGCTGGGACATGCCCAACCACGAGCCGCGCGGCTGCGCGCGCGGTGCCAGCTACTCCTGGTACCTGTACAGCGCCAATCGTGTGAAGTACCCGATGGTGCGCGGTCGACTGCTGGAGCGCTGGCGTGTCGCGTTGAAGGCGACCGGTACACCAGTCGACGCGTGGGCCTCGATCGTCGAGAACGCCGACGCCAGGCGCGACTACCAGAAGGTGCGCGGCATGGGTGGCTTCGTGCGCAGCAGCTGGGACGAGGTGAACCAGCTCATCGCCGCCGCGAACGTCTACACGATCAAGACCCATGGTCCGGACCGCGTGATCGGCTTCTCGCCGATTCCGGCGATGAGCATGGTCAGCTACGCCGCCGGCTCGCGTTACCTGAGCCTGCTCGGCGGCGTGTGCATGAGCTTCTACGACTGGTACTGCGACCTGCCGCCGGCCAGCCCGCAGGTCTGGGGCGAGCAGACCGACGTGCCTGAATCGGCCGACTGGTACAACTCCACCTACATCATCGCGTGGGGCTCCAACGTGCCGCAGACGCGCACGCCGGACGCGCACTTCTTCACCGAGGTTCGCTACAAGGGCGCCAAGACGGTGGCCGTGACGCCGGACTATTCCGAAGTCGCCAAGCTGGCAGACCTGTGGCTGCACCCCAAGCAGGGCACCGACGCCGCTCTGGCGATGGCGATGGGCCATGTGGCCCTCAACGAGTTTTACTTCAAGACGCGCAGCGCGTATTTCGACGACTACGCGCGCCGCTACACCGATTTGCCATTGCTGGTGCTGCTGAAGGAGCACCAGCTCCCCGATGGCAAGACCACGCTCGTGCCCGACCGCTACCTGCGCGCCAGCGACTTCAACGGCAAGCTGGGCCAGGACAACAACCCCGATTGGAAGACGGTGGCGTTCGACACCAGCGGCCGCGCGGTGTTGCCCCATGGCTCGATCGGCTTTCGCTGGGGTGCCGAAGGCCGCGGCGACGCCGGTAAGTGGAACCTCGAGGCCAAGGAAGCGCGCCACGGCAGCGACGTGAAGCTCAAGCTGTCGGTGCTCGAAGAAGGCGAACAAGCGCACGAGATCGTCGGCGTGTGCCTGCCGTACTTCGGCGGCATCGCCGCGCCGCATTTCAAGGCCAACGCGTTGCAGGGCCAGGTCAATCACGTCAAGGTACCCGCCGTGCGGCTGCGCCTTGGCAAGGAAGGTGAGCACCGCGAGACGCTGGTGGCCACCGTGTTCGACTTGCAGGCGGCGCAGTACGGCATTGACCGCGGCCTGGGCAGCGGCGCGAAGTCCTACGACGACGACGCGGCCTACACACCAGCCTGGGCCGAGTCGATCACCGGCGTGCCGCGCAACCAGATCGTGACGGTGGCGCGCCAGTTCGCCGACAACGCCGACAAGACGCATGGCAAGTCGATGGTGATCATCGGTGCGGCGATGAACCACTGGTACCACGCCGACATGAACTACCGCGGCGTGATCAACCTGCTGATGATGTGCGGCTGCGTCGGCCAGAGCGGCGGCGGCTGGGCGCACTACGTGGGTCAGGAAAAGCTGCGTCCGCAGACCGGCTGGACGGCGCTGGCCTTCGCGCTGGACTGGATCCGCCCGCCGCGGCAGATGAACAGCACCAGTTTCTTCTACGCCCACACCGACCAGTGGCGCTACGAGAAGCTCGGCATGGAAGAGATCGTCTCGCCGCTGGCCGACAAGAGCGTGTACGGCGGCAGCATGATCGACTACAACGTGCGCGCCGAGCGCATGGGTTGGCTACCCAGCGCGCCGCAGCTCAAGACCAACCCGCTGCAGGTGGTGAAGGACGCCACCGCAGCCGGGCTCGATCCCAAGGACTACGTGGTTCGTGCGCTGAAGGACGGCACGCTGCAGATGAGCTGCGAGGACCCGGATGCACCGCAGAACTGGCCGCGCAACCTGTTCGTCTGGCGCTCCAACCTGCTCGGCTCCAGCGGCAAGGGCCACGAGTACTTTCTCAAACACCTGCTCGGCACCAGCCACGGTGTGCAGGGCAAGGACCTAGGCCACGACGACGCCAAACCGATTGAAGTGACCTGGCATGAGGAAGCACCACAAGGCAAGCTCGATCTGCTGGTGACGCTGGACTTCCGCATGAGCACCACGTGCCTGTATTCCGACATCGTGCTGCCCACGGCCAGCTGGTACGAGAAGAACGACCTCAACACCAGCGACATGCACCCGTTCATCCACCCGCTGTCGGCGGCGGTGGACCCGGTGTGGCAATCACGCAGCGACTGGGAGATCTACAAGGGCTTTGCCCAAGCCTTCAGCGAGGTCTGCGTCGGTCACCTGGGTGCCGAGAAAGAAGTGGTGCTCACGCCGCTGATGCACGACACGCCGGCCGAACTCGCGCAGCCGCTGGACGTGAAGGAATGGAAGAAGGGCCAGTGCGAGCTGATTCCCGGCAAGACAGCGCCGCAGATCACGATCGTCGAACGCGACTATCCGAACGTCTTCAAGCGCTTCACGGCGCTCGGCCCGTTGATGAACAAGGTGGGCAACGGCGGCAAGGGCATCACCTGGAAGACCGACACCGAGGTCACTCAGCTGGGCCAGCTCAACGGCCTGACGCTAGCCGAAGGGGCGACCCAGGGCATGCCGAAGATCGTGACCGACATCGACGCATGCGAGGTGATCCTGCAACTGGCGCCCGAGACCAACGGCCATGTCGCGGTGAAGGCCTGGGAGGCGCTGTCCAAGGCCACCGGACGCGAGCACAAGCACCTGGCGCTGTACCGCGAAGACGAGAAGATCCGTTTTCGCGACGTGCAGGCGCAGCCGCGCAAGATCATCAGCTCACCGACCTGGAGCGGCATCGAGAGCGAGACGGTCAGCTACAACGCCGGCTACACCAATGTGCACGAGCTGATTCCGTGGCGCACGCTCAGCGGGCGCCAGCAGTTCTACCAGGACCACCCCTGGATGATCGCGTTCGGGGAAGGCTTCTCGAGCTATCGCCCGCCGGTGGACCTGAAGACGACCTCGGGCATCCACAACATCAAGCCCAACGGCAACCCGGAGATCCTGCTCAACTTCATCACGCCGCACCAGAAGTGGGGCATCCACAGCACCTACAGCGACAACCTGATGATGCTGACGCTCAACCGCGGCGGGCCCGTGATCTGGCTGAGCGAGGACGACGCCAAGAAAGCCGGTGTCGAAGACAACGACTGGGTCGAGCTGTTCAACATCAATGGCGCGATCGCGGCGCGTGCGGTGGTGAGTCAGCGTGTCAACCCGGGCATGGTGCTGATGTACCACGCGCAGGAAAAGATCATCAACACGCCGGGCAGCGAGATCACCGGCGCGCGCGGTGGCATCCACAACTCGGTGACGCGCATCGTGTTGAAGCCCACCCACATGATCGGCGGCTACGCGCAGCTGTCCTATGGCTTCAACTACTACGGGACGATCGGCACCAACCGCGACGAGTTCGTCGTGGTGCGCAAGATGAACAAGGTCGACTGGCTCGACACCCCGCGCGGTGACGAACTGGCCAGGGCGTTCCAAGCCCAAGGAGAAACGCCATGAAGGTGCGCGCACAGGTCGGCATGGTCCTCAATCTCGACAAGTGCATCGGCTGCCATACCTGCAGCGTGACCTGCAAGAACGTGTGGACCAGCCGGCCGGGCATGGAGTACGCCTGGTTCAACAACGTCGAGACCAAACCCGGTATCGGCTACCCGAAGGAATGGGAAAACCAGGATAAGTGGAACGGCGGCTGGGTACGCAAGGCCGACGGCTCGATCGAGCCGCGCCAGGGCGGCAAGTGGAAGCTGCTGATGCGCATCTTCGCCAACCCGAACCTGCCGCAGATCGACGACTACTACGAGCCGTTCACGTTCGACTACGACCACCTGCACAGCGCGCCGGAGATGAAAGCCGCGCCGACCGCACGGCCGCGCAGCCTGATCACCGGCAAACGCATGGACAAGATCGTCTGGGGCCCGAACTGGGAGGAGATTCTCGGTGGCGAGTTCAGCAAGCGCAGCAAGGACCGCAACTTCGACGACATCCAGAAGGACATCTACGGCCAGTTCGAGAACACCTTCATGATGTACCTGCCGCGGCTGTGCGAGCACTGCCTGAACCCGGCGTGCGTCGCGAGCTGTCCCTCGGGCTCGATCTACAAGCGCGAGGAAGACGGCATCGTGCTGATCGACCAGGACAAGTGCCGCGGTTGGCGCATGTGCGTCAGCGGCTGCCCGTACAAGAAGATCTACTACAACTGGAAGAGCGGCAAGGCCGAGAAGTGCATCTTCTGCTACCCGCGCATCGAGGCCGGGCAGCCCACCGTATGCTCGGAAACCTGCGTCGGCCGCATCCGCTACCTCGGCGTGCTGCTGTACGACGCCGACCGCATCGGCGAGGCGGCCAGCGTCGAGCACGACCGCGATCTCTACCCGGCCCAGCTCGGCATCTTCCTCGACCCGCACGACCCCAAAGTGATCGAGCAGGCGCGCAAGGACGGCGTGCCGGACAACTGGCTCGAAGCCGCCAAGATCAGTCCGGTCTACAAGATGGCCGTGCAGTGGCAGGTCGCGCTGCCGCTGCATCCCGAGTACCGCACGCTGCCGATGGTGTGGTACGTGCCGCCGCTGTCGCCGATCACTGCGGCGGCCAACGCCGGACAGGTGGGTACCAACGGCGAGATCCCGGACGTGAACCAGCTGCGCATCCCCGTCAAGTACCTGGCCAACCTGCTGACGGCCGGCGACACGGCACCGGTGGTGCGTGCGCTCGAACGACTGCTCGCCATGCGCGCCTACCAGCGCAGCAAGCATGTCGACGGCCTGGCCAACCGGGCTGCGATCGATCAGGTGAACCTCAGCGTCGACACAGTGGAGGACATGTACCGCGTGATGGCCATCGCCAACTACGAAGACCGCTTCGTCATCCCGACGACGCATCGCGAATACGCCGAGAACGCCTTCAACGTGCGCGGCGGCTGCGGCTTTAGCTTCGGCAATGGCTGCTCCGAAGGGGTCTCCGAGACAAGCCTCTTCGGCAGCGAGAAGAAACGCACCATTCCCATCAAGGCGGAGGTCTGAGCGATGAGCGTCTTCAAAACCCTCCCGTCGCAAATGGCAATCACGCTGCGCGTGCTGGCACGCCTGCTGGGCTACCCCGGTGCATCGTTGCGCGAGCATTTGGCCGAGATGGGCGATGCGCTGCACGCAGAGCACGCGCTGAGCCCGGGTCGCCTGGCCGAGATCGACACGCTGATAGAGCGCCTTCGCACAGCCCGGCCGCTGGACACCGAAGCCGCCTATGTGGAGTTGTTCGACCGGGGGCGTGGCACCGCGCTTCACCTGTTCGAGCACGTGCACGGTGACTCGCGCGACCGCGGGCCCGCGATGGTGGACCTGGTCAAGACCTACGAACAAGCCGGCCTGCTGCTGTCGCCCGAAGAACTGCCCGACCACTTGTGCGTGGTGCTCGAGTTCGCCTCGACGCAGCCTCCTGCCCAGGCTCGCGAGTTCCTGCGCGAGATCGCTCATATCTTGCAGGTGATCTTCAGCGCGCTGCTCAGGCGCGAAAGCGCCTATTCGGTTGTCCTGGCGGCACTGCTCGAACTGGCCGGTGAAGCGGCACAGCCCGTCAAGCTGCCAGCCGAACCCGCGCTGGACGAGAGCTGGCAGGAGCCACCGGCCTTCGGTGGTTGCTCGACCGAAGGTCAGGCCAGCCCCGGCCTGCCGCAGCCGATCCAGATCGTCAAGCGACCGTCGGCCACCCAACCTGCACCGGGAGTCCGCGCATGAACATCGCCGTGCACAGCTTTCTGTTCAACGTTTACCCGTACATCTGCTTGACGGTGTTCCTGATGGGCAGCGTGGCCCGCTTCGACCGCGATCAGTACACCTGGAAGAGCGATTCGTCGCAACTGCTGCGCGCCGGGCAACTGCGCTGGGGCAGTAACCTGTTCCACATCGGCATCCTGTTCTTGCTGTTCGGCCACACGGTCGGTCTGCTGACGCCGCACTGGCTCTACGAAACTTTCGTGACCCCGGGACAGAAGCAAGTCTTCGCCGTCATCTCCGGCGGCAGCGCCGGCCTGATGTGCTTCATCGGCCTGACGCTGCTGCTGCACCGGCGCCTCTTCGATGACCGCATTCGACTGACCAGCCACCGCACCGACATCGCGATCCTGATCATCCTGTGGGTTCAGCTCGCGCTGGGGCTCGTCACGCTGCCCTATTCACTGCACCACTCCGATGGCGGCGAAATGCTGGTGCTGTCGGACTGGGCGCAACGCATCGCCACCTTCCGCCCGGACGCCAGCGAGCTGGTGGCGGTCGACTGGCCGTTCAAGGTGCACATGGTGCTGGGCATGACGATCTTCCTGCTGTTCCCGTTCAGCCGCCTGGTGCATGTGTGGAGCGGCCTGGCCACCGTGGCCTATCTGTTCCGGCCCTATCAGGTCGTGCGCTCGCGCCGGCTCAACGTGCCGGCAGGCCAGAACCAGCCGCGCCGCGCGGGTTGACTCGAGGGGCACGCCCATGACGACGCTCCAGACCCTGCCGCACGTCAACGGTGTCGTGCTGGCCGATCCGCAAGAATCGCTCGGCGCGGAAGATCTGCGCCAGCGCGCCTGCGCCGAGTTGTTGCGTCAGGCTGCCATCGCGGCCGGTTTGCTGGGCGGCGACGATCCGAAGCCGGTGGCCGGCGCGATGAGCGAGGTGGCCAGCGCAGCCATCGAAGCCTTGCTCGAGCGCGAACTGCAGCAAACGGAGCCGTCGGACGAGGCCTGCCGGCGCTATCACGCCGCGCACGCCGCGCGCTTCGCGGTGGGCGAGCGTGTGCGGGCGCGCCATGTGTTGTTCGCCGTCACGCCGGGCGTGGACGTGGTCGCGTTGCGCAAGCGCGCCGAAGCCTGCCTGCTCGATCTGCGCTGCCGCGCACCCGGCGCGGTCGACCGCTTCCCGCAGATCGCCGCCGAGACATCCAATTGCCCAAGCGGCGCGCAGGGCGGCGACCTCGGCTGGCTGACGGCCGCCGATTGCGCTCCAGAGTTCGCGCGCGAGTTGTTCGGCCGCAGCGAGGTGGGCGTGCTGCCGCGGCTGGTGCACAGTCGATTCGGCCTGCACGTGGTCGAAGTGATGGCCCGCGGGCCGGGCGCGGTGCCGCCTTTCGAGACCGTGCGTTCGGCCGTGGCGCAGACGCTGCGCCAGCAGACCTTCACCACCGCACTGCGGCAGTATCTTCAGTTGCTGGCCGGCCAGGCCCGCATCGTGGGGGTCGAGCTTGACGCGTCGGCCACACCGCTGGTGCAGTAGGCACCTCGGTCGCGGCGGATTCCCTCAACCCAGCTGCACCGCATCGCCGTTGTGGTTGAACGGGATGAAGCTGCCGATCTCGCCATCACGCACGGCCTCCACCATGCGCTGCAGCGCCGTCGCGATCTGGGCTTCGCTGGGTGGGCGTCCGCCAACACCCGACAACGCGGCGGCAAAGACCAGGGCCCAGGGCCTCTCGAATGCAGTGGCCTCTTTGGCGAGCCCTTCGAAGCCGGTCAATGCATGAGGGTCCTTGTCCACGCACATCAGCGGCGCCAGCTCGCCGGATTCACCGGCTTCGAAGTGCGCTCGTTGCTCCGCGCTGGCGTCGCTGGGCAGGTTGGCACCGGCAAACACCAGCAGCAGGCGCTGAGGCTCGGGCTGCGTGCGTGCGGCCTGCAGCAGGTCCTCGAACGTGGTGATGTTCATCGCTGCATTGGATCAGACATCCGGCCGGGCGGGCGACGGCCCGGACCTTGACCGTCCGCAAGCCATCGACCGGCCGGACCTCTACAGTGCGCAGATGCGTCGATCCTGGACCCTCTCCACCAAGCTGGGCGCCATTGGCGGCACGCTGCTGCTGATGGTGCTGGTGTCGATCGGCATCACGCTGTGGGTGACCTGGCAACTCGAGGGTGGCGCGGCAGCGCTCAACGAGGCCGGGCGCATGCGCATGCAGACGTGGCGGCTGGCGCAGACCCTGACCACCGGTGACCGGACCCGCATCGACGCGCTGGTCATCGAGTTCGACCAGAGCGTCACGATGTTGCGAACCGGTGATCCGTCGCGGCCGCTGGTGGTGCCGCGCGACGATCGATCGCAGGCTGCCTTCGCGGATGTGCAGCGCAGTTGGCAGGCGTTGCGTGGCGCCTGGGCTGCAGAGCCGGCGCCTGCAGGATCCGCGGCGGCCCTGCAAGCTGAGGTCTTCGTCGAGCGCATCGATGCCTTCGTGTCGGCGATCGAGCTGCAGATGGCGCGCTTGACCGCCGTTCTGAATGCCTTCCAGTTCATGATGGTGGCGCTGGCCATCTGCAGCGCTGTCACGCTGTTCTATTCGGCTTACCTGTTCGTCTTCAACCCGCTGGCCCGGTTGCAGTCCGGCCTGACGCGCGTGGGTGAGGGCGACCTGGCCGCGCGAGTCGAGGTCGCTTCGGCCGACGAGTTCGGCGCGCTGTCGATGGGGTTCAATCAGATGGCGGCAACTTTGCAGAGCCTGTACCAGAACCTGGAAACCAAGGTTCAGGAGAAGACCCTGCGGCTGGAGAATCAACACGCCAGGCTGGCTGCGCTGTATGAGGCCGCCGCCTTCGTCACGCGCGCTGCCACCCTCGACGAGTTGGCAAAAGGTTTTGCCAAGCAGGTGCGGCGGGTGGCCCGGGCCGACGCGTCGGCGGTGCGCTGGTCGGACGAATCGAACCAGCGCTACCTGCTGCTCGCCTCGGATTGCCTGCCGCAGCAGATGGTGGACGAAGAGCATTGCGTACCCACCGGCGACTGCTTCTGCGGCCAAGTCCACGAGCGGGCCACCACACAGGTCATCCCGATTCGCGCGCCCGGTGGGAGTGGCCTGCTCGGCCATTGTGAACGTGCCGGTTATGAAACCGTGATCGGCGTACCGGTGCGGCTGCAGGAGCGCACGGTGGGTGAGTTCAGTCTGTTCTATCGCAATGCGGCGACTTTGGCCGAGGACGATCGCGCGCTGCTGGAGGCATTGGCCAGTCACTTGGCGGGGGCCATTGAGGGCTTGCGTGCCGGCGCACTGGAGCGCGAGGCTGCCGTGGCCGACGAACGCAGCTTGCTGGCGCGCGAATTGCATGACTCCATCGCGCAAAGCCTGGCTTTCCTGAAGATCCAGGCGGGCTTGTTACGTACAGCGCTGAGGCGCCAGGATGCCGCACAAGTCGAACTCACACTCGGTGAGCTCGATGCCGGCGTCCACGAGAGCCTGTCCGACGTGCGCGAATTGCTGGTGCACTTCCGCACTCGCACCAACTCAGAAGACATTGCTCCCGCCCTGCAGACCACCCTGCAGAAGTTCGAGCACCAAACCGGCCTGGCCACCCACCTGTCCATCGAAGGCGACGGCCTGCCACTGGCTGCCGACGTGCAGGTGCAGGTGCTGCACGTCGTGCAGGAGGCGCTGTCCAACGTGCGCAAGCACGCGCAGGCGCGCGCGGTGTGGCTACAGGTGCAACAGCAGCCTCGATGGCGCGTCGAAGTGCGCGATGACGGCCGCGGGTTTGCGCAAGGGCAAGTAGCGCTCGACGAGACCCATGTCGGACTTCGCATCATGCGCGAGCGGGCCGAGCGAATCGGCGCCATGGTCGAAGTCGTGTCCTCCGGCTCGGGCACCTGCGTGGTGCTGACGCTGCCTGAGCCGCAAAGGATGGCAGCATGACGGCGATGCACAGCCCCATCCGTGTGCTGGTGGTCGACGACCACACGTTGTTCAGGCGCGGCGTGATTGCACTGCTCACGGGTGACGCACGCTTCACCGTGGTGGCCGAGGCGGGCGATGCCGGTGAAGCGAATCGCCATGCCGCCCTAACGCAACCTGATGTGATCCTGCTCGACAATCATCTGCCAGGCGTCAACGGGGTCGACGCGTTGGCAGGGCTCAAGGAAGTGGCGCCTGCCGCGCGCGTGTTGATGCTAACCGTAAGCGAGGATGAGCGCGATCTGGCGGCCGCGTTGCGTGGCGGAGCGTGCGGCTATCTTCTCAAGACAGTCGACAGCGAAGACCTGGCCGGCGCGATCCTGCGAACCTTGACCGGTGAATCGATCGTCAGTCCCGAAATGACCAGCAAACTGGTCACCGCCTTCCAGTCCCTGCATGTCGGTTCGACGTCCGAACCCGCCACCCCGAATCAAGACCCGATCCACAGCCTGTCGCCGCGCGAGCACGAAATCCTGGCACACATCGCGCATGGCGCGAGCAACAAGGAAATCGCCCGCGCCCTCGACATCGCCGAAACCACAGTCAAGATTCATGTGCAGCACATCCTGCGCAAGTTGCACCTCAGCTCGCGCGTGCAGGCTGCCGTCTATGCAGCAGGTCGCCTGTCATGAGGACGCGGCTCCTTTGGCTATGCGTACGACTGGCGGGCTTCAGCGTTTGAGTTCGCTGCGCTTGGGATCGACTCTGCTCCACGCGTCGGCGTCCGGTAGCGCAGCCTTGGTCTTGGTGATCGGCTTCCACAGGCGTGCCAATTCGGCGTTCAGCGGCGCGACGTCCTGCTGGTCGGCAGGCACATCTTCTTCTGCGCAGATGGCAGCCACGGGGCACTCCGGCACACACACCGCACAGTCGATGCATTCATCGGGGTCGATGACGAGGAAGTTCGGGACCCTCGCGGAAGGCGTCCACTGGGCACACATCGACGCAGTCCGTGTACTTGCGGCGGATGCTCGCCTCGGTGACGACGAAAGTCATAGGATCTGCGCGCGAGCAGGAAACTTGCTGTGGATCAACCAAAGATGCGTTGGTAATGCATCTTAGTGACGGGCGTCCGTAAAAGCAATAAAATTGACGCATCTTTAAGGTTATGCATGCGGCTCACCGAGTACACCGACTACACCTTGCGCGTGCTGATGTACTGCGCGGCGCACCGGCACGAGTTGGTCACGATCAGCGAGCTGGCCGAGCGCCACGGTGTATCGAAGAATCACCTGATGAAGGTTGTCAACGACCTGGCCCGTCAGGGCTTGATCGAGACCACAAGAGGCCGTGGTGGTGGCTTGCGTCTGCTGAGGGATCCACAGACCATTTGCGTCGGCGACGTCGTGCGGGCGTGCGAGACCGATTTCCGCCTCGTCGAATGCTTCGATGCCAGCACCAACTCTTGCAGGCTGAGCCCGAGCTGCCGCTTGAGGCGGGTGCTCGATGCGGCGTTGCGGGCCTACTTCAAGGAGCTGGATGGTGCGACGCTGGCCGACATTTCGGGCCCGGCACCCAAGACCGGCAAGGCAGGCGCCGGCGTGGATCGCGCACGGGTCGTGGCGGCGCCGATGCTGGCCCCGAAGCGCAACAGCCGTCCCCTCAAAGTGGCCACGCGACGTGGATAGTCGAAAGGCGGCCCCATGACCAAAGCCTTCCGGGGCCACTCCACGCCCGCCGTCGGTTTCGAGGTGCCGCTGGAGATGCTGGCGGCTTGCCACCTGCGTGTCGAGGCCCAGTGCGCCACCTTGCGTCGCCTCGTGGCTCACCTGAGCGCGCGTGGGGCCGACCAGCAAGCGCGTGACGCAGCCAGTGCCGTGATGCGCTACTTCGAAACCTCGGCGCGTCATCACCATGCCGATGAAGAGGCCGACCTGTTTCCGGCATTGATCGAGTCGATGGCGGGATCGGATGCTGTGTGCCTGCGCGAATTGACGACCTCGCTTGGTGCCGATCATCGCGAACTCGAGCACCGCTGGTGCCGTCTGCGCGGCGCGCTCGAGCAGGTGGCCAGCGGCAATGCAGCGGCATTGACGGTCGATGAGGTGCAGGCCTTCGTCGGCCTGTACGAGCGACACATCGCACGAGAAGAGTCCGAACTCCTGCCCATGGCCAAACGACTGCTGGGCGATGCCGCACTGGACCGCATCGGCTTGGCGATGCGAGCTCGACGCGATCCAGTGAAGACCGAACCACCGGACTAATTGCGCGAGAACTCAACCGACTGTTCCCTTTGCAACTCCCATCCACTGTTCGACAAGGACACGTCATGGCACTACCTCATCTGCACCTTTCCCCCGATGCCATCTACCCGTTCGATGCACGCGGTGTGGCCAAGCGGTTCCGGCATGCGGCGATCTTCGGTGCACTCGACAGCCTGCGGCCGGGTGAGACGATGCGCTTCGCCAATGACCACGACCCGCTGCCGTTGTTGGAGCAGATCGCGCAGCGCTATGGCGAACGCGTCAGCGTCGAGTACCGGCAACGTGAACCGGGCGCGATCGTGATTGACTTCGGCGTGCACTGAATTCGGCAAGATCGCTCCTCCTCCCGTCCAAACGTGCTCGGGCTAGAGATGCGCCGGGGCCAACGGTCAGAGGATGCCCGGCAGGAAGCGTCGTGTGTGGGCGCTGCACTACCTGCTCAAGATGCTCGAGGGCTGCAGGTTCTGGCCTACAACCTGCAGCGAGCGATCAGGCTTCTTGGAGCAGCGAAGCTGATTGCCGAGATGAGGGCGTAGCGCGCGATCGGCGTCCGTGGGTCAAGGCCTGTCACGCGTTTGTCTGAGCGACCGCTTTGGGGCGCACTCCGCGACGACCGCTTGTGGCCCCCAGCGTGACTTCCCGGTCTTCGCCGACAGCTGACCTTGGCCGGCCAGCCCACGCGTCGAATGTCAGCATCCTGGCGCGCTCGCGAACTCACAGTCCCGGCCAGATGAAGTCATTGGCCCTAGTCGCCGCAAGCGGCCGTTCAGTGCCGAGGGCACCGATGGACTAGTAGACAAGCTGCTGTTCAATAGTGAACAGCGCACCCCTGGTCGCTCGAGTCGGCAGGTGTTGCAATCCGCCGTGTCGGAACGAACCGATGGCTAAGAGCATTCGCGTCACCGCACGGCGGGTGTTCTCAGGCGCAACGCTTGCGTGCCTGGGGGAAAGTAGCGTTCGCGATCCGAGCAGGTTCGAGTTCAATCGCTTCGCACGTGACCTCGACCCGACGATTTCGCCACCAGTGCGGCCGCGCGTGGAAAGAGGTGATCGAATGAAGCGCCGCGTCGTAGTGCAGAGTGCCGCCGCGTTGGCAGCACCATGGTTCATAGACTCCGCGCGGGCCGCGCCGCGGCGCATCGGAGTGCTCTATCCCGCGCCCGACCCCGGCACGCTGCCGTCCGGAGTGAAGGAATTCTGGGCGCGTCTTGGGTGGGCCGTCGGCGAGAACCTGCTGATCGAGCGCCGCTACGCAGGCTGGCGCGCAGAGCGGATGCCGGACCTACTCGACGATTTGCTGCGTCGCCAAGGCGCCGAACTGCTGATCACCGACGGGCCCGACGCCTCGGCGGCGGCCGCACGGGCCACCCGCACAGTGCCGATCGTCTTCCGCTGGGCCTACCTGCCGATCGACTGCGGGCTGATCGATTCGTATGCCAGACCCGGCCGCAACTGCACGGGGGTGACGCTCTACGCGGACCTCGAGATGGTGCACAAGCGGCTCGAATTCCTGCGATCGGCCTCACCCTCGGCGCGTCGCCTCGCTATCCTGACGCCCGACCTGAGCGGTTTCACGATCACCGGTGCTGCGCCGCTTGGTGTCTGGTCTGAGACTTCCGCAGCGGCTAAAGCAACCGGGTTCGAATACACGCACCACATGGCGCGCCGAATCGAGGACGTGGACGCGGCGATGGCCGAAGCAGCTGCAGCCGGTGCGCAAGCGGCGGTGATCGCCGGTTCCCCATACAGCGGTGCCGCATCGCGCGTGGCCGAATTCGCGCTGCGTCAGCGCTGGGTCACTGCGACACCGGAGCCAGCGCTCTTCGACGCAGGTATGTTGCTGCTCCAGACATCGTCGGAGGACCTGTGGAATCGCACTGCTGCCATGACAGACCGCATCCTGCGCGGGGCTAAGCCAGCCGACATTCCCGTCGAGCTGGCGCGACCTGGGATATTCCTCAATCTGAGAATCGCGCGCGCGCTCGGCTTGGTGTTGCCGCCGGCGCTGCTGTTGCGAGCGGATCGGATCATCGAATGAAGTCGACCGTGAGATGGAACATGCAGAGTCACTCTGTTGCTTATACAGCCATCGCAAACTGATCGGGTGATCGGGTCGCGCGCGATCTGTGCGGTGTCGCCGGCGCTTAGAACCTCAGAGGAGGATCGCCATGATCGAGATCGACCGCCGCCGGTTCCTAGAGTTCGATCTCGTGCTGTGTCCGCCGCTCACCACCGTTGCCTTCGGCCATGATCATTCGATGCCGCCCGACGTGCGGCGCCTGATGATCGACGGGCAACCGCAGCGCTACTTTGATGCTGCGCTCATTTGGGCAGGCTCGCAACCGCGCCAGGTTTGCCCGCCACGGTGATGCCAATCGAACGGTCTGAAGGAAACACCGGCAACCCCTGACCACAACGGCACGACGCTGAGGTGCGACGCATGCGATCTCGTACAACGAGGACAAGCGACCGGTGGGGCAGCGCCCCTTGCGTGCTGATTCTGGCGTTCTCCGTGGCAGCGCAATCGCAAAACCTTGGCGTCAGTCATCCCGGCATCCTGCCGAGCTGCTCAGACCCACCCGCATTTATTGGCGTCGGCCCGTCGGCACGTGCAATGCAGTGCACGCGTGAGGTTTGCACGAGGCCGGAGCACCGGGCGACGATCTTTGCCTACGCAAAGGGACGCCACCTAAGTCGAGCGGAAGAAGATGCCGCGTTGACTTGCATAACCCGAGCTCAGCAGGACAAGGCCGGCGCGATCGGCGGATAGAACATACGCAGGCGGGAGGTCGGCACGTCAACAGGCAGTGCCACGGCGCGGCGAGCTCGTGGGCAAGGGCGGCCGAAAAGGTCGAACAACTCGCTGGCCTAGGATTGACGGCGCCTACTGCCGAGTGACTTTTCCGCGCGGCGGCTTTCGTTCTCTGGGGAAGTCCGCATTGGGTCGTCCAGCGTCGGCCGTCCTTTAGCGCCAGCCGGCAGGTGTGCGGCCTTGAGCGGCTGCGCGTCACCTCTGCGGCAGCTTCGCGCCGGCCACCTGTCGCCGGCATCCGCGAATCGAGCATCAGGACCCGGCAGAGGCCGACGTTCAGCCCAAGCTACCGCTTCGAAGGGATCGGGATCGCCGCTGCGACGCGCGAGACCGATGTGCTCGATTCCTGAAGCCTCTGACCGGTCACCGGAGCGACCCAGTTGTGGTGACTTGAGCCATCTCAACCGAACGCTCATCCAAGCTACGCTGCGGGTTTCCACCGTTGCCTCCGGATCGAGTGCACCAATCATTTGCATAGGGGAGGGTGCAAACCACCGCGGCACCAGCGGGCCGCGCGGGGGAGTCCCATGGAGCGCCCATCCGGTTGGCGGTGCATCGCGGCGTTCGCCCTGGCTTCGCTCACCGCCTGCGGCGGCGGTAGCGACGGAGGTGGCAACGTCGGCGGCGGGGGCGGGGCGACGATCGCCAGCGTCGTCCTCGGTCCCAGCAGCGCGGTCGTCGCGCCCGGCGGCACGGCGAGCTTCAGCGCCGAGGCGCGCGACTCCGGCGGCGTACCCATCGCCGGCGTCACCTTTGATTGGAGTTCCTCCGACAGCGCGGTGGCCACGGTAGCCGCCGGCGTGGCCACTGCGGTAGCGCCGGGCACAGTGACGATCCGCGCCAGTTCCGGCGGCGTGAGCAGCAACGCGGTCACGCTTCTGGTGCGCACCAGCGGAAATGCGACCAGCGTCGAGCTGATCGACGCGGCGCTCGCCGCCGGCGAACTCGACGCCGAGACGGCGCTGGCCTACAAGGTGTTCGCCACCTACCTCGATCCGCGCCTGCCCCTGAAGTACCTCGGTGACGACAGCGGCAATTTCGAGTCGCCGGCCGTCGAGGACTTCCGAGCGCGTTTCGACACCTTGTCGACGGCGACGCAGGCGCTGCTCGAGCCCTACCTGCGGCGGCCCTCGGACGTGGGCAGCTGGCTTGACCCAGCGGTCCGCGCCGGTTTCGCGGCGGCGCCCAGCGAGCACGCGCTGGCAGGGCACGTGCGGCCGCTCGGCCGGCCCACTTGCGGCGGCACGCTCGACGGCTGGGCCAAGGTCGACAGCACGAACGGCAAGGCGCGCGTCTGGTACTACACCGGCACACCCGACGACGGCATCGCCGCGCACAAGATCGCCGGCTACATCGACGCCAGTGTCTGGCCGGTGCTGATCAATCAGTTAGGCTTCCCCGAGCCGCTTGACGACAGGACCGGCAAGTGCGACGGTGGCGACGGCCGGCTCGACATTTACATGGTGGTGATGAGCGACCGGGGCCAGACCTGGGGAGCGAACACCTCGGACCCGCTGGGCTCGGGATACGCGAGCCCGGCGTACATCCTCATCAACCCGCAGCTGGCGGTGGACGAGCTCAAGGTCTCCACGGCGCACGAGGTGATGCACGCCATCCACTGGAGCTACGCGTCGAACGCGAAGGGCCTCGCCAACGGCTGGTTCCGCGACGGCCTGGCGAACTGGGCCGCCGACCAGGTGTTCAGCGGCAGCGTGGCCCTCAACACAATGGCGAGCTGCCATCTAAAGTCGGCCGAACTGAGCCTCGACAACGATGCCACCGGCTACTGCGACAGATGGGCCGGCATCTCGAGGAACTATGGCGCCTACCTGGCGCTGCAGTTCCTGTCGAAGACCAAAGGCGGCGCGGCCACCATCCAGAGGATCCTCGCGGCCACCGGAGGCGCCACCACCGCCGCCCTCGAAGCGGTGGACAACGTCGTGCCCTTCAAGAGCTGGTGGCCCGACTACGCCCGCAAGCTCTGGAACCGCGACACGGTCACGGCCAAGGACGCCCCGGCCACCTTCGACGACTGGGACACGCTCACGAACGTGCCGCGCCACACACCCATGCTCGCCCCGGACGGGCGCAACAACACCGACGCCAGGCTGAACGGCTCCACACAGGCGAGCACGGCCATCGCCACCGACGTCGCCAACCTGTCAGTGCGCTACTACCGCTACACCTTCTTCGGCGAGGTCAATGCGCGATCGGTGATGTTCCACAACACCTTCTACGACAACTGGAAGAACAACCAGGCGGTGAGCGTGCGCGCGTTCTTCAAGGCCGAGGGGCAGGCTTGGGACGAGGAGGACTGGACCGACGTCGAATGGATCGGCTTCTGCCGTGACTGGAAGCTACAGAGGCTGGACGAATTGGTGGTGGTTGTCGCGAGCGGCGAGTGGGGCGGCGCAAACCCGAAGGTGATCGCCGGCCAGGCGCCCGAGCTGATGCGCAACGTCGTCGGCTGCTGGGAGTACAAGGGCGACGCCAGGCGCACCGACACGTACC
>CAVZEK010000044.1:0-246108 GCA_963774185.1 uncultured beta proteobacterium
AGGTCCCATGCGCGCTGCTGCACGACATCGGACGGGCAGTACCGGCTGGAATAGAGGTAGCGCAGCGACCCGACCGGCAGCTCGGACGGACTTTCCGCCACGACATACGACGGATCGACGATGCGGTGAGCGACCTCGACCAGCGCGGCATAGTGAACGCATACGTCCCTCGCATCCGCGGAAAACCCGGCGATGCGGTTGCCGGTGGCATGATCGGTGTCCACGGTCCACGGGCGTTGCGGCGTGATCTCGAACGTCTCTTCGATCACGGTCTGACGAGGCGTCTGCGCGGCGTGGACGTTGATCAGAAGTCCGCCTTGCCGGTGAGCTCATAGCGCAGATCGACGCCGTAGCGAAGGCGCAGGCGGCTTCCGGTCGTTTCCTGGGGATTGAATCGCATGGGGCGTCAGGCGGCGGGCAAGTCGAAATACGGGTTGTACCCCGCGGGGGAATTGGGCTCGGGCAGATCCGGCTCGGGAACGCCGACGGGACGCAGCGAACCGGCTTCCACGACAACGCGCGAGCCTGGTACGACGTCGAGACCGAGTTCCGCGTAACGGGGTACGCACGCCCTGTCGACGCGCATGACGGTCACGTTGCGCGCGCCCCGCTGGCGGCTCTCTACGACGTATTCCACACGTCCCAGCGCGTCACCGGGCGGCATCGCGATCGTTACCTCTTCCGTCATGGCCGATCCTTTGGTTGCCAAGGTCACGCGCGCGCTTGTTGTCCGCCACGATCCATCCCTTCAGCGCAGGCAAGGAGACGGAGGGGGGCGTGAAGAGCCGCGCCGCGCGCTCACCCGGCTGCACCTGCAGCGCGGCGATGGCGATCGCCACGACGCACGCGGCCTCGAGCCAGGTGAATCGCATGGGCGGCCCCTGCGCCGTTCGTTAGACGGAAGGCCCGCGCCTGATCAAGCCGGCGACGAGCGAGACCACGAACAGCACGAGGAACACGAAGAACAGGATCTTCGCGATTTCTGCGGCGCCACGGCAATGCCGCCGAATCCGAAGACTGCGGCAATGAGAGCGATCACAAAGAAGATTGCGGCGTATCTCAGCATGACAAGTCCTTTCTGATGTCGAACGGTTGTTCAGCGCGGTTTTGGTGCGGAGCGACCTTCCGCTCGCGCGGCGGATCGTCGACGGCTGGCGGAGGCGCGGACGACTCCCTGACGGGCGGGGGCGAGTCCTTGGCGCGCAGGAGCGCTGCCTGTTCGGCCTGCTTCATTTGCGCGGCCTCGTCCTGGCTTCGCGGGGCGGCGTCGCGCGCCGCCTGCTCGACCTTGCCGGCCTCGACGAACTTCCTGGTAGCGTCGTTGTATTGCCGCGACGCTTCGTAGTTGCCCTCGCCGTACACGTTGCCCTTGGTGCCCATTGCGTATTCCTTTCCCGTATGACCGCGCCCACGCGGCGGTGTCGAGCGAGACTTTGCCGAATCCGCGATGTCTTTCTGATCGGCGCCGTGCGGATTCGCCTGTGAGGCGCGTCCTACAACCCCGGTTTGGCAAGAACAGTGGAGGCGGGCAAGCTGCTCGCATACGCGCGCTACTGAGCCAAGCCGCGAAGCGGCGGCGATCGGCGCGCCTTCGTGCCGTTTCGCGCGCGAATCGCACGGCCGCCCGAAGATTCGCGCGGAAACTTCGCCGAAAGCAAAACGCGAAGCGTTTTGCTTTCGATGCGAGGGAGAGCCTACGTACTTGCCGTAACCGGGCCTTCGCGTCGCGCACTGCACGTGTCCTTCGCGGCGCCGGCGAGCGCATCGCACTTCTCGACCGCGACCTTGTAGTCGGCGTCGCGCTTGTCTTCCGCGGCGTCCTTCTTCGCGTCGGAGGTCTTCTTCATGGCGTCGTGGCTCGAGTCGGCCGCGACACGCGGTCGACCTTCGCATCGGCTTTCGCCTTCACATACGCGGCCTTGGCTTCCTTCACGCACACGTCCTTCTGGTTGCCCGGAAGGTCGTCGCACCTTTCCTTGGCCACTTCGTACGTTGCGTCGGCGTGCGCCAGCCGCGCGTTCTCACGCGCCTTCGGCGTGTTCTCGTAGGCGGACTTGGCCTCGGCCTTGGCGATCTTTTCCTTGCCCTTGGCTCTTCCATGCAGATGTCCCTGGCATTGCCGGACAGGGACTTGCACGCAGCCTTGTCGGCCGAGTACGTGGCCTCGGCGCTCTTGATCGCCTGGTCGCGAGCGTCCTTGCTCGCCGTCTGGGCCGTTGCGCCGCCGGCGAGGCACAGCCCCGCCGCGGCGAGCAGCGCCAGCATGGTCTTCGACATGTTCATGGGTGCCTCCGTTATTGGTAGGTGCGCAGGTCTTCGTCTCGGAAGCCGTCGCCGAAACGGTTGACCTGTTCGGCCGGGCCTCGTCCTTGGTGATCCCGGTACCGCTTCTGCGATCTTGCCGACGAGCTGATCGCGCTTGCCGCCGATGACGTCGATGTCGTCGTCGGTGAGCTTGCCCCACCGCTCCTTCACACGGCCCTTGAACTGCTTCCAGTTGCCTTCGATGCGGTCCCAATTCATTTGTGTCACTCCTCGTGAATGAAGTCGGACGTCCAATCGTCCGATCATCGGATCGTTCGCAACGCGCGTGCCACGGACTTGACGCGTTTGCAAACAGAGACTTAGCGATACCGTAGGGGGCCGACGGGCAACTCGGATGCAGTCGAGATGTAAATGCGGTGAAGACTGTAGGAACTGCGCGACGCCCGTTTCGGACTGGAACCGGTGCCTACGCCCATGGCGATCAACGCGTGCTCGTCGCGCGCCTCTCCGGCACTGCCAACGAGTTTGAACATGAGAGCAAGAGCACGCGCGCGATGCGCGGCGCCGCCGTCGCGCGTAGCGACAAAACGCCGCGGGTTGTTGGATCGGCGGCCGCCACGTAAGATGGGGGTGGTCATCGACAGAAGGCGGTAGACGCAGGTGCTCGCGTTTCCGTTCGCCCCCCGCCGTCGTCGCTTGCTCGCCGCTCTCGCGACTCTCTCCTTCGCCCGGACCGTCTTCGCGCAAGCGGCGCCGCCGTCGGCAGTGACACTCATCGTTCCCGCGCCGCCCGGCGGATCGAGCGATGCGCTCGCTCGTCTCGTCGCCGAGGCGCTGTCGGGCATCATGGAAATCCCGGTCCGGGTCGACAACGTCGCGGGAAACGGCGGCGTCACGGGCACCAACGCCATCGCCAACGCGCCGCGTGACGGATCCGTAATGGGGCTCGCGGTCAGCTCGGCGATCATCGGCGGGCGCCTGCTCTCGCGGAGCGCGCAGTTCAATCCGAGCGAGGACTTCGACTGGCTCGCCATCATGGGCACGTATCCGAACGCGATGGTGCTGGCGTCGCGTTCGAATCACACGACGCTCGACCAGTGGCTCGCGGCCGCGCGCAAGGCGACGACGCCTTTGACCTTCGGCACCTTCGGCACCGGCACCGCGGGTCACCTGGCGGGCGCCTTCCTTCGATACGAGCAGAACGCGAACCTGTCGCATGTCACGCTGGCGTCGATCGACGAAGGCTACGCGATGCTCGCCGACGGCCGCATCGACGTCCTCTTCGACGGCGTGCCGAACGCGCTGGTGAAGATCCCGCGCACCGGTCACCGCATCGTGGCCGTGACGTCGGGCGCGCGCGTGCCCGTGCTGCCGGACGTGCCCTCCTTCGGCGAGCTTTGGCAGCAATCGTTCGTGGTCTGGATCGGGCTCGTGCGGCCGAAAGGCGTGCCGCCTTCGGTTTACGTGCGCATCGCCTCGGCCGTGAGCGTGCTCCTGAGCGAGCCGCGCCACGCGGACAGCATGCGCGCCGCCGGGCTCACGTTCATGGGACTGTCGGGCGCGGGCACTCGCGTTTACGTCGAGTCGGAGCTCGTGCGCAACGCGAAGCTCATCGCGAGGCTCAACGACGAGGGGCGGCGCGATTAGGGCCTAGCGTGTAAGCGGACTCCGACACCGCAATGCGCGCGCGACCGAGAGCCGCACGCGTCCGTTTCGGCAACAATCCAGTGTGCCGCCCGTCTGCGCCGCTCGCCGGCGAGATCGGGCTTCCCTCGTGTTCGCCAAAAGGAGCTGCAGCCATGACCTCATCCAGCACGGTCACCAGTACCACCAATCCTGTTTCCGGCATCGCCGAGCGCGCCCACCAGGCCATCGACCGCGCCGCGGAAAAGGCAACCCCCGCCCTCGATCGCGTTCGGACGGGCGCGCACAACACGGTCGACAAGGTCGCCGACGGCGCAGCGTGCGGCGTCGACTGGGCCGCCGAGAATACCAAGGTGCTCGCGCGCAAGAGTAGCGAGCTCACCGAAGTCGCGAGCGGCTACGTGCGCGAGAAGCCGCTCGTCGCGGTCGCCGGTGCGCTCGCACTTGGATATTTGGTGGGCCGCCTGATGCGATAGGCGCTGCGGCCGCGAAAAAAAGGGCCAGACGATTGTCTGGCCCTTTTTCTATGGAGCCATGTTGCGTGGGAGGCTCCAGCCACGGGGGCACGCTCACCGGATCGAAGTCCGTGCAGCTTGCATCGCGCCACGTGCCGTCGGCTTCCTCGATCGACCGCGCGCCGTTGCGCCTAAACGCCGCGAGGCGCGTGACGGCTACGCGGCCTTGAGCTTCATCGTGAGCCGCGATTTCGCGGCGATGAAGCGGCGGCCGAGCGCCTCGCGCTCGTCGTCGTTGAAATGCTCCTCGAGCGCGCTGAACATCTGCTCGTTCTCCTCTTCCATGTGGTGCTCGAGGAATTCGAGCAGCACCTTCGCGTGCGCCTTCCACTCGTCCGTCTCCGTCTTCCGGCTTTTCAGGAGCTTCTCGAGCAGGTCGTCCAGCACGCCGTGCTCCACGTAGCCTTCGTACGCCAGGTTCCGGAGGTCCGACTCTCCCAGCTTCAGTAGCACGTCGTAGACCTCCTTCTCCTCGGCGCGCGAATGTACGAGGAGCGCCGGCTTCAACTGCCGCAACAGCGCGCGGCGCTCGTCGCCGCTCTCCGATTCGTACATGTCGCGCGCGAGCTTGAGGGCCTCGTCGTGGTCCTGGCGCAACAGGGTGCGGATGTCACGGGCGTTCATCGTGGGGGCTTCCAGCAACAACTTGATCTCGTCGACGAGGGTCATGATCCTGGCCGCTTGTATTGAAGGTTCATGTGATTGCCGCGACGCGACTTTCGTGAAGCCGGGTTACTTCGGCTTCGCGTCCTTCGCGGCGTTCTCCACGGCCTGGCCGGTGGCCTTCACATCCTTGCCCGCGCCCTCGACCGTGTTGCAGGCCGACAACGACAGGACCGAAAAGCCCACGATGGCGATCAGCAGTGCTTTCATTTCGCTTCCTTTGAGTTGTTGGAAAACTGGACTACGTGGAACTGGGGGGTGTATCCGGCCCGTGCGTCAGCCTGTCGGCTACCAGACGCGTTGGGGCACCGGCAAGTGTGTTCAGGCCGCAAGAAGCTCGCTCACGGGTTTGAGTGACTCGACGCGGTCGCTGATGCTCTTCACGACGGCGATGATCGGTAGCCCGAGCAACAGGCCCCACCCGCCCCACAGCCAGCCGAAGAACAGCACGCCGATGAACACCGCCACCGCGTTGATCCTCGATGCGCGCCCCTGCAGCCAGCTCGAATAGCCGATGCCGATCAGCGTTGCTATGACGGCGATGGTGCCCATGGCCAGGAGCGCCGATGCGACGGTCCCCGAGTGGAGGAACATCGCGACGCCGATGCCCGCGATGGCGATCGCGGCGCCCGCATACGGAATGATGTGCAGCACGCCCGTGATCGCGCCCCACATGCCCGCGTTGGGCAAGCCGAGAAGCGCAAGACTTCCCCAGGTGGCGAGCGCGATGAGGGCGTTGGCGAGAACCAGCGTGACGAGATACTTCTGGACCTGCGCGTCGATCTCGTTCAGCACCTCGACCGTCACGCGCCGGCGCGCGAGCGATTCCCCGGCGAGCTTGGCCACCTTGCGCCGGAAGGTGTCGCCGGCCGCCAGAAGGAAGAATGCAAGCAGCAGCGCGAACAGGATATCGGTGAAAACGGACATCGCCTTGCCGTACTGATGGTCGACGAAACTCTGGACCTGCGAAGCGACGCCGTCGGGAGGCGGAGTGGGCGCGGCCAGCGGGCTTGCCCGCCGCTTCCAACGCGGCGCGGTCGAGCTCGGCCGCGGCCTGCTTGACGTGCGTCATCGGCCCCGGCGATTGCCGCAGCCGATTCGGTAATCGCCACGCGCAGCTTGCGGGCCGCGCCGGGCAGCTCCGCGACGGCCGCGTTGACGTCGTCGCGAATGGCGTATCCGATGACGGACAGCACCCCGACGAGGATCGACATCACGAGCGCCGCCGCGACGAGCCGCGGCACCCGCCAGCGCTCGAGCGTCGACACGAGCGGGCGCAACGCGTAGCTCAGGAGAATGCCCGCAACGACCGGAACCAGAAACGGCTCCGCGACGCGCGCCGCGGCAATCACCACCACGACGGCGATGAGCAGCGTCGCGATCTCGATGGCCGTGAGCTTGGGCGCGAGGACGGCGCCGCGGCCACCGCGGCGATCTCCGCCGTGCGCGCGACCGGGCGTTCCGCCGACGCGTTCGTCACGGAGGCGCGCTTAGCTGTCGCCCTGGCGTTGATGGGGAGCCTCGTCAGTGCGTTGCCGCCGAACCGCCGCCGGCAAGACCGTGCAGCACTTCGCGCACGCGATGGAATTCGCGCGCCTTGTCGAAGAAATAGTCGGCGCCGAGCGCCAGACTGCGGTCGCGGTATTGCGGAAACGCGTAGTTGGTGAAGACGATGATCTTGGTGTTCGGCGGACGTGTCCCTTGCGAGAGGGCCTTCAGCAGGCCGAGCCCGGTGCCATGCTTCAGCTGCAGGTCGAGCACGGCCGCGTCCCATCCCGTCTCACGCATTGCGGCAAGCGCCGCGGCTTCGGTCTCGACCTGGTCGACGATCTCGACGTTCGGAATCTCCGCGAGCGATTCCGACAGGCGCGCTCGGATGAGCGCCGAGTCCTCGATGATGATGACGCGCAGTTTGGACACGCGGGACGAAGGTTGGTGCAGCGGAGCGTGCGCTCGGCTCGTTTGAAGGTTGGACATGTCCATTTGCGTCCCCTTCAACGGCAGGCGCCTGCTCCCGGAGTCTTGTGTCCGAAAACGTTAACAGGACCGACATGGCTTGAATGTCGGCGTTTGTCCGACATTTGGAGCCGCGGCGGCGCGGCATCGGGTGTACATCAGTCGATGAGGCCGTTCTTGATGGCGTAATAGGTCAGGTCGGCGTTGGACTTCATGCCCATCTTCTCGAGCACGCCGCGTCCGATACGTGCTGACCGTCTTGACCGACAGGTGGAGCTCGTCGGCGATCTTGGACACGGCGGCGCCGGCGGCGATCTTGCAGAAGATCTGGAACTCGCGCTGCGACAGCTCGCCGTGCAGCGGCTTGTCGGCGTCGCCCGTGACGCCGTCGGCGAGGATCTGCGCCAGCGCCGGGCTCACGAACTTGCGCCCGCGCACGACCGTCCGGATCGCGCCGACGAGTTGGGTGGAGGCCGCCTCCTTGTTGAGGTAGCCCGCGGCGCCAGCGCGCAGCAGGTTGACCGCGTACTGGTCCTCCGCGTATCCCGACAGCATGAGGATCGGCAGCTCGGGACGAACCTGCTTGAGCGTCTTCAGCGTGTCGATGCCGTTCTTGTCGGGCATCGAGATGTCGAGCAGCACGACGTCGAATTCGGAGGCCCGCACGAGCGCGATGGCCTCGCTCCCGGTGGCGGCTTCGCCTGCCACCTGCATGTCCGGCTGGTCGGCGATGAATTGCTTGAGCCCGGCACGGACGATAGCGTGGTCGTCGGCAATAAGGATGCGGATCATGGTCGTGGGGGACGTCCGTGGTTGGCTGAAGGCGGCGGCGGTCGCAATGTTCATGGTCACACCGTGCGCGGCGATTTCGCCGGACTGGTACTCGGCAAGCCGGTTGTAGAGCGTCTTCAGGCTGACGCCCAGCATGCCCGCGCGCGGCGCTTGTTGCCCTCGCACAGGTCGAGCGTCGCGAAGATCACCTTTCGCTCGATCTCCGCGAGCGGCGTGCCGATCGGGACGCTCAGGCAGTTGGCCACCGGGGTGACGCAGTCGAGGCCGGCGAAGTCGAGCTCGACCTCGTCGTCGGCGAGGATGAAGGCGCGCTGCACGGCGTTCTTGAGCTCGCGCACGTTGCCGGGCCAGCGGTGGGCGCGGATGGTCGTGATCGATTGCCGCGAGAACGCCTTGCCGGTGCCCTCCGTCTCGTTCAGCTCGGCCAGGAAATGCTCGGCCAGCAGTTCGACGTCGCCCTCGCGCTCGCGCAGCGGCGGCAGGGCGATGGGGAACACCGCGAGGCGATACATGAGGTCCTCGCGCAGGCGGCCGTCCGTCACCGCCTGCCGGGGATCGCGATTGGTTGCGGCGATCACGCGCACGCGGGCGCGCAATTCCTGCTCGCCGCCGACGCGCGTGAAGCGCCCGGTTTCCAGCACGCGCAGCAGCCGCACCTGCATCTCCGGCGCCATCTCGGTGACCTCGTCGAGGAACAGCGTGCCGCCTTCGGCGCGCTCGAAGCAGCCGCGGTGCATCCGCGCTGCGCCGGTGAACGCGCCCTTCTCGTAGCCGAAGAGCTCGGCCTCGATGAGATTCCCCGGAATCGCCCCGCAATTGACGGCGACGAACGGCCCCTTGGCGCGCTCGCTGCGATCGTGGATGGTGCGGGCGACGACTTCCTTGCCGCTCCCGGATTCGCCGACAATGAGCACCGTCGCGGACGTCGGCGCCACCTTGTCGATGCGCCGGTAAACGTCCTGCATCGGCTGCGAGCCGCCGTACAGGCCGCCGAACCTGCCGAGCGCGGGCGCGGAAGCCGCGCGCGCCGCCGCCAGGAAGGGTAGGCTCACGATGTTGCTAGGGGAATCGTCATGCACGCTGCGCCTCGCCTCGCATACTTGAGTGCAGCCATCGTAGGGCCAGCGCGCAAGGGCCCGCATCGGCGCCAAGCGGAAAGCCGTGTCGGATTCATCCTACACGATTCCCCTCGGAACCGGCTCGGGGAGTCCTACAAGCCACGGCCCCCGCACGGGCAGCGTCGCACCCTTGCCTGACCAGCCTCCGAAGGCGAGCGCGATGCCGCGCATCGCCACCGAGCGGGTCACTCGGGGGCTCCAGTGGATCGGCCTGGGGTTGCTCATCGCGGGCGCGCTCGTCATCGTGGCCGGCATCGGCTTCACGAGGTCGATCGACGCCCTCCTGACGGCATCCGCCATCGCGGTGCTCGCCTTCGGCCTGCCGGGCGCCGCGGCGTTCGGGCTCGCCTTCTGGGTCGCGCACGTCGCGGAGCGGATGGAAAACCGCGCCGTCGCGGCCCTCCGGCCGCTGGCGCCCCCGCCGCGCCATGCGTTCCGCGAGCCGGTGCGCCGGTACGCAATCGCCTGCGCCGCGGTGCTCGGCGCCTGGGGCGCCCGGGCCGGGCTCGATGTCTACATCCCGGACCAGGTGCCCTTCATCACGTTCTACCTCGCGGTGGCGGTCACGGGATGGGTCGGCGGATTCGGCCCCGCGGTTTTCGCGACGCTGCTGAGTCTAGTAGTGAGCGCATACTTCTACGTCAAGCCGGACCTGGCCTCGTCCTCGCCCGACCTGGGTCGCTTTGTGCTCCTCGGGCTCTTCGTCCTCGTCTGCCTCGGGATCGCGGCGCTCATGGCGACCCTGCACGAGGCGCTGGCCCGCACGCAGCAGCTGACCGCGCAAGCGCGGCGGATCACGGAACAGCAGGCGAGCACCGACAACCGCCTGCGCGCGCTCTCGCAGGGCGCCCCCGTGGCGCTGTTCATCGCCGACAGCATGCAATCGTGCACCTACTGCAACCCGGCGTGGCTCGCGTTGCGCGGCCGCACGCTCACGCAGGAGCTCGGCAACGGCTGGTGGGACGGCGTGCATCCCGAGGACCTCGCCCGCCGCCGAGATGCCTTTGCCCGCGCAATGCACGACCTCGTACCCGGCACGGTCGACTACCGGCTTCGCCACGCCGACGGCGAGTTCCGCCGCGTGCGCGATCTCGTTGCCGTCCACAGCAACGCGAAGGGCTACGCGATCGGGCTTCTCGGCGCATGCATTCCCTTGTCGGACGCGCCGGTCGACGTGGCGGCGGCCGCGTCGCCAGTCGAAGCCGGGCCGTCCTAGCGTCGGCCTCAGGCGGACAACGTATTGGGTGGTTCGCCTATACGGGCCGAGCGACCCTGGGCCGACAATGGTCGGGTACCGGCGACATGCCGGCAAAGAGGGAACCATGCATGCAATCGCCCTGCGACCAGCGGCCTTGCGTGGCGCGGCGACGCGCGACGCGTTGCTCGACGCCGCGGAAGCACTCATCGCCGGCCATGGCTTCATGACGCCGTCGCACCGCATGATCGCGGCGGAGGCGCGTACCCACGTTGCGCTCGTCAACTACCACTTCGGCAGCAAGGAGATGCTGTTCGAGGCGGCGCTCGAGCGGCGCGCGTCGCGCCTCAACACGCTCTGGCGCGAAGCGCTCGAGGAAATGCGCGGGAGGTCCTCATGGTCGGTCGAGGATGTGCTGAAGGCGTGGTGGCTGCCTTTCAGCGAGCTCGACATGCAGAAGGACGGACCATGGGGCAATTACCTCTGCACGTTCGCGCGGCTCGCCTCGGCGCCCGACGGCGAGGCGTGGTACCAGCGCTACTTCGGCGTGTCGGACCGCGACTTCCACGCCACGCTCGCCGAGGCCCTGCCGGGCGCGTCGCGCGAAGACCTCGAAGCGGGCTTCCGCTACGGCCGCAGCCTCTTCGCGGAAGTGCTGCTCTACCGGTGCGGCAAGACCGGCGGGACCTGCCGGCCGCGAGGCTACCGCGACGATGACGTCGATCGCGCGGTGCGCTTCATCGAAAGCGGGCTGCGCGGCGTGGCCGCCCGAGCCTGACGCCACCGCGATACGCGCTTTCGGTTCGGGGTCGCTAGAACGTCTTCTGCACGAAGGCGACGAACTGGCTGCGCGACGTGTCCTTGCCGAACCGGTTCGTGTACGGCGCGGCGTTCGCGTCGGTGCCTGTGCCGAACATGCCGACGGTCACGCCCCAGAGCTCGGTGGACGCGCCGGCCTTCCAGTCGGTGTAGGTGTACGCGCTGTTGTTTTGGAACGACTGGTGGCCGACGTGGCCGATGAGGGTGACCTTGCCGATCACGTCGTTCACCTTCTCGATGAGGTCCCAGTTGAGGTTGCCCTCGATGTAGTAGGAGCCGTCCGAGTTGGGGACGCCGAACGTGTCGTTGATGCTGTAGCTGTACTTCACCTGGAGCATCTTCCAGTTCAGCGCGGCATAGAGCTCGGTCGTGTCCGGCTTGGTATAGCCAGCCGGGTAGGTACCGGGGTACCAGTAATAGAGGACGCCGAAGTCGGCAACGAAGTCCGCGGGCAGCGACCACTTGTAGCCGCCGTAGAAGTCCCACTCGAGGGATGCGGAAGCGTCGGCATTCCCGTCCGAGATCCACGAGATGTTCGACGCCCAGGTGCCGGCGTAGAACCCGCTCTTGTGGCCCAGGTCGAAACCGCCCTGGACCGCCGGCTTTTCGTCGGTCTGCGTGATGCCGCGGAACACGTACTGGCTGTACAAGCCGACGTTGCCCGTGAACGTCCAGTCGGGCTCGGGGGCCGGCGCGGGTGCGGCCGCGGGCGGCGGGGTCTGGGCCAGTGCGCCTCCCGCGAGCAGCGCTGACAGCGCCGCGGCGGCCGCCGATGAGCGAACGCGAAGCTTCTGATTCATGTCGGAATCCTGTTTGACGGCCGAAGCGGGACGCCCGCGACCCGACCACTGAACGCGTCGTCGACCTGGTTCGCCGTCGTCGCCATGGCGAGTTGCGCGCGGAATGCCCTCTCCCCGAAGCAGGTCGCCACGTTGGCCAGGAGCTCGAGGTGCTGGTCGGTGTCGCCGTCCACCGGCACCATGATGACGAAGAAATTCGAGACCAAGGAGTCGTCAGGCGCACCGAACGCGACCGGATAGCGCGTGCGCAGGAACAGCGTCAGCGGGCGGCCGATCCCTGCGATGCGGGCGTGCGGGATCGCAACGCCGTATCCCAGGGCCGTCGAGCCTGCTTCCTCGCGCCGCTGCAGCGCGCGCAGGATCGGCGCGGGATCGAGGCCATGCCCGCGCCCGATGTACGCGGCTGCCAGGGCGAGCACGGTCGCGCTGTCGTTCGCGTCGACATCGAGCACGATCTCCTGCGCATGGAGGCCCGGGGACGGAATGCCTGCACTCTGCGCATCCCGTGGGATACCGATGACTGGCCCGGCACTGACTTTCCGGGACTTCAAAAGCCCCGACCATCGTTGCATGATGCCCTCCTTGACGATTTGGCCCATGCCTCGAAGATAGAGCCGGGCGCCTCAAGAAGGCATCGAGCTTTCGGACTCGAAGGTAAAGACGGCGTAAAGACCCTCAGGTCACCAGCCGATAGCCGACCGCGGTTTCGGTGACGATGTGCGCGGGCTGCGCGGGATCATCCTCGAGCTTCTGCCGCAGGTGACCCATGTAGATGCGCACGTAGTGCTCGTGCTCGACGTAGTTGGGACCCCACACGTCGCGCAGGATCTGGCGATGCGTCAGCACGCGGCCCGCGTTGGGGATCAGCAGCGCGAGCAGGCGATACTCGATGGGCGTGAGGTGCACGGGCTCCTCGCCCTTGCGCACGATGCGCGCGGACGAGGTCGACCTCGACGTCGCCCATGCGAAACGGCCGTCGCCGGTCCGTTCGCCGCATTCGCGCCGCGCCGCGCGCCGCGCGCACGCGCGCGAGCAGTTCGCCCATCGCCGAACGGCTTGGTCAGGTAGTCGTCCGCACCGGCGTCGAGCGCCTCGATCTTGTCGGTCTCCTCCGAGCGCGCGGACAGCACGATGATCGGGACCGACGACCAGCCGCGGAAATCGCGGATGAAGTCGACGCCGTCGCCATCGGGAAGTCCGAGGTCGAGGATGACGAGATCCGGCTTGCGCGTGCCGGCATCGATGAGCCCCTGCGTCACCGTCTCGGCCTCGAGATACCGGCCAGCCCTCCGTCTCGAGCGCCGTGCGCACGAAGCGGCGGATCTGGCGCTCGTCCTCGACCAGCACGGCGACCGGCAGCGGCTCACTCACCGGTGTCGGCCTTCGACACGGCGGCGGGGGCCGGCTCGTCCGGAATCTCGGGTGGTGTGCCGAGCGGCAGCGTGAAGGTGAAGACGGCACCGCCTTCGGGCGGTTGTCGGCCCAGATCCTGCCCTTGGCGCTTCGACGATCGCACGGCAGATGGCGAGCCCGAGGCCCACGCCAGGGGTCGCCGATTCGCGCTCGCCGCGCGTGAACTTCTCGAAGATCGCCTCTTCCTGGCCCTTCGCGCAGGCCCGGACCGTTGTCGCTCACGCGACACGAGGTTGCCGTGCAGCCGTCTCAGCCGCGAAAGCGGATGAGTGCTGCCGGGCGGCGTGTACTTCGACAGCGTTCTCCAGCAGGTTGCACGAGCACGCGCTCGATCAGCATCGCGTCGAATTCGCACCAGCGGCAGGTCGCGCCGGAAAGCGCACCTCGACGCGATGGCGCGCCAGCGCCGGTCTCGCGGCGAGCAAGCGCACTGCCCACGACCTCCTCGAAGGGCTGCCATCGCAGGCTGCAGCTTGACCTCGCCGCTTTCGATGCGCGCCATGTCGAGGAGATTGTCGACGAGCGCGCTCATGCGGCGCGCCTCATCGCGGATGGCGTCGGCGAGTTTCGAGCTGCGCTGCCGACAGGGCGGGCTTGGTGAGCGTCAGCGACTCCGCGAGCCCGACCAGCACGGCCAGCGGCGTGCGCAGGTCGTGCGACAGCGCCGACAGCAGCGAGTTGCGCAGCCGTTCCGATTCCATTTGCATCAGCGCCTGCTGCGCGACCTCGACGTAATGCACGCGCTCGAGCGCGATGGCGATCAGCGCGGCGAACGTGTCGAGTTGCCGGCGCTGCTCGGGGACCAGCAGCAGCCGCCGTGCTTGCTCGGGCCGGATCGCGAGCACGCCGCGCGTGCGCATCGGCGCCCGTAGCGGCAGGTAGAGCAATTCGTTGCCCGGCAAGCGTGTCGGTACCGGCGCCCGCCGGCTGCGACTTGTCGAAGGCCCACTGCGCGGTGCCGAGGTCGACGGGGCGCGCCTTCGCGCGGCGCAGGCATCCGATGCGGTCCTCGTCATCGGCGAGCAGGACAGCGCCACCCTCGCGCGGAAAGTGGCCGCCGATGAATTCGCGTCGCGGCGTCCACGACGTCCTCGGCTGCAGGAGCAGGCTCGACAGGTCGCGCGCGAATTCGTACAGGCCGCGCGCGCGCTCCTCGCGGTGCGACGCAACTCGCGCCTGATAGCGCAAGCCCGGCCGTGAGTTGCCCGATGACGAGGGCCACGACGAGCATCACCGCGAAGGTCAGCAGGTACTGCACGTCGCTCACCGCGAACGAGAATCGCGGCGGCACGAAGAAGAAATCGAACGACGCCACGCCGAGGAAGGCCGCGAGCACGGCCGGGCCCGCGCCCCATTCGCAGGGCGACACCAACCACCGTGAGCAGGAACAGCATCACGATGTTGGCGAGATCGAAGTATCCGTAGAGTGCGATCGCGACCAGCGTGGTCGCAAGCGCAGGCGGCGGCCGCCCAGACATAGCGCAGCCCTTCTGCGTCGTTCGGGGATCCCCGTCGGCTGTGTCGGCGGGCCGGAGCGCGACCTTGGGCGATCCGCTGCGTCCGATCTCGATGAGATCGACGTCGGGGGCGAGCTCGCCGATCCTGCCGAGCAATGCTGCGCTTCCAAACCCACCGCGCCGCACGCCCGCGCCGTCGCCCGAGCACCAGCTTCGAGCAGTTGTGAGCGCGTGCGTAATCGACGATCTGCGCTGCGGGATCCTCGCCGGCGAGGATCGCCGTCTTCGCGCCCAACTCCTGGGCGAGCTTGACCGTGCGCAGGATGCGCTCGCGCTCGGCCGCGGAAGGCGCTGCAGCGAAGGCGTCTCGACGTAAACGGCGGTCCATTCGACGTTGAGCTGGGCGCGAGCCGCGCCGCGCTGCGCACGACGTGCTCGCCGCCGGGATCGGGACCGATGCAGCACAGAAACGAAGCCTCGGTCTTCCAGACACGCTCGATCGACTTGTTGGCGCGGTAGGCCTGGACGTCGTCCTCGACGCGGTCGGCAGTGCGGCGCAGCGCGAGCTCGCGCAGCGCCATGAGGTTGCCCTTGCGGAAGAAGTTCGTCGCGGCGCGCTCGATCTGCTCGGGCATGTAGACCTTGCCCGCTCGCGAGGCGCGCGAGCAGTTCGTCGGCGGAGATATCGACCAGCATCGACCTCGTCGGCCGGTCGAAGAACGTGTCGGGCACGCGTCTCCCACACGCGGACGCCGGTGATGCCGCCCACGACGTCGTTCAGGCTCTCGAGGTGCTGCACGTTGAGCGTCGTGAAGACGTCGATCCCCGCGGCGAGGAGCTCGTCGACGTCCTGCCAGCGCTTGGGATGGCGCGAACCGGGCGACGTTGGTATGGGCGAGCTCGTCGACGAGGATGAGCGCCGGATGGCGCGCCAGCGCGGCGTCGAGATCGAACTCCTCGAGCAGTTGCCGGCCCTGGTATTCGAGTGTTGCGCGCGGCAGGATTTCCAGTCCCTGCAGCAGCGCCTCGGTCTCCTCGCGCCCGTGCGTTTCGACGACGCCGACGACGACGTCGCGCCCTTCGCTCCGCAGCTGCACGCGCCGCGGCCAGCATCGCGTAGGTCTTGCCCACGCCGGCCGACGCGCCGAAGTAGATGCGCAGCTTCCCGCGCTGGCCTGGCCTCTTGCTGCGCCTGGACCTGCGCCAGCAGCGCGTCGGGATCGGGCCGGTCGTCTCGTCACGACGCCGAGTATCTGCGCTACTGTGGCCGGCCGGTCCAGCGCGAGGTTGAGCCTGAAGCACGTTCACCCGTGGCTCGCCCAGCACGGCCGAGCGGTGCGTCCCTCGGTGTTGCTGCGTCGACGAGCGCGCGGACCGCCCTCGCGGTGACAAGCCGCGCGCCTTGGCGACGCGCGCCGACCTGGAATGCGGCCGCCGCGACGCTGATGTGCGGATCGAGGCCGCTTCCCGACGCCGTGACGAGATCCACCGGCACCGGCGCGGTGTTGCCCGGATCCGCTTCGCGCAGGGCCTTGATGCGATCGGCGACCGCATCGGCGAGCGCCGGATTGCGCGGTCCCTGGTTGGATCCGGACGACGACGCACCGTTGTACGGCTGCGGCGAAGTCGCCGACGGCCGGCTCCAGAAGTACTTCGGATCGCCGAACGGCTGGCCGATCAGGTCCGATCCGACGGCCTTGCCGTCGCGCACGACCAGGCTGCCGTTGGCCGCGCCCGGGAACGCCACCTGCGCGATGCCCCAGGTGACGAGAGCGGATACGCAACGCCGGTGAGCACCGTCAGCGCGACCAGCATGCGAACCGCGGGGATGAAAGGATGTTCGACATATCGGTGTCTCCTAGGCCAGGCTCGATCGCGACGAGCAGGAGGTCGATGGCCTTGATGCCGATGAACGGCAGCACGACGCCGCCCAGACCCGTAGATGAGCATGTTCGTGCGCAGCAGCTGTCGCCGCGCCGACCGGGCGGTATTTCACGCCGCGCAGCGCGAGCGGAATCAGCGCCGATGATGATGAGCGCGTTGAAGATGACCGCGCGACAGGATCGCGCTCGCGGGCGTGGCGAGATGCATCACGTTGAGCACGCCGAGCACCGGGTACGTGCTGCGCGAACGCCGCCGGAATGATGGCGAAATACTTGGCGACGTCGTTGGCGATCGAGAACGTCGTGAGCGCCCCGCGCGTCATCAGGAGCTGCTTGCCGATCTCGACGATCTCGATGAGCTTGGTCGGGTTGGAGTCGAGGTCGACCATGTTGCCCGCTTCCTTCGCCGCCTGCGTGCCGCGTGTTCATCACGACGGCGACGTCCGCCTGCGCGAGCGCCGGCGCATCGTTGGTGCCATCGCCGGTCATCGCGACGAGCTTGCCTTCCGACTGTATCTGCCGGATCAGCTTGAGCTTGGCTTCCGGCGTCACTTCCGCGAGAAAGTCGTCGACACCCGCTTCCGCCGCAATCGAGGCGGCGGTGAGCTTGTTGTCGCCGGTGATCATGATGGTCTTGATGCCCATCCTGCGAAGCTCGGCGAAGCGCTCCTTGATCTTGGTCTTGACGATGTCCTTCAACTCGACCACGCCGAGGACGCGCCGGCCTTCGGCCACGACGAGCGGCGTCGCGCCACGGCGCGCGATTTCCTCGACGCGAGCGACCACTTCGTTGTCGGCATGACCGCCTTGCGCTCCGACCCAGTCGCGGATGGCGTCGAGCGCACCCTTGCGAAGCTCGCGGCCGCGGTGGGTCACCCCGCTCATGCGCGTCTGCGCGGAGAACGGGATGATCGTGAAATGGCCGGGCTCGAGGGCGGGCGGTGTAAGCCCGAAGGCGCGCTTGACGAGGGCGACGATGCTCTTGCCCTCCGGCGTTTCGTCGCCGAGGGAGGCGAGCAGCGTGGCCTCCGCGAGCTGCGGCTGGGTCACGCCCGAGACCGCGTGCAACGACGATGCCTGGCGATTGCCGAACGTGATGGTGCCTGTCTTGTCGAGCAACAGCACGTCGCAGTCGCCGGCGGCCTCGACCGCGCGTCCGGACGTGGCAATCACGTTGGCGCGCATCATGCGGCCCATCCCCGCGACGCCGATCGCGGACAGGAGGCCGCCGATCGTGGTCGGGATGAGGCACACGAGGAGGGCCACCAGCACGGTGATCGACACCGGCGTGCCCGCCTTCGCCACCTCGACGCTGTAGATCGAATACGGCAGCAGGGTCACGGTCGCGAGCAGGAACACGAGGGTCATCGCGACGAGGAGGATGGTGAGCGCGATCTCGTTCGGCGTCTTCTGACGCGAGGCACCCTCGACCATGCCGATCATGCGGTCGAGAAACGCTTCGCCGGGATTGACCCCGATGCGGACGATGATCCAGTCCGACAGGACGACGGTGCCGCCCGTCACGGTATTGAAGTCGCTGCCCGCGGCGCGGATCACGGGGGCGCTCTCGCCGGTGACCGCGCTCTCGTTGATCGCCGCCGCGCCGACGACGACTTCGCCGTCGCCGGGCACGAGGTCGCCCTGCTCGACCAGCACGAGGTCGCCCTTGCGCAGGAGCTGCGAGGGCGTCGGCGTGGAGGGGGCCGTGCGCTCGGCGCGCGCGATCTTCTTGGCGACGGTGTCCTTGCGCGCGCTCTTCAGGCTCGCCGCCTGCGCCTTGCTGCGGCCTTCGGCGATCGCCTCGGCGAAGTTGGCGAAGACGAGCGTCGCCCACAGCCACAGCGTGATCGCCAGGATGAAGCCGGACGGCGCTTCGCCCTGGCCGACGAGCGACTGGACCCAGAGGATCGTCGTGAGGATGCTGCCGATGTAGACGACGAACATCACCGGGTTGCGCCACTGGTAGCGGGGCGTCATCCGGCGGAAGCTGTCGACGAGCGCAGGCCCGAGGAGCTCGCGGTTCAGGAACCAGGAGAGCGCGGTTTGCTTTTGTGCGATCGTTGCCATGATTGTCTCTCGAGCCTTATTGGCCGCCGTACAGCAGCAGATGCTCGACCACCGGCCCCAACGCGAGCGCCGGCACGAACGTCAGCGCGCCGACCGTGACGACGGTCGCGATCAGCACCACGACGAAGAGCGGCGTGTGCGTCGGAAGCGTGCCGCCGGATGGCGGAACGTGCTTGGCCGCCGCCAGCGCGCCGGCCAGTGCGAGAACGGGAATCGCGAGCCAGTAGCGCGCGAACAGCATGCAGATTCCAAGGGCCGTGTTGTAGAACGGCGTGTTGGCGGACAGTCCCGCAAACGCGCTGCCGTTGTTGTTGCTGGCCGACGAGAACGCGTAGAGGATCTCCGAGAAGCCGTGCTCGGCGGGATTGGCGACGCCGGCCTTGCCCGCGTCGAGCAGCACGGCCAGCGCCGTGCCTCCGAGCACCAGGAACGGCGGCACCAGGATCGCGATCGACGCCATCTTGATCTCGTAGGCGCCGATCTTCTTCCCGAGATACTCGGGCGTGCGGCCCACCATGAGGCCCGCGATGAACACCGCGACGATGGCGAACACGATCATCCCGTACAGGCCCGACCCGACGCCGCCGTAGATCACTTCACCGAGCTGCATGAGCCACATCGGGATCATGCCGGCGAGCGGCATCATCGAGTCGTGCATCGAATTCACCGAGCCGTTCGAGGCGGACGTGGTGGCCACGGCCCACAGCGCGGAATTGGCGACGCCGAAGCGCACTTCCTTGCCTTCCATGCTGCCGCCCGGATTGGTGGCGCTCGTCACCTGGTCGGCGCCGGCCTTGGTCAGCACCGGATTGCCCGGCGCTTCGAAGGCGTAACAGGCGACCAGCAGCGCGACGAACACGATCGTCATCGCCGCGAGAATCGCCCACCCCTGCCGCGTGTCGCCGATCATCTTGCCGAACATGTAGCAGAGGCCCGCGGAGATCAGGAGGATCGCGAGAAGCTCCAGGAAGTTGGTGAGCGGATTCGGATTCTCGAAGGGGTGCGACGAGTTGACGTTGAAGAAGCCGCCGCCGTTGGTGCCGAGCTGCTTGATCGCGATCTGCGACGCGGCGGGTCCGAGCGGAATCGTCTGCTCGTTCGCGGTGGCCTTCTCGGTCACGGGGTTGCCCTTGTCGTCCTTGAGCGGCTGGCCGTCGGGGCCGTTTTTCGGCGCGTCGTACGTGACTGGCTCGATGAGCGTGACGGTCGCGTACTTGTCGAAGGTCTGCACGACACCCTGGCTTACCAGCACCAGCGCGAGCACGAGCGACAGAGGAAGCAGGATGTAGACCGTCGAGCGCACGAGGTCGAACCAGAAGTTGCCGATGTCGTCGACCTGCCGGCGGGTGAAGCCGCGGATCAGCGCGACGAGCACGGCCATGCCCGTTGCGGCCGAGACGAAATTCTGCACGCCGAGCCCGAGCATCTGCGTGAGGTAGCTCATCGTGCTCTCGCCGCCGTAGCCCTGCCAGTTGGTGTTGGTGGCAAAGCTCGTCGCCGTATTGAACGACGAATCGGGCGACACCGCCGCCATGTCCTGCGGGTTGAGCGGCAGGAAGACCTGGAGCCGCTGCAGCGCATACACCACGAGCGCGCCCGCGAGGTTGAACCACAGCATGGCGAGCGCGTAGTCGACCCAGCTCATCTCACGGCCCGGGTCAACGCCCGCGATACGATAGATGACGCGTTCGAGCGGGCCCCCGATCCGTTGCGCGCGGATGGCGGTGCCCTCGTAAACGGCGGCCATGTAGCTGCCGAGCGGCTTCGCGAGCAGCAATAGCACCGCCACGTAAATGGCGAGTTGAAGCCAGCCTAAGGCGTTCATTCGAAATACTCCGGCTTGAACAGCGCGACGACGAGGTACACGAAGATGACGAGTGCGGCGATGCCCGAGATCCAGTAGATCCAGTTCATGACTTGCTCCGCTTCGGCAGAAGGCGCGCACAAAAGCGCACGAGGCCGACGGAGGCCGCGAAGAAGGCTACGATGAGCCCGATGTAGAGAACGTCCATCATGGTTGCGCTCCAGCGTCGATACGACGGTCAATTTGCTGAACGAATGATCATTTCACCTGCGGGTTCAATTCGGCATAAATTGACGCGCCGCTCGCATAAAGACGGCATAAAGGCATCTTGCCGCTGGCTACGCCGCGCGTCGTTCGGTCCTGGGATCCGCAGCTTTCGCCGGCCAGGACGCGGGCGTTTGAGGCGCGGGAAGCGCGATTCCCGCACCCGAAACGGTCCTGCCTTCGCCGAGCTTGGTCCGGGCCTTGCTGAACGCGCGCACGAGCGCCGCGAACAGGACGAAGGCCACGACTAGCAGCCCGATCGTCACAAGCCGCAGCACATGCCAGTTCTCGAGAAAGTAGAGATCCATGTCGATTGCTCCGTTGCCATCAAGATGAACGCAAGGCTATCCGGGAGCAAGCAAAAGTCCTGACAAGGATCAAGCTGGCCGCATCGAGATTGTGTAAAGATCCTTGCGCCGCCGGCAGCGGGGAGGTGTTTTCGCTGACTCTTGCTAGGCGCTCGCCACCTCGATGACGCGTCCGCCTGGCGGGGCGTCGGTCGCGTCGTGCGTCACGAGCAGGGTCGGCAGCCCGCGCTGCGCCGCGTGCTCGAACACGAACCGGCGGAAGTCGGCGCGCAGTTGCGCGTCGAGCTTGTTGAACGGCTCGTCGAGAAGCAGCGCTTCCGGATCGGAGAGCAGCGTGCGCATGAGGGCGACACGCGCCCGCTGTCCGCCCGACAAGCTGGCGGGATCGCGGGTGGCGAATCCATGAAGGTCGGCTTCCTCGAGCGCCGCTTCGATGCGCAGGCGGCGCGCGTCGCGGTCGCGCACGTGCTGGCGCAGCGCGAAGGCGAGGTTGCCGCCCACCGACAGGTGCGGAAAGAGCAGGTCGTCCTGGAACAGGATGCCGATGCGGCGCGCCTCCGGCAATTCGCGAGTCACCTCGCGAACGCCGATCAGCACGCGGCCGGACGCGCGGAACGCGGGATCGATCGTTCCCGCGACGTAGGCGAGGAGCGTCGACTTGCCGCATCCGGACGGCCCCATCACGGTCACGCATTCGCCGGGCGCGATGGTCAGCGTGAGCGCGCGAACGAGCACGCGACCCGCAAGGTCGATACGAACTTCCTCCAGCAGGAGTGGCTTCAAAGGACCCCCACGCTCGCGGCTTCGCCGCTTCGCTGCCCCCACAGGGGGCGCAATTCGCGCTCGGGGCGGCCCATCGCGCTCATCGCGCGGCTCCGCGGCGGTTGGCGAACACGAGCGCGGGCAGGACAGCGGCAATGAGGTACGCCACCGTCGGAAACGCCGCCTGCGCAAGCGCGTAAGCGCCGATCACGCGGCGGTCGGCGCCGCCGGCGAGCGTCACGGCCTCCGTGGTGAGCGTGGCGACGAGGCCGTTGCCCGCGAAGAGCGTCGGCAGGTACTGTCCCACGCTGACCGCGAACGCGACGGCACACGCGATGAGCGCGGGCCGAAGCACGAGCGGCAGCTTCACCGTAAAGAGCACTCGCGCGGGCGACGCGCCGAGACTCGACGCCGCACGCGCATAACGCGGATCGAGCGCGCGCCACGGATCGGCGAGCGACAGGAAGAGGTACGGCAGCACGAACACGAGATGGGCCCACACGACCGCCGCCAGCGTGCCATCGAAATTCATCCTCACCAGCAACACCTGAAGGCCGAACAGGAACGCCACCTGCGGCACCAGCAATGGCAGGTAGAGAAGCCACAGCGCACCGCGGCCCGCGCGGTGCTGCGTGCGGCTCTCGTTCTCGAGGCATGCGACGACGAGCGCCAGCGCGATGACGGTGGCGATCACGCCCACGGCCAGCGTCGTCCAGGCGGGCGCCGCGAGCGCCGACAGCCGCTGCGACCATTGCGTCACCGACCATGCCTGCGGCAGCGCGTCGGGAAATCGCCATTGGGCGGCAAGAGACCACAGCGACATGCCGGCAATGGCGAGGAACGACAATGCCACGAGCACCGTGGATGCGGCGGAGGTGGCGGCGACGAGCACGGGCGCGAGGCCGTCACGGCTGCCGCGCGCGAGCCAGGCGCGCCCGAGCGCCATCGCCACGCGTTCGAAGACGAGCCACGAGGCGATGGCGAGCGCGACGAGCAGGAGCAGCAGCGTCGCCGCGGCGGCGGCGGGAAGGTACAGCGCGACGTCCGGATCGCTGAACCAGCGCACCGCGAGCACCGCCAGCGGCGGAGGATTCGTCGGCCCCAGGATCAGCGCGACGTCGACCACCGAGAGCGAGAAGGCGATCACCGCGAACACCGGCAGGCGCACTTGCGCATAGACCTGGGGAAGGATGACCTTGAGCCACGCGAGGTGGCGCGGATAGCCGAGCGTACGCGCGATCGCAAGATGCTCGCGCGCCGGCACCTGCGAAAGCGCGCCAGCGATCATCAGCACGAGATACGGCACTTCCTTCAGCAGCAGCCCCAGCACGAGCGCCACGCCGCGCGGATCGCCGACGGTCGCGACGTCGGGCGGAAGCAGCCAGCCCGTGAGCCACGGCGACGCCGCGCGCACGATCCATCCCGAAGGCGCGATGACAAAGGCAAGCCCGATCGCGAGCGCCGAATGCGGCGTCGCGAGGATCGGCGCGATCCAGGCGCCGGCGCGCCGCATCCACCCGCGACCGTGGGCCCATGCGCAAAACCCGAAGGCGAGGCCCACCGACAATATCGGCGTCGCTACTCCGACGAACAGCGTGATGCGAAGGCTCGATGCGAATCCGGGATAGGACAGGAGCGCGCTCCACGGATCGAGGCTCAACTCGCGGCCGCCGATCGCGGGCAGGTATCCGAAAGCGGGCAGCAGCGTGCCGAAGAGCCCGGCGGCGATCGGCAGCAGGAACGCTCCGACCGTGAGCGCGGGCGCCGCGCGCAGCACTCCCCGCCGCGCGGAAGGATTCAATTCGTGTACCGCTTCTCCCATTCGCTCGTGATCCTTGTCATCCACGAAGGATGCGGCTCGAGGAGCGTGACGCCAAGCTCGGCGTTGGTCGGCAGCGCGGGTGACATCGGAAGGTCCTCGAAGCGCTTGCGCTCCGCCGCGGACAGCTTGGCCAGGTCGAGCACGGTGAAGTTGCCGATCTGCCGGTAGTCCTGCGCATGCGCCTGGGTCGCGGGGTCGAGCAGGAAGTTGGCGACCACCATCGCGCCTTCCTTGTTCGCCGCGTTGTACGGTATCGCGACGAAGCTCGTGTTGCCGATCGTTCCGCGCGCGAACACGGCCGTTCGCACCGAGTCGGGCAAGAGGCCGGCATTGACCGACACCGCGGCCTCCGCGGGATTGAACGAGACCATCATGTCGATCTCGCCGTCGTTCAGGAGCTGGCGCTGCGCGGGTCCGTTCTCCGGAAACTGGCGGCCCCTGCGCCAGAGGTTCGGACGCAGGTCTTCGTACCACGCCCACAGCGGCGCGGTGACCGTCCCGAAGCTCTCGTCCGTCGCCGCCTTCTGCAGCACGGAAGGATCGGGCGCGAGTTCGTAGAGCGCCTGTTTGAGGAACGTGGATCCGAGGAAGTTGCGCACGCCGGGGTGCGTGAGACGACCGGGATTCTTCTTCGCCCACGCGAGAAGCTCCGCGACCGAACGCGGCGGCGCCTGCACGCGCCTGCCATCGTAGACGAACACGATCTGCGCGCGCCGCCAGGGCGACTCGAACCCGTCGACGGGAATGGTGAAATCGACGACGTTGGAGCGGATGCTCGTGGTGTCGACCTTCGCGTAGTTCGGAAGCCGCGTGGCGAACGGTCCGTACAGCAGGCCCTGCTGCTTCAACGCGAGGAAGTTCGGTCCGTTGAGCCAGATGAGGTCGACCGTGCCGCCGCTGTCGCGGCCCGCGGCCTTTTCCGCGACGACACGCGTGACTGCTTCCGCGGTGTCCTTCAGCTTGACGTGGTTGACCTTGACGCCGTAGCGCCTCGCGACCTCGTCGCCGGCCCACTGGATGAAGGCGTTGGTCTTCTCGTCGCCGGCCCACGCGTTGAAGTTCACGGTCTGGCCGCGCGCCCGCGCCGCGACGTCGTCCCACTTCGCGTCCTGCGCATGAGCCGCGAGCGCAACGCACGTCGCCGTCACGGCGACGGCACCAAGCCACCTTCTCACGTTCACTCCCTGAGGGCTTCGCGTGGCGGAGCGGCCGCGGCGAGCATTCGGGCATGCCGGCGGCGCTCGCGCGCTTCCTCGATCACGGGACCCAACACGTCCTCGTGAAAGCGATCGCAACCGATGCACAGGTTTCGGTACGGCGTTCCCGCCGGCGTGGTCGTGCTGCAGTTGGCGATGAACGTTTCCTCGCTCCACCCGTGCGCGAGCCCCATGCGCTCGGGATGGCCCATGGTGATCGCCTCGTACGCCGGCACGCCGACCAGCGACTCGAGGATGTCGATCAGGTTGTCCTCGAGGAGGCTGCCGATCGGCCGTTTCGTCTTGACGCAGCACGGGTACACCGCGCCGTCGGGCTCGATCGACACTTCGGAGCCGTTGTACTCGTGCCGAAGGAAGTTGAGCCCACCCGACCACCGATTGCAGAAATTGTCCTCGAGCGTGGCCGTCGACAAGCCGTTCTGCCACGCGCGGCCGCGCGGCCACAGCTTGCCGATCCACGAATCGGGCGTCGCGCCGAAGAAGCTGTACACGGGGCCCTCCTCCTCGTGCCAGTTGCGCGTCGTGGCGGACAGGCCCGATCGCCGAAGGCCGTGCCGCTCGAACAGCGCGGACAGCTTGTCCATGAACGCCCGCTGCTTCGCCGCGCCTTCAAGGCCGACATGAAAGTCGTCGACGCTCGCCACCGAGATCATCCACACGCCCCGGCGGAGAAGATCGTCGACGATCGCGTCGGTCAGGATGTCGCCGGTGGTCTGCACGACGACCTTCACGCCGCCCTGCTCGCGGTACTTGTCGCGCAACGCTTCGATCACGCGGTACGTGACGCGCTCGCGCACCGGGTCGATCAGCGATTCGCCCCCGGAAAGAATGATTCGTCCTGTCTTCTCGGGGAAGGAACCGTCCGGGCGCGGCGCCGACTGGTCGAGATAGGTGTGCCGCTCCGGCAGGTTGGCGACGATGCGCGGGAAGTTGCGTTCCGCCTCTTCGACGACGCCCGCGAGCTCGCCGCGGATGTACGGCCGGAAGCGATCTTCGTAGCAGTGCCGGCACTTGCGGTGGCAGGCCCAGCACATGACGTAGTAAAGCGACTCCATGGAGCGGCGATTATGCCGGATCGCGGAATGCCCGCCGCGTGGGGTGCGCTGCGCCAGTTGAAGAATTCGTAGGCAAGGCTTCAGCCTTGCCGGATATCGCGGCGGGCTGAAGCCCGCCCTACGCCGCGGTCGGCTTGTACTTCGCGAGGTGCCGGACCGGCAGCGACAGCGCGTCGCGGCGGAACGGATCGCCGAGCTCGCGCGTCACCATCATCTCGAGCACGGTCGTCTTGCCGTCACGCTGCGCCGCGGCCGCCTCGCGCAGCGCGGGTCCGACGTCGGAGAGCTTGTCGACGCGAACGCCGTGCGCACCCATCGCCTGCGCCACCGCCGCCCACGACGGCTGTTTGTCGAGGTTCACGCCGACGAACCGGTTGGCGTAGAAATCCACGTGATTCTTCTTCTCGGCGCCCCACTGGCCGTTGTTGAACACGACCGCGGTCACGGGAATGTTCTCGCGTACGCAGGTCGAGAGCTCGCCGAAGCTCATGCCCCACGCGCCGTCGCCGACGTAGGCGATCGCCGGCCGGTCGGGCGCGGCGACCTTGGCGCCGATGATGGTGGGAAACGCGTAGCCGCAATTGCCGAAGCTCATCGCGGCGAACATCGAGCGCGGGCGATCGAAGCGCAGGTACGAATTCGACACCGAGCAGATGTTGCCGATGTCGGTCGACACCATCGCGCGGTCCGGCATCGCGCGCTCGAGCTCGCGCAGCATCTGCCGCGGGTGCATCACCGTCGAGCCCCGGCTGACCTCGAGCGACCACGCGTCCTTCTCGTGCGTCCAGCCTTCGAGCTCGCTCTCCCATGCCCGCTTTTCGTTGTCGATGTCCGCGAGACGCGCACGCTGGTTTTCGACGCTTTCGAGCTTGCGGCCGGCGAGCCGCGAGGCGAGCGCTGTCGCGGCGGCCTTGGCGTCACCGCAGATGCCGACGGTGATCGGCTTTCACGAGCCCCAGCATCTTCGCATCGGCGTCGATCTGGATGACCTTCGCGTTCTTCGGCCAGTAATCGATGCCGTGCTGGGGCAGCGTGCCGAACGGCCCGAGCCGCGTGCCGAGCGCCAGCACCACGTCCGCCTTGGCGATCACCTTCATCGCCGCCTTGCTACCCTGGTAGCCGAGCGGCCCGCACCACAGCGGATGACGCGCGGGAAACGCGTCGTTGTGCAGGTAGCTCGTGCACACCGGCGCCTGCAGGAGCTCAGCCAGCGCGACCGCCTCGGCCGTGCCCTCGGCCATGACGACGCCGCCGCCCGCGAGGATCACGGGAAACTGCGCGGAGGCGAGCAGCGCCGCGGCCTCGTCCAGGCTCCTCTCGCCGCCCGCGCCGCGCTCGATCACGAGCGGCCGCGGGACCTCGCACTCGATGTCGCCGTAGAAGTAATCGCGCGGGATGTTGAGCTGGACCGGTCCCATTTCCAGCCGTGCACGGTCGAACGCGCGCGCGGTGAGCTCGGCCATGCGCGCCTTGTTGTTGACGTGCGCCTGGTACTTGGTGATCTTCGAGAAGATCGGCAGCTGCTCCGTCTCCTGGAAGCCCCCGAGCCCGAGCGTCCCGCTGCCCGTTTCGGGCGTCACCACGACCACCGGCGTGTGCGCCCAGAAGGCCGCCGCCGTGGAGGTGACGAAATTGGTGATCCCCGGGCCGTTCTGCGCGATGCACACCGAGGGACGCCCCGAGACGCGCGCGTAGCCGTCGGCCATGTGGCCCGCACCTTGCTCGTGCGCGACCGAGATGAAGCGGATGCCGGCGAGCGGGAACAGGTCGAGCGCATCCATGTACGCCGAGCCGACGATCCCGAAGACTTCCGTCACTCCGTTGGCCACCAGCGTTTCGACGAACGCCTCGGAAGGCGTCATCCTCTGGCGGCCGGTCACCGCGAGCCGTGCTGCTTCGGTCATCGTGTTCATGAGGCACCCCAAGTCGGTCCCGCAAAGGCATATCATTGCACAACGTTCCTGGGGCAGGAACGATCGGACGGAGGCGAGAATGAAACGAGGGATGGGGGTGGCAGGCATCGCGCTCGCGCTGGTCGCTGGCGCCGCGCTCGCGCAGCAGAAGGAAGTGACTATCGGCTACCAGGACATGGTCGTGCCGTATCGCATCGCGCAGGAAGCGAAGGAGATCGAGAAAGCCACCGGGTACAAGGTGAACTGGAAGCAGTTCGGCGGCGGCGGCGAAGTCATCAAGGCGATGGCGTCGGGCGCGGTGCAGATCGGCGAGGTCGGCTCCGCCGGCGTCTCGGCCGCGCTGTCGCGCGGCGAGCCGTACGAGCTCTTCTGGATCCTCGACGACATCGGCGACGCGGAAGCGCTGGTCGTCAAGAACGGCTCCGGCATCAACACCGTGGCGGATCTCAAGGGCAAGAAGGTCGCCATGCCGTTCAACTCGACGACGCACTTCCACATGATGGTTGCGCTCGAGCAGGCGAAGGTGAATCCGGCGGACGTGCAGATCCTCAACATGCGGCCGCCCGAAGTGCGCGCCGCATGGCAGCGCGGGGACATCCAGGCGACGTACATCTGGGACCCGGTGCTGGCCGAAGTGAAGAAGGACGGCAAGGTCATCCTCACGTCCGGCAAGCTCTCGGCCGATACCGGCAAGGCCACGTTCGACGGTTACATCGCGAACAAGGACTGGGCGAAGGCGAACCAGGACTTCATGATGAAGTTCACGAAGATCCTCGCCACGTCCGACGACAACTATCGCAAGAACCAGGCGAAATGGAACAAGGACTCGGCCGAGGTGAAGGCGGTGGCGAAGTGGTCGGGCGCCAAGCCCGAGGACGTGCCCGCGGGCATGGCGCTGTACAAATTCCCGACCGCGAGCGAGCAGGCGACCAAGTGGCTCGGCAAGGACGGCGTCGCGACCAAGGCGCTCAAGGCGACTGCGGACTTCCAGCTCTCGCAGAAGCAGGTGGAGAAGACGCTGCCGGACTACGGCGTGGCGATAAACCCGGCCTACGCGCAAGCCGCCGCTAAGTAGAAAACTTCTGGTGGATCACCGAGCATCGCGAGGGTCGCTACGCGACGGTCCGATGCTCGACTTTGTGCTTTGAGCAAGCTGCAGGTATCAGCACGTCTCCGTGAACTACGCCGGCACCGCCGGCCGGTCCACGCTTGCGCTGTCGGACGTCAATCTCGCGCTCGATCCGGGCGATTTCGTCGTCGCGCTGGGCGCGTCCGGCTGCGGCAAGACGACGCTGCTGTCGTGCATCGCCGGATTCATGCAGCCGTCCGAGGGCGAGATCCTGCTCGGCGGCCAGCGGGTCGTCGGACCTGGCGCCGAGCGCGGCGTCGTGTTCCAGAAGCACGCGCTGATGCCGTGGCTCGACGTCACCGACAACGTCGCGTTCGGCCTGCGCATGCGCGGCGTCGGCAAGGCGGAGCGCACGCGCATCGCGCGCGAGAAGCTGCGCCTGGTCGGGCTGGAAAAGTTCGCGGCGTATCCCGTGTATCAGATCTCGGGCGGCATGCAGCAGCGGGTCGGCCTCGCCCGCGCGCTCGCGAGCGATCCCGAGGTGATGCTGATGGACGAGCCGCTCGGCGCGCTCGATGCGCTCACGCGCGAGCAGCAGCAGGAATTGATCCTCGAGCTGTGGTGGCAGACGAAGAAGATGTTCTTCTTCATCACGCACAGCGTGGAAGAGGCGCTGTTCCTCGCCACCGAGCTCGTCGTCATGACGCCCTCGCCCGGACGCATCGCGCATCGATACCGCGTCGACTTCGGCCGCAGGTTCATCGAGTCGCGCGATGCGCGCGCCGTGAAGGCGGACCCCGAGTTCATCCGCCTGCGCGAGGACATCCTGCACCTCATCCACTCGGCGCCGAGCGCGGGCGAGGAGCTCGCGGCATGAGCGACGTCTGTTGTGGGCAAGGCTTCAGCCTTGCGCGAGGCTGCGGCGGGCTGAAGCCCGCCCTACGGGGCAGCGCAGCGGCGGCGGCCGCAAGCGTGGGGGTCCTTTCATGAGCACGCCTTCGCCCACGGTCGGAACGGACGAGCAAACGCCCGCCGCCGCACCACTACCAACGACCAAGGGCTACAGCGTCCCCGGTGAGGGAAGCAACACCCTCATCAGCATCGTCACGGTATGCGGCCTGTTGCTTCTATGGTGGCTGGCCACGCACCTGGGCTGGATCCGCGACATCTTCCTGCCCACGCCCGAGAAGATCTTCACGAGCTTCGGCGAGGCCTGGCGCGGCGACATCCAGGGCGGCAGGCCGCTGTCCGAGCACTTCTGGTGGAGCCTCTACCGCGTCTTCGCCGCGTTCCTGCTCGCGTGCGTCACCGCGGTTCCCATCGGCATCGCGATGGGCGTGTCGCGCATCGCGCGCGGCATCTTCGACCCGCCGATCGAGTTCTACCGCCCGCTGCCGCCGCTCGCCTACCTGCCGCTCATCGTCATCTGGTTCGGCATCGACGAAACCGCGAAGATCGTGCTGATCTATCTCGCCTGCTTTGCGCCGCTCGCGATGGCGGCGCGCGCGGGCGTGCGCAGCGTCACCATCGAGCAGATCAACGCGGCGTACTCGATGGGCGCGTCGAAGTGGCAGGTGATCTTCCACGTGATCATTCCGGCCGCGCTCCCGGAAATCCTCACGGGCATGCGCATCGCCATCGGCTTCGGGTGGACGACGCTCGTCGCGGCCGAGATGGTGGCCGCGACCGTCGGTCTCGGCCAGATGGTGCTCAACGCGTCGAACTTCCTGCGCACCGACGTCGTCATCATGGGCATCCTCGTCATCGGCGGCGTCGCGTACGCGTTCGATCTCCTCATGCGTTACGTGGAGCGCTGGCTCGTGCCATGGAAGGGGAAGGCCTAGCCGCGCGGCTTCATCCGTTGCCGGAGCTCCTCGCAGGGATCGGGCCGCTTGGCGCGCTCGGTCAGGAGGAACGCGTCGAAGGCCTCGACCGGCTCGTTGTCGTCGCCCGCCTCGAGCAGCGCGATGCTCTTGCTCGCCGCGCGAGGTGCAAGCCAATACGGAACCGCGATGTCCTTTCGCGCGTGCTCGTTGCCCGTGAGCAGCACGACGCCGCGCTGCGCGTAAGGTGCGATCGCGTCGGCCAGCGTGCGGTCGCGCTCGATCTGCGCGCGCGCCATGCCCGGGAGCGCCTCGGCGGGCAGGAGGTTGCAATGCCCCTTCGCGATCGCGTCCTCCTGCGCACGTTCGAGCGCCGGCGGGATTTCGAGAGGCGGCAACGAAGCTCCGCCGGTCGCCACCTTCATCGCGTCCGGCCGCGACAGGTTGGCGGCCACGATCGGCAGGTCGTATTCGAGTGCCAGCGCGAGGAACGGCTTGTACAAATGCCACTGCCAGCTCGGTGCGCCACGCCCTTCGGCGATGAGGTAATCGAGATCTCCGGGGCGCTCGCGGCGCGCGCGATCGATGGCCGCCTGCCGCTCGCGGTCGAATTGCTCGAACGCGATTGCGGGGCGGGCGCCGCGCTCGACCAGGTTACGCAGCGCCGCGGCGCGCAACGCATGCTGGGCGGCGTTGTCGTGAACCTCGCCCAGCACGATTACTCCCGCACCCTGCATGGCGTCGGCGAGCGCCTCGGACGTGGCCGCGAGCTTCGTCGCGCACCACGCGTCGAAGATCACGAAAAGCAAAATCGCGGGAACGAAGCGCAACGTTATCGCCGGAGCATCCAGTCGACGATGGCCGGCCGGCCGGGCAGATGCAGCGCCGCCGTCGCCGCCGGCGTCTCGGCGATCACGTTGCCCGCGCGAAACACCGCGAGACGCGGCGCGCGCAGGCGAATCGCCTCGACCGGATCGCGCGCTTGCAGAAGGACGAAATCGGCGCGATTGCCCGGCGCGATGCCATAGCCCTCGAGGTGCAGGATCTTCGCGCCATTGACGGTAACCGCGTCGAAGCACGCGCGCATCCCGGCCTGGCTCGTCATCTGCGCGACGTGCAGACCCATGGACGCGACTTCGAGCATGTCGCCGCTGCCGAGCGAGTACCACGGGTCCATCACGCAATCGTTGCCGAACGCGACGGTGACCCCCGCCGCCATGAGCTCCGGCACGCGCGTCATCCCGCGGCGCTTCGGGTACGTGTCGTGGCGGCCCTGGATCGTGATGTTGATGAGCGGATTCGCCACGGCGCTCACGCCCGCCTCGGCGATCAGCGGAATGAGCTTCGACACGTAGTAGTTGTCCATCGAGTGCATCGACGTCAGGTGCGATCCCGTCACGCGGCCCTGCAAGCCCAGGCGCAACGCCTGCATCGCGAGCGTCTCGATGTGGCGCGAGTGCGGATCGTCGGTCTCGTCGCAATGCATGTCGACGAGCCGGCCCCGGTCGGCCGCGATCTCGCACAGGATCCGCACGCTCTCGGTGCCGTCGTGCATCGTGCGCTCGAAGTGCGGAATGCCGCCGACCACGTCCACGCCCATGGCCAGCGCCTTCTTCAGGAGCTCCACCGCGTTCGGGCTGCGCAGCACACCGTCCTGCGGGAATGCGACGAGCTGCAGGTCGAGGTACGGCTTCACCTTCTCCTTGACGTGCAGTAGCGCCTCGACCGCGAGCAGGCGCGGGTCGCATACGTCGACGTGCGAGCGGATCGCGAGCAGGCCCTTGGCGACCGCCCAGTCGCAGTAAGCAAGCGCGCGCTCGACGATCGCCTCCTGGGTGAGCAGGGGCTTCAACTCACCCCACAGCGCGATCCCTTCGAGGAGCGTGCCGCTCTGGTTGACGCGCGGCAGGCCGTACGACAGCGTCGCGTCCATGTGGAAGTGCGCGTCGACGAACGGCGGCGACAACAGATAACCTTGCGCGTCGACCGTCTTTCCCGCCGCGGCATTGATCCGCGGCGACACGTTGACGATGCGGCCCCCGGCAACCAGCACGTCGATGCCGGTGCGGCCGTCCGGCAGCGTCGCGTTGGTGACGAGGAGGTCGGACATCACTTCGTTCCAAAAATACGGTCGCCCGCGTCTCCGAGACCGGGGAGGATGTAGCCGTGGTCGTTCAGCTCGCGGTCGATGGACGCGGTGTAGATCGGCACGTCGGGATGCACCGCCTGGAAATTGCGGATGCCTTCGGGGCACGACACGAGGCAGACGAAGCGGATCGATCGCGGGCGCGCCTCCTTCAGCCGCTCGACGGCGGCCACGGCGGAATTGCCGGTCGCGAGCATCGGATCGAGCACGACCGCATCGCGCTCCGACATGCCGCCGGGCATCTTGAAGTAGTACTCCACCGCCACGAGCGTCTTGGGATCGCGGTAGAGGCCGATGTGCCCCACGCGCGCGCCAGGCACGACGGTGAGGAAGCCGTCGAGCAGTCCCATGCCGGCGCGCAGGATCGGCACGAACACGAGCTTCTTGCCGTCGATGAGCTTGGAGTTCATCGTCTCGAGCGGCGTCTGGATGATCACGTCGTGCATCGGCATCCGGCGCGTCACCTCGTACGCCATGAGCGAGCCGATCTCGTTCAGCAAGCGCCGGAAGCTCGTCGTGCTGGTTTCCTTCTTGCGCAGGAGCGTGAGCTTGTGCTGGACGAGCGGATGATCGAAGACGTGCACGTTGGCCGGCATTGGCGCTCCTGCTTCAAGTCGAGTGGTCAGAAAACGGTGCCATCGCTCTGGAGGGCGAGCGGAGGGCGGCCGCCGCGAAGCTCCATGGCGAGCTCGCGTCCGGCAGCCCACGTGCCGCCCTCGAGTATGCAGGCAAGCGGCAGGTCGCGCACGCCGAGAAGCGCGCGCACGCGCGGCGCCAGCTCGTCGATCAGCGCCACCGTCAACGCGCGCCACTCCACGACGAGCTCGCTGCCCACGTTCCACGCCGTGCCCGCGTCCGCGGCGTTGCGCAGCGCGAGCACACCCGTGTCGAGCAGCAAGCCGCCATTGCGATACTCCGGCAGCGCCGTGAGCTCGTCTCGGCCGGTCACGGTCACGCCGGCCCACTCGAAGGGCTCGAACAGCGAGTAGGCGAGCCACTGCGAGAGCTTGTGGAAGGGCACCCAGCCACGCGTTTGACCGTCGCCTCCGGCGTGCGGATGCTGCCACGTATCGCCGAGCGGCACGCCGTCGATCTCGCTGCCCGTGAGCCAGATCGGACCGAGGAGATCGAGGAGCGCGTGCAGGATCGACGCCGCGCTTACGCTGCGACGGCCGCCTTCGGTCAAGGTATCGAACAACGCGGCGGGTCGGCCTCCGTCAAGGACCGCGCCGAGCCGCCGCAGCAGCGCCGCGCGGCCATCGAGCCCGACGAGCGGATTGTCGTCGCGTACCTCGAAGATCGCGGCGAGCTTGCCGGCGTCGAGCTTCGCGAGCGCCGCGGCGTCGACGCGCAAGGGATCGCGCCCGGCGGAAAAGTCGCCTCGCGCGAAAGCCCGGAAGCTCGCCACGCCCAGGCCCTCCGAGCGCGTGAAGCGCTTGCCGGTTTCAGGCTCGACGTAGCTCCATGCCGGACCCGCCCCGGCATCGAGCAGCACGCTGACGACCGCGAGATCGATGTCGGCGTGCGGGGTCGAGCGCAGTCCCGCGCGTCGATCGACGCCGCCCGCCTCGAAATGCCGCCAGCGGCTGTGATATGGAATGCGCAGATCGGGATAGCGCTTGCGGGTGACCGCCGCCACCCGCTCGGCGCACGCATCGAGACGGTCGCGGTGGATTCGAAAGCGACGCGATTGTCCCGCCGTCACGGCCGCGGCGATATTCCCGCACCGCTCGCGGATGGCCGCGGGCGAGAGCAACGCGGCGGCGGGTGACGCCGATACCGCAGCCGTCACAGGCCGCGGCCCTTGGTGAGCGCGAGGCGCTCGGCGTCGGGGACTTCGCCGTCCGTGAAATAGCCCGCGGCCTTCTTCGCGTCCATTTCCACGCGCGCGTCGGCCGGAATGAGGTCGTCGGGGATCTTGACGCGCTCGCCCACTTCGATGCCGCCGCCGACGATGGCGTCGTACTTCATGTTGCTCATCGACACGAGACGGTGGATCTTCCGGACGCCGAACCAGTGCAGCACGTCGGGCATGAGCTCCTGGAAGCGCATGTCCTGCACGCCCGCCACGCACTCGGTGCGCGGAAATAATTGGTGGCGGATCGCCGCCCTCCTGCCGCTTGCGCGCGTTGTAGACGAGGAACTTGGTCACCTCGCCCAGCGCGCGCCCTTCCTTGCGGCAGTACACGACGAGCCCGACGCCGCCGTCCTGCGCACCCCGGATGCACTCCTCGATCGCGTGGGTGAGGTAGGGCCGGCAGGTGCAGATGTCGGAGCCGAACACGTCGGAGCCGTTGCATTCGTCGTGCACGCGCGCGGTCAGCGTGACCGAAGGATCGGCGAGGTCCTTCGCGTCGCCGAAGACGTACGCGGTCTGGCCGCCGATGGGCGGCAGGAAGACGTCGAGATCGCCGCGAGTGACGAGCTCGGGATACATGCCGCCCGTCTCCTCGAACAGCGCGCGCCGCAGGTCCGCCTCGGTGCAATGGAATCGCTTCGCCACGCCGGGCAGCCACCACACGGGCTCGATCGCCGCCTTGGTCACCACCGCCGATCCGTTCGCAAGCAGGATGCGCCCGTCGGCGACGAGGCGGCCCGCCGCGATGGCGCGATGCACCTCGGGCATGTCGATGTGCGCCTTGGTCACCGCGACGGTGGGCCGGATGTCGAAGCCTCTGGCGATCTCGTCGCGGAAGACGTCCGCCACCACGGCGCCGAACGGATCCATCGACACTATCTTGTCCGCGTCGCCCCACGCGGGATACGGCCCGATGGGATCGGTCGGCATCGTGTTCGTCGCCCGCCTTGCCCGCGAAGTACTTCTCCATGAAGTCGTGGGTAGCGGGGTTGTAGAAGTCCTTGGAGGACGGGGCGGTCACAATCATCCCGCCGCCGATGTCCTGGATGTACTTGGTGGCCGTGTGCCAGTTGTCGGCGAAGTAGTACTTGCAGATGTTGGCGATCATCGGGTTGGGGTAGACAAGGTCGGACCCCTCTTCGCCCACGCAGTGCTCCACGGCCGCCCGGCCCAGGGTCTCCACCGCTTCGGTGTACATGACCAGCCAGGTGAGCTTCTCGCGCACGTGAGGCTTCTTGGCGATGCCGTTGTACTCGGCCATGAGGCTGGCGGCACCGGTGAACAGTTCCAACTCCATGGCCTTGTAGGTCTCGGCGCTTAGGCGGTGGAAGTTGGCGAACATGTAGGCCACGTCGCCGGCGAACTCCCACTCCCCTTTGAGAAAGATGCGCTCCTTGGGGACAAACACATTGTCGAAGACGATGGTGGCGTCGTTGATGTACACCGCGGCGGAGATGGGGCTGTCGAACAGGGAGGCACCCTCGTGGATCTCGGGCTGCGCGCAGATCATGGTGATGCCGGGGGCATTCAGGTTGATGCCGAAGGCCACGGCGTAGGCGGTGTCGTCCTCTTTCATAGCCCGACAAGGGGCGATGAGAACCTCGTTGCAGGCGGGGGCCTGGCTGATGTGGGTCTTGGCCCCGGTCACGATGATGCCGTCGGGCCGCTCCTCGACGATGCGGACGTAGAAGTCCTTGTGCTGTACCTGCTCGGAGGGACGGAGGCTGCGATCACCCTTGATGTCGGTGAGACCCATGGCGAACGACAGGTCATTCTTCTGCAGGTGCTTGCGGTAGGCTTCCACGTTGGCGGCGTAGCTGGTGCCGTACTTCTTGTCCACGCGGGGGGCGACGACGGTCACCGCGTTCAGGCCGTCCTTAGCCACGAACTTGGCTCCCGAGGGCTTGCCGAAGCACACCCGCGCCCAGAGTCGACCACCTCACGCAGGCGGAAGAGGTCTTCGGGCGAGCGCTGGGGCTGCAGGGCGAAGCTCACGCGTTCGCCGTCCGCGTCGAGGTCGGTCAGCAGGTCCTGGTAACGAGGGTCGTTGTTGACGATGCAGTCCATAGCGACCCAATCGTTGGTGATCTTGCAGATCGGGTGCTCGGTCACATCGGGGACCAGCTCGCCATCGAAGTAGACGACCCGGCCGTCTTTCAGGCTTTCCAGGTACTGCTCTGCTGTCTTGATGGCCACAGGTCCCTCTCCCTCGTCCTTGTCGATAGAGCGCTCGCTCTACGCATTCTTACAGGTCCCTCGCCGCGTGTCAAGCGGCCCCTCTACTCGTCCAGGTCTACGTACTCTGGCGGCAGCGGCAGCCCGAATGGTTGCCGAATCTGCCCGAATAGGGCTCGTGGAAGCTGGTAGGCTCGTCGGGCACCGGAGCGTCGAGCGGCCGGGCTCCCTGTATGGCGCTCCCCTGGATCACCGGCTCGTCCACCCAGCCCTTCTCGAACGAGCTGCGGAGAAGCAGGTAGGCCCGGTAGTCCCAGAATTTCCACTGCCCGTCTTCCTTGACGAAGATGTGGTTGTACTTGATGACCTGCCAGATGGGGATGACGCCTTTCACCGGGTCGAGGAACGTGTTGAAGCCCACGTGGTACCACATGCCCTTGGCGGTACTCATGTCCTTGTACTGCATGACGGGCGTGGTCAGCTCGTGGATTGCACAGTTGCCCTCGTAGTGATAGAGCTTGCCCAGCATGTCCACGAAAACCCGGCGGGCACCGTCCAGGCCGTGGAACACGCCGCTCTCGACGATCTCAACCTTGACACCCGGGGTCTTCTGAGCAAACAACTCGTCGACGATCTTCTCCCAGGAGTGGCCCAGGCACAGATGGTTGTAGCGCCCGTGGAGGTTGGAGATCTCCACGTAGTCGCGGGAGATCTGGGCGTTTCGCTCGGTCTTCTCCAGACGCCTGAGCAGTTCTTCGTAGCTGGGTGTGTCGGCCATCTGATCGCTCCTCCAGTGTGGTCTCGGGTGGCTTCTAGAGCGCCTTTGAAGCTCGAAAGCCGGCGCGGACGGCGTGGACTATCATGCCGGCTTCGCGGGCGTCGCCGATCAGGTACAGCTCGGGCACCTTGCCCTCGAGCTTCTCGTACAGGTCGTCGTCCGGCTTGAGTGGCGACGTCGGCACGATGGTATCGGCCTCGAGCTCTACCTTCTTGCCGTCCTTGTCCTCGAACTTGAGTCCCTTCTTCGTGACCTCGATATCGTCGGCCCCGGTGATGATGCGGATGCCCTTCGCTGCGAACCACTCCATGGTCAGCCCCAGCCGGAAGTCGATCACCCCTTCGCCGATGACGTCGGAAGGCTCGACCACCGTGACCTTGCGGCCCCGCTTGGCCAGGTATTCGGCCACTTCCAGGCCGTGCAGTCCGGCGCCTACCACGATCACGTTCTTGCCCATGGGCAGGTAGAGGGTCGCCAATCCAGGAAGTTCGGTCCGAGCCGACCGAGCCACGGCTTCACGCGCTTATGCAGTTCGGGCGTGGTGACGATCTTGCCCTTGGCCTTCTTGCTGCCGTCCAATTTGGGCGACGTGAGCTTCCCACCCGTGGCAAGGATGACCACGTCGGGCTTCATGTCCTGGAGGGAGCGGACCCCGGCGTCGGTCTTGAGCCGGACGCGGACCCCGGCCTTCTCCACCGGGGTGCTGAGGTACTTGATGAGGCAGGGCAGATCCTCGAGCTCGGTCCCCTTGATAAGGGCCGCGAGCGGCACCAGGGCGCCGAGGTGCGACGTCTTCTCCAGCAGGGTGACGTCGTGGCCGCGAAGCGCGGCGACTCGGGCAGCTTCCATACCGGCCGGGCCTGCTCCCACCACGATGACCTTCTTCTTCTTGTCGGCCTCGGGCAGGCCGTACATGCCGAAGCCCACCTGCTCCTGGGCGTTGATGCGGCAGTGGCGCAGGAACGACTCGTTCTGGTCCAGACAGGTGCCGCAGCGCGTGCAGGGGGCGACGCCCTCCTGAGGATGGCCGGCCTCGAGCTTGTTGGGCAGGTCGGTGGAACTCGACGTTGAACCAGCCCTTTTTGTCCACACCGCGGCGACATTGACCGACTGGTCGAATTCGCAACGCGACTGGCCGACCAGCACGCGATCAGCTACACGTCGCTGATCGCGTGCTGGTCGGCCAGTCGCGTTGCGAATTCGACCAGTCGGTCAATGTCGCCGCGGTGCCTGGACAAAAGGGCTGGTTCAACGTCGAGTTCAAGGGCAAGTCGTACCTGATGGCGCCTGAAGCGACGACCACCGGCGCCGTCCGCCTCGAGGACAAGAAGAACGGCATGATGTGGCTGCAGATCGCCAACAAGTCGATGCTGATGAACAGCAAGATCGGCCAGCGCATGGTCGACAACTGCGTGCACCCGAGCCAGAGGACCTGACCAGCCGCCATCGGCCCGAGAGCCCCGCTGCACGCGGGGCTCTTTCTTTCGTGCGACGAGATTAGAGATCCTGCTCTCGCAGGAATCGCCGTCGCTGAGCTGCTTCCTCTGATATGCTGCGCTGCAGCATCGTCATCGGTGCGTCCCTTTTTTGTTCCCTGCGTTTCAACCAACCCACTCTCAACATGATCAACGTCTTTCTTGCCATCGTGCCGCTTGGCCTTGCCACCGGCGCCCTTGTGTGGACCATGAGCTCTGGAGCACGCGAACAGCAGCGCTCCGACAAGTGGGCCGAGCAGTGGATGCGTGACAACACCTGAGCGCCGCCCGCGTTCGCCGCGTGCAACGCGTGCGAACGATCGGCCCCGACAGCCCGCCTGAACGGCGGGCTTTTTTGTTGGCGAACTGCACCTTGGTCGCGTGAGTTCTGAGTGACAACTGCAACGCGGGCCGGGCTCTGCGGGTTATTGGCAAGTCTTATATAAGACTTACAATGACGCCGAACTGCACGCCGTTGCACCGCCGGGGATCGATGTCATGCTCAATGCCTACCGCCAACATGCCGCCGAGCGCGCAGCGCTCGGCATCCCGCCGCTGCCGCTCGATGCGAAGCAGACCGCCGAACTGATCGAGCTGATCAAGCAGCCGCCCCACGGCGAAGCGGCCTTCCTGCTCGATCTGCTGGCGCAGCGGGTGCCGCCCGGCGTCGACGATGCGGCCAAGGTAAAGGCGGCGTTCCTGGCCGCGGTGGCGCATGGCGACCTGTCGGTGGCGATGATCTCCAAGGCACAAGGCCACCGAGCTGCTCGGCACGATGGTCGGCGGCTACAACGTCAAGCCGCTGATCGACCTGCTCGACGACACCGATGTCGCGGCGACGGCCGCTGAGGGCCTGAAGAAGACGCTGCTGATGTTCGACTTCTTCCACGACGTGGCGCACAAGGCCAGGGCCGGCAACGCGAAGGCCCAGCAAGTGATCCAGTCGTGGGCCGACGCCGAGTGGTTCACGTCGCGCCCGCAGGTGGCCCGGACAAATCACCGTCACCGTGTTCAAGGTGCCGGGCGAAACCAACACCGACGACCTGTCGCCCGCACCCGATGCGTGGAGCCGGCCCGACATCCCGCTGCACTGCCTGGCGATGCTGAAGAACCCCCGCGCCGGCACCGCGTTCAAGCCCGAGGAAGACGGCAAGCGCGGCCCGATGCGCTTCATCGAAGACTTGAAGAGCCAGGGCCACGTCGTGGCCTACGTCGGCGACGTGGTCGGCACCGGCAGCTCGCGCAAGAGCGCCAGCAACAGCGTGATCTGGGCCACCGGGCAAGACATTCCGTTCGTGCCCAACAAGCGCTTCGGCGGCGTCACGCTGGGCGCCAAGATCGCGCCGATCTTCTTCAACACGCAGGAAGATTCCGGCGCGCTGCCGATCGAGGTGGATGTCTCCAGGCTCGAGACGGGCGACGTGATCGACGTGCTGCCCTACGACGGCAAGATCCTCAAGCACGGTGCGACCGTCGCCGAGTTCAAGCTCAAGAGCGAGGTGCTGCTCGACGAGGTGCGTGCCGGCGGACGCATCAACCTGATCATCGGGCGTTCGCTCACCGCCAAAGCGCGCGAGTTCCTGGGGCTTGAAGCCTCGACCACGTTCCGGCTGCCGCAGGCGCCTCAGCAGAGCCGCCGCGGCTACACGCTGGCGCAAAAGATGGTCGGCCGCGCCTGCGGCCTGCCCGAGGGCCAAGGCGTGCGTCCCGGCACTTATTGCGAGCCGAAGATGACCACGGTCGGCTCGCAAGACACCACCGGTCCGATGACACGCGACGAGTTGAAGGATCTCGCCTGCCTGGGCTTCAGCGCCGACCTGGTGATGCAAAGTTTCTGCCACACCGCGCCGTACCCCAAGCCGGTGGACATCAAGACGCACCGCGAACTGCCCGCCTTCATGAGCAACCGCGGCGGTGTGTCGCTGCGCGTCGGCGACGGCGTGATTCACTCGTGGCTCAATCGCCTGTTGTTGCCCGACACCTGCGGCACCGGCGCCGACTCGCACACGCGCTTTCCGATCGGCATCAGCTTCCCGGCGGGCTCGGGCCTGGTGGCGTTTGCCGCCGCCACCGGCGTGATGCCGCTGGACATGCCCGAGAGCGTGCTGGTGCGCTTCAAGGGGCAGATGCAGCCCGGCATCACGCTGCGCGACCTGGTGCACGCGATTCCCCACGCGGCGATTCAGCAAGGCCTGCTGACGGTGGCCAAGCAAAGCAAGAAGAACATCTTCTCCGGCCGCATCCTCGAGATCGAAGGCCTGCCCGACCTGAAGGTCGAGCAGGCGTTCGAACTGAGCGACGCCAGCGCCGAGCGTTCGGCGGCCGGCTGCACGGTCAAGCTCAATGCAGGCGCCGATCGTCGAGTACCTGACGAGCAACGTCGTGCTGATGAAGCACATGATCGCCGACGGTTATGCCGATCGGCGCACGCTCGAGCGTCGCATCCAGTCCGTCGAGGCCTGGCTGGCCAAGCCACAACTGCTGCAGGCCGACCGCGACGCCGAATACGCCGCAGTGATCGAGATCGACCTGATCCGACTCAACGAGCCGGTGCTGTGCTGCCCCAACGACCCCGACGATGCCAAGCTGCTGAGTGAAGTGGCCGGCACCAAGATCGACGAGGTGTTCATCGGCTCGTGCATGACCAACATCGGACACTTCCGCGCCGCCAGCAAGCTGCTCGAAGGCCAAGCGCGACATCCCGGTCAAGCTGTGGGTGGCGCCGCCCACCAAGATGGACGCGGCCGAGCTGACCAAGGAAGGCCACTACGGCGTGTTCGGCGGCGCCGGCGCACGCACCGAGATGCCGGGGTGCAGCCTGTGCATGGGCAACCAGGCGCAGGTGCGCGAAGGCGCCACGGTGGTCTCCACCAGCACGCGCAACTTCCCCAACCGGCTGGGCAAGAACACCAATGTCTACCTCGCATCGGCCGAGCTGGCGGCGATCGCCTCCAAGCTCGGGCGGCTGCCCGACGGTGGCCGAGTACCACGCCGACATGGGCGTGATCAACGCCGACGCCGCCAAGGTCTACCGCTACATGAACTTCGACCAGATCGACGAGTACGTCGACGCGGCGAAGGCTGTCGCGGTCTGACCACCCGGCGCTGACACCTGGGCGACGCCGGGCACGGCCCGTCGGAGAGATCCGGCGGGCCTCTTGTTTGGCGCGACCACGCGACACCGCCGCGCTGCCGTAGCATGGCCACGCTGCACACGAAAGGGATCGATGCGATGAACGGTGCCGAATCGCTGGTCGCCACGCTCGCCGCCAACGGCGTCGAGCTGTGTTTCACCAACCCCGGCACCTCGGAGATGCACTTCGTGGCCGCGCTCGACCGCATCGCGGGCCCGCGTTGCGTGCTCGGCCTGTTCGAAGGGGTCGTCACCGGTGCGGCCGACGGCTACTACCGCATGGCCGGCAAGCCCGCCGCGACACTGCTGCACCTGGGGCCCGGCCTCGGCAACGGCCTGGCCAACTTGCACAACGCGAAGAAGGCACGCTCGGGCATCGTCAACATCGTCGGCGACCATGCGCGAAATCACGTGCGCATGGAGTCGCCATTGAAGAGCGACATCGAAGGCATCGCGCGGACGGTGTCGCACTGGGTCAAGACATCGGCCAGCGCGCGCGACGTGGCCGGCGACGGCGCGCAGGCGATCGCCGCCACGCGCGACGGCGCGGTCGGCCGCATCGCCACCTTGGTGTTGCCGGCCGATACCGCGTGGAGCGAGGGGAGTGAGGCGGCACAAGCGCCGGCGCGTGAGCCGTTGCGTGCACCCGATGTCGACGCGGTGCGCGGCGCCGCCAAGACGCTCAAAACGCTCGGTGAACGCGCGCTGCTGTTGGTGGGCGCGGCCGGCGTGAGCGAACGCGCCGCTGCGCTGGCCGCTGCGATCGCGCGCAAAACCGGCTGCCGCGTGTTGGCCGAGTTCTACAGCCCGCGCACGCCGGGCGGCCGCGGCCGCACGCGCATCGAGCGGCTGCCGTACGCGGTGGACGCCGCGCTCGACAAGCTCAAGTGTGCCGAGTGCCTGGTGCTGGCTGGTGCGAGCGAGCCGATCTCGTTCTTTGCCTACCCCGGCAAGCCGAGTCGACTCAAGCCGCCGGGATGCAGCGTGCTGGTGCTGGCCGACGCGCGCGACGACGTTCCCGCTGCGTTGCTGGCGCTCGCCGACGAACTCGGCGCCGAGTCCGCCGGCGCAATGACAGCGGCCGCGCCGGTGGCGATCGACGCATTGCGCGCCGCGACCACGCTGGACGCAGATGTGATCGGCCACGCGCTGGTCTCGCTGTTGCCGGAGCAGACGGTGGTGATCGACGAAGCCGTGACCTCGGGGCGCGCGCTCGGGAACCGCTTCGCCGCGGCGGCGCCGCACGATTGGCTCACCGTGATGGGCGGCGCCATCGGCTTCGGGCTGCCAGCTGCCCTCGGTGCGGCGATCGGGGCGCCCGGCCGTCCTGTGCTCGCGCTCGAAGGCGACGGCAGCGCGATGTACACCGTGCAGGCGTTGTGGAGCATCGCGCGCGAGTCGCTGCCGGTGGTGGTGATCGTGTTCGCGAATCGCGCCTATCGCATCCTGCAGGGCGAACTCAAGGGTGTGGGCGCGCAGGTGAGCGGCCCCAAGGCGACGCACATGCTGACGCTCGACCAGCCTGCGCTCGACTGGGTTTCGATCGCTCGCGGCCACGGCGTGCCGGCGGCGAGCGTGCAGACGCCCGAGCAATTCGTGCGCGAGGTGCAACGCGGCTTTGCGAGCCGCGGACCTTATCTGATCGAAGCGTTGGTCTGAGGCGCCGGCTCGGCTGATGGCGCCGGCAGCCGCAGTTCACGCCACGCTTGCGCGGCCAGCGCCAGCAGCAGCGCGCCGGCGGCCACCGGCACGGCGCTGAACAGCCACGACGCGCCTTGCGCAGCAGCGCCGCTCAACTCGCCACTCCAGGTTCGCAGGTACATCAAGAACAACAGCAAGGCCATCCACACGCCGGCGCGCACAAGCGTCCGCGACGCCTGCGTGAGCACCGCGGCCCCGGCCAGCAGAAACAACGCCGACGCCACGAACACCACGGTGAACAGCGTCTCGAACAGCGGCGTCGCCGCGCCCCATGCGCCCTGGCCCAGGCGATACGGCAGCCAGGCGATGCACGCCACCCCGAGCACCAGCGCACTGATGCGTGCCCGTGCCGGTGCGCCGCCGTCGGGTTGGTTGTCACGCACGGTGCGAATCCACGGCAGCAACACCAGACACAGCAGTCCGGCGACGGCGTCGATCCACATCGTGTTCGGATAACCCAGCGCCTCGGCCGCGATGCCCTGCCAAGTGGACGAGTAGGCGATCGCCAAGTTCATCAGCGCCATGTAGGCGGTGAACTGCGTGGCCGCGACCGCCGGGTTGGTCACGTCCATGAAGATCGCCGAGCGGGTGCCGTACATCAGGCCCACCGCCACGCCATAGGTCAGCACGGCGATCCACAGCGCGAGCACCAGCGCGTCGGGCACGACCGGTCGATTGGCGGCAGTCTGCGACACCGGCATCACCCAGCCGTGCTGCTGCAGCACCATCGCCAGGTACGCCACCGGCACGCTCATCAGCGCGATGTACACCGCCAGCATGCGGCGGCGGCCCAGGCGGTCGGACAGGTAGCCGCCCACCACCATGAATGCGGCCTGGATGATGCCCGACCACAGGTTCAGCGCGGCGACCTGGTTGTCGTCGAGGCCGAGCTCGACCGCCAGGTTCGACTGCAGCGCCAGACCGAGGCACATGGCGCCTCCAGGCAGCAGCGCGAACAGCAACCCCAGGAACGCGCCACGGGTGCCGAGAAACGAGCGGAACGATGCCACCGCGAAGCCGCGCATTTCGCGCACCGCCGTCTGCCAGCGCGACGGGCCCGGCTCGTGCGGACGCGGCGATGGTGCCTCGCGCATCGGCAGCACGACGAACAGCGTGACGGCGAGGATGGCACCCGCGACGAAGAAGAACGTCGGCTGGAAGCCGGTGACGCCGGCGAGGAACAACACGCCCGCACCGCCGGCCGCCTGCCCGATGGCGGCGCCGGCAAACATCAAGCCGTTGGCCAGCCCGCGCTCGTGCTCGGCCAGCGTGTTGACCGCCAGCGCGTCGATGGCCACGTCCTGCATCGCGCCGAACGAGTTGTGCACCAGCAGCACGATGGTGAACAGCGCCAGTTGCTCGGGCAGTTTCAGCAGCACGGTGGACATCAGCGTCAGCGCCATCAGCACTTGCGTGGCGATGATCCAGCCGCGGCGGCGCCCGAACCGATCCGACGCGAAGACATCGATGAACGGCCCGAATGCCCACTTGAACGCCCACGGCAGGTAAAACGAGCCGACGAAGGCGCCAATCTGCGCCGGGCCCACGTCCTGCCGGCGCAATTGCGTGGCCACCGCGATGGCGGCAAAGCCGAGCGGAATGCCCTCGGTCACGTAGAGAAAGAAGAAAGCCGCCAGGCGTCCGCGAGGCGATGCCAGCAGGTTGGGCAGTCGCATGGGGCGCGACTATGCCATCGCTCGCGCGCACGTCAGGCCGCACGTCTGCGCGTCGCCGCGCACCTCAGGCCGTGCAGGTGCGGTTCTTGCCGCTTCGCTTGGCTTCGTACAGCGCGCGATCCGCGCGCTCGAGCGCCGCATCGAGCGCTTCGCCGGCGCGCAATGCGGTGACGCCGGCCGAGAAGGTGACGAACACTTCGCGGCCTTCGTGCATGAACAGGCTCGCGCTTAACTGGCGCTGCAGCCGCGCCAGCAGCGCCTGCGCGTCGTCGCGCGTGGTGCCGGGCAACAGCACGACGAACTCCTCGCCGCCGAAGCGCGCCACGTGGTCCATCGGCCGCAGCGATTGCTTCACGGTCGTGGCCAGCGCCTTCAGCGCCTCGTCGCCGGCGGCGTGGCCGAGCGAATCGTTGAGCTTCTTGAAGTTGTCGATGTCGATCAGCCCCACCGCCAGCGCGGCGCCCTCGCGCTGCGCACGCGAGCTTTCGGCCTCGAAGGCCTGCAGCAGGCCGCGCCGGTTGGCCACTTGCGTCAGCGCGTCGGTCGACACCTCGTCGGACAGGCGGCGCAGCTCGCCCTCGAGCTCGCGCACGCGCTGCTCGAGCTCGGTGGCGCGCGCGTGTTCGCGGCTCAAGCGCTCGCGCGCACCGTCGACCACGACGTGCACCGCGCGCGTCTCGGCGACCATCTCCTGCACCACGCCGGCCAGGCCCTGCAACGAGTCGGCCTGCTCGATGGTCTGCGCGTAGCGCTGCACGTTGTCGCTGAAACGCCCGGTGTGCTGGCCGAGATCGGCCAGCTCGGCCAGCATGTGCTGGATCATCGCTTTCAGGGCATCGCGTGCGCTCTCGCGCTGCACCCGCAGCTCGTGCTGGCGTGCCCGCGTGGCAGCCAGCAGCTCGCCTGCAGCGTGCACGCCGCGCACGCTCAGGCCCTCGCCGAGCCGCTCGCGCAAGGCATCGCATTGGCCGCGCGCCCAGCTCTCGTCCTCGGCCAGCTCGCCGAGGCTGTCGGTCATCGAGCGGCACAGCAGGGTCAACTCGTCGAGCAGTTGGTGGCGGTGCGACAGGTGCGCTCGCGCCTGCTCGCACAGCACGGCGATCTCGTTCACCAGCGCGACATCGGGCCCTTGTTCGACTAGGCGTTGCGCCGCCTCGGCCAACGCGTCTGCCAACGCCGCGGCGTCTGGCCGCTCGCGCGGCAGTGCGGTGGCCAGCGTGCTGCGCACCTCGTGCAGCACCGACGTCCAGGCACTGCCGGCGTCCTGCGAGTGCGCCGCAGCGTCGGCCTTCGAGGCCTCGGGCCCATCGATGGCCGCGGCAGCGACGTTTTGCCGTCCCGCCGAGCCATCACTCGGCTCGTCGAGCGGCGCCAGGCCGCTCGGCTCTACGTCGCCCGCGGGTTTGTCGTCGTCCCACGCATTCAGCAGTTGGCCCAGGCGCTGCTGCAGGCGCGTCGCGTCGGAGCGACTGCCGTCGAGCACACGCTGCAGGCTCTGCTTCTTGCGCGCGCTGGTCCAGTGGCGGCCACCGCGGTCGAGACCACGCGCCATGCGCTCGATCAGCGTGGCCCATTCCGCCACCTGGCTGCTCGACCCCGCGCTCGCACGGTCGAGCGCGCGCTGCAGGTCGTCGTAGCGACCGTCGCACAACGCCGCCACGATCTCGTCGCGCTGCGCCTCGGGCCAGCGCGCGGCCAGGCGCTCGAGCTGCGGTTTCGCGCGCGCCGGCACGCCGGGCTCGGCCACCGGCTGCCCCGCTTCCTGCGCATACGCACGCGCAAAGTGCTCGGGCGTCGGTTCGAGTTGCTGGCTGGCCAGGCGGCGCAGCGCGCCCTTGGCGATCTGCGCCGGTGTGGCGGCAGCGGTCGGTGCGGCGGCGCTCACGGCAACTTCGTCACGCGGCGTCAGCGGCCCAGCGTTTGCGCGCGCGCGTCGTCGGCGCCCTCGAGCGCACCGGCTTGTCCGATCCACGGCGCGCGGCGCGGCAGGATGGTGTTCCTCAGCCACGCCTCGAGGTCATCGGGCGGAATCGGCCGGCTGAACAGGAAGCCTTGCATCACGCCGCAGCCCAGGCGGTGCAGCACTTCCATCTGGCGCAGGTTCTCCACGCCTTCGGCCACCACGCGCAGGCCGAGCGAGCGGGCCAACGCGATGATCGCCGTGACCACCGCCGAGCTCTGCGGCGTGATGCCGAGGTCGCGCACGAACGAGCGGTCGATCTTCACCTCGGAGATCGGCAGCGTCGTCAGGTAAGCCAGCGACGAATAGCCGGTGCCGAAATCGTCGATCGAGATCTCGACGCCGATCTCGTTCAATCGGTGCAGCGACGGGATCACGTTCTGCAGGTCGCGCATCAGGCCCGTCTCGGTGATTTCGAGCTGGATCGAGCGATGCGGAATGCCGTAGGTCGACGCCGCCTGGTGGATGTGCTCCACCAGATCCGACCGCTCGAACAGGCGGTTGGGCAGGTTGACGGCCACCGAATCGGTGAAGCCGAAGCTGAGCAGCCAGGCCTTGGCCTGGCGAGCCGCCTCGCGCACCGCCCACTCCGACAGCGGCACGATCAAACCGGTTTCTTCGGCCAGCGGGATGAAGTCACCCGGCGGCACCAGCGTGCCGTTGCGGTTCCAGCGCATCAGCGCTTCGACGCCGACCATGCGCGCGGCGCGCACGTCGATCTTGGGCTGGTAGTGCAGCACCAATTCATCGCGCTCGATCGCCTTGTGCAGCGCGCTCTCGAGCTCGAGCTTTTCGCGGCCGCGTCCCGACAGGTGCGGCGTGTACAGCGCCTGTGCGTTGCGCCCGGCCGACTTCACCGAGTACATCGCGACGTCGGAGTTGCGCATCAGGTCGGCCACGGTGGCGCCGTCGCGCGGGTACAGCGCAATGCCCACGCTGGCGGTGACGAAGCACTCCTGGCCGCCCACGAAGATCGGCTCGCGGGTGGCATCGAGCACGCGTTGCGCCACCCGCTCGGCATCGCCCTCGCCGCCCACCTCGGGCAGCAGCGCGACGAACTCGTCGCCACCCAGCCGACCCACCGCCTCGAGCGAGCGGTGCGAGCGCGAGCCCTGCGACTCGAGCGCGCCCTCCATCACCTGGTCGGAGTGGCGCACGCAGCTGCGCAGGCGCCGCGCCACCTCCACCAGCAGATCGTCGCCCGCGGCGTGGCCCAACGTGTCGTTGATGACCTTGAAGCGGTCGATGTCGATCATCAGCAGCGCCACCTGGTGGCCGCTGCGGCGTGCCGCGTCGAGCGAGCGCTCGGCGCGCCACATCAGCTGGCGCCGGTTGGGCAGGCCGGTCAACGCATCGAAGTTGGCCAGATGGCGGATGCGGTCTTCGGCGGCCCGGCGGTCGGTGACGTCCTGCACGATGCCGGTGTAGCCCACGCAGTAGCCAGAATCGTTGAACTCGGGCTCGGCCTCGACGTGCACGATGCGCTGACGGCCGTCGACCACCGTCACCGGCACGTCGGTGGCCAGCACGGTGCTCGTGCGCAACACATCGCGCAGCACGCGCACCATGCCGTGGCGCTCGACCTCCGGCACCATGCGCAGCAGCTGGTGCATCGACAACGCGCCGTGCGGCGGAATGCCGAACACCCGCAGCCCTTCGGGCGACAGCACGAAGTTGCCGGCTTGCTCGTTGCTGGCGCGGCGCCAATCGAAGCTGCCCATGCGCGCCAGGTCTTGCGCGCGCGCCAGCTTGGCCTTGCTGCGCTCGAGCTCCATGCGGGTTTGCGACGCGCGCAGCAGGTAGTGCAGGCGGCCGGCCAGCAGGCTCCACTGGTGCGACTTGACGAAGAAGTCGGTGGCCCCGGCCTCGAAGGCGCGCGAGATCGACGCGTTGTCGTCCAGGCCGGTGAGCATCAGCACCGGCACATGCTCGTGGCCCGGCATCGCGCGCAGTGCGCGGCAGGTTTCGAAACCGTCGCGCCCGGGCATCATCGCGTCGAGCACCACGGCGTCGGTGGGCCGCTCCGTCAACAACTGCAGCGCACGGTCACCGCTGCCGGCCTCGACCACGTCGAAGCCGCGCTCGCGCAGCGCCACGGCGATCAGCATCAGGCTCACCTCGTCGTCATCGACCAGCAGCAGCTTGGGCCGGTACGACGGGTCGGCGCCGAGGGAGTCGATGGACAACATGATGGGAGACTGCCGGGCTATGTTCGCAGCATAGTCTGCACGGCACTGGACACACGCTGCATCTCGGCCTGCATGGCGTCGAGCAGCGTGCCGATGTCGCCCGATTGCTGCGAGCGTACATTGTGTTCGACTTGCGCGCACAACGCCGACAGCGCGAGCGCGCCGACACTGGCCGACGACGACTTCAGCGTGTGCGCCAGTTGGCGCAGCGGCTCGTTCTGCAATGGCTGGCGCACCAGCAGCAACTCCTGGCGCGAACGCTCCAGCGCCTTGGCGTAGGTGGCCAGCACCCGCTGCACAAGCCCTGCGCTACCTTGTGGGTCCAGCTCAGCCAGTCGCGCCAAGGCCGCCGCATCGAGCACGGTAGACGAATCGGATTCGTTGGCGCTGAAACTCATGACGGATCCGGAGCGTGAACAATGAAGCGCATCAATCGAGCTGCCGCGCACTGGCCAGCGCACGCAACACCGCGCGATTGACCTCAGGCAGACCCAAGCATCGTGGCGTCGGCAGCGGCGCGGATGTCGAACACCGATTCGGCCTCGATCGCCCGCACCAGGTCGAGCTGCGCGTGATACGGGCCCGCCTGGTCGACCAGCGCCGCGCGCACCGCGTCGGGCACCGGGATCGAGCGCATCAGCTCGGCCAAGGGCTGGCCCATCAAGCGGTCGAGCAGCGAGAACACGCCGCAGATGAACATCTCGCTGCGCTGGTCGGAGCTGGCGCCCTGGCCAGCCCAACTCTTCCATCAGCAGGCCGCGGCGCACCGCGGCATACATCACCGGCTTGACGTTGGGATCCTTGCTCGCCGAGGCGAGCAGCAGCGCCAGCCAGCGCTTCAGACGGTTGTAGCCCAGCACCATGATGGCGTGGCGGAACGAATTGATCTCGACACTCAGGCCGAACGCCGGCGAGTTGATGTAGCGCATCAACCGAAAGGCGAGCGTGGGGTCGGTCTTCAGCACCGCCTCCAGCCGATCGGCCGGCTCTTCGCGGTCGACGCGATTGATCAGCTCGACGATGAACTGCAGCTCGGGCCGCGGCCCGCTCTTGCCGCTGTTGGTCTTGCCGCTGTTTGCCGCCACGTCGTCGATCGGCCAGCCGAGCACGGCGATCGCGCCGCGCTGGAACGACTGCTCCATCTCGGCCAGCGTGCGCACGCCCGACTGGATGTGCGGAATCGTTCGAGTCACACCGCCCGGCGGCGGCGAGCCATCGCGCCGCTCGTCGGCCAGATCGATGATCGAATAGGCGAAGCACGGCAGCACCTCGCGCGGCAGCGGCGACAGCGGCCGGCCCTTGATCAGCAGCGTGCTGCCGTGCGCGTGCATCGCCCGCAGCGCCTCGGTGTTGGCCACGTCGCAGGCCATGAAGGCCGGGATCTCGACCATCACGTTGGGCGCCGGGCGGAAGCGCACCAGATCCTGCAGCGCGGTCTCGCTGGCCACGTTGAGCGACACGCGGCCGCCGTCGGCGGGCCACACCTCGGCCACCGCTTCGAGCAACGCCGCCGCGTCGGGCGTGGTGTCGGAGCGGCTCGGGAAGACGGTCAGGCGCGCGGCGGTGATCGCGCGATGGCGATCGACCATCGGCGAATAGCCGAGCACGACCTGGCCCAACACGGACTGGTCGCTCATTTGCCGATGAAAATCGAACAGGGACAGGCGCTGCATCGTCGAGTAAGCCCGTAACGCGGCATCGTAGCCCGTTTGCTTGAGCTGAAAGTCTGAAATGGCGTGCACCATGTCCAGGTCTTCGGCATTCGATTGCTCGCTTTGAGCAAGCAATTTCTGTCCGCCGACACGCGACTCCACGTTGTCGAGCCGTTGCAGCCAGGCGCCTGCACCGGCGCGGGCGCTGCCCAGTTGCATCGCCGCGGCATCGATGTCGCGCAGCCCGTCGGCCACCGTCTGGCTCAACGCACCGGCGCCAAGGCCCGGGTTGTTCAATGCAGTGGCCGCCTTGTCCAGCGTGTCGAACAACGACAGGGTCGGGCCCGAAGGCGAGACCGTGAAGTTGTCCCCATTGGCCGGCACCCCGCTGACCGTGAACGTCATGCCGTCGATCTGGATTGCCTGCCCCGAGACATACGGCACGTTGGTCAGGGGCGTGGCCGCGCCGTTGCGCAGCACGGTGTAAGTGGTGCCGGCGCCGCCCGCGGTGAACTGCACGCTGTAGGGCAGCCCGGTGAGCTGACTCGGGTTGGTGACACCGCCGGCATCGATCCACGCGCTGCCGGCGACACTGCCCGCCGCCGTCACGAACACGCCGTTGCCGCTGCGGGCCTGCAGGAACGCGGCACGTCCATCGGCCGCCAACGGCAGCGGTTCGCTCGACGCAGTTTGCGTGGTGCCGCTGGTTGCGACATCGGTCACACCGCCGGGCGCATCGACGAACGGCGGCGACGCGACGCCTTGCCCGCTGAACAGGAAGCCGCCCGCGCCATCGCCGCGGTTGGCCACCTGCAGCAGCTGCGATCGGATGGCGGACAACTGCTGCGCGAGGCCCTGCCGCTCGGCAGGACCGTAGCTCGTGTTGCCAGCGGCGACCAGCAACTCGCGCGCCTGCTGCACCAGGTCGCCCGCGTCGCCGAATGCGGATTCGACTTGCTCCACCGCGGCACGGCTGGCGTCGATGGCGCGCTGGTCGGCATCGGAGCGCGCCTGCGCCGCGCGCGCGCGTTCGGCGCGTGCCGCGGCCACCGGGTCGTCGGACAGTCGCGAGATGCGCTTGCCGCTGGTGAGTTGCTGCTGCGCTTCGTTCAGGTCGCCCTGGCGCTTTTGCAGCGTGCTGATGCCGGTGTCGAAGGCGTTGGCTGTAGAAATGCGGATCATGGTGTCTCGCTGCGCGGCGCTGTCGCTGCGGTGGTCGATGATCAGGCGGAAGCAGCGTTGAGCAAGGTGTCGAACAGGGTCTGCGCCACCTGCAGCACCTTGGCTGCGGCCTGGTAGCCCTGCTGGAACTGCATCAGCCGCGCGGCTTCCTCGTCGAGGTTGACGCCGACGCGGTTGCTCAACGCCTGCTTGGCGCTGTCGGCCACCTGCGTGGAAATCGACGATGCCGTCTGTGCGCCTTGCGTGCGCACGCCGACGTCGGCCATCGCCTGCGCCCAAGCGTCGGTGACGCCCAGGCCCCCGGTGAGGCCACCGGCGCCGTTGCCGACGCGCCCGACCAGCATCGCATCGCGCAGTGCCGCCATCGCCAGCGCATTGCCGTTGTTGGTGGCGGGATAGGTGGTCTGCGCCACCGTGAACACATCGCCCGTGGCCGGCACGCCCGACAGCTGCAACTCAAAGCCGTTGAGCGCGATCGGTTGACCGGCGCTCCAGGTGCCGCTGCCGTTGGACAGCAACGCGTTGGTCACGCGGTCACGCAATTCCCAGTCGTAGGCGCCAGCGCCCGACGTGAAGGTGATGGTGGCGGTCTGGTTCGGATCGACGCTCGGGCTCACCACGGTGAGCCCGGCGATCGCCGCAGTGCCGCCATTGGTCGGTGCCGCCGTGGCGGTGACCGGCGACGCGGCCGCGATGCCGCGCGGATCGTCGAGCGCGCGCGTCATCGAGTTGGCCGCATAGGTCACCGGTTGCAGCAGAAAACGATCGGTCGCCGCCGGTGGCGGCACGCCCAGGTTGATCTGGAAGCCGTCGACCACCGAGCCGTCGACCACCGTCTGCGAGAAGCCGTCGGAGCGGCGCGTCAGCTGCCAGGCACCGGCGCTTTGCACCAGCTCGTACTCGCTGGCCTGCAGCTGCGACGGGTCGGTCACCGTGAGTGTGACGTTAGAGACAAAGGCGCCGCCCGCGGTGCGTGCGTTGGTGGCCGCTGGTTGGGTTTGCGGCGCACCGATCGTGAACAGCGGCGCACCGGTGCCCGGCGGCACGCGCATGTCGAGCCCCATCGCCTGCTGGGCATTCAGGCTGCCGGCGACGGCCGAGCCGAGCTGGCCGAGCAGCGTGCGCGCGCGCACCAGGTCGTCGTCCTGGAAGCGCAGCAAGCCGCCGATCGACCCCGCGCCGATCAGCGAAGCCGACAGCGGCCGCGTGCCAGCGCTGTCGACGATGGACACCGCCATGCGCGATGCGTCGTACGGGTCGGGGGTCAGGTCGAGCTTTGCCGCTTGGTTGCCGAGCACCAGGCGCTGGCCGCCGCCGATGAACACGCCCAGTGTGCCGTCGTCGGCGGCGATGGTGGTGATCTGCGCATAGCCCGATAGGTCGGTCAACAGGTGATCGCGCAAGTCGAGCAGGTCGTTGGGCGGTTGGCCGCCGCCCAGCGACGCCGCGATGCGATCGTTGACCGAGGCCAACTGGGCCGCGACGTCGTTGACGTGCGCCACCGACGCGCGCAGGTCTTGCGTCACGCCCGACTGGATGTCGTTGAGCTGCGAGGCTGCCGACGAGAAGCGCGACGCCAGCTCACCGGCACGGCCGAGCACCACGCTGCGCGCGGCCATGTCTTGCGGCTTGTTGGCCACATCGACCATCGAGTTGAGCAGCGCGCCCGCTGATTGGCCGATGCCGTTGTCGCCGCCGGCGAACACCGCCTCCAGCTGCTGCAGGCGATCGAGCCGGGCGGCGTCGAACTGCGATTGCGACTGCGAAGTCATCGCCTCGCGCGACAGGAACTGGTCGTACAGGCGCGTGATGGTCTTGACGTCGACGCCCTTGCCGATGAAGCCCGAGCCGGTGAACTGGCCGATCGCGGTCTGCAACTCGACCTGCTGGCGCGAATAACCGTCGACGCCGGCATTGGCGATGTTGTGGCCCGCGGTCTGCAGGCCGGCGTAGTTGGCGAACATCGCCCGTACGCCGAGCGACATGATGGCCGAGGCGGTCATGTCGGCCTCCGGCGAGCCGCCTCAAGGAGGCCGAGGCCCCCGTGGGGGTGAGGCCGGACGTTCGCCAGCACCTGCGTGCTGGCGAATGCCTGCCGAACCGGCCGGGCATGCACGCCCGGCCGTGGATCAGCGAACAACGTGAGCGTGGGGCCTTCATTGGATCTTCCCTCAAGCGTTGCTGCCGCGCAGGCGCTGCGCGGTGGCGATGGCGCCGCTCAACTTGTCGGCATACATTGGATCGGTGGCGTAACCTGCGCGCTGCAGGCCAGTGGCGAACGCGCGCGCATCGCCGCCGGCGTCGCGCACACCCTGGTAGCGCGGCTGGTTCTTTATCAGCGCCGCGTAGTCGGCAAACGAATCGGCTGCGCTGGCGTAGGCGCGGAATCGCTGCACCATGTGCCTGGGCTCGCCGTTGACGTACTCGGTGGTCGTCACCTCGGCCACCGCACCCTTCCAACCCGCGCCGGCCTTGATGCCGAACAGGTTGTGCGTGGGCGTGCCGTCGGCGTGGCGCAACTCGCGCTGCCCCCAACCTGACTCGTGCCCCGCCTGCGCGAGCATGAAGGTGGCCGGGATGCCGCTGGTGCGCTCGGCGGCCGCTGCGGCCTGTTCGTGACGTTGCACGAATGCCGCCGCGGCGCGCTCCGGAATGCGCGGCGCGCGCGACGATCGCTCGGTCTCGGCGGCCGTGGGCGGCACCACCAGCGGCCTAACGTCGGGCTTGGGAATCGGCCCGGGACTCAACCCCATCTGGCGCTCGAGCTGCTTGGCGATCACGTCGGACAGCCCGCCTGGTCGGCCGGCGAACGACGTAGCCATCTGCGCATCGAGCATCTCGGTGCCCATGCGGCTGGCATCGTTGTCGAACAACGCGGTGCCGACCTGTGCCGCGCGCATGCTCTTCATCAGCTCCTGCATGAACAGGGCTTCAAACTGCTTGGCCGCCTCCTTGGCCGCCGCCTTGGGGTCGCGCGCCGCGTCGCTGCGCAGCGCCTGCAGGCTGCGTGCATCACCGGCCAGGCCACCAACGAACGGCGCCGCCATCAGATCACCTCGATCTCGGCGTTGAGCGCGCCGGCGCTCTTCATCGCCTGAAGGATCGCCAGCAGCGCCTGCGGCGTGGCACCCAAGGCGTTGAGCGCCTTGACCACGTCGCCGAGTTCGGCGCCGGCCTTCATCTGCATCAGCGAGCCGCTCTGCGTGGTGATCGAGATGTCGGCCTGCTCGGAGGTCACCGTGCGGCCGTTGTTGCTGAACGGCGCCGGCTGGCTGACCAATGGCGTCGAGTTGATGGTCACCGACAGCGCACCGTGTGCCACCGCGCAGGCGCCGAGCGTGACGGCCTCGTTCATCACCACCGAGCCGGTGCGCGCGTTGAGCACGATCTTGGCCGCCGGCCGCGGCAGCGCGACCGCCAGGTTTTCGATGTCGGCCAGGAACGACACCCGCTCGTCGGGTTCGGGCGGCATGCGCACGCGCACGACGCGGCCATCCAAGGCTCGCGCGGTGCCGTCGCCCTTGGCGGCGTTGATCGTGCGCGCCACTTCACGCGCGGTGGCGAAGTCGGACGCGTTCAAATCGAGCTGCAGCCAGTCGCCTTGCTGCAGCGGAGTCGGCACCGAGCGCTCGACGGTGGCACCCTGCGGCACGCGGCCGGCCAGCAGATGATTGATCTGCACGCTCGAGCCGCCAGCAGCCGCACCGGCGCCGCCGACAATCAGGTTGCCTTGCGCCAGCGCGTAGAGTTGCCCGTCGGCGCCCTTCAGCGGCGTGGCGATCAGCGTGCCGCCGCGCAGGCTCTTGGCGTTGGCGATCGACGACACCGCGATGTCGATGCGCTGCCCCGGCTGCGCGAACGGCGGCAGCTCGGCGGTCACCATCACCGCGGCCACGTTGCGCAGTTGCATCTGCGTGCCGCTGGGCAGGCTCACACCCATCTGCTGCAGCATCGCGATGATGCTTTGCGTGGTGAACGGCGCCTGAGTCGACTGGTCGCCGGTGCCGTCCAGTCCCACCACCAGGCCATAGCCCGTCAGCTGGTTGGGACGCACGCCCTGCACGGTGGCCACTTCCTTGATGCGCGCCGCGTGCGACGGCCACCACGCCAGCAGGCCGGCCAACAACACGGCGAGCCACACCAGCCGGTGCAGCGCGCGCTCGGCAGCCAGCGGCGGCGTGGCATCGATCAAATCGTCGTACTGGGTGGTCGCCACGTTGAGCGCTCCTACACGGGCCACAGGCTGAGGAAGAAGCGCGACAACCAGCCCATCGACTGCGCCTCGGCCTGCTGGCCGCGACCGCGCTGTTCGATGCGCACATTGGCGATCGAGGTGGAGGGCACGCTGTTGCCCGGCGCGATGGCGCGCGGGTCCACCTGCCCCGAGAAGCGCAGCACATCGACGTTGGCGTTGACGCCGATCTGCTTTTCGCCGGCGACGATCAGGTGGCCGTTGGGCAGCACGCGCACCACGGTGGCGGTGATGGTGCCGGAGAAGTCGTTGCTGTTCTCGGTGGTGCCCTTGCCGCTGAAGTTGTTCTTCTGGGAGGCCGAGGCGCTGGCGCGGTTGAACGAGTTGGCGCTGGCCAACGGCATGGCGGTGATGCCGGCCTCGAGCGTGCCCTCGCGGTCGACCGTGCTGGTGGACTTCTGCGTGGCGCTCACCTTCTCGGTGATCAGCACGATGATTGTGTCGCCCACCAGCCGCGCGCGATGGTCCTCGAACAGCGGCCGATAGCGGTCGCCCTGGAAGATCGCGCCGTTGTTGCGCACCGGGTCCATCACGGCGGCAGGCTCGACGCCCTTGGCGTCGATCACCTCCACAGGCGGCACGCGCTGCACTTGTTCGAGCAGCGCGCACGCTTGCAACAGACAAGCCAGCGACGCGACGAGACTCGACGCGCCCAAGCGAACACCGCGGATCCGGCTCTGCCGGGCCGCTGGTGTTGCCCCCTGGAGGGGAAGCGACCGACAGGCCGCTTCGGGGGTGGGTTGTTCCTCACAGCTGCCCCAGACGCTGCAGCATCTGGTCGGAGGTTTGAATGGCCTTGGAGTTGATCTCGTACGCGCGCTGCGTCTGGATCATCGCCACCAGCTCTTCCACGACGTTGACGTTGCTGGTTTCCACGTAGCCCTGGGACAACGTGCCCAGGCCGTTGCTGCCCGGCGCCGCGGTGTTGGGTGTGCCCGACGCGGCGGTCTCGGTGAACAGGTTCTGTCCCTTGGGTTCCAGCCCAGCGGGGTTGACGAACGTCGCCAGTTGCAGCTGGCCCACCGAGTTCGGCGCCGATTGGCCCGGCAGCAGCACGCCAACGGTGCCGTCGGCGGCGATCGTGACGCTCTGCGCATTGGCGGGAATCGTGATGCCCGGCTGCACGGTGTAGCCATTGTTGGTGACCAGTTGGCCTTGCGCGTCGACCTGGAATGCACCGTCGCGGGTGTAGGCCACGGTGCCGTCGGGCATCTGGATCTGAAAGAAGCCGTTGCCCTTGACCGCAAGGTCGAGCGTGTTGCCGGTCTGCTGCAGGTTGCCTTGCGAGAAGTTGCGCGACAGCGACACCGGCCGTACACCCAAGCCTACTTGCAGGCCAGTGGGCAGCTGCGTCTGCTCGGAACTGTTGGCACCGGCCTGGCGCAGGTTCTGGTACATCAAGTCTTCGAACACCGCGTGGCCGCGCTTGAAGCCGTTGGTGCCGACGTTGGCCAGGTTGTGCGCGATGGTGTCCAGCTGGGTCTGCTGGGCTTCCATGCCGGTCTTGCTGATCCAAAGTGAACGCATCATGGTGATGGCTCCACGAAGTTTGGAGCCATGATCGGCCGACCTTGAGCCCGGCGATGACGTAATAAGGGCCCGCTAGGCGGCCTTTCTTGGCGCCGAGCCGATGCCTGGGTCCGAGCGCCGGCCCGCCGCGCCGAGGCGGGCAGAATTCACGCCCAGCAGCCGGGCCACCGCTCATCCCGGCGATCGAAAACACATGCGCTTTTTCTTCACCGAGGAAGACGAACACACGCGGATTCGCGCCACCGACATCCGCTCGGCGCTGGTGGCGGCCCGCCATCAGGTGCGCCACGGCAAGCCGGGCGAAGTGGCGCCGCCCGGCACCGATGTGTGGATGCACGGCCTGGGTCTCGAGGCCGACCGTGCGCTCGACGCTGCGCTCGTCGCTTCGCTGATGGACACGCCAGCCCCCGTGGTGCTGTTCCAGCTGTGCGACGCGCCGAGCATGTGGTTCCAGCGTCTACCCGACGGATTGGTGAACCGCGCCCGTCTTTTCCTGCGCAACCACTGGCCGAGCGACAGACAGAGCATCCCGCCCTCGGTACGCGGACGCATCGGCTGGTTGCCACCGATGCTCAAGACGATGCGCGCGCGCGCCGGCCGTCCGCTGCACGAGCGCACGATCGCCACCATGTTTTACGGCACACGCACCGGCCAGGCCAACCTGCCCGGCGGGCGCAATGCGCGCGAGGAGACGGTGCGGCTGATGCACGCCTCGGGTCTGCCGTTCGAGGGCGGCCTGCTGCCCCACAACGAGAGTCACTACCTGGCGCCGGCGGACTTGACGGTGCCGCGCATCCACAAGCGCGTGCACACCCGCCGCTTGCGCAATGCCCGCATCTGCATCGCGCCATGGGGCAACCACGTGCTGACGTATCGAGTGTTCGAAGGCCTGGCGTGCCGCTGCCTGGTGTTGGCGCAATCGCTGCGCTCGTGCGCGATCGTCGACGACGGCCTGAAGCCCGGCCAGCACTACGTGGAGGTGGCCGCCGACTTGAGCGACCTCGCCGATCTCGCCGGCTACTACCTGGCCCATGCGGACGAGGCGCAGCGCATCGCCGATGCCGGCCATCAGCACTTCGTGACCCGCCTGGCGGCTCGCGGGCCGCTGGTGTCGCAGTGGATCTTCGAAGCCTGTGTCGCGTCGTGGGGTCCGCTGTACCGGCCGTCCGCGGCGCACGGCGTGTTGCCGTTGGCACGCGCGCTGGCGGCGCGCTACTTCGGGGTGCGCTACTGAAGCATCAGCTGTTGGACAGCAGCTTGGTCGCGGCCTGCTCTTGCTCCTGCGCGCTGTGCACCATCTTCATCTGCTGCTCGAACTGGCGCGCCGCCGCGATCATCGCGATCATGGTCTCCACCGCGCTGACGTTGCTGCCCTCGAGCGCACCGTCTTGCACGCGCGCGTTGGGGTCGGCGCTCAGGTCGCCCTCGGGCGCGCGGAACAGGCCGTCCTCGCCGCGCTGCAGCGGCGCCTCGGGGGTCACCAGCTTGAGCTTGCCCACCGTCTGCGGCTTGGCGTTGCCCACCGCGGCGCTGACGGTGCCGTCGGGCGCGATCTGCACCTGCGCGTTGGCGGGGATCGTGATCGGCCCGCCGTCGCCGAGCACCGTGAGACCGGTCTTGGTGATCAGCAGGCCCTCGGGATCGGTGTCGAGCGAGCCGGCGCGGGTGTACGCCTCGGTGCCGTCCAGGCCCTGCACCGCGAGCCAGGCATTGCCCTTCAACGCCACGTCGAGGTTGCGGCCCGTTGGCTGCCACGGCACCCGACTCGGCGTTGTAGCCCGGGCGTGGTTTCCAGCGCGTAGACGCGCGTGCTGGCGCCGTCGCCTAGCACCGGCACCGCGCGAAACGCCGTCATCTCGGCGCGAAAACCCGGCGTCGACGCGTTGGCCAGGTTGTGCGCCAGCGCATCCTGGCGCTGCATGGTCGCCTTGGCGCCTGCCATCGACAGGTAGATCATGCGGTCCATGGCGTCTCCCGGTCAGATCAGCGTGCGATCAGCGCATGTTCACGAGCGTCTGCATGATCTGGTCGACCGTCTTGATGGTCTGCGCATTGGCCTGGTAGATGCGCTGCGCGGTGATCATGTTCACCAGTTCGGCGGTGAGGTCGACGTTGCTCTCTTCGAGCGCGCCGGCCTGCAGCACGCCGAGGTTGCCGTTGCCCGGCGTGCCGAGCACCGGATCGCCCGAGGCGAAGGTGCGGCCCCAGGCGTTGCCGCCCAGCGGCTGCAGGCCCTGCGGGTTGCGGAAGGTGGCGAGCTCGATCTGGCCCGCGGGCCGCGACTGGCCGTTGGAGTAGCGCGCCATCACGATGCCGTTGCTCTCGATCGCTGATGCTGTTGAGCTGGCCCGGCGCGAAGCCGTCCTGCGTCATGTTGGTCACGCCGAAGCCCGCGCCGTACTGCGTGGCCTGGTGAGGTCGAGTTGAACGCCGGGAATGGCCAGCGTGGCAGCCCCGGCGGCGTTGGTCGACGCCGGGATGTTGATGGCGATCGGCGTCGCGGGCGACGTCGGCGCCGAGCCGTTGGGCGGGAAGTTGATCGTCGTCACCGGCAGCGGCGCGGCGGCGGTGCCGTTGATGGTGGTGCCGTTGGCGGTCGCGAACACGTTCCAGGTGTCGGTGGCCGACTTCTGGAAGTAGTAGGTCAGCGCCACGTCCTGCCCCTTGGCGTCGTAGACGCTCATCGAGGTGGCGTTGTTGTAGGTGGTCGGGTCGGTGAAGTTGATCGCAGCGCCCGCGGCGGGCGCGGTGGCGGCCAGGCGCGAGTCGAGGTTGAATTCCATGTCGATCTGGCCGGTGACCTGCGGGTTGATGCCCGAGGTTGGCAATTGCAGCGGCGACGCGGCGCCCGGCTGGATCACGCCGTTGGGGCTGGCCGGATAGCCGAGCAGCTTCTTCAACTCGTTGTTGACGATGAAGCCGTCGCGGTCGATCTTGAACTGGCCGTTGCGTGAAAAGACCACCGGACTGTTGCCGTCGGTGACCTGAAAGAAGCCGGCGCCGTTGATCGCCAGATCCATCGGGTTCTCGGTGGTCAGGATGTTGCCCTGCGTGAACTGCTGCGCCACCGTTGACAGGTTGACCCCGATGCCGATCGTGTTGGTGCCGGCGCCGTTGAGCGCGGCGGCGTAGACGTCGGCGAACTCGGCGCGCGAGGCCTTGGCGCCGTAGGTCGACGCGTTGGCGATGTTGTTGCCGATCACCTCCAAGCTCTTGGCGGTGGCGTTCAGTCCGGACAAACCTTGCTGGAAACTCATGGATGCTCCTGTCGGATGCTCGCGGGTGAAATCAAAATCAATCGAACCCTTTGACCTGGTCGTAGGCCACCGGCCCGGCTTGCGCCAGCTCCAGCACCAGGCCGTTGGGGCCGGCGCTCACCGCGTCGACGCGGTCGCGCGTGAAGGTGGTGGCGTTCACCGCTGTGGTGCCCAGGTTGGCCGTGATGCGAAAGCGCGATGCCAGCGCCGGGTTGACACCGGCCGCGGGTGACCAGTCGAAGCTGTGGCGGCCGCTGGCCATCGCGCCCAAGTCGGCGGTGTCGATGACGCGGCCGCTGGCATCGAGCACCTCGAGTTTCACGTTGTCGGCCTGCGAGGCGAGCTCGAAGCCGCCGTGGCCCACGCCGTTGCTGTCGGCCACCATTCGGTTGCCATCGATCAGCACGTCGTGGCCGACCAGCGACGCGCCGCTCAGCGCCTGCAGTTGCGCGAACTGCGCGTTGAGCCCTTGCACCGTGCTGTTGAGTTTGTCGATGCCGCTCACCGTCTGGATCTGCGCCATCTGCGTCGTCACCTGCGCGTTGTCCATCGGATTGAGCGGGTCCTGGTTCTGCAGCTGCGCGACCAGCAGCTTCAAGAAGCGATCCTGGGTATCGGCGCCGTTGCCACTGGCCAGCGCCGCGGCCGCGCCGGCAGCAGCGGTGCTGGTGTTGTTCTGGACCGAGGTCGTGGCCATGCGCTAGCTCCTCGTGCGTGGTGCCGTCACTGGCCGAGCTGCAACGTTTTGAGCAGCAGGCTCTTGGCGGTGTTCATGACTTCGACGTTGTTTTGATACGAGCGCGAGGCCGAGATCATGTTGACCATCTCCTCAACCGGGTTGACGTTGCTGTAGGTCACATAGCCCTGCGCGTCGGCGGCCGGATGCTTGGGGTCGTGCACGCGGCGCCCCGGTGTGTCGTCTTCGGCGATCGTGCTCACGCGCACGCCCGCGGCGCCCGCCGCGCCACCGGTGCCGACTACCTCGCCCATCAGTTGCGTCTGGAACACCACTTGGCGCGCCTTGTAGGCCTGGCCGTCTGGGCCGGCCACGGTGTCGGCATTGGCCAGGTTGGAAGCCACCACGTTCAGGCGCTGCGTCTGCGCACTGGCGGCGCTGCCGGAGACGTTGAAGATCTGGAACAGGCTCATGGTTCAGCTCCTGCGTGCGCGCGAGATCACGCTTGATTGGGCGACTTCATCGCGTCGAGCATCGTGCGCGCCTGCGCATTGATGAAACGCAGCGTGGCTTCGTACTTCACCGTGTTGTCGGCGAACGCCGCGCGCTCGCGGTCCATGTCGACGCTGTTGTGATCGAGGTTGTCCTGCGCCGGGCGCGTGTACAGCAGTTGCGCTTCGGCGCGCGCGCCGCCCGCCACCGCGAGGTGGCGCGCCTGCGTGGCTGCCGGCGCCACCGCCTGCGCCTGACCGGTGGCCTCGCGCAGCGCGCGCGCGAAGTCCATGTCGCGGGCCACATAGCCCGGCGTGTCGGCGTTGGCGATGTTGCTGGCGATCAGGCGCTGGCGCTCGGCGCGCAGCACCAGGGCCTGGGCCTGAAAGTCGAGCGCATCGGTGAGGCGTTGCATCGGGATCCTTTCCTGCACAACCCGCGGGCTGTGCGCTGTGCCGCCGCTCTGGCAACGTGATGCATGTCACGGGTGCGTAGGACGGCGTCAAACCCATTGTGGGCAGGGGCGGCGCGGACATGAGCGCGAAAAGACGGTGCATCGCAGCCCATTTCGACGCACCGCGACGCGGCCCGCGCCCTCACGATGCTGGCCGTGGAGAAGTCAATTCATCAGCCGACCGCACGGCATGGCCACGCGCTCGCGAGAACGCTGGCAACAGGGCTCGCCCCGCTGCTGCTGGGCGCAAGCGTCGGCGTCTGTGCACAGGGCGCGGGCAGCGAGCCATGGGCACTCGAGGTGCAGCAGTTGGCCAGCCAGACGCAGGTGCCGGCAGGCGCGCGCGTCGAGGTCGAAGTCGGTGCGCTCGACCCCCGCTTGAAGCTCGCGCCGTGCGCCCGCATCACGCCCTACGTGCCGGCCGGCACGCGGCTGTGGGGCCGCGCCCGAGTGGGGCTGCGCTGCGACGAGGGAGCGCGCTGGAGCGTGTTCCTGCCGGTCACCGTGAAGGTGTTCGCCAACGCATGGACGGTCAATCAAGCGCTGCCGCCCGGCACCGCGCTCGAGGCATCGCATCTGCAGCAAAGCGAAGTCGACCTCGCCGCGGAAGCGAGCCCGGTGATCAGCCAGCCGCAAGCGGTGATCGGGCGCACGCTGACGCGCGCATTGCGGCCGGGCCAGGCCGGTGCGCGAGGCCGACCTCAAGCCGCGCCAATGGTTCGCCGCAGGCGACACCGTGCGCGTGACGACGGTCGGCTCGGGCTTTGCGATCAGCGCCGAGGGCCAGGCCCTGGCTGCCGGCATCGACGGCCAGAACGTGAAGGTTCGAATCGAAGGAGGCCGCGTCGTCAGCGGCCGCGCCACCGCGCAGGGCCGCATCGAGGTGACGCTGTGACACATCGCGGCAGCTACGTTTCGACACGCTTAATCCCCCCTGGAACGCGGGACCGGGCCGGAAACAGCGCCGCCAGGGCTAAAGTCGGCGGCGCGTCTTCCGATACCACCCTCATCACAGCGGTGCGTTAGCGCATACCGTGGAGCCCATGATGAAGATCGGTCCGCTCGAAAACAAGTCCGCGTTGGCGCCCGCCAGCGCCGACCGCAAGCCCGCCGCAGGCGGTGCCGCCACGGCATCGTCAAGCCCCGAGCCCAGCACCAAGGTGGAGTTGTCGGCTGCCGCCAGCGTCATCGCCAGCGGCCTGGCCGACGGCTCGTTCGACGCGCAAAAGGTCGAGCACCTGACTCGCGCGATCCGCGACGGCCAGTATCAGATCGACCCGCAAGCCATCGCGGACCGGTTGCTCGCCAACACGCGCGAACTGCTCGATCGCGGCACCAAGTAAGCGGCCATGGGCCACGCTGCCGTGCGCAGTGAAACGGCCACGCCCAGCGTGGCCGCCGGCGTTTCCAACGCCGAGCTCGAGGCGGTATTGCAGCGAGTGGAGCAGCACCTCGACGATCTGCAGTCGGCCCTGAGCGCGCGCGACATGCGCTGCATCGAGCTGCACGCGGGCGAGCTGCAGAAGGCCTTGTCGCAAGCGGTCGAGCGTTTCATGCAAGCCGCCCGTCGCGGCGGCCCGCCGTTGCCGTTGCGGCGCCGACTCGGTCTGGCCAGTGCCCAGGTGGCGGCTCAGCGCGACGCGCTGGCGCGCGCCACTGCCGCGCTGGATCGCGCGATCGATGTGCTGATGCCGGGGCACTCATCGGCGCTGTATTCGCAAAGCGGCGCTCACCCGCCGCGCCGCGGCGGCCGCTCTCTCGAGGTCTGAAGGACGCGCGCGCAGCCGCTGCGTGCTGGGGGTGGACTTGCTCAACCGCGCGTCATCCACCTGTCGCGCGACCGATATGAGGGCAACGCTCGATTGCCGACGTTTGTTTGCCTGTGCAAACATGTGACAATCGCAACAGAGGGACGGAGCACGCGACGGCGTTCGCCGCGCCCCTCGGCATTGATCAGGACACGTGGTGGCCTCAGAGAGCAGACCCACTCGATTCTCCTCGCGCCCACCGCGCACGTCTCGCCCTCCGCGTTCGTCTCGCCCTCCCCGCTCCACACACTCGCCGTCGACGGCCGAAACGATGCCGTGGCCGCAGACCTCGCCGGCCGATTCGGTGCGGCGTTCGACCGCGCTTCGACTCAAGCAATTCACGCTCGTGCTGTCGCTGATCGCCGGGGCGGCCGCCGCGGTGGCGTTGGCGGCACTGGTGCCGCTGCTGGCTGGCACCGCGCTGGCCGAACGTGCACACACGCAACTGTTGATCGTGCTGTTCCCGGCGGCGTTGGCCTTCGGCGCGCTGCTGGGCCTCGTGCTGGTGCAGTGGCGTGCGCGCCGCCTCGCCGCCGATACGCTTGCGCCGCACCGCGCGCGAGTTGCAGCGCGGCGCCTGGCGCTCGGCGGTGGAGCGCATGCGCGACATGCCGCCGGCCGAGCCGTCGGCGTTCGGCGATCTGGCCGATCAGGTCGAAGGCGTGATGGGCGAGTCCGAGCGCCGCTGGCAGGCACGCGTCGAACTGTCGCACGAGTGGTACTGGGAGACCGACGAGAGTCATCGGCTGTCGTCGTTGTCCGCCGATGCACCGATCGTCAAGCCGGCCGGTCGCGCGCTCGGCGACCTGCTGGGACGTCGCCACGACGAGTTGAGCTTCGTGCAGCCGCCCGGCGGCGGCTGGCCTGCATTCAACCTGATGCTCGATCGGCACGAGGGCTTTCGCGATCTCGAGCTCGAGGTCGACGGTCTCGGCGGGCATGCCCGCGGCTGGATGTCGCTCACCGGCCGCCCGCGCTTTCACCGCGACGGCCGCTTCGCCGGCTTCGAAGGTGTCGGCCACGACATCACCGTGCACAAGGAGTCGTTTCGCCGCCTGCAGGCGAGCGAGCAACGCTTCGCGGTGCTGGCCGGCCTGTCGGCCGACTGGTACTGGGCCACGGACAGCCGAGCACCGCTTCATCGCGCCCCGATGAAGAGTTGCGTCGCCGCCTGGGCGACCTGGCGGTGTCGTCGGAGGGCCGCACGCGCTGGGAGCTCTACCCGCACGCACTCACCGAGGCGCAGTGGCGCGCCCACCGCGCCGACCTCGACGCCGGGCGGCCCTTCCACGCGCTGGAGTTCCACATCGCGCGCGGCGACGGCACGCCGATCTGGGTGTCGGTCAGCGGCGCGCCACGCTTCGACGACAACGGACGTTTCGTCGGCTACCACGGCGTCGGCCGCGACATCACGCTTGCGCAAGAAGGCCGAGCAGATGCTGATCGTGCACAACCGCCAGCTGCAGTCGGCAGTGACCGCACGCACGCGCGAGCTGGAGCTGGCCAATCGCGATCTCGAGGCCTTCGCGCGCCATCTGGCGCACGAGTTGCGCACACCGATCGGCCACGTGCAGGGCCTGGCCGAGCTGCTGCGCCGGCGCCTCGGTGAGCCGCAGCGTGGCGAGACCGGCGAATTGCTCGACCTGCAGGTGCGTGCCGCGCAGGAGATGCTCACGACGCTGGAGGCACTGCTCGCGTTGGCGCGCAGTTCGAGCGAAGCGATCGAGCGTGCCGACGTCGACCTGAGCCACCTCGCCGAAGAGGTGATCGCCGGCCTGCCACCGGTGGAGCGCGCGGCGCCCGTGCTGTGGCAGATCGAGCCCGGGACTGCACGGCTGGGCCAGCGAATCGCAGATGCGCATCGTGCTGGCCAACCTGCTGGGTAATGCTGCCAAGTTCACGCGCCGCACGCCCGATGCGGTGGTGGCGCTGTGCGGCGTGCTCGGCAGCGACGGGCAATTGGTTTACCAGGTGCGCGACAACGGCGCCGGCTTCGACGCCACGCGCGCGTCACGCCTGTTCCAGCCGTTTCACCGCCTGCACGACGAGAGCGACTACCAAGGCACTGGCATCGGCCTGACGATCGTGCAGCGCATCATCCAGCGCCACGGCGGCGCGATCCGCGCCATCGGCGACCTCGGCCGTGGCGCGTGCTTCGAGTTCAGCCTCGGGACGCGCGACGCAGCCACCAGCACGATGGCCGGCACGCTGCCCGATGTGTCGCAGCCGCAGCCGCTGGATTCGACCGCGGCGCCGTCGCGCGAACTGGCGGCATGAGCCAGCGGTGCTGTTGGGCGCGCGGCCTCGGAACGCAGGCACCGAGAATCAGCACGGCGTGAACCAGCCGTTGAGCAGCCAGCACCCCGTCCACGAGTCCCAGACCGATCGACGCCGACTGGCGGCAGTGGGTCGCCGAGAATCGGCTACGCCAGTGCACGCCGGAGTCGATGGTGGCCACGATGACCGCCGCCGGTCTGGATCCCACGCAGTGCGCTAGCGCGATCGCGAGCCATGGAGGACTCGATCCGGCCTACCGGGCCGCTCTCAAGCATCAGCAGCTGCAGCGCAAATTGGAGTCGGTGCTGGCCAACCTGCAGCTGCTGTGGGCCTCGGACCCCTCGTATGCGCGCGTCGAGAAGCGACGCGGCGTGTCGACCGACGAGTTCGTGCGCGCGCTACGTGCGCGGCTGTCGACCGTTGGTGCTGACCGATCTCACTCGCGATTGGCCCGCGATGCAGCGCTGGTCACCGCAAGATCTGAAAGCGCGTTTCGGCCACTTGGAGGTGGAAATCCAGGCGGAGCGCAATGCCGATCTGCAATACGAACAAAATAAACTGCAAGCTGCGTCGCGTCGCTGCGACTGTCCGATTTCGTCGATCAGGGTGCTCACTGGCGGCCCGACCAACGACTACTACATGACGGCCAACAACGAAGTGCTGCGGCGCCCGGAGTTCGCACCGTTGTTGGCCGACATTGGCACTTTGCCACCGTATTGCGACACCGCGCAGCTGCAGCGACTATCGTCATTCTGGTTCGGCCCGGCTGGCACGGTGACGCCGCTGCACCATGACACGTTGATGCTGCTGCACACTCAGATCGTCGGGCGAAAACGCTGGCGTTCATGTCGCCACTGGAGACTCCCAAGCTGTACAACCACAATGCGGTGTTCAGCCCGATCGACGTCGATCAGCCCGACCTCGCGCGCTATCCGCTGTTCGCGCAGGCGCACGTGCTCGAAGTGATCGTCGAGCCGGGCGAAACCGATGTTCCTGCCGCTCGCCTGGTGGCATCAGGTGACGTCACTCGATGTCAGCTTGTCGTTCTCGTTTTCGAACCTCTCGGTGCCGAACCAGTTCAACTACGAAAACCCGAGCATCCTGAACTGGTAGCTCCCGCACCACCAGGCGCTAGAACCTGTATGCCAGCCGCAGCCCGCCCCAATGGCGTCCATTGAGCACGATCGGCGCCGCCACTTCCTTCAGCAGCACGAACTGGCCGGCGCCCATGTCGCGGCGATAGGTTTGCAGCAGGAAGGGCTTGCTGTTGCGCGCTGACGCAAGGCCGGTGCGGTCGTTGAAGATGCGGCGGTTGCGACAGTTGGCGGTGTTCCATGCCACCTCGCCCGCACGCTGCGCATGGTTGTACTTCTGGTTGTGGCAGGCGATGTAGCCGTTGCGGTCGGCCGCGATGCAAAACACGATCTGCGGATCGAAGTTGAGCATCGGCTCCTGCACCTGCGGGAACAATCGATCGGCCAGCTTGGCGAAGCGGGCCCCGTGCTGTTGCGGTTCGGTGCCGGCAATCGGCACGTAGCGTTCATCGAACAGTTCGTCGAGCGTGGTCTGGCCTTGCTGCAGGGCCTCGTTCAGCAGCGCGCCGATGCGACCTGCGGCCTCCTGGGCCGCAGCGATGAACTGGTGTCGGGGGTTTCGATACCGCAGGCCGCCGTCACTTCGATCAACCGCTCGGACACCCGCAAGAAGCCCTCGGTGCGTTGCAGCGTCGACGACAGCGTGGTGTTGGTGCCGTGCATCTCGCGCTCGATCTCGCCCATGTGGCGATCGAGGCCGCCGCACATCTCGCGGCCGCGGTTGGCCGCGGTCTGGATGCGTGCCATCGCCTGCACCAGTTGGTCGAGCGCCTGGTGCACGCTGCCTTGCGGCTGGCCGTCGTCCTGGCGCTGGATCTCGCGCGCCAGCGCCTCGATGCGCTGGTCGAGCTGGCCCACCGTCTCCATGATGCGGCGCGACGACTCGTCGACTTTCGACGCCAGCTCGCGCACCGCATCGGCCACCACGCTGAAGCCGCGCCCGGCCTCGCCGGCGCGCTTGGCCTCCACCGATGCATTGAAAGCCACCAATCGCGTCTGCAGCGCGATCTTGGTGATCTGGCTGGCCGCGCCGGAGACGTCGCGCAGCGTGTCGACGATGCCCGACACTTCGCTGCCGACGTCGGCGATCGCGCCGCGTGCGCGTTCCACCGCCTGGGTGCTCGAGCCTGTCTCGTCAACGATGGCGTGCTGGCCCTGCGTCACGACGCCGAACTCGCGGGCCAGCGCCTGCACCTTGTGCGCTTGCGCGGCCGCAGCCTTGATGGTGTCGTCGATCGCACCGCGCACCTCAGCGGCGTCGCGGCCGAGCGTACGAGGCTTCGCGGTTGATGCCGATGATCAGCGCGCGGGCGTCGAGTTGCGGCGGGCGCCGCGTAACGCGGCTTCGGCGCCACCGCCGCGGCCGGTTTCTTCAACAGGGCAAACATGAGTGGATCGTGTCGCGTGCTGGTCTTGCTCACCATTGGCGCAGCTTGCTGCGCAGCCGTGCGATCGACTGGCTGTGCAACTGGCAGATGCGACTCTCGGTGACGCCCAGCACGGCAGCGATCTCCTTGAGATTCATGTCGTGCTCGTAGTACATGCTCATCACGTGCTGCTCGCGTTCCGGCAGTTTGCCGATCGCCTCCACCAGCGCCTCGCGCATGCGGTGGTCCTGCAGCATCGCCAGCGGGTTGGCGCCTTCGTCGGCCACGTGGCGATCCAGGTAGTCGTCGCCGTCGTCGCCCGACAGGTCTTCCAGATAGAACAGCTGCGTGCCGCGCACCTTGCCGAGCAGCTCCTGGTAGTCGGCCAGCATCATGCCCATCTCGTCAGCGATCTCGCTCTCGTTCGGCGCGCGCTGCAGCCGCTGCTCGAGCTTGTGCACCGCGGCCTCGATCGAGCGCTGGTGGCGGCGGTCGCCGCGGCTCATCCAGTCGCCGCCGCGCAGCTCGTCGAGCATCGCGCCGCGGATGCGCTGGGTGGCAAAGGTCTCGAACTGCACGCCCTGGCCAGGCGTCGAAGCGCGACAGCGCATCGTTCAAGCCGATCATGCCGACCTGGATCAGGTCGTCGAGCTCGACGTTGGCCGGCAGCTTGGCGATCATCTGGTGCGCGAGGCGGCGCACCAGCGGGCTGTACTGCTTGAGCTGGTTGTTGCTGTCCCGTAGTTGGCCCTTGGCGGTGTACATGAAAGGCTCCGCGAGTCTTCGGTTTGATTGCGTAAACGGGTTCAGTGCACCGGCGGCGCCAGGTGCGCCAGCGGCATCGCCGTGCTGTCTTGCAGCAGGTCTTGCGCCATCTGGGCGCGCAGCAAATGCATCAATCGCGCGTTGGGCGTGGCCGCGGCGTCTTCGCTCGGATCGATCACCACGCAGTCGTGGATGGCCGCGCCGAGAAAACGCTCGGCGCATTCCGCGAGGCTCTCGCCCAGCCGCTCGGTGCGCGGACCATTGGGGTCGGCGACGATCAACAAGTCGTGCGCCAGCCAGCCCGGGCGCTGCGCCAGGCGCTTGAGCGACGCATAGGCCTCGGTCATCGCGCGCGGCGTGTCGGCGGCCAGCAGCAGCGGGCGCAAGCGCTGGCTCGCGAACAGGCGCGCCAGGTCCACCGTGCCGGCGTGCACCAGCACCAGGTCGGATTGCGGGGCGGCGCACTCGAGCGCCTCGAGAAACGCCGCGCAACGGCCCTGCGTGTCGACGTGCCTGATCGGCAGCCCGCGCGCGGCGAGGTACGACACATCGTCGGAGATCGCCTCGACGCACGACGGCCAGGTCGATCAGCGCCATCTCGTGCGGTGCTGGCGCGCTGTCGGCGGCGTCGACCACCAGCGTGTGCAGCCCGAGTGCCGCGGCGGCATCGCACAGGCGATCGATCACCAGCGACGCCTGCGCCACCTGCTCGTTGTGGGCGAGCGCGATGAAGCGCTTGCGTGCCGAGCCGAACATGCGGCGCAGCCCGGCCGCCTGGTCGTTGGCGGCACGCGCGTTCGGGATGCGGTGCTCAGGGCGACATGGGGTTGCCTTCGATCAGGCTATGCCAGCCGGCGCGCCGCTGGCATCGCGGCGCGCTGCGCCGCGAACATCAGGTTCATGTCGGCCGGCTCGACGCGCCAGGCCGGCATCGCCACCGGGCGCATCGCGCGCTGGATCAGCGCGCTCGACGACAGGCGGTGCCAGTCTTCGGGCACGCGCTGGCCGTTGGCCACGCCGACCACGCGCAGCTTGTGGCGGATCAGCGCATCGAGCGCGGGCGCGATCTTCACGGCCTCGTCGATCTTGGACAGCACGGCGCCGCGGCAGCTGGCCGCGTTGTAGGCCTGCATCACGTCTTCGATGGTCTCGCCCTGCGACGCGGCGTTGACCACCAGCAGGCGCTGGATCGCGCGATGCGCCAGCATGTCGAGCAGCTCGCGCGTGCGCTGGTCGCGCTGCGCCATGCCGGCGGTGTCGATCAGCACCAGCTTCTTGCCCGAGAGCAGCTCGAGCAGATCGTCGAGCGACGCGCGGTCGTGCGCGGTGTGCACCGGCACGCCGAGGATGCGGCCGTAGGCGCGCAGCTGCTCGTGCGCCGCCATGCGGTAGGCGTCGAGCGTGATCAGGCCGAGGTTGGCCACACCGTGGCGCGCCGCGAACGACGCTGCGATCTTGGCCGCGCTGGTGGTCTTGCCGACCCCGGTGGCGCCGATCAGCGCATACACGCCGCCCAGGTCTTCGATCGGCAGACTGGCTTCGTCGCTTTGCAGGTTGCGCGACAGTACCGACTGCGCCCAGGTCACTTCGTCGGTCACCTCGGCCGGCAGGTGTTCAACGAGCTTGCGCACCAGCGCGGGCGAGAAGCCCGACTCGAGCAGCCGCTGGCTCAGCGTCGACTGGCGCGGGTTGCGGTGCAGTTGCTCCATGAACGCGAGCGCGCTGAAACGGTCTTCGATCAGACCCTTCACCGCGCGCAGTTCGTTCATCACCGCGATCTGCTCGCGCTGCGCGGGCACCGGGTCTGCCAGCGACGGCACCGGGTCGGGCAGGCGCAGCGCCTCGCGCGCAACGGGCACGCTGATCGGCTGCGACGGCGCTTGGGCGGCCGCTGTGCGCGGCGTTGGTTGCGGGACTGCCGGCGTGGTTTGGGGCGTCACGCGCGCTGTTGCACGAAGTGCCGTGGCCGGGGCCATCGCCGGCGCGCGCTCTTCGAACGTCGGCATGATGGTCTCGGGCGCGTCGGGCTGCATCGCGGCGCGGCGGCGGCGCAGTAGGCGTTCGCGCACATAGTCCTGGAACGACAAGGTGCTCATCGCCAGGCTCTGCACGTCTTGCTCGACGGGCACGCTGGTCGGCGCAGCGCTCGCCGCCGGCGCTACGGCTCGCTGAGGCGCGGCTGGTGCACGTGGCGGGGCGGCCTCTTGGGGCGTCGTTTCGGCCACTTTCTCGATCTGTGCGATCGCGCCCGGCGCCATCGCCAGCACTTCGACGCCGTGCTCGCACGGCCGGTTGGACAGCACCACGGCGTCGGCGCCGAAGGCCATGCGCACTTGGTTCAGTGCCTCGCGCGACGAGCGCGCGATGAAGCGTTTGACGTTCATGCCGTGCCTCCGATGACCGCTCCGATGCGGATCGAGTGGGTTTCAGGAATCTCGCTGTGACTCAACACGCGCAGCCTGGGCGCCGTGCGCTTGAGCAACCGCGCCATCGCGGCGCGGATCGCATCGGGCACCAGCAGGCATGCCGGATGACCCATGTCTTCTTGATGCTTGGCGGTGCTCGCGGCCTCGCGCGACAGCGTGTCGGCCACGCCGGGGTCGAGCACCGCACCGTGCGGGCGAGCCGAGCGCCTGCGTCACCATGCGCTCCAGGTCGGGCTCCAGCGCGATCACGTCGAGTTCGCGCACCGGGCCGTAGATCTGGTTGACGATCGCCGGCGCCAGGTGCACGCGGATGCGGCGCGCCAGCTCCAGCGGGTCGGTCACGCTGGTGGCGTGCTCGGCCAGGCACTCGACGATCGAGCGCATGTCGCGGATGTGCACGCCCTCTTCCAGCAGCAGCTGCAAGACTTTTTGCACGGTGGCGATACCGACCATCTTGGGAATCACGTCCTCGATCAGCTTGGGTGCCAGCTTGGTCACGTGCTCGACCAGCGACTGGGTCTCGACACGACCGAGCAGACGCCCGGCATGCACTTGCATCAAGTGTGAGAGGTGGGTCGCGACCACGGTGGCGCAATCAACCACCGTAAATCCGGCCATTTGGGCTTGCTCGCGCGCACGCTCCTCGATCCACACCGCGGGCAGCCCGAACGCCGGGTCGACCACGCGCGTGCCGGGCAACTGCAGCGTCGCGCCGCCCGGGTTGATGGCCAGCCACATGCCGGGAAAGGCCTCGGCCTCGCCGACGCACTGCACCGCGCAGCGTGATGCGGTACACGCTGGGCTTGAGCTCCAGGTTGTCGCGGATGTGCACCGGCGGCGGCAGAAAGCCCGACGTCCTGCGCGAACTTCTTGCGCACGCCCTTGATGCGCGCCAGCAGGTCGCCCTGGCGCTCTTTGTCGACCAATGCGATCAGGCGATAGCCGACTTCAAGGCCGAGCGTGTCCACCGGCTGCAGGTCATCCCAGCTCGCCTCGGCCGATGCCGGCGGCGCGGGCCGCGCCAGTCTGCTCCTGCTGCTGCGTCGCGCGTTGCTTCTCGCGCTGATGCAACCAGAACGCGAGCCAGCCGATCGCCGATGCGATGACGACGAACACGAGGTGCGGCATGCCAGGCACCATGCCCAGCGTGCCGACGATGGCCGCAGCCACCGCCAGCGCGCGCGGCGAGCCGAACACCTGCGCGCCGATCTGCGTGCCGATGTCGTGTTGCTTGCCGACGCGCGACACCACCATCGCCGGCGGCCACCGAGATCAGCAGCGCCGGAATCTGCGCCACCAACGCGTCGCCGACCGCCAGCAGGATGTAGCTCTCGGCGGCCTGCCCGGCCGACAGGTCGTGCTGCGCGATGCCGATGACGAAGCCGCCGACGATGTTGATCACCAGGATCAGGATGCCGGCCACCGCGTCGCCACGCACGAACTTGGACGCACCGTCCATCGAGCCGAAGAACTCGGCCTCCTCGCCCACTTCGAGGCGGCGGCGCTTGGCCTCCTTCTCGTCGATCAGGCCGGCGTTCAGGTCGGCGTCGATCGCCATCTGCTTGCCGGGCATCGCATCCAGAGTGAAGCGCGCACCGACCTCGGCGATGCGCTCGGCACCCTTGGTGACGACGATGAAGTTGATCACCACCAGAATCGCGAACACGATCAGGCCGACCGCGAAGTTGCCGCCGATCAAGAAGTGGCCGAACGATTCGATCACCTGCCCCGCTGCCGCGGCACCGGTGTGGCCCTGCATCAGCACGACGCGGGTCGACGCGACGTTGAGCGACAGCGCAGCAGCGTGGTGATCAAGAGCACCGACGGGAACGCCGCAAAGTCGAGCGGCCGCATCATGCGCGCCGGCGACCATCATCACGGTCAGCGCGATCGCGATGTTGAAGGTGAACAGCACGTCCAGCGCCAGCGGCGGCAGCGGCAGCACCATCATCGCCAGCACCATCACGATGAACAGCGGCGCGATCACGCCCTTGACCGTATCGGCGCCGCCGCCGAACCATTGCTTCAGCAAAGCGTTCATGCAGTGGCTCCGGCGCTCTCGCCCTCATGCGGATCGAACCCCGGCGGCAGCTGCGGCTCGGGCACAGCTTGCGGCATCGGTGCCTTGCCGATCAGCGCGGCGCGCAGCTGGTACACGTAGGCCAGCACCTGCGCCACCGCGGCGAACAGCGCGGCGGGCACCTCGCGATCGATCTCCACGTGCGCGTACAGCGCGCGCGCCAGCGGCGGCGAGCGCAGCACCGGCACCTTGGCGTCGCGCGCGATGTCGCGGATGCGCATTGCGATCAGGTCGGCGCCCTTGGCCAGCACGCGCGGCGCAGCCATCGTGGCCTCGTCGTACTTCAGCGCCACCGCATAGTGCGTCGGGTTCATCACCACCAGGTCGGCCTTGGGCACGTTGGCCAGCATGCGGCGCTTGACCATCTCGCGCATGCGCGCCTTGACCTTCGCCTTGATCTCGAGGTTGCCCTCGAGCTCCTTCATTTCCTGCTTGGCCTCTTCGCGGCTCATCATCAAGCGCTTCATCCACAGATGGCGCTGCAGCGGCACATCGATGGCAGCAAACGCGGCCAGCGGCAGCAGCAGCCACCACACGCCCCACAGCACGGCCTGCGCGGTGTGCGACAGCGCTGCAGGCAGCGGCATCGCCAGTGCGTCGTGATAGCGCGCCAACGAGCGGCTCAGCACGAAAGCGCCGATCACGCCAAGCACCAGCGCGAGCACGCTCGCCTTCAGCGTGTCGCCCAGATGCGCCTTGGAGAACATGCGCCCGAGACCCGACAGCGGGTCGAGCTTGGAGAAACGTCGGGGCCAGCGGCTTCCAGGAGAAGTTCCAGCCCCCCGACATCACTGCCGCCACCACGGCCGTCGCCACCATGCCGCCGCCCAGCGGCAGCAACACCGTCACCAGGCGTTGCGCTTGCTGCGACAGCGTCTGCAGCATCGCTTGCGGTGTGGCCACTGCTTGGGCATCGAAGCGCAGGCCTTCGGCCAGCAATTGGCCCGCCGCGTGCGTGGCCATCGGCGCCATCACCACCAGCGCAGCCGCACCTGCAACCATCGGCAGCAGGTGGGCGAGATCGCGCGAACGCGCGACCTGGCCATCCTCGCGCGCCTTGGCAATGCGCCGGTGCGAGGCTGGTAAGTTGCGGTCTTGGAGGTCGGCCATGGGCGAAACGACGAATCGGTTCCGCCATCGTGCCGACGCTCGCGTTTTCTTAAGCCCGAAAAGCCGGCCTGCAGCCAGCCCTTTTTACAACTGGTGGGTAATCGCGCGGGCAGCGCGAGCCCTAAAAGCCGAGGCTGGCCAGCAGGTCGTCGACCTCGGTCTGATCCTTCACGACGTCGCTGCGACTGTCGGCTTCGACCACCGGGCCTTGCAGGCCCTGCGCTTCGACAACTTTGTCACGTTGCTCGGGCGGCACCACCTGCACCAGCAGTTTCAGCAGGCTGTCTTCGAGGTCGGTGGCCAGCGTCACCACCTTGGCCACCACCTGGCCCGTGAGGTCGTGAAAATCCTGCGCCAGCATGATGTCGGTGAGGTGCTGGTCGATGCGGCGCGTGCGCGCCTCGACGTCGCCGACGAAATTCAGCACGCTGCCGGAAGCCACCGCGCGCACCGGGTCGGCAATCAACGCAGCCGGCCAGCTTGCGCGTGTCGGCCGCGATGCGCTGATGCTCCTGCTTGGCGTGGTCGACCGAGTCGAGCACCTTCTCGGCGGCCTGCGCCGTCTTGTTGGCGATGTAGTTCAGGCGGCTGCGCGCGTCGGGCAGACCGTCGGCAGCCGCCTGCAGCTTGGGCATCACGCCGAGCTGCTGCAGCGTGTCGTGCAGCATGCGCGTGATGGCGCCAAGCTGCTGGAACACTTCGGGCGACGCCGTCACCGGCCCCTTGGGCATCAGTGCGGCGAGGTCGTCCATCTTCATCGGGCGTGCCTCGCAGGTTGTTGTTGTCGAAGATGGGCTTTGTTCAGGCGGCGATCTTCTGGACGATCTTCTGCACCTTCTCTTCGAGGGTGGCCTTCGTGAACGGCTTCACGATGTAGCCGGAGGCGCCGGTTTGCGCGGCCAGCACGATGTCTTCCTTGCGCGCCTCGGCGGTGACCATCAGCACCGGAATGTGCTTGAGCGAGTCGTCGGCGCGCACGGCCTTCAGGAAGTCGAAGCCGTTCATGTTGGGCATGTTGATGTCGCACACCACGAAGTCGAACTTCTGCGCCTTCAGCGCCGCCAGCGCCACCACGCCGTCCTCGGCCTCCTCGGCCTTTTCGCAGCCCATCTCCTTGAGCAGGCCGCGCACGATGCGCCGCATGGTGGAGAAATCATCAACAATCAGAAACTTCAGGTCGGCGGGGTTGCTCATGACGGCTGTCCTTCGAGCATGCGCACTGCGGGCACGCTGTTCGTTCGTTATCGGCCGGCGGCCGCCGGGCTTGAGACCAGCGTCGGCCGCTCGGGCTTGATCGATGGTTCACCTTGCACGTTCTCGGCCGGCTGCGATTTGAAGATCGCGTCTTCGGCCTCGCGTGTCATCACCACGATGCTGATGCGGCGGTTGGCCGGATCGTCGGGCAGTTCGCGCTTGAGCAATTGACTGGCCGCCAGGCCCTGCACGCGCAGCACGCGCTCGTCGGGCAGGCCACCGGCCAGCAGTTCGCGGCGCGACGCATTGGCGCGGTCGGCCGACAGCTCCCAGTTGCTGTAGCCGCGTTCGCCGCCCGGAAACGGCGTGGCGTCGGTGTGGCCCTCGAGCGTGAGGTGGTTGGGCACGTCGGCCAGCACGGCGCCGATGGCGCGCAGCAACTCTTGCATATAGGGCTGCACCTGTGCCGAGCCGCTGGCGAACATCGGCCGGTTCAGCGCATCGACGATCTGGATGCGCAGGCCATCGCGCGTGAGCTCCAGCAGGATCTGCGAGCGGAACGCACCCAAGCCGGGGTTGCTCTGCAACTCGCCTTCGATGCGCTCCTGCAGGGTGCGCAGGCGCGCGATCTCGGCGCGGATCTGCTCTTCCTTGAGCGCCTTCAGATTCACCGTTCTGCGCTCGGCTTCGACATCGCCGTGCTTGACCTGGCCGGTGGTGCGTGTCAGATCCTGGCCGCCGCCCTTGAGCACGTGCGATGCATCGCCCGAGCCAGCGCCGCCGAACATCGCCACCTTCAGCGGCGACGAAAAGTAGTCGGCGATACCCTTCTTGTCGCCCTCGGTGGTCGAGCCGAGCAGCCACATCAGCAGGAAGAACGCCATCATCGCCGTCACGAAGTCGGCATAGGCGATCTTCCAGGCACCGCCATGGTGAGCATGGCCGCCCTTCTTGATCCTCTTGACGATGATCGGCTGCAGTTTCTTGGAGTCGCCAGCCATGTCAGTGCTCCTTGTCGCTTAGAGCGAGCGAGGCAAAGCCGCGGCCGGGTATGCACCGGCGCTCGGAGACGGCGGTCGCCGCTTCGCGCCGACTCCCTTCCGGTGCTCGCTCTCGCGGCCCGTCGCGAAACTCGCTTCGCTCACTGCGTTCGCTATGCTCGGACAGTCGCGACGAGTCAGATGACGAAGCGCGCGCGTTGCGCGCGCGGCCACGAGCCCTGTGCTCCTCAGCGCCGCATCATGCCGCTGCCGGCGCACACCCGACCACGGCTTTGCCAACACCACCGAGGCGTGCTTCGACAAAAACCTCGGTGTTGCTGCGCGGCGGGCGGTGCCCGGTGGGGGCGACTTGTGGGGCGGCGAGAAGCGCAGCAGCGCGGTCGGCACGCGCGCAGCGCGTGCTTCGTGATCTGACTCGCCGCGATTGTTCGAGCGAAGCGAACGAAGTGAGCGCAGCGAGTTTCGCGGCGCGACCGCGCTGCGAGCATCGCAGCGAAGTCGGCGCGCGGCGCCGACCGCCACAGTAGGAACCCCTGCCGGGTACCACCCGTCGCGCCGCGCCGGCGCTTCGCAGGAAGAGCGGACACGCGCAGCCATCACTTCTTGCCCTTCACATGGCCTTCGAGCTCGATGAAGGTGGGCCGCTCGGTCGAATACAGCACCTTGCGTCCGAACTCGATCGCCACCTGCGGCGCGTAGCCTTGCATCGAGGCCAGCAGCGTGGTCTTGATGCACTGCAGTTCCTTGCCGCTCTCGTCGACCTTCTGCTCCAGCAAGCCGGCCAGCGGCTCGAAGATGCCGTAGCTCAACAAGATGCCGAGGAAGGTGCCGACCAGCGCCGAGCCGATCATCGCGCCCAGCACCGCGGGCGGCTGGCCCACCGAGCCCATGGTGTTCACCACGCCGAGCACGGCCGCCACGATGCCGAACGCCGGCAGGCCGCCGGCCAGGCGCTGCAGCGCGCCCACCGGCGCGTGCGCCTCGTGGTGATGCGTCTCGATCTCGCTGTCCATCAGCGATTCGATCTCGTGCGCGTTCAGGTTGCCCGACACCATCATGCGCAGGTAGTCGGTGATGAACTCGCTGACGTGATGGTCGCCGCCCACCGTCGGGTATTTCTGGAACAGCGGCGAGTTGTGCGGATCCTCGACGTCCTTCTCGATCGACATCAGGCCTTCTTTGCGGGCCTTCTGCAGGATGTCGTACAGCAGCGCCATCAGCTCCATGTAGCGCGCCTTGGTGTACTTGCTGCCCTTGAAGCAAGTGGCAAGGCCGGCGGCCGACGCCTTGAGCACCTTCATCTGGTTGTTGGCGATGAAAGCACCGATGGCCGCGCCCATGATGGTGACCAGCTCGAACGGCAGCGCGTGCAGCACGACGCTGATGTTGCCGCCGTGCGCGATGAACACGCCGAACACGCAGCCCAGCGCGACGATCCAGCCGATGATGACGAACATGTGAGCGCTTTCCGATCGGTCGACGGCCCTTGATGGACGTCTACCGCTTCAGCCTTATCGGCGCTCGGGTAACGCTCTTGAGCGGGTTACACGGCGCGCGGCACGGCGCCGGCCCAAGAAGAAGCGGCGCGTTGCCGAAGCGACGCGCCGCAAGGGCACACGTGAGGTGCCACTAGGAGGAGACAAGCAAATAAACCAGGACCTGTCGGTGTCATCGGCAGATCCGCAGCCATTCTGAAGGCTGCACCCCAAAAAGATCAGTGAATTTCCAACGGTGTACGCAAGGAGCCGCTCTGGCGACCCTTGCCCGCGCGCGCCGGCGGGTTGCACAGGCCGCACACGTAGTGGCGCGCGATCTCGTGCGGGTGGGTGACGAAGTGGCCACCGCACTTGGAACATGGCGTCATCGTCAGCATGCCGTTGTCGACGAACTTCACCAGCCGCCAGGCGCGGGTGACCGACAGCTGCGGGTCCAGGCCCTGAGCCCGGATCTGCTCGAGGTACAGCTTGTAAGCTTTGATGACGATGTCGATTTCGTCGAGTTCGGATGCCTTGTTCAGGTACTCGTGCATGTTCAGAAACAGGCTGGCGTGAATGTTGGGCTGCCAGGTCATGAACCAGTCGGTCGAGAACGGCAGCTGGCCCTTGCTCGGGCTCTTGCCCGCCACCTCTTTGTACAGGCGCAGCAAGCGCTCGTAGCTCAAGTCGGTTTCGCTTTCTAGCACCTGCAGGCGTGCGCCCAGTTGGATCAGCTCCACCGCGCGGTCGATCTGCTTGGCTTCGGTGAGGATGCTCTTGACTCGCATGGTCGTTGCTCCAGCAGTGCTGAGGGTCAGGCGGCTTCCTGGTGGCGACCGGCCATCAGGATCGATGCATGCAGGCGCGACACGCCGTCGTTGGCGGCCGGCTTGCCGTGGTTGGTGAGCAGCGCCCACACCATCTCGTCGTCGCAGCGCATGCGGCACAGCAGCGAGTTGCACGACGCGATCTTCATCATCTGTGCCGGCGTCAGCGCATCGATCAGCGCTGCGTTGTCTTCGCCGATGCCCAGCCGAAAGAGCGCTTGCTCGCGGTCACTGCGAATCAGCGATTGCGCGAGCATCAAGTAAGAGAGGTTGGCTTCGCGGATCTCGGCAAGCATCTGGTCGTTGGTCATCGTGGGCTCCGTGTGGTGGTTGTTTCCAATCGATGGTCGGCATTGTGGGCAGCCGATCAAGGCACCGAAATCAGCCCATCTCCGTTCCTTCAGTCCAGATTCATCCAGGACGCGTGTCAGACGAATTCCTAATTGCCGCGTCGGCGCAGCCGCGGCGCGTGCAACCTGTCACGCGCGGTGGCGCCTCCTGCAAAGTGGCTTGTCGAGCAGCGGTGAAACCAAGGACAGGCATCGTCTTCACCCGCTGACCGGTCGATCGACGCGCGCGACGGCTCCTAGACTGTCACGCGATATCGGCAAGGCGCGTGCCGTGACACAACACCTCGACCCCATGACCCTGGACTGGCGCGACATCCCCGTCTTCATCGTCAACCGCAACCGACTGCACGCGATGCGCCAGTTGGTGCATTGGTTGCTTGCTGCCGGCACGCGGCGTGTGGTGATCCTCGACAACGCGTCGAACTACGCGCCGCTGCTCGATTGGTACAAGGCGCTGCCGGCTGGCGTGAACGCGCTGCTGCTCCCCGACAACCACGGGCCCTACGTGTTGTGGCAGCAGGGCGTGCACCGCGTGCTCGACACGCCCTACGTGCTGACCGATTCCGACATCGTGCCGGCCCCGTTCTGCCCGGCCGATCTGATCGGCGCGCTGCTGGCGCAACTGCAGCGCTTTCCCGATGCGAAGAAGGTCGGGCCGGCGCTACGCATCGACAATCTGCCCCACCACTATGGCGAGGTCGATACCGTGCGCAAGTGGGAGTCGCAGTTCTGGGAGCATCCGGTCGCGCCGGGTGTCTTCGCCGCGCCGATCGACACCACGTTCGCGCTCTACGCGCCGCGCGCCGAGTTCAGCAACGAGCCTTGCAATCTGCGCCTCGGCCATCCGTACATCGCGGAGCACACACCATGGTACGTGGACGAAGCGGCGCCCGACGAGGAAGAACGGCACTACCGCGCCAACACCAGTACCGTGCACTCCAATTGGAGCGTGCCGCAGAAGGGCTCGTGGGTGAAGAAGAGCGCACGCGTGGCCGCCTTCGAGCAGCGCGCACGCGTGCTGCACGTGGACAGCGGCCGCGAGGTCATCCCCGGGTGGATCAACGCCGCCGAGCTGGGCTTCGAGCCGGTGCACGCGCGTGCCTCGCGCTTGCCGCTGGCCAACGACACCTTGGACGGTATCCACCTGAGTCACGCGTTGGAGAGCGTGCGCGACGCGCAGGCCTTGTTCGACGAACTCTGGCGCGCCGCGAAGCCGGGCGCCAAGCTGGTGGTGCGGGTCGGCCACGGCGCGCGCGCCGATGCGACCAGCGACGGCGCCGCGCAGCGCGCCTGGTACGAAGGATCGTTCGCGCACCTCGCCGCGTCGGTGGCCGGCCACACCGGCTGCAGCGATTGGCATACCGAAGCCGTGCGCCTGGTCGAAGACCAACGCGGGACCCCCAGCGAAGTGATCGCCGTGCTGCGCGCCATCAAGCCAGCCCGCGCCGGCGCCGCCGTGCACCCGGCGCCACGGCCGTCGCCCGTGACCGTTCGTGATCCCCGCTTGGACCCGGCGTTCGCCGCTGTCCGCTGAAACCATCCCGCCATTGCTAACAAGGAAGACTGCGATGAGCATCGGTACCCCGACCCTCGACTCTGCCCGCGACGCGATTCGCCGCCACCTGCAATTGGCGCAGCCCGCCGCCGCGACGCACACCTGTGTGCTCGACGAAGCCAAGGCGGCCTACACGGCGACCCTGCAAACCTATGCGGCCATGGGCATCCAACCCAGCGATTATCTCGGGCCGATCTGGGCCAACAACCTGCAGCTGCACCTGATCCCGAACATCCGAGCCTGCCAAAGCGTCGAGCAAGCGATCGGCTACCTCAACGACAAAGCGTTCTACGACTTCAGCTGCGGCGAACCCTACCTGACGCCGTCGATCGACTGGCGGCTCGATCTGCTGCGGCGCAAACACGGCGTGCAGCTCGACCACCTGCCGCACACATTGTGCGAATCACCGTACGTACTGCGTAAACACTGCAAGACGGTGGACGGCCGCCTGCTCAGCTCCGACTTCCTGAACCGCATGGCCTGGGTCTACCGCCTGCAGCAGGTGCTCGCGTTCCCGCAACGGCGCTTTTCGATCCTCGAGGTCGGCGGCGGCTTCGGCGCGCTGGCCCGCGTGTTCCGCTTGATGCACCCAAGCAGCCGCCTGGTGATGGTGGACATCCCCGAGAGTCTGTTCTTCCAGCATGCGTTCCTCAAGGCTAGCTTCCCGGACGCGACACACCAGTACGTTTCGAGCGCCGAGGAAGCCATCGGCGACGCCGACTTCGTCTATGTGCCCAACTCCTTCGCCAACACGCTGGCGGGCAGCGAATTTTTCCTCGCCGTCAACACCAACTCGTTCGGCGAGATGCCCGAGCATGCGTCGTCGCGTTGGCTCGAACTGATGCAGCGCGAAACCACGACCGAGCACGTGTTCTTCTTGAACCGCTTCCTGAACCGCATCGACAAGCGCTTGCTCGAGAATCGCCACGGCCATTCGACCTGGAGCTTCAACCTCGACGCGGATTGGGCAATTCAGGAATGGGAGGTCGACCCCGACTACGAGCGTTGCCCCTACTTCCAGACCACGCTGACGCGCAACGTGCACGTGGTGGCCAGCCGCCGCAGCGACGGCGGCAACGAACTGGCGGCACTACGCCGGCGCACGACGACGATGGCGCTGGAGGACTGGTGCCGCCGCCCCGGCTGGCGTGACTTTCAGTTCGTCACCGGCGCCGACTATCCGCCGCTGATGAGCCGCGGCGACCTCGACCTCGCGCCCGACCTGACGCGCAGCGGCACGCTGTACGCGCTGTGGTCACTGGTGCGCCTGACGCGCGAGCCGCAGTGGATCGAGATGCTGATCACCTACCTCGACTACCTGAATGGTCAGCAAACCGAGCGTTTCTTCGAAGAGATTCCGACGCTGATGCGCATGCTGCCGCACCAGAGCTGAGCACCCAGTGCACCTGCAGGAGCCCCCCGATGGACTTCGTGATCCACACCGGCAACCACAACAACTCCAACGGCATCGGCGACACGGTTCAGTTCCTGCGCAGCGCGCTGCGCGACTGCGGCCACCGCGCGATCATCTCGCCGACCATCGTGCCGGGCCGGGTCAATCTTCTGCTGGAGCACTTCGTCGAAGAACGGCACCTGCGCGAGCTGCTCGATGGCCATGCCGCCGGCGCGCGCTACGTTCTGATCGGCACCGAGCCGATCATCGGCGGCCGCTTCAACGGCGGCATCGACGACAAACACTGGCACTACAGCAACACCAAGTACTGGCAAGTGCGCTTCGACACCTTCAAGATTGCCGCACGCGTGGCCGAAGCGATCTGGGTGCTCGCCGAGAGCATGCTGCCAGGTTACACCGAGCTGTTCCCCAACCTGCCGGTGCGCTTTCTGCCGCACGGATGGGCCAGCGACTTCGCCAGCGTGAAGCACCGCCCCGAGGTCGAAAAGGATGTCGATTTCTTCTTCTCCGGCTCGATGACCGAACACCGGCAGCGCCTGCTCGGTGATCTGGCGCGCCGGCACCGCGTGATTTACCAGGCGCCCGATGCGCCCGACTACCTGCGGCAAGAGCATTTGTCTCGCACCAAGGTCTGTCTGTCACTGCGGCTGTCAGAAACCAACCGCATTCCGTCGATCTCGCGCATGCACTTCTACCTGCAGAACCGCTGCTTCATGCTGCACGAGGCTTACGAACTGCCCTGCCCGCTCGACCCGTTCGTGTTGTCCGCCCCCACGGCCGATCTCGCAGCCTGGGCCGAGGCCGCGCTGCACCTTCCGAACCGCCGCGAAATCGCCGATGGCGTGCACGAGCAGTTCAAGGCCGCGGTGCCGATGACGCGGGTGCTGCCGCCGCTGGTCGACGAAGTGCTCGCGCGCATCGCGAGGCCGACGACTGTGCTGCACGCGGCTTGAGAACACGCCGATGTTCGATCGCGACGCACCGATCTTCGTCGCCGGCCACCGCGGAATGGTCGGCTCGGCCCTGGTGCGCTGCCTGCAGGCGCTCGGGCACCGCCGCATCGTGGTACGCACACGCTCGCAGCTCGATCTGTGCGACGCCGCCGCGGTCGATGCCTTTCTCGCCAAGCAGCGCCCTGCCTATGTCTTCATCGCTGCCGCCAAGGTTGGTGGCATCGCCGCCAACCAGGCGCAGCCGGCCGACTTCCTGCAGCAAAACCTGCAGATCGCGTCCAACCTGATCGGCGGCGCTCACCGGGCCGGCGTGCAGCGGCTGATGTTTTTCGCATCCAACTGCATCTACCCGCGCGACTGCGCGCAGCCGATGCCCGAGAGTGCGCTGCTGACGGGGCCGCTCGAGCCGACCAACGAGCCGTACGCCGTCGCCAAGATCGCCGGGCTGAAATTGTGCGAGTCCTACCAGCGCCAGCACGGCCGCGACTACGTGACGGTGATGCCCGCCAGCCTGTATGGCCCGAACGACAACTACACGCCCGGAGCCAGCCACGTGCTGCCGGCGCTGCTGCGACGTGCGCACGAGGCGCGCGAGCGCGGCGATGCCGAGCTCGTCGTGTGGGGCAGCGGCACACCGCGGCGCGAGTTTGTGTACGTCGACGACCTGGCGCAGGCCTGCGTGATGCTGGCCCAGGCGGGCTACGCGGGTGCGCCGCTGAACATCGGCTGTGGTGAAGACTTGAGCATCCGCGAACTCGCCGAGGCGATCGTCGAGACCGTCGGCTTCCGTGGCCGGCTCGTGTTCGACGCGAGCAAGCCCGACGGCATGCCGCGAAAGCTGCTCGACAGCACACGCATCCGCGCGCTCGGCTGGCACCCGACGGTCGACCTGCGCGAGGGCCTGCGCCGTATGTACGCTGCTGCGCCCTGGCGCAGCCGGGCGATAACGCCAGCCTGAAGCCCCGGCTCGCAGCGCGCGCGGAGTTCAATCGCCGAGCAATCGGCGCTTGAGCCGCACCTCGGCCATCTGTTCGACGTTGGCGCGCTGCGGCGCTCCGAACGCGCGTTGCACCAGATCGAGGTAGGTCGGGTTGCGGAAGTAGGTCTGCCACGCGTGGTCGCGGAAACGCAGCACCTCGGCGGCGCTGACGTGTTTGGTGGGCAGCGGCTCGCTCTCGTAGGACAGGAAGGCGTAACCCGCGTAGCTGTCGGGCAGCTTCCAGCCCTCGCGCTGCGCGCGACGATGGAGCGGGCTGCCGGGCAGGGCCTGGCAGGGATACATGTTGGCCATCTCGGTGTTCAGTTCGAGCGCCAGGTCCAGCGTCTGCTGCATCGTCTGCAGCGTGTCGTCGGGGAAGCCGAAGATGTAGTTGGTGATCACGTTGATGCCGGCGCCGCGCACGGTGCCACAGACGTCGCGGATGTTGACTTCCTGGAAGCTGCCCTTGGACACCTCCTGCCGGATCGTCTGGTTGCCGGCTTCGACGCCCAGCGCCAGCCAGTCGATGCCGGCCTTCCGGAACAGCTCGAGGCGGCTGCGGCGCACGGTGTCGATCCGCGAATAGGACCACATGCGCAAGTCCAGGTCGCGCTCGACGATGTCCGTGCAGCAGCGGCTCGAAGTAGCGCTTGTTCAGGAAGAACATCTCGTCCGAGATGCGCAGGGTCTCCACGCCCAGCTCGGCCAGCTTCTCGAATCTCCTTGGCGATGAAGCCCGGCGACCAGAAGCGCATGTCGGGAGAATTCGCCGCACGCACGCCGTCGCGCATTGTCGACGCGGTTGACGATGTTGATCATGCAGAAGTCGCACTTGAACTTGCAGCCGAGCGAGGTGTAGATGGCGGCGAACGGCGTGCGCAGCGTCGTGGTTGAATTCCGCGTGCCAGAAGTGGGCGCGGTACAGGTCGAGCGGCCGCTGGCGATACGGCAGCAGGTCCCACGCGTAGCCGGGCAGGTCTGTCGTCCATCCGCTCCTGCGGCACCACGCGCTCGGGCGGGTTGAGCACAGCCGGCGGCCGCCGATCGCGCTTCTTGAAGCCGATGCCGTTGACCTTGTCCAGGTCGTCTGCGCAGATCGGTGCGCAGCAGGTTGTGCAGCGCGTAGACGCCTTCGTTCAGCAGCACCAAGTCCACGCACGGCAGTGCGAGCACTTCCAGCGGCAGCGCGCTGGTGTGCGAGCCGACGAAGCAGATGGCGTACTCGGGATGGTGCGGCCTTGAGCGCGCCGGCCAGCGCGGTGGCGCCGATCATGTTGGTCGTGCCGGAGTTCGGGTTCTGGCCGTAGACGACGAAGCACACCAGCCGCGGATTCGCCTCCGCGATGCGTCGACCGCGTCTGGTCAGCGACAGCCGCTCGGCGCCGCAGTCGAGAATGGCGACGCCGAAACCCTTGGCGCGGCAGCTCTGCGCCAGCAGCAGCGCCCAGGTCGGCGGCTCGATCGCCGAATACGTGATCGCCAGGTCTTGATACGCCTGCGCCGACGAATCGGGATGGATCAACAGCACGTCGAGCGCGCGTTCAGCGGTGGTCATGCCGGTACAGCCTCTTGTTGTTTCGTCGTCTCCCAGTACGCCGGCGTGATGCCGGTGGCGATCCAGTCGAGGATCTGCACGACGCGGTGTTCCGACGTGTGGTGCGCGCGGGCGTTGGCCAGGCCCGCGGCGCCGATGCAGCGGGCGAGCACGGGGTCGCGGCGCAAACGCTCCAGTGCATCGGCCAATTGTTCGGGATCGTCGTTGTCGAACAGCACGATCTGATCGCCCTCGCGAAACAACCGCTCCGTGCGCGGATGGCCAGGAATGCGCCACGACACCACCGGCTGCCCGATGGCCATGCTCTCGACCACGCGCCCGGCATAGGTCTTGACGAACGACGGCAGATTCACGCTGGCCAGGCTGTCGGTCAGCCCATCGAGGTAGAGGTCGAACAGCTTGGCACGCACGCGCTGCTGCATGTCGACAAAGCCGGCCCAGTCGGCCTGGCCGTACGGACCAGCCAGCAGCTGCGCGCGCAGCGGGTTGTTCAGCTCGTCGAACATCGCCGGCACCGGCGTGCCGTGCTCGCCCGACGTGCGGAACTGCAGCAGCGCCCGCAGGCGCGGATGGCGGTGATACTTGGCGCGCCGCTGGTAAGTGCTGCCGATGAATGCTGCTGGCTTGTCGGTCGCCGGCACGCCGTTTCGGAAGAACCGGCGGGGCACGTGGCACGGCGTCCAGATCGCCTGCGCGCCCCAATTTTCGACGTGCCGCACGTCGTTTTCATCGACGACACAGAAGTGCGTCACGTGCGGCAGCACCGCACGCTGCATCAACGGCACGCGGCGCCCGAGCTCGGGCACCTCGGCGTAGTCGCTCGGGTCGTAGTGCAGCGTCTCCATCACGATGCCCACCCGCACCGGCGCGAGCGTGGCCAGCCAGGCGAAGTCTTCTTCGGTCAGCGGCGGCGGCGCCTCCCACGCCGGGCGCTGGCCGAGGATGTGGGTGACGTCGTTGACCCACACCTGATCGAAGCGGTGGTCGCCGACGATGGAGCGCGCCCACGGCCAGCACGACGTGAACACCACCAGCACCTCGTGCCCGGCGGCGCGCAGGCCCTCCACGTACGCCATGTGCGTGGTATACGACCACTGGCGGGCCGACGCCCACACCAGCATGTCGTGCTGAACGTACAGGATCTTCATCGCGCGCTGTGAAGCCACCGGCTTAGACGTTGCCATGCACGGTGTTCTTCACCATCGTGAAGCCCTTGATCAGCTCGGCGATCCCGGCATCGAGCGACACCGCCGGCTTGTAACCCGGTGCCTCGAGCTTGGCGTTGGAGACGATGTAGTCGCGCTTGTCGGGATCCTTGCCGACCGGCGCGTCGAGGAAGACGAAGTCGGGGACCTGCTGCCTGGATGCGCTGCGCACAGTTCGCGCTTGGAGAGGTTGGCATCCGACAGCCCGACGTTGTAGGTCTGGCCCTTCATCGCGTCGAAGTTCGCCAGGCCGTGCAGGAAGACGCCGCGCCACGTCGCGCACGTGGATGTAGTTGCGCTTGAAGTCGCCCTCGAACAGCACGACGAAGCGGTCGTGCACCGCGCGGTAGACGAAGTCGTTGACCAGCAGGTCGATGCGCATGCGCGGCGACATGCCGAACACGGTGGCCAGGCGGAAGCTGATCGCGTTGTCGCGCTGCATCAGCTCGCGCTTCGACCTCGACCTTGTCGCGCCGTAGAGCGAGATCGGCCGCAGCGGCGTCTCCTCGGTGCAGAAGTTGTTGTCGTCGCCGATGCCGTAGCCGCTGTTGGTGGTGGGCATGAGGATGCGCTGCTCGCGCGACATCAGCCTGAAGCATCATCGTCGATGGCGTCGCGATTCACGGTCGTGGCGCCGATCGGGTCGGCGCTGCACAGCGGCGCGCCCACCAGCGCGGCCAGCGGGATCACGACATCGGCCTGCTGCAACAGCGGCGCGATCGTCGCACTCGACGCGGATGTCGCCGCTGACGACGTCGAAGTGACGGGTCGTGGCAGACGTGGTTCAGGCTGGTCTGCCTGAACATGAAGTTGTCGAGCACGGTGACGCGATGCCCGGCGTGCAGCAGCGCGGGCACCAGTGTCGAGCCGAGGTAGCCGGCGCCGCCGGTGACGAGGATGTTGTGGGACATGATGAGGTCTCTCGAAAGAAGCGCTTCAGACGTCGTCGAACAGCGCGGTTTCGACGCATTCGCACAGGGTGTGGGCCAGCACGATGTGCAGCTCTTGAATCGTGCTGGTGGCGCTGCCGGGCACCGCCAGGCAATGCGTGGCCAACTCGCGCGCGCGGCCGCCGCCGCGCCCGCTGAAGACGATGCTGGGCGAGGCCCAGGCGGCCGCACTCGTGCAATGCGCGCAGGATGTTGGGCGATTCGCCCGACGTGGTGATGCCGAGGAACATGTCGCCCGCGCGCGCCTTGCCGGCGAGCTGGCGGGCGAACACCTGGTCGAAGCCGTAGTCGTTGCCGATCGCGGTGATGATCGACGAGTCGGTGGTCAGCGCCTCGGCGGGCAACGGCGCGCGATCGCGCGCCAGCTTGCTGACGAATTCGGCCGCCAGGTGCTGCGCGTCGGCCGCCGAGCCGCCGTTGCCGGCGATGTACAGGCGCCCGCCCGCGCGGTAGCAGCGCACCACCGCGTCGGCAGCGTCGACGAATGCGCGCGACCACGTCGCGTCGTCGAGCAGCGCGAGCTTGGCATTGATCGAGGCGTGCAGGTTGCGCGCCAGCAGGTCGGCGGGTGCGTCAGTGCAGTGCATGGGAGGCCTCGCTGGCGGTAGCCGCGGTGTTTGCGGCCGGCAGCACGCCGGCGGCCCGCCGATAGTCGGCCGGCACGCCGATGTCGATGAAGGCACCGGGGCATTCGAGTGCCGCGACACGTTGACCCTGCGCGAGCAGAGCGGGCAACAGGTCGTTCTCCAGCGACAGCGGTTGCGTCACGTCGTGCACCACGCCGCGCAGCGCAGCCGGCCGGAACCAGATCACGCCGCCGTTGGCCAGTGGCGCATCGGCCGCACGCAGCGAGCGCACGCGCCCCTGCCGGTCGACCTGCACGCCCATGTAGCGCGCCGGGTCGGGGCTGCGGAACAAGGCCAGGCACCAGTGCGCATCGTGCTGGGTGGCACGCGCCGCCAACGCCGGCAGCGGCACGTCGAAGTAGGTGTCGCCGTTGAGCAGCAGCAGCTGCTCTTCGCTCGCCAGCGAAGCCGCCTGCACCAGTGCACCGCCGGTTCCGAGCGGCCGTGTCTCGACCGAGTACTGCAGCGCCGCGCCGCGGTAGCAGGCACCGAAGTGCTGCACGATCGCCTCGTGGCGATAGCCCACCGCGAGGATGAAGCGTCGCACGCCCTGGGCAACCCAGAAGTCCATCTGGTGCGCCAGGAACGGCCGCCCCGCCACTGGCGCCATCGGCTTGGGCAGGTCGGGAACGGCGCTGCGCAGCCGTGTGCCCAGCCCGCCGGCGAGGATGATCGCAGTGGTCATGCCGCGCGCCTCACACCGCGTTGACGACGCCGCAGATCGCATCGATCTCGTCGTCGCGCAAGTCGGGAAAGTTGCCGATGTAGAAGCCGTAGAAGTGCACGTGCTCGCAGTGTCGGAAACTGCAGGTGATGGTCCGGCGGCACGATGCCGCGCAGGTACGGCTGGCGCAGCTGGTTGCCCGCCGCCCGCGCTGCCGCGGCGGAACTCGATGCCCGATCTCGCGCATGCGCGGCCATCAGCCGGTCAACGATAGACCGGATCGGCCTGCTGCAGGATCAGAGTTGAAGGCGTAGTTGCTGCTGCCTTCGAGCTTGAAGTCGGTGCGGTAGCGCTTGCCGTCGATGCCTGCAGAAAGCGGTGCAGGTTGCGCGTGCGCTGCGCGACGTTGGCGTCCAGGCGCTTGAGCTGGCTGCGGCCCAGGATGCGCGCCGATCTCGGTGCTGCGCACGTTGTAGGCCGGGAAGGCGAAGATGAAGTCGGGGTTGAGGTCCGGGTTGGCGTCGCGAATCCAGTCGTTGCGCACGGCCGCGTCGCTGGCCTCGCGCACCATGCCGTGCGAGCGGAGCATGCGCAGTTGTTGGTAGACCTCGGCATCGTCGGTGCAGACCATGCCGCCCTCGATGGTGCTCATGTGGTGCGCGTAGTAGAACGAGAAGTTCGACATCCAGCCGATAGCTGCCCAGCTTGCCGGCCGCCGTGCGTGGCGCCGTGCGACTCGCAGACGTCCTCGATCAGCGGGATGTTGACGGCGCTGCAGTTCGCCGCAGCAGCTCGTCGGTCAGCGCCGTCGAAGCCCTGCGCATGCGTCAGGAAGACGGCGCGCGTCTGCGGCGTGATCTTGGCGAGGATCTCCTGCCGGCGTCCATGCCGAGCGTGCGCGGGTCGATGTCGACGAACACCGGCGTGAAGCCGCTTCTGCAGCACCGAGGCGATGTCCGAGACCCAGGTCAGCGGCGGCACGATGACCTCGCCGCCTGCGGGTGGCGAATGTTTCAGCAGCGCCATCGACAGCAGGTTGGCCGACGCGCCGGAGTTGACGAAGACGCTGTGCTTGACGCCGAGCCACTGCGACCATTCGTCCTCGAAGGCGCGCACCTGCGGGCCTGCGTGAGGATCGGGTCGTCCTGGTGCAGGTAAGCGATGACCGCGTCGAGGTCCTCGCGCGCGATGTTGTTGTGCATCAGCGGGAAGGTGGGTCTCTGGTCGTCATGACCGCCTCACTTCTCGTTGTAGTAGTCGCCATACTCAACCACAATGGTGCTGCGGCCGTCATCGCGCCGCAGAGCGCGCTCGTAGGCGGGGAAGATGTCCTCGGGCTCGTCCAGCCGGATCACCTCGATCGATTGACACATCGAGCGGAACGCGTCGGTGAAGTCGCCCACGTGCTGGTGCTGCGGGTGCAGCGGCCGCACCGAGCCGATGCCGGTGCGGATGATGACCTTGGGCCGGTAGCCGCCGTTGCACATCAGCGGGAACTTGTCGAGGTGGTTGACCACCTGGTTCACGCCGCACAGCAGGAAGTTCCAGCGCGGAAAGATGCTGACGGGCACCTGGCCGGCGAGCGCCAGGCCGGTGGTCATGCCCATCTGCATCTCCTCGGCCACCGGCAGCTCGATCAGTCGCGACGGATCCACGTTCTTGAGCGTGTTGCTCATCGCCGTGCCGGGCACCGCGACCGCCTGACCCAGGAAGACCACGCGCGGGTCGGGGGCCAGCAATTCCATCGCGCGGTACAGTTCGTCGAAGTACTTCATCGCACCGCCTCAAAACTGCACCCGCTCGCCGGCGCCGGCGTGCGGATAGCTGGTCTGGTAGCGGTAGTAGTACGATGTAGTCGTCGCGCTGGTTCTCGAAGCTCAGGCTCGGCTGGTTCCACGCCTCGCGGGTGTCGGTGCAGACCGACTTCTCGTTGTCCTCGACGATGAACCGGATCGGCAGCCGGTGGTTGCGGCTGTACTTGATGCACTCGTGGGCGATGCCGGTCTCGGCGGTCATCTCGCCCATGAAACAGTGCACGCGCGCGGCCTCGCCGCGCGCTGAATCGCCATCGCGATGCCCACCGCGATGGGCAGGATGCCGCCGACGATCGCCGAGGAGTACGATGCGGTATTCGGGGAAGCACAGCGAGATCGAGCGCCCGGCGAGGATCTCGGCCATCACCTGCTCGGGCGGCACGCCCTTGAGCAGGCACTGGTAGTGGCTGCGCCAGGAGCAGAACAGCCCAGTCGTTGCGGCCGACGTCCCTGAACATCTCGATCATCTGCGCCTCGTTGCCCGAGTACAGGTGCACCGGCGCGCGGATGCGACCGGCGTTGAACAGTGCCGCCACCTCGTCCTCGAAGGCGATCAGCTCCTCGGCGGTGCTCATCGCCGCGCGCTCCAGCAAAGCGGCTTCATCGGCTCGATCGCATCAGTTCAATCCGTTGGGTTGATACAGCACCACACGGCTGCCCGATTCGTCGAAGTTGACCGGCGCGTGGATCAGATGGGCCAGCTCGGCACGGATGCGTGGCTGGTCTTCGGGTCGCGCGAACAGCAGCAGGAAGCCGCCGCCGCCGGCGCCGAGCAGCTTGCCGCCCAGCGCGCCGGCGTGACGCGCGCGTTCGTAGATCTGATCGATCTCGGTGGTGGACACCTTGTCCGACAGCCGCTTCTTGATCAGCCAGCGCCTGGTGCAGCAGGTCACCGAACTCCTCGATCGACCGGTTGCGGTCGTGCAGGATGCGCATCGCCTCCTCGACCATCGCGCGCATTTGCGTCAGCTCGTCGGCGCGCTTGCCGAGGTTGTCGATCTTGGCTTTCGCCACCTCCGAGGCGATGCGCGAGAAGCCAGTGAAGCACAGCATCAGGTGCTTCTGCAGCTCCTTGAGCCGCTTCTTGCTGACGATCACCGGCGACACCTGGAAACCACCGCTGGGCAGGAATTCGATGCGGTTGAAGCCGCCGTAGGCCGCGGCCACCTGGTCCTGCGAGCCCACGCTCTCGCCGATCACGTTCTGCTCGATGTGGATCGCATCGCGCGCCAGCTGTTCCTTGGAGATGTACTGGCCCTTCAGCGCCGACAGCGCGTGCAGCAGGCCGACGGTGAACGACGAGCTCGAGCCCAGGCCCGATCGCGCCGGCAAGTCGCCGTCGTGGTGGATCTCCAGGCCCTTGCTGCAGTTGACCCAACCGAGCACCGCGCGCACCGCGGGGTGCTTGATCTCGTCCCAGTGATGAACGTTCTCGATCGCCGAGTAGACGATGCGGTGCTTGTAGTCGAAGAACGGCGGCAGGTGCCGGCAGGTGATATAGCAGTACTTGTCGATCGAGGTCGACAGCACCTCGCCGCCGTGCTCGTTGAACCACGCCGGATAGTCCGTGCCGCCCCCGAAGAACGAGATGCGAAACGGCGTGCGCGTGATGATCATCGGCGCGTCCCTCGTGTTCAGGCAGTCAGCGCCGCTGCGGTGGCCGGTGCGGTCAACGAAGCGGCAGCGCCCGGCCGGTACAGCCAGGCCTCGCTCGGCATGTCGTCGGGCAACTCCAGGCGCGCATTCATCGTGCGCGCATCCATGCGCTCGCGCAGCGACGTCTCCACCTTGAGCAGCGTCAGGCGCATGAACGCAGCCTGCTCGCGCGGGCACTCGCGCAGCTGCAGATCGAGGTAACCCGACTGCTCGGTCGCGAAGCGGTGTTCGAACCAGCCGAGGTACCAGAACCAGTCGGTGTAGTACAGCCACGAGTTCTCGTTCATCGCGCGCAGGTGGGTCGGGTCTTGCCAAGCGGTGGGCGCGTGCTCGTAGGGCACCTCGATTTCGAGGCGGCCACCGGTCTTCAGCAGCGCCAGGCAGTTGGTCATCAGGCGCGGCAGGTCGGCCACGTGCTCGAGCACGTTGTTGGCCACGATCAGTGCTCGACCTGGCCTTCGGCAGCTCGAGCGCGCCGGCCGTGACGCGCTCTCGACGTGCAGCGGCCAGCGCTGCGGCTGCGCCAGGTCGAGCGACGAGGTCGGGCTCGGCGCGCGCCAGCACGTCGAGGTTGAGCCAGCCGGGGCGATAGTCCTTGCCCGAACCGAGGTGGATGCGCGTGGGCTGCCACGGCTCCTGCGGCCTGCGCTCGTGGTGCGCTCTGCGAAAGCCCGCAGCGAAGGCCATCAGGTCGGCGTAGTGCCTCCACCGGGTCGGCAGCGCGAAACGCCTGCACCGCGGTGCGGGCTCTCGATGACCACCGCGGCGTGCGAAAGTCTCGTGAGAAAAACGACTCCAGATTGGCGTCGTCGAACCAGAACACGCTGTCGTCGAACACCGCGGGCGCGCCGGCGGTGCGCTCGGAGATCACCGGCGTGCCGAGCGACAGGCAATGCGCCACGCGCACTTGCTCGAAGCGGCGCTCGTCGTAGAAGTGCATGTTGACCACCGCCTTGGCCTGCGCGATGAAGGCGTCGCGCTCGGCGCCGTACAGCGGGCTGTCGAACATCGCCACCTGCAGGCCGAGCGCCTCGATGCGCTCGAGCAGCGCGCGCCGGCGCGGGTTGACGCTGCCGATGAACAGCAGGTCGATCGGCCGCTCCTCCAGCGGCAGCGGCGTGTCGCCTTGCAGGTAGGGTGCGAACAGCATCGGCACGATCGGCACGTCGGCGACATCGGCGGCGTAGGCCGGCACGTTGTCGGCGTCGTAGTCGACCACGGCCGAGGTCTGCAGCAGTTCGCGGTAGGCCGGCGTCACCGCGGCGCCGCCCTCGCCCAGTTGCTCGAGATTGACGAAGATGCAGGCTGTAGCGCTGGCGCAGCGTGACGTCGAAGCCCAGGTGCGCGCCGAAGACGAAGTTGACCGCGTCGTGGCGCAGCCGGTTCTTGGCCATGGTCACGCGCGCGCCGAAGCGGCGCAACTGGAAGCGCAGGTAGCGCGCGGGATCGAGCAACCCCAGCGAGTGCACGTACGCCGGCGGCTGCACGATGCACAGGTGGACGTCGGGAAGCGTGTTCATGTTCGAAGCCTTTCTTCATGCCGCGCCTGCGCTGCACGCGGGGTCACGGCGACACGCACAGCGTAGGTGCCAGGCCCGCGTGCAAATGGCGAAAGGAGCCGGGTGATTGGCCGCCATTTCGGCGGCGGCGCCGGCACCGCGAGCGTCGCGTGGCGGGCGTCAGGCCGCGACTGCGGCCGGCAGGTGTTCGGGCGCCTGACCGGCGACCGCGCGCGCCCACATGCGATCGAACAGCGCCTCGATGTCGCGTGCGAACCGCACGCCGTCGAACAGCGGCGGCCGCCGCGCTGGGCGACAAGCTGCGCGCGCAGTGCGGCGCGGCGCTGCGGCGCGGCCGCCAGCTCGAGCACCGTTTGTTCGTAGTGCGCCACGTCGCGGCAGACGAGCTCCGGCAGGCCGCCGGCGTGCAACAGGCTCGCGGCCACTCGCTGCGCGAAGGTCTCGCCGATCACCGTGACTGGCGGTACGCCGGCCCACAGCGCCTCGCTGGCAGTGGTGTGCGCGTTGCACGGCCAGGTGTCGAGAAAAATGTCGGCCGCGGCCAGCCGCGACAGGTGCTGCGTCGGCCGGCAGGCGCGGCGCGAACACCAGCCGCGCCGGATCGATGCTCTGCGCCGCCGCGGCGCGGGTGAGCGCGGCCTGCACATTGGCGTTCCAGCACAGCAGCCACAGCACCGCATCGGGCAGCGCCTGCAGCAGGCGGCACCAGCTGTGCAAACACCTCGCGCGAAATCTTGTACGACTGGTGAAAGCCGCACAGCACCAGCGCGTGTCCGGGCAAGCCCCAGTGCGAGCGCGGCTGCGCCTGCGGCAATGCGCGGCGACTGTCGTTGGGCTGATAGCACAGTGGCATCTGCGCGATGCGCTCGCTGAAGTGAGCCTCGTCAGCGAGCGGCGTGACGATCGCGTCGCCGATCAGGTAGTCGATGTAGTCCGCACCGCTGGTGCCCGGAAAGCCCAGCCAGTTGACCTGCAGCGGTGCCGGCCGATGCGCCATCACCTGCATCACGCTGCCGTAGGTCGCGCCCTTGACGTCGACCAGGATGTCGATGTCGCGCTCGCGAATCGCGGCCGCCATCTGCGGCAGCGCCAAGCCGTGCAGGTCGACAAAGTGCTCGGCAGCCGACTGCATGCGCCGGCGCAGCGGCGTGCCGTCGTCGGGTCCGGCGGAAAACAGCGTGACGTCGAAGCGCGAGCGATCGTGCGCCTCGAACATCTGCACCGTGAGCTGGCTGGTGGCGTGCTGGTGAAAGTCGGCCGAGAGGTAGCCCACGCGGAGGCGGCCCTCGTGGGCACGCACCTGGCGCCGCGGCAACGGCACCGTTGCGCGCGGCCAGGTGCCGCGCGTAGTGCGCGGCCACCTTGTGCTGCTCGAGCGCGTCGTCCACCAGCACCGCGTGCACGAAGGCCCCGGTCTCGATCGCCACGCCGGCCGGTGCCGCCTGCACCGCCTGCGCGCAGCTGCTTCAGTTCCACATCGGCAAAATCCCAGCGGCAGGCCTCGCGCTCCAGGAACACCAGCAGCGCGCGCGCCGAGAGTTCGCTCGTGCCCAGGCCCAACGCCAGCGCGGTGCGCACGCATTCGGCGGCCTCGGCCTTGAGGCCGAGTTCCTTGAACGACACGCCCAACCGATAGTGCACCAGCGCGTCGTCGATCTTGATTGCCAGCGCATCCATGAAGGCCTGCAGCGCCTCTTGGTGACGGCCCAGCCGCTGCAGCGCCACCGCCAGCGACACGTGAAAGCTGGCGTCGCGCTTGGCGTGCACGGGCAGCGCCTGCAGCACGAGCACCGCCTCGTCAGTGCGCGACAGTTCGAGCCATGCGTGCGACTCCAATGTGTAGGCCAGTGTCAGCTCGGGTTGCTCGTCGCGCAGTGCGCGCAAGCGCGGCAGGGCCTGCTGCGCATGCCCGGCCTTGATCGCGGCATGCGCCGCCGTCAATCCATAGGCGGTGTCGCGCGACAGCTTGGCCGCCTGTTCGAATGCCTTGAAGGCGTGCGGCCACTGCTCCTGTGCAGCGTGGGCGCGGCCGTTCAGGAAGTGGCGGTGCGCTCGCCGCTGTGCGGACGATCCGCCACCACTGACGGTGGCGGGTTCAGGCAGGACGAGTGAGGCCATGGCACGCAGTGATCTGTGCTCGCCAGCGTAAAGCCGCCGGGCCGACGGCGACACGCCGAACTGGCCCGCCTATGCCACGCTGTTCCGCGCGTCGGCGCCGCCCTTCAGGCCGCGGCGGCTCGCATCGCCCGCTCGCGCGCGCGCCACAGGCGCGCATCGTCCGGCCGCCGCAAGCCGGCATACAACACCGCCAGGTTGTGCGCGGCCAGGAAGCTGCCGCGGCCGTGCACGCTGTCGGGCAGTTCGGGTCGCTCACCGATGTCCACCGCACGTTGCCAGGCCGCTTCGATGATCGGCACCAGTTCAGGCCCTCGCGCCGGTTCGTGCGCTGCCCACTCGAGCAGCAGGTCGCCGAGCGCGAAGCAGTAGTCCGGCGATTCGCCGTACTCATGGTGGTGCGTCTGCGCCAGCATCATCGCGTCGCCAAAGCGGGCCAGCTTCTTCAACGTGAACAGCCGCCGCAGCAGCAGATCGTGCCGCCAGGGCGCACCAACCGCGGCGCCGGCGTGCGCGCGCTGGTAGTGCAGCAGCGCCTGTTGATACAGGGTGCGCAACTCGAGGTCCTTGCCCAGCTGATAGTGCAGATAGGCATCGTCCGGCTGTTCGGACAGCGCCAGCCGCAGCAGGCGGTCGTTGCGACCCCGCTTGCCATCCATTGCCGCGTCGAGATAACCATCGTGGCGAACCACCACATCCAGGCGACGCCGCGGCCAAAAGGCCTCGGGCTGCTCATGCACGCGCCCGCTGTAGCGCGCGCCGCGCGGCAACACGCGCGACAGCCAGCTCACCGAGCATGACGCAGCGGACTCGTCGGCACCAAACAAGTTATCCACGCGGACCACACCCACCGACGACGGCGCAGTGCGGCGCAACTCTTGAAGGGCCGGGCCGCCGTGGACCAGCCACTCATCGGCGTCGAGCGCCAGCGACCAGTCAGCGTCGGCGAGCTGCAGCGCCGCGTTGCGCGCGGCGGCGAAGTCATCGCACCAGGTGAAGCGAGCGACGCGAGCGCCGGCACGCTGTGCGATGGCCGCTGTGTTGTCGTCGGAACCGGTGTCGAGCACAAACATCGAGTCGACGTGCGCACGCACGCTGTCTAGACACCGTTGAATGCAGCGCGCTTCGTTGCGCGCAATCATCACCAGGGCGAGTTGAGTGGCCATGCACGATGGTGATCGCAGCGCAGCCTGATCACAAAGCACGAACAGCGGCGCGTTGGCCCCGCTGTTTGCGGCACCACGGCATTCGTTCACGGTTCAATCGCTCGAACAGGCTTGCTAAAACCCTCAAGTTCGGTTTGGTCACCTCCGATAAGCCATGCAACGCCTCCCGCAAGGGGGACGTGGTCCGGTTGGACGGACTGAGGCCCGCAAGGGCAACAGGATGCGTCCGGCGTCGGGCAAACCCGGCGGCTCTTGAGCCGGATTCGTGTCAACTTGAAGGAGTCTCAAAATGGCAATGACCATCAACACCAACGTGTCATCGTTGAATGCGCAGCGCAACCTGTCGACGTCGAAAGACTCGCTGGCCGTGTCGCTGCAGCGCCTGTCCTCGGGTCTGCGCGTCAACTCGTCGAAGGACGACGCCGCCGGCCTGGCGATCGCGACTCGCGCATGGACGCGCAGATCCGCGGCATCAACGTCGCCGTGCGCAACGCCAACGACGGCATCTCGCTGGCGCAGACCGCGGAAGGCGCGCTCGCCACGGTCTCCGACGTGTTCCAGCGCATGCGCGAACTGGCCGTCCAGGCACAGAACGGTTCCAACGGCACCACCGACCGCGCCAACCTCGACACCGAGTATCAGCAGCTGTCTGCCGAAGTGACTCGGATCGCGGCGCAGACCAAGTTCAACGGCACGGCCATCGTCGGCTCCGCCGGCGCCGGTGCGCAGATCTTCCAGGTCGGCGCCAACAACGGCGACACGCTGACGATCACGACCGCCGCGGTGACCACGGTCGCCGGCGATCTGACGACCGCGGCGCAATGCCTCGACCGCGGTGGCTGCGCTCGACACGGCGATGGACACGATCACGACCAGCCGTGCGACCTACGGTGCCGCGATGAACCGCTTCAGCTTCGCGATCAGCAACCTGCAGATCACCGGCGAGAACCAGTCTGCCGCCCGCGGCCGCATCATGGACGCCGACTTCGCGGCGGAAACGCGAGCCTGTCGCGTGCGCAGATCCTGCAGCAGGCCGGCAGCGGCGATGGTGGCGCAGGCCAACCAGCTGCCGCAGACCAGGTGCTGACGCTGCTGCGCTGATCACCCTGCCCGCCGCGCGCACCGGCGCGCGGCTCTTGCGGAGGCCGCCCCTCCGGGGCGGCCTTTTTGTTTGGCCACACAAGCGACGAATTGGGCTGCCAAAGGCCTCACATCGATCGATCCTCGATCGGACGAGCTGCCGAAAATTCCCCCATGCAGGCTTCTCATTCGGCCTGAGACCCCGACGGGTCGCAAACGGACGCGTCGATTCGGCAAGGAGTGCTCTATGACCGCAGACCATCAACACCAACATCTCGTCGCTGAATGCGCAACGCAACCTGACGACCTCGAAAGACGTCGCTGGCGACGTCGCTGCAGCGTCTGTCCTCGGGCCTGCGCGTCAACTCGTCGAAGGACGACGCCGCCGGCCTGGCGATCGCCGACCGCATGAATGCGCAGATCCGCGGCATCAACGTCGCGATCCGCAACGCCAACGACGGCATCTCGCTGGCGCAGACCGCTGAAGGCGCGCTGGCCACGATGACCGACGTGCTGCAACGCATGCGCGAGCTGGCGATCCAGGCGCAAAACGGCTCCAACGGCACCGGCGACCGCGTCAACCTCGACACCGAGTATCAGCAGCTGTCGGCGCGAGATCACCCGCATCGCGGCGCAGACCAAGTTCAACGGCACTGCGATCGTCGGCGCCGGCGCCGGCAGCAAGACCTTCCAGATCGGCGCCCAACAACGGCGACACGCTGACCGTGACCACCGCCACCGTGACCACGGTAGGCGGCGACATCACGACGGCGAGCAACGCGTCGACTGCGCTGGTCGCGATCGACACCGCGCTCGACGCGATCTCGACCAACCGCGCCACCTACGGCGCCGCGATGAGCCGCTTCGCGTTCGCGATCTCCAACCTGCAGATCACCGGCGAGAACCAGACCGCCGCGCGCGGCCGCATCATGGACGCCGACTTCGCGGCCGAAACCGCGAACCTGGCGCGCGCGCAGATCCTGCAGCAGGCGGGCACCGCGATGGTGGCGCAGGCCAACCAGATCCCCAACCAGGTGCTGACGCTGCTGCGCAGCTGACGATGCGCACGGCGCATGGCGGCGCGGACCCCTACGCGCCGTGACGTGCAGCAGTGGCCGAGCCCGGCCGCAAATCGCGCACCGCAAAGCCGCCCCAGCGCTGTTCGAACGCCGGGGCGTGACTTTTTTCACTCAAGTCCGCCGCGGCCATGTCGAAATGCCATAGGCGAAGGTAGGTAAAAGCCATGGCCACCATCTCATCGCCGGGCGTCGGCAGCGGATTGGACGTCAACAGCATCGTGACCCAGCTGGTCGCGGTTGAGCGCCAGCCCATCGTACAGCTGCAGACGCAGGCCACTTCCCTGCAGACCAAGCTGTCCGCCTTCGGCAAGCTGCAGTCGGACTTGTCCACGCTACGCGACGCCGCCTCCGCACTCACCAGTCCGAGCACGTGGAATCAGACGAGCGGCAGCTCGAGCGATGCCGCCTCGGTGAGCGTGACCACCGACGCCAGCAACCGTCCCGGCAGCTACAGCGTGCAGGTGACCCAACTGGCGCAGTCGCAATCGAACATCTCCAAGACGTACAGCGCGGCCACCGATCTGGTCGGTGAAGGCACGCTCCACATCGAACTCGGCAGCTGGGGTACGGGCAACAGCTTCACCGCCAAGCCTGGCGCCACGGCGATCGACATCAGCGTCGGCCCGCCGGCCAAATCGCTGGCCGAGGTGCGCGACATGGTCAACGCGGCCAATGCCGGCATCACCGCCACCGTGTTGAGCGATGCCTCGGGCTCGCGCCTGGTGTTCCGCTCCAGCACCACCGGCGCGGTCAACGGCTTCAGGATCACCGCCACCGATGCCGACAGCAACAACGTCGACACCAGCGGCTTGTCGGCGCTTGCCTACGATCCATCGGTGGGCGTGGTCACGATGTCGCAGGCGCTGGCGGCGGCCAACGCCTCGGCGTTGCTCAACGGCGCGCCGGTCAGCTCCACCACCAACACGCTGACCAACGTGGTCGACGGCATGACGTTGCAGCTGCAGCGTGTCACCACAGCGCCGGTGCAGATCAGCACCGCGCCTGACCCGGACGCGATCCGCAACAAGATCCAAGCCTTCGTCACCGCCTACAACGGCCTCAACAACGAACTGGTGGCCCAGACCAAGTACGACGCCGCCAACAAGATCGCCGGGACCCTGCAGGGCGATAGCGCCGCCGTGTCACTGCGCGGGAATCTGCGCAACACGCTTGCGCGGCAACAGCGGCGCCTCGAGCACCTTCACTCGCTTGGCCGACATCGGCTTCGACGTGCAACAAGACGGAACGATCAAGCTCGACAGCAGCAAGCTCGACAATGCGCTGGCCAATCTGGGCGAGCTGAAGAAGCTGTTCTCCACCAGCGATCCGCTGGTGCCGGCCAACGACGGCTTCGCGACACTGTTTCGCAGGCAGGCCGACCAGGCCCTGGGCGTCGACGGCTCGCTCGCCACCCGCAGCGACGGCCTGCGCGACCAGCATCAGCCGCAACGAGAAGCGCCAGGCCGAACTCGAAGACCGGGTGACGCAGACCGAGGCGCGCCTGCGCAAGCAATACACCGCGCTCGACGCGCAGATGGGCCAGCTGCAGAGCCTGTCGAGTTACGTCACGCAGCAGATGGCGGTGCTGACCAACAGCAAGAGGCTGACCTCGATGCGCTGAAAAGCGCGCATCGTACGAGCGGGACCGGCACGCTCAAGTCGGCCGCGTCAGGGGCCGATAACAAGAGCAACCAGCACGAACCCGACCGAAAGGGATTGCGCCGATGTTTGCCAGCTCACATTCCAACAATCGATCCATCGCCGGCCTGTACCAGACGGTGCAAGTCGATACCGGCGTCTCCGGGGCCAGCCCGCACCGGCTGATCGAGATGCTGTTCGAGGAGTTTCTCGCGTCGTGCGCGCGCGCCCGCGGCGCCATCCGCGCGCAAGACGTGCAGAAGAAGGGCCGCGCCATCGGGCGCGCGGTGCGCATCGTCGAAGAGGGACTGCGCGCCGGCCTGAACATGAAGGACGGCGGCGAGCTCGCTCGCGTGCTGCAAGACCTGTATGGCTACGTCAGCGTGCGGCTGACCCAGGCCAATCTGAACAGCGATGAAGCGGCGGTCGCCGAGTGCGTCGGCCTGGTCGCAGCCGATCCACGACGCCTGGCGCGCCATCGTGCCACCGCGCGGTCGCCGAAACCAGCGCGCACTGACATGGCCAGCGCAGCAACCGGGAGCTCGACGATGAACACCTCATCTGCTCAACTACTACGAAGCCATCGAACGCGCCAGCGCCGACATGCTGAGCGCCGCGCGCGCAGGCGACTGGGACACGGTGGTCAAGCTCGAAGGCGCGTGCGGCCTGCTGATCAGCCAGCTCAAGCAAGCGGCGCGCGGCGAGTCGCTGCATCCCGTCGACGCGCAAGCACGCACGCGCATCATGCAGCGCATCCTGCTGCGCGATGCCGAGATCCGCCATCTGGCCGAGCCGTGGCTCGAGCAGATCGACGGCATGCTCGCCGGCAAGCCCCGCACCCTGCACTGACACATTGAGCACGGAGGACCTGCGATGTTCCTCGAGACTCAACCCGCAGCCCTTGGCGCGGCCGGAGGCATCGACCCCTACGCAGAGTTTCGCATCCAGCAGACGCGCGAGATCGTGGCGCTGCTCAAGCAGCTGGCCACCGACGGCACGCCGGTGATCTTGTCGGGCCCCGACGCCGCAGGCCTGACTACGGTGGTGTGGACGATCGACACCGCGCAGCATCGCGTCAGCTTCAGCGCCGATGCCGACAGCCCGCAGGTGCAGCGCCTGATCGAACTGGAGGAAGCAACCTGTGTGGCCTACCTCGACGCGGTGAAGCTGCAGTTCGACGTCGATCATCTGGTGCTGGTGCACGGCAACAAAACGTGCTCGCTGCAGGCCGACATGCCGCGCGAGATGTATCGCTTCCAGCGCCGCAGCAGCTTTCGCGTGCGCACGCTCGGGCGTGGTGCGCCCACCGCGCTGCTGCGCCACCCAGCGATCCCCGACATGCAGTTGGGACTGCGTGTGCTCGACGTGTCGATCGGCGGCTGCGCGCTGATGCTGCCAGGTGACGTCCCCCCCCTGAATGCGGGGTTAGAGATCCGCGGCGTGCGCATCGAGCTCGACCCCGACACGCGATTCGATGCTGACCTTCTGTTGCACCATGTCACGACGATCCAAACCCCGTCACGGGGTGCGCGATTGGGCTGTGAATTCATGCACGTGCAGCCGCAGGCCCAGCGCGCACTGCAACGCTACATTGACCAGACACAGAAGCGCAGGCGGCTTCTCTCTCTGGATTGAAACAGCCGGCAGCACGCGCTGCCGAACCGTGACAGCGGCATGCGGCCATGAAACGACCCTCATCATCGAGACAGCGCGGATCGACACTGATCGATGTGTGCGCAGCCTGCGTGATGGGCAGCGTGACGATGGCGCTGGCGTTGCCTTCGTATCAAAGCTATCTCGAGCGCACGCGCCGTGGCGATGCGGTGAGCGCACTGCAACGCGTGCAGCAGGCGCAGGAGCACTACGTCGCGCGCCACGGGCAATACGCGCTGCGCGCCAATCAGCTCGGCGAAGACATCCCCGAGTTGAGCGACCGCGGGCTCTATCGCATCGTGATGTTCTCCGACAGCCCTGACAGCTTCGAGGCACGCGCCACCGCCGTGCCCGACCGCGAGCAGGCCAAGGACCCCGGCTGCGCACAAGTGACGTTGCGCGTCACGCACGGCGTGATCGCCTACGAGCCGTCGGCTCGCTGCTGGAACCCCTGATGCGCACACGCACCACCGCGGCGTGCCGGCAGGCACGTGGCATCACGCTGATCGAATGTGTCATCGCGTTGGCGATCGTCGCCGCGTTGATGAGCGTCGCACTGCCCTCGTTCGGCGAAGCCATGGCACGCGCACGCTTGCGCGCCGCCGCCGAGGACCTGGCGCTCGACCTCGGCAACGCCCGTCTGGAGAGTGTTCGCCAAGGTGCCGGTGTCGTGCACGTGACGCTGCGCGCTGGAAGCCCCTGGTGCTGGTCCGTGGGCTCCGTGCCCAATGTCGATTGCCAGCACCCGAGCGCCGGCAGCACGTTGCATGTGGTGCGTGCCGACGACTATGCCGGAGTGACGATGACACGCGGCGTCAGCGCCAGCTTCGACGGCCGCGACGCGCTGGCAGCAGCAGGCCTGGCCGCCGAGTTCGCGTCACCGCAGGGCCAGCAGCTGCGCGTGCAGGTCACGCCGCTGGGCCGCGCGAGCATCTGCTCGCCGCAGGGCAGTTCGCTGGACTATCCGCGCTGCCCGAGCTGACGCTCGCAGTGCTCACGCTCTTGGGTCGATGTAGCTTGACCGACTGAGTGTCGCGCCGCAGGCGCGTCCCCCTGTGAACACCGCAGATCCGGCTTTGCCGGTCCGCCGGTGTTGCCCCTCGTGGAGGCCAGCGGCAGCTAGGCCGCGTCGGGGGTGGTTCACACCTGCATGTTCATGATCTCGCTGTAGGCCGACACCAACCGATTGCGCACCGCGAGCACGCCCTGGAAGCCGATCTGCGCTTTTTGCATCGCCACCATCGTCTGTTCCAGGCTGACTGCAGGGTTGTCGAGTTGCAACTCACGTTGCAGCGCCTCGGCCTGATTCTGCTGGTTGCTCACTGCGCCGAGCGCCTGCGTCATCGCGTTCTGAAAGCTGGTGCCTGCGACGGCAGGGGCCGCCGGGCGCGCCAACGGCGTGCCATCGGTCCGCAGGCCGGCACGGGCCACGGCCTGTGCGAAATCAAAAGGTTTCAGATCGATTCTCATGGTGGCGTGCACGCGGCGAAGATTCGTGTGCCGGCGTGACGATGTCACTGTAGGCCGGCCGCTCGGCGGCGATGGCGCGAACTGAAGCCCGAATTCGGGGCTGTTCACCCCATAGCTTCGAGCGGCCGCGCCGAACAATGCGTCCAGCTTGCGGCAGGAGCGGTCTGTGACCGCAACCGCTCGTGCGCAACCGGTGACCCCATCTATGGACAATGCACTGATACCTGCCCTGCAGCCCGGCGCCACGCGCCCCGGCCCCGACGGCTTGATGGCGCGATTGACCGCCGTGCCGGTCAAGGCCATGGTGATGTTGACGCTCGGCGTCGCCGCCTTGGCCGCCGTGCTCGCGGCGCTGGCCATGTGGAGCAAGAGCGGCGACTACCGCGTGCTGTATGCCAACCTATCTGACAAAGACGGTGGCGCCATCCTGGCTCAGCTGTCGCAGATGAACGTGCCCTACAAGCACGCCGACAGCGGCAACGCCATCCTGGTGCCAGCCGACAAAGTGCACGACGTGCGGCTCAAGCTCGCACAGGCCGGCCTGCCCAAGGGCTCGACCACCGGCTTTGAATTGCTCGACAACGCCCGCTTCGGCCAAACACAGTTTCAAGAGCGCATGACCTGGCAGCGTGCACTCGAGGGTGAACTGGTGCGCTCGATCAGTGCGCTGGCCGCGGTGGAGAGCGCGCGCGTGCATCTGGCGCTGCCGCAGCAAAACGGCTTCTTTCGCGAACAGCAAAAACCCAGCGCCTCGGTGCTGGTGCAGTTGCATCCGGGGCACGTGCTCGAGCGCGGGCAGATCGCCGGCATCGTGCACCTGGTGTCGGCATCGGTGCCGGAGCTCAGCCCCAAGGCCGTGAGCGTGCTCGATTCGAGCGGCACGCTGCTGTCGGGCGCCTCGGGGGAGAACCCGGGCAACGGCCTGGACGCGCAGCAGCTGCAATACGTGCAGCAGATCGAAGCGAACTACGTCAAGCGTGTGATCGACATCATCGAGCCGATCGTCGGGCGCGACAACGTGCGCGCAACGGTCGCCGCCGAAGTCGACTTCGCGCAGAGCGAGGCCACCGACGAATTGTTCAAGCCCAATCAGGGCAAGGACGCAGCAGCGGCGGTGCGCAGCCAGCAGATGTCGGAATCGACCAATGGCGCGAGCACCACGCCCTCTGGCATTCCGGGCGCGCTGAGCAACCAGCCGCCGGTAGCCGCCACCGCGCCATTGACCGGTGCCAGCGCGGCGCTGCACGCTGCGGCCGGCGGCGGCGCTGCCGCCGGCGCATCGGTGCGGCGCGACAACGTGGTGAACTACGAAGTCGACAAGACGGTGCGCGTGACGCGCAATGCCAGCGGCATCGTCAAGCGGCTCAACACCGCGGTGGTGGTCAATCATCGCGTGGTCACCGATGCCAAGGGCAAGACCACCAGCACGCCACTGTCGAGCGACGAAGTGGAAAAGCTGACTGCCTTGGTGCGCGAGAGCATCGGCTTCAACAAGGAACGCGGCGACTCGGTCAAGCTGATCAACGCGCCATTCCGCACCGAGGCCATGCCGAAGGTCGACGCCGCGCCGATGTGGCAACAGCCCTGGCTGCTCGACCTCGTGCGCGCGGCCGCGGTGCCGGCGGCGCTGGTGCTGGTGGCGCTGCTGGTCGTCTCCGGCGTCATCAAGCCCGCGCTCAAGGCCGCCGCCGGCCCGACCGTGGGACGCCAGCTCGACGCCGTGGTCGCCGATGGTCCCAACCTGCCCGCGCCCGCCGCGCCGTTGGCGCTGGGCGCACCGGTGGCCGACAAGCAGCTCACCGACGCGCGCGAGCTGGCCAAACAAAACCCGGCCGCGGTGGCGCACATCGTGCGCGGCTGGGTAGGCAATGACGCCGGCTGATTCGGCGCTGCAGCGACACCCATCATGGACGACAAAGGCACCGAGAACGCAGCCATCCTGCTGATGTCGCTCGGCGAAGAGCAGGCGGCCGAGGTGTTCAAGCACCTCTCGCCGAAAGAGGTGCAGAAGCTCGGCGAGACCATCGCCAAGATGAAGGGCGTCTCGCGCGAACGGCTCGACGAGGTGATGACCCAGTTCGCCACGGTGGCCTCGCAGCAGCACATGCTGGTGGCCGACACCGACGAGTACGTGAAGAGCGTGCTGCGCAGGGCGCTGGGCGACGACAAGGCCAACCTGCTGATCGACCGCATCATGCAGGGCAGCGACGTCTCCGGGCTGGAGAGCCTGAAGTGGATGGACGCCAGCGCGGTGGCCGAACTGCTGCGCAACGAGCATCCGCAGATCGTCGCCGCCGTGCTGGTGCACCTGGATTTCGACCAGGCCTCGGCGGTGATCAAGGCGTTCGGCGAGCGCCAGCGCAACGAGGTGATGGTGCGCATCGCCACGCTCGACGGCATCCAGCCGGTGGCGCTGAAGGATCTGAACGAGGTGATGAGCAAGGTGCTGGCCGGCGGCGACAAGCTGCGCAAGGCGTCGCTGGGCGGCGCCAAGACCGCCGCCGAGATCATCAACCTGCTCGGCAGCGCGATCGAGACCTCGGTGCTCGACTACATCCGCGAGGCCGACAACGATCTGGCGCAGAAGATCATGGACAACATGTTCACCTTCGACGACCTGATCAAGCTCGACGACAAGGGCATCCAGGGGCTGCTGAAGGAAGTGCAGTCCGAGTCGCTGGTGATCGCGCTGAAGGGCGCGTCGCCCGAGCTGCGCGAACGCATCTTCAAGAACATGTCCACGCGCGCTGCCGAAACGCTGCGCGAGGACCTCGAGTCGCGCGGCCCGGTGCGGCTGTCGGAGGTGGAGTCCGAGCAGAAGGAAATGCTGAAGACCGTGCGCCGCCTGGTCGACGAAGGTCAGATCGTGATGGCCACCGGCGCTGCCGATGAGTTCGTCTAACACCAAACCCGGCGGACCGGCGTACGGCCGCTTCATCCCGCGCGAAGAGCTGCAGGACTTCGCGAGCTGGAAGCCTGGCGCGTTCGGCGCCGCCGCCGCCGCGGCACCCGACACAGCCCAGCAGCAGGCCCTGCTGCACGCCGCCCGGCAGGCCGGCTACCAAGAAGGCTACCGCGACGGCCTGGTGGCGCTCGACAATTTCAAGCGCAGCGTGCTGCAGCAAAACGCCGCGCAGTTCGGCGCCGTGATGCAGCAGTTCGACGAGCAGCTCGACGCGCTGGAGTTCGACATGGCGCGCGCGCTGTCGCGGGTGGCCGCCAGCATCGCGCAGCAGGTCGTGCGCGACGAATTGATGGCCAAGCCCGAGCGCATCGCGCGCGTGACGCAGGAAGCAGTGGAAGCGGTGCTGCTGAGCGCGCGCCACATCGTGGTGCAGGTCAACCCGCAGGACCTCGCGCTGGTCGAGCAGGGCGCCGCCGACGCCATCGCTGCGCGCGGCGCCCGCCTGGTCAGCGACCCGGCCATCGAGCGCGGCGGCTGCCGCGTGTTGTCCGACGTCGGCACCATCGACGCGCGCATCGGCGCGCGCTGGCAACACGCCAGCGCGTCGATCGGCGTCGAGTTGCCGTGGTCCGGGTCCGACGCGCCCCCGACTGCCGCCCACGACGGCAGCGACCCGCAATGACCACCGCCGCCACCGAACGTGCCGCGCGCTGGCGCCGCTACCTGGCTGACCTCGAGGCGCACGCCGCCGTGCCGCACCCCTTGGTCAGCGAGGGCATGCTGGTGCGCGTGACTGGCCTCGTGCTCGAGGCCGCCGGCGTGCGTGCACCGGTCGGCTCGGTGTGCGAAGTCAGCGCCGCCAGCGGCGCACCGGTCACCGCCGAGGTGGTGGGCTTCCATCGCGACCGCGCGTATCTGATGCCCACCGGCGACGTGCACGGCCTGTCCAGCGGCGCGCGCGTGGTGCCGCGCCCGGCACCGCAGACCGCACCGCAACTGGGCCGCGACAACCCGCTGTGGCGGCGCAGCGAAGACCGCGGCCTGCACCTGCCGATGGGCACCGGCCTGCTCGGCCGCGTGGTCGATGCGCACGGCGAGCCGATGGACCGCCTGGGGCCGCTGCAGCACGCACGCGCGCAGCCGATGATGCGCCGCCCGATCAACGCGATGGACCGCGAGCCGATCCGCGTGCCGCTCGACACCGGCGTGCGCGCGATCAACTCGCTGGTCACCATCGGCCGCGGCCAGCGCGTGGGCCTGTTCGCCGGCACCGGCGTCGGCAAGTCGGTGCTGCTGGGCATGATGGCGCGCTACACCGCGGCCGACGTGATCGTCGTCGCGCTGGTCGGCGAGCGCGGCCGCGAGGTGAAGGAATTCGTCGAAGACATCCTCGAGCGCGAAGGGCTCGAGCGCTCGGTGGTGGTGGCCGCACCGGCCGACGCGCCGCCGCTGGTGCGCATGCAGGCCGCCACCTACGCCACCGCGATCGCCGAGCACTTCCGCGACCAGGGGCAGCACGTGCTGCTGCTGATGGACTCGCTGACGCGCTACGCGATGGCGCAGCGCGAGATCGCGCTGGCGATCGGCGAGCCGCCGGCCACCAAGGGCTACCCGCCGAGCTGCTTCGCCAAGCTGCCGCAGCTGGTGGAGCGCAGCGGCAACGGCCGAACGGCGCCGGCTCGATCACCGCCTTCTACACCGTGCTCAGCGAGGGCGACGATCCGCAGGACCCGATCGCCGACGCGGCGCGCGGCATTCTCGACGGCCACATCGTGCTGTCGCGCGAGCTGGCCGAGGCGGGCCACTACCCGGCCATCGACATCGAGCGCTCGATCTCGCGCGTGATGGGCGCCGTGGTGCCGCGCGAGCAGGTCGATGCGGCGCGCCGCGCGCGCCAGCTGCTGGCCAAGTTCAACAAGGCACGCGACCTGATCCAGCTCGGCGCCTATGCCGAGGGGCGCGACGCCGAGCTCGATGCCGCGGTGCGCCTGCACGTGCCGCTGGCCACGTTGCTGCAGCAAGACATGCACGAGCGCGCCACGCTGGCCGACAGCTGGCGCGACCTGCACGCGCTGCTCGGCCACTGAAACGATCGCATTCACAGTCAAGACGATGCCCACCATGCAAGCCCTGCGCCAGTTGCTCGATCACGAACGCCGCGTGCGCGACGCCGCCCTGCTCGGGCTGCGCGACGCCGAGGGCACGGCCGACCAGGCCGACACGCAGGCCCAGCAGCTGCACGCCTACCGCAGCGAAACCGTCGAGCGCTGGAGCGCGCGTTTTCGCGAGCCGGGCAGCGTGGCGCTGATGCAGTGCTACCAAGGCTTCATGCAGCGCCTGGAGCAGGCCATCGCACAGCAGGGCGCCGCGGTGCAACTGGCCAATGCGCGGCTCGAACAGGCGCGCCAGACTCTCAGCGACAACGAGCGCCGCGTCGCCTCGGTGGAAAAACTGATCGAGCGACGCGCCAAGCAAGAGCAGCAGCGCGCGGCGCGCCGCGAGCAGTCGCACAGCGACGAGATCGCCATGGCCGCCCATGCGCGCCGCCACGCCGTGCCACCCGCCACCGATCTCGGTGATCTGCCGCGCTGAAGTCCCACGGGCAGCGCCAACCCAGTCGGAGCAGGAGTGCCTCCACGATGTTGCCGACCCTGACGATCCCCAGCGTCGCACCGCCGCCGCAGCGCGGCAGCGAACCCGCCGCCAGCCCCGCCGCCGAAAGCGAAGGCGGCGACGCGTTCGCCGACGCGCTGCAGCGCGCGCAGGGCGAGCCCAAAACTACCCACACCAACGAGCCGCGCTCGCAAGCGTCGAAAGCCGCTGATGCGCATGCGCGGCCGGCGCGCCACGCTCAGGCCCCGAGCTCGGCGAGCGAGGCCGCCCAGCAGCCGGCCGACGAGGCCGCGCGCAGCGACGCCGCAGCGTGCGCCACCACCAGCGAATCGGTTGCGGGCGATGCCGCGCCAAGCGCGCCCAAGGCCGCCGAAGAGACGCCGGCCTCGCTCGCACCACCGATCGCCATCGACGCGACGGTGATCTCGCGAGCCGCCGTTGAAACCCTTCACGGCGAGCGTCCCTGCGCGGCCGACGCCGAAGAGGCCGCACTGGCCGTCGACGACCGGGCAGCGCTCAAACACGCGGGGTCGCGCATCAATGACACGCGCGACCTGCGTGCCGGGCCATCGATACCCGGCCGCGTGACGCCGCAGAACGGACCCGCCGACGGCCGCGACACACCGACGACCACGCTCGAACTGCACTCGGCGCTCGGGCATGCCGCGGCGGATGCTGCGGCCACGCCAGCGGTCAACCTGCGCGCGCCGGCGTTCGATCGGCAAGCTGTCGAGCCATCGACCTCGCCGCTGGCAGCCGCCCTGCTGACGCGCGAAATGAACAGCGCCACGGCGGCACCGGGTGCCGAATCCAAACTGCCTCAGGCCACCTTGCACGCAACGATCGACGAACCGGGCTTCGGCACGGCCCTGGGCACGCAGGTGTCGGTGTGGGTGCGCGATGGCGTGCAGGAAGCACGCCTGCAGCTTCATCCGGCCGAACTGGGGCCTGTGACCGTGCAGATCGCGCTGGACGGCCAGGCCGCGCACGTGGACTTCACCGCCGCGGTGGCCACCACGCGCGAGTCGATCGAGCAATCGTTGCCGGCGCTGGCCGCGGCGCTGCGCGAGTCGGGCTTCACGCTGGCGGGCGGCGGCGTGTCGAGCCATGCCGGCCAGAGCAACGGCGACCACAGGCGCGATCGTGCGGGCGCCGGTCACGGCAATCGTTCACGCGCGGATGCGGGCGCGGACGCGGGCCAATCGCTGAGCGCGCCGCGGCGCTGGGCGCGCTCGCTGCTCGACGTCTACGCCTGAGCAGGCAAGCGCCGGCGCGGGCTGCAAGCCTGAGAGTCGCGCCCGAAAAGGCGCTTTATTCCGGGCGCCTGGCCGGCAAGCGGCTCGAATAATCGACCCGTCGAGATGACGTTGGAGCGCACGTGGCCGAGAGCTGCCGTGCGCACCCGAAGGATTCCATGGCCACGATCCCTGCCCCCGCTGAAGTAGCCCCGGCTCCGGCCAAGGGCAAGAAGAAGTTGTTCCTGATCGCCGCGCTGGCCGTGTTAGTGCTGGCGCTGGGCGGCGGCGCCGCGTTCTGGTTGATGCAAAAGAAGGCCAGCGCTGCGGCCGAGGCCGACGGCGGCGACGACGCCGAGGCGGCGGCCGAAGCTCAGCCCCACAGGAAGAAGGGCGACAAGCAGCACCTGCCGGTGTTCCTGCCGATGGACATGTTCACGGTGAACCTCGCCGATCGCGAGGCCGAGCGCTACGCGCAAGTGGGTGTCACGCTGGAGCTGTCCGACACCAAGACCAGCGATCTGCTGAAGGCCTACATGCCGGCCGTGCGCAACGACGTGCTGATGCTGATCGCGCACAAGAAGGCCTCCGAGCTGCAGGATCGCGAAGGCAAGCTGGAGCTGGCGCGCGAGATCCGGCGCGCCGCGATGAAGCCGCTGGACGATGCCGACGACAAGGACGGCGACGAATCGCCGGTGCGCGCCGTGCACTTCTCGTCGTTCATCATCCAGTAAGCACATGAGCCACGCTCGCATCGAGACACGCTCATGAACCAGCAGATCCTGTCGCAAGACGAAGTCGACGCGCTGCTCGAGGGCATCACCGGCGAAAGCCAGAAGCCCGACGCGCCCGAGGCACCCGCCGACGGCGTGCGCACCTACGACCTGGCGAGCCAGGAGCGCATCGTGCGTGGGCGCATGCCCACGATGGAGATCGTCAACGAGCGCTTCGCGCGCAACGCGCGCATCGGCCTGTTCAACCTGCTGCGCAAGAGCCCCGAGGTGTCGGTGGGCGGCATCAAGATGCACAAGTACTCGGCGTTCCTGCGCGAGATCGTGGTGCCCACCAACTTCAACATCATGTCGGTGCGGCCGCTGCGCGGCGCCGGCCTGGTCGTGCTGGAACCCAACCTGGTGTTCGCGGTGATCGATGCGATGTTCGGCGGCGTGGGCAAGTTCCACACCCGCATCGAAGGCCGCGAGTTCTCGCCCACCGAGCTGCGCGTGATCCATCGCATGCTCGAGTGCCTATGCGCCGAGTACAAGAAGGCCTGGATGGGCATCTACCCGCTGGAGCTCGAGCACCAGCGCTCGGAGATGCAGCCGCAGTTCGCCAACATCGCCACACCCAGCGAGATCGTGGTGTCGAGCTCGTTCACGTTCGAGTTCGGCGACACCAGCGGCTCGATGCACCTGTGCATCCCGTACGCCACGCTGGAGCCGATTCGCGACGTGCTCTACACCTCGGTGCAGGGCGACGCTTCCGAACCCGACCGCCGCTGGGTCACGATGCTCAAGACCGAGATCCAGTCGGCCGAGGTCACGCTGGTGGCCGAGCTGGCCCGCGCCGACGCCACGGTGGAGCAATTGCTGGCGCTGAAGGCCGGCGACTTCATCGAGCTCGACATCGAGCCGCTCATCCAGGCCAAGGTCGACGGCGTGCCGGTGTTCGATTGCCACTACGGCACCTCCAGCGGCCACTACTCGATCAAGATCGATCAACTGTTGACCAACCCCCAACGCGGTTGGCTGGGAGACATGCATGTCAGCTGACAACGCCGCACCAGCCGCCCCCGGCGAAGGCCAGGACAAGATGGCCGACGAATGGGCCGCCGCGATGGCCGAGGCCAAGCCGGCCGACGGCGGCGCGCTGGCCGCACCGGCCGAATCGCCGGCGCCGTTTGCGAGCTTCGCTGCGGGCTCGACGCCTGGCGGCGGAGCCGGCAACGACATCAACATGATCCTCGACATCCCGGTGCAGCTGACCGTGGAGCTCGGGCGCACCGCGCATTGCGATCAAGCACATCCTGCAGCTCGCGCAGGGCTCGGTGGTCGAACTCGAGACGCTGGCCGGCGAGCCGATGGACGTGCTCGTCAACGGCTACCTGATCGCGCAGGGCGAGGTGGTGGTGGTCAACGACAAGTTCGGCATCCGCCTCACCGACATCGTGACGCCCAGCGAGCGCATGCGCCGCCTCAGCAAGGGCGGCTTGACCTTCGCATGGGCTCGACTCTCGGATCGTTGCTGGCGTTCGTCGGCATCGTCGCGCTGATTCCGCTGGCGCTGTGGCTGCTCAAGCGCACGCCGATCGGCGGCGGCGCGGCACACGGCGTGATGCGCACGGTGGCGATGCTGCCGATCTCGGCCAACCAGCGCCTGCTGACGGTGGAAGTGGGCAGCGGCGACGAGCGCCAGTGGCTGGTGCTCGGCGTGTCGCCGGCCGGCATCCACACGCTGCACACGATGGCGCCGCAAGCATTGCCTGCCGCAGCCGCAGCGGCAGGCCCGTTCGCACAGCTGCTGGCCAGGCACATGCCGGGCGCCAGTGTCAAAAACAACAACGAAGGCTCCGATGCGCGCTGATCGCAGAGCCTTTTTCGTGCGCACGCTGCGGCCGCGCCGCGCAAGGCCTGGCCGTATCGCTGTTGTCGGCACTTTGCGGCGCGGCTTTCGCGCAGAACAACCCGTCGAACCTGCCGCTGTTGATCGGCCAGGGCGCCGGCGGCACCACCTACTCGGTGCCGATCCAGACGCTGTTGATGTTCACCGCGCTGAGCTTTCTGCCCGCGGTGCTGCTGCTGATGACCGGCTTCACGCGCATCGTGATCGTGCTGTCGCTGCTGCGCCAGGCACTGGGCACGCAGGCCGCGCCGCCCAACCAGGTGATCGTCGGCCTGAGCCTGTTCCTCACGCTGTTCGTGATGGGGCCGACGATCGACAGGATCTACGCGCAGGCCTACGAGCCGCTGCAGGCCAACAAGATTTCGTTCAACGAGGCGCTCAACCGCGGCGAGGTGCCGCTGCGCGAGTTCATGCTCAAGCAGACGCGCCAGTCCGACGTGCAGTTGTTCGCCAAGCTAGCCAAGCTGCCGGCCGAGGTGAAGAGCGAAGACGTGCCGTTCAAGGTGCTGGTGCCGGCGTTCGTGACCAGCGAGCTGAAAAGCGCGTTCCAGATCGGCTTTCTGATCTTCATCCCGTTCCTGGTGATCGACATGATCGTGGCCAGCGTGCTGATGAGCCTGGGCATGATGATGTTGAGCCCGGTGCTGGTGGCACTGCCGTTCAAGCTGATGCTGTTCGTGCTGGCCGACGGCTGGAACCTGCTGCTCGGTTCTTTGGCGGCATCGTTCGTGACCTGAGGCGTTCGGTGCGACTTCGACTCTGCGAAATTGTGGCGCGGCGCGGTGGGTGGTACCCGATGAGGGCTCCTACTGTGGCGGTCGGCCTTGCAGGCCGACTCCGCTGCGATGCTCTCAGCGCGGTCGCGCGGCGAAACTCGCTTCACTCCCTGCGGTCGTTCCGCTCGGACAATCGCCGCGAGTCAGAGGACGGAGCGCGCGCTGCGCGCGCGCCGACCGCGCTGCTGCGCTTCTCGCCGCCCCACAAGTCGCCCCCACCGGGTACCGCCCACCGCGCAGCAACGCTCGTGGTGTTTGACGACACATGCCACGGTGGTGCCGGCAAAGCCGGGGGCGGGTGTGCGTCGGCAGCGACATATGCGGCGCCGAGGAGCGCAGAGCTCATGGCCGCGCGCACGCAGTGCGCGCTTCGTGATCTGACTCGTCGCGACTGTCCGAGCACAGCGAACGAAGTGAGCGCAGCGAGTTTCGCGACGGGCCATGAGATCGAGCACCACAGGGTACCCCTCACGCAGCGAGGGGCTGCCGCATTCGAGCGCCGGCGCATACCCGCCCACGGCTTTGCCTGGCTCGTTGCCAGCACGCTGCGGGCGAATGAGTCGACAGACATCACTGTGCGTTTGAGACAGATTGACACGCGGCGGAGCTACTGACATGGATTCACAACAAGTCTTCACCCTCGGCCAGCAAGGCCTGATGCTGATGCTGATGGTCGCCGCGCCGGTGCTGCTCACCGTGCTGGTGGTCGGCCTGGTGGTCAGCGTGCTGCAGGCGGCCACGCAGATCAACGAGGCCACGCTGTCGTTCGTGCCCAAGGTGCTGGCGGCGGTGGCGATGCTCGCGGTGGCCGGGCCGTGGATGCTCACCACGCTGGTCGAATACATCCAACGCACGCTGCAGAGCATTCCGGGCGCGGTCGGCTGAGACGCATGCTGTCGGCCGGCGCCACCGCACAGCCGGCGAGCCGCTCGAAGCGCGATGCTCACCTTCACCGAAGCCGAATTGCAGGCCTGGCTCACGCCGCTGCTGTGGCCCTTCCTGCGTTCGCTGGCGCTGTTCACGTCGCTGCCGGTGCTGGGGCAACGCGTCGTGCCGGTGCGCGTGCGCATCGCGCTCGCATTCTTCATCACCATGGCGGCACAGGCCTCGCTGCCGGCGATGCCCACGGTGGCACTCGATTCGATGGCCGCGCTGCTGTTGGCTGCGCAACAGGTGTTGATCGGCTTGGCGCTCGGGTTCGCGGTGCGCATCGTGTTCGCCGCCGTCGAGATGGCCGGTGAAATCATCGGCCTGCAGATGGGCCTGAACTTCGCCAGCTTCTTCGACCCCGCCACAGCATCGCAGACCAACGCCGCGGGGCGTCTGTTCGGCTCGATGGTCGCGCTGCTGTTCATCGTGGTCGACGGCCACCTGGCGGTGATCGCCGCGCTGGTGCGCAGCTTCAGCGCCTTTCCGGTCAGCACCGACGTGCTCGGCTGGCTGCGCGCGCTGCAGCCCCAGGTCTGGGGTGCCGAGGTGTTTCACCTCGGGCTGTGGATCGCGCTGCCACTGGTGGGCATGCTGCTGTTCGTCAACATCGTGCTCGGCGTCATCTCACGCGTGGCGCCGCAGATCAACGTGTTCGCGGTGGGTTTTCCGATCACGTTGTCGGTCGGCCTGATCGGCATGCTGATGACGCTGCCGATGATGCAGTCGCCCTTCACGATGGCGCTGGAGCGCATGCTCGCGAACTTCCGATAGAGACGCGACGCTTGCAGCGGCGCTGGCGCCTCGCTGCTGCTACGATGGATCGATGGCCCACCACCGCCTGCGCGCCAGCGTCGAGACCGTGCATTGGGGCTGGTTCGCCGCCAATCTGAAACCCGTGCTGACGATCGACAGCGGCGACCGCGTGACGGTTGAGACGGTGTCGGGCGGGCCGGCCAACCTGCCGGGCGCCGGCTTTCACGTGCCGCCCGAGCTGTTGCACATCCACGAGAAGAGCGAGCGCCGGCTGCCCGGCCACATCCTGACAGGCCCAATCGCGGTGAGCGGCGCAATGCCTGGCGACGTGCTGGAGATCCGCATCGTCGACGTGCGGCTGCGCCAGGATTGGGGCTACACGTTCATCCGGCCGCTCGCTGGGGCACTGCCAAACGACTTCACCGAGTTCGAGCAGATGATCGTCGCGCTCGACCGCGAGCGCCAAGTCGGCCGCCTGCCCTGGGGGTTGGAGCTGCCGCTGCGGCCGTTCTTCGGCGTCATCGGCGTGGCGCCACCACCGGCGTGGGGCGCCATCTCGTCGATCCAGCCGCGCGCGCACGGCGGCAACCTCGACAACAGGGAGCTGATCCCCGGCTCGACGCTGTACTTGCCGGTGTTCAACGAGGGCGCCAACCTGTCGCTCGGCGACGGCCACGGTGTGCAGGGCGACGGCGAGGTCTGCGTCACCGCGATCGAAACCGCGATCGCGGGCACGGTCGAGATCATCGTGCGCAAGGACCTCGGGTTCACCTTTCCGCGCGCCGAGACGCCGACCCACCGCATCACGATGGGCATGGACCCGAGCCTCGACAACGCCGCCACACACGCGCTGCGGCAGATGATCGACTGGGTCAGTGCGACCACGCCGCTGACGCGCCAGCAGGCGTTCATGCTGATGAGCCTGGCCGCCGACGTGCACGTGACGCAACTGGTCAACGAGCACAAGGGCATCCACGTGATGCTGCCGAAGTCCGCCCTGGTACCCACCCGCGGCGACTAGCGCTGCGCGGTGAGCCGACGATGAGCGAATCGCCGGACCCGCGCACGCCGATTCTCGTGGGCTGCGGCGACGTCACCGATCTGACGACTCCGGTGGCCGCGGGCCGCTCGCCGTACGACCTGGTGGCCGCCGCCGCGCGCCACGCGCTGGCCGACAGCGGCGCCGCGCAGGCGCTCGCCGCAGCGATCGACACGGTGGCGATGCTGCGCTCGTTCGCCGACACGTCGTACCGCTTCGCGAGCGAGATCGGCACATCGAGCAACCCGCCCCTGAGCGTGGCCAGACGACTCGGCCTGCGTGCCTCGCGCCACCTCTACAGCTGGAACGGCGGCAACATGCCGCAATACCTGGTGAACCTGTTTTGCGAGCAGATCGCGCGCGGCGAGATGCAGGCCGCGTTGATCTGCGGCGGCGAGGCGCTGCGCACGCAGCACGGCGTGCAGCGCACCGGCTTGCCGGTTTCGTGGGCCGAGGATCCCGGCGGCGCGCCCGAGCTAATTGGCGATGCACGCCGCGGTTGGAGCGATCACGAAGAGCTGCATCGCCTGCGCGCGGCGATCACGTTCTACCCGCTGTTTGAAAACGCCATCCGCGGGGCTCGCGGCGCCAGCATCGAGCAGCACCTGCGCTCGATGGGGCAGCTGCTCGCGCGCTTCGCCGCCGTCGCCGCCGCCAACCCGCTGGCCACGCGGCGCGACGGCCTGAGCGCCGAGCGACTGGCCCACGTCGATGCCGACAACCGCTGGATCGGATTCCCGTACCCGCGCTACATGAACGCCAACGCCTTCATCGACCAGGCGGCAGCGCTGGTGTTGACCTCGGTGGAACTGGCGCAGCGCTTGAACATCCCTTGCGACAAGTGGGTGTTCCTGCACGGCTGTGCCGATGGCAACGACCATTGGTTCGTCAGCGAGCGGGCCGACTTCCATTCGTCACCAGCGATCCGGGCGGTGGCCGAGCAGGCGCTCGCGATGGCCAACCGAACGCTCGACGACATCACGTTCTTCGACCTGTACAGCTGCTTTGCGTCGGCGGTGGAGATCGCGTGTGCCGAAATCGGCGTGGCCGAAGACGATGCGCGCGGCCTCACCGTCACCGGTGGCCTGCCGTTCTTCGGTGGCCCCGGCAACAACTACGTGACGCATGCTGTTTGCCAGATGATGCGGCGCCTGCGCGCGGCGCCGGGCCGCTACGGGCTGGTATCGGCCAACGGCAACTACCTGACCAAACACTCGTGGGGCGTGTACTCGACCGCGCCGCTCTCGGCACCCTGGCAGCGCGAGGATCCGTCGCCACTGCAGGCCGCGCTGGACCGAGGCCCCAAGGCCCCGCTCACAGAGACGGCCAGTGGCCGCGCGACGATCGAGACCTACACCGTGATGCACGACCGCGACGGCCCAGCGTACTCGGTGCTGTTCGGCCGTCTGCTGGCCAGCGGCGAGCGCTTCATCGCCAACACACCCGACGATGCGGCCACGCTGCACGATCTGCAGGATCGCGAGAGCTTGGGCCGCCACGGCACGGTGTCGCATCACGAGGGCCGCAACACGTTCGTGCCCGATTGAGGGCCGGCGGGACGACCGACAGCGCATCACGCGCGCCGCCGCTACGATTGCCGCAACCACATACCCCTGAGGGAGCCTGTCCATGCCACTGACACTCGACCAAGCCAACCGCATCATCGCCACCGCGCTGGCGCGCTCCACCGAGGCCGGCTACAGGCCGATGGCGGTGGTGGTGCTCGACGAGGCCGGCCACGTCAAAGCCGTGCAGCGGCAAGACGGCGCCAGCATGCTGCGCGCGGACATCGCCACCGGCAAGGCCTGGGCTGCCGTCGGCATGGGTGCGGCGTCGCGCGTGCTGACGCAGCGCGCGAAAGACCTGCCGGCCTTCTTCAACGCCGTCGCGGCCAGTGCGCAAGGCAAGTTCATTCCGCAGACCGGCGCGGTATTGATCAAGCAGGCCGACGGCCAGGTGATCGGCGCAGTCGGCGCCAGCGGCGGCACCGGCGACGAAGACGAGCTGATCTGCATCGCGGGCGTCGAGGCCGCGGGGCTGCAAGCGGGTTGAACTGCGCGCGGCGCGCGCATGACGCAGTGCTACGCCAGCGCCGCGGCGGCTAGGCGCCGGCCTTGGCCAGCACCACCACCGACACGCCGCGCGCCGGCACCACCGCGTCGGCGTTGGCATACGAGTGCGGCTGGTTGCCGGGGAACGCGAGCACGTCGCCTTCGGCCAGCGCGTGGCGGTCGCCGCCCACCGTGAGGTTGACACGTCCCGTCAGGCAGGTGAAGTACTCGCGCGTGCCAGGCAGGTGGGGCGTGCCGGCGGTCACCGCGCCAGGCGCGAAGTCCATCACCTCGATCATGCCGTCGGGCATCGGCTCGGGCACCAGCGCACGGATGCGCACACCGCGTCCCTTGTTGCGCGACGGCACCTCGCTGCCCGACCAGTGGCGCACCTGCGCGCGCGGCGACGCGAGCAGCTCGTCGATCGGTACACCCAGCGCGCCGGCCACCTTGACCAGCACCACCAGCGAGGGGTTGCCGGCGCCCGATTCGAGGTTGGCGATCGTCGAGCGCGGCACCGCGGCCACCTTGGCCAGCGACTCTTGCGTCAGCGCTCGCGTGTGACGCAGGTTGGCGAGGTTGCGCGCCAAGTGGCTCGCCGCCGCGCCGGTTGAGGGGTCGGAGTCAGTGGCGTCGCTCATGAAGGCCCATTGTGCGGCGCGACGCCAACGTCCGCCGCAATGACCTTGCGCCAAAGCGCCGGACAACCCGCTCGTCGCGACGCACAGCTGCCCCTATGTTCGCCTCATCGAGATTTCAGTGAGGCATTCGATGACACATCTCCCATTGACCCCCTTGCGCGTTGCCGTCACCGGCGGCACCTCCGGCCTCGGGCTGGCGCTGGTGCGCGCGTGGCACGCCGCCGGCGCCAAGGTCGCATTCGTCGCCCGCGACGCCAGGCGCGTGGCCAGCACCGCCGCCGCGCTGCCCGGCAGCCACGGCATCGCAGGCGACGTGTCGCGCAAGGACGAGACGCACCGCATCGCGCTGCAGATCAACGCCGCGCTGGGCGGCCTCGACGTGCTCGTCAACAACGCCTCGACACTCGGGCCCGCGCCGCTGCAGCTGCTGGCCGACACCGACTGCGAAGACCTCGAGGCGGCGCTGGCCACTAACCTGCTCGGACCCTTCCGCTTGAGCAAGGCGCTGCTCGGCGCGTTGGCGGCGTCGGCGCGCGAGGGCCGGCCGGCACGCATCGTCAACATCGTCAGCGACGCCGCCGTGACGCCGTACGCGCGCTGGGGTGCCTACGGCGCGAGCAAGGCGGCACTGCTGCACTTGAGCCGCATCTGGGATGAGGAATTGCGCGAACACGGCATCACAGTGATCGCGGTCGACCCCGGAGATATGGACACGCCGCTGCATGCGGCCGCGGTGCCCGACGCCGACCCTGCCTCGTTGAAGCGGCCGGCCGACGCGGCCCGCGAGATCCTCGCGCTGATCGCAGCGCCGCTGGGTGAGCGCGCAGGCGTCAGCGCATGAAGGCAGCCAGCCGACCCGTGCAGCGCCCGCGCGACGCCAAGCTGCTGGTCATCGACGAGGCGGGGCGTCTGCAGTTCGCGCCGCGTTCGCGGCTGATCGAATTTCTGCAACCTGGCGACCTGGTGGTCGCCAACGATGCCGCCACGTTGCCCGCCAGCCTGCACGGGACTCACCTGCGCAGCAGCGCACCGATCGAGGTGCGGCTGGCGGGCCGCCGCTCGCTGCGTGTGGACGACGTTGAGTTCACGGCCATCGTGTTCGGCGCGGGCGACCATCGCACGCGCACCGAAGACCGTCCCGCCCCACCTGAATTGCGCGTCGGCGACGTGCTCGCGCTTGGACCGCTGCGCGCTACCGTGCGGCGCTCGCTCGGCCACCCGCGCTTGATCGAGCTGTACTTTCACGGCCGCGCCGATGCCATCTGGGCCGGCATCGCGCGGCACGGCAAGCCGATTCAGTATGCGCACATCGCCGACCCGCTGGCGCTGTGGGACGTGTGGACGAGTGTGGCGGGGTTGCCGGTGGCGTTCGAGCCGCCATCGGCCGGCTTCGTGCTCGACTGGGGCCTGCTGCACGCGCTGCGCGATCGCGGCGTTGGTCTTGCCACGCTCACCCACGCCGCCGGTATCTCGTCGACTGGCGACCCCGAGCTCGATGCGCGATTGCCTTTCGACGAGCCCTATCAGCTGCCGGAGATCACCGTGCAGGCGATCGAGGCGGCCCGCCTGAGGGGCGGTCACATCGTCGCAGTCGGCACCACGGTGACGCGCGCGCTCGAGCACGCGGCCGCACGACACGGCGGCACACTGCGAGCGGGCCACGGCGTGGCCGATCAACGCATCGGCGCGTCGACCCGGTTGCGGGTGGTCAATGCACTGCTCAGCGGCACGCACGAAGCAGGCTCGAGCCACCACGAGTTGCTGCGGGCCTTCGTGCCCGCGGCCGTGCTGGCGCGCGCCGATGCCGCGCTGGCCGCGCACGGCTTTCTCATCCATGAGTTCGGCGATTCCGTGCTGATTCGTGACATGCGCACGCCGGTTCGTACTGCATCCGTTGTTGCTCCTCGCAACAGGGCCCCCATTGAAGCCGCCGACTCCTTAGAGTCGACCCATTGACCTCGCTGCAGCTCGGGCACGACCGGGTGCGCCAGCGCGGCGCTTCCTGGAGACCCGTGATGACCCCTGTGCTGCTGCCCGTTTCGTACGACTTGCCGATGATCATCCTGTCGTGGGTGGTGTCGGCGATCGGCGCCTTCACCGCGCTGTCGGCCATCGGCCGCGCCCGGCAATCCGCCAGCGGCCGCATCGACCGCTTCAACGTGCTGCTGGCCGGCGTGGCGCTCGGCGGCGTGGGCATCTGGGCGATGCACTTCATCGGCATGCTGGGCTGGAAGGTCGACCTCGGCGTCGGCTACCGGCTGCTCGAAACGATGGTGTCGCTGGTGGCGGCGATCATCGTGTCGACGCTCGCGTTGGGCTTCGTCGCCGCCGGGCCGGCGCTGTGGCGCGTGCTGGTGGCCGGGCCGGTGGCCGGCATCGGCGTCACGGTGATGCACTACCTGGGCATGTATTCGATGCGCTTCAACGGCTTCTTCGCCTGGGACTGGAACACCGTCGCTCTGTCGGCGGCGATCGCGATGACGGCGGCCACCGCGGCGCTGTGGCTGGCGTTCAACACGCACCGGCTGTGGCACCGCGCGCTGGCCGCGCCGGTGATGGCCACCGCCGTGTGCACGATGCACTACACCGGCATGACCGCGGCCTCGGTAATGTGCACCACGGCCAACCGCAAGGCCATGCTGCCCGACCTGCTGCGCCCGAGCGACCTGCCGATGCTCGTATTGACCATCGCGCTGGGCGTGGCGCTGATGATCGGCACCGACCTGACGATCCAGCGCGTCACGGGCAAGCCCGACGGGCGCATGCAACGCGCCGGCCGCTGAACACACGCCCGGCGCTGGGTGGCGCAGAACCACCCGGCGGCCGCGGCCATCCTTACTTCGGCTTGATTTGCACCGCATCGCGCGGTGCAGGCGCTGGCGCCTGCGCGGATGCAGTGAGCGGCAGACGAGTCGCCGGATTGAGCTGGCTGGCACACTCGCGTCAGCGAGGAGACCACCGCCATGTACACCCCTTTCGATCTCAGCGGCCGCGGCGCCGTGGTCACCGGCGGCAACGGCGGCATCGGTCTGGGCATGGCGCGTGCGCTGCTGGCAGCCGGCGCACGCGTGGCGATCTGGGGCTCGCGGCGCGAGAAGACCGAGCAGCGCCTGCGCCACGCTGGCCGCCGAATGCGGTGATGCGGCGCGTGTGCACGCCTTCGTGTGCGACGTCGGCGACGAGGCGCAGGTCGACGCCACGTTCGCCGCCTCGGCGGCCGCGCTCGGCCGCGTCGACGCGTGCTTTGCCAACGCCGGCGTCGGCGGCAAGGGCACGCTGATGCTCGACATGACGCCTCGAGGAGTTCCGCCGCGTGCAGCGCATCAACGTCGAAGGCGTGTTTCTCACCTTCCGCGCGGCGGCGCGTCACATGGTCGAGCACGGCCAGGGCGGCTCGCTGGTGGCCACCGCCAGCACCGCGGCCATCGAAGGCGCCGCGCGCAACAGCCACTACGGCGCGTCGAAGGGCGCGGTCACGTCGTACGTGCGCGCGCTCGCGGTGGAGCTGGCGCGCCACCGCATCCGCGTGAATTCCATCCTGCCGGGCTGGATCGTCACCGAGATGACCGAGCGCGCGGTCAACAACGAGAAGTTCGCCCACGCGGTGCTGCCGCGCATCCCGGCGCGGCGCTGGGGCGCAGCGACGACTTCGGCGGCATCGCGGTGTACCTGGCCAGCGACGCCGCGGCCTACACCACCGGCGAGCAGTTCGTGATCGACGGCGGCTACACCAAGTTCTGAAGCCGCAGCCTTGGTGCCTTAGGTCTGCACCAGGGTCGCGTCGTACACGGCAATGCGCGGCGGTTCGCTGACCAGCGCGCTGAGGGCCCTGACGAAGGTACGCGACTCGGGCACCTGAAAGTGTTGCGCCAGTGCGGCCCGATCAGCCCACGTTTCGACAAACACCAGGCGCTGCGCATGTTCGGTGTCTTGATGCACCGCATGCGACATGCAACCGGGCTCGCTGCGCGACCGCGCCACGTGCGCGAGGCTCAACTTCAACACCTCGGAAAAGGTGTCGGGTCGCGCGACGATGCTGCCGAGCACGATGACCATGGTGTGGCTCCTGCGCTCATGGTAGCCCCGAACACCGCCGGCAGCCGCGCCCGATCATCTCGATACGACGCGGCTGCATGCAAAGCCGGCGACATCGAGCGGGCACACGTACAGCAGGGCCGCCTTCTGCAGGTACAGCGTCTGCACCCCTTGCCCCGCGACGCTGGCCGCCTTGACCTCGAAGCCCTGGTTCAGCAGGTTCTGCAACGCCGTCTGGCTGCCGGGATCGTGGGTCGAAGTCGACTGCGCCAGCGCACCGACGCCCAACACCAGGCCCAGCGAAATAGCCAGCAGCCAAAAGCCGGTGGACATGAGCTTCATCATCGAATCCTCCAATGGCATCAGGTTTCGCGTCAGCCAACGGCGGCGGTGGGAAGCTCGCCGCCCTGGACGCCATAGAACACGCGCCACACCGCAAAGTCGGGCGAGAAATCTTCGAACCGATGCTCGACGCCGGCGGCCACGAACAGCAAGTCGCCGTTCTCGAAAGGCTCGCGCCGGTCGTCGTGCATCAGGACTCCCCGCCCCCCGACGACGACGTAGATTTCATCCTGCGTGTGCGGCGCCTGCTCGTTGGGCGGCACTGGCATCGCGAGCTTCACGTCGCAGGTCCCTTGCTTGAGTACCAGTGTCGAGCGCTCACCGGCCAGGCCGGGGATGGACGCCTGCACCTGCGCCAGGCGAAACACTTGGCTGCGAACGACGGTGTTCATGTCGGCAAGACCGCGAGGCTCACAAGACCGCCGGCAGGTCCGGCAGCGCTTTGCCCCACACCAGCAACTTGTACGGGCGGGCTTCCGCCTGAAAGAAGGGATCGGCCTGCACCAGCTGCACAGCGCGCTCCATCGAGGCGACCTCGAGGATCCACAGCCCACCCACATAGCCGGCACCGGGAGACTCGCGCAACCCGCCGGCCAGCACGATCTCACCGACGTTGGCGCGCAGATACGCGAGGTGTGCCGGCTCGAGCCGCGCGCGAACGTCGGGCATGGCGGATGTGTCTTCGAAGATGGCGATCAAACGCATGAATGCCTCCAGACTTTGACGGCACCCGCCGAAGGGTCAGGCGCCGCGGTGATCGTTGAACTTGCGAAACCGAGGCGGAAAGTACCACCAAGCCAGAAGCACCAGCAACGCGAAGGCCGTGTAGGCCAACGTGAAGACCCACCACGGCGCGTCGTAGTAGAGCAGGCGCTGCACCCAGTGCTCGATGAAACTGCGTCGATATCCGACCAGACCGGCTCTGGCGCGCAGCCACGACTCCAGCGCGGTGAGCGGGCACACCTTGTCCAGCCAGGCCTGCGCAACCACATACGCGATCGCCAGCGCGTGGGCGAGCCGGAACCAGCCGTTGTTCACCCACCGCCAGCGCAGCAGGTTGCCCACCACAACGAGCAACAAGCCACCGACGACGAACACGACGACGCCGAAGTGCACGAGCAGCACCGCGTCGGCGAGGAAGCGATTGAGCATCACCGCACCGCGCGATCCAGGTGCCGGAGTCAGCTAGGCACGTGCGTCATGGCGAGGCCTTGCGAGCCAGTAGACCAGCGCGCAGATTGCAGCGATTGTGATCAGCGAACTCAATGCCATCGCACCGGTGGAGGGCGGCGGCGGGGCGATCGTCATGCCGGCCACCGTGAAAACGAGAACCAGCAGACACAGCGCTGCAAACCAAACCTTCTGCGCGCGCGACAGCACAGCGCCAGGCAAAAAGAAGACGAGGCCGGCAACGAGGATCATGGCTTCGACCGCGAGGGCGAGCGGCATGTTCTGCCACAGGCCAAGACCGACCATTGCTGAACCGGCGCCGGCAAGCGGCAGCTCCGGCGCATGGACCAGCGCATCCAACAGCCAATGCGAGAACACTGCGGCGGCGAGCAGCGCCGCAACACGGAGCCGCGATGTCCCCAGGCGTGAACCCGCAGCAAACACCGCCAACCCTGCCAGCACCGACCACGCCATGCTGCCCACCAAACCGTGCGAGAAGGGAAAGACGAATTCGGCTTGGTGGGTGGTGGCAAAAGTGGGCGGGATGACGACAGACTCCCAACCAAGAAGCACGAACAGCCAGAGGATCACATCCAACAGAAGAGCAGCGAGCATGAACACGCCGATGTTGACGCGGGGCGCCGCACGCCCGATTGCAAGCGCCGCACCGATGTGGCCTGCGAACATGGTGCCTCCTGCGCTCTCACCCCTTGCCGTACAACACCATCTGCGTGCACCTGAACAGCGCGATGGTCTTGCCGGTGTCTCGATGAGACACCACCGCGTCCCAGACCTGCGTGGTCTTGCCCAGGTGAACCGCGCTGGCCACGCACTCGATGGTGCCGTCGCGGGCGGTGCCCACGTGGTTGGATTTCAGCTCCACCGTCGTGAAGCCGGTGGCACCGGCGGGCAGGTTGAGCACGCAGCCGTAGCCGGCGCTGGTGTCGGCCAGCGCGACCACGGTGCCGGCGTGCAGATAGCCGTTGGGTGCCATCAACACCTGGGTGACGGCCAATTCGGAGCGCACCTCCTTGGGCCCGACATGGGTGATGACGATGCCCAGGTGTCCTGGCAGATTCTGCGCCCCGCGTTGATTGAATTGCAGTGGCGTCAGCATGCGGCGCAGTCTAAGGCAGCGGCCCCACGCGCCGCATCTTGGCGCGGCGCCAATCTCAGCCCGCCCAGCGCATCACGCCATACATCAGCAACGCCCCCAGGCCCGTGAGCCCGGCCCGGTTGATCGCTGCCGTCGGCCCGGCTCGCGAATACGCCTGCGGCAGCATGTCGGACACGCCGATGTACAAGAGAAAGCCGGCGAAGAATCCCAAATAAGGCGCCAGCAACGCGGGCGGCACGTCGAAGGCCAGCGTCGATGCCGCGCCGAGCACCGGCGCCACGGCGTCCAGCGCCAGCATGCGCAACGCGCTGCGTGGGCTGTGCCGATGCAGCAGCATCACGCTCACGGTGTTCAAACCGTCGCAGAAGTCGTGCGCGATCACTGCGATGGCCACCGTGACGCCCACCGCCGGCGACACCTGAAAGCCCAGGCCGATGCCCACCCCGTCCATCGCGCTGTGGGCCACCAGCGCGAGCGTGGACATCAAGCCCAGCGCGCGCTGGCCGTGTGCCGCGCCGTCATCGCCGTGCGTGTGCCGCCCGAACACGAACCGCTCGAGCCCGTGGAACAGCACGAAGCCCGCGACCAGTGCCGCCATCGCGATCTGGCCGTCGCCGCTCAACCGGCGCGACTGCTCGAGGCTCTCGGGCCACAGATCGAACGCCACCACGCCGAGCAGCACGCCGGCCGCGAAGCCCAGCAGCAGCTGCAGCCGTGCACGCAGGCGCAACGCAAACAGGCCGCCGGCGGCGGTGGAGATCAATGTCGCGAGCGACAACCACACGGGATTCATGATCGATGTCGATGCACGCACCGCGGCGCCGGCCGCACCCGCCTGGCCATTGGGCCAAGGCCACGTCGGCCGGCATGCCGCATGGCTACTCGGCGATGGCGATCCCCGAGCCGCCCATTTCCTTCGGCAGGTCCTTCAGCTTGGGCAGACCATCGCGCAGATGCAGCCGGGTCTCCTGGTAGTTGACGTGCACGGCCGGCTGGTACGGAAAGTCGGGGATCGTCGCGGCATACACGTCGATCAGATCCCAATGCGGATGCTCGGTGAACAGATGGCCGCCGCACGACTTGCACCACTTGCGGTAGCTCCTGGGCGTCTTGTGGAAGGTGCCGATCTGCTCGGCGCCGCGCGTGACCTTCACCGCATCGGGCTTCCACAGCGTGAAGGCGTTGACCGGTCCCGCCGACCAGCTGCGGCAGGACTCGCAATGGCAGTAACCCATCGCGGCGGGCTCGCCGCTGACGGTGATCTGAACGGCGCCGCAAAAGCAGCTTCCGGAATAGACCTTGTTTTGCGTGGTGAGGTTTTGGGGCTGAGTTTCGTGTGCGGTTTGCATGCGTCGAAGTCCTGATTGCAGTTGAAATGAAGCCACGTGCGCGCTCGCGGTGTGCGGCGTGATGCGCATGTCAATATCCCAAACACGGAGCGTCGTGTGTTGACCGGCACTCCGCACTTCTTGCCCGAGGCACCATGGATGCGTTGTCTGATGTTCTGAAGTCGGTGCGCCTCGAAGGCGCCCTGTATCTACAGGCCGAGTTCACGGCGCCGTGGTGCATGCGCGGCAAGTACGGGCTGGCCACCGTCAGGCAACGCCTGGCCGGTGCCGAGCACGTGGTGTACTTCCACCTGCTCACCGAAGGCTCGTGCAAGGTCAAGCTCATCGACGGCGGCGAGGTGCACGAGGTCAGCGCCGGCGACCTCGTGCTGTTTCCCCGGGACGACCGCCACCTGATGGGCAGCGATCTGCACATGGCGCCGCTCGACGCCGAAAACTGGAACGGCGGCAACGAGCCGGCGCCCGAGCTCGTGCCCTACCGCCACGGCGGTGGCGGCGCGGTCACCCGCTTCGTCTGCGGCTTTCTCGCCTGCAACCGCACCCTGTGCCGCCCGCTGCTCGACGCATTGCCGCGCGTGCTGTGCATCCCGATCGGCGACGGCATGGCGTCGGGCGTGCTGCGCGAGCTGCTGCGCCTGGGCGTCGCCGAGTCGTCGTCGGCCGAGCGGCCGGGCGCTCAATCCACGCTCACCAAACTGGCCGAGCTGATGTTCGTCGAAGCTTTGCGCCGCTACGCCGAGAGCCTGCCACCAGGCGGCAAGGGCTGGCTCGCCGCCGTGCGCGACGCACAGGTCGGACGCGCGCTCGCGCTGCTGCACGCCGAGCCGGGCCGCGCGTGGACGGTGGACGAGCTCGCCCGCCAGGTGGCGTTGTCGCGCTCGGCGCTGGCCGAGCGCTTTGCCACGCTGGTGGGCGAGCCGCCGATGCAGTACCTGATGCGCTGGCGCCTGGCCGTGGCCGCACGCACGCTGCGCTCGGGCGGCGAGGCGCTGTCGCGCGTCGCCGAGCGCAGCGGCTATGAGTCGGAGGCCGCGTTCAACCGCGCCTTCAAGCGCGAGTTCGGGTTGCCGCCGGCCGCGTGGCGCAGGGCGGCGTGAGCGAACGCCATTCGATCACTGCAGCGCAGCAGCTGCAACGGCCGAGGCCGCGTCGCAATCGTTCTCGTCATCGTCGTTGTCGTCGAGAAAGTCGATGATCCACGCATTGATCACGTCGGCATGCGTCAACGGCGCCATGTGGCCGCAGCCGGCCACATCGATCAATCGCCAGTGCGCGAAGCGCTGGTACAGCACGGCCGCCATCTCGCTCAGCGCCGGCCGCGTGATGCGGCCGCGCATCAACAGGGTCTGCGCACTGACGCCGGCAAAGGCACCGGCGCGCATCGGCACCATCGCCGCGTCCCACTCGTGCAGGTTGGGCGGCAGCAGGCTGGCGATCAGCTGGCGTCGCTCGGGCGGCGTGGCGGCCCACGCACCATCGCCGTTGAAGTAGTCGACGAAGCGCTCGGCCGCAGCCAGCCAGTTTCCGTCGCCGCCGCACCGCTGCAGGTGCTGGTGCAGTGCCTGGGTCTCGGCCGCCGCCTGCAGCCGGCCATGCGCCTTCAAAAGGCCTGGCAGCATCGGCTCGTACAGCACCAGCTTCGACACCTGCGGGCCCAGCACGTGGGCCACCTGCAGCGCCACCGCACCGCCCCACGAGTGGCCCACCAGGCGCAACGGCGTGTCCAGGCCCAGCGCTTCGACGAGGCCGAGCACCACTTGCGCGGCGTCGGCGATCGTCTGCCGGCGCGACGACTGCCATGCGGTGGTGGCCCCGTTACCGAGCAGGTTGGGTGCCAGCACGTGATGGCGCGGGCTCAATCGCTCGACCAGCTTTCGCCACTGCCGGTTGCCGCTGGCCGAGCTGTGCACCAGCACCACCGGCGCGCCGCGGCCCGCCTCGAGGAAGTCGATGTGCAGGCCGTGGCGCTGAACGATGGGCACCGATCACTCCTCAGCGGCCCCGCGAGGCGCTCGGCGCCGCCGCTTCGGGCATGGCGTCATCGCGACCGGCCCGGCGATCCGCGGGCGCGGCCTGCACCACAGCGGTTGCCTCGCCGGCCAGCAGGCCTCCGCTCTGGGCCGCGCCGTCGGCATGCGCAGACATCACGGCCAGCGCTGCCGACACGGTGGCGCCGAGCGCGCCTCGAATCCGCCATCGCTGCATCTCGAGCCTGCTCATTTTTTGGTGACCACGATTTCGAGGTAGTCGCCGGGCGCGACCATCGTGCCGTCTTGCGCACGGTTGAAGCGGCCAATCAACGCCATCAGATCGTCGGCCAGCTTGGGTTGTGCGGTGGCGTCGAGCGCGGCAAAGGCCTTGAGCACCGGGCCATAGAAGGTCCTGAAGATGTCGAGCCAATGCTCGGGCGAGCGGTAGCGGAAGTTGAACTGCCGCTGCGTCACGTCGATCGCCGCCGCCTGCGCGCCGAACAGCTCGTCGATGCGCTTGCGCGAGCCCCACAGCGCGGGCGACTCGATGCCGGCCGGCGGCTTGACGTGCTGGCCGATGGTCTTGAACAGCTGGCCGATGAAGCCCTCGGGCGTCCAGTTGGCCATGCCGATCTTGCCGCCGGGCTTGCAGGCGCGCAGCATTTCGCTGGCGGTGCGCTGCGGGTTGGGCGCGAACATGCAGCCGAAGGTCGACACCACGGCGTCGAAGCTGCCGTCGGCAAATGGCAGCGCCTCGACGTCGGCCTCGCGGAACTCGATGTCCAGCCGGTCGGCGGCGGCGCGTTCACGGCCGCGCGCGAGCAGCGCACCCACGTAGTCGGTGCTGGTCACTTCGCACCAGCGGCGCGCCGCGGCGAGCGACACGTTGCCGTTGCCGGCGGCCACGTCGAGCACGCGTTGGCCCGAGCGCAGGTCCATCGCCTCGCACAGCGACTCGCCGACGATCTGCAGTGTGGTGCCGACGACAGCGTAGTCGCCCGATGACCAGGCGGTCTGCTGGCGGGTCTTCACCGCGGCAAAGTCCGGCTGCGTGGATTGGGTGCTGGCAGGGGCGGTAGCAGACAATGTGTTCATGACGGCGTCTCCTGGGGATTGGCAAGCGGCTGGTTCGAGCCGGGCAAGCGAGCGGCGGCGCCACAATGGGGGCGGCGCACGCCGATCGATGTCCGCCAGCGTGGCGTCGCTGCGTGGAAGGCAGCGTGGAAGCTGTCGTGGAATCGCCCGTGGAATCTGACTCGGCACTGGCCCGACAGGGCGCCGCCCCGCTGCGCCTGCAGCTGCTCGGGCCGATGGCGATCCATCGCGGCACCGCGGTGCTGGCGCTGCCGCCGTCGCGCAAGGTGCGCGGGCTGATCGCCTACCTGGCACTGGCGCCGCATGCGGTGGCACGCAGCCATTTGTGCGAACTGCTGTGGGACCTGCCGAACGACCCGCGCGGCGAGTTGCGCTGGTGCCTGAGCAAGGCGCGCGCCGTGCTCGACGAACCCGCACTGCCGCGTGTGCTCGCCGATGGCGAGACGGTGCGGCTCGACCTGTCGGGCACCGTGGTCGATGCCGGCGAGATTCGCCGCGCCACCCAAGAAGGACTTGCTGGATTGCAACTCGAGCGGCTGCGTGCGTTGTCCACACTGTGCGCGGGCGACTTCCTGCAGGGCTTCGAGATCGAACGCAGCGCACCGTTCAGCGCCTGGCTCACGGGCCAGCGCCGCCACCTGCGCGCCGCGCACGCGGCGATCCTCGAGCACCGCGTGCGTGCATTGCCGGCCGCCTGCGACGAAGCGGTGATTTGCCTCGAGCAGTGGCTGCAGTTGGCACCCTTCGACCGCCGCGCGCACGAGTTGCTGCTCGATGCGCTGGCGCGCCGCGGCCGCATCCGCGAGGGCGATGAACATCTGGCCGCCACCGCACGCGCATTCGAGGCCGAGTCGCAAGACTGGGCGCCGATCGGCCTGGCCTGGCGTGCCGCCAAGGCGCGCCAGGCCGCAGCGCCGGTGTCGCTGAGCGCCGGCGAACCGTTGATCCAGATCGCAACGGCGGACGAGCCGGTGGCCGCAGCGCAGCGCCCACACCACCGCGCCTCGATCGCGGTGATGCCGTTCGCCGACGCGGCACGCGAGGGCGCCATTCGCGGCGGTCTCGCCGACGGCCTGGCGTACGACGTGATCACGCGGCTGGCCAAGCTGCGCAGCCTGTTCGTGATCGCGCCGGGCACCGTGTTCGCGCTCGACGAGCGCCAGGTCGGCGCCGAAGAAGCCGGCCGGCGTCTGAACGTCGACTACGTGGCGGGGGGCACGCTGCGCCGCGCCAGCGGCCACCTGCACGTGGACGTGCAACTCGCCGAAACGCGCAGCGCGCGCATCGTCTGGGCCGACACCCTCACCGCCAGGCACCACGATGCATTGGGCGTGCTCGAGGAGATCGGCAACCGCATCGTGGCCTCGATCGCGCACCAGATCGAGCTGGCCGAGCGCAACCGCGCGGTGCTCAAGGCGCCCAACTCGCTCGACGCCTGGGAGGCGCATCACCGCGGCCTGTGGCACATGTACCGCTTCAACCGCGAAGACAATTTGCAGGCGCGCCACTTCTTCGAGCGTGCGCTGCAACTGGACCCGACATTCTCGCGGCCGTATGCGGGGTTGTCGTTCACGCACTTCCAGAGCGCGTTCCTCGACTGGGGCGAGCGTTCGCACGAGATCGAGCAGGCCTACACGGCTGCCTCGCGCGGCCTGATGGCCGACGAACAGGACCCCGCCGCACACTGGGCCATGGGGCGCGCGCTGTGGCTGCGCGGGCGCCTCGACGAATCGTTGACCGAGCTCGACACGTCGGTGGAGCTGAGCCCGAACTTCGCGCTCGGCCACTACACGCTGGCGTTCATCCATGCGCAGTCGGGCGACGCCGCGGCGGCGATTCGCGAATCGGACCATTCGCGCGACCTGAGTCCGTTCGACCCGCTGTTGTTCGCGATGCTGGCCACGCGCGCGCTGGCGTTGATCCGCCTGGGCCGCTTCGACGAGGCCGCCGATTGGGGCGCCAAGGCCGTGGTGCGGCCCAACGCACACGTGCACGTGCTCGCCATCGCCGCGCATTGCCTGGCGCTGGCCGGGCGCGTCGACGAGGCGCGCGCGATCATCGCCTCGATCCATCGCCAGGTGCCGGGCTACCGCGTCGACGATTTTCTCGGCGCGTTTCGCTTTGCCGGCGACGGTGAGGTGCTGATCCGGCGCGGCGCCAAGATCATCGGGTTGGCGTGACCGCGAAGTCCGCGCGTCTGCGGCCCAGCACGAAGCAGCCGATCGCCATCAACTGGACGCCAGCCACCGCCAGCAGAAGCACGCCGGCACCGTGCCCGATGCGCGCCGCGCCGCCGCCCGTGGCCTGCAGCAGCGCGCCGAACAGCGCCGGCGCAAACGCATAGGTGGCCTGCGCGATGGCGACGATCAGCGCGACCACGCGCGCCACCTCGCCGCGCGCGAACTCCTGCTGCGCGATCAGCGGCGGCAGCGAGGTGGCGTTGCCGATGCCCGAGCCGAACAGCGCGATGGCCAGCACGATCAGCGCCACTTGGCTCGAGTCCACCGCGCACAACAGCAGCGTGCCGACCCACTGCACGCCGTAGGCGATCGCCGCCACGGTGCGCCGATCCGCGTCCGTCGGCATCAGCCAGGCCACCGCATAGCGCCCCGCGATCGCGCACGCGGTGGCAAACCCCATCGTCCAACCGGCGGCCTGCGCGCCCAGCACCGGCACCAGCAACGCGAACAGATGCGCCAGCAGGCCGATCTGCGCGAACAGCCCGATCGCCATGCCCAGCGCCAGCGTCTGGAAGTGCCGATCGCGCCACAACAGAGCGCCCGGCAGCGAGCGCGCCTCGGTGGTGGCACCGCTGCTCACCGACGCGGGCGCCGCATCGCCGTCGGCCGTCTGGCCCACGCGCTCGGGCGTGACCGCGAACACCCTCTTGTGCAGCCACCCCATCACCACGATTGTGGTCAGGCCCACTGCGAGGGCCGCGTTGACAAAACCCCAGGCCGCGATCAGCGTCACCCACAGCGGCGAGAACACCACGCCACCGACGCTGGCACCGTTGTAGGCCTTGGCCAACGCTGCCGGCCGCGTGCGCACGAACCACGGCGCGATGACGGCGTTGACCGCCACCGCGCCCATCGTCACCCAGCCGCTGCCGCTCAACAGCGCTGCGACCATCAACTGCCACGGCTCGTCGCACAGCGCCCAACCGAGCACCCCGAGCGTCGCGATCACCGCGCCGGCCATCGCTGTGGCGCCGACTCCGAAGCGCGCATGCAGGCGCGGCAGCTGCGCGACCACCAGCGCGCCGAACAGGTAGTGCACGGTGACCGCCATCGACACCCAGGCCAGCGGCCAGCCGGTGCGCTCGATCACCGCGTGAAGGTACACCGGCGGGCCGTAGAAGCCGATGCCCCAGCCGAACATCGCCAGCGTGAAGGCCGCACGCACGACCCGACGGCCGAAGACGGGCCGCGTGCCGGGCCCGGCGTTCATCGCTGCATTGGCGTCGTAAGCCATAGCCCCAGCATGCCGCAAGCGACGCGGCCGATGGTTCGACCGTGGTCGAATCGTCTCTGCTGGCCGGCAGCGGACGAGCCCCTCTCAGGGCTGCTCGTTGCCGTAGGTCTTGGCCAGGTAGTCGACGATCACCGGGATGTCGGCGTCGTTCGAGCGGCGCCTTGAAGACCGCCTTCATGCGCTTGACCATCGCGTCCCAATACGGGCGCGGCGCGGTCGGCGGCTGGTACAGCATGTATTCGGCCGAATGGCAGGCGACGCAGTTGGCTTGCGCCTTGGCGTAGCCCGGCAGGCTGCTGGCCTTGAGCTGCATGCCGTCCGGCGGCAGCTGGATCGACTTGGACAGCGCCTGTGCCGGCGACGCCCAGCGCCAGGCGCGCCGAGGCGGCGCGCGAGGAAGTGCCTTGATGTTCATGACGAGGGTCCTCACGCTGCGACGACCTTGACCGATTCGACGACGTTGCGCATGTAGCCGGCCGGCTGCCACAGCGCTTCCATCGGCTGGCTCTGGCCCGGAGCGGTTCCACGCGCGCACGCGCAGGTCGTGGTCGCCCTTGTCGGGCGTGAAGCCGAACGTGAACTCGCGGAACGAGTAGCGCCCGAGCTCCGCGCCGAGCGTCGCTTCGCGCCAGCTCTGCCCGCCGTCGGTGGAATACGCGACCTCGCGGACGCCCTGGCCGCCGTCGAAGGCGATGCCGCGCACCGCAGTCGCGCGCCCGGCCTGCAGGCGCGCGCCGTTCTGGATCGAGGTGATGAACGAGCGCACCGTGAAGCGGCCGATCGGCCGGGTCGCCGCCGGCGCGGTGCCGGGCTCGATGCAGGCGCAGTCGTTGTCCGGCACCCGGTACGCCGGCTTCATCCAGAAGCCCTCGTACACCGAGTCGATCACCTGGATCTCCGACAGGTGCTTGACCCAGTAGGTGCCGTAGTAGCCGGGCACGACCAGCTTGACCGGGTAGCCGTTGAGCATCGGGAGTCGGCGCCGTTCATCTGCCAGGCGAGCATCACCTCGCCGTCCATCGCGTGGCCGACGTCGAGCGACTTGACGAAGTCGCCGCCGCCGAAGACGCCGATGTCGAGCCCGTCGAAGGTGACCTGGCGCGCGCTGTTCTTCAGCTCGGCGCGCGCCAGCACGTCCTTCAGCGGCACGCCGAGCCAGCGCGCGTTGCCCATCGCGCCGTTGGCGAGCTGCCCGCCGGTGACGCGCGGGTCGAACAGGCCGCGGCTGTTGCCCGAGCACTGGTTGACCGCGACCACCTCGACCGGCTTGAACTGCGTGCGTCAGCTCGGCCATCGTCAGCTCGAACGGCTTGCCCGCCGCGTTGCCGCCGATCTGGATGACGTGCTTGTCGCCGTCGATCGAGGTCGGGATGCCGGCGTTGTGGTAGCGCACGAAGAACGCGTCGTTGGGCGTGATCAGGCCGTCGTTGAAGACCTCGAACGGCGTCTCGAGCTGCGGCGGCCGCGAGGTCAGCACGATCAGCGGCCGCTTCTCGGGATAGGCCACGAGGTTGCGCCGGCCGTTGACCATCGGCAGGTCGACGGTGGCCGGCTGGGCCGAGGCCAGCGGCCCAGGCCCCCAGCGCGAGGGCGCCGGCGCCACCGGCCAGCCAGCGGCGGCGACGGAATCTCGGGGCATGACTCATGCGGACTCTCCTCTTGACCCAAAGTCGCTTCAGCGGCGGTTGTATCACCGCGGGCATTCCTCGAACAGCTTGACGGTGCAGCGCGCGCAGATGCCGCGGTCCAGCTTCGGCACGATGGTGGCGATTGCGACGCGCTTGTCGGGAAAGACATGGTCGCGGCCGATCTCGTCGAAGAAGCCGGTGCGCTGCCACAGTTCCATCACCGGCGGTCGCGGCCGGTGGAAGTACAGGTCGCCGCCAGCGGCGCGGCGTTGCCGCATCTCGTCGCGCCACAACTCGTCGCCCGCCAGGTCGATGAAGTTCATGCTCTTGGCCATCACCAGCAAATGCCTCTGCGGATCGACGGCGTTGCGCAGCACGTGCAAGCGCTCGCCCACGTGCTGCGTGGCGCCGAAGTACACCGAGCCCTCCATGCGCAGCAGCTTCAGCTGCGGGCATTCGGGCAAGGCCTTGGGGTTGTCGTCGGCAATCACGAATGGACGGCCGCTGGCGTGCGTGTCGAAGCCCATCGTGCGCATCGCCGGGCGCGCGGTGCGCCACAGGTAGTCGGCCAGCGACAGCAGCGTGCCGAACAGGATGGCCAGTTCGAGCCGGATCACCAGCGTGGCGACCAGCGTGGCCAGCGCGATGCCGAATTCAAGGCTCGACAGCTGCAGCAGCCGGCGCCACTGCGGCACGTCGAGCAGCGACCACGCCACCAGCACCAGCAGCCCGGCCACCGCGGCCATCGGGATGGTCGCCAGCAGCCCGGCACTCACCGCCACCAGCGCCAGCAGCCACAGCGCCGAGAACACGCTGGCCAGCGGCGTTCGTGCACCGGCTTCCAGGTTAGGCAGCGAGCGATTCAGCGATCCGCACGACAGGAAGCACGAAAACAAGCCGCCCAAGAGGTTGGACAAGCCCCTGGCCCAAGAACTCGCGGTTGGCGTCGACGTACTGGCCCGAGCGCTCGCGACAGCACCTTGGCGATCGAGTACGACTGGCCGAGCGCGATGATCGTCAGCGCGATCGCCAGGCCGGCCAGCTCGGGCAACTGGCGCCAGTTCACGTCGGGCGGCTGCCAGCGCGGCAGCGCCTGCGGCACGACGCCGACCACCTCCACCGGCTGCCAGCCGTGCGCCCAGCGTTCCAGCGCGGCAGCAGCGAGCATGCCGGCGATCATGCCGAGCAGCAGATACGGCGAGCGCGGCCAGACACGCCGCATCGCCAGCGCGGACGCGATCGTGATGGCACCGACCACCACCGCGCCCGGGTTGGACTGCGGCAGTCGCTCGCCATCAGCAGGCCAGCGCCGCGGGCGCCGAATACCGGTCGGCACGACGATGCCCGAGCAGATCCTTCAGCGCGTGCACCGCGATCAACAGCGCCGCGCCGCCGGTGAAGCCGCGCAACGCCGCCGGCGAGATGAAATGCGCCAGAGCGCCCAGGCGCAGCGCGCCAACGCCCAGTTGCAGCACGCCCACCAGCACCGTCAGCGCCAGCACGAGCTGGACGTAGGCCGGGCTGCCCACGGCGGCCAGCGGCGCCACCATCGCCGCCATGGCCAGCGAGTTGGCGTTGGTGGGCCCCGACATCACGTGCCGGCTCGAGCCGAACAGCGCCGCCACGATGCACGGCAGCACCGCGGTGGCCAGGCCATACGACGGCGGCAGGCCCAGCAGCGCGGCGAAGGCGATCGCCTGCGGCAGCACCAGCACGGCGCCCAGCAGGCCGGCCAGCGCATCGGCACGCAGCGTGCCGCGATCGAGCTCGCGCACCCAGGGACCGAACAGTGTCGAGAGTGTCGTGGCCATTCCCCCCGCGCCACCGCGGTCAGCGGCCGCGCCGGGAGCGGCGCAACGTCAGCGGCTGCGGTAGAAATAGTACTTCGCCGTGTACGGCACCCGCACGAACTGGTTGGCATTGGCTGGCCGAGCACGACTCGGTCGGCGTGATGCCGCCCTTGGTGGCCACCCGCTGGATGCTGCGCGTCTGCGTCAACACACCGGTGCCGAAGGTCGACTTCGCATTGAGCAGCAGCCATGGAATGGCGGTGGCGTCGGGGCCGGGGGCGCGCTCTCTCACCTCACCAAGCACACGGCTGCCGTCGGGTGCCTCCCACATCGGCCCGGCGTAGTGCTTGCCGAGGTTGCTGCCGAGCAGGCTGCTGGTGAGCTGCGCTTCGGGCGCGCGGAACGTCCACTCGTAGGCACTGGCCTGGCCCGACTTGGGCACGCACTCGTAGACCTGCGAGCCGCTGGCCAGCGCCTCGAGGAACACCTCCTGGTCGGCCGGCGCCTTGATCACGCCGGGCACGTCGGGTGGCGATGGGGCCATGACCGAGCAGCCGCACACGCCGAGCACGGCGATCGAGATCGCTGAGACACACGCAAGAGTCCTACGCATCGCGAGGCCTTTCAATGAGAACAGAGGTGTTGAGAAGATCCGGCACGACGCTCGATGGCCAACGGCAGCACCGCCTCAAGATCGAACGGCCCACTGGCTGTGGCAGTACGGGACCCGGTGAAGTCGCGTCAGGGGGACGCACGCCCATCCGCGAAGGTTACCCGAGCGGCACGCCGGGTGGACCTTTCAGTTCGACCACGTTGCCCTCCGGATCGGTGATGTAGATCGACGGCCCCTCGCCTTCGGCGCCGTAGCGCGGCTCCACCGGCCCGGCCGCTACGCCAAAGCGCTGCAGTTGCGCGCGGATGGCGGCCTCGTCGAACGGCTCGACACGAAAGCAGAAGTGGTCGAGGTTGCGCCCTTCGCGCCCGGGAGCGGCGCCGCCGGCACGACCGAGCGGACCGTCCACCGGCACCAGGTCGAGCAGCGAGCGGCCCGCGCGCAGCTGAATCAAGCCGATCGCCTCCTGCCGTTTCTCGACGCTGCAGCCGAGCGCCTCGCAATAGAAGCGCTCCATGCGCGGCAGATCCACCACGCGCAGCACGAGGTGGTCGATGTCGCGGATGCGGATGGCCATGGCCGCGTGAGCTTAAACCGCGCAGCGTGTCCATGGCCCGAGCCGGTGGCAGCGCCGCTGGCCACCCCGAGGCAGCCGCGGGCTACGGCGCCAAGCCTTGCCGCTGCAGCAGCGGCCGCTCGTACGCCGCGTCCTCGGCCGGGTAGCGCAGGCCATCGACCCCGCGCTCCTTGGCCAGCGCCCAGACGATGCTCTCGCCGGCCGGCAGCGTCATCGGCTGCATCGCATACAGCGGGTCGTCGAACGCGATGCGCGCGGCCACGAAATGCCAGCCGCGCGTTCGAAACGCCTCGATCACCTCGGGCAATGCCGCGGCGTTGAGCGCGTTGGTGTGCAGCAGCATCACGTGCGCCGGGCTGCGGCCGATCACGGCGCGCGCCAGGTTGTCGTAGTACGCGGCGCGGTCGAGCAAGTGGAGCACGTAGGCGCGCTTCAGGCGCCTGACGGGCTCGCTGCGGCCGGCGGCCAGCAATGCGACATAGCGCTGGTTGTAGTACCGGTCGCTGGTGTCGATCGACACCGGCGCCGGACGGTAGCCGTGCTCGCGCATCCACCGGCGCATGCCGTCTCGCTTGTCGCGCGTGTCGCCCTCCTTGAGGTACGGAAAGCGCAGCATCGGCTGCCAGGTGGGCAGCTCGTGCAGCGCGTCGTCGGCCTGCTGCACGTCATCGATGAACCCCTGCAGCGTGACCTTGCTCGACGACAGGCTGCGGTGGTGCGCGGTGTGGTTGCCCACGCCGTGACCGGCCGCCGACCACTGTTCGATCAGCGCCATGCCGGCGCTGCCGCCGATCTGGTTCAGCGCCGGGAACACGATGGCGTGCAGTTGCTCCTGCTCCAGCGCATTCAGGATGCGCGCGTTCCACGTTTCCGCCTTGGCATTGCGCGCCGGATCGAGCCCGTCGTCGAACGTGAGACCAATCACCTGCGCGCCGGCGGCCAGCGGCGCCAGCCACATCAGCAGCGCGAAGATCAGGCGCACCACGCGAGTCAGTCGCCCACCAGGCCGTTGCGGATCGCGTACACGGTGAGCTCGGAGTTGTTGGCCAGGCCGAGCTTCTCGAGCACGCGCGCGCGGTACACCGACACCGTCTTGGGTGACAGCTTCAGCTCCTCGGCGATGTCGGACAGCCGCTTGCCCGAGGCGATCATCGTCAGCGTCTGCAGCTCGCGGTCGGACAGCCGCTCGTGCGGGCTTTCGTTCACCGGCGCGGTGAGGCTTTCCACCAGCATCTGGGCGATCTCGGGCGTCACGTACTTGCGCCCCTGCGCCACCGTGCGCACCGCCTGCACCAGCGTCTGCGGATCGCCGCCCTTGTTGACGTAGCCGTGCGCGCCGGCGCGCAGCGCGCGCATCGCGTACTGGTCTTCAGGGTACATGCTGACCACCAGCACCTTGATCGGATTGCCCTCGTCCTTCAGCGTGTGCATCACGTCCAGGCCGCTGCGGCCCGGCAGATGGATGTCCAGCAGCAGCACGTCGGCCGGCGCGCTGCCCTCTTCGCGGCCGCTGGCCAGCGTGCGCATCAACGCACGCAGCTCGCCATAGTCGCCCGCTTCACCCACCACCTCGATGTCGGCGGCGTCCGACAGCGTGTCGCGAATGCCGCGCCGGATCAGCGCGTGGTCGTCGCACAGGATGACGCGGATCAAAGGACACCCCAACCGGATGGGTCGTGCTCGCGGTCGACCTCGCGCGACAGCTCTGGTGCATGCGCCTTGGCCTCGCGCAGCGGCACCGACAGCATCAGCGTCGTGCCCTCCGGGCCGCTGGAGATGTCGACCCAGCCGCCGGCCGTGTTGGCGCGCTGGTGCAACCCCCGCAGGCCGAAGCTGCGCGCCTTGGTCAGGTCATCGGGCGTCAGGCCACAACCGTTGTCGCTGACCTCGAGCGACAACACGCCCGCCGACAGCGACAGGTCGACCACCACGCGGCTGGCCTGTGCATGCTTGCTGATGTTGGTGAGCGCCTCTTGCGCAAAGCGGTACGCCACCAGCGGCACGCCCACCGGCAGGCTGATCGTCTCGTGCGTGGTGCGGAACTGGCAGGTCACGTTGTTGCGCCGCTCGAAGCGGCTGGTCATCCACTGCAGCGCCGGCACCAGGCCCTGCTCGAGGATGGCGGGCCGCAGGTTGTGCATGATGCGCTGGCTGGCGCCGATCGCGTGGTCGAGCGTCTCCAGCGCCGTGGTGACTCGCAACTGCACTTCGGGCGACGTCGCGTGGCGGCCGATCCACGCGAGGTCGAACTTCAACGCCGTGAGCGAGCCGCCGACATCGTCGTGGATCTCGCGCGCGATCGCCGCGCGCTCCATCTCGATGCTGGTTTGCAGGTGTTGCGCCAGCTCCGCCAACCGCTGGCGCGACGCGGCGAGCTCGGAGTCGGCGAGCACGCGCGCCTGGTGGTCGCGATTGGCCTGGATCGCATTGCGCACCGCTGGTGCCAGGCGCGCCAGGTTGTTCTTCAGCAGATAGTCCGAGGCGCCGTCGCGCATCGCGGCCACCGCGGTGTCCTCGCCGATCTCGCCGGACAGCAGCACGAACGGCAGCGCCGGCCCTTCGCGCTTGAGCAGTTCGAGCGCCTGCGCACCGGTGAAGCCGGGCACGTTGAAGTCCGACAGCACGAGGTCCCACGGGCCGCCCGCCAGCAGCGCACGGCGAAAACCGTCTTCGGTGTCCACCCGCAGCGCGTGCACCTCGAAACCGGCGCGCTTGAGCTGCGCGCAAGCCAGTTGGTGGTCGACCTCGGCGTCTTCCAGGTGCAGCACGCGCAGCACCTCGTGCGGGCCGCGCGGGTTGCGCTCCGACGCCGGATTCATGGGGCGTGAGTATGGCAAACCGCAGCCGGGCAGCGGCCGGCCGTCGCGGCGACGGCGGGCGAAACGCCCCACGAGTGGCAAATAGCACCCGGTTTCCAGCCGTCTTCGGCTCAATGCCGAGGTGCCGGCAACCGAAGAATGGTCGTGCCGGGCGCTTTGGCGCGCGCGGCGCTTTCTTCCCCACAACGGATGCCAGATGGTTGATCTCGCTCCCAACGACACTTCTCCCGCGGGCGCAGTGCCGACCCTGCTCGCTGCCGACCTGCAGGATCACCTGATGACGGCGTCGAACGACCTCGACCGTCTGCAGCGCCTGCTGGCCGATGCCACTACCACGCTGCTGGGACATTTTCACGGTTTGTCGGAGCAGATCGCGCAGTTGCGCCAGCAGCTGGACGGCGGCCGGGTGGTCGACCCGGTGGCCTTCGAACACGCGCTGCGATCGCTGCACGGCGCGGTGGTCGCGCTGCAGTTCCAGGACATGGCCTCGCAGCTGATCACGCACACCGACCGCCGGCTGCGCAGCTGCGCCGACCGCCTGGCGCGCGACGCGATGCCCGACGAAGACGACGACGGCGAAGGGCTGACGATGCCCGCGCCGTTGCGCCCCAACCCGGTCACGCAGGACGAGATCGACGCCGGTTCGATCGAGCTGTTCTAGCCCAAGCCAACACACCGCAATCTCTCCCGGAGCCCCACAGCCATGCACTCAATCCTCGCCGTCGACGACTCCGCATCGATGCGTCAAATGGTCAGCTTCACGCTGAAGAACGCCGGCTTCACGGTGGTGGAGGCGGTCGATGGCCAAGACGCCTGGGAGAAGGCGAACTCGCGCGACTTCCATCTGGTGCTCACCGACCAGAACATGCCGCGCATGGACGGCATCTCGCTGACCAAGAAGCTGCGCGAGAGCGCGCGCTTCAAGACCACGCCGATCCTGATCCTGACCACTGAATCGAGCGACGAGATGAAGCAGAAGGGCCGCGCCGCTGGCGCCACCGGCTGGCTCGTCAAGCCGTTCGACCCCACCAAGCTGATCGAAGTGATCGGCAAGGTGATCCGCTGACCCTCACGAAGAAGAGCGCCGCAATGGCCGACACGCACGCCACAGGATCCGGCTCCGCCGGCATCGACCTCACCCAGTTCTACCAGGTCTTCTTCGAAGAGGCCGGCGAGAACCTGGCCACCATGGAGCAGATGCTGCTCGGGCTGGACCTCACGCGCGCCGACGACGAAGAGCTCAACGCGATCTTCCGCTGCGCGCACTCGGTCAAGGGCGGCGCAGCGACGTTCGGCTTTGCCGACGTGGCCGAACTGACGCATCAGATGGAGACGCTGCTGGACAAGCTGCGCCGCCACGAACTCGAACCGCAGACGCGCATGGTCGACGTGCTGCTGGCCGCCGGCGATGCGCTGAAGGCGCAACTGGCGCGCCACCAGGGCGCAGGCGGCGAAGCCGTCGACACCCGCGCGCTGCTTGCTGACATCGTGCAACTGGCCTGCGGGCGGCGCCGCGCCCGCCTCGGCGACCGCACCTGCGCAAGCCGTGCCGACGCCAGCCGCTGTGGCGGCCGCAAGCGCAGCGCCCATTGGCGAGCGCCAGCTCGAACTCACGGTCGGACCGCTGTCCGACCCGGCCGTCGCCGACAACCTGCTCGATCTGTTCAAGGAGATCGCCGAGCTGGGACGCATGGAGCCGCTCGATGCCGGTCACAGTGCCGACGGCATGCGCCGCTACAAGATCGTCACCAAGAGCAGCGATAGCGACCTGCTGGATCTCTTCACGTTTCACGTGCCGCGCGAAGCGCTCAAGCTCGGGCCGCTGACGCGCGGCTACGGCTTCCACAAGAACGCCCCCGGTGCACCGAAGGAGGAGCCGGCCGACCAGGGCTACGGCTTCTTTGCCGATGCGCCGGGCGCGCCCAGCTCCAGCAGCGCCACGATGGCGCCGAGCGTGGCCGAAGCGGCCGCGCGCAGCGACGCGACGCGTGCGCCCGCGGCGGCCAAGGCCGCCGAGAAGTCGGGCACGCAAGAGGCGTCGACGCTGCGGGTGTCGGTGGACAAGGTCGACCAGCTGATCAACCTGGTGGGCGAGCTCGTCATCACGCAGGCCGTGCTGGCGCAGACGAGCCTGAACCTCGAAGCGAATCAGCACCAGAACCTGACCGCCGGCCTGGCCGACCTGCAGCGCAACACACGCGACCTGCAGGAAGCGGTGATGTCGATCCGCATGATTCCGATGTCGGTGGTGTTCAGCCGCTACCCGCGCATGCTGCGCGACCTGGCGGCCAAGCTCGACAAGAGAGTCGAGCTGGTGATGCAAGGCGAGGCCACCGAGCTCGACAAGGGCCTGGTGGAAAAGATCACCGACCCGCTGACGCACCTGGTGCGCAACTCGTGCGACCACGGCATCGAATTGCCCGACGAGCGGCTGGCCAAGGGCAAGCCGGCGCAAGGCACCATCACGCTGGCGGCCTCGCACCAGGGCGGCAGCATCCTGATTGAAGTGCGCGACGACGGCCGCGGCTTGAGCCGCCCGAAGCTGCTGGCCAAGGCGCGCGAGCGCGGCATCGACGCGCCCGACACTTTGAGCGACTCCGAGGTGTGGGCGCTCATCTTCGCGCCCGGATTCTCCACCGCCGAAGTGGTGACCGATGTCTCGGGCCGCGGCGTCGGCATGGACGTGGTCAAGCAGAACATCGCCTCGCTCAACGGCAGCGTCGAGATCGACTCGGCCGAAGGCTACGGCATGAGCGTGAAGGTGCGCCTGCCGCTGACGCTGGCCATCATGGACGGCATGAGCATCGGCGTCGGCCAGGAGTGCTACATCCTGCCGCTGTCGTCGGTGGTCGAATCGTTCCAGGTGGAGCCTGGGATGATCCGCACCGTAGGCGGCGCCAACCGCGTGGTGCAGGTGCGCGAAGAGTACATGCCGGTGATCGACCTCGAAGGCGTGTTCGAGGTGCCGCGCCCGCAGGGCAGCGAGGGCAACGGCATCATGGTGATCGTCGAGGCCGAGGGCGGCCGCGTCGCGTTGCTGGTCGACGAGTTGCTCGGCCAGCAGCAGGTGGTGGTCAAGAACCTGGAGTCGAACTACCGCAAGGTGTGCAATGTGTCCGGCGCCACCATCATGGGCGACGGCCGCGTGGCGCTGATCCTCGACGTGGGCGCGCTGGTGCGTTTGTCACGCCATTGATCGGCCATGAGACGCTTGGCAACACTGCCGCGCCGCTGGCCGCCCGCGCCGCACTCAAGTCAGCGCCCGGGCTGCCGAAAGCAAGGCGTCGCGCCTGGCCTGAGCGGCCGCGCTGCGCACATCACATCCGACGGAGCCTTTTGACATGCACCGAATGACGTTCGCCGTGCCGCTGGCCATCGCGCTGGCGGTCGCCGCCCCTGCCCGTGCCGAGAGCAACGCCACCAAGGACGAGGCGATGGCCATGGTCAAGAAGGGTATCGCCTTCATCCGCGCCAACGGCAAGGAAAAGGGTTACGCCGAGATCAGCACCAAGGGCGGCAAGTTCAGCGACCGCGATCTCTATCTGGTGGTCTACGGCCTGGACGGCACCGTGCACGCGCATGGCGCCAACGAAAAGATGATCGGCAAGAACCTGATCGACCTCAAAGACGTCGACGGCAAGCCTTTCGTCCGCGAGCGTGTCGAGCTCGCGCAGAGCAAGGGCACGTTCTGGCAGGACTACAAGTTCACCAACCCGGTGAGCAAGAAGATCGAGCCCAAGCAGATGTACTGCGAGAAGCTCGACGACACCGCCGTGTGCGGCGGCATCTACAAGTAAGCGTCATCGTCCGCACGCCAGCAGCGCCCGTGAAGCTCAAACACACCCTGATGCTCGGCCCGTGGATCACCACGGCCATGCTGCTGCTGGCCGCGGGCGCCTGCGTCGGCGTGTTCAGCCACTACAGCCGCGCCAGCGCCGAGCAGCAGCACGAGGCGCGCAGCGCCGAGCTGGGCCTGCGCCAGGCGCGCGAAAGCCTGGGCACCGAGCTGGCCGCGCTGTACCGCACGATGGCGATCATCGACTCGGTCAAGGAAGCGCAGATCAAAGAGCAGCGCAGCGCGGTGGCGCAGCGCACGCAAGAGCAGATCAAGCAGGTGCTCGCGATCGCCGCGCAGAGCAACGATGGCGCCGTGCAAAGCGCCGCCGCCGCGCTCGACAAGGCGGCCGGCCGCTTCATCAAGGCCGCCGACATGGCGCTGGACATGGGCACGGTCGATCCGAACACCGGCGTGGCCGCGCTGCAGACGGCCGATGCCGAGTACAAGCTGGTGGCCGGCGCGATCGACACCGTGTACCAGGCCACGCGCGAGCGTCACCAGGCCGCCGAACAACGGCTGCGCGGCACTGCGCAGAGCCTGACCGCGTCGTTGGGCGCGCTGGCGCTGTTGACCGCGGGCATCGCACTGGGCCTGTCGTGGCGCGTGCAGCGCCGCATCCTGCGCGACATGCAGCAGGTCGCCGCCACCGCATCGCACGTGGCCGATGGCGTGCTCGAGCGCGTGGCGCACGACCAGCGCAACGACGAACTCGGCGACGTGCTGCGCGCGCAGTCGACGATGGTCGAGCGTCTGCGCGGCATGGTCACCCAAGTCAGCGAGAGCGCCGACTCGATCCGCGTGGCGAGCACCGAAGTGGCCAACGGCAACGGCAACCTGAGCCAGCGCACCGAACAGGCGGCGGCCAACCTGCAGCGCAGCGCCTCCTCGATGGAGCAGCTCACCGGCACCGTGCGCCAGAGCGCCGACTCCGCTGCACAAGCCAATCAGCTGGCCGCTTCAGCCTCCGGCGCCGCCCAGCGCGGCGGCGCGGTGATGCAGCAGGTGGTGTCCAACATGAACGACATCGCAGGCTCGTCCAAGCGCATCGCCGACATCATCGGCACCATCGACGGCATCGCGTTTCAGACCAACATCCTGGCGTTGAACGCCGCGGTGGAAGCCGCGCGCGCCGGCGAGCAGGGCCGCGGCTTCGCGGTGGTGGCCGGCGAGGTGCGCAACTTGGCACAGCGCAGCGCCGAGGCCGCCAAGGAGATCAAGGCGCTGATCGGCGACTCGGTGGACAAGGTGGAGTCCGGCGCCAAGCTCGTGCACGACGCGGGCTCGGCGATGGACGAGATCGTCTCGGGCGTGCAGCGCGTCAGCGACATCATCGGCGAGATCTCCGCGGCCGCCGGCGAGCAGCGCGCGGGCATCGAGCAGGTCAACGGTGCGGTCAGCGAGCTCGAGCAGATGACGCAGCAAAACGCCGCACTGGTGGAGCAGTCCGCCGCCGCAGCCGAATCGCTGCGCGAGCAGGCCCACAAACTGGCCAGCGCCGTCGCAGGCTTCAAGCTCGATGGGCAGGCGCAAACGCCGCCGAGCGGCGCGCTCGGCCTTGCCCCGAAGGCCACTGCGGCGGCAGCGTCGCTGCAGTCCGCCAGGCCGATCGCGCCCGCGCCACAAGCCGCACCCGCACGAGCCGCGATCGACCGTGCGCGCCAGGGTACGCGCCAGACCGCACCCGCACCGACCGCCGCGAACGCACCTGTCGCCACCGCCGCCTCGACCCAGCCCACGGCCGACGGCGAGTGGGAGAGTTTCTGAATCCCGTAGAGCGCTCACAGAAGGAAAACCACCATGGACATGATCAAAGAAGGCCAACGCATCGCCCGCCACGAAGGCCCGGCCGACGCCGGCATGGCCCGCGCCGGCGAATACCTCACCTTCAAGCTCGGCGGCGAGGAGTACGGCATCGACATCCTGCGCGTGCAGGAGATCCGCTCGTACGAGCAGCCCACGCGCATCGCCAACGCGCCCGGCTACCTGAAGGGCGTGGTCAACCTGCGCGGCGTGATCGTGCCGATCGTCGACCTGCGGGTGCGGCTGGGCTGCGCGCAGGCTGAGTACAACCACTTCACGGTGGTGATCGTGCTCAACGTCAAGGGCCGCGTCGTCGGCGCCGTGGTCGACTCGGTGTCCGACGTGCTCGAACTGCCGGCCGAGGCGATCCGCCCCGCGCCGCCGATGGCATCCAACGGCGCCGACAACGGCGCCCTCACCGGCATCGGCAGCGTCGGCGAACGCATGCTGATCCTGATGGACATCGAAACGCTGATGAGCAGCCCCGACATGGGCCTGCTCAACGGCACCAATTGACCGATTCCCTTTTGACTTCATCGCGCCGCGACAGCGAAGACGTTCCCGCCATGAGATTGCACTCCAACGACAAGGCGCTGCTGGTGGCCATGACGGTCATCTTCGCCGGTGCCATCGGCTACGGGTTTTCAAACGATGCGCCGTGGACGGCGTTTTTCGTCGGCGGCCTGCTGATGGGCACGGCGTGGCTGGCGGCGCTGGTGTTCCAGGGCGGCACCGGCAGCGTGCTGGTGATGCCGGTGCTGGGCATGGCGATGACCGCCGTGCTGATCCACGCCGCCCGTGGAAACACCGTGGCGCACTTCTCGGTGTTTTCGCTGCTCGCGGTGACCATCGTCTACCGGCGCTGGGAGGCGGTGGTGGCCGGTGCCGCCGCCATCGCGCTGCACCACCTGAGCTTCAACTACTTCCAGCAGTGGGGCTGGGGTGTCGTGTGCTTCACGCAGCCGGGCTTTGGCACGGTGGTCGAGCATGCGGCCTACGTGGTGGCCGAGGCTGCGATCCTGGTGATGCTCGCCGAGCGCGCCAAGTCCGATGCCCGCATCGCCGAAGAGCTCGAGCGCATCGCGCAGCAGCTGGTGGGCCATGACGGCCACGTCAGCTTCGACGTCGTGCGCGCGCGCGCCAGCGGCGCGGCCACCAAGACGCTGCAGCAGGCACTGGCGCGCGTGGAGTCGGCGCTGCTGTCGGTGCGTGCCAGCTCCGATTCGATCCACACCGCGAGCGTCGAGATTGCCAACGGCAACGGCAACCTGAGCCAGCGCACCGAACAGGCGGCGGCCAACCTGCAGCGCAGCGCCTCCTCGATGGAGCAGCTCACCGGCACCGTGCGCCAGAGCGCCGACTCCGCTGCACAAGCCAATCAGCTGGCCGCTTCAGCCTCCGGCGCCGCCCAGCGCGGCGGCGCGGTGATGCAGCAGGTGGTGTCCAACATGAACGACATCGCAGGCTCGTCCAAGCGCATCGCCGACATCATCGGCACCATCGACGGCATCGCGTTTCAGACCAACATCCTGGCGTTGAACGCCGCGGTGGAAGCCGCGCGCGCCGGCGAGCAGGGCCGCGGCTTCGCGGTGGTGGCCGGCGAGGTGCGCAACTTGGCACAGCGCAGCGCCGAGGCCGCCAAGGAGATCAAGGCGCTGATCGGCGACTCGGTGGACAAGGTGGAGTCCGGCGCCAAGCTCGTGCACGACGCGGGCTCGGCGATGGACGAGATCGTCTCGGGCGTGCAGCGCGTCAGCGACATCATCGGCGAGATCTCCGCGGCCGCCGGCGAGCAGCGCGCGGGCATCGAGCAGGTCAACGGTGCGGTCAGCGAGCTCGAGCAGATGACGCAGCAAAACGCCGCACTGGTGGAGCAGTCCGCCGCCGCAGCCGAATCGCTGCGCGAGCAGGCCCACAAACTGGCCAGCGCCGTCGCAGGCTTCAAGCTCGATGGCGTGGCACAGCATCCCGTGGCGACCCCATCGACTCACGGCAGCGCTGCAGTCAAGCAGGTCGCACAGGCGGCCGCCACAGCGCCAGGCGTCGCCAACGCACGGTCGCTTGCCACCAGGCAGAGCCGCGCCGCCGCGAAAACCAGCCCGCTGCCCCAGATGAAGACCAAGCCGGCCTGGGATGGCACCGAGCGCCGCAGTGCGGCACGTGCCACCAACGTGTCGCGTCTGCCCGCGCCGCCGAAACTCGCGCCGCAGGCTGCGGCACCGGCCAAGGCGGCCGGCGGTGGTGATGACGAATGGGAGTCTTTCTAGGCGCGGCACGTTCGCGCCGTCGACGCCCGAGCGGACGATCGCCTCACTCGGGAGCACGCCGCAGCGTCTCGATCACCGGCCGGCGCAACACGCCGCGCAGCCCCAGCCAGCCGGCAGCCAGCGCCAGCAGCGCGCCGGCCAGCATGCCGATCAGCGGTACCCACGGTGACGGGTTCCAGGTGAACTCGAACACATAACGCGCCAACAACGCGCCCACCACCACCGCCGCGCTGGCCGCCAACAGGCCCGCCAACGCGCCCACGCCAAGTAACTCGGCGCGCTGCACGCGCGCCAACAGCCTCGAGCCGGCGCCGAGCGCACGCATCACCGCGTACTCGCGCTCGCGCGCGTCGCGCGTGGCGCTCACCGCGGCGAACAGCACCACCAGGCCGGCGGCCAGCGTGAAGCCGAACAGCAGCTCCACCGCACGCACCACCTGGTCGAGCACCTGCTGCACCTGCGCGATCGACGCCGAGACGTCGATGCTGGTGATGTTCGGAAAATCGCGCGCCAGCGCGTTGTCGAAGCCGGCCACCCGTGGCGCCCGAAACGCGCTGATGAAGCTGACCGGCAGGTCGTCGCTCAGCCGCGCCACCGGGAACATGACAAAGAAGTTGACGCGCATCGAGCCCCAGTCGACCTTGCGCACGCTGGTGATGCGCCCTTCGCTGACACGGCCCGCGATGTCGAAGCCCAGGCGGTCGCCGACCTTGAGCTTGAGCGTCTCCATCAGGCCTTCCTCGACGCTCAACGCATCGGCTTCGTCGGCTTTCCATTGTCCACCGACGACGGTGTTGTGCACCGGCAATTGCGCTTGGTGGCTCAAGTTGAACTCGCGCTCGACCAGCCGCTTGGCGCGTTCGTCGGCGAAGTTGTCCTGGCCGATCGCGCGGCCGTTGATGGTCACCAGGCGGCCGCGGATCATCGGGAACCAGTCGTACTGCGCGACACCCGATTCGCGCAGCCGCTCGCGAAATGCCTGCGCCTGGTCGGGCTGCAGGTTGATCACGAAACGGTTGGGCGCATCGGCCGGCGTTGCAGCCCGCCAACTGTTGATGAGATCGGTGCGCAGCAGCACCAGCAGCGCCAACGCCAGCAGGCCCACGCCGAGCGCAGACACCTGCAGCATCGCGAAGGCCGGGCGCGCCGCCACCTGGCGCGTGGCCAGCACCAGCCAGCGCGGCGCGCGCGACTCGGGTATCGCCGCCTTCAACGCACGCACGGCCAGCCACGACAACGCAGCCAGCACCACCACCGCCGCGGCGAAGCCGCCGACCGCGAGCGCTCCGAGCTTGAGATCCGACGACGCCGCCAGCAGCAACGCGACGAAGCCGAGCACACCGGCGCCCAGCACCGCCAGCGACGCCGGCCGCAGCGCGCCCAGGTCGCGCCGGATCACGCGCAGCGGTGGCACACGCGCCAGCTGCAGCACCGGCGGCAGTCCGAACGACACCAGCAGCGTCATGCCCACACCGAGCCCGAACAGCGCCGGCATGACGCTCGGTGCGGGCAGCCGCGCACCTTCGATCAGGTTGCCGAGCAGCGCGACGAAACCCATGTGCACGCCCAAGCCAAGCACCACGCCGAGCACGCTGGCCACCAGTCCGACGCCGCAGAACTCGAGCGCGTATGACCACGCGATCGCGCGCTGCGGCGCACCCAGCACGCGCAGCACCGCACAGTCGTCGAGCCGGCGCTGCGCGAAGTCGCGCGCGGCGATCGCCACCGCCACCGCGGCCAGCAAGGCCGCCAGCAGCGCCACCAGGTTGAGGAACTTCTCGGCACGGTCGAGCGTCTGGCGCATCTCGGGCCGCCCCGAGGCGACCGACTCCACGCGCAGGCCGCGCAGCTTGTCGGCCTTTTGCCGCTGTTCCGACCAACGCACGAACTCGGCCACCTGCGCCTGCCCGCGCGCGTTGTCGTCGCCGGCCACCGCGAGCCGGTAATTGACGCGGCTGCCCGGTTGAATCAGGCCGGTGCCTTCGAGATCGGCCTGCGCGATCATCACGCGCGGCGCGAAATTGACGAAGCCGGTGCCGCGATCGGGCTCCAGCGTGATCACGCGCTCGATCGTGAACTGAGCGTCACCAAGCAGCAGCGCGTCGCCGAGCGACAGCTTCAGCGAGCCGAGCACGGCGGCGTCGACCCAGGCCCGGCCGCGTGCCGGCGCGGCGGCCAGCGTCTGTTCGAGCCCATCGGCGCCGCGCAGCGTCAGCTGTCCGCGCAGCGGATAGGCCTCGCTGACCGCTTTCACCGACACCAGGCGCGCGCCGCCGCCACGCGCCTCGGGGGCGCGCGCCATGCTCGGAAAGCTCGTCTGCGTGGCGCTGCGCAGCTTCAACTGGGCGGCCTGCGCCGCGAAGCTGGCCGGCGCTGGCAAGTCGCTGGCCACGATGGCGTCGCCACCGAGCAGCGCACGTGCGTCGCGCGCGAGCGCCGCATTGAGCCGGTCGGCCAGAAAGCCGACCGCGGTGAGCGCGGCCACCGCCAGCGTCACTGCCACCACCAGCAAGCGCAGTTCGCCGGCGCGCCAGTCGCGCCGCAGCTGGCGGGCGGCCATCGCGGCGATGCCGACATTCAAGCGGGTGGTTGCAGGCGCGGCCATGCCACCACGGTACACCAGGGACTGCCGACGTGCCCGCGCCCGACAAACGGTTGGAATCCAGCGTGCAAGCCGCTGCAACGCCCGGCGCGGCGCACGGTGCTGTAATCGCCGCCATGACCCGCAGCACCCTGCCCTCGTTGTTCGTCTCCCACGGCTCGCCGATGATCGCGCTGGAGCCGGGCGCCGCCGGCGCGTTCATGCGCGAGCTCGGCCCCGCGCTCGACGCGGCGTTCGGGCGTCCACGCGCCATCGTGGTCGCGTCGGCGCATTCGTTGACGCGCGAGCCGGCGCTGCTGGCTGCCGAGCGCCACGACACGGTGCACGACTTCGGCGGCTTTCCGCAGCCGCTGTACGAGCTGCGCTACGACGCGCCGGGCGCGCCCGACCTGGCGCCACGCGTGGCGCAACTCGTGCGCGACGCCGGCTTGCCGGTGCACGTGGTGGCCGATGGCGGGCTCGACCACGGCATGTGGATGCCTCTACGGTTTGCCTATCCGGGTGTCGACGTGCCGGTGTTGCCGCTGGCGTTCCCGGCCAACTGGTCGCCGCGCCAGTTGTTCGCGCTCGGCCAATCGCTGGCGCCGCTGCGAGACGAGGGCGTGCTGGTGCTGGGCAGCGGCAGCATCACGCACAACCTGCGGCTGGTGTTCACGCGCAACGCGCATGCCGACACCGCGCGCGAGGACCAGCCCGAGATGCCCGAGAGCGCGGCGTTTCGCCGCTGGTTCGCCGAGCGCAGCGCGGCGCGCGACACCGAGGCGCTGTTCGACTACCGCAAGCAGGCGCCGCACGCGGCCTACATGCATCCGAGCGACGAGCACCTGTTGCCGTGGTACGTGGCCGCCGGCGCCGGCCACGAGGGCCCGATGCTGCGTGTGCACGACAGCGTCACGATGGGCTGCCTGGGCATGGACGCCTATGCGTTCGGTGCGCAAGCGCCGCTGCTGCAGCGGCAGCTCGCCGAGGCAGTCGCCGCCTGAGCTCGCTTTGTACGACGCGCCGCGTCAGGCGGCTGCGTAGAGACGCTCGAATCCCGTCTGCCACGACTCGATCGACGGCTGCCAGTCGAGCGCCTGCTTGGCCTTCAGATTGGACGCCCCAGACTGCTCGTTGAAGATGTACACCATCATGTCGCCCAGCTTCTGGCGCGCCAGGGCCTCTTCCATGGGCGCCGGCGCAGGGGCGCCGAGTAGCCTGGCCGCCACGGGCAGCCAATGCTTCAACTGGACCGGTGCATCGTCGACGATGTTGTAGATGCCGGGCTGCGCGTGGAGCAAGGCCTTTATCGTGGCCGCCGCCGCGTCGCGCACGTGCACGAACGAGTAGGTGCCGTCGCCCGCCCCGACGATCGCCATGCGGCCGCGCTGGATGGCGCGCGGGATCACCCCGCCGGGCTCGTAGTTCGTGCCGGGCCCGTAGAACCATCCGTAGCGCAGCACGATGCCCTGCATGCCTTGTTGATGCAGCGTCTGATCCTCGAGTTCCGCGATGGCCAGCGCCAGCGGGCGGATGGCCTGCGGTGCATTCAGGTACAGCGGCGTGTCTTCGTCGGTCAGCCCGCTGTCGACCGGCGTGCAGATGAACGAGATGCTCTGCGTGATGAAGCGCCGCGCGGTTGACTCTCGTGCTGCTGCGACGAGGTTTCGCGTGCCCTCGGTGCGCACGCGCAGCGTTGCTTCCAGAGGGTCGCCCGCCGTGGCGCCGAACGCGGTGAGCTGGTGGATGACGACCTCGGGCTCTGCTCGTTGCACCACATCGGCAAGGCGCTCGGCGTCGAACACGTCGACGATCTGCGGCACCGCGCCCATGGCTTGCAGCGCCGCAGCGCCCTGCGTCGAGCGCGTCATCGCGACGACGCGGTGGCCCGCCTGCACCAGCATCGGTACGAGCTGGCGTCCGATGGCGCCGGACCCACCGGCGATGAAGACGTTCATGGCCAGCCGCTCAATCGTGCACGCGGCGCGAATCGGCAGGGGCTTCGTCGCGCGGGCCCATGCCGTAGTCGCGCAGCACCTGCGCGACCCGCAACCGGTAGTCGGCAAAGTGCTGCTGGCGTCCGGCCCGTTGCGCCGCGCGATGCGACTCGACCTCGCGCCAACGCCGCACCGCATCTTCGTCGCGCCAGAACGACAGCGACAGCACCTTGCCCGGCTGCGTGAGGCTCTGGAAGCGCTCGACCGAGATGAAGCCCTCGATCGCCTCCAGCTGCGAGCGCAATCCCGCTGCCAACCCGAAGTACGCATCGGCGTGACCCTCGCGCGGCACGACCTCGAAGATGACGGCGATCATGCGGCCTCCTGGATGTTGCGCCCCGTCACTCATGCGGCGAGCGGCAGCGCGGTCTGGTTGAAGGTGCCCTCGACGAGCTCGACGAAGCTGCGCTGCTCGCGCAGGATAAAGCGCTTGGCCTGCGCGAACTCGAAGTTCGCGCGCCCGTCGGCGTCGGCCTTGACGCGCTGGCGGTACGCCTCGTAGACCGCCAGCGAATCGAAGGCGAGCAGTCCCCAGGCCTCGTCGTTGGTGCCTTCGTGCGGCACGAAGTAGCCGATCAGATGGCCGCCGCAGCGCGGGATGATGCGGCCCCAGCGCTCGGAATACAGCTTGAAGGCATCGCGCTGGAACGGGTCGATCTGGTAGCGGATGAAGCAAGCGATCATGAAGGCCCCCGGTTGAAACAGGCCTGCATGCTAGGTGCCACACCACCCCGATGGTTCGACCGCCATCGAACCATGGGCAACGCCACCTTCGCTACGATGCCGCCATGCGCGACGGACCCCACATTTCTGGCATCGCCTCGTTGATCGGCGAACCGGCACGGGCCGAGATGCTGACCGCGCTGCTGGCCGACCGCGCGCTCACCGCCACCGAGCTGGCCACCATCGCCGGCGTCGGCAAAGCCACCGCCAGCACGCACCTGGCCAAGCTGCGCCAGGCGGGCTTGCTCGCGGTGCAAGACCAGGGACGCCACCGCTACTTTCGCTTGGCCGACCGCGACGTGGCGCAACTGCTCGAGTCGCTGATGGGCGTGGCGTTTCGCACCGGCGCCGTGCGGCTGAAGTCGAGCCCGCGCGAACCGGCGCTGCGCCGCGCGCGAGTGTGCTACGACCACCTGGCCGGCGAGTTGGGCGTGCAGGCGTTCGAGGCGCTCACGCTGCAACAAGCATTCGAGCGCGATGCCGCCGGCCTGCACGTCACCGCGGCGGGCCTGCAATGGTTCGCCGACTTCGGCGTCGATGTGCAGGCCGTGATGGCACAGCGCCGCATGATGTGCCGCGCCTGCCTCGACTGGAGCGAGCGGCGCCACCACCTGGCCGGCGCCTGGGGTGCGGCGCTGCTGCAGCGCCTGTTCGAGCTCGGTTGGGCGCGCCGTGTCAAGGACACGCGGATCGTGCAGTTCACGCCGCCGGGCGAGCGGGCATTCCAGGCTGCCTTCGACGTGGCGCCGTCGCCAGTGCGCCGCGTGCCCGATGCCGCGGCGACGCCCGCGCTGTAGCAAGACACTCACCACGGTGGCCGCCCGGCATGGCCGCGCGGCGGCTGGCTGCTCGCTCTACCGCTGCGCAGGCGCAATGGCTGCGATGCGGTCGCTGTGCGCCCGGATGTCTTCCGCGCTGTACGACAGGTGCACCCGCTTGTCCGAGGGTGGCCGCTTGGCCACCGACAAGCCCGGCCGCCACTCGGTGCGCGGGCGGATCGGCCGCGGCTCGAAGCCGCCACCGCAGTTGGGGCAGACGTTGCGCAGATGGCGCTCGACGCAGTCGGCGCAGAACGTGCATTCGTAGGAGCAGATGCGCGCGCGCTGATCGTCGGGCGGCAGGTCGGTGTCGCAGTACTCGCAGTTGGGTCGCAGGGCCAGGGCCATCGGGGTTCCTTCGCCGATCGGATCGGGTCACTGTAGCGTCGCGGGCTCTGGCTGTGAACGAGGCACGCCGCCTCCATGAATTGCAGTTGCAATGCTCGGGCGACTGCGGCGCACGGCTCAGTGCGCCGGCATGCTGCCGACCACACCTTTGACCAGCCAATCCATGCCTGCGATCTGCGTGTCGTCGAGTGCGCCGCTGGCCAGGCGCGTGTGGCCCTGGTTGTCAACCAACGGCGCCGTGAAGACGCTGGCGCGGCCTTCGATCAGTTCACGGCGCGCCGCGTCGACAGAGGCCAACTGCGCTGCGGGCAACGCAACATCGATCGCGCCCAGCGCGACCATGCCCGAACGCAGGCCGCCCCACACCGGCTCGGGCTTCCAGCGCGCGGCGATCACGTCGCGCGCCACTAGCGTGTAGTAGCCGCCCCACGACGGCATCACCGCGGCCAGCTGCGCATGCGGCGCGAAAGCGCGCATGTCGCTCTGGTTGGCGATCAGCCTGACGCCCTTTTCTTCAGCGGCCAGCGCGACCGCGGGCGACGCGGTGTGGTTGGCCAGCACGTCGGCGCCCTGGTTGACCAGCGCGAGCGCGGCGTCGCGTTCGCGTGCCGGGTCGAACCAGGTGTTGAGCCACACCACGCGCACGCTGGCTTGTGGGTTCACCGAGCGCATGCCAAGCGCGAACGCGTTGATGCCCTGCACCACCTCGGGCACCGGGAATCCGGCCACGTAGCCGGCGATGCGGCTCTTGCTGTTCAGCGCAGCCAGCCGGCCGGCCAGCCAGCGCGCCTCGTAGGCACGCACGTTGTAGGTTTTGAGGTTGGGTGCGGTCTTGTAGCCGCCGGCGTGCTCGAATCGGACGTTAGGGAATTCGGCCGCCACACGCAGTGCGCCTTCGAGGTAGCCGAAGCTGGTGGCAAAGATCAGCCGGTGACCTTGCGATGCGAGGTCGCGCATCACGCGTTCGGCGTCGGGGCCTTCGGCGACGTCTTCGACCACCGTGGTCTTCACCGCATCGCCGAGCGCACGCTCCATTTCGCGGCGGCCGAGGTCGTGCTGGTACGTCCAGCCGGCCTGGCCGACCGGTGTCACGTAGACGAACGCCACTTTCAGCGGCGTCGCAGTCGGCTGCGCGAAGCTGGTGGAGACCAGCGTCAGCGATGGCGACAGCAGGAAGGCAAGCTGCACCCGCGCGCGCATGCGCCTGAGGTTTTGCGTCATGGTTGTCCTCGACATGGCCACATCGATGAAGCCCATCCGCCGCGGTGGCACGCCGGCGAAAGAGCGCTGCAGTCTCAGCGGTCGATTGTAGGTTCGGCCACTGCGCTCAGGCGCAGCGAGGACGCACGGTCGCGAAACACGATCGGCTGCTCGCGCAGCGGCGCACTGGCGCGCTCGACCGCGGCCACCACTTGCGCGTGGTGCGGGCTCTTGTGGCACACCGGGTCGGCCACCGCCGGGTCGTTGGCGATCAGGTAGGCCTGGCAACGGCAGCCACCGAGGTCGACCTCGCGCTGGTCGCAGCTCGCGCACGGCTCCTTCATCCAGCCGGTGCCGCGGTAGCGGTTGAAGCCCTCGGAGTCGAACCAGATGTCGCGCACGGCGTGTTCGCGCACGTTGGGAAACGCCAGCCCCGGCAGCATGCGCGCGGTGTGGCACGGCAGCGCGGTGCCGTCGGGCGTGACGACCATCATCGTGCTGCCCCAGCCGTTGGCGCACTTCTTGGCCGTGCCTTCGTGGTAGTCGGGCGCGACGAAGAACAGGCGCATGCGATCGCCGAGCCGGGCGCGCCAGCGGTCGGTCACCGCCTCGGCGTGGCGCAGCTGCTCGCGCGTGGGCAGCAGCTGGTCGCGGTTCAGATAGGCCCACGAGTAGTACTGCGTGTTGGCCAGCTCGAGGTACTCGGCGCCGAGCTCCGCGGCCATGCCGATGATGCGGTCGATGTGGTCGATGTTGAGGCGGTGGATCACCACGTTCATCACCATCGGCCAGCCCTGCGCCTTGATCTCGCGCGCGACGCGCTGCTTCAGCTCGAACGTCTTGGTGTGCGAGAGAAAGTCGTTGACCTCGCGGGTCGAGTCCTGGAAGCTCAACTGCACATGGTCGAGCCCGGCGGCCTTCAGCGCGGTGGCGCGTCGAGCGGTCAGGCCTACGCCCGAGGTCAGCAGGTTGCTGTAGTAGCCCAGGCGCCGCGCCTCTGCCACGATCACTTCCAGGTCGTCGCGCAGCAGCGGCTCGCCGCCCGACAGGCCGAGCTGCACGGCGCCCAGCTCGCGCCCCTGGCGCAGCACGCGCAGCCAATCGTCGGTGCGCGAGCTCGTCGGTGTGCTGCGCGAAGTCGACCGGGTTGTAGCAAAACACGCAGTGCAGCGGGCAGCGGTAGGTCAACTCGGCCAGCAGCCACAGCGGCGGGCCCGGGCGCGGCGGGCTTGCGTTGAGTGCGATGGCGCTCATGTGGCAACCTGCTCGAGTAGGCAACACGGTCGTTGACGACCGCATGTGGAGAGCGAGCGAGGCAAAGCGGCGGGCGGGTACGCGGCGGCGCTCATGTGTGGCGGTCGGCGCTTCGCGCCAACTCCCTGCGGTGCTCGCGTCCGGGGCGCGCCGCGAAACTCGCTTCACTCCCTGCGGTCGTTGCGCTCGAACAGTCTCGGCGAGTCAGATGTATGAAGCGCGCTGCGCGCGCGCCGACCACGAGCGCTCCGCTTCTCGCCGCCGCACAAATCGCCCACCCCGCGTACCACCCACGGCGCAGAGACGCTCGAGCGGCTCCATCGACGAAAAACTCGGTGTACCGGGCAAGGCCGTGGTGGGTGTGCGCCGGCAGCGACATGAGGCGGCGGCTGAGGATCGCAGGACGCGTGGTCGCGCGCGCCAGCGCGCGCTTCGTCGATCTGACTCGTCGCGATTGTTCGAGCGGAACGAACGAAGTGAGTGAAGTGAGTTTCGCGACGGACCACGAGGGCGAGAACCGGAAGGGAGTCGGCCCGCAGGGTCGACCGCCGCATCCGAGCGCCGGCGCACACCCGCCCGCGGCTTTGCCTCGCGCGGCCGGATGCAGCGCACCTCGCGTCACAGCAGACAAGTCGATGGTTCACACTAGTCCCACTGCAGCCAGCGCTGCTTGGCCGCAATCTCGACGAAGGCATGCACGTCTTTCGTCAGGCCTTGCGCGTTGAACGCGGTTTCGAGGTCGCGCACGACGTCGTCCAGCGAGCGCTGACCGTCGCAGCGCTTCAGGATCTCGCCGGCACTCTGATTGAGCTTGACCATGCCCTCGGGGTACAGCAGCACGTGGCAGTCTTGCGCCGGCTCCCACTGCAGCCGAAAGCCCGCACCGATGCGCGGCCGGATCGCGCCGTCGATCGACGCCGGCTCGGCGCTCATGCGCTGACCCCGTAGCGCATCGCCATCGCATCGTTCATCGCCCACAGGATGTCGAGCTTGAACTGCAGCACCTGCAGCGCACGCTCCTGCTGCGCACGGGTCTTGAAGTGCTCCAGCGTGATCGCCAGGCCCTGCTCGACGTCGCGCCGCGCCTGGCTGACGCGATTGCGGAAGTACTGCAGGCCTTCGGGCTCGATCCACTTGTAGTGCTCCGGCCAGGTGGCCAGCCGCTGCTTGTGGATCTCGGGCGCGAACAGTTCGGTGAGCGATGAGCACACCGCCTCCTGCCACGGCGCGCGGCGCGCGAAGTTCACGTAGGCGTCGACCGCGAAGCGCAGCGCCGGGATCACGTGGCGGCCGTCGAGCACCTCGTCGCGCGTGAGGCCCACTGCGCTGGCCAGGCGCAGCCAGGTCTCGATGCCGCCTTCGTCGCGCAGCACGCCGGCCCGGACTGCATCTCGAAGCCGTCGTGGTCGAGGATGCGCTGCACCCAGCCGCGCCGCACCTCGCGGTCGGGACAGTTGGCCAGGATCGCGGCGTCCTTGATCGGGATCGCGATCTGGTAGCAGAAGCGGTTGGCGACCCAGCCGCGCACCTGCTCGGGCGTCGCGCGGCCGGTGTTCAGCATCACGTTGAACGGGTGGTGGATGTGATACGCCTTGCCGCGCTCGCGCAGCTGGGCTTCGAACTGCTCTCGCGCGTCCAGGCGCTCGGTGCGTGGCGGTCAGCCGCTCACACGGTGAACATCGCATCCCGTCCTCGCACACCTCGATGCGCTCGCTGCGTCAGTGCGGCGCGTTCCGGCGAGTCTTCGTCGAGGATCGGGTTGGTGTTGTTGATGTGGATCAGCATGCGCCGCGTCGTCGGCGGCAGCTTGCGCCAGCCACTCGATCATGCCGCCGTCGCCCGACTGCGGCAGATGGCCGATGTCGCGCGCCGACTTGCTCGACAGCTCCGAGGCGCGGCATCTCGTCGTCGCGTCCAGAAGGTGCCGTCGACCAGCACGCAATCGCTGCCCGACATGGCGTCGAACACCTCGGGCGTGATCGCGCCCAGCCCCGGTGCGTAGAACGCGCTGGTGCCGCGCGCGACGTCGCGGATCAGCACGCCGATGTTGTCGCCCGCCACCGGGTGCTCGCGGTGCGGCGAGTACGGCGCGGCCTTGCTCGACCAGCGCCAGCGCGCGCAGCGTCAGATCCGGCACGCCGGGAATCTGGAACGCGGCGCCGTCGAGCGCGATGCGGTGGCGCTGCACGCCGCAGTAGTGCGTCGAGCACGCGCAGCAGTGGCAAGCCGGTGCTCAGGTCTTCGGCCACCGGGTCGGTGCACCACAGCGGCAGCGCCGTGCCGCGCTCGCGCAGCATGAGCAGGCCGGTCGAATGGTCAACCTGGCCGTCGATCAGCACCACCGCGGCGATCGCCGTGTCGCGCACGCCGCGGTTCGGCTGCAGCGCCGGGTTGGCGCGGATCTGCTCGAGGATGTCGGGCGAGGCGTTGAACAGGATGCCGTCGCGCCGGTGTCGGGCCGCACGAAGATCGACGATTGCGTGCGCGCCCTGGCCCGCACGCTGCCCGAGCGCACGCCGTCGCAGTTGCGGCAATTGCAGTTCCACTGCGGAAAGCCGCCGCCGGCGGCGCGTGCCCAGGATGGTGATGCGCATCGTCGATCGCTATCGAAACAACGCCCCGCCGGACTGACCTGCGGGGCGCTGCAGTCACGACGCCGCGCCTTCAGCGCGCGGCGACGTACATCGTGATTTCGAAGCCGAGGCGAATGTCGGTCGCCACGGGGGTTTGCCATTGCATGGAACGCCTCCTGTCAGGGTTGGGTGGCAACGGGCGCCGGCTGGCGCCCGCGGGAACCACATGCATTCCGCGGCGCATGCTCGCGCGCCGGGACGCCGGCGGCCCAGAGCCGCCGGTCTGGATTCCACCCTCATGATTTTCATGAATCGACGCGGCTCGGCGGCTGCCTCGTGGCGGCTGGAGGTGCACCCGCCGCCGGCTCGATACCATGCAGCGAGTCGACGCTCGCGAACCCCTGCGCGGCCTGCACGCCGACCCGGCCCGCCCTATCGCAGCGCACCTCGTCGACGTCGGGATCGGGCCACATGCTGTCGGTGCGCGAATCGGGCTGCGCCGACCGGCCTCGCGGCACGTGGTGCTGCACGGCGGCCCGGGCTCGGGCTGCTCGCCGCTGCTGCGCCGTTTCTTCGACCCGGCGCGCTATCGCATCGTCTGCATCGACCAGCGCGGCGCCGGCGCGAGCCAGCCGCACGGAGCGATCGCAGCACAACACCACCGCGCACCTGCTCGGCCGACCTGCGCGCACGTGCGCGCGCACGTGGGCATCTGCGCGCTGGCTGGTGGTTGGCGGCTCGTGGGGCGCGACGCTCGCGCTGCTGCACGCACTGGATGAGCCCGATGCGGTGAGCGCACTGCTGCTGCGCGCGCATCTTCCTGGCGCGCGCCGACGATATCGCCGCCTTCTTCATCGGCGCCGCACTCGGCGATGGCCTCGACGCCGCAGACCTCGACACGCGGCTCGACGCGCTGTCGGCGCCGCTGCAGCACGACCGCGCCGACGCGCAGCGCGATTGCGCGCTGGCCTGGTGGCGCCACGAGCAGCCATGGCGCGGCCCGCGACGAGCGACGTGCCCGCGGCCACACCGCCGGACGTCGTGCACGCAGGTCGATCGCTACCGCGTGCAGGCCCACTACCTGCGCCAGCGGCTGCTGGCTGCAGCAGCCGCCGCTGCTGGCACGCTGCGCGCATGTGCCGGTGCGCCCGACGCTACTGCTGCACGGCAACGATGATCGCATCTGCCCGGCCGACGGCGCACGGTCGTTGCAGCGCGCTGCTGTCGCACGCCGCGCTGCACTGGGTGGGCGGTGCGGGCCACGACCCGTCGCACCCGGCCATGGTCGATGCGATGGTGCGCGCGCTCGACGCTCTTCGCGCAGCGCAGGGCCACGTTCGCCGAGACCGCCACCCTCGGGACGCGGCAGCGCTGGGGAACATGACGCTGCGCCTGAAGATCCAGCTGATCGTCGTGCGGGCTGACGCTGCTGTTCCTCGCCGGCGCGCGCTGACGCTGCAATACCGCGCAGTACAAGGAGTCGGTCGCACGAGGAGGTGGTGGCCGCCAACCGCGTGGCCGCGCAACTGCTCAACCGCACCGCATGGCGTCTACGCGGCGCAGGGCACGCCGGCGATGCTCGCCTTCCTGCAGGGCGTCGGCCGCATCCGCTCCAACGAGGTGACGCTGTTCGACGCCGCGGGCCGGGAGCTGTACCGCTCGCCGCCGTCGCCCTACAAGGCCGGGCGCGACGCGCCGGATTGGTTCGTCGACGCTGATCACACCGCGCATGACGCGAGCAGGCGATCGCAGTTCCCCGACGGCAAGCTGGAGGTGCGCGCCAACGCGTCGCGCGCCGCGCTCGACGCCTGGGACCACTGCGTGGACCTGGTAGCCGGCGCGCTTGCTGCTGCTGGTGGCCGTCAACGCGCTGGTGTTCTGGCTGGTCGGCCGCGCGGTGCGAGCCGTTCGGCGCAGATCGTCGACGCGCTGGACGCAGCTGGAGGCCGGGCCACTTCGACGTCGTCGCTGCCGGCGCTGCACGGCATCGAGGCCAACGCGCATCGGCGCCGCGTTCAACCGCATGGTGGGCGTGCTGCGGCACGCAGCTCGAGACCGAGCGGCGCGCGCTGCGCGCCGAGACGCAACTGTCCGACAGCCGCGAGCTGGCGCGCTGGGTCGACCACCACATCGAGCAGGAGCGCCGCATGATCGCGCGCGAGCTGCACGACGAGCTCGGCCAGTCGGTGACCGCGATGCGCAGCATGGCGCTGTCGATGGCGCAGCGCGTGCGCGCGCACGATGCGCAGGCCGAAGCAGGCTGCGCGCACGATCGCCGACGAGGCCTCGCGCCTGTACGACGCGATGCACGGCTTGATCCCGCGCCTGGCGCCGCTGGTGCTCGACAACTTCGGCCTCGCCGATGCGCTGAACGACCTGGCCGCGCGCACGCGCCGCGCCCACGCCGGCGTGCAGGTGGAGCTCGACATCGACCTGGGCGACGCGCCACTGGGCAGCGACGCTGCGTTGGCGCTGTACCGCGCCGCGCAGGAGGGCATCACCAACGCGTTGCGGCATGGCCAGGCGACCCGCCTGAGCCTGTCGCTGCACGCAACGCGACGACAAGGTGAGTTTCGAGCTGGTCGACGACGGCCAGGGCTTGCGCGCCGATTGGACGCGACGCGCCCGGGCCACCACGGCCTGCGCCTGGCTGCGCGAGCGGGTGGAGTCGCTCGGCGGCGAGTTCGCGCTCGAGCCGATATTGCCGCGCGGCGTGCGCCTGCGTGCCCAGCTGAACGCGCAACCGATGGCCGGCGATCACGACATCGCCACACCGGGCGTGAGGGCCACGACATGAGCCGCGTGATGCTGGTCGACGACCATGCCGTCGTGCGCATGGGCTTTCGCATGCTGCTCACCGACGCCGGCCACGAGGTGGTGGCCGAAGCCGGCACCGGCGAACAGGCGTGCCAGGACTACCCGCGCGTGCTGCCCGACCTGGTGGTGATGGACTTGTCGATGCCCGGCATGGGCGGGCTCGAGGCGATCCGGCGCCTGCTCGCGCAAGACCCCAAGGCGCGCGTGCTCGCGTTGTCGGCGCACGAAGACACGGCGCACCCGCGCCGCGTGCTGCGCGCCGGGGCGATGGGCTACCTCGCCAAACGCAGCGCGCCCGAGGCGCTGATCGCCGCGGTGGATGCGTTGATGCGCGGCGAGCGCTATGTCGACGCGCAGACCGCGCAGGCGCTGGCGGTGGCCCAGGTGGACGGCGAGGCCAGCCCGGCCGACCTGTTGAGCGAGCGCGAGTTCTCGGTGTTCATTCAACTGGCGCGCGGCATGAGCGTGGCGCAGATCGCCGACGCGCTGAGCCTGTCGCCGAGCACGGTGGGCACGCACCTGTACCACGTGAAGCAGAAGTTGGGCGCTAGCAACCAGAGCGAACTGACATTGGTGGCCTTGCGCTGGGGTCTGATCCAGGCCTGAGAGCCGCCGCGGTGCCTGGCAACAGGCGCCGCCTAGAATCCACGCTTCCCGCGTGCGGGAACGCCCACCGCCATGACCCAGAAGCTGTTCGTCACCACCGCCCTGCCCTACGCCAACGCGGCGTTCCACATCGGCCACATGATGGAGTACATCCAGGCCGACATCTGGGTGCGCTTTCAACGCATGCGCGGTGCGCAGGTGAACTTCGTCTGCGCCGACGACGCGCATGGCGCGGCGATCATGATCGCCGCCGACAAGGCGGGCAAGACGCCGCAGCAGTTCGTGGCCGAGATCGCTGCTGGCCGCAAGCAATACCTCGACGGCTTTCACATCGCGATTCGACAACTGGCACTCGACCGACGCGCCCGAGAACCACGAGCTCGCGCGCGAGATCTATCTCGCACTGCGCAAGAATGAGCTGATCGACGTGCGCACGATCGAGCAGTTCTTCGACCCGGTGAAGGGCATGTTCCTGCCCGATCGCTACATCCTGGGCGAGTGCCCGCGCTGCGGCACCAAGGAGCAGTACGGTGACAACTGCGACAACTGCGGCGCCGTCTACGCGCCCACTGATCTGAAGCACCCGTACTCGGCGCTCAGCGGCGCCAAGCCCGAGCTGCGCGCGAGCGAGCATTACTTCTTTCGGCTCTCCGACCCGCGCTGCGTCGACTACCTCAAGGGCTGGACGCAGGACGGCAAGTTGCAGACCGAGGTGGCCAACAAGGTCAAGGAGTGGTTTGCCGAGGACGAAGACGGCAAGGCCAAGCTCGGCGACTGGGACATCAGCCGCGACGCGCCGTACTTCGGCATCGAGATCCCCGACGCGCCGGGCAAGTATTTCTACGTCTGGCTCGACGCGCCGGTCGGCTACCTCGCGTCGCTGAAGAATCTGTTCGCCAAGCGCGGCGACAACTTCGACGCCTACCTGGCCGACCCCGAGCTGCGCCAGGTGCACTTCATCGGCAAGGACATCGTCACCTTCCACACGCTGTTCTGGCCGGCGATGCTGCACTTCAGCGGCCGCAAGGTGCCCGACAACGTCTACGTGCACGGCTTCATCACGGTGGGCGGCGACAAGATGAGCAAGAGCCGCGGCACCGGCATCAGCCCGCTGCGCTACCTGGAATTCGGCTTCGACGCGCAGTGGCTGCGCTACTACATCGCCGCCAAGCTCAACGCCCACGTCGAGGACGTCGAGTTCAACCCCGACGACTTCGTCGCCCGCGTCAACGCCGACCTGGTGGGCAAGTACGTCAACATCGCCAGCCGCGCCGCGGGCTTTCTGACCAAGCGCTTCGACGGCCATCTGTCGGCCGACGTCGGCGTCGAAGGCCGCGCGCTGCTCGACGGGCTGCGCGCCCACAGCGCGGCCGTGCAGCAGCTGTACGACGAGCGCGAATTCGGCAAGGCGGTGCGCGAGATCATGCTGCTGGCCGACCGCGTCAACGAATACGTCGATCAGCACAAGCCGTGGGAGCTCGCCAAGCACGAGGCGCAGCGCTCGACGCTGCACGACGTGTGCACCGTGTGCATCGAGGCCTTTCGCGTGCTGACGATCTACCTGAAGCCGATCCTGCCGGCGCTGGCCGCGCAGGTGGAAGCGTTCCTGCACGTGGACGCACTGAGTTTTGCCGATGCGCAGCGCTCGATCGGCGGCCATCGCATCGGCGCCTACCAGCATCTGATGCAGCGCGTCGACCCCGAAAAGCTCGAGCGCCTGTTCGAGGCACCGCCGCCAGACGCGGCACACGCCCGGCGGCGAGCCGATCGCCGCGCGAGATCGGCATCGCCGACTTCGCGAAGGTCGACCTGCGCATCGCCAAGATCGTGCTGGCCGAGACCGTGGCAGGCAGCGACAAGCTGCTCAAGCTCACGCTCGACGTCGGCGAAGGCAAGCAGCGCACCGTGTTCTCCGGCATCAAGAGCGCCTACACACCCGAGCAGCTGATCGGCAAGTTCACGGTCGTGGTCGCCAACCTGGCGCCGCGCAAGATGAAGTTCGGCGTCTCCGAGGGCATGGTGCTGGCAGCCAGCCATGCCGACGAAAAGGCCCAGTCCGGGCCTCTACGTGCTCGAACCCTGGCCCGGCGCCACGCCGGGGCTGCGGGTGCGCTGATGCGCGACATCGTGCAGGTCTGCGACGACACGGCCTGGGGCCCGCAGGGTGACGGCGCGCCGACGCACGACGTCGAGGCGGTCATCGAGCACGGCGGCATCCTGTGCTTCCCGCACCTTCGCTTCGAGCTCGCCGACGACGAGCGACAGCTGCTCGACGCCAACGTGCGCCGACGGCAAGGCCAAGAACATCAGCCTGCGCGGCGCCGATGACGATGTGCGCGGCGCCAACCCGGCCCATGCCGACGCACTGCGCGCGATGATCCTGCGCTACCGCGAGCAGGCCACGACGCTGGCCGAACGCCTGTTCCCGCACTACCGCGGTCACCTCAAGCCCGGCAACCCGTCGTACCGGCCGGTGGACGTCGAAGGCCGCGCCACCAGCTGGCGCAAGGACGACACGCGGCTGCACGTCGACTCGTTCCCGTCGAACCCGATGCACGGCCGACGTCTGCTGCGCGTCTTCCACAACGTCAATCCGCACGGCCAGCCCGCGCAGCTGGCGCGTCGGCGAGCCGTTCGAGGACTTCGCGCGGCGCTTCCTGCCGGCGACCCCGCGGCCGCTGCCCGCTTCGGCTGCCGTGATGCACGCGCTGCACATCACCAAGTCGCGGCGCACCGAGTACGACCACGACATGCTCCAGCTGCACGACCGCGTCAAGGCCGACATCGCCTATCAGCGCGACGCGCCGCAGCTGGCGATCGACTTCGCACCGGGCACGACTTGGGTCGTCTACAGCGACCAGGTCCTGCACGCCGCGATGGGCGGCCAGCTCATGATGGAGCAGACCTTCTACCTGGAGCCGTCGAGCTGCAGGCGCCGGCCAGCGCGCCGCTGGCCGTGCTGCAACGGCTGCTCGGCCGGCCGCTGCTGTAGCAGGCGGCGCCCCGGCGCGACTCCCCCTATCCCGCAGGCCGCTGAAGCGGCTCGGCGCCTGCTGCACTGGCTGCAACCCCCTGCAACGCGCGGCGGCGCACCGCCCGCTGCCTGCCTCTGCGTTGCGCAAAGTCATGCTCATCTCATTTGCTGGAGATGCACATTGCATTAACATACGATGCACCGTGGAGCTGAAGACCGCCCGCCTGACCCTGCTGGTCGATCCGGCCAAGAAGGCCGCCTTCGAGCGCCTGTGCGCGCAGCAGGACCTCACGCCCTCGCAGGTGGTGCGCCAGCTGATCCGCGAGTACCTGGCGCAGCACGGTGTGACCTACGTGCCCAGCGGCAGCGCAAAAACCGCCGCGGCGCAGCCCGCGCGCAAAGCGGCGGCACGACGCCCAAGCCCAAGCGCCGCTCCAAGGCCTGAGACAGCCCAGCCGTTGCACGGGTCGACGAACATGGGCATTGAGACCGACCTCACCCGCTGGCTGCTGCTCGACTGGGCCATGGTGCTCGTCATCGCGTGGCTGCTGATCGGCCTGGCTCGGCATCTTGGCGCTGCGCCGCTTCGACTTGGTCGCGCAGGTGCTGTTTCCGCTCGGCGGTGCGGTCGGGGTGCTGCTGTCGGGCGTCGCGCTCGCCGGCATTGGTCACGCGCGCCGCAGGTCGCGGTGCTGGCGATCGGCCTGCCGACGCTGCCGTTTCACCTGCGGCTCGACGCCTTGTCGGCGTTCTTCCTGATGGTGATCGGCGCCACGTCGGCCGGCGTGTCGGCGTTCGCGGCCGGCTACTTCCGGCAGGGCGAGGGCACGCCACCGGGCCTGATGTGCCTGCAGTACCACGTGTTCCTCGCCAGCATGGCGGGCGTCGTGCTGGCCGACGACGCCTATGCCTTCATGGTGATGTGGGAGACGATGGCGCTGTCGTCGTTCTTCCTCGTCACCTCCAACCACCGCGTCGCCGAGATCCGCCGCGCCGGTTACCTGTACCTGCTGATGGCCCACGTCGGCGCGATCGGCATCCTGATGTGCTTCGGCGTGCTGCAGGCCAACACCGGCGACTACAGCTTCGCCAACATGCGCGCGCAGCAGCTGACGCCGTTCTGGGCCTCGGTGGCTTTTGCGCTCGCCCTCTTCGGCTTCGGCGCCAAGGCAGGCCTGCTGCCGCTGCACGTCTGGCTGCCCGAGGCGCACCCCGCGGCGCCGTCGCCGGTGTCGGCGCTGATGAGCGGGGTGATGCTCAAGACCGCGATCTACGGCTTGCTGCGCGTGCTCTTCGATCTGCAGGCGTGCAACAGTGGTGGTGGGGCGTGCTGTTGCTCGCGCTCGGCCTGGCCACGGCGCTCTTCGGCGTGGTCTTCGCCGCCGTGCAGGTCGACATGAAGCGGCTGCTCGCCTATTCGTCGATCGAGAACATCGGCCTGCTGGTCGCCGGCATCGGCCTGACGCGTGGTGTTCTCCGCCTATTCGATGAAGCCGCTGGCCGCGCTCGCGTTGACCGCGACGCTCTTCACGTCGCGAGCCATGCGCTCTTCAAGAGCCTGCTGTTCCTCGGCACCGGCTCGGTGCTGCACGCCACCGGCGAGCGCAGCCTCGGCAAGCTCGGCGGCCTGATCCGCTCCATGCCCTGGGTCGCGTGGCTCACGCTGGTCGGGGTCATCGCCAGCGCCGGCCTGCCGCCGTCGGCGGCTTCGTCTCCGAATGGCTGCTGCTGCAGAGCTTTCTGTTCACGCCCGGGCTGCCGAACCCGTTCCTCAACATGCTGATCCCGGTCGCGGCGGCGCTGATCGCGCTGGTCGCGGCGCTGGCCGGCTACACGATGGTCAAGTTCTTCGGCGTCATCTTCCTCGGCCAGCCGCGCGAGCCGAACCTCGCGCAGGCGCACGACGCCGACGCTGGGAGCGCGGCGGCATGGTCTGGCTGTCGCTGGGCAGCGTGCGCTCGGCCTGCTGCCGGTCCAGTTCATCCAGCTCGTCGATCCGGTGACGCGCCAGCTGGTCGGCGCCGGCCTCGGGCCGACGGTGGCTGCACACGGCTGGCTGCTGGCGCCGACCACGATCGAGCGCGCCAGCTACGGGCCGGTGATCTTCCTGCTCGGCGTCGCGGCCAGCTTCGCGCTCGCCTTCGTGCTGGTGCGCCAGCTCTACCACGGGCGCATCCGCCGCGCCGCGCCGTGGGACTGCGGCTTTCCGTGGCAGACCGCGCGCATGCAGGACACCGCCGAGGGCTTCGGCCAGCCGATCCGGCAGATCTTCGAGCCGTTCTTCCGCATGCAGCGCGAGCTGCCGTCGCCGTTCGACGCGCGGCCGCGCTACCGCGTCGTCGTCGAAGACCATTTCTGGCACGCGCTCTACTGCCGATCGCCGACGCGGTCGCCCGCCTGGCGCGACTGGTCGGCCTGCTGCAGCAGGGCCGCATCGCGGTGTACCTGCTGTTCAGCTTCGTGACGCTGATCGCGCTGCTGGTGGTGGTGAAGCGATGATCCATCGCAGGGCCGTCCAGGATGGATCGCTCTGAGCCACGCAGGGGCTCCTGCGGAGCCTGGGGAAGGCCACGGCCCAAGGGGGCTCATGATCCAGACGCTCGGCTGGACCGGGCGCTGTCGCAGCTGCTCGAGATCGTCGCTCGCGCTGGCGCTGGCGCCGCTGCTGACCGGCTGGGTCAACCAGTGGCGCGCCTGGCTGCAGAACAAGTCGGCGCCGCCGCTGCTGCAGCCCTACCACCTGCTGCACAAGCTGTTCAACAAGGAGTCGGTGGTCGCCGAGCACGCGTCGCCGCTGTTTCGCGCCACGCCCTACATCGTCTTCGGCTGCATGGCGCTGGCCTGCGTCGATCGTGCCGACGCTGTCGACCGACCTGCCGCTGTCGCTGGCGGCCGACGCCATCGCGCTGGTCGGCCTGTTCGCGCTCGCGCGCGTCTTCATCTCGCTCGCGGCGATGGACATCGGCACCGCGTTCGGCACGCTCGGCGCGCGCCGCGAGATGCTGATCGGCTTTCTCGCCGAGCCGGCGCTGCTGATGGTGATCTTCTCGCGCCTCGCTGATCTCGCAGTCGACCTCGCTCGCGACCATCGTCGAGACGCTGGCGCATCGCGAGCTCGCGATCTACCCGAGCCTGGCCGTTCGCCGGCGTCGCCTTCACGATCGTCTCGCTCGCCGAGAACGCGCGCGTGCCGGTCGACAACCCGGCGACGCACCTCGAGCTGACGATGATCCACGAGGCGCTGATCCTCGAGTATTCGGGCCGCCACCTCGCGCTGCTCGAATGGGCGGCGAGCCTGAAGCTGTTCGCCTACTCCTGCGTCGGCCTGGCGCTGTTCTTCCCGTGGGGCGTGGCCGAGGCGCAGGCGCCGCTCGAGCTGCTGCTCGCGCTGCCGCGCTGCTGCTCAAGCTCGCCGTCGGCGGCGTCGCGCTGGCGGTGCTCGAGACGCTGAGCGCCAAGATGCGCATCTTCCGCGTGCCCGAGTTCCTCGCCACCGCCTTCCTGCTCGCGGTGATCGGCCTGCTGGTCCACATCCTGCTGGGCGAGTATGAGATGAGCCCGCTGCTTCGCCCAGCTCATCAACCTGCTCGGCGCGATGCTGCTGCTGCTCGCCTTCGCGATGATCTCGCAGCGCCGCATCCTGTCGCTGATCCACCTGTTCACGCTGCAGGGCGCCACGCTGGTGGCCGCGACCGCGGTGGTCGGCTACGTCACGCACCAGCCGCATCTCTACGTGTCGGCGGCGCTGACGCTGGTGCTCAAGGTGATGCTGATCCCGATCCTGCTGCACCGGGTGATCGACCGCCTCGACGTGCGCTGGGACACCGAGCCGCTGATCAACATCCCGACGACGATGCTGATCGGCATCCTGCTGGTGATCTTCGCCTTCAACCTCGCGCTGCCGATCGCACGCTTCTCGTCGACCGATCGCGCGCGGCACGCTCGGCATCGCGCTGGCCTGCGTGCTGCTGTCGTTCATGATGATGATCACGCGCGCCAAGGCGGTGCCGCAGGTGATCGGCTTCCTGTCGATGGAGAACGGCCTGTTCTTCGCCGCGACCTCGGCCACCTACGGCATGCCGATGGTGGTCGAGCTCGGCATCGCGCTCGACGTGCTGATCGGCGTGCTGATCCTCGGCGTGTTCATGTTCCAGATCCGCGAGCAGTTCGACAGCCTCGACATCCGCCACCTCGAGAAGCTGAAGAAGACTGAGCTGGAGTCTCGTGTTGTTCGTCGAAGGGCACGGTGGTGCCGGCAAAGCCGCGGGCGGGTATGCCCCGCTCACAAGCAAGCATGCGCGCCGCGCCGCGCTGAGCAACGAATGAACGCCCTGTTCTTCGTCCTCGCGATTCCGCTTGCCGGCGGGGTGGTGCTCGCCCTCTTCGGGCATCGCGACCGCGCGATGGAACTGAACGTTGCGTTCAGCACCGGCACGTTCATCGCCGCTTGCGTGCTCACAGTGCAGGTGGTGGCCTATGGCCCGATGTTCGCCTGGAACCGCGAGTTCTTCATCGACCCGTTGAACGTGTTCCTGGTGACGCTGACCTCGTTCGTCGGCATGACGACGGCGCTGTTCTCACGCCCTTACATGCGCGTGGAACGCGATCACGGCAAGATGACGCCGCCGCGGCTGCGGCTGTACCACAGCATGTACCAGCTGTTCAGCTTCACGATGCTGCTGGCGCTGATGACCAACAACATGGGCATCCTGTGGGTGGCGATGGAGGCGGCGACGCTGACCACCGTGCTGCTGGTCAGCGTCTACCGCACGGCGGCCAGCCTGGAGGCGGCATGGAAATACTTCATCCTGTGCGGAGTGGGCATCGCGCAGGCGCTGTTCGGCACCGTGATGCTGTACATGGCGGCCGAGAAGGTGGTGGGCTCGGAAGGCGGCGCGCTGTTGTGGACCAACCTCGACGCGGTGAAGGCGCAGCTCGACCCCCACATCATCACGCTGGCGTTCGCGTTCCTGTTCATCGGCTACGGCACCAAGGTGGGCCTGGTGCCGCTGCACAACTGGCTGCCCGATGCGCACGCCGAGGGTCCGACGCCGGTGTCGGCGGTGCTGTCGGGGCTGCTGCTCAACGTCGCGTTGTACGCGGTGCTGCGCTGCAAGGTGCTGACCGACGGCGCGCTGCAAAGCCATCTGGCGGGCCGCATGATGATGGCATTCGGTCTGCTGTCGGTGGTGGCGGCGGCGTTCTTTCTGATGCGCCAGCGCGACATCAAGCGCATGTTCGCCTACTCGTCGATCGAACACATGGGCCTGATGGCCTTTGCTTTCGGCATGGGCGGAGGCATCGCCAACTTCGCCGGGCTGCTGCACATGACCGTGCACTCGCTGACCAAGTCGGCGATCTTCTTCACCGTGGGCCATGCCGCGCAGAAGGCAGGCACGCAGGTGATGGACGAGATCCGCGGCCTGGTCAAGGTCAATCCGCCGGTGGGCTGGGGCCTGATGATCGGCTCGCTGGCCATTCTCGGCATGCCGCCATTCGGCGTGTTCGCCAGCGAGTTCCTGATCATCACCACTGCGATGCGCGAACACCCCTGGGCCACGCCGTTCCTGCTGGTGGCACTGGGTGTGGCGTTCGCGTCGGTGTTCGGCCGCGTGCAGCCGATGGTGTTCGGCGACACCACGCTCAAGCCGCTGACGCACGCGCCGGCCTTGATGCCGGTGTTCGTGCACCTGGCGTTGTGCCTGATGCTCGGCTTGTACATCCCACCGTACCTCGACGGCTGGTTTCGCCAAGCCGCCCGCATGATCGGAAGCTGAAGCAGTGCGCCTCGAGCAATTGAACCTGGCCGTCGCGGCCCAAGCCGGTCCGCTGTCGATCTGGCGCGCTGCAGTCGACGCCGAGCGGTGGCGCGCACTGGCCGCGCAATTGGCAGCCGCCAATTGCCGTCTCGTGTCGCTGTGGGGTAGCGACGGCGCGGGCTCGACCGACGGTGCGCATATCAGCGCTGCTTATGCGCTGCCCGAAGGCTTGTTGTGGGTCGATCTCGCGCTGGGCGCGGCGGCCGCCTACCCCGACATCGCGGCTCACTTTCCCTGTGCGGCACGCATGCAGCGCGCAACGGCGGATCTGCTCGGCCTGCGTGCCGAAGGGGCCAGCGACTTCAGGCCTTGGCTCGACCACGGCGTCTGGCGTGAGCAGCAGCCGCTGCGCCGCTCACGCGAAGGGCTCGCCAGCGGCACACTCACGCACGATCACTATCAATTCGTCGCGGTCGAGGGCGACGGCGTGCACGAGATCCCGGTGGGGCCCGTGCACGCCGGCATCATCGAACCGGGCCACTTCCGCTTCTCGATCGTCGGCGAAAAAGTGCTGCGACTCGAAGAGCGTCTCGGCTACGCGCACAAGGGGATCGAGCGACGCTTCACCGAACTGTCTCCCCTCGAGGCGCACCGGCTGGCGGGCCGCGTGTCGGGCGATTCGGCGGTGGCCTTTGGCTGGGCCTATTGCATGGCGCTGGAGTCGGCACTCGGCGTCGCGATCCCGCCGCGTGCCCAGTGGCTGCGCGCCGTGATGCTCGAGCGCGAGCGCGTCGCCAACCACCTGGGTGACCTCGGCGCCATCGGCAACGACGCCGCGTTGGCCTTCGGGCTGGCGCAGTTCTCGCGCCTGCGCGAAGACTGGCAGCGCGAATCGATGCTGAGCTTCGGGCATCGGCTGATGATGGATGCCATCGTGCCGGGTGGCACCGCGTGCGATGTCGACAGCGCAGCGATCGTGCGCACGCATGCGTTGTGCGAACGCGTGAAGTCGCAGGTGCTCACCTTGCGAACGATCTACGACGAGCACGCGGGGCTGCAAGACCGGCTGATCGGCACCGGCTGCGTGGCGCCCGAGCTGGCACGGCGCCTGGGCCTCACCGGTCTGGCAGGACGTTCGAGCGGACAGGCGAGCGACCTACGCTGCGACCATCCGTTGCCGCCGTACGACAGCCTGCGGGTGGCCAAGGCCACGTCGAATCAGGGCGATGTGGCTGCTCGTGTGGCGGTGCGTTTCGACGAGGTGATCGAATCGCTGCGCCTGATCTGCGCATTGGTCACCACGTTGCCGACCGGTACGGTGCGCGTCGAGCCGACGCCGCTGGCGGGCAGCGCCCGCGGTGCCGGCTGGGTCGAAGGCTGGCGCGGCGAGGTCTTCGTCGCGCTCGAGCTGCACGCGGGCGCCATCGCACGCTGCCATTGCCACGACCCGTCGTGGCAGAACTGGCCGCTGCTGGAGCACGCGGTGATCGGCAACATCGTTCCGGACTTTCCGCTCATCAACAAGTCGTTCAACCTGAGCTACTCAGGACAGGATCTGTAGATGTTCAAGCTGATGCAGCAGATCGTGCGTGTCGGCATTTGCTGGCGCTGCGCCGCACCTACGACGCCACACCCGCACCCAAGCTCGTGGTCGCCGTCGGCGACTGCGGTTGCACCGGCGGCATCTTCGGCGAGAGCTACGCCAGCTGCGGGCGTGTGTCCCATGTGATTCCGGTCGACGTGACGGTGCCCGGCTGCCCGCCACCGCCGCTGGAGATCATGCGCGGCATCCTGGCCGCAGTGCGGCGCGGTCGCGGCTCGGTGCCCAAAAAGAGCTGACGAACCGGCCACCCTCGCGCGCCATGGTGGATCTGCACCCCTTTCGCCCGCGACTGCTCGACAGCCTCAGGTACTACGACCGATCACGCCTAGTGCACGACATCGGCGCCGGCATCTCGGTGGGCATCGTGGCGCTGCCGCTGGCGATGGCGTTTGCCATCGCATCGGGCGTCAAACCCGAGCAAGGCATCATCACCGCGATCGTCGCCGGCTTCCTGATCAGCGCGCTCGGCGGCTCGAGCGTGCAGATCGGCGGGCCTGCCGGCGCGTTCATCGTCATCGTCTACGGCATCGTCCAGCGCTACGGGCTGACCAATCTGCTGATCGCCACCGCGCTGGCCGGCATCTTGCTGTTTGCGCTGGGCCTGCTCAAGCTGGGCGCGCTGGTGCGCTACGTGCCGGTGGCGGTGGTGATCGGCTTCACCAATGGCATCGCGGTCTTGATCGCCTTGTCGCAGCTGCGCGATCTGTTCGGCCTGGTGGTGCCCGGTGCCTTGCCGGCCGATTTCTTCGGCCTGCTCGGCACGCTGGCCACCCATGCCGGCAGCGTCAACCTCCATGCGCTGGGCATCGGGCTGGCCACCTTCGTCGGGCTGATGCTGTGGCCGCGCCTGTTCGCCGGCACATTGCTGCCGACGGCCATGCTGGAAGGCCGCACGGTGCGCACGTTTGCCCGTGTGCCCGGACCGGTGGTGGCGCTGGTCACGATGACGGCGCTGGTGTGGTGGTTCACGCTGCCGGTGGAGACGATCGGCACGCGCTTCGGTGGCATCCCGCGCACGCTGCCTGATCTGGCGCTGCCGCCGTTCAGCTGGGAGTCGGCCAAGCAACTGCTGATTCCCACGGTGACCATCGCGCTGTTGGGCGCCATCGAGTCGCTGCTGTGCGCACGCGTGGCCGACAATCTGACCACGCAGCCACGCCACGACCCCAACCAGGAGTTGATGGCGCAGGGCGTGGCCAATTTCGTGGTGCCGTTCTTCGGCGGCATCCCGGCCACCGGCACGATCGCGCGCACGGTGACCAACGTGCGCGCCGGCGCCACCTCGCCGGTGGCGGGCATGGTGCACGCGGCCGCGCTGCTGGTGGTGGTGCTGCTCGCCGCGCCACTGGCGATGAACGTGCCGCTGGCCTCGCTGGCCGGCATCTTGCTGTACGTGGCTTGGAACATGGGCGAGTGGCACGAGTTCGGCCGCCTCAAGCACTTCAGCATCCAGTACCGCATCATCCTGGTGGGCACCTTCACGTTGACCGTGGTGTTCGACCTCACGGTGGCGGTGCAGGTGGGGCTGATCCTGGCCTGCCTGTTCTTCATCTACCGCATGAGCACGCTGTTTCGCGTGCAGCCGCCCGCGGAGGCGACCGAACTGCCACCCGGCGTGCAGGTGTTCGAGTTGTTCGGGTCGCTGTTCTTCGGTGCGGTGGGCAAGATCGAGGCGTTGCCGGCGCAGATCAAAACCGGCACCCGCGCGGTGGTGCTCGAGATGCATCGCTTGATCTCGATGGACACCTCGGGGCTCGACGCCCTGCAGCAACTGCACCGCGCATTGATGAGCCGCGGCATCGCGCTGGTGCTGGCCAATGTGAACGAGCAGCCGCTGTCGCTGATCCGCCGCTCGGGGTTCGAAGCGGTGCTCGGCGCCGACCAGATCGTGCCCACGGTGTCGGCCGCCTTCGACGACGCGCCGCAGTGGTCGGTGACCGACCGGCACTGACGGCATTCCTTCGAACCCGCGGCCGGCGAAGCACCGAAGTCTTGGGCCGCCTAGCGAGTGCCCTGGACGCTGCACCCGGCTGAGCCTATCCTTCATCGCTCAGGGTGCAGGGAGTTCGCATGCGCGCATGGACGGTGGACGCCGACGACATCCGAGTGGCCGAGGATTTCGACGAGGCCTTGCTGCACCGGACGCCCGAGATCGACAGCTTCCTGCGTCCGGATCGCGATGACAAGTTCATCGTCATCGGCACCAAGGGATTCGGCAAGACCCTGCTGTTGAAGGCGCGACGCATCCTGTATCAACGAGACGGCCGGGCCGTGTGCCTGCCCAATGACAACCTGCTCGACAAGCCGATTGGAGACAAGATCTTCAGCCGCGAAGCCCTGGCCTTCTTTGCGGCATCGCCGCTGCCTTGGTCAAAAGTGTGGCTGACGTCCATCGCGATCGCGGTGCTCAAACACGCCGACGCGGTGGCTGGCTTGAAGGTGAATGCCAGGTTGACTAACCTGATCGCCGACGTTCAGCTGCACAGCGTGATCGACCATTTCGTGCGTCTGCTCGACTTCAGCCCTAGCGACCTCCAGCGTTGCGCGACCGACGTCGATGGGCACTTGGTGCCTCGCCTGCGGTCGCTGAAGACGCCGCTGGCCCTGTTCATCGATGGCATCGACGAGTACTTCAGCAAACATGTCGAGGATCAGCCGGCCAACGCCAGCGTCACCGGGGAGCTGTCACCCGAGATCTGGTACTACGCGCAACTCGGTCTGGTCGAGGTGGCGTACCAGCTGCGACGCATCAACCACCACCTCAAGGTGTTCGCAGCCATCCGCAAGGAAGCCTATGCGCGCTTACCGCAGCGCACGGCCATGGTCCAGCAGTACCGGGGCAGCGCGGTCGACATCGCCTACTCGCCTGAGAGCCTGCGCGAGATCTTCATCAACAACATCCGCCTGCTGAAGACGGATCGCATGGTGCTGCCCGGCCGGCTGCGCAGCAATGCGCTCGAGGCCTTCTTGGGACGCACCAGCTTGATCGACGTCTACACGCGTGAAGAGGAAGATGCCTTTGAGTACATCTGTCGCCACACGCTGCTCAGGCCCCGCGACCTGATGACGATCGGCGAGCGGGTGGCAGCCCTTCGCCCAGACCAGCGCCGTCACGAGCTCCAGGTGAAGGAGGCCGTCAATCTGGCCGCCATCGAGATCGCCCACGAGTACCTGGCCGAGATCAAACCCTACGTGGGTGACCTGGAGCTCGATCGGTTGTTCCAGCGCTTGGCTGGTCATGTGCTGACCCGCGTCGAGGCGGAGACGCTGATCGCGCAATCCGACGCCGACTCCGGTGACACCGGACGTGCGTTGCACGCGCTCTACAAGGTGGGATTGTTGGGTTACGTGCAGCACGACCGCGTGCGCGGCGAATGGCGCCAACGCTTCCTGCGTCCCGGCGATGCCACATTGGATCCCAGTGGTGCGTTGCCCCCCGCCACGCACTACCTGCTGCACCCGGTGCTGTCGGACGTCATCGGTCGCATCAATCCGGCCTTCTTGCAGCGTGTGGACTTGATGAACGTCATCGGCTACGACAGGCCGTGGCGCGAGGCCGGCGCGCCCGAGCCGACCGCAGCAAGCACACAGCACTGCTGCGTGCTGAAGGCCGACATTCAAGGTTTCGGCACCTTGATGCGCGCAGGTGCCGACGCACCGGTGCGCCGCGCGCTCGAAGCCGCCGTTCGGCGCTGGACACCCGCGTCGGCCATCGCCGAGACCGGCGGGGGCGATGCAGCGCTGATTGCCGACGACGATCCGGTGGCGATTGCACAGACCGCGCGCCACCTGATGGACGACGTCTACAAGGCGCCGGGTCAGCCGCGTCTGCGCATCGCACTGCACTACGGCTCGGTGCGTACGCGGCCAAGCTCCAACGGCCATGGTGCGGTCATCGTCGGGGGCGATGCCGTGCTGTGCGCCTCACGGGTGGAACCCATCGTCGAGGCAGGCCAGATCTGGGCCACCGAGGAATTTCGCGAGCAACTGCTGTTGCGGCCATCGTTGTGGCGCACCACCGCCATTCCGACTGCGAACGGCGACGAACGCATCAATGTCAGGAAGAACGGCGGCACCGAGCCCGACCTGTGGGTGCGCCTGTTCCGGCTGGAGTTCTGAAGGGCACGCATCGGCAGCCGACCCCAGCCGCCCGCCGGTGGTCGACCGCCAAGAGCAGGCCCACTGCTACCGCGCACCGTTCGAGCGCGAGGGCCGCTCGATCGAGCGGCTCTCACCGTGGTGGTCAACAGGCGCGCGCACGGCGGCCGTGCGACGCTGCAGCGGCCGCAAGTCCTGGTGCAGCACGAGGGCGGCGGCACCGACCGCGGTGGCCAGCAGGCCATGACGCGCCGGGCGCACGCTGGGCGCCGGCATGCCCGCGGCCTGCGCATAGCGCTCGAGCGTCTCGAGCGCGATCTGCAGCAGCGTCGGCGTCGTGATGCAGCTCTTGCCGCCCACCACGATCGTGCGCGGGTTGAACATCGTCCACAGGTTCTGCAGCAGCACGCCGAGCATGCGGCCCCCGCGTTGCACGCCGCCGCGGCCGGCGACTGCGCGCGAGCCGACGAACGCCTCGGCGCAACCGCGCCGCCCGCACGAGCACGGCGGCCCGTCGACCGCCAGGATCGAGTGGCCGATCTCGCCGGCCAGCCCTTGCGAGCCGGTGAACAGCCGGTCGTTCAGCACGATGCCGGCACCGACACCGACGTCGCAGCTGACGTAGATCAGCGGGCCCTCGGCCTCGCCGCCGGCGAACTCGTATTCGCCGAGCGCGGCCACGTCGGCGTCGTTCTGCATGTACAGCGCGACGCGTTGCACGTTGGCGGCGGCCAGCGCCTTGTGCATCATCGGCAGCACGTCGAGGTTGCGCCAGCCGAGGTTCGGTGCGAAGTGGACCATCCCGGTGTCGTCGTCGAACGCACCCGGCAGGCCAACGCCGATGCCCGCCAGCTGCAGCCCGCGCGCGGCGACGACCGCGCCGGCTTGCGCGACCAAACGCGCCGTCAGAGTGCACACGTGTTGCGGCTGCGGGTTGCGCAGTGGCTTCTCGTCGGCGTGCAGCAGCTCGCCGAGCAGCGACACGCAGACGACACGCACGCACTCCACCGCGATGTCGACACCGATCAAGGCCCGGGCATGAGCGTTGATCTGCAACGGCGTCGACGGCCGCCCCGGTCCGCCGGACACCGGCGCGCCGGCCTCGGCCAGCCAGCCGTCTTCGAGCAGCTCGCGCACCAGCAGGCTGACGGTCGACTTCGTGAGCCCGCTTTCACTGGCCAGCCGTGCGCGCGACAGACCAGGTTGCGCGCGCAGCAGGCGCAGCAGCACGCTGCGGTTCAGGCGCTTGACGAGTTGCTGATCACCGATCGTGTTCATGCCGGGCCCGCGGCGCAGGGAGAACGCGCGTCACGCGTTCGGCCGCTGTGCCTGCAGCTTGCCTTCGGGCCGCTTGCCGAGAATGATCATGCCGAGCACCTCGTCCTCGGTCACGTCCTGCGTGCGGTAGATGCCCACGAGACGGCCGTTCTTCATCACCGCCAGCCGGTCGCTGAGCTCGAACACGTCCTGCATGTCATGGCTGATCAGGAAGATGCCGACGCCGTCGGCCTTGAGCTGGCGCGTCAGGTCGCCCACCATGCGTGTCTCCTCGGGGCCCAGCGCCGCGCACGGCTCGTCCATCACCAGGATGCGCGCGTTGAAGTACAGCGCGCGCGAAATCGCCACCACCTGCCGCTGGCCACCCGACAGCCGCCGCACCGGCGTGCGGATGTTGGTGAAGTTCTTGTTGAGGCGGTTGAACACCTTGCGCGCCTGCACCTCCATGAAGTGGTCGTCGAGCGTGCGCCACACGGTGAGCTTTTCGCGGCCGAGGAACAGGTTGGCCACCGCGTCGAGGTTGTCGGCCAGTGCCAGCGTCTGGTAGATCGTCTCGATGCCCAGGTGCTGCGCGTCGGCCGGGCTGTGCAGGCGTGCCGCTTGGCCCTGGATGCGGATCTCGCCAGCGTCGATCGGATACGCGCCGGCCAGCATCTTCATCAGCGTCGACTTGCCCGCGCCGTTGTGGCCGAGCACCGCGACCACTTCGCCGGGATACAGGTTGACGCTGACGCCGTCGACCGCGTGGATGCCGCCGAACGCCTTGCGAATGTCGAGCATCTCGACCAGCGGCCGCGAGGCGTCGGTGGACGGCAAAGTGATGTCGGACACGGTCATGTCAGCGATCCGTTGCGGGCCGCTCACTTCGCCGCATTGGCGCGGCGCGGCGGGCGGTACCCGGGGTGGGCTCATGCTGTGGCGGTCTACGCTTCGCTCCGACTCCGCTGCGCTGCTCGGTCTGAGGGCGCGCCGAGAAACTCGCTTCACTCCCTGCGGTCGTTCCGCTCGAACAATCTCGGCGAGTCAGACGAACGAAGCGCGCTGCGCGCGCCGCCCTCAGCCCTGCGCTGCTCGCCACCCCAGAAATCGCCCACCCCGGGTACCACCCACCGCGCAGCAGCGCTCGTATTGTTCGGAGAACGGCACGGTGGTGCGGGCAAAGCCGTGGGTGGGTGTGCGTCGGCAGCGACATGAGGCGGCGCTGAGGAGCACAGGGCTCGCGGCCGCGCGCGACAGCGCGCATCGTGATCTGACTCGTCGCGATTGTTCGAGCGCAGCGAACGTAGTGAGCGTAGCGAGTTTCGCGACGGGCCACGAGACCGAGCACCGCAAGGGAGTCGGCGCGAAGCGACGACCGCCGCATCCGAGCGCCGGCGCATACCCGCCCGCGGCTTTGCCTCGCGCGGTTCGACGCAGAACACGACGCTCCACTGCTGCGAAGTGGCGGCGACGGCATCGCTTCCATCCTAGGCGTCCTGCGCCCAGCGCCGATACAGCACATCGAACACGACGGCAACGATCAGCACCTGGCCGATGATCACCATGCGCTTGCCGATCGACACGTCGAGCAGCAGCATGCCGCTGTCGAGCGACTGCATGATCAGCGCGCCGAGCACCGAGCCGAGGATCGAGCCGCTGCCGCCTGACAGCGCGGTGCCGCCGATCACCGCGGCGGCGATCACGTACAGCTCCATGCTGGTGCCCAGCGAGTTGGTGCCGGCGTTCAGCCGCGCCACCGCAACGATCGCCGCCACCGTGATCATCACCGCGAGCAGCGCGAACAGCATCAGCGTGACGCGCTTGACCGGGATGCCCACCAGCGCCGCCGCGTCGGGGTTGCCGCCCATCGCGAATACGTAGCGGCCAAAGCGCGTTCGATGCACGATGAACGACAGCGCCAGCGCGACCGCGGCCCAGATCAACACCGGGATCGGGATGCCCTGCGGCTCGGGCTTTGACGAGATGCGGTAGGCGTTCATCGACGCGGCAAATGCGATCACGATCACGATCGGCACCGCCACCAGCAGCAGCTCGATCCACAGCGGCTGCACCGGCATGCCGTAGCGCTGGCGTGCGCGGCGCTGCAGCACCATGCGCACCAGCAACCCCAGGCTGACGACGGCCGCCAGCACCCACGTCGGCCCGACGCCGATGCCGCCGTCGTAGCCGCCGCCCAGGCTCAAGAAGACCTCATCGGTGATCGGTTGCGTCTTGCCGTCGGCAACGAGGAAGGCCGCGCCGCGAAACGACATCAGCCCGCCGAGCGTGACCACGAACGACGGCACGCCGAGCAACGCCGTCAGGCCGCCCTGGTAGAGCGCGACGAGCAGCGCGACGGCAAGGCCGGCCAGCGCGGCGGCCGGCCACGGCCAGCCGCCGGTGTACATCAGGTAGGCGATCAGCACACCGACGAAACCCAGCACCGAGCCGACCGACAGGTCGATGTGACGCGCGACGATCACCAGCACCACGACGGTCGACACGATGCCCACCACCGCCGTCTGCTGCGCGATGTTGTAGAGATTTTCGGGCGACAGGAACAGGCCGCCGGTGAACACGTGGAGCACGATCGCCATCACGGCGAGCACGGCGCCCATCATCACCAGCCGCCAGTCGATCGCGGCGTTACGCCAGACGCTCGGTGCGGGGTTCATCGGCGACACCTCCGAGGGCACCACACGATCGGCGGAGCCGCGGCCCGCTGCCGCGGGCCGCGCCCTCACGCGATGCGCAGTTGGCCTACTTGCAGGCCGCAGGCGCCTTGTCAGCCGCCACGCCGCGGCACAGTTCTTCCTTCTTGATCCAGCCGGCCTTGACGACGACGTCGAGGTTGTCGCGCGTGATCGGCACCGGCGCCAGGAAGCGCGAGGGCAGCGCGACCTTCTTCTCGCCCTCGCTCCAGGTGATCGCCTTCTCCGGCCGCTTGCCGCTGCCGAGCGCGACGGCCGCGCTGGCCGCTTCGCGGCCGAGGTCGCGCGCGTCCTTCCACACCGAGACGGTCTGCGTGCCTAGCGCCACGCGATTCAACGCCGCGAAGTCGCCGTCCTGCCCCGACACCGGGATGCCGCGGATGCCTTTGGAGGTGAGCGCAGCGACCACGCCGCCGGCGGTGCCGTCGTTCGAGGCGACCACCGCGTCGACCTTGCCGCCGGTCTTGGTGAGGATCTGCTCCATGTTCTTCTGCGCGACGTCGGGCTTCCAGCCATCGGTGTACTCGTCGCCGACGATCTTGATGTCGCCCTTTTTGACCGCGGCATCGACCACCTCTTGTTGCCCGGCGCGCAGGAAGTTGGCGTTCGGGTCGGTGGGCGAGCCCTTGATGAACACGTAGTTGCCCTTGGGCTGCGCCTTGAACACGGCCCGCGCCTGCATGCGGCCGACTTCCTTGTTGTCGAACGTGATGTAGAACACCCCGGGCGCCTCGATCAGCCGGTCGTATGCGACGACCGGGATCTTCTGCTTGGCGGCCTTGTTGACCGCCGGCAGGATGGCGTCTTTGTCCATCGCCAGCACGATCAGCACCTTGGCACCCTTGGCCGTCAGGCCCTCGATGTCGGCCAGCTGCTTCTCCGGCGAGCCGCCCGCATCCGCGCTGATGTACTTGGCGCCGAGCTTCTCGAGTTGCGACTTCATCGCCGCTTCATCGGTCTTCCAGCGCTCCTCCTGGAAGTTGGACCAGCTGACGCCCACCGTGAGCTGTGCACAGGCACCGCTCGCAGCCACGGCAAGCGCGAGCGCGCTCAAGGGGTGTTTCAACGTCATCGTCGTCTCCTGGGTTAGGGCCTAGATAGTTCGAACGCCGAACGAACTCTTGTCGATTTCCCGCGCAACGCCAACCGGGCAATCCCCGATGGCGCGCCGCGCGGCCACGAGCGAATCGCCAGGACCGCTAAAATGCCACCCTCGCCGACGAACCCGACAAAGCGCACCATGCCGCTGTTCTGGAAGCCTTACACATCCGAGATCACCCAGTTCATCGAGGAGATGAAGGCCAAGAAGCCCACCCTGGAGGCCGAGCAGAGCGCCGGCCGCGCGCTGCTGTGGGATCGCGACATCGACCGCGAGGAACAGGCCGAATTCGGCGCGGCGCGTGTCGCGCAGCTGCCCTACGTCTACCAGACCTCTCCCGGCAAGTAAGCCGCACGCCGTGACCGACACCGTCACGCTGGACGAGCCCGTGGCCAGCAGCGAAGAGCCGCTGCCGGTGGATGGCGTGGCGGTGGCGCGCCTGTACGGCGAGCCGCTGTTCGCGCTGCCGCAAGATCTGTACATCCCGCCCGACGCGCTGGAGGTGTTCCTCGAGGCGTTCGAGGGGCCGCTGGACCTGCTGCTGTACCTGATCCGCCGGCAGAACTTCAACATCCTCGACATCCCGCTGGCCGACGTGACGCGGCAGTACCTGGACTACGTCGAGCAGATCCGCTCGCACAATCTCGAGCTGGCGGCCGAGTACCTGCTGATGGCGGCGATGCTGATCGAGATCAAGTCGCGCATGCTGCTGCCGGTGCGCAAGAGCGAGGGTGGCCCAGAGGCCGACGACCCGCGCGCCGAGCTGGTGCGCCGCCTGCTCGAGTACGAGAAGATGAAAGGCGCCGCCGCCAAGCTCGACGCGATGCCGCTGCTCGGCCGCGACTTCCTGCGCGTGCAGGTTGCGCAGCCGGCGCTGGAGCCGCAGGAGCGTTTGCCGGTGGTCACCCCCGACGACTTGCGCCAGGCCTGGGTCGACATCCTGCGCCGCGCGACGCTGAAGGCGCACCACCACATCACGCGCGAACAGCTGTCGGTGCGCGAGCACATGAGCATCGTGCTGCGCAAGTTGCAGGGACGGCGCTTCGTGGAGTTTCTCGACTTGTTCGATCCGAGCGCCAGCTCCCAGGTGGTCGTTGTCACCTTCATCGCGCTGCTGGAGCTCGCGCGCGAGAGCCTGCTCGAAGTGACGCAGGCGGAGGCGTTCGCGCCGATCTACGTCAGGTTGGCGTACCAGCCTTCGTAGGTGGTGGCTATCTCAACCCCAGCTTGAACGCGATCATCGCGCGCAGCTTGCCCGGCACCACGGGCTTGAGCAGCAGATGAAAGTCTTGCTCCGCGGCCTCGCGCTCGTGGCTCGACAGCACGCTGCCGGTCACCACGATCGCCGGGATCCGCTGCTCGAGCATGTCGCGCAGCGCGCGGATCGCCTCCACCCCGGTGTGGCCTGACTCGAGCCGGTAGTCGGCGATGATCAGATCGGGCTTGAGCATCGACGGTTCGGCTGCTCGCGCCCATTGCTGGCAGGCCTGCATGCTGTCGAACGCGATCACGCTGGCGCCCCAGCTCTTGAGCAGCACTTCGAGGCCGCTCTTGACGGCCGGGTCGTCTTCGATCATCACCACCAGCCGTCGATCCAGCGTCACGCCCAACGGTGCGCTCGAGCGCACCGCTGCAGCGGTGGCAGGCCGCGGGCGGCCTTGCGGCACCTCGAGCGTGAACACCGTGCCGCGGCCGCTTTGCGAGCGCAGCGTCAGCGGCGCACTCATCAGCGACGACAACCGGCGCACAATCGACAGACCGAGGCCCAGGCCCTTGCGCTGGTTCGGAATGCTCGATGCATCGGCGTCGTGCAGCTGCACGAACTCGTCGAACACGCGCTCGCGGTCGGCCTCGCGGATGCCCACGCCGGTGTCCCACACCTGCAGCAGCAGCTTGTTGCCGCGTGCGCGCGCGCACACGAGCACGCCGCCGTCGTTGGTGTAGCGGATCGCGTTGGCGGTGAGGTTGCGCACGATGCGCTCGACCAGCAGCGGGTCGGCATAGGCATGGCGATGGCCGCCGCGCACGCGCAGCATCAGGCCTTTTTCGAACGCGATCGGCTCGAAGTGCAGCTTGATCTTGCGGAACACCTCGTCGAGCTGAAAGTCGGTGGGCCGCGGCTCGACGCCGCCGGTGTCGATCTTGGTGATGTCCAGCAGCTCGGAGAACAGGCCGTCGAGCGCATCGACGCTGCCGTTGATGCTGTTGATCAGCTGCATCGTCTCGTCGTCGCGGCTCTTCTGGCGCAGCGCTTCGGCGAACAGGCCGAGCGCGTGCAGCGGCTGGCGCAGGTCGTGGCTGGCGGCGGCGAAGAACTGCGTCTTGGCGCGATTGGCCGCCTCGGCCTCGCGACGCGCCGCCTCGGCGACCGCGGATTCGGCGCGCAGCTGGCCCGCAAGGCGTTGCGCGCGCGCCTTCAGCTCGACCAGTTCGCCGAACGAGTCGCGGTAGTTGCGGCCCAGCCGCACGGTCATCGCCAGGATCAGCGCCGACACGACGACCAGCCCGGTGCTGCCCGGTCCGCCGACGTGCCACACGCGTGCAATGGTCGGCACCACGCTCAAGCCGATGTAGGCGAAGAAGATCGAACGTTGCCAGCCCAGCAACGGGGTCGAGCCGACACAGAACGCGTAGATCACCAGCACCATCGCCAGCTGGTGCAGCGGCTCGCCGTGGCCGTAGAACAACCACGCCGCCGCGCCCCACAGGGCGCCTGAGGCCAGCGTGCCGACATTCCACGCACGCAGCCACACCACGCTGGCGACGTCGTCGCTCGGCGTGACGCGGTTGTACGACCATGCGGTCCAGGCACGGACGGCGATCAGCAGCACGAACATGCCGGCCCAGCCGCCGAGCACCAGCGGCGACACATCGTCCTTGAAGAGCACCACGAACATCGCCGCGGCCAGCACGTAACTCATGTTCGTCGTGGTCGCATACGAGAACAGCGCGTGCACACGATCGGTCAACGCGCCGGGCGCGGTGAGTGCCGCGGCCACGCCGGGGCTGGGCGCGGCCTCGACGTTGGGAATCGCTGCTGAGGTGGGTGGCGTCATCGTCGCTCGGGGCTGCGCTCAGCGCGGCCCGCGCAGCCGCTGAGTCTCACCGTGCGTCAACGCTGCGAGTTCGGTCGCCATGCGGCAAGCCCTGGGTTGGCCTGCGACATCTGGCTCACCGCCAGCACCGCCTGCGTGCGCGAGCTCACGCCCAATGCACGCAGCACGGCCGCCACGTGGTCCTTGACGGTTTCGACCGACAGCGACAGCTCGCGCGCGATCAGCTTGTTGGGCATGCCCTTGAGCAGCAGCGCCAGCACCTCGGCCTGGCGCGGCGTGAGGCCGAGCGACTCGAAGCTGCGCACCTTTTGCGCCGGCTCGGGCGCCGGCAGCGGCTGCTCGGGCACCGACCGCATCACCGCCGGCACGGTGTCGCCGCCGGGTGGCGGCGGCGGCAGGCCGAGCATCATCGGCGGGATGTAGACGCCGCCGGACATCACCATGCGCAGCGCCTCGAACAAATCGCGATTCGACGCCCGCTTGGGCACGAAACCCATCGCGCCCATGTCGATGGCACGGATCACGTCGACCTGACGTTCGGTGGCCGACACCACCACCACCGGCAGCGCCGGGTAGGTGGAGCGCAGTTCGGCCAGCAGATCGAAGCCGTCCGCATCGCCGAGATTCAGATCCATCAGCGCGAGGTCGAAGTCGGCGTCGCGCCTGAGCGCCGCGCGCGCTTCATCGCCGCTGGCCACGCCGAACACCGACACGTCGTCACCCAGGCCCTGGATCACGGCCTGCAGCGCACTCAGGATCAGCGGATGGTCATCGACCAGCAGCACCTTCATCGGTCACCTCGCTTGGAGCCGATGCTACGCGCTTCACCGCTCTACAGATACCTGCGCGACACGCTCTCGGCCACGCACACCGGCTTGTCGCCGCCCTCGCGCTCCATCGTCACCTCCATGACGAGTTGCGCGCCGCCGTCGATCGGCTCGTAGGCGAGCAGCTTCATGTGCGCGCGGATGCGGCTGCCCGAGGGCACCGGCGCCGGAAAGCGCACGCGATTGAGCCCGTAGTTGACGCCCATGCGCACGTCGTCGATCTTGATCGCCGACTCGGCCAGCCGCGGCAGCAGCGACAGCGTGAGAAAGCCATGCGCGATCGTCGTGCCGAAGGGCCCCTTATTCGCGCGCTCGACATCGATGTGGATCCACTGGTGGTCGCCGGTGGCCTCAGCGAACTTGTCGATCATCGGCTGGTCCACGGTGACCCAGTCGCCGACGGCGAGTTCTTCGCCAACGCGTTGCTGCATGCTGCTCAGGTTGGCGATGTGGATCATGATTCGGCGTCGGGCCGCCCCAAGCCGAATGCGCCCCCTCGGGGGGCAGCGAACGAAGTGAGCGTGGGGGTCATGCGTTCAACCAGTCGACCAGAGGCTGCCATTGTTCCAGATCGCGTTCCACACGGCTGGGCGTCACGTCCCACAGCGTGAGGCCACGCGCGGCCACGTGCACGTAGTTCTGCGTGTCGCGCAGGTAGCCCAGCACCGGCAGCTTCAGCCTAGCGAGAAACTGGTGCAGCTGGTCGTTGGCGATGGTGTGTTCCTTGACCCGCATGCCCAGCACCGCCAGCTCGACGTCGCTGCCGCGTTTGTGGTCGCGCACCTCGTTGACGAACGTGTGTGTGGCCTGGATGTCGAACAAGCTCGGCTGCAGCGGAATCACAAGGCGGTCGGCGATGCGCATCACGGCGTCGAGCAGCTTGCCGTGCATGCCCGCCGGCGTGTCGAGCACCATGTGGGTCACGCCCTTGGGCGCCTTCAGCGTCGAGTCGCCCACCAGGTCCCAGTTCTGGATGCGCGGCGCCGCATCGGGCCGCAGCGCCAGCCATTGACGCGACGACTGCTGACGGTCGACGTCGCCCAGCATCACGGCGTGGCCCTGGCGCGCGAACAGGCCGGCGATGTTCGTGGCCAGCGTGCTCTTGCCGACCCCACCCTTGGGGTTGGCGACGACGATCACCGGCATGCGTCCCTCCTCGGTTTCGATGCACATGCCAGCAGGCACGGCGCGATTCAGGCTATGGTAGCGGGCCGGCGCAGCGCGCCGGCACCGGACAAACCACGCCTCGAAGCCTGCCGCCCACCGCCTGCGCACGCACCCCACCGATGTCGGACGTCCTGCTGCTGCTCGCCCACCCGGACCTGCAGCACTCGCGCGTGCACGCGGCGTTGCGCAGCGCGCTGCAACCCGAGAGCGCGCGTGCCGGCGCGCGCTGGGCGCTGCGTGACCTGTACGCGCTGTACCCCGACTACCTGATCGACGTGGCAGCCGAGCAGGCCGCGCTGCTCAAGGCGCGGTTGGTGGTGTGGCTGCATCCCGTGCACTGGTACGGCATGCCGCCGCTGCTCAAGCTGTGGGTCGACGAGGTGTTCGCCTACGGCTGGGCCTATGGCCCGGGCGGCGACCGGCTGGCCGGCAAGGACTTGTGGCTGGTGGCTTCCACCGGCGGCACCGAGGCGTCGTACCGGCCCGACGGCCACAACCGCTTCTTCATCGACGCCTTCTGGCCGCCGTACGAGCAGACGGCGTCGCTGGCGGGCATGCGCTTTCTGCCGCCGATGGTGCTGCACGGTGCGCACCGCGCCACGCGTGAGGAGATCGACGAGCACGTGGCCGTGCTGATCGAGCGCCTGCGCAGCTGGCCCGCGTGGCCCGAGATCGCCGACCTGATGCCGTGCATCCAGGGCGTAGCGCCCGAGGGCGAGCGTCCCGCGGCAGGCAGCTGAGGAGGCGCGCCGCATGTCGAACTGGTTGATCCTGAGCCTCGTGTACCTGGGCGCCGCGGTGATCGCGGTGCCGCTGGCGCGTTTCGCAGGCCTGGGCTCGATCATCGGCTACCTGGTGGCCGGCATCGCCATCGGGCCGTTCGGCCTCAAGCTGGTGAGCGACACGCAGTCGATGCTGCACTTCGCCGAGTTCGGCGTCGTGCTGATGCTGTTTCTGGTCGGCCTGGAGCTCGAGCCGCGCCGCCTGTGGGCGATGCGGCGGCCGATCTTCGGCTGGGGCTCGCTGCAGCTGCTCGGTTCAACCGCACTGCTGTTCGGGGTCGCGGTGTCGTGCGGTGTGCCGTGGCGGCTCGCGCTGGTGGCTGCGCTGGGCCTGGCGATGTCGTCCACCGCGATCGGGCTGTCGGTGCTCAACGAGCGCAATCTGACCGGCACCACCGCAGGACAAGGCGTGTTGTCGGTGGCGCTGCTGCAGGACATCGCGGCGATTCCGATCCTCGCGCTGGTGCCGCTGCTGGGCAGCGGCGCGCACGACGGCAGCGCTGTCGACAGCTGGGTCGAAGCCGCGCGCGCGCTCGGCGTGATCGCCGCCATCGTGCTCGGTGGCCGATTGCTGCTGCGCCCGATGCTGCGCTGGATCGCGCGCAGCAAGACGCCGGAGATCTTCACCGCCGCCGCGCTGTTGCTGGTGGTGGCGATCGCGGCGCTGATGCAGTCGGTGGGCCTGTCGATGGCGCTGGGCGCGTTCCTGGCCGGCGTGCTGCTGGCCGAGAGCGAATACCGGCGCGAGCTCGAGACCGACATCGAGCCGTTCAAGGGCTTGTTGCTCGGCCTGTTCTTCATCGCGGTGGGCATGGGCATCGACTTCAACGTGGTGATGCGGCATCCGGGATTGATCGTCGGCCTGGTCGCAGCGTTCCTGTCGTTGAAGGCGCTGGTGCTGTGGGCGATGGCGCGCGCCATGCCGATCCCGCTGGCCGAGCGCTCGGTGTTCGTGGTGCTGCTCACGCAAGGCGGCGAGTTCGGCTTCGTCGTCTTCCAGTCCGCCACGCAGGCCCGCGCCATCGAGGGCGAGGTGGCATCGCTGCTGGTGGCGGTGGTGGCGTTGTCGATGCTGCTGACGCCGCTGCTGCTGCTGGCGAGCGACCGCTGGTGGGCCGCGCATCTGCAGGCGCACAAGAGGGAATCGACGCAGCACCGCATCGAAGCGCCGCAGAGCGCGCCGGTGATCATCGCGGGATTCGGCCGCTACGGGCAGATCGTCGGGCGCCTGCTGTTCGCTAGTGGAGGCCGCGCCACCGTGCTCGACATCAACGCCGATCAGGTGGAAGCGACGCGGCGCTTCGGCTGGCAGGTGTACTACGGCGACGCCACGCGGCTCGACTTGCTGCGCGTGGCGGGTGCGGGTCAAGCCAAGGTGCTGGTGGTGGCGATCGACGACATCGAGCGCAACCTCGCGCTGGTGGACCTGGCGCGCGAGCACTTTCCGCAGCTCGCGATCGTGGCGCGGGCCCGCAACGCGCAGCACTGGACGCAACTGTTCCAGCGCGGTGTGCGCTTCATCGAGCGCGAAACGCTCGACTCCGCGCTGATGAGCGGGCGCAGCGTGCTCGAGCTGCTGGGTGTCGAGCCGCATCGCGCACGCACGCTGGCCCAGCGCTTTCGCCGCCACAGCGTGGAGCAGCTGGTCGCGATGGCGCCGCACCTGGGCGACGAGAAGCGGCTGATCTCGATGAGCAAGGCCGGACGCGAGCAGCTCGAACAACTGCTGACCCAGGAGCGCGAGCTGGCCGAGCGCACGCGCGGCCGCAGCGACGATCCGTCGGTCGGGGAGCGACAAGCCGGCGCGGCTAGCGCAGACCGTCCCACGTCAGCTTGAGCCCGGTGATCAGCAAGCCGGCCGACACCAGCCGATAGAACCACACCGCGGGCAAGCGTCGCAGCAACGACACGCCGAGCCACACACCGAGCACCGCGCACGGTGCCAGCAGCAGCGCGGTGAGCATGTTGGTGAGGTCGATCAGCCCGAGCCACGCATACGGCAGCCACTTCGACGCGTTGATCACCGTGAAGAACACGCTGGTGGTGGCCGCGAACGCGGCAGGTGCCAGGCGCATCGGCAGCAACGCGATCGAGATCGGCGGGCCGCCGGCGTGGGCGACGAAGCTCGTGACGCCCGCAGCGACGCCTGCGAGCGCGGTGAACCAGCGCGGCAACGCGCGCGCCGCCGCGCCCGACGACGACCACGCGCGCTGCGCGATGAACAGCAGCGTCATCACGCCGAGCACGGCCGACACCGCCTTCGGTGCCAGCACGCCGAACAACAGGAACCCCACCACCGTGCCCGCGAGCCCCGCGGGCAGCAGCACGCGCAGCAGCGCGCGGTCGCGATCGCGGATCAGCGCGGCCAGGCCGAACATGTCACCCACCGTCAGCAGCGGCAGCACGATGGCAGCCGCCTGCGGCACCGGCATCACCAGCGCGATCAACGGCACGGCCAGGATGCCGAAGCCGCCGGCCACGCCGCTCTTGCCGACGCCTACCAGCAGCGCGGCGGGTATGGCCACGGCGTAGAACGCGGGGTCGGTGATCAGCGGCAACGGATGTGACGCGTCAAGCCAATCGGCACGCCTGGTCGAACGGCAGGCGTGGATTGCGTGGCCGCTGGCCCGCGACATCGGCATGGCCAAGGCAGCACACCATGTGGCTCTTCACCGTGGTGCCGGCAAAGAACTCGGCGTCCATCTTGGCAGCGTCGATGCCGCCCATCGGCGCGGCGTCGAGCCCCAGCGTGCGCGCCGCGATGATCAGGTAGGCCGCCTGCAGGCTCGAGCTGCGCAGCGCCTCGCGCGCGATCACCTCGGGATTGCCCGCGAACCACGAGCGCGCGTCGGCCTGCGGGTACAGCACCGGCAATTGCTCATAAAACGCCATGTCCATGCCGATCACCACCGTCACCGGTGCCGACTTCGCCTTGGCCACGTTGCCCGGGCTCAGGCAGCTCAACAGGCGTTCCTTGGCCTGCGGCGTGCGCACGAACACGAAGCGCGCCGGGCAACAGTTCGACGCGGTGGGGCCCCACTTCAGCAGCTCGTACAGCGCATGCAGCGTATCGTCGTCGACGCCGGGCGACTCGAGGAAGAACGTTGCGGTGCGCGCCTGCGTGAAAAGCCGATCGGTGGTGATTGCCATCAAGTCCTCTCGCGCCCCGTGCGCGCCTCAAGCAACGACAATTCTCCCCGTGTTCCAACCCAACCAACACGACGTGCGCCGTTTCTTCTGCGGTGCCTGGCGCAAGCGCCGCGAGGCCGCACCGATGACGGCGATGGAGACGCTGGCGGCGCTGTGGGTCGCCGAGCATCCCGAATACGACAGCGAGTTGGGCGACGAACAGGCCGCGCTCGCCGCCGACTACAGCGTCGAGGGCGGCCGCGCCAATCCGTTCCTGCACCTGTCGATGCACTTGTCGATCAGCGAGCAGTGTTCGATCGACCAACCGGCCGGCATCCGCGGCGCCGTGGAGGCGCTGGCGGCGCGCCTGGGGTCGCTGCACGAGGCGCATCACCAGGCGATGGAATGCCTGGGCGAGATGATCTGGCGCTCGCAGCGCGACGGCGCACTGCCTGACGGCCCGGCGTATGTCGAGTGCGTGCGCCGGCGAGCAGGCGCGTAGCCCCCGTGCCTCGCGCGACCGCTCATGCGGCCGGTACGTAACCCTCTTCGACAGCGCGCGCACGAACTCCTGGCGCTCGTGCTGGGATTCGATGCGCACGATCTTGGCCGGCAGGTCGACATCCACCTTGGCGGCGGCGTCGATGCGCTGCACCGTGTGGCTCACCGTCCGCACGCAATGGTCGCAGGTCATGGTGGGTAGTTTCAGTTCGATCATGAGAGCCTTCAGAGAGTCAACCCATTGCATCGTAGACCTTGCCACCATGGCAAGGTCAAGCGTCAGGCGCCGATGGTGCTCGCCGCGCAGTCCGGGCTTGACCTTCCCACCGTGTGAAGGTCTATTCTTCGCTCCATGAACGCGACCTTGTCGCTGCCGATCGAAGGCATGACCTGCGCGTCGTGCGTGCAGCGCGTCGAGCGCGCGCTGGCTGGCGTGCCCGGCGTGCGCTCGGCGGCGGTCAACCTGGCCACCGAAACGGCCGCCGTTGAACTGGCGCAAGCGGTGCAACCCGCCGCGCTGGCCGATGCGGTGCGGCACGCCGGCTACGCGGTGGCGCAAGAGGGCGTGACGCTGGCGGTGCAAGGCATGACCTGCGCATCGTGCGTGACCCGCGTCGAGCGCGCGCTGATGCGTGTGCCCGGCGTCGCGTCGGCCTCGGTGAATCTGGCCACCGAGCGCGCCAGCGTCGTGCGCTGGCGCGGCCAGGCGCCGAGCGACGAACTCGTCGCGGCACTGCGCAGCGCGGGCTACGACGGCGGCCAAGCCACGCCGATTCCACCAGCAGCGCCGCAGCACGGCCACTCTGGGGCGATGGCGCACGCGTCGCGCTGGCCGCGGCGCTGTCGGCTCCGCTGTTGCTGCCGATGGCGGCCGGCTGGCTCGGCTGGCATGCCGTGCTCAATGGCTGGTGGCAACTCGCGCTGGCCGCGCCGGTGCAGCTATGGCTCGGCGCGCGCTTCTACCGCGCCGGCTGGAACGCGCTGCGCGCCGGCAGCGGCAACATGGACTTGCTGGTGGCCATCGGCACCAGCGCTGCGTTCGGATTGAGCCTGGCGCTGCTGCTGACGGCGCCTGCGGGACACGCGGCGCACCTGTACTTCGAATCGGCCGCCGTGGTGATCACGCTGGTGCTGTTCGGCAAGTGGCTCGAGACGCGCGCCAAGCGGCAGACCACCGACGCCATCCGCGCGCTGAATGCGCTGCGCCCCAACACCGCGCGCGTGCAGCGCGACGGCAGCGAGGTCGAGCTGCCGCTGGCGCAGGTGCGCATCGACGACGTGGTGATCGTGCGGCCGGGTGAGCGGGTGGCGGTCGATGGCGAGGTGATCGACGGCGCCAGCCACGTCGACGAATCGCTGCTCACCGGCGAGAGCCTGCCGGTGGCCAAGCAGCGCGGCGACCGGGTGATCGGCGGCGCGGTCAACGCCGAGGGCCTGCTGCGCGTGCGCACCACCGCGCTCGGCGCGGAGTCGACGCTGGCGCGCATCGCTCGGCTGGTGGAATCTGCGCAGGCGCACAAGGCGCCGATCCAGCGGCTGGTCGACCGCGTCAGCGCGGTGTTCGTGCCGGTGGTGGTCGCTGGCGGCGCTGCTCACGCTGCTGGCCTGGGGCTTGCTCGCGGTCAGTGGACACAGGGCTGCTCAACGCGGTGGCGGTGCTGGTGATCGCCTGCCCGTGCGCACTCGGCCTGGCCACGCCCACCGCGATCATGGTGGGCACCGGCGTGGCGGCGCGCCACGGCATCCTGATCAAGGACGCCCAGGCGCTGGAGCTGGCGCACGCGGTGCGCACGGTCGCCTTCGACAAGACCGGCACGCTGACCGAAGGCCGGCCGCGATCTGGTGGCGCTGCAGGCGGTGTCGGGCGAAGACGAAGGCGACGCTGCTCGAATTGCGCTGCCGCCTTGCAAGCGGGCAGCGAACACGCCGTTGGCGCGGCGGTGCTCGACGCGCGCCCGCGCCGGCGCGGGTCCGCACCGAGCGCCGCCAGCGACGTGCAGGCCATCGCCGGGCGCGGCATCGGCGGCACGGTGGGAGGTCGAGTCCTGCGGCTGGGCAGCGAGCGGCTGATGCGCGAGTTGAACGCCGATCTGGGCGTCGCATCCGATGCCGCCAGCGCGCTGCGCAGCCAGGGCCGCACGGTGTCGTGGCTGGCCGAGTTGCGCAGCGACGGCCGCGCGCGGCGCTGGCGATGCTGGCGTTCGGCGATGCGCCCAAGCCCGGCGCCGCGGCTGGCGATCGCCGAGTTGAAGCGCCTGGGCGTGCACACGCTGCTGATCAGCGGCGACAACGCCGGCGCGGCACGCGCCGTGGCCGCCACGCTCGGCATCGACGACGTGCGCGCCGAGGTGCTGCCCGGCGACAAGGCGCAGGTGATCGCCGCGCTGCGCGCCAATGCCGGCCACGGCAAGGTGGCGATGGTCGGTGACGGCGTCAACGACGCACCGGCGTTGGCCGCCGCCGATGTCGGCATTGCGATGGGCGGCCGCGATGCGGCCGGCCGCCTGCTCGGCAGCGACGCCGCGATGCAGGCTGCCGGCGTGACGCTGCTGCGCGGCGATCCGATGCTGGTGGCGCAGACGATCGATCTGTCGCGCCGCACCACCACGAAGATCCGGCAGAACCTGTTCTGGGCCTTCGTCTACAACGTGGTGGGCATTCCGCTGGCCGCGCTGGGGTTGCTCAACCCGGTGATCGCAGGCGCCGCGATGGCGTTGTCCAGCGCCAGCGTGGTCGGCAACGCCTTGACGTTGCGCCGCTGGCGCCCGCACCGCGCGCAGGAGGACACCTCCCGATGAACATCGGCCAGGCATCGCGCGGCAGCGCCGTCTCCGCCAAGATGATCCGCCACTACGAGGCGCTCGGCCTGTTGCCCAAGGTGCCGCGCAGCGCGGCGGGCTACCGGCAGTACGACGACGCGTCGGTGCACACGCTGCGCTTCATTCGACGGGCGCGCGACCTCGGCTTCTCGATCAAGGAGATCACCGCGCTCCTCGGCCTGTGGCGCAACCGCCGCCGCGCCAGCGCCGACGTCAAGCGCATCGCGCTGGCGCACGCAGGCGATCTGCAGCGGCGCATCGACGAGATGCAGTCGATGCAGCGCACGCTGACACACCTGGCGCACTGCTGCCACGGCGACTCGCGGCCCGACTGCCCGATCCTCGACGATTTGGCCGGGGAGGTTCAGCGGCTCGCGCCGGGCTCGCTGCTCAGTGCGGCGAATGAAAGCGCGACTGCGGCACCGTCTTCAACTCGCCGGGCAGGCCCGACAGGTATTCGGCCAATTCCTTCAACTCGGCGTTGCTGAAGACGGGCTTCTTCTTGCCGTCGACTTCGGGGGCCACCATGCCTTTCATGACCGCGCTGGCGCGGCCCACGCGCGGGTTGTTGTCGGTCATGTAGGCCTTCAGCGAGACCAGCAGGTAGTCGGCATGTTGCCCGGCCAGGCGCGGATTGGCGGGATCGGTGGTGTTGTTGAAGTTCTTGCCGTGGCACGCCGGGCACGTAACCAGCTTGTCCTTCAACGCATCGGGCGACGGCGCCTCAGGCGTCTCCGGCACCGACGCTGCGGCCGTGTCCTTGCCCAGCGCCTCGTAGTAGGCCGCCACGTCGGCGATGTCTTGATCCGACAGCGACCCCGCGATGCCGCGCATCGACGGGTGCTTGCGGTCGCCGCTGCGGTAGCCGTTGAGCGCGGCCGCGATGTACTTGGCATTCTGCCCGGCGATCTTGGGCACCTTGTAGACCTGCGGAAAGCTCGATTGATAACCCGGCAAGCCGTGGCAACCGATGCACATGGCGACCTTCTTGCCACCGGCGCCTGCGTCGCCCTTGACCTCTTGGGCCATCGACAGCATCGGCGCGGCAACCAGAGCAAGGGCGAGCAGCAGCGTGTTTTTCATGGGCAAGAAAGCGTTGTTCGAAGCGGGGCGGCGTGCGGCGCTGCCACGGCGGGCGATTATAGGGGCGCCCTTATACTGGCCCGACCCCTCGACGACAGCGCCCCATGAAATTCAACGGCTCCGACACCTACGTCGCCACGCAAGACCTGATGTTGGCCGTCAACGCGGCCATCACGCTGAAGAGGCCGCTGCTGGTAAAAGGCGAACCGGGCACCGGCAAGACAATGCTGGCCGAAGAGGTGGCCAACGCCATCGGCGTGCCGCTCTTGCAGTGGCACATCAAGAGCACCACCAAGGCGCAGCAGGGCCTGTACGAGTACGACGCGGTGAGCCGGCTGCGCGACAGCCAGCTCGGCGACGAGAAGGTCAAGGACATCCACCACTACATCGTGCGCGGCACTTTGTGGCAGGCCTTCACGGCCGAGCAGCCGGTGGCGCTCTTGATCGACGAGATCGACAAGGCCGACATCGAGTTTCCCAACGACCTGCTGCGCGAGCTCGACCGCATGGAGTTCTACGTCTACGAGACGCGCGAGCTGGTCAAGGCCATACACCGACCGGTGGTGTTCATCACCTCCAACAACGAGAAGGAGTTGCCCGACGCCTTCTTGCGCCGCTGCTTCTTCCACTACATCAAGTTCCCCGACGCCGACACGATGAAGCGCATCGTCGACGTGCACTTCCCGGGCCTGAAGAAGGAGTTGCTCGGTGCGGCGCTGAAGACCTTCTACGACGTGCGCAACCTTCCGGGTTTGAAGAAGAAACCGTCGACCTCCGAGTTGCTTGATTGGCTCAAGCTGCTGGTGGCCGAAGACATGCCGATCGAAGCGCTGCAAAGCAAGGACGAGAAGGTGTCGGTGCCGCCGCTGGTCGGCGCGTTGTTGAAGAACGAACAGGACGTGACGCTGTTCGAGAAGCTCGTGTTCATGCAAAGGCACAACCGCTGACATGTGGCGCTGGGCGTCTGGTCTCGGACTGTTGTGCCCTTTGGAGATCCGCGCACGCAAGGCGTTTGTGCGGCGCGCTGGGCGGTACCCAGTGGGGGCTCATACTGTGGCGGTCGGTCGCTGCGCACCGACTTCGCTGCGATGCTCGCCCCGGGGTCGCGTCGCGAAACTCGCTGCACTCACTGCGTTCGTTACGCTCGAACAATCGCGGCGAGTCAGATAAACGAAGCGCGCTACGCGCGCCGACCCCGGCGCTGCGCTTCTCGCCGCCCCACAAATCGCCCCCACCGGGTATCGCCCACCGCGCAGACACGCTCGTGGTGTTCGACGCCGGGCACAGCGGTGGCCGGCAAAGCCGAGGGTGGGGGTGCGCCGGCAGCGACATATGCGGCGCCGAGGAGCGCAGATCTCATGGCCGCGCGCGCGCGGCGCGCGCTTCGTCTTCTGACTCGCCGAGACTGTTCGAGCGCAACGACCGCAGGGAGTGGAGCGAGTTTCTCGGCGGGCCATGAGATCGAGCACCGCAGCGAACCCTTCGCGAAGCGAAGGGCTGCCGCATCCGAGCGCCGGCGCATACCCGCCCGCGGCTTTGCCTCGCTCCAATGCAAGCAGGTCGCCAGCCGATGGAGCCGCTGACATGACCTGGCCCGAACCAGTCACCTTGCGCGGCCAACACGTCCGCGTCGAACCGCTGTCCCTCTCGCACGAGCCCGGCCTGATCGATGCCGTGCGCGACGGCGAACTCTGGCGTCTGTGGTACACCTTCGTGCCGCCCCCTGAGCGCATGGCCGCCGAGACCGCGCGCCGGCTCGACCTGCAGGCCAAAGGATCGATGACGCCGTTCACGGTGTTCGATGCCGACGGCCGCATCGCCGGCATGACCACCTACATGAACGTCGACGCCGTGAACAAGCGCGTCGAGATCGGTTCCACCTGGTACGCGAAGCGGGTGCAGCGTTCACCGCTGAACACCGAGTGCAAGCGACTGCTGCTGGCGCACGCCTTCGATGAACTCGACTGCATCGCGGTGGAGTTCCGCACGCACCGGTTCAACACGCAGAGCCGCCGCGCGATCGAGCGGCTCGGCGCACAGCTCGACGGCATCCTGCGTTCGCACCAGCGCGCCAGCGACGGCACGCTGCGCGACACCGCGGTCTACAGCATCACGGCCGTCGAGTGGCCCGCGGTGCGCAATCACCTGGACTGGCAGCTCACCAAACCCCGTTGAGTCGATGCACGCAGGCCAGGGCCGCGGCGTGCCACAGGAACCGACATGGCCAAGAAGAAGATTGACGTCGACGCGCTGTGGCAGCTCAAGCGGCTGGGCAACGTGTCGCTCTCGCCCGACGGCGCGCTGGCCGCGGTGGCGGTGTCGCGCCACTCGATGGCCGACAACCAGAGCCAGGCGTCGATCTGGCTGCTGTCGACCCTCGGCGGCGAGCCGCGCGCGCTGACGCAGTGCGGCGACAAAGACGGCCAGCCGGCGTTCAGCCCGCGCGGCGACGCGGTGGGCTTCGTCGCCAAGCGCGAACAGCAGGGGCACAAGGACGAGCAGCCGCAGTTCTACGTGATCGCGCCCGACGGCGGCGAAGCGCGGCGCGTCGGCACGGTGGCCACCGGCATCGAAGGCTTTCGCTGGTTTCCTGACGGCAAACGCATCGCCTTCGTGTCATGGGTGTGGCCCGATGCCAAGGGCGAGGCCGCACAGGCCAAGCGCCTGAAGGAATTCAAGGACCGCAAGGAAACCGGCTATGCCACCGGCGAAGCGCTGTACCGCTACTGGGACCACTCGCTGCCGATGGGCCGCGTGCCGCAGCTGCACGTGATGGAGCTGGCCAGTGGCCGCACGCGCAACGTGTTCGAGGGCAGCGGCTACGAACTCGAGCGCGCCGAGCCGGGCGCCACCAGCTTCGACATCTCGCCCGACGGGCAGCGCATCGTGTTCGCTTACGACCCGGCCGACGAGAAGCGCCTGGACAACCGCTTCGCGCTGGCCGAGCTGCACTTGAAGAGCCGCCGCTTCGACGTGATCGTGCGCGACGCCAACTGGACCTTCGGTGCACCGCGCTACAGCCCCGACGGCTCGCAGATCGCGTTCCTGGCCAAGCACGACGGCCTGAAGCACACGATGCCCGACCAGCTCGCGGTGTGGGACCGCGCCAGCAAGCGCTGGGAGGTCGAGAGTGCCGAATGGGACCACGAGGTCAAGGCGCCGCTGCAGTGGGAAGACGACGGCCAGGCGCTGCTGTTCACCGCCGAACAAAAAGGCCGCACGCACCTGTGGCGCTTCAACCGTGGCGACCGCCGCGCCGAGGTGCTGGTCGAGGGCGGCACCGTGCTCGGCGTTCGACAAACACGCCGGCACGATGGTGACGATCGCCGACGCTGCCGACCATCCGGCGCGCGCCACCGCGTGCGTGCCCGGTCAGGCGCCGCGCCGCATCGAACGCTTCAACGACAAGTTGTTGGCCGCCATCGACTTCGGCCGCCATGAAGAGGTGTGGATCAAGGGCGCGTTGGGCGACCGCGTGCAGATGTGGGTGTTCTACCCACCGGGGTTCGACGCGAAGAAGAAGTACCCGCTGCTGCACACCATCCACGGCGGCCCGCACACCGCGCCGGGCGACGGCTGGCACTACCGCTGGAACAACTTGGTGTTTGCCGCGCAGGGCTACGTGGTGGCGGCCGTCAACTACCACGGCTCGTCGAGCTTCGGCTATGCGTTTCTCGATTCGATCACCCACCGCTGGGGCGAGCTGGAGCTGAAGGACATCGAAGCAGCCACCGACTGGCTGCTGCAGAAGAACTGGATCGACTCCAAGCGCGTGTTCGCCGCCGGCGGCAGCTACGGCGGCTTCATGGTGGCATGGATGAACGGCCACGTGAAACGCGGCCGCTACGCGGCCTACGTGTGCCACGCGGGCTGCTTCGACTGGGTCGGCATGTTCGCCGAGGACGCGTACACCTGGTTCCCCAAGGAGCTCGGCGCCGCCTACTGGGACGACATGGCCCTCGTGCACAGGCAGAGTCCGCACGCGCACGCCGCCACGATGCACACGCCGACGCTGGTGATCCACGGCGCGCTCGACTACCGCGTGCCCGACGCGCAGGGCCTGGCCTACTACAACACGCTGAAGGCACGCGGCGTCGACGCGCGGCTGCTGTGGTTCCCCGACGAGAACCACTGGGTGCTGAAGCCGCGCAACAGCAAGCTGTGGTACCGCGAGTTCTTCGATTGGCTGGCCAGCCACTCCGCCACGGCACGCCCCGCGCCGGCCAAACACTCGCGGGGTGGCCGAGCCTAACCAACGCGCAAAGTTACCCAACGTCACACGGCGGCTTTCTACAATGCCGTCACACCATTGCGACTCGTTGGAGAGACCGGCCATGCACCATGCATTTCGCGGCGCGCGCGTGATCGCCGCTGTTGTCGCGACCGCCGCGCTGGCGTCGTGCGGCGGTGGGGGCGGTTCGAAAGCGATCGCCACCGGCGTGCTGGCGCAGACCTGTTCGCCCAACAACCCGTACCGCGGCGACGCAACGGCCCCGATCACGTCGGGCAACATCGGCACCGAGAAGACGTGGCTGCGCGACTACATCGATCGCAAGTATCTCTGGTGGGACACGGTGCCCGCGGTCAACCCGGCCGATGCGATCTACAGCAACGACACGCCACTGGGCTTCTACGATTCGATCGACACCTATTTTCTGGATCTGACCCGGCCGCAGATCAATCCGCAGGGCAAGCCGGTCGACAAGTTCAGCTTCACCTACCCGACTGCGGCGTGGGATGCCCTGATCAACAGCGGCTCAACGGTGGGTTACGGCATCGAGTGGCACTTCGATTCGCCGACACCGCCGCGCAACATCCGCGTCAGCTATGTGCACCCGGGTTCGCAAGCCGACGTCGCGCAGATAAAACGCGGCGACACGCTGGTGCTCGCCGACAACGTGGCGGCCGATGCCAACACGCAGGCCGACGTCGCCACGTTGAATGCGGCACTCTTCCCGGCGTTGAGCAGCCAGCACTCGTTCCGCTTCTCGCGCAGCGGTGTGCCGGCGGCCGACTACACGTTCGTCGCGGGCAATGTCACGCTCAAGTCGGTGCAGTCGCAGATTCTCAACGTCAATGGCGCGCGGGTCGGCTATCTGCTGTTCAACGACCACGTCGTCACGGCCGAGCCCGACCTGATCAGCGCGTTTGCAAGCTTCAGCGCGTCACCGGGCATCTCCGACCTCGTGCTCGATCTGCGCTACAACGGCGGCGGCTATCTCTACATCGCCAGTGAAGTGGCCTACATGATCGCCGGGGCCGCGCGCACCGCCAACCAGGTGTTCGAGGCCACGATGTTCAGCAACAAGCGCTCGAACGAGAACTCATCGAGCGGCTTCTCGGAGCCTGGCGTGTGTTCCGGACGCGACTTTCCAGTGCACGCGCAGCGATCCGCTGCCCACGCTCAACCTGCCGCGCGTGTACGTGCTGGTCAGCGGCAGCACGTGCTCGGCCAGCGAGGCCATCCTCAACGGCCTGCGCGGCGTGGACCTCGACGTGCGCCTGATCGGCAGCACCACCTGCGGCAAGCCCTATGGCTTCTTCGCGCAGGACAACTGCGGCATCACTTACTTCCCGATCGAGTTCCAGGGCGTCAATGCCAAGGGCTTCGGCAGTTACGCCAATGGGTTCATTCCCGGCGGCACCGGCACCACGGCCGACAACGTGCCCGGATGCGCGGCCAATGACGACCTCGATCATCAATTGGGTGACCCGGCGGAAGGCCAGCTCGCGTCGGCCCTGTCGTATCGCGGCAGCGGCAACAGCGCCTGCCTGCCACCGCTGGCAGTTGCCAATCGGGCGCGCACCGTTGTCGGCGCAGCAGTCGGCGGCGGCGGACCATCGGCCAGGTCATCAAGCCGCCAGTGCTCACCAACCGCAACGGCCGCATGCCCACGCGCTCGTGTAGTGGCACACGGGCCCGAGCCCTAGCGGGGCCCGCGAAGGCCTGTCGGGGGCACGCGGCCCCAAGCCCGGCAGCTCGGAGCCGCCATGCTGATCAACTTCTTCTACACGCTGCGCGCGGCCAAGCTGAAGGTCTCGGTCAAGGAGTACCTGACGCTGCTCGAGGCCATCCAGGCGGGCGTGATCGGCCCGTCGGTCGACGAGTTCTACTACCTGGCGCGCACGTCGCTGGTCAAGGACGAGGCGCACTTCGACAAGTTCGACCGTGCGTTCTCGGCCTACTTCAAGGGCGTGGAGCTGCTCACCGACTTCAGCCAGGACATCCCGCTCGAGTGGCTGCGCAAGACGCTCGAGCTCGAACTCACGCCCGAAGAGAAGGCGGCGATCGAGAAGATGGGCTGGGACGAGCTGATGGAGACGCTGAAGAAGCGCTTCGAGGAGCAGAAGGAGCGCCACGAGGGCGGCAGCAAGATGATCGGCACCGGCGGCACCAGCCCGTTCGGCGCCTATGGCTACAACCCGCAGGGCATCCGCATCGGCCAGGACAAGGGCCGCAACCGCTCGGCGGTGAAGGTGTGGGACCAGCGCGCCTACAAAGACTACGACGACACGCTGGAGCTCGGCACGCGCAACATCAAGGTGGCGCTGCGGCGCCTGCGCCGCTTCGCGCGTGAGGGCTCGGACCTCGAGCTCGACCTCGACGACACCATCCATTGCACCGCGGCCAACGCCGGGCTGCTCGACATCAAGATGATCCCCGAGCGGCACAACAAGGTGAAGGTGCTGCTGCTGATGGACGTGGGCGGCACGATGGACGAGCACATCCACCGCGTCGAGGAGCTGTTCTCGGCCAGCAAGACCGAGTTCAAGCACCTCGAGTTCTTCTACTTCCACAACTGCCTCTACGACTTCGTGTGGAAGAACAACCGCCGCCGCTTCTCCGAGAAGACCCCGACCTGGGACCTGATCCACAAGTACAACAAGGACTACAAGCTGATCTTCGTCGGCGATGCGACGATGAGCCCCTATGAGATCCTGCAGCCCGGCGGCAGCGTCGAATACAACAACGAGGAGCCCGGCGCCGAGTGGCTGCAGCGCCTGACGCGCGCGTTCCCGAAGTACGCCTGGATCAACCCCGAGCCGCAGGGCGTATGGCAATACCGCCAGAGCATCGCGATCGTCCAGCAGCTGATGCACCAACGCATGTTCCCGCTGACGCTGCTGGGGCTGGAATCGGCGATGCGCCTGCTGAGCAAGTGACGCGCGCACGCGCCCGCGCGCGCGCTCGCGCTGCTCGGGCTGTTGCTGGCGCTGTCGGGCTGCGCGCTGCTGGCGCAGGACGAATCGACCCGCCGCAACACGACCAGGGCGAGCCCGACGCGTACGAGCAACGCCCCGGCGGCGAACCTCCGGGCCGCCGCCCAAGACCGAAGGCCTGGTGGTCGACGCACCATCGCAGCTGCGCACGCTGCTGCAGCGCAACCTCGATCTGGCACGCCTGGCCGCGCTCGCCGGAACCGAGGCACCCGACGAGACCGAGTGGCTGCGACTGGTCGCCGCCGCGCCGGCGCAGGTGCGCGAGCTGCTGGAGACCGAGGGTTACTTCCATCCCGACGTGCAGGTGCGACGCGACCGCGGGCCGCCGCCGGTGGTGCATGTGCGAGTCGTGCCCGGACCGCGCGTCAAGATCCAGGAGATGATGCTGTCGGTGCAAGGCGTGATGCGCGAACGCGCCGATGCCGGCGACAGGACGCACGCGAACAGATCCAGGCGCTGCACGCCTGGTGGCCGCTGCCGCCGGGCGACGTCTTTCGCAACCCCGATTGGGCCGCGGCCAAGAACGACGCGTTGGGACGTCTGCGCGCCGCTGGCTATGCGAGCCGCGAGCATCGCCGACGAGCGCCGCGCAGGTGAATGTCGTCGACAACCAGGTGCAGCTGACGCTCACGCTCGACAGTGGCCCGTTGTTCCGCGCGGGTGAGCTGCGCATCGAGGGCCTGAAGTTGCACGACGAGGCGCCGGTGCGCAACCTGGCCGGCTTCGGCCCCGGAGCAGCCGCTCACCGAAACCCTGCTGCAGGACTACCAGGAGCGGCTGCGCAAGTCCAACCTGTTCGACACCATCGGGTCAGTTTCGACAACGACCCCGCCAAGGCTGACGCCTCAGCCGGTCACGGTGCAGTTGCACGAGCTGCCGCTGCAGCTCGTTCACACTCGGCGTGGGCGTCAGCGCCAACAATGGGCCGCGTGTGACGGCGGAGCACACGCACCGACGCCTGTTCGACTACCCGGTGACACATGCACAACAAGCTCGAATACGGTCGCGACCGCCAAGTCGTACGAGGGCGAGCTGAGCACCCATCCCGGGCGAACAGTTCTATCGCAACATGGTCGGCCTGCAAGTCCGAGCGCCTGCAGACCGACCTCGACGACGTGCTGTCGCAGCGCGTGCGCGTGGGCCGCACGCAGGACACCAATCGCGTCGAGCGGCTGTACTTCCTCGGTCTCGACCGCTCGGTGCAGACGATCGTCGCAGCAGCGTGGTCAAGGAGGCCGATGCGATTCGGCGGCGCAGTACCACGGCATCTGGCGCAACCTGGACAGCGTGATCCTGCCCACGCGCGGCGTCGAGCTTGTCGGGCGAGAGCGGCGTCGGCATGCGCCACCAGCAACTTTGCCGAGCGCGGGCCTTTCACTGCGCCTGTATGGCCGCGTCACCGGCTACTTGCCGCTGGGCACGTCGTGGTACACCACGGCGCGGCTCGAACTCGGCCAGATCTTCAAGCGTGACACGGTTGCGGTGCCCGATGCGTTGGCGTTTCGCGCCGGCGGCGACGAGTCGGTGCGCGGCTACGACTACCGCACGCTGGCGCCCACCGACGACGACGGCGCGATCATCGGCGGCAACGTGCTGGCCACCGCCAGCGTCGAGGTGGCGCGCCCGTTCGAACGCCTGCCCAGCGTGTGGTGGGCGGTGTTCGTCGACGCCGGCCGCGCCGCCAACAGCTGGGTCGGCTTCAAGCCGGCGATGGGCTACGGCGTCGGCGTGCGCTGGCGCAGCCCAGTGGGCCCGTTGCGTGCCGACGTAGCCTATGGCGAAGAATTGCGCCAACTGCGTCTGCACGTGTCGGTGGGTATTGCGTTCTAGGGTCGAGGCCAGCCCATCATGAGCCAGCAACCGCCGCGCGCCGCTGCATCGGCGCACCGACGCGCCTGGCGCGACTGGCTGCTGCTCGTCGCGCTGCTGGCTTTGCTGGCCGCCGGGCTGGTGGCGCTGATCCATGCCGCGCGCAGCGAGGCCGGCACACGCTGGCTGCTCGGACACGTGCCCGGCCTGACGGTCAGCGGCGTGCAAGGCTCGCTGGTCGGCGAGTCGCTGCGCATCGAATCGCTGCAATGGCACGGCAGCGCCACGCAACCGGTGCTACAGATCGACGGCATCGAATTGCAGCAGCCGCAGTGGCGTCTGTTGCCGTTCACCGGCGGCTGGGTGGGGCTGTCGGCGCGCTCGTTGACCGCGTCGCGCGTGGTCTTTGCGTCGCCGCGCGAGAGCACGCCCGGCAGCGGCGAGCCGCCGCCGCTGCATTGGCCGCTCGCGTTGCGCATCGACGCCGTGTCGGTGGCCGAACTGCAGCTCGACGACGCGGCGCCGTGGCTCGACGTGCGTGGCAGTGTCCGGCTGGGCGACAACGACGGCACCGAGCATCGCATCGAGGGCCTGTCGCTGCACAACGATCGCCTGCAGCTCAGCGCCGACGCGCGCATCGGCACCACCGCCCCGCTGCCGCTGGCGCTGCAGCTGCAGGCCAAGCCGGTGAGCGGCACGCCGTGGCAGGCCACGGTCAACGTCGAAGGACCGCTCACCGAGTTCGCCGTGCGCGCCAGCTTGCGCGGCGACGAGCGCAACGCCAATGCACCGACGCTCGACGTGCTGGCACGCATCGCGCCGTTCGCCGACTGGCCACTCGCATCGTTGCAGTTGTCGACGCGCGCGCTCGACCTGGCGGCGCTCAGCAGCGCGGCACCGCGCACCCGCATCGACGCACAGGCCAACGTGCAGAGCGCCGGCCTCGACCGCCCCGCGCAGGCGTCGGTGCGCGTGCAGAACCATGAACCCGGGCGCTGGGACAGCGGCCGCATGCCGGTGCGCGAGATCCAGCTCGACCTCGGCGGCACACCGAGCCAGCTCGATCGCATCGAGATCCGGCAGCTCGACGCGATGCTCGCCGATGAGCGCCGGGCCGCTGGCCGCGTGCAAGGCCGTGGCCAGTGGGTGGGCAGCGAACTGCAGCTGCAGTTGCAGCTGACCGACGTCGAACCGACTCGCTTGCACGCCAGCGCGCCGCCGTTGCGCGCTGGCGGTGCATTGACATCTGCAGGTGAGCGGCTTGCCGCTGCCCGCGGCGCGCAGCGCCAGCGCGCCGGCCACCAACGCGCCGGCGACCGGTGCGCCATGGCAGGCACGCGTCGACGGCACGCTCGACGGCACGCTGGGCACTCGGCCCAACCGCTGCACGCGCAGTTCAAATCTGACGGCGACAGCGCCGACACGGTGGAGCTGACGCAGGTGCGCGCCTCCGCGGGCGAGGCCAGCGCGCAGGCCACGCTGAAGGCGCAGCGACAGCGCGACGGCAACCGCAACGTCTGGCACCTGGCCAGCGACGGCGAGCTGAACCAGTTCGATCCGTTGCCGTGGTGGCCGGGTGCTGCCGACACGGTGTGGGCGCGCGGGCCGCACCGCGCCAATGGCCGCTGGCAGCTCGATCTGCAGGTTCCGGAGACTTTGGCGGAGACGTGGCGCCGGCAGCGCGGGTCTGCGCTGGCCGCGCTGCGCGGTCAGTTGCAGCTGGATCTCAAAGACAGCGTGCTGGCCGGCCTGCCGATGACTGCACGCGTCGACGTGAAAGGCGATGGCCAGGTGCTCGGCGTGCACGCCTCGTGGGCAGCGGCGGGCAACCAGGCCACGCTCGAAGGCCACTTCGCCGTCGAGGCGACGCAGGACCATTGGCGACTCGACGCCGCATGGCCGGCCCTGTCGGCACTGCAGCCGCTATCGAGCCTGGTGCCCACGGTGTCATGGCCGCGCGCAGGCGGGCTGACGCTGCAAGCCCAACTCGACGGTCGGTGGCCACAACTGCAGGGCGGCAGCGGCTCGCTGCAGGCCAATGGCCTGCTGGCGGGCGATCTCGGGCTCACCGAGGGACTGGCGCGCTGGCAGTTCGGCGGCAGCGACGACGCGCCGCTCGAGCTCACGCTCGAACGCCAAGGGGTTGCAGCAAGGCGCGCACCGCGTGGACGAGCTGCAGGCACGGGTCGACGGCACGCTGCGTGCGCACCGCATCACGGCGCAGGCCGAGACGCCGGCGCGGCCGCCGTCGTGGAGCGAGAACCTGGTCGGCAGCACCGGCACCGGCACCCGCGCCACACTCGAGGCGCGCGGGGCTTGGCGCGTCGCGCCCGCCGGCGGCGGACGCTGGCAAGCCGACGACGCGTCGCTGCGCGTCGTGGCGCGCGAAGGCAAGGGTGACCCATGGCTCGACGTCAAGGGCTTGCAAGGCGAGCTGGTGTTCGACGCCCAAGGCGCGCTCACGCAAGCGCAACTGTCACCGGGGCGCGCCCAGTTTGCCGGTGGAGCCGCACTGCGCTGGAGCGAAGCGTCGTGGCAGGCAGACGGGCGGCGGCTGGACCTGCGCGGCGAACTCGAGCCGCTGGCGGTGGCCCCTTTGCTGGCGCGGCTGCAGCCCGACATCGGCTGGGGCGGTGACCTCACGCTGGCTGGGCGCTTCGAGGTGCATGCCGCCGAACGCTTCGATGCCGAGGTCTTGCTGGCGCGCTCCGGCGGCGACCTGCGCATCACCGACGAGTCGGGCAGCACACACCCGCTCGGCATCGACGAGGTGCAGCTGGCGTTCTCCGCACACGACGGCGTCTGGCATTTTGCGCAGGGCCTGGCCGGCCGCCAGATCGGCGAGATGGCGGGCGCGCAGGTGGTTCGCACCAGTGCCCAGTCGCGCTGGCCGGCTGCCGACGCCGGGCTCGATGGCGTGCTGCAGTTGCGCGTGGCCGACCTCGGCGCCTGGGGCGTGTGGGTGCCACCGGGTTGGCGCCTGGGCGGCAACCTGCGCGTGAGTGCGGCGCTGGGGGGACGCTTCGGGGCGCCGCAATTGCGCGGCGACATGCAAGGCAGCGAGCTGTCGGTGCGCAACGTGCTGCAAGGCGTCGGCTTGAGCGACGGCGAGCTGGTGGCGTCGCTCGATGGCGACGTGGCGCGTGTGCAGCGCTTGTCGTTCAAGGGGGGCGACGGCAGCTTGAACCTGAGCGGTGAAGCCACCTTGGGTGATGCACCGAGCGCCAAGCTGCAGTTGGTGGCCGAGCGCTTCAGGCTGCTCGGGCGCATCGACCGCCGCGTGGTCGCCAGCGGCAACGCGCAACTGCAGCTCAATCGCGACGCCCTGCAGCTCGACGGCAAGTTCAGCGTCGACGAGGGGCTCATCGACTTCAGCAAGACCAATGCGCCGAGCCTCGACAGCGACGTCAGCGTGGTGCGTGCGGCATCGTCCCCGGGCAGCGCGGGCCCACGCGACCCGCGTGCGGTCTTGCAGGCGATGCCGGCGCCACTGCGCAACGCGCAGGTCAACCTGGCGGTGGCGCTGGGCGACAAGCTGCACATTCGCGGCCACGGCCTGGATGCGTCGCTGCGCGGCGACCTGCGGCTGAGCACGCCGGGCGGGCGCCCGGCCCTCAATGGCAGCGTGCGCGCGGAGTCGGGCACCTACGTCGCGTACGCACAAAAACTGGTGATTGAACGCGGCGAACTGGTGTTCACCGGAGCGCCCGACAACCCTCGCCTGGACATCCTCGCGGTGCGCCCCAACCTCGACGTACGCGTCGGCGTCGCGGTGACCGGACTGTTGTCGAGCCTGCACGTGCGCCTGTTCAGCGAGCCCGAGATGCCCGAGATTGACAAACTGTCGTGGCTGATGCTCGGGCGCCCCAGCGAGGGCCTCGGCCGCAACGACACGGCGTTGGTGCAACGCGCCGCGCTGGCGCTGCTGGCCGGTGAGGATCAGTCACCGACCGACCAGGTGCTGAATCAACTGGGCCTCACCGATTTTTCGGTGCGTCAAAGCGACAGCGAGACGAAGGAGACCGTCGTGTCGCTGGGCCGGCAACTGTCGCAGCGCTGGTATGTCGGCTATGAACGCAGCGTCAACACCACCACGGGCACCTGGCAGCTGATCTATCGCGTCGCGCAGCGCTTCACCGTGCGCGCGCAATCGGGCGCCGACAACTCGCTGGACTTCATCTGGCAGTGGCGCTGGTGAGGGCGGCGCGTGCGCACGCAGGCGGGTGGCAGCGCCAACCCGTTCGTGCTCGGCACGCCGACCGTGCAGTGCGCGCGCGACGCCCGACCGCTTTGCCCTGCAGCGCTGAGCCGGCCGGGCGGCTCGGCCAAGCGCGCCCGGACCACCGCGCCGGGCAACCACCGCGTGACGGCGGCCGCGTCCCCGGCGCAACCGGGGCCTGGTGCGCGACCCGTCGCGCCGACTGAGGTCGACGCGACGGGCTCCACACACGGCGAGTGGATCGCCGACCGCGCGCTACCCAGGCTTGGGCCTGCGCGGCACCTCGATCGCGACGGCGCTGGCCGCGGGTGCGGCACGCGCCTTGGCGGTGGCCGCCTCCAACTCGCCCGACGCCGACGCATAGAGCGCCACGACGGCGACGAATGAGAGCACGCTGGCCAGCATGGCGCAGAACACGGCGAGGACCTCGGCCTTCCACGACAGGCCGGCGAACTTGGCTTTTTCCATGACATTTCTCCAGATCAACAAAGCGCACGGTCTATCGAACAGACGCCATGAGTCTTGGCGCCGCAGCGGCGCATGGCCCTCGTGCGGGGAGCCATGAGCCGCGTGCTCGTTCCGGTGACGGGCTCCGGAGCCACCCTTTGCCGGTGGCCGATTGCTGCTCGGACAAAACAAAAAGGCCCGGATCCTTTCGGAATCCGGGCCTCTGGAATCAGAGATTCGAGGGTCGTGTGCTCGCCTCAAGGCGACGCAGCATCTCCCTCTCCCGGATCGCGCGAACCCGCTTGGGTGAACCCAATCAGGACCAGCATCAACCACGCGCTCGCACACACGAACGCATCGACGCCTGGCAGGGCGTGCGCGTTGGTGGCAATCAAGCGACGGTTCATGGGCTGGGCCTCCTGGAAAGAAAATTGAAGTGGAAGTTCGTACGGGCGCCAATTTAGAGGGCCCGCACCAGAGGGGTCAATCCCTAATGCGCAACCCCACGCCGTGGCGTTGCCAATTCACATGGGCCGCCGGGCCTGACACAGACATCGGTCGGCGCCATGGGCCGCTTGGTGGCCGACACGAGTCGTCGCGGGTCGATGCCCATGCGAAAATTGCACCGCCCGCCGTAGTTCAATGGATAGAACGAGCGCCTCCTAAGCGCTAGATACAGGTTCGATTCCTGTCGGGGGGGCCAACACCGTGAGTTCCTGATCCCGTTTGGCCACGGCGGCGGCGTTGCACTGCTCGAGATCGAAGATGCATCCACCGTCACGATCTTGGCGGTGAGGCACTCCAACGGACTGGGACTTCTTCTAGGGATGCAAGATTAGTTTTTGCACCCGCCAGCTCAGCAACTCGGCGACGTAGAGGGTGTTCTCGGAAGGGCACGCGATCTCGTGGATCCAGGCGAACTGCTTGAGCTGGCGGCCGGCGCTGCCGATGGTGCCGAGCAGCTTGCCCTCGAGCGTGAGCTTGTAGATCCGCCCCGGGTAGGCATCGGAGGCGTAGAGGACCTGGTTGGGTGGCGGCGTGATGCACACCGCCCACGGTGCGCCTGGCGCGAAGGTGCCGGCCTTCGCCTCCGGGTCGAGCATGTTGCCAATGACCGGCCTGATCTTGTGGTCGAATGCGGCATCGATTGTGATTGCGCGCAGGAACGTGCCCTCACCGTCGAAGACCTGGATGCGCCGGTTGAAGCGGTCAGCGACGTAGATGTTGCCCTTCGCATCGGCGGCGATGCTGTGCGGCGTGTTGAATTCGCCCGGCTTGTCGCCACGCGTGCCCCACTGCTTGACCCAGTTGCCGTCCTTGTCGATCTTGGCGACGCGCGAGTTGATGTAGCCGTCGCTGATATAGATGTTGCCTGCCGGGTCCCAGGTCACGTCGGTCACCTGCCGGAACCGTCCATCCTCGGCCGGCAGCGGCGGCTTCGGGTGCTTGAGCGGCGCCGTGTCCTCGTCGCTGGCCTCTTGCTTGCGGCCCAGCACCATCAGCACCTTGCCTTCAGGGCTGAACTTGATGACGAGGTCCGAGCCTTTGTCGGTGACCCAAACGTTGTCGTCGCGGTCAACGCGCACGGTGTGCGCAAACGACCAGGCATAGAGGTTCTTGCCGATCTCGCGTAGGAAACTGCCGTCGGCGTCGAACTCAAGCAATTGCGCTGCTGCCGCTGCATAGGCCGGGCCGGTCGTGCTGCCGCGCGAAAAGACGAAGACATGACCTTTCGAGTTGACCGCCACGCCGGACGCTTCGCCAAGGTACAGATCCTTGGGCAGTTTGATCGCGTCGGGCACCGAATCGAAGGCTATCTGCGGCACCACCGGCTGGGCACATGCCGCAGCAGCGAGCAGGCACCATGGCAAGAACCAGAGCTTCATCGCGGGCCCCTTGATCGAAGCGTATGCCGCCGTGCCGGCGTTGGGGAGAACAGCCGAAAAAACGGTAGTTTGTCTGCGGCGGCGATTGTAGGCACCGCGACAGCGCCATGCTTGGGCGATTGATCAGCGGCGACGGTCGGGGCAACTGAAGCCTATTGACCAAGCCGAGCGACGGCCGTCGGTTGTGTTAACAGGCCTGCGAACCAGCTCCTGCACAAGAAGATCAGCGATCCGCTTAACGCAACAGCCGCGGCCTACTACCTCTTGCGCAAGCGCAACTGGAATCGGCTGCCCCAGGAATGGCTTGTGAATCTTGCACAGGAGGCGCCGACAACACCGCGCCCCCGTCGCCCTCATGTCATCGAATGCAGGGCATGGCCACTCAGGGCCACGAAAATGGCGTCTGAACTGACTATCCCCCAACCGGGCGCGGGAACGATGAGCATTCTCTCCGACACCGTGGGCCGCACCATGCTCAAGCCGGCACTGCGCCTGATGCGCCTGCAGATGAAGCTGGTGTCTGACCCCGTGCTGCTGCGCAATGCAGCCAGGAGCGTGGACGCCCTGGGGCGCCGCCCCGATGCGCGCACCCAACACGTCACCGCCGGCAGCGCGCCGGCGACTTGGATCGACGTCAAGGGCGCACACAAGGACCGCGTCGTGCTCTACCTGCACGGCGGTGCCTTCGTTGCCGAGACGCCGCTGCTGCACGGCGCGCTGCTGGCGCGCATCTGCGCCGAAGCCCATGCACGCGGCCTGATGCTGAGCTACCGCCTCTCGCCCGAGCACCGCTATCCCGCCGCGCTGGACGACTGCGTGGCCGCCTACCGCTGGCTGCTGGAGCAGGGCTTTGCGCCCGACCACATCGTCGTGGCGGGCGACTCCGCAGGCGGCAACCTGACGCTGGCGCTGCTGCTGCGCCTGCGCGACGAAGCGTTGCACTTGCCGGCCGGAGCGGTGGCGTTGTCGCCGGTGGCCGACCTCACGTTCAGCGGCGACTCCATCCACCGCAACGACGGCGTGGACGACATGTTCAGCGCCGAGATGATGGAGCCGCTGGTGCCGGTGTACCTGTCGCAGCGCAGCCTGCGCACGCACCCGCATGTCTCCCCCGTGTTCGGCGACTACACCGGCTTGCCGCCGCTGTTGCTGGTGGCGGGCAGCACTGAGTTGCTGCTGGATGATTCGGTGCGCGTGTTCCACCGCGCGCCGAACGCGCAATTGCTGGTGTGGCACGGCATGCCGCATGTGTTTCCGGCGCTGGATTTCCTGCCGCAGGCGCGCGAGGCCACCTTGCGCATCGGCCACTTCATGCGTGACTGCTTCTCGGGCCAGGCGCAGCCGCAGGTGACGGATCAGCCTAAGGCCGAAGTCCCGGTGGCGGAAGCCGAGGAGCCCGTCAAGATGGCGTTGCCCGCTGCGGCGCCGCCGCAGTGGAGCGGCCGCGCGTTGCTCTACCTGGCGCTGGCCATCATCACCGGCGTGCTCTGGACGGGCGCCGTGCTGCTGTGGCCGGGTCCGCTGGTGGTCCTGGCCAGCCCAGCGCTGTGGCTGGCGGTGGCCGTGGTGGCGGTGTTCATGGTCATGGAGGCGGGCGCTGTGGGCTGGCGCCGGCTGCTGTGGTGCCTGGGCGCCAACCTGGTGCTGGGGCCGGCTTGCGGCCTGGCGCTGTTTCTCTTCCTGCGCGAACGCAGCGGCCAGTTCACGACCGCAGCTTGACCGGCGAAGGCTGGAATTGCCGCTTGCCAGACTTCGGCCGACTCGTGACGTAGGTCACCTGGCCAAAGGTCCTTGTTCATGTCAGCAATGAGATTCGGCACACCCACCAGCGCCTGCACATCGGAGTAGGGCAGGTCGCCCCAAAGCCCTATCGCGTAGGGCTCATTGCTCGCGTCCCGTTCGTCGGACTCATGGTCCGCCAGTACCCGAGTCGCGGCGGCAGACGCGACCAATGCGATCGCTGTCGAGAGCAGGAGGAGCCGTTGGAGTGTCATGTATGTTCCGTCGAGGTGGATGCAGGCCCGGTAACACCAGGGCGGGGCCGGATGCGATCGAACACTCTAGGGCTGCCGTTTGACGGAAATGTGAATCGGCTCAAGGCCACCAATGTTCTACATAGAACGACATCGACATCTCATCGGCAGTGCACGGCGCTGCAGCGGATGCGCCCCCTGCCGGCATAGCGCGCGGAACTCGAGTGCAAAGACTCAATGACGGTTCTTGTCGCGGAGGTGGCTACCGTCTGGGTTTACCCATTCCAATCGGGGTCGATGCGGCGCGCCTTGAACCGTCGTGTCCTGAGGATCGAGGCTGCTAAGTCCTTTGCGCGCCCCACCTCAAACCAAGCCGCCAGGAGATGCCCACATGACGTTTCAAGCGTACATCGACAACATCCGCGCAAGACGGGCAAGACGCCGGAAGAACTGAAAGCGCACGCCGCAAGGGCTGGTGTCTACAAACCAAACATGAAAGCCACCGAGCTCGTCGCTCGGTTGGAGCAGGAGTACGAACTCGGACATGGTCACTCAATGGCCATCTGGGCCGTGGTTAATTCGACGACGACCATTGGCAACTCCCTGCCAGGGCGCCGTTCGCCTGATATTCGCCACGTCGACCGAAACTCTGATCTATTCCTCTCCTATCGGTGCTCGCGCGCTGCCAAGAGCCGTGGCCCAGAACAAGACCGCGAACAGCGCCCGTCTTCGAGAAAGTCGCAAGATGATCATCGTGGCGTGCACCAGAAAGGCATGTCGCGACGGGTCAGCTGAAGAACGGCGAGCGCGGCGAATCTCATGGGCTACCCCCCCACTGCGCGGTCTTGATAGCGTCGGCCAGACACGTGGCATACGCAAGCCGCCACGAACGATTCTCGAGCACGTGACCGGGGCTCTCGATCGCGCATCCCCGTTCGGACAGCTTCGAGATCGACGAGGCGACGCCATAGTTGGGATAGGTGACCTTGTCCAGCGGGAACACGTGGATGGCGAGTCGTGGAATGTCCGGGGCAAAGCGGTCACGCGCCGCCTCGAAGGCGGCCTTGAGTCTATCGGCGTCGCCTCGCGAGAAGCCAAGCGTTGAAACCTCGATCGAGCCGGCATAGCGGGGTCGGTGATTCGAGTGGATTTCATAGAAGACCTTGAGCTGCCCCTGCGCTGCCTCCTTCACCATGTCGGTGTAGCGCGCGTTCGCGGCCACGGCGCGATCGCTTGGCCACTGCCGTACGACCTCCGAGTCCTGCCCGATGATTTGTTCGGTGGGACGGTTCACGTTGACTCGCTGGCGCGTCTTCGAGTCCCAGAATCCGGTGACGAAGACCCCCCCGGCGCCAAGACGCCCACAGAAGACCCGCCCGACGTCCATCGTGCCGGTGTCAGGCGTCGCGTGCGGCACGCCGACGACGATGCCAGGTCGGCCGAGAACGAGCTGGAACTTTCCCAGCTGATCAATATCGGCCGTCTCCTGCAGTGTGGACACCGCAGTCGCGTGAGGCGCCAAAACGGTGGCGAACGATCCGACAAGAAGATGCCGACGGTCCACCATAAACGTCCTCTCGACTGAATCGGCGGATTATTCCAAAGGTGATGCTTCCGCCCCTGGAGCGACCGGACGAAGTCGTTTGCCACAGGATCGGTACCCTGCGTCCTTGTGCCGGGACATTGGCATGCGGCGGGGGCAACTCTGGGGGCAACTCCCCAAAAAATTGCCTCCGTTCATAGGTAGCTTGGATTCCTGTCGGGGGGCCAAGCGACGCGCACCGGCCTACACACCTCGCTTCATGCCAACCGTATCGGGGCACGAGGCGGCCCCGATCGCTCTCTCGGGCGACCACCAGCACCTGCGCCCGCCCATAAACGGCATTGTTCGTCAGGGAAGTCGCTGCCCGTGAATCCGGGGTGCAACTTCCGGGTAAGCTGGCCCTCAAATCCCGACCCCGTCATATACTGGGGCCGACTCCACATCAATGGCCCCCGAGGCCAGGCAGGACACGATGGGTGCCAAACTAAAAGTCGCTGGGTTCATCGCGCTGGGCGCGGTTGCCGGCGCTCTCACTACGATCCAACTGACGGCATTTGCACGCAACACGCTGGCTCCGTTGCCGTTGGATGAGCTGCAGCAACTGGCCGCCGTGTTCGGCATGGTCAAGAGCGACTACGTCGAGGCGGTCGACGAGAAGAAGCTGATCACCGATGCCATCTCGGGCATGGTGGCGGGTCTCGACCCGCACTCGCAGTACTTCGACAAGAAGAGCTTCAAGGAATTCCGCGAAGGCACCACCGGCCGCTTTGTCGGCGTGGGCATCGAAATCGGCATGGAAGATGGCTTGGTCAAGGTGGTCTCGCCGATCGAAGGCTCGCCGGCCTTCCGCGCCGGCATCAAGGCGGGCGACCTGATCACGCGCATCGACGACACCGCGGTCAAGGGCCTGAGCATGGATCAGGCGGTCAAGCGCATGCGCGGCGAGCCGCAGACCAAGGTGGTGCTGACGCTGTTCCGCAAGAGCGAGAGCCGCACCTTCCCGGTGACCATCGTGCGCGAAGAGATCCGCGTGCAGAGCGTGCGCGCCAAGCTGGTGGAGCCCGGCTATGCGTGGCTGCGCGTCAGCCAGTTCCAAGACCGCACGATCGACGACTTCACGCGCAAGATCGACGAGCTGTACAAGCAAGACCCCAACATCAAGGGCTTGGTGCTGGACCTGCGCAATGACCCGGGCGGCCTGCTCGAAGGGGCGGTGGCGCTGTCGGCCGCTTTCCTGCCGTCCGACGTGACGGTGGTGTCCACCAACGGCCAGATCGCCGAATCGAAGGCCACCTTCAAATCCGCGCCCGAGTACTACATCCGCCGCGGCGGCCCCGACCCGCTGAAGAAGCTGCCCGCCGCGATCAAGGCCGTGCCGCTGGTGGTGCTGGTCAACGAGGGTTCGGCATCTGCCAGCGAAATCGTCGCGGGCGCGCTGCAAGACCACAAGCGCGGCATCGTGATGGGAGCCCAAACCTTCGGCAAGGGCTCGGTGCAGACCGTGCGGCCGCTGTCGGGTGAGACGGCGCTGAAGATCACCACCGCGCGGTACTACACCCCGAGCGGCCGCTCGATCCAGGCCAAGGGCATCGTGCCCGACGTCTGGCTCGACGAGACCGCCGAGGGCAACGTGTTTGCCGCACTGCGCCTGCGCGAGGCCGACCTCGAGAAGCACCTCGGCACCCCCGACGAAAAGAAGGACGAGGCACGCGAGAAGGCTCGCGAAGAAGCGCGCAAGCGCTTCGAAGATCAGCAGGCCAAGTCGCGCGAGCCGATCAAGCCGTTGCCCGACTTCGGCACCCCCGAAGACTTCCAGCTGATGCAGGCGATCAACCAGCTCAAGGGCAAGCCGGTCGCCGTGAGCAAGGCCGGGGTCGAGCGCAACGCCGAAGCGAAGACGCAGTAAAACCGCGTCTCACCCACTCCGGATCGCAGGCCCGCTCACGCGGGCCTTTTCACGTGCGCTGCTGAAGGAGGCAGGCGCCCCGCCACTTCAGGCGCGCGCATCGAGATCGAGTGTCAGCGTCTGCACGGCCTCGCTGACTCGGGCCACCACCTCGACCGTGGTGGCCAGGCCCGACTCGTGCAGCCGGTACAGCGCCGCGCGGCCGATCGTCTGCAGCGGCTCGCCCTGCTGCGTGGCCAACAGCACATGCGCGCTGCTGCGCCCGGCCACGCGCGCGCTCAACCAGCCTGCGTGAAGGAACACGCGCACCCAGTCGCCCTCGTGCAGGCCGTCGACCCAGGCCTTGTGCGGGTCGGCGCCGGTGCCGCCGGGCAACTCCATCGGCACCGTGGGCAAACTGCCCTCGCCGCCCCAATCGGTGGGCAGCGAGCCGCTCGCCGCGGGCGCTGCCGGCACCGTGACGCCGGCGTCGGCCAATTGCGAGTCGGCCCAGCCGGTGGCCAGCTCGTCGATCTCGGCCAGCGCGTGTTCGTAGGCGGAGAACGACGAGTCGGCGCCGCGCTCCAGCTGCAGCACCACCGGCTCCAGGTGTGCCGCCAGCCGTGCCGCGTTCGCGCCGGCGTGCAGCGTGCCCAATGCTGCGATGCGGTCGACCAACCGCCACAGCGGATGCTGCAACGATGACGACACGGCCGCTTCGACCTGCGCGCTGCGCAGCGCTGGTGCGGCCAGGCGCTGCAGCAGCGCGGTGAGGCTCGGCTCGAGTTGCGACTGCGCGGCCACCTGCGCAAGCAGCCGCGGAATCAATTGGCCCGACGGTGCGGCTGTTGCGCCGAGCCTGCCGGCCAGGCGCCCCATCGCACCGTCGTCGCGCGAGCTCGCACGCTGCAGCTCGGGCGCCACGCGCAGCTGGTAGGGCAACGGCTGGACACCCCACCGCTTGAGTTCCTGCGTGTGCTCGCGCACCAGCTTTGCCAGCCGATCGGCCAGCGCCTTGCCCACCACGCGCAGCGCGAGCATTCGCACCGGCCTTTGCAGACCCAGCGCTTGCAATGCACGGCTGAGCGCGCGTGCCGCCACTTCGGGCCGCAAGGGCACCACCTCGGGCAAGGCTGCCGAGGCCGAGCGCAGGGTGGCACACAGGGCGCGCAGGTCCCGCAACTCGCCTTCGGCCGCGGTGTCGACAAGTTGGATGACGCGGGCGACCTCGATGTCTTCCTCGATCTGCTGGTCGTCGACCAGCGTCAGCTGATCGATCGGTACCGGCGCCACCGCTGCCGCGCGGGCGGCCGACTCGTCTTGCGGCTCGCGTGCGAACTCCTCGCGCAACTGCTGGCGCAGCGCCGCCGAGAATGCGGCCGCGAGCCCGTGAGGCCCGGGGCGCAGCAGCGGCAACAGGCCCGCCGTGTGCTGGCGATCGCCGGTCACCGCGTTGCTGAGCGCAGAGCCCTGCAGCTGCTCGAGCGCGCGCTGCGCCGCCTCCGATGCCAACGTGGGCACGCTGGCGAGCACGAGGTCGCACCAGCGCTCGAATCGCGGATCGGTGGCGGCGGTCATCGGGTTGCGCGTGAAGTCCTTGCCGCCATCATAGGCAGGCACGCTATCCTTGCCCGATGGACGACGCGCAACTGCTGCGCTATTCACGCCACATCCTGCTCGACGAAATTGGCATCGAAGGCCAGCGGCGGCTGCTCGCCGCGCGTGCACTGGTCATCGGTGCCGGCGGCCTCGGCTCACCGGCGGCGCTGTACCTCGGTAGTGCGGGTGTCGGGCGCATCACGATCGTCGATCACGACCACGTCGACCTCACCAACCTGCAACGCCAGATCGCACACACGCTGGCGCGCGTCGGTAGCGCGAAGGCCGAGTCGGCACGCGCGGCGATCACGGCCATCAACCCCGAGGTGCGGGTCGACGTACACGTGCAGCGCGCCGATGCCGATGCGCTCGACGCCTGGGTGCGTGACGCCGACGTGGTGCTCGACTGCAGCGACAACTTCAACACCCGGCATGCGGTGAACGCCGCTTGCGTGCAGCACCGCGTGCCGCTGGTGTCGGGCGCGGCGATCCGATTCGATGGCCAGATCTCGGTGTTCGACACCCGCGACGCGGCGTGCCCGTGCTATGCCTGCGTCTTCCCGCGCGACGCCGCGTTCGATGAGGTCGCGTGCGCGACGCTCGGCGTGTTCGCACCGCTGGTGGGCCTCATCGGCACGATGCAGGCAGCCGAGGCGCTGAAGCTGCTGGCCGGTGTGGGCGTGTCGTTGGCCGGCCGCTTGCAGATGGTCGACGCGCGCAGCATGCAGTGGAGCGAGATGCGGCTGGCACGGCAAGGCGGCTGCAGCGTGTGCGCACGCTGGCGTGACTAGCGCGCCGGCGAGCCGCGGGCACGCGGCGTCGACGTGGGTGCCATCGGTGGTGCGCCGTCGCGTTGCGCGGCAGCAGTCGCACGCCGGGGCAGCGCGCGCTCGACCGCCTTGCGCGCCGGCGCACCCAGCACACCGGGGCCGCGCAGGCACTTGAGTGCCGCCGCAGTGGCGGCAAACGCCACCGCGGCGCGCTCGGCGCGGCGCTCGCCGATGGCCAGCGCGAGCGCAGCATGGAAAACGTCACCGGCACCGGTGGTGTCGATGGCCGCCACCTGCGGCACCGCGAGCCGCTGCAAGCTGCCGCCGCGATGCAACCACCACACCGGACGCTCGCCGCGCGTGACCATCGCGACCTCGCAGCCACTGTCCAGCGCCCGCTGCAGCGCGGCGCGGGCGCTCTGGCCCGGCGCGTAGGCAGCCAGGCCGGCGGCGGAGAACACCGCCCACCGCGCGAGCCCGACCAGTAGCTGCAGGTCGGCCGTCGGCGCGACATCGACGTCGAGCATCGCGATCACGCCTTGCGCGCGCGCCCAGCGCAGCGCCGCCGCCGCGCCGGCCACCCAGCGCGGATCGGCCAGCACCACGTCGGCACCATGCAGCAGCCGCGTATCCAGCGCGTGCGCGCGCACGATGGCGTCGCCGCGGTGGTTGTAGATCTGCCGCTCGCCGCGGGCGTCCACCACGATCGCCGACACCGAGGTCGTGGCGCCCGGCACGCTCTCGAGCCCGCGGGCGTCAACCCCCTCGGCGCGCAGGCGCTCACGCAGCATCTGCGCGCCGGGTTCGCTGCCGACGCGCCCGACCATGCGCACCGCGGCACCCAGCCGTGCCGCGGCAATCGCGGCGTTGAACGCCATGCCGCCGGTGCCCGGCCGGTAGCTCAGCGCCGGCGTCTTGGTCGGCCGCGACGGAAAGGCGGCGACTTCGAACACATGGTCGAGCGCGGCGTGGCCGACGCAAGCAATGCGGATGGCGGTCATGGCGCCAGTATCGCTGCACCGGCTGTGCACCCGGCCCGCACGGCACCACCCCACCGCCGCAAGCCAGCGGGTCTCCACCGTCGAGACCTCGCCGACCGCCTCAGCGCTGGCGGGCGCGATAGATCATGTCGAGCGTGATATGGCGCACTTCGAGCTTGCTCTGCTGGATGTGCGCCGCCAGCAGCCGCGTGGCTTCTTCGGCGCGACGACGCGTCAGCGCGCGCAGGATGCGCGCGTGTTCGTCGTAGGTGGCGGCCACGCGCGGGCGCTTGGTGAAGTCCAGTCGGCGCACGATGCGGATGCGCTCGGTGATCTCCTGATGCACGCGCGCCATCTCGGCGTTGCCGCTGGCACGCACCAGCTCGTTGTGAAACGACTCGTCGAGCACCCTCACGTCGTCGGGCTGCATGCAGCGCTCGCCCGGCGGCACCAGCCACACGTCGGCCAGTGAGCGCAACTGCGGTCGTTCTTCGATCTGGCACAGCCGCTCGGCGGCATGGCACTCGAGCAGCACGCGCAGATCGTAGAGCTGATCGAAGACATCGAAGTCGAGCGGCGCCACGCGCCAGCCCATCTTGGGAAACACCTGCACGAAGCCCTCGCGCTGCAGCTGCTGCAGCGCCTGGCGCAGCGGCGTGCGGCTGACGCCGGTGGCCTGCGACACCTCGGCCTCGGAGAAACGGTCGCCCGGCATCAGGTCGAAGTCGAAGATCGCCTGCTTCACCAGGCCGTAGGCCTGCTCGGCCAGCGTGGCCGAAGGCAAGGTCAGCACGCTGGCGCTCTTGCGCAGCGGCAAGCCTCGATCGGCAGCGGCGGCGATCTTGGACAGGCTCGTCTTGGCCATCATGGAATCATAGGTGCGCCGCCTCAACGAGCGGCTGCCAGCTCGCGCGCCATCATGCCGCCTGCCGCTCGGCTGGGCGCATCACGTCCGGTGCCGTCGGTGTCGGGTCGTGCCCCGCATGCGCCCGACCACCCATGTGGGCGCCGAGCGTGCGGCGGTCGGCGATGGCGGCTGGGGTCTCGTGCACGATGCGGCCCTCGCTGATCACGACGATGCGGTCCGACAGCTCGAGCAGCTCGTCGAGGTCTTCGCTGATCAGCAGCACCGCAGCGCCCCCGTTGCGCGCCGCCATCAGGCGGGCGTGGATCTCGGCCACGGCGGCAAAGTCCAGGCCGAACACCGGGTTGGCCACCAGCAGCAGACGCGCCTGGCTCGACAGCTCGCGCGCCAGCACCGCACGCTGCACGTTGCCGCCCGAGAGCGTGCGGATCGGCGCCGCCTCGCCTTGTGACTTGACGCCGTATTCGGCGATCAACTCGCGTGCGCGCGCAGCCACGCGGCCCCACCGCATCCAGCCCGAGCGTGACAACGGTGCGCGGTCGAAACCGCGCAATGCCATGTTGCTGCCCACTGCAAGTTCGCCCACGCAGGCGTTGGCCAGCGGCTCTTCGGGCAGGCTGCGCACCGCGTGCTGATGGTTCTGCGAGCGCGTGGCTTGATAGGGCCGCCCATCCACGAGCAGCGTGCCGCCCTCGCTCACGCGTTGCCCGGTGAGCGACTGCATCAACTCGCGCTGCCCGTTGCCCGAGACGCCTGCCACGCCGACGATCTCGCCGCCACGCACGGTGAGGCTCAGCTCGCGCAGCGCCGGCTCGCCACGATCGCCGCGCACCGACAGCCGCTCGATCTGCAGCACCGGCGCTCCGAGGGCGTTGGGCAGACGCTGCCAAGCCACCGGGTCGCGCGCCATTGCGCGCTCGCCCACCATCGCCTCGGCCAGCGAGTCGGCGCTGGTTTCGGCCACGCGACCACTCATCACCAGGCGGCCGCGGCGCAGCACGCTCACGTCGTCGGCGTAGGCATTGACCTCGCGGAACTTGTGCGTGATCAGCACGATGCTGCAGTCGCCGCCGTGCGCGCGCTTGCGCAGGGCGCCCAGCACCTCGTCAGCCTCCTGCGGCGTCAGCACCGAGGTGGGTTCGTCGAGAATCAGCAGCCGCGGCTTGAGGAACAGCTGTTTCAGGATCTCGAGCTTCTGCTTCTCGCCGGCCGACAAATCCAGCGGCGTGGCGTCCAGCGGCAGCTGAAACGGCGTGGTGCGCAAGAACGCTGCGAGCTCGGCGCGCGCGGCGCGCCAGTCGAGCACCAGCGGCAGGCGGCCGCGCGCCAGCAGCAGGTTCTCGGCCACGGTGAGGCCCGGCACCACCGTGAAGTGCTGGTACACCATGCCGATGCCCAACTCGCGCGCGACGGTGGGCGAGGCGATGTCGTGCTCGCGGCCGTCGAGCATCACCGCACCGTCGTCGGGTCGGTGATAGCCGACCACGCACTTCACCAACGTGCTCTTGCCCGCGCCGTTTTCGCCGAGCAGCGCGTGCACGCTGCCCGGCCGCACCGCGAGCGACACGCCGTCGAGCGCAGTGAACGCACCGAAACGCTTGGTCAGGTTGTAGGTGTCGAGGGTGAGCGCAGTCATCTCAAGCATTCATCTCGCGCCTGAACACCTCGAGCGTGTGCGCCTTGACGCGCACGAACTCGGGGTCGGCCACCGCCTCGGGCAGCCGCGGGCGCGGCATCTCGAAGCTCACCAGCTCGGCGATGCGCGCGGGCCGCCGGGTCAGCAGCAGGATGCGATCGGCCAGGAACACGGCATCTTCGAGGTCGTGCGACACGATCACCATCGTCGTGCCGGTGGCCATGTGGGCCTCCTGCAGCTTGGCGCGGATGAACAGGGTCATCTCGAAGTCGAGCGCCGAGAAGGGTTCGTCGAGAAACAGCACCTCGGGCTCGGTGGCCATCGAGCGCATGATGCACACCGTCTGCATCTGGCCGCCCGACAGCTCGTACGGATGGCGCCGCAAGTCGAAGCGGATCTCGAACAGCTTGATCAGTGCCTCGACACGCGCACGCACGTCGGCTTCCTTCATGCCGCCGCGGCGCAACGGGTAGGCGACGTTGTCCCACGACGTGATCCACGGGAACAGCGCGTCGCGGTAGTTCTGGAACACGTAGCCGATCTTGGTGTCCTTCAGCGACTTGCCGTCGAACAGGATCTCGCCGGAGTCGAGCGGCACCAGGCCCGCGATCATGTTCATCAGCGTCGACTTGCCGCAGCCGTTGGGGCCGAAGATCGACACAATCTTGCCGCGCGGCAGGTCGAGGTTGAAGTTGGTGTACAGCGGCTTGCCGGCAAAGCTCTTGCTGAGTCCCCGCACGGTGACGTGGGTCTTCGGCGCGGCGCGCAGCGTGAGCAGGGAGTCGGGCTCGTTGGAATGGCTTGCGGTGGAACCGCGGTGATGGGGAGTGCACCGCTCACTCGGTTGCTCCATCGGGTGGCCGGAACGAACGGAGCGAGACAAAGCCGTGGTCGGGTATGCGCCGGCGCTCGAATGCGGCAGCCCTTCGCTGTGCGCGGGTTCCCTGCGGTGCTCGGTCTCGTGGCCCGTCGCGAAACTCGCTACGCTCACTGCGTTCGCCATGCTCGGACAGTCGCGACGAGTCAGAACACGATGCGCGCTGACGCGCGCGGCCACGAGCCCTGCGTTCCTCGGCGCCGCATATGTCGCTGTCGGCGCACACCCACCCACAGCTTTGCGGGCGCCACTGGGGCGCGCGGCGACAAACACCACGAGCGCATCAGCGCGGTGGGCGGTACCCGGTGGGGGCGACTTGTGGGGCGGCGAGCATCGCAGCAGCGCGCGCGCGTCCACTTCTGACCCGCGGCGACTGTCCGAGCGGAACGAGCGAAGTGAGTGAAGCGAGTTTCGCCGCGCGAGCGCGCTGCGAGAAGCACAGCGGAGTCGGCACGCAGTGCCGACCGCCACAGTAGGAGCCCCTGCCGGGTACCGCCCGCCGCGCCGCGCGGATGCCCCGCAAGCTGCATCGAGCCGGCTCATGCCTTCCCACTCCAGTGAATCAGCTTCTTCTCGATCAACAAGAACAGCAGGTTCAGCAGATAGCCAAGCGCACCGGTGACCAGAATCGAGCAGTACATCTCCTTGACGTTGAACACCTGCTGCGCGTCGATGATGCGGTGGCCCAGGCCGTTCTCCGAGCCGATGAACATCTCGGCGACGATCACGATCACCAGTGCCATCGACACCGCGCTGCGCAGGCCGACGAAGGTTTGCGCCAGGCTCTCCATCAGCATCACATCCTTGAATACGTGCCACTTCGACACGCCCATGATCTGTGCGGCCATCACGCGCGTCTTCTTGGCGTTCATCACGCCGTAGGCGCTGTTGAACAACACGATCAACATCGCGCCGAAGCTGGCGATCGCGATCTTGTTGATGTCGGTGATGCCGAAGATCAGCAGAAACAGCGGGATCAACGCAGAGCTCGGCGTCGAGCGGAAGAAGTCGATCAGGAACTCGACGCTGCGGTATGCGCTCTCCGAACTGCCGAGCATCACGCCCAGCGGCACGCCGATCACGGTGGCGATGCCGAACGAGCACAGCGTGCGGAAGATCGTGGCCCACAGATCGCCGAAGATCGCACCGCTGGCGAACACGCCGGCCATGTGCACCAGCGTCTCGCCCGGCGGCGGCAGCAGCACCGGCTTGACGATCTTTGCGCTGATCAACAGCTGCCACAACGCGAACAGCAGCAGTGGCCCCAACAGCGGCAGCCAGCGGCGATCGAGGATCTTGCTCACGGCGGCAGCCATGGCGCTCAACCCGTGTACAGCAGCGACTTCACGTCGAGCCGCTTGCTGAAGATCTTGCGATCGGTGAACACGTCGAAGAACTTCTGGAAGTACTCGATGTCGCTCGGCTTGAACTCGTTGAACAGCGTAAATCCCGACAGCGGCACCTCGGCCACCAGCGTCTTTTCGATCGCCGTGAACCCATCCATGTGCGTGCGCGCCTCGTCCGGGTTCTTGCGCACCCACTCCACGGCTTTGGCATAGGCGGCGACGTACTTCTTGGCCAGCTCGGGCTTGTCTTTGATCAACGCGGTGGTGATGCTCGCCGAGCCGCCGAACCATGGCGCGTCGGGGTCGCCGAGCACGTACTTGGCGATCACGCCGGGCTCCAACACCCGCGTCAGGCCCTTCAGCCGCCCAGCGGTGCCGGTGGGCTCCAGCGTGTAGGCGGCATCGATCTGCCCGGCGGCCAGCGCCGGCACGTGCTGGCCGATCGGCAACTCGGTGACCGCCGGGTTGGCAATGCCGTTCTTCTCCAGAATGATCTTGGCCAGCGTCACGTTCTGGATGCCGGGGCCCGAGCAGACTTTCTTGCCGGCCAGCTCGGCGATGCTCTTCACCGGTGAATCCTTGGGCACCACGAACTCGTCGAGCACGAGCTTCCTGTTGCTGGGGTTGCTGCAGACGATCTTGAAGAGATTCGGGCTCGTGATCTCGGCCAGCGCGAGCGCCGCCGACGCGGTGCCGTTGGCCGAGCCGTGGATGCGGCCCGAGATCATCGCCTCGGCCACCTGCTGCGCGCTGGCGAACTTGGCGCCTTCGACCTGCAACCCCGCTTCCTTGAAGATGCCGCGCTCCAGGCCCACGTACAGCGGCAGGCCCGAGGCGATCGGCCAGTAGCCGATCAGGATCTTGTCGTCGGCGCCGAGCGACTTGCGCGGCAGCCCGACCAGTGCAGCGCTGGCGAGACCGGCATGCAACAGCCGGCGGCGGTGGATCGACAACAATCGCTTGGATTTCGGATTCATGCAGCGGCTCCTGTTTGAAACGACGCGAAGGCCTTCAAGGCCTCGATCACCTGCTTGGAATCGGACACCGCGCCGAACACGCCACCCTGCATCTCGATCATCTTGAACGCGGCGGCGTGGTTGCCGGCGTCGGTGGCGCCGGTGCAATCGGTCAGCATCACGCACTCGAAGCCGCGGTCGTTGGCCTCGCGCATCGTGGTGTGCACGCACACGTCGGTGGTGATGCCGGTGAGGATCAGGTTGCGGATGCCGCGCGTGTGCAGGATCAGCTCGAGATCGGTGGCGCAGAACGAGCCCTTGCCCGGCTTGTCGATGATCGGTTCGCCGGGCACTGGATAGAGCTCGGGGATGATGTCCCAGCCCTTTTCGCCGCGCACCAGAATGCGGCCACAGGGTCCGGGGTCGCCGATGCCGGCACCGATCTGCCGCGAGCGCCAGCGTTTGTTGGCAGGCAGGTCCGACAAATCGGGACGGTGGCCCTCGCGCGTGTGGATCACGTGCAGGCCGACACGGCGCGCTTGCCCGAGCAGCGCCTGGATCGGCTCGATCGGCGCACGCGTCAACGACAGGTCGTAGCCCATGGTGTCGACGTAGCCACCGACGCCGCAGAAGTCGGTCTGCATGTCGATGATCACGAGCGCGGTGTTGCGCGGCGTGAAGTCGCCGTCGAACGGCCACGCGTAGGGAGTGGATGCGATGGTCGCCATCACGCCGCTCGCTTGATCGTCTGCTCGGGCCCCGCATAGGTGCGGGTCGGGGGCGCGAATCCGCACGACGTGCCGTCGGTCACCCGAACCACGACACCGTTGCCCGACATGTTGGGCCCTTCGAGTCCGCTCATCGCTGGCGCTCCTTCCTTCGGCGTTTTGAGCGTGCAAAGCCGCGGGCGGGTATGCCAGTACACCGCGGTCTTCGCCCGACCGCATGCCGAGTTGGTGCAGGCAAGGCTGCGGGTGGGCAGGCCGGGGCGCGCGTGGACGGCGCCGAGCAGCGCAGCCACCCAAGGGGCATCGCGACGCCGCACCAGGCGGCGGCGCGACGGCGAGGATGTCGAGCTCCGAGCATAGGCGCGCTGCGCAGCAGCGTGCCGGGCATGCGATGGCGAGGTCCGGAGCCGCCCTTGGGTGGCGAGCAGCGCAGGGAACCTCGGCCCGCAGGGCCGAGGCGTCGGCGGGAGCGCGCACCGGCCTGCCCACCCACAGCCTTGCAAGCTCGGTCGCTGAGCAGCATGCTCATCGCGACACCCCCAACTCCAACGGCGCGCCCCGCAACGCACGCCGCGGCGAACAGGTGACCACCAGGATGGCCAGCGTCAACACATACGGCATGGCGTTGAACAGGTAGTAGCCGCCGCTCACGCCCACCGATTGCAACGCGGGCCCGATGGCACCGGCGCCACCGAACAGCAGCGCGGCCGCACAGGCAGCGCACCGGGCTCCAGCGCGCGAAGATCACCAGCGCCACCGCGATCAGGCCCTGGCCCCGACGACAGGCCTTCGTTCCAGCTGCCCGGGTAGTACAGCGACAGCGACGCACCCCCTAACCCGGCGATGAAGCCGCCCGTGGTGGTGGCCGCGATGCGCACGCCGTTGGCCGAATAGCCGAGCGCCTTGGCGGCGTCGCTCGAGTCGCCCGCCATGCGCACGACCAGCCCCCAGCGCGTGTTCTTGAGTCCCCAGGCGATCAGCACGGCAAGCGCCACGCCGAGCGGGAACAACGCGTTGATCGACAGCGCGGCCTGCACCTGCGACGAATCACTCCAGGCGCCGAGCGCGATCGACGGGATCTGCGGCGCCTGCGGCTGGATCAGCGGCTTGCCGAGGTAGAACGCCAGCCCCGAGCCGAGCAGCATCAGCGCGATGCCGGTGGCGATGTCGCTGACGCGCGGCAGCGAACACAGCAGTCCGTGCAGCAGCGCCAGCAGCGCGCCGCTCGCACCAGCGACGATTACGCCGATCCACGGCGAGCCGCTCAAGTACGACGCGCCGAAGCCGCACATCGCCGAGAACACCAGCACGCCTTCCAGGCCGAGGTTGATGCGGCCCGATTTTTCGGTGATGCACTCGCCGAGGCTGACGAAGAGAAATGGCGTGCCCACCCGCACCGCGCCACCGACGATGGCCAGCATGACGTCGAACCAGGCGCCGCCGGTCATCCCGCTGCTCCCGCGGCCACCGCCGGGCGCAGCACGCGCGGCACGCGCGGCCACAGCACATCGAACAAGCGTCCGCGCAGCGCCTCGGCCGCCAGGATCAGCACGAATGCAAAGCCCTGCAGCACCAGCACCGATGCGTCGGGCAGGCCGAGCCGCCGTTGCAGCAGGCTGCCGGCGGCCGCAAAGCCGCCGAACAGCAGCGCGACTGGTGGTATCGCCCACGGGTTGTGGCGAGCGACGAACGACACCAGGATGCCCGTGTAGCCCAGGCCCGCGATCACCGACGCGTTGGCCGACGTGTGCACGGCCGCGACTTCGATCGCACCGGCCAGACCCGCGCAGGCACCGCCCAGCGCGCAGGCCAGCACGATCAGGCGGTTCGCCGGCAGGCCCACCAGGCGCGCCGCGCGCGCGTTGCCGCCGACCACGCGCAGCGCGAAGCCGGAGCTGGTGAAGCTCAGCCACAGGCCGGCGGCAACGCAGGCCACGAGGCCGAACGCGAGGCCCCAGTGCACGTCACCGAGCAGTCCGTCGGACGCGATGGCACCGATGCGCAGGCTCGGATCGAGCGCATGCGTCGACGGCTTGTTCAGGCTCGCCGGGTCGCGCAGCGGGCCTTCGACGAAATGCTTGAACAACGCGATCGCGATGTAGCCGAGCAGCAGGCTCGAGATCGTCTCGTTGACGCCGCGCCACTGGCGCAGCACGCCGGCCAACGCCAGCCAGGCGGCCCCGAACAGCGCGCCGGCCAGCAGCACCATCGCGCTGCCTGCGACACCGCTCAAGGCGGGCCAGACATAGGGCAGCGCCGCGCAGCCCAGCGCACCGAGCACCAGCGCGCCCTCGCCGCCGATCACCACCAGCCCGGCGCGCGCCGGCAGCGCCACCGCCAGCGCGGTGAGCATCAGCGGCGCGGCGCGCTGCAGCGTGTTCTGCCACGAGAACATGTCGCCGAACGCGCCCTTGAACAGCAGCGCCCACGCGTCGAGCGCGCTGACGCCGCCGAACATCACCCACAGGCCGAACAGCAGCAGCGCGCCGGCCAGCGCCAGCAGCGGCAGCACGATGGCCTCGATCGCAGAGCGCATGACCGCCGCTGCCCGCCTCGTTCAGACCTTGCCGACCACGCCTTCGACCAAGTAGTTCATCGATTCCAGTTCGACATCGGTCTGCTTGAATGCCTTGCCGGCCGGGATCACGACCTTGCCGGTGTTGTCCTTCAATTCGCCCTTGAAGATGTCGAACGTGCCCTTCATCATCGCGGCGCGCACGTCCTCGGCGTTCTTCTTGGCCGCGTCGGTGACCATCGAGCCGTACGGCGAGCTCTTGACGAAGCCGTCCTTCAAGCCGCCGCGCACGAAGTTCGGATGCGGCTTGCCGGTCTGGGCCGCCTCGATGATGGTCTTGAAGGCGGTGATCCAGTTCCACTCGGCGCCGGTGAGGTAGGCGTTGGGCGCGAGCTTGGCCTGGCTGGCGTGGTAGCCGCACACCATCTTGCCGCGTTTGGCCGCGGTCTCGACCACCACCTTGGGTCCGTCGACGTGCATCGTGAAGACGTCGACGTTCTGGTCAGCCAGGCTGTTGGTGGCCTCGGCCTCCTTCACCGGCATACTCCAGTCGCCGGTGAAGATCACGGTGGTCGTGATGTCGGGCTTCACCGACCTGGCACCCATCGTGAACGCGTTGATGTTGCGCAGCACCTGCGGGATCGGCTTGGCCGCCACGAAGCCGAGCTTCTTGCTCTTGGTCATGTGGCCGGCGATCACGCCGTTGAGGTACTGCGCCTCGTCGATGTAGCCGAAATAGCTGCCCACGCTCTTGGGGTGTTTGGCTTCGTTCCACAGACCGCCGCAATGCGCGAAGCGCACGTTGGGGTTCTTGGGCGCCAGCGCCAGGATGTGCGGGTCGAAGTAGCCGAACGAGGTGGGAAACAGCAGCGTCGCGCCGTCTTGCGAGATCATGCCCTGCATCGTCTTTTGCACAGCCGTCGTCTCGGGCACGTTTTCTTCTTCGACGACCTTCAGGCCCTCCAGCTTCTTGACCTGCGCCGCAGCCTCGGCCTGCGCCTGGTTGTAGCCGTAGTCGTCGCGCGGGCCCACGTAGATGAAGCCCACGGTCAGCGGTTTTTGCGCGTGGGCGCGCAGGCCCCACGATGCGGCCACGGTGGCGATGCCGCCGGCACCGATCCATTGAATCCAATCACGGCGGTTGTGTGCGGTGAAGCTCATGCGCTCTCTCCTGTTCGATGCGGACGCAAAGCGACCTGGCCCGCCGGGCAACGCAGTGCAACGCGGCGGATCGATCTGATGTACGGACTGGTATACAAGCAAGGCACGGGCCAAGCGATGCGTCGTGCGCGTCGGCTCGCGAGGCACCGTCTGGTGGCGGCCGAGAGGCACGCGCGCGACGCCGCGCCCCGAAGCGATGCGCGCCGCGCTAGGCTGGTGCCACAGGCGCGGCGACGATCGTCGACACGCCCGGCGCGAAGCCGATCAGCGGCGCACCGCGCGCCAGGTGCACAGCGTCGCCAGCGCCGACAGCGCGATGCAGCCCCAGGTCACCGCGGCGTAGCTGCCGTACGAATCGAACATGCGCCCGGCCAGCCACGGCCCGGCGAGGTTGCCGATCGCCGCCGCGCTGTACAGCGTGCCGATGATCGACGACACCGCGCGCGCGCCGAAGCGATCCATGCACAACGCCGGCATCAGCGAGACGATGCCGCCGTAGCTGGTGCCCATCCACAACGCGAACACTGCCAGCGCGAGATAGCCGTCGGCCAGCGCCCAGACGATGAACGACGCGCCCAGCGACGCCTGCGCGAGGATGAGCGTTTGCGCACGCCCGACGCGATCGGCCAGCGCACCGATCGCAAAGCGCCCGGTCAGGCTGCCGATGCCGATCAAGCCCACCAGACCCACGGCGCGCGCATCGGGCACGCCGAGGTCGCGCGCCGCAGCCGACAGGTGCGCGAACGGAATGAACATGCTGAAGGCGCCGAAACCGCACATCGCGAAGAGCCACAGAAACGTGCGGCTTGTCAGCGCCTGTCGCAGCGGCACACCGGGCACCGTGCCGTCGGAGCGCTTGGCCGCGGCCGGCGCGCGCTTGAGCAGCAGCGCCGCGGCGAGCCCGATCACCAGCGTGCCGATGGCCAGCGCTGTCATCGCGCCGCGCCAGCGCCAGGCGGCGATCGCCGCGGCAGCGAGCAACGGCACGATCAGCGTGCCGGCGCCGATGCCGGCACTGGCAATGCCCGCCGCAAAGCCGCGGCGCCGCGTGAACCACGGTTGCACGGTGCCGATGGACGGCGTGTAGACGAGCGCGATGCCCAGGCCCACGCCGGCGCCGTAGGCCAGCGTCACCTCGGTCATCGAGCGTGCGATCCCGGCGCCCAGCAGACCCAGCGCGATGCACACCATGCCTGCGCCCACCACCACGCGCGGGCCGAGGCGATCGGACAGCATGCCGCCGAACGCGCCGAGCACGAAGTAGACGAGCCCGCACAGGCCGAACACCAGCGACACGTCGGCACGCTGCGCCTTGAACTCTCCGACGAAGGGCTCGAAGAACGCTGCGAACGAATACGCGACGCCGAAGATCACCGCCAGCGCAACGAACGTGGCCCACACCACGACCCAGCCGTAGCGCGGCTCTTCGGCCTCGACGAGCGCGGCACCGGCCGCCGGGTTGGCGCTCAAGCGCGGCCCTCGGGCGCGGGTATTTCGTTCAGCGGCATCGCAGGCAGTCTCGCACAGCCGCTGCCGCGGTAAGCTGCGAGGCTCCACCGCAACGCCTGCTGGCCGCCATGACGCAGCGCTCCCGGCTCCACGAACGCAACTTTCCCACCGCCGAACAAGAAGCGCTGGCGCCCAAGCCGGCGTCGCGCTACGACGGCCCCGAGAGCAGTTTCCGGCTGGCGTTCACCGACGAGCGGTTCTTGTTGCGCGAAGAGTTGCGCCCGGTGCGCATGCAGCTCGAGCTGCTCAAGCCCGAGATGGTCCAGCAGGAGCATCAGATCGAGTCGACGATCGTGCTGTTCGGCAGCGCGCGCATCGTGCCCTCCGACGTCGCCCAGGCGCAGATGCAGGCGGCGCAGGCCAGTGGCGATACGGCCGCGGTGCGGCGCGCCGCGGTGGCGCTCGAGATGAGCCAATACTACGATGAGGCACGGCGCTTCTCGTCGATCATCACCGAGCGCTCGCGCACGCTGGACACGCCGATCTACGTGGTCACCGGCGGCGGCCCCGGCATCATGGAGGCGGGCAACCGCGGCGCGTACGACGTCGGCGGGCGCAGCATCGGGCTCAACATCGTGCTGCCGCACGAGCAGGCGCCCAACCCCTACATCACGCCGGAGCTGTGCTTCCAGTTCCACTACTTCGCGCTGCGCAAGATGCACTTCGTGATGCGCTCGATCGCGCTGGTATGTTTTCCCGGCGGCTTCGGCACGCTCGACGAATTGTTCGAGACGATGACGCTGGTGCAGACCGGCAAGAGCCGCTCGCGCCCGATCCTGCTGTTCGGCCGCGCGTTCTGGGAGAAGCTGATCAATTTCGAGCATCTGGTCGACAGCGGCATGATCAACCCGGAAGATCTGGGCTTGTTCCACTACGTCGAGACCGCCGAAGAGGCGTGGCAGCGCCTGGCCGACCATTACGGGTTCGATCTGCCTGGCACGGTGGCGGGCGACTACTCCGACGACGCGTGAGCTTTCGAATCGCTCGCTGGCGCGTGCCGGCCTTCAGCCCGCGGCGAGCTCCTCGCTCAAGCGCTGCATGAAACCGGCCGTGTGCGCAGGGTCCATCCAGCGCACCACCACCACCGCCTCGTGCGCGGGCTCGATCCACACCAGGTGGCCGCCGGCGCCGACCATGCAATGCGACTGCACCGACGCACCGGGAAACGTGCGGCCATCGCGGTTGAGCCACAGCAGCCAGCCGTAGAACGGGGCGATGGCGCACGGCTCGCGCATGCGCTGCACCCATGACGCGGGAATCAACTGGCGACCGGCATGCAGGCCGTCGTTCAGCAGCAGCTGCCCCAGGCGCGCCTGGTCGCGCGCCGAGATCGACACGCCGGCACCCCAGTGCGTGCCGCCGGGCACCGACTGCACCTGGCGCCCGCCGACGTCGACCCACGCATCGTCGTACCCGCGCCAGCGCCAGGTGGCGCTGCACTCGAGTGGTTGCATCAAGGTTTCGTCGAACACCTCGGGCAGCGGCCGGCTGAACAGATGCAGCAACGCCAGCGACAGCTGGTTGATTCGCACGTCGTTGTATTCCCAGTAGCTGCCGGGGGCCTGCAACGGCCTCGCGTCGCCCTTGCGACCCATCGACGGCCGCGGGTCGTGCGACACATGGCGGTAGCGGTCCACCGTATCGGGAATGCCGAACGAGTTGCCCTCCCACTCGCTGGTCTGTTCGAGCAGATGGTGCCAGGTGATCGAGCGGTTGTGCGGGGAATCGAAACCGATGCCCGGCAGCCGCGCGGCCACCGGCTCGTCGACATCGGGCAGCAGGCCTTGGCCATGCGCCACGCCGGCCAGCATCGCCAGGTAGGTCTTGGCGACGCTGAACGTGAGGTCGGCGCGCTCGGGCTCGCCCCAGGCGGTGGCGACGCGGCCGCGTTGCAGCACGATGCCCGAGACGCCACCGCGCGGGTGCACCGGGCCGCGCAGGCAGTTGTAGGGCGGCGGGTCATCCTGGTGGACGCCCCAATTCAGCAGGTCGTCGAACGGATCGCGCGGCCAGCCGATCTCGTGCGCGATCGAAAAATCGATCGCTGAGCGGAAGCGCTGTTCGGAACTCACGCCCCGCACTTTACGCATGTCGGAGCCAGCGCGTTCACAATGGCTGACATGAAGCCCCCACGCTCACTTTGTTCGCTGCCCCCGAGGGGGCTTCAGCGCCCTTCGGGCGGCCGGGCGAGCGCTGACATGAACCGCCAGATCAGCCTCCTGGGCGCTCCCACCGACATCGGCGCGGGCGCGCGCGGCGCCAGCATGGGCCCCGAGGCGTTGCGCGTGGCACTGCTGCAGCCCACGCTCGAGGGCCATGGCCTCGAGGTGATCGACCGCGGCAACCTGAACGGCCCCGCCAACCCGTGGCTGCCGCCGGTCAACGGCTACCGCCATCTCACCGAAGTGGTGCAGTGGAACCGCACCGTGCACGAGGCGGTGCACGCCGAACTGGCGCGTGCGCGCCTGCCGATCCTGCTCGGCGGCGACCACTGCCTGGCGATCGGCTCGATCAGCGCGGTGGCGCGCCACTGCCGCGAGTCCGGCAAGAAGCTGCGCGTGCTGTGGCTCGATGCGCACGCCGACTTCAACACCAATCTCTTGACGCCCAGCGGCAACATCCACGGCATGCCGGTGGCTTGCCTGTGCGGCCAGGGCCCACAGGAGCTGATCGAGATCGGCGGCAAGGTGCCGGCGCTCAACCCCAAGCACATCCGGCAGATCGGCATTCGCAGCGTCGATCCGGGCGAGAAGAAGCTGGTCCACGCAGAGCGGCCTCGAGGTGTTCGACATGCGCTACATCGACGAGATGGGCATGCGCCACGCGATGGAGCTGGCGCTGGCCACCATCGACGCCAACACGCACCTGCACGTGAGCTTCGACGTCGACTTTCTCGACCCCGAGATCGCGCCGGGTGTCGACACCACGGTGCCCGGCGGGCCCACCTACCGCGAGGCGCAGCTGTGCATGGAGATGATCGCCGACACCGGCGCGCTGGCGTCGCTCGACGTGATGGAGCTCAACCCGGCGTGCGACGTGCGCAACAAGACCGCCGAGCTGGCGGTGGATCTGATCGAAAGCCTGTTCGGCAAGAGCACGCTGATGCGCGCACCCAACGGCGCGCGCTGATGGGTGTGATGGCCGTGTGAGGTCACCTTGACGATGCCCGAAACCGATTTCGACGCCGCGATCGTCGGCGCGGGCATCGCCGGCGCCTCGTTCGCGTACACGCTGGCGCCGCGCGCGCGCGTGCTGCTGCTCGAGCGCGAGGCGCAGCCTGGCATGCACAGCACCGGCCGCAGCGCCGCGATGTTCATGGAGAGCTACGGCCCGCCGCAGGTGCGCGCGCTCACGCGCGCCAGCCGCGCGTGGTATCAACAACCGCCGCCGGGATTTGCCGATGTGCCGATCTTGAGCGCACGCGGTGCGCTCTACGTGGGCCGCGGCAACCAGCAGCATGCGCTCGACACGCTGGCGCGCGAGCTGTCGGTCAGCGGCCACGGATTCGAGCGCCTCACTGCGGCTCAGTGCCTGCACCGTGTGCCGGTGCTGCGCGAATCAGGGTTGCTGGGCGGCGTGTTCGAGGCCGATGCGATGGACATCGACGTGCACGCATTGCATCAAGGCTACCTGCGCGGCTTCAAGCATCAGGGAGGCACGCTGTGGTGCGAGGCCGAGCTCGCAAAGGGCACCGCCACGGCCGGGCAATGGAGCGTCGAGCTGGCCGACGGCCGCCAGGTGCGTTGCCGCACGCTGGTCAACGCCGCCGGCGCCTGGGCCGACGAGACGGCCAAGCGCTGCGGCGCGCTGCCGCTGTACATCCAGCCCAAGCGGCGCAGCGCCTTCACGTTCCTGCCGCCGCCGCGCGTCGACGTGCGCGCCTGGCCGACGGTGGCCGACGTCGAGGAACGCTGGTACTTCAAGCCCGATGCCGGCCAGTTGCTCGGCTCGCCCGCGAATGCCGACCCGGTGCCGGCGCACGACGTGATGCCCGAAGAGATCGACATCGCCACCGGCATCGCGGCCATCGAGGCCGCCACCACGCTGACGATCCGTCGCCCGTCGCGCAGCTGGGCCGGCTTGCGCAGCTTCTCGCCAGATGGCGAACTGGTCATCGGCTGGGACACCACGCGCACGGGGCTGTTCTGGCTCGCGGGGCAGGGCGGCTACGGCATCCAGAGCGCCGCAGGTGCAGCGCAGCTGGCCGCGGCGCTGTGGCTGGGTGCGCAACTGCCGGAGGCGCTGCGCGCGCAAGGCGTGCAGGCCCATGCGCTCGAGCCGGCGCGCTTTCAATTCCTGATGCCAGACGCGACATTGTTTTGACCGTCTTGGGGCAAGGCTCGATGGTCACCGAGCCGCGCTTCGCGCGACGATCACGCCTGAGCCCACGCGCGGCCGCCGCGCCGCTCCAACCCCCAACAAGGAGACCCGCGATGAAACGCCGTTCGATGATCGAAACCTCCGCCACGCTGGGCCTGGGCGCGCTGGCCGGTTGCGCGCTGCCCGGCACCGCGGCGCAAGCGCCGAAGACGCCGTTCGCGGTGACCGACACGTTCATTCCGATCGTCGGCAGCGACCTGCAGTTTCCGGTGCGCCGCATCTACTGCATCGGCCGCAACTACGCGGCCCATGCGCGCGAGATGGGCTCGGACCCGACGCGCGAGCCGCCGTTCTTCTTTCAAAAGCCCACCGATGCGATCCAGAACGTCGCGCCCGGCACGGTGGCCGATCATCCCTACCCGACGCTGACCAAGAACTACCACTACGAAGTCGAGCTGGTCGCCGCGCTGCGGCAAGGGCGGGCGCAGCATCCCGGCGTCGCAGGCGCTCGACTGCGTGTATGCCTACACGATCGGACTGGACATGACGCGCCGCGACCTGCAGCGCGCGATGGGCGACGAGAAGAAGCCGTGGGAGATCGGCAAGAGCTTCGACCGCTCGGCGGTGCTCGGGCCGCTGCACCTGGCGTCGAGCAACGGGCCACTTCGACAAGGGCGCGATCTGGCTCAAGGTCAACGGCGCAGACCAAGCAGAACGCGAATCTCAAGCAGATGATCTGGAACGTCGCCGAGCAGATCAGCAAGCTCTCGAGCCAGGCGTTCGAGCTGATGGCCGGCGACATCATCTACTCGGGCACGCCCGAGAACGTCGGCCCGGTGGTGCGCGGCGACGTGATCGACTGCCACATCGACGGCCTGCCGAACCTGGGCATCAAGATCGTATGAACGTCGCATGAACGGCCCGGCTGCAGTGCAGCGTCGCACAGTGCTGCAAGGGGGTGCAGCGCTTGCGCTGACCGCATGGTCGAGTGCACGCGCGCCAGGCGCGGCTGCCGATCTTCGACGCCCACGTGCACTACAGCCACGACGCGGTGGAGCTGGTGCCGCCCAAGCAGGCGGTGCAGATCCTGCGCCAGGCCGGGCTCAAGGGCGTGTTCGTGTCGTCGTCGGACGACGACGGCACGCAGAAGCTGCTCGCCGAGGCGCCCGACCTGATCGTGCCGGAGTTGCGGCCCTACCGCACGCGCGCCGACGTCAGCGGCTGGGTGCGCGACGAGCGGCATCGTGCGCTACCTCGAGCAGCGGCTGGCGCAAGTACCGCTACGCCGGCATCGGCGAGTTCCACCTCTACGGCGCCGACGCCGACCTGCCGGTGCCGCAGCGCATGGTCGCGCTGGCGCGCGAGCGCGACCTGCTGCTGCACGCGCACAGCGACGTCGACGCGATCGAGCGGCTGTTCAAGAGCCTGGCCGCAGGCGCGCATCCTGTGGGCGCACTCCGGGTTCGAGCGGCCGGCAGCCGTGCGCGAGATGCTGCGCAAGCATCCGCAACTGTGGTGCGACCTCGCCTATCGCACCGACCAGGCATCGAACAACGAGGTCGATGCCGCGTGGCGCGAAGCGTTCGTCGAGTTTCCCGATCGCTTCATGGTCGGCACCGACACCTTCACGCCGGAGCGCTGGCACTACATCGTGCCGCACGCCGACTTTTCGCGCGGCTGGCTCGCCGACCTGCCGCCGCCGCTGGCCGAGCGCATCGCGTGGCGCAATGCCGAGACCCTGCTGCGCGGCGCCTGGCAGAAGAAGGCGTGAGCCGCGCTGCGCTGGTGGTGTTGGCACTGATGACGGCCGCTGCTCGCGCGCGCGGGCGACGACGACTGCGGCGCGGCGCTGAAGACGCCCGCAGCCATGGATCGCCGCAGCCGATGGCGCGCGCATCGCCTTCGTGCCGCGGCCGACACCGGTGCCGGTGGGCCAGCACTTCGACATCGACTTCGTCGTCTGCGCCGCAACGCCGCTGCGCCGCGACGCCTCGATCCAGGTCGACGCCGACATGCCGGCACATCGCCATGGCATGAACTACCGCGCCACGGTCTCGACGTTGAGCCCGGGCGTGTACCGCGCCGAAGGCCTGATGTTCCACATGCCCGGCCGCTGGCGCGTGATCTTCGATCTGCCGCTCGAAGGCCGCACGCTGCGGCTGACGCGCGAACTCGAGGTGCAGTGACCCGCTCCTTGCGCGTGGCGCTGGCGGCAGCCGCCGCGTCGTGGGCGGCGCTGTCGCACGCCGCTGCGACCACCGCAGCGCTGCTCGACTTCAGCGACGATGAGGTCGCCCGCATCGTGCGCCACGGCCCGTGGCCGCCACCGCGCGGCGCTCGACGCGGGCAACGCGCAAGCCGGCCGGCCCGCGGCCATCGCGCTCGGCGAGCGCCTGTTCTTCGACGCACGCCTGTCGATCGACGGCACGCTGTCGTGCGCCAGCTGCCACCGCCCCGAGCTGGCCTTCGCCGATGGCCGCGCGCGCGGCCTGGGCCGCGAGCGGCTCGATCGCAACACGCCGTCGCTGTGGAACGCGGTGCACGAGCGCTGGTACGGCTGGGACGGCGCTGCCGACAGCCTGTGGTCGCAGGCGATCCGGCCGATCGCTCGACGCGCGCGAGATGGCCGCCAGCGCGGCGCACGTGCGCGCCACGATCGCCGGCGACGGCGAGCTGGCCTGCCGCTATGCGCAAGCGTTCGGCGAGCCGCCAGGCGGCGACGGCGAAGCGGTGCTGGTGAATGCGGCCAAGGCGATCGGCGCCTTCGTCGGCACGCTGCAGTCGGGCCGCACCGCGTTCGACGACTTTCGCGACGCGCTGGCGCGCGGCGACCGCGGCGCTGCCGCCCACTACCCGCCGCCGGCGCAGCGCGGCGCGCGCTTGTTCGTCGGCCGTGGGCGCTGCCACCTGTGCCACCTGGGACCGCTGTTCAGCAACGGCGAGTTCGGCGACACCGGATTGCCCTTCTTCGTCCGGCCCGGCGTCGTCGATCCAGGGCGCCACGGCGGCATCGCTGCGCTGCAAGCCAGCGCGTACAACCTGTTGTCGCGTTGGAGCGACGCGCCGGACGCGGCGGCCTCGATCAAGACCCGCCACGTGCAGGCGCAGCACCGCAACTTCGGCGAGTTCAAGGTGCCGAGCCTGCGCAACGTCGCGTTGACGGCGCCCTACATGCACGACGGTCAGCTCGCCACGCTGGCCGACGTGATGAACCACTACTCGGAACTCAACCTCGAGCGGCTGCACGCCGATGGCGAGCGCATCCTCGAGCCGCTGCACCTGAGCGATGGCGAGCGCGCCGACCTGATCTCTTTCCTCGACACGCTGACCGATGCGCGCGCCACCGCATGGCAGCCGCAGCCGGCGAGCGCAGCGTGCAAGCGTTGATTTATCACCAACGAGGCCCGGCCCTTCGCTCTCGATCGAGGTAACGTTCAGGCGTTTTTCAGTTTCGGTCGTCAGACTGCCTCGTCATGAGACAGGCGCCGCCGGACCGCACATGAACGACCGCAACCTCGTCAGAGGCCTGTTCATCATGGCGATTTCCCTGGTCTTTGGCCTGGGGTCGCTGCGATACACGATCGGCCAGTTCAGTCGCGCGGGTCCGGGCCTGTTTCCGCTGTTGGTGAGTTCTCTGCTGTTCCTGATCGGCCTGGTCAGCGTGGTGCGTTCGCGTTTCGTCGAACGCGTGCCCCTGAGCTTCAATCTGAGGAACATCGCCCTCATTCTGTTGAGCCTGTGCGGATTTGCGGTGATCTCCGAACACCTCAACATGGTCGCGGGCATTGCGGCCATGGTGTTTTGCGCCTCTTTGGCCGGCAGCGTCGTACTCGGTGGCGCGCAACCTCAAGGTCTCGGCCGGCCTGATCGCCGTGGCCTTCGCGTTCGAGAAACTGCTTGGCCTGAACCTGCCGCTGGTCTGATGGACGTCCTGCACAACCTCGCGTTTGGCTTCGAGCACGCGCTGACGCTGCAGAACCTCATGTTTTGCGCCATCGGCTGCGTGGTGGGCACGCTGGTGGGCCTGCTGCCCGGGCTCGGTCCGCTGGCCACCATCAGCCTGTTGTTGCCGCTGACGTATTCCATTCCCACCGGCGGCGCGCTCATCATGTTGGCGGGCATCTACTACGGCGCTCAATACGGCGACAGCGTGAGCGCCATCACGATGAAGATCCCGCACGCCAGCAGCATCGTGGCGTGCATCGACGGCTATCAGATGACGCTCAAGGGCAAGACCGGCCTGGCCCTGTTCACCGCGGGCGTCTCCAGCTTCATCGGCGGCACCGTGGCGATCCTGGTGCTCTCCTGGCTGGCCCCGACCCTTGGTGAGGTGGCGTTCCTGTTCGGGCCCGCCGACTACTGCGCCCTCATGCTGGTGGGTTTCGTGTGCGTGAGCTTCGTCACCACCGGCAGTGTGCTCAACGGCATGGCCATGTGCCTGATCGGCGTGCTGCTCGGGCAGATCGGCACCGACGTCAACAGCGGCGTGCAGCGCTTCACGATGGACTTGCCCTTCCTGGCCGAGGGCGTTGGCCTGGTGAGCATCGCGCTGGGCTGCTTTGGCATTGCCGAGATCACGAAGAATCTCGACAACCGCGACGAGCGCACCCCCTTCACCGGCAAGATCCATCTGATGCCGACCTGGGCCGAATTCAAACGCATCATCCCGAGCGCTCTGCGCGGCAGCGCAATCGGCTCTTTCCTGGGCATCCTGCCGGGCGGTGGCCCGGTGATCGCCCAGTTTGCCGCCTACGCCGTCGACAAGCGCTTCAGCAAGTACAAGCACGAGATCGGCTCCGGCGCCATCGAGGGCGTGGCGGGTCAAGCGGCCGCCGACGAAGCGGCTGCGCGCACGAGTTTCATCCCGTTGATGAGCATCGGCATTCCCGAGAACGCGGTCATGGCGCTGATGATGGCCGCGTTCATCATCAAGGGCATCCAACCCGGGCCCAACATGATCGCAGGCCACCCCGATTTGTTCTGGGGTCTGGTGGCCAGCATGTGGGTGGGCAACTGCTTCCTGCTCGATTCTCAACGTGCCCCTGGTGCGCTACTGGCTGTCGGTGTTCAAGATCCCCTACAGCGTGCTGTTCCCATCGATTCTCTTTTTCTGCTGCATCGGCACGTTCAGCGTCAACAACAACCTGGACGACATCTTCATCACCGCAGTGTTCGGCTTCATCGGCTATGTGTTCATGCGGCTGGAACTGGACGCCGCCCCGCTCATGCTGGGCTTCATCCTCGGCCCCATGCTGGAGGAGAATTTTCGCCGGGCGCTGCTGTTGAGCCGCGGACAATTCGGCGCCTTCTTCACCCGCCCCATCAGCGGCACCTTGCTCGGCCTGATCGGCATCTTCATCGTCTGGCAGATGACGGCGTTCTTTTTGCAGGCTCGAAACGCCGCCGCCCTCACCAGCGCCGCTCTCGGGGATTCGTAGGGCTTTGTCGAGTGATTTGCGCGCGCCAACGGCCTGCGGCGGCTGAGCCGCTCGGCGGTGGACAGCTTGAACCGCTTGACCAGCGCGAGCAGTTCGTGTGCCTGCAAGCGCAGGCCGTCGGCCGAGGCCGCGCTTTGCTGCACCAGCGCGGCGTTCTGCTGCGTCATCTCGTCGAGCCGAGTCACCGATTGATTGACTTCGCCCAGGCCCTGGCTCTGCGACGTGGCGGCCTTGCAGATCTCGTCGACCATCGAGGTCGCACGCGCCACGCCGTCGACGATGTCGTTCATCGTGGCGCCGGCATCCTTGACCAGGCGCTCGCCCGATTCCACTGTCCTGGCGCTGGCATCGATCAAATCCTTGATCTCGCGGGCCGCCTGCGTGGCGCGCTGCGCCAGCGCACGCACCTCGGTGGCCACCACCGCGAAACCCTTGCCGTGCGCGCCGGCACGCGCCGCCTCGACGGCGGCGTTCAACGCCAGGATGTTGGTCTGGAACGCGATGCCGTCGATCACGCCGGTGATGTCGGCGATGCGGCCGCTGGCGGCGGCGATCCTCGCCCATGCGCTGGACGACCTCACCCACCGCCTGGCCGCCGCGCTTGAACTACCTTCTCGGCCATCACGAAATCACCCTTGATGCCGTTGTAGACCACGTCCCCGTCCTCGTTCTTGACAACCAGCGGCTTGCCGTCCGGCCCAAGCTTGCCAGCAGTGGACCGAATCCCAGGACATCTTGGTCGGTATGCCGCCACGAGCAAACCTCGGAATGTGGCAGGCCTGGCATGCCACCCTGGCCGTATGGTCATTCAGCTTGGCAGCGCTGGGCGCCTTGTGCGGCGTCTGGCCATGGCAAGACTGGCAAGTCGCCGGATTGCCCGTGTCGGCTTTGCCGCGAAGATGCGCAGGGCGCTTGTCCTGCGCGGTCGGTGCATAACGGCTGCCGGGAACTTGGTGTCCATCGGTTTGGTGGCAGGTGGCGCAACTAAAGTTGTTGCCATCGGCATCCATATGAACGTCGAGCGCTTTCTCCGGAGATTCCAGAGAGCTGTCCAGGTCGCCATGCTTGACTCCGTCGCCGCCACCGCCACTGAAGTGGCAGGCACCGCTGCATCCGGC
>CAVZEK010000045.1:0-370429 GCA_963774185.1 uncultured beta proteobacterium
GGGTCGAAGTAGCGAAAAGGGCGTTCCCAGCTCAACACCAGGCCGAGCTGCGAACTGCTGATTTCGCCACTGGGAAAGCGCACATGAGACCAACTGAGTCCGCCACGCAGCGGGCCGATGTCGTGCGTCAGAGTCGCTGCGGCACGCAACATCAGGCCGCCGCCCACCGGCGCAGCTGCACCGCCGCCGCCGCCGGCGAACACGCCACCGCGCAGGTCCCATTCCCACGGCAATGCGAACCGGCGTTGCAGCTCGGCGCCACCGACGAACAGTCCACCGCGCTGCCCGCTGGCCCCCCCATACACCGCCGGCCCTGCCCACCATTGGCTACCGAGCGGAAACATAACAGACGCGCCCATCAATCCCATCTTCTCGTCGGCGGGTAACTTGAGCTGCTCGTAACCGATGCCTACATCGATGGTCGATTCGTGTGTCGTGACTTCGGCTGCGAAGGCGGGCAGCCAGGCGATCGCAAGCCACAGAGCACTGCAGCGCGTGGCGGCGGCACGAGGGTTGCGGATCAGCAGGGTTGGATGGTGCATGGTGAGTGCGAAGGCGATTGTGGATGCGTCGGCCAGGCCTGGCCTGTCGGGGCGGCATCATGCACGCACGGCCACGCGTCCCCTGGTTGCCGCCCGGTCCTCGGCCCGTCACGAGCAACCATCGATCTGCGCGGCGACCCCTGCCTGGGGGAATGACGCATGGGTGTCATCGCTCAACAATGGCATCCAGGGTCGATGGCGCTTCGCTTTGGATGTTCCCGCTCATCGACCCGGCACGCAGTGGGTGCCGGCGCGAGGGGAGCCAGCCATGCCGCAGACGTTCAATGTCGGTTCGCGATCGCTGTTCGTCAGCATCACGGCGTGGGTCTCCATCGTGCTCGGCATCGGCGCCAGTGCATTGGCCCTGATTCAGGGGGCCGCCACTGCATCGTTGTTGCCGGGCTTCGCGCTGCGGCTGGAGGCGCGCCCATTGCAAGGGCTGGCAGGCCTGCTCGCCGCCCATCTGCCGTGGGTGGCCGGTGCCACGCTGGCGCTGTCGATCGCGACGCTGGCCGCGGCCATCGGCCTGCTGTTGCGCCTGGAGTGGGCGCGGCGCGCCTTCATCGTCATCGTATGCTGGCGATCGTGGCCAACCTGGCTGGCCTGTGGCTGCAGCAGGAGTTGCTGCAGGGTCTCATCGATCACACGCTGAGCCGCGCTCCGTTGCCGCGCGAAGCCGCTGGCGTGTTTGGGGGTTTCGCCGCGGCTGCGCGCGCGGCAGCAGTGGCGTTGAGCATGTTCACCTGCGTGCTGCTGGCGTGGATCATCGGACGCCTGAACACGCAATCGGTGCGGCAGGAATTCGCCTGACCGGGGCGGCGTCTCCCGCCAGCGACTCACGCGAACTCACAACACGAGTTCCCACACTTCGCCGACCAGCTCGGCGCCAAAACTGCGGTGCGGCTCGCTGCCGGTCAGTCGATAGCCCGCCTTGGCATAGATGGCGCGCGCGGCCAGCAACGTGGACTGAGTCCACAGCTTGATGCGGCGGTAGCCGGCATGCGCGCGCAAAGCGCTCGCATTCGGCCACCAGTCGCGCGCCGATGCCCAGGCCACGGGCCGAGGGCTCGACGAGCAGCAGCCGCAACTGCGCCACGCCGCGATCGGGCTCGTCGGTTTTGTCGTCGCGAGCCTGCACGAGAAAAACGCAGCCGACGTTCTGCCCGTCGCGCTCGGCGATCCAGCAGGCCTCGCGCTTGGCATCGAATCGCTCGACGAATCGGCCGGCGATCGACGCCACCAGACCTTCGAACGTGAGATCCCAGCCGTACTCGTGCGCGTAGATCGCGCCGTGGCGTGCCACCACCCAGCCGATGTCGCCCGGCTGCGGCGCACGCAGCAGGTAGGGCGCGCGATCGCTGCGCGGCGCCGCCGAGCAGTGACTCGATGGTGCCGGTGGCCTGCAGCAGGCGGCGCCGGTTCGGCTCGTCCAGCGGCAGCGAGCAGGGCGCTGACCTGGGACTGCGAATGCGCAGTCCATCGGCGCGAAAGCGCGCCGCCCCGCCGCGGTGAGCGTCAGCACCGATTGGCGCGCATCGGCCGGCGAGCGTTGCGCGCGCACGAGGCGCTTCGACTTGAGCGTCGCGAGCAAGCGGCTCAGGTAGCCGGCGTCGAGGTCGAGCAATCGCGCCAGCTCGCTCGCGGTGATGCCGTCGTGGTGCGCCAGCTCCCACAGCACGCGCGTCTGCGGCAGCGTGAACGGCGTGCCGTACAGGCGCTCGTCGAGCACGCCGATGCGGCGCGTGTAGAAGCGGTTGAACGCACGCAGCGCCGCCACGTGGGCATCGGGCATCGGGGTGCTGTCGGCCATGCTTGGCATTGTCAACCAAGTACTTGCCAAAAGCAATTACTAGGCTTGGGACCAACCTGCAAAATCGGGCGCCTGACCTACACTGCCGCAACCACTTTCCGAGGCAGGAGACGCCGATGCTCGACCCGCAAGCCCGTGCATTGATCGACCTGATGACCGAGCGCGGCGTGCCACCCACGCACACGCTGGCCCCGGCGGAGGCGCGACGCCTGTACCGCGAGCGCCGCGCCTACGTGCAACCCGCTGCGATCACGATGGCCGAGGTGCGCGACCTGAGCGCCGGCGGCCCGCAGGGCCCGATCGGTCTGCGCCTGTATCGGCCGACCACCGCACCGTCACCGGCGCCTGCGCTCGTCTACTACCACGGCGGCGGCTGGGTGATCGGCGACCTCGATACGCACGACGTGCTGTGTCGCGAGCTCGCGCACCGCGCCGGCTGCGTGGTGGTGGCGGTGGACTATCGGCTCGCGCCCGAGCATCGGTTTCCGGCGGCGGTGGACGATTGCCTGGCCGCCACACGCTGGGTGCACGCGCAAGCCGCCTCGCTGGGCATCGACGCCTCGCGCCTGGCGCTGGGCGGCGACAGCGCTGGCGGCAACCTCGCCACCGTGACTGCGATCGCCTTGCGCGACAGCGGCGGCCCGCGGGCGCGGCTGCAGTTGCTGATCTATCCCGGCACCGACATGCGTGCGATCGCGCCGTCGCACACCACCAACGGCCAGGGCTACATGCTCACCAGCGACTCGATCACGTACTTCCGTGGCCACTACGTGCCAAACGAGACCGACTGGTCCGACTGGCGCACCTCGCCGCTGTTGCACCCTGATCTCTCGAGGCTGCCGCCGGCGTTGGTGATCACCGCGGGCTACGACCCGCTGCGCGACGAAGGCCGGCAATATGCCGACAAGCTGTCGCAAGCGGGCGTGGCCACGCAATACGTGTGCTTCGAGCGCCAGATCCACGGCTTCATCACGATGGGCCGCGTGATCGACGAGTCGAACACGGCGGTGGCGCTGTGTGCGATGGCAGTGCAAAAGGCGTTGGCTTAAGCAGCTTTGCTCCTGAAGTTTTCTGCCTCAGCGCGAACAGCGCTTGACGAGCGGCGGCGGGTGCGCCTTCGTGCGCAGATCAGAGGTTGCGATGAGTACTGTATGAATGTACAGTATTCTTGTGGAGTTGTCACCCGTTCTGGTTGAGCGATCGTCCGCGTCAGCGTCGACTGGTGCGCCGATTGCGCAGGCGATCGTTGCGCCAGCACTCGCGCCAGTGCTCTGGCGCGCCCACCAACTCAGCCTGCCATCGAACGCCGTCACCGCGAGCGGCTTTGCTGCGCTCGATGCCGAGTTGCCCGGCGGCGGTTGGCCGCATCGGGTGCTGACCGAGCTGTTGTTGCCGCACCCCGGTGCTCGGTGAATTGCGTCTGCTGGTGCCGGCGCTCGCGCGCATCGCGGGGGCCAATGACGGGCCTCAACAAGGCGGCCGCAGTGTGATGTTGTTCGATCCACCGGCGGCGCTGTGCGGTCCGGCGCTGGTGCAATTCGGCGTCGACGCGCGGCAATTGCTGGTGGTCTACGGTCGCGAAGGTGCGCGCGCGGCAGCGGGGCTGCGCCGCCTGTTGCCCAGTGCCGACCTGCTGTGGGCCCTCGAGCAGGCCTTGAAGAGCGGGCACGTCGGTGCCGTGTTGGCGTGGCTGCCGCAGCGCCTGAAGGCCGATGCGTTGCGCCGCCTGCAGCTCGCCGCGCAGTCGCACGATGGCCCGGCTTTCCTGTTTCGCGAGGTCGATGCGCGAGTCAAACCCAGCGCGGCGCCGCTGCGGCTGCTGCTGCAAGGCGCGGGCATCGATCGACTGTCGGTGCGTGTGCTCAAGCGGCGCGGCCCGCCGCTGGCGCAGCCGCTGATGCTGGCATTGCCGCCGATCCTCAGCGAACGGCTGCGTGCGCGTGCGCGTGGTGAGTCCGTACCGGTGATGGCCGCTGTGGCTACCGGGCAGGCCGCGCCGACATCCGTCGTCGACTGAGAGTTGACCCCCAAGCTCACTGCGTTCGCTACCCCCGAGGGGGCGCTCAGCCGGCTTGGGAGCGGCCCGGTGCCGACTGAGATGGAGCACGTGGCCTCATGCTGTGGATCGCCGTGCACCTGCCGCAGTTGTCGCTGGAGTCGTTCGCCACCACGGTGGATCCTGCGTGGCGAGGCCGCCCGCTGGCGCTGATCGAAGTCACATCGCATCACGCAGGTCGACGCGCGTGCTGCGGCGCTGGGCATTCAGCCCGGCGCCAAGCGCGCGACTGCGCTTGCGCTGGCGAGCGACTTGGTGCTCGGCGAGGTCGACGCAGCGCGTGATGCGTTGGCGCTTGCAGGCCGTCGGGCCATGCCGCGCTGGCCTTCACGCCGATGGTGTGCCTCGAGGCCACCGACAGCACCGGCACGCCGGCGCCGGTGGTGCTGCTCGAGGTGCAGGCCAGCCTGCGCTGCTTCGGCGGTTTTAGCCACCTGCTGCAGCAGCTGCGGCAGTCGCTGCAACCGCTCGGTCACCGCTGCCAGATCGCCAGCGCACCCACCGCGCTCGGCGCGACGTTGCTCGCGCGCTGGCGCGACGATCTCGTGCACGGCGCGCACAGCACCGACTTCGCCGCGCTGCGCCGCCTGCTCGATGATGCACCGGTGTGGTTGTTAGGCCCGGGGCGAGAACATTGGGAGGCTTTGCAGGGCATGGGCCTGAAGCAGCTGTCCGACCTGCGCCACCTGCCTCGCGCGGGCCTGGCACGGCGCTTCGGCCCGTCGCTGCTGGCCGACCTCGACCGCGCACGCGGCGACGCGCCTGATCCGCGCGAGCCGATCGTGCCGCCGCTGAAGTTCGAGCAGCGCATCGAGCTGTTCACCCGTGCCGACAACGCCGAGCAACTGATGGCCGGCGCGCGCGTGTTGGTCGCGCGCTTGCTCGCGTGGGCACGCGCACGTCACGCGCGTGTGGCCGGCTTCTGCGCTGCGCATGCATCACGAGGCACGTCGCGGCGATGCCGGCCACAGCGAGTTGGCGATCGGCCTGGCCGAACCCTCGGCCGATGCGGCGCATCTGCAGTCGCTGCTGGGCGAGCGTCTGGCGCGCATGCCGCTGGCGGCACCCGCGCTGGAGTTGAGCCTGCGCTGCGATGCACTGGTGCACTCGGGTCCGCCCAACGCCGAGCTGTTTGCCACCCGCAGCAGCGAGCGCGAAGGCCTGACGCGGCTGGTCGAGCGGTTGCAAGCGCGTCTGGGTGCCGACGGCGTGCAGCGCCTCACGCTGCTGGCCGATCATCGCCCCGAGCGCGCCATGGCGTGGCAGCCTGCCGAAGCGGGCCCGCTGCATGCAAGCGCTAAGCCGTCTGCGGCTGCGCCGACGCGGCCGCTGTGGTTGCTGCGCGAGCCGCAGCCGTTGCCCGAGCAGGCCTCGCGGCCGTGGCTCGACGGCGCGCCGCTGCAATTGCTGGCCGGCCCCGAGCGCATCGAGTCGGGCTGGTGGGACGGCGCCTTGGCCGCGCGCGACTACTTCATCGCGCACGCCGACGATGGCGCGCTGGTGTGGATCTTTCGTGCGCGGCTGCCGTTGGCGTCAGCACGCGACGACAGTGGCTGGTTCCTGCAAGGGCGATTCGCGTGAGCGCAACAAAACGCGCGTCAACGACCGCTGCCATCGAACCACGCCAGCCGCACACCGAGTGTGATGAACAGGGCGCCCACGCCGCGTCCGAGCCAGTGCCCGACCACTGGCTGCGATCCCAGGGCACCACGCAACCGCGCGATCAGCGCCGCGAATGCCACGTTGACCAGCGTGCCGTTGACGGCAAACACCGCGCCGAGCGCGACGAAAGCCAAAGCCTTGTCGGGCGCCGCGGCGTCGATGAATTGCGGCAGGAAGGCCAGAAAGAACAGTGCGACCTTCGGATTCAACGCATTGGTGAGAAAACCCTGTGCGAACGAGCGCCGCCAAGTGACGGTGGGTCCAGCCGCTGCCGTCGACGCCGGGGTACCGCTGCCGCGCAGCAGCCCGATGCCCAACCACACCAGGTAGGCCGCGCCAACCCAGCGCAACACTGCGAAGGCGGCCGCCGAGCTGGCGACCAACGCCGAAAGCCCGAGCGCCGCAGCCGCCACGTGCACAACGCAGCCGGCGCCGACACCGAGCGCCGCCGCGGCGCCGCAGCGAAATCCCTGCGCCGCGCTGCGCGCGCCGATCAGTGCGAGATCGGCGCCCGGCGTGATGTTCAACAGCAGGCCCGCGGCGACGAACAGCGGCAGGTCGTGCACACCGGCCAGCACCTCAAGCACCTCCCAACGCGCCGACCACGGCGCCCGCCGCGATCATCCACAACGGGCTGCGGTTGGTCCTCAGCATGAACACGATGGTCGCCGGCACCAGCAGCGTCGACAGCGGGTGCGCGACCAGCGGCAGCGCCAGCACCCAGCCAGTGGCCAGCAGCAAGCCGATGGTCAGCGGCGCCAGCCCCACGCTGAACGCCTGCACCGCCAAGGCATCGCGCCGCGCATGGCGCAGCCGCCCCACCATGAAGGTGATGATGCTCGACGGCACCATGATGCCGGCCATCGTCGCCAGCATGCCCAGCGGCCCTGCGACGCTCCAGCCCAGCAGTGCCACGAATAGAATGTTAGGGCCTGGCGCCGCCTGCGCAATGGCAATCGACGCATTGAATTGAAGTGCATCGATCCAGCCGTGCTCGACCACGAGATAACGCTGCATCTCGGAGGCCAAGCTGATCGCGCCGCCCACCGCCAGCAGCGAGAGCAACGCAAAGTGCCCAGCCAGCTGCAGCACGTCGGACCAGACCAGGCCGTGCAGGCCGAACCACTCGGCACTCATGGCTGGCGACGCAGCATCGATAGCCGATGCCACGCCCAAGCAAAACCCGACACGCCGATTACCAGCACCACCCACACCAACGGCAGGCGCAGGCCACCGATCGCCAGCGCGCTGAGGACCACGATCAGCCCGCAAGCCCACAGCCCCATCGGGTTGTGCTTCAGCGTCGGCGCCAGCTTGAGCCCGGTGGCCAGTATCAACCCCGAGGCCACCGCCCCCATGCCGCGTAGTGCGCCGGCCACCTGAGGCACCGCGCTGAACTGCACGTACAGCGCAGCCAGCGCCAGCACGATCACCAGCGGCGCGGTCAGCATCGCGGCCACGGCTGTCAGCGCGCCGCGCCAGCCGAAATGGCGGTCGCCGAACATCAAACTCAGGTTGATGACATTGGGCCCGGGCAACACCTGCGACAGCGACAACATCTCGACGAATTGCTCCTTGCTCAACCAGCGCAAGCGCTCGACCAATTCATGCTGCGCCACCGCCAGCACGCCGCCGAAGCCTTGCAGCGCGAGCCAGGTGAAGGCAATGAACAACTCGGTCTTCGAGCGAGGCGCGCGCAGCGCGGGCTCGGTGGCCACGGTCACAGGCGCATCGGGCGTCGCGCTCATGGGTGCACTCTGCGCGCTGTGCGCCGCCCGGCCCGCGCCGGGGCCAGGCCCTCGCCAGGCGGCCGAGCGGGGCTCATGCGGCAGCTTGCACGTCGACCGGCGTGCGCTTGGGTTGCCGAGCGGCGGCCCACTGGCTCAGCGCAATGGCCACCAGCACCCACGCCAACGCGGCCCAGGCCAGGCGCGAGAAGCCGCTCACCGCGAGCATGGCGCCGCCGGTGGCTGCGCCGATGGCCTGGCCGACGTAGATGGCCGCCGAGTTGAGCGCCATCGACGCCGGGGCCAGCATCGGTGCGAGCGAAGTCAGCCTTGCGTGCTGCGACGACTGCGCAGCGAAGCAGCCGAACGACCACGGCACGATGGCCAGCGCCATCATCGCCACGCTGCCTGCGAACGGCCACAGCGCGAAACTCAGTGCCATGCCCGCGAGCAGCAACGCCACCATGCGCGGCGCACCGAGCCGATCGATCACGCGCGTGACGACCACGCTGCTGGCCAGGCCCACCGCGCCGAACACCAGGAACAGCATCGCGATTTGCGCCGGCGTGGCGCCCAATACCTGTCGAAAATAAGGCGCCATGTACGAGAACAACGTGAACTGCGCGGCGCCGGCCAGCGCGGTGACCAACACCACCGCCATCAGCACGGGATCAGTGAGTACCGAGCGCCACTGCGCGCCCGACAGCGCAGCGGGCCGCACGCCATCGGGCATCACGTGCCACACCCACGCCGCGGCCAACGCCGACATGCCGGCCACGCCGCCGAGTGCCACCCGCCAGCCGAAGGTCTCCGCCACGTAGGCGTGCAGCGGCAAGCCCAGCACCGACGCCACCGCCCAGCCGAGAAAGACAAAGGTGATCGCATGGCCGCGCGTGTGCGGCGGCGTCATCACCGCGATGGCGGCGCCGGCCTGCGGCGTGAACACCGCGGCGCCGAGCAGCGTGACCGTGCGCACGATGGCCAGCACGGTGAAATTGGGCGACAGCGCCGCCAGCGCATGGCCTACCGCGTACCACAGCAGCCACAGCGTCAACAGGCGGCGGCGATCGCTGCCTGCTACCCAGGCTGCGAGCAGCGGTGCACACACGGCCAGCACGACGGCGCCGATGGTGATCAACTGGCCGGCGACCGCCGGGCTCACCTGCAGCGAATCGATCAGGTCGTTCATCACGCCCGACGGCGCCATCACGCCGCAGGCGATTGCGAAGTTGCCGCCCAGCAAGGCCCAGCGCGTGCGGGCGACCGTGCGCGCGTCGTGTGCGTCGGTCACCGGCGTTTCCTGGGTCTCGTGCTTCGGCGCGTCGCCGCGGGGCGCTGCAGCGGACTCACCCGCGCATCACCTTCAGCGCCTCGGGGTTGACGATGTTGGTGGGTTGCTGCTTGATGAAGTTGACCACGTTGTCGAACGCGGTGCCGAAGTACAGCTCGTAGCTGTCGAGCTCCACGTAGCCGATGTGCGGCGTGCACACAGCGTTCTCCAGCCGCAGCAACGGGTGGCCTTGCAGGATCGGCTCGCTTTCGAACACGTCGACCGCGGCCATGCCGGGGTGGCAGCGATTGAGCCCGGCGACCAATGCGCCTTCTTCGACGAGCTCGGCGCGCGAGGTGTTGACGAACAGCGATGTCGCTCTCATGCGGGCGAGGTCGGCCGCATTGACGATGCCGCGTGTGGCCGGCACCAGCCGCAGGTGCAGCGACAGCACGTCGCTTTGCTCGAACAGCGCCTCGCGGCTTGCGGCGGCGACGCAGCCATCGGCCACCGCTCTGGCGCGCGAGGCCTCGCTGCCCCACACGATCACCTGCATGCCGAAGGCGCGCCCATAACCGGCCACCAGCTGGCCGATCTTGCCGTAGCCCCAGATGCCCAGCGTGCGCCCCTTGAGCACCATGCCGAGGCAAAAGTTCGGCGGCATCGAGGCCGACTTCAGGCCCGACTGCTGCCAGCCGCCATGCTTGAGCGTGGCGATGTACTGCGGCAGCCGGCGCATCGCGGCCAGCACCAGCGCCCAGGTGAGTTCGGCCGCCGCCACTGGCGAACCCTGGCCCTCGGCCACCGCGATGCCCAGCCGTGTGCAGGTGTCGACGTCGATGTGCGGGCCCACGCGCCCGGTCTGGGCGATCAGCTTGAGCTTGGGCAGCTTCTCGAGCAGCTGCCGCGGAAATTGCGTGCGCTCGCGGATCGTCACCAGGATGTCGGCGTCGCGCAGGCGCACCGACAACTGGCCGATGCCCTTGACGGTGTTGGTGTGCACCTTGGCGTTGTACGCCTCGAGTTTGGCCGCGCAATGCAGCTTGCGCACCGCGTCTTGGTAGTCGTCGAGGATGATGATGTTCATGGGCGAGCGGGGCGATTGTGCCCGCTCCAGCATGCCGAACCCGCTCGCGCTAGCATCCGGTTTCATCATCATCGTGCGGTCAATCAAGGAGACTCAAGCTCATGAGCATTTCAATGTACACAGCCAGTGTGCCCGTTTTCACCAAGACGCTCGGCAACATGCTGCGCTGGCTCGACAAGGCGAAGGCGCACGCCGAGGCGCGCAAGTTCGATCCGACCGTTTACCTGACGCTTCGGCTGTACCCCGACATGCTGCCACTGGCGGCGCAGATTCGCATTGCCGGGGACACTGCCAAGGGCTGCGCGGCACGGCTGGCCGGCAAGGATGCGCCGGTGTTCGAGGACAACGAGACCACGCTTGACCAACTGCGCGAGCGCATCAGCAAGACACTGGCCTACCTGGAGACCGTGAACGCCAAGGACATCGACGGCAGCGAAGAGCGCGAGATCGTGATCCCAAGGGGCAACCGCGAGCCGCGGCGCTTCAAGGGCGAGTTCTACCTGAAGCATTTCGCGATGCCGAACTTCTTCTTCCACGCCACCACGCTGTACGCGCTGCTGCGGCACAACGGTGTGGAACTCGGCAAGACTGACTTTTTGCAAGTCGACTGAGACGGCCGAGCCAGCGCGTGGCGCGCTGGCCGTTGCTTCAAAGCTCGCCAGGGCTGCCAGTCGCCCCTGCGGTGGGCGGCGTTCCTAGAACGCCATCAACAGATCGTGGTCTTCGGTTCCACCCGGCATCACGCTCTCGAGCGCACGCTGCAGTTCGGCGCGCAGTTCGGGTCCCCGCGACGACAGCGCGTCGAACACGGCGCCACGCAGCAGCCACAGGTCGATGGCCTCGTTGGCGTGGCGCACCTGATGCTTGATCCATTGGCTGTGGCGGCCGTCCACGTGCTCCAAGACGGCCATGAAGCAGCGCTTCACGTGCACGAAGTTGCGGCGCGCGGCGATGCGCCCCGAAATGTCATCGTCGGCGCTGCCGGCCAGCCAGGCGATCACGGGAGCCGTCGTCGCAACAGGCATGTAGTGTCGAGGTGTGGCAGTCATCGGTGCTCGATGGATCAGACGCGGGCGTGCTCATTGTTCAGCCACCCGCGCTCGCTGAACGCACGAACAACACCCGTGTAGCGTTGCAATTGGTGAGCGCCGCGCAAGTGGCGGGCGGCGACCCGCCATCTCGAGGCATTCCACGCCGGCGTCGCAAGCGCTGGGCGATGCGCTACGCTGCACGCCGGTGGCCGGGCGCACGGCGCGTGTTTGCGCGGGCATCGACGAGGGGCGAGCGATGAAGTGGTTGCGCGGTTCGTTGTGGGCGGTCGTGGCGTTGTTGCTGCTGGTCGCATTGGCCGCTGCGCTCTACACCACGCGGGCCATGCCCACGGTGGACGGCCAGCTCCAGGTGGCCGGGCTGCAGCAGCCGGTGCGCATCGAGCGCGACCCGCACGGCATTCCCACGCTGAAGGCCGGCAACGAGCACGACCTGCTGTTCGCGCTCGGCTTCGTGCATGCACAAGACCGCCTTTGGCAACTCGAGATCCATCGCCGCATCGGCGCGGGCCGCCTGGCCGAGGCGTTCGGCGAGGCGGCGCTCGATTCCGACAAGTTTCTGCGCGCACTCGGCGTGCGCCGCGCGGCGGCCGCGCAGTGGGCCAACCTGAAGGCGGAATCACGTGCCGCGGTGCAGGCCTACACCGATGGCATCAACGCAGTGATCGCGACGCAACTGCACGCGAGGCCACCCGAGATGCTGATCCTCGGCGTGCAGCCGCAACCGTGGGACCCGGTGGACAGCCTGGCGTGGTCGATCATGATGGCCTACGACCTGGGCGCCAACTGGAGCACCGAGCTGTTGCGCCTGCGGCTGGCGCTGCGGTTGCCGGTGGAGCGCATCAACGAGTTGCTGCCGCCGTACCCGGGCGAAAAGCCGCTGCCCACCGCCGACTACGCGACGCTGTTCCGAGCGCTCAAGCTCGACGCGGGCACGGCCACGGCGTCGTTCGACCAGGCGCTCGATCGCCTGGTGGCTGCCGCGCCGCCCTCGGGCATCGAAGGCGTGGGCTCCAACAACTGGGTGGTGGCGGGCAGCCACAGCACCACCGGCTCACCGCTGCTGGCCAACGACCCGCACTTGAAACTCTCGGTGCCGGCGCTGTGGTACTTCGCGCGGCTCGAAGCGCCCGGTATCAAGGTGGCCGGTGCCACCTTGCCCGGACTGCCATCGGTGGTGTTGGGGCAAAGCGAGCAGTTGGCCTGGGGCTTCACCAACACCGGGCCCGACGTGCAAGACCTGTACATCGAGCGCCTGCATCCGGCCGACGCCAACCAGGTGCAAACACCCGACGGCTGGGCGCCGCTGAAGACGATTGAAGAAACGATCAAGGTGCGCGGCAAGCCCGACGTGGTGTTGAAGGTGCGCGAGTCGCGCCATGGGCCGCTGATCTCCGACGCCGGCCTGGCCGACGATTTGCTCGGCAACAAGAACCGCAACGCCTATGCGATCGCGATGCGCTGGACCGCGCTCGACGCCGACGTCGACGCGGTGGGCGTGGGGCTGGCGATGAACCGCGCCACCGACGTGGCGTCGTTCATCGAAGCGGCCAAGGGCTGGGTGGCGCCGATGCAGAACATGGTGGTGGCCGATCGCGCGGGGCACATTGGCTACATCGCGCCGGGCCGCGTGCCGCTGCGCAAGCCGGACAACGATTTGAAGGGCCTGGTGCCGGCGCTCGGCTGGGACGCGCGCTACGACTGGGGCGGTTGGCTTGGCCCCGACGCATTGCCGCAGTCGCGCGACCCCGAGCGCGGCTGGATCGCCACCGCCAACCAGCGCGTGGTGGCCGCCGACTACCCGCACTTTCTGACCAGCGAATGGGCACTGCCGTACCGGCAGCAACGCATCGAGCAACTGCTCGGCGCGAAACCCAAGCTCTCGATCGACGACCTGGCAGCGATCCAGGCCGACGTGAAGTCGCTGGCCGCGATCGAGATGCTGCCGTGGCTGCAGCGCGCCAAGTCGGACCATCCGCTGGCCGCCGCGGCCAAGCAGGCGCTCGAGGGCTTCGACGGCACGATGGCCGCCGATCGCGCGGCACCGCTGATCCTGTGGTCCTGGCAACGCCATCTGGTGCAGCAGGTATTCGCCGACGAGATGGGCCCGGTGTTCGAGCGCGCGATCGCGTCGCGCACGTTTCGCGATGCGCTGCAGGCGGTGCTCGAAAACGACAACGCCTGGTGGTGCGACGACAAGACCACGCCGGCGGTCGAAACCTGCGCGCAGCAGATAGACGCGGCGTTCAGCGCCGCGCTCGACGAATTGCAGCAGGCCCAAGGCAGCGACGTGTCGAAGTGGCAGTGGGGCCGCGCGCACCAGGCGCGCTCGGAGCATCGGCCGTTCTCGAACGTGAAGCTGCTCGCGCGCTGGTTCGAGCTGCGCACGCCGGTGGGCGGCGACACCTTCACGATCAACGTATCGCGCGTGCTGTTCAAGCCCGATGCTTCCACCGGCGAGCTCTACCTCGACGAGCACGGCCCCAGCTTGCGTGCGCTGTACGACGTGGCCGACCCGAAGAACTCGCGCTTCATGCACAGCACGGGGCAAAGCGGCCTGCCGTGGTCGAAGTGGTACTCGACCTTTGTAGAGGCCTGGGCGAAGGTGGACTACGTGCCGCTGTGGCACGACGAGCCGCCGATGGCAACTTTGCGGCTAGAGCCGGCGCAGTGAATCGCGCGGCCGACGCGGCGGGCTAGGGCACGCCGTTGCGGCCGTGCTGACGGAAGCCCGCCCGCTCGGTGAGCCGCTCGTAGTAGGCCGCGACGCCGGGCAGCGCAGGGCGCTGCATCGGCGTCATGAACCAGCGGTGCGTCGACAGGCCCAGCACGATGTCGGCCAGCGTGAACGCGCTGCCCGCGGCGTAGGCGCCGGTGCGTTGCAGCTGGTGGTCGAGCAGCGTCATGTGGCGGTTCCAGCTCCCCACGCTGGCCTCGATGGCCTTGGCATCGGTGTAGTCGGCGCCGTTGCGCACCAGCGCCATGAAGGCATAGCGCCACGCGGTGTTGAGCTCGGAGAGCTGCCAGTCCATCCATTTTTCCACCTGGGCGCGTGGGGCGGGCTCGGCGGGCAGCAGGTCGGTGCGGCCCTCGCGCGCCGCCAGGTAGCGGCAGATCGTGTTCGACTCCCACAGCACGAGGCCGCCATCGCGGATCACCGGCACCAGTGCGTTGGGGTTGAGTGCGAGGAACTCCGGCGAGCGCAAGGGCAGCTCGGCAGTGCCCCAGGGCTCGTGCTGATGCGTCAGTTCGAGTTCTGCGCACAGCCACAGCACCTTGCGCACGTTGATCGAGTTGGGGCGGCCGAGCACTTGCAGCATGGCGCCGATTCTCTCAAGCCGCGCCGCAAGAGTCAGACGCTGCCGTACAAGACCTTGCGTTGCGCGGTGTAGGTCCACCACGGCGCGGGCGCCGCGCCGCGCATGAAATCGGTGATGGCCATGAAGGTGTCGAGCACGCACGGGTCTTGCCGCTTGCCGGTGTGTGCGCACAACGACTGGTAGAGCACGAATGGGTCGCGATGACCCAGCTCGCGCGGGTGGGCCACGCCGATGGCGCGCAAGTCGGCCGCCATGGCCGGGCCCACGTTGGGCAACTGCTCGAAGGTCTCGCACTCGCTGGGGTGCGTGGCCTTGCGCGGCTTGACGCGCGGGCCGAAGTGCATGCCCGGGCTCATCGACGGCGCGTCGGCCGGCGCGTGTTCGGCGGCGGCGGCGCGATCGAGCGGGCTCACATCAGCATCGTGTTGCGGACCAGGCCCACAGCCACGCCCTCGAGCTCGAAATCGACGTCGCCGAACGGCACGACGATGGTCTTGAAATCAGGGTTTTCGGGGATCAGCTCGATCGTGCTGCGCGTGCGCCGAAAGCGCTTGACGGTGACATCGTCGCCCAACCGGGCCACCACGATCTGGCCGTTTTTGGCCTCGCGCGTTTTTTGCACCGCGAGCAAGTCGCCATCGAGGATGCCTGCGTCGCGCATGCTCATGCCGCGCACCTTGAGCAGGTAGTCAGGGCGGCGCGGGAACATGCTGGCCTCGACGAGGTACGTCTGGTCGATGTGCTCCTGCGCCAGGATGGGGCTGCCTGCCGCGACGCGTCCCACCAACGGCAGTGCTAGCTGGGCGAGGCTCGGCAACGGCAGGGAGAATTGTTTGCCCCGTATTTGATTGAGCGCGCGTAGAGTCTCGGGACGCAGGCGAATGCCGCGCGAGGTGCCGCCGACCAGCTCGATGACGCCTTTGCGCGCGAGCGCCTGCAAGTGTTCTTCGGCCGCGTTGGGCGAACGAAAGCCCAGCTCGGCCGCGATCTCGGCGCGGGTGGGGGGCGCGCCACTGCGCTCGATGGTGCTTTGCACCAGGTCAAGGATCTGTTGCTGTCGGGCGGTGAGCTTGGGGCTTTCTTCCACGGCGGTGCCTGTTGATGCATCCAGTGGCTGTATTTTTATCCAGATGAGACAAAAATGCAAAGCATTGTTGTGATCCTCGGTACCGGTGGGACGATTGCGGGGCTGGCGCCCGAGGGCAAGAGCGATCTGGCCTACCAGGCGGCGCAGCTCAGCGTCGAGGCGCTGGTGCAGGCGGTACCCGAGCTGGCTGGCGCTTCGCTCGAAACCGAGCAGGTGGCGCAGGTCGACAGCAAGGACATGACCCACGCCATCTGGCAGACCCTGAGCCAGCGTGTGCAGCACCATTTGCAGCGCGAGGAGATGGCCGGCGTCGTGATCACGCACGGCACCGACACGATGGAGGAAACCGCCTACCTGCTGCACCGCGTGCTGGCGCCCAAGAAGCCGGTGGTGCTCACCGGCGCCATGCGCCCAGCGAGTTCACGCCAGGCCGACGGGCCCGAAAACCTGGTGAATGCAGTGGCGGTGGCGCAGGAGCCCGGCGCGCACGGCGTGCTGGTGGTGATGGCCGGCACCGTGCACGGCGCGGCCGACGTGCGCAAGGCGCATCCGCACAAGCTCGATGCCTTCAGCTCGGGCGACGTGGGGCCGCTGGCGCGCTTCGACGAGGGGCGGCTGCGGCGCCTGCGCTCGTGGCCGTCGGGCGAGGGCTTGGGTGGCGCAGTGATCGATGGCGATCCCGCGGGTTGGCCCGCGGTGGAGATCGTCACCAGCCACGCGGGCTCGAGCGGCGCACTCGTCGACGCATTGGCACGCGGAGGCGCCAAAGGCATCGTGATCGCCGCCACCGGCAACGGCACGGTGCACGAGGCCATCGAGCGCGCGCTGCAGGACGCCGCGTGGGCGGGCATGGTGGTGGTGCGCGCCACGCGATGCGGCGATGGCGCGATCCTCGACGCCGACAACGGGAAGCGCGCTTGGCCCTCGGCGGGGGCGTTGACTCCGGCCAAGGCGAGGGTGGAGTTGATGTTGAGGCTGATGGCGGCCACAACGCGATCTGAACCCTAACGTTCAGGCAGAGCGGACTGATTCCGCCTGCCGCCGGTGCAAGCGCGCTAAAGCAGTCGGCATGCCTGGAGGCGGTGAGTGAGCTTGCGAGTCTCGATCGTGGGTGGTGGCATCGGCGGCATTGCCGCCGCACTGTTCCTGCGAGATGCCGGCATCGAGGCGACGGTCTACGAGCAGGCGTCGGAGCTGCGCGAGGTGGGCGCGGGCATCGTCGTGCCGCCCAACATGGTGCGGCCGCTGGCCCGACTCGGTTTGGCCGACAAGCTGCAGGCGTTCGCGATCCGGCTCGAGGCCGCCTGGGAGTTTCGCCGCTGGCACGACGGCCGGGTGTTGTTCGTCCAGCCGATGGGTGAGTTGTGCGAGCGCCTCTACGGCGCACCCTGCTACGTCGCCCATCGCGCCGACATGCTGGCTCTGCTTGAGCAGGCGCTGCCCTCGAAGCAGCTGCGCATGGATCACCGTTGCATCGGGGTCAGCCAGTCGCAAGACGAAGCGCAGCTCACGTTTGTGAGCCGGGCCGGCCGCCAGACGACGGTGGCGTCGGATGTGGTGATCGGCGCGGACGGCATCCACTCGATGATCAGGGAGGCGATGGCCCCGAAGATTGACGCGCGCTTCTCCGGGCTGTGCGCGTTCCGGTGCCTGGTGCCGGCCGAGAAGGCACCCGGCATGACTCTGCGCCCGGTGCAAACACTGTGGCTCGGCCCGGGCCGCCACTTCGTTCACTACCCGATCTGCGGTGGGCGGCTGATCAACATCGTCGCCATCGTGCCGGCCGGCGACTGGCGCACCGAATCGTGGACGGCCGAGGGTCAGATCGCAGACATGATCCAGGAGTTTGTGGGTTGGGACGGCCGCGTGCACGAGTTGATCACTTCGGCCACCGACACCAAACGCTGGGCCCTGTACGACCGGCAGCCGCTCGAACAATGGAGCCAGCGCCGAGTCACGCTGCTCGGCGATGCCGCGCACGCCATGCTGCCGTTCTTCGCACAGGGCGCGGCGCAAGCAACCGAAGACGCTGTGGCGCTTGCTGCGTGCCTGCGCACCGCAAGCCGGAGTTCGGTGCCGCAAGCATTGCGGCGCTACGAAGAGATCCGGCGGCCGCGTGCCAGCCAGGTGCAACTGATGAGTCGCGGCCGGGAGGTGCGCAACCACCTGCCCGATGGACCCGAGCAACAACGGCGCGACGCCGAGTTCGCAACCGGCGACCCGCTTCGCCAAAGCGCATGGCTCTACGGGCATGAGTTGGACGCCGATGCGCTGGGCTCGCGCTAGCGTCCAAAACCTCAGAAGGCGTTTCGCCTTCCTAGACCACGGTCAACGCCACGTCGATATTCGCCCGCGTCTTGAGGTTGATGGCGGAGCCCGACCCCGTGTAGAGCGCGACGGGTCGCCGGAGCCTGATGCGGCTTCGGCGATCGCTCAACTTGCCCAGCGCTGTCGGATCCAGCAGGACTTGACGCTGGCAGGCCCCTCCGCGACATTGAGGCGGTCAACATAAGTCGGTGTATGGCGCAATGGGATGCCTATTTGACCTCGCGCGATGGGCCGAATGGAACTTCCGTCTAATTGGGCTTGACGCCGCAACCCAGATGCTTGGATTGGCAATGAGCAACTCGACCTTGCGAATCGAAGCTGGAAAGATCGATGACGCATACCCCGCCTAATTTGGTTCCACGCGTTCCGTCCATCCTACGTTAGGCATCATGGATCCTGGTGAAGTCTTGACGAGAGGGCGTACCGCTGCGCTCGATGGCCGCCACCAAGAGGCGCTTCGCGATCTGGTCTGGTTTCATGAGCACGCGCTTGAGCACGATCGCGCGTACTACGGCGTCAGGTTGTCATTCGCTCTCGGCTATTGGAGAGACCTAGCCGATGAGTATCCTCCCGCAATGGAAGCGCTGTTGTCCACCAAGCGCATAACCGAAGCGAAGTTCGCAAGTGGCGAGGGTGACCGTCACGTCTTTCGCGATATCGTGGCACTCAATCGCGAGCTGGGCCGGGTTACGGACACGTACCATCTCTTTCTCAGAACGAAGAACGAGAACCCCACTTTGGCCAAGCAGTGCGCGGACCTCGCCATCGACGCAATCGTTGAGCTCAAAGACTTCAGACTGGCGGCGGAGTATCTACCTCATCCTGAGAGCTACCTGCTTTGGCTCAGCGAGCGTCTAAACGATGACTTGACAAAAGCCGGTAGATCGCGCCGTGGTCTCAAAGCCCGACGTGAGGCCGACGTACGCAACTACTGCCACGACGTGCGCACTGCGCTCCAAATACTTCGTGGCTTGCGCAACTCTAAGGGAGCAACCGCTGCGCTGATCTGGGCGATAGCGCTGGTTGAGCGGCCGCAAGAGCGAGCAATGGTGTGCAAGCATCTAACCGCGCAATGATGCCTAACCCTTCGCTGCAGCCGACCTGCTACGGCTGGCTTCGCCAGCCTTCGCAGGCGGCTGAGCTCAAACGTTGGTTTCGCGCTTCCGTACGCTATCGAACAGACCACGCGCCGTGCGCAACCGGCGGTCGACGACGTAAGCGACCTGGGCCAGGCGGTCCCACAGGGGCGATGCGCCCGGCGCAGGGGGGGGCAGGCCGAGCCGACGAGCGTGGCCGTTGGCGGTGTGCACGCCGGCGCAGAACTTGGACAGCCGTGTGCGAAACGTGATGCTCAGCGAGACCGACACCTCGCTCTCGGTGCGCACCCAGTGCGGCGCGTGCAGCGGAAAATGCACGCCCTGCCCTGCGGCCAACGGCAGCACCCAGGCGCTGTCCATGAACTCGTCGCGATAAGGCTGGTCGCGGTTGCTGCGCACGTTGGCGTAGAACGCGTCGAGCGCCGTCTCCGGCAACACCGTCCGGTTGCCTGCGTCCCACATGTGCACGGTCTTGCGGCCCTGCACCTGCAGCAGGAAATTGTGCTCCGGATCGAAATGAAATGGCGTCACCGCGGCGCGCGAACTGACGAACAGGAATGCCTCGCGCTGGTACATGCCCGGGCGCAGCGGTTCCGAGAAGGGCCTGATCTCGTCGAGGAGTTCGTCGACCAGCGCCCGGTACGGCGGGTCGTGCTCGATCTGCCGCAGCAGCACCCACGCAGGTCGCTCGCCCACCGCGAGGATGGTTTCGCTGCACGGCAGCGTCGGCGGCGTGTTCAGGTCGGGTTTGCCATAGGCGCCGGCGTGGCCGGAGTTCCATTCGACGAGGTGCGGCGGGAGGCGCCCGGAGAGCGCGGCCATCGCCGGAAGCTCGAGCAGCGGATGCGTCCCCAGGTCATGCCCCAGATAGAACGGGCGCCGGTCGAAGTCCTGGGTAAACGCGTCCGGATCGATCGACAAATGCGGCTGGCCCGCCGGTCCGGAGAAACTCATGTGAAATGATACGAGGAGCCTCCGCCACCGTCTGTACGACGGACAACACAGCCCGGGATCAGCCGGGCTTGGCCGCGAACGCGCGACACCTATGGCTTTGGTGTGTTCGGCACGGAGCAGCGGTCTCTATATGCTGCTGGGGTATACCACGGGTGCACTACATGGGAGCTTGAGTTGAGAACCGTCGCCCGACAAGTGCTTCAAGCCGACGTCCCCGCCTTCGGCGGGTCCGCGGCTTAAGCTCGGCGTCAGACGTCAAATGGCCAACTTGTCGAAGAGTCGACTTGTCATCGCAATGCTTTGTTGCGTGCCCGTTGTCACATGGGCCTACATAAAACCTGCGAAAGTCTTCGAAGCGTTCATGGGCGTTTCCTGTACCAACGATGAAGTATGCACGGACGATCCGTCTCGTTATTTGGAAGCGTCCAAGCTGTATGACGAAGCCCTCCAGTTCGTGGCGTCGTCGATTGCTCCACTAGAGTCCAAGCCACTCGTAGTCTTCTGTGCCAGCGAACGTTGTTTTCAGTCGTTCGGTTTCAAAAATGCATCGGCCGAATCCGTCGGCCGTTTTGCCATCATTGTTAGCCCACGTGGCTGGAAGCCATACTTCATTCGCCACGAAATGATTCATCGACTGCAAACCCAGCAACTTGGCCTGTTCACAATGTGGCGCGAACCGCAATGGTTTGTCGAGGGTATGGCTTACTCGCTAAGTGAAGATCCACGGCCAGTGCTCGCCGAGCCGTTTCAGCAGTATCGATCGCAATTTGCAACGTGGTACCTCGGGATCGGAAGAGAACGTCTGTGGGCCGAGGCGCGCAAGCTGTGATGACGCCCGTCTACCTGGGCTGTCAATATCCAGTGATTGGCTCTCAGGCGACGGTCAAAGCCACAACGATATTCCCCCGCGTCGCATTCGAGTACGGGCACACCTCGTGCGCCGCCTTCACCAGTGCCTCGGTGGCGGCCTTGTCCATGCCCGGCACGGTGACCGCCATGGCCACCGCGATGCCAAACGCGCCCGGCTTGCCGGCCATCGGGCCGATCGAGACGTCAGACTTGATGCTCACATTGGCGGGCAGGCTGATCTTCTGGCGCGCCGCCACGGCCTTCATCGCACCGATGAAACAGGCCGAGTAGCCGGAGGCGAACAGTTGCTCCGGGTTGGTGCCGGGGCCGTCGTCGCCGCCAAGCGACTTGGGCGTCGACAACTGCAGCTTGATCTTGCCGTCAGACGATTCGGTGGTGCCGGTGCGGCCGCCGGTGGAAGTGGCGTGTGCGGTGTAGAGGGCTTTTTCGATGGCCATGATGGAGAGGCTCCGGTTCGTGGATGGGATGCGCGCAACGCTGTCAGGCTGCGCGCGGTGGCTTCGGTGATCCGGCTGCGAGTTTGCACACAAGCTATAAGGCCATTGGCGTCATGGCCACTTCGCTCAGCCGCCGGTGCCGAGCGACTCGATCTGCGCGTGCAGCTCCAGCCAGCGCTCTTCGAGCATTGCAGTCTCGGCGGCGATGTGGTTGAGCCTGCGGCCGGTTTCGGCGATGTCGCTACCGGTCAGCGATCCTGTGGCCAGCGCCGCCTCGAGCTCGCCTTTTTCGGCGCCCAGCTTCTCGAGCCGGCCGTCGATCTGCTGGATCTCCATGCGCAGCGGCCGCGTGCGGTTGGCCAACTGCGCGCGCGACTGCGCTTGATGCTTGCGTTCGTCGCGCCGGCTGGCCGTCGATGACGAGGCCGCGGCAGCCGCCGGCGCCTTGGCGCGGGCGGGCGGTGCAGCGGATGCAGCCGCGCTCGGCGCAGGCAGGCGCGCGCTGCCCGGCCGCGCCGGCGGCTCGCCGCCGCGCGCCCGTGCGCGTGACACTTCGAGCAGCCAGCGCTGGTATTCGTCGAGATCGGCGTCGAGCTCTTCCACGCCGCCGTCGACCACCAGCCAGAACTCGTCGCACACCTCGCGCAGCAGCGCACGGTCGTGGCTCACCAGCATCACGCTGCCTTCGAACTCGTTGAGCGCCATCGACAGCGCCTCGCGCGTGGTGAGATCGAGGTGGTTGGTCGGCTCGTCGAGCAGCAGCAGGTTGGGGCGCTGGTACACGATGGTGGCCAGCACCAGCCGCGCTCGCTCGCCACCCGAGAGGGTGCCCACACGCTGGTGCACCATCTCGCCCGAAAACGAAAACTGGCCGAGGAAATTGCGCAGGTCTTGTTCGCGAGCCTCGGCGCCACCTTGTTGTTGTGCGTTCATGCGCGACAAGCGCGTCATCATCTGCAGCGGCGTATCGTCTTCGTTGAGCAGGTCCATCTCCTGCTGCGCGAAGTAGCCGATCACGAGGCCCTTGCCCACGCTCATGCTGCCGCCGAGCGGCTGCAGCGCGCCGGTGATGGTCTTCACCAGCGTCGACTTGCCCTGGCCGTTGGCGCCCAACACGCCGATGCGCTGGCCCGCCATCACGCTGCGCGTGACCTTGCGCAGGATGATCGAATCGGATCCATAGCCACACGCCACATCGCGCAAGTTGAGCATCGGGTTCGGCAGACTCGCCGGCTCGCGAAACTCGAACTGGAAGTCGCTCGCGGTGAGCACCGGCGCCAGCCGCTCCATGCGGTCCAGGGCCTTGACGCGGCTTTGCGCCTGGCGCGCCTTGGTGGCCTTGGCCTTGAAGCGCTCGATGAAGCGCGTGAGGTGCGCGATTTTCTCCTGCTGGCGCGAGTACGCTGCCTGCGCCTGCGACATGCGCTCGGCACGCGCTTCTTCGAACGCGCTGTAGTTACCGGTGTAGCGGTCCACGCGCGACGCGTCCACGTGCAGCGTGACGCGCGTGATCGCATCGAGAAACTCGCGGTCGTGGCTGATCACGATCAGCGTGCCGGCGTAGCGCGTGAGCCAGCTCTCCAGCCACACCAGCGCGTCGAGGTCGAGGTGGTTGGTCGGCTCGTCGAGCAGCAACGCGTCGGTGGGCGCCATCAGCGCGCGTGCCAGCTGCAGCCGCATGCGCCAGCCGCCCGAGAAGCTGTTGACCGGCGCATCGAGCTGCTCGACGCGAAAGCCCAGGCCCAGCAGCAGTGCCTGCGCGCGGGCCCGCGCGTCGAAGGTGCCGGCCTCCTCGAGCGCCAGATGTGCTTCGGCGATCGCGTGGCCGTCGCCGCTGTGCTCGGCCTCGATGAGCTGAGCCTGTGCGCGCATCAGCACGTCGTCTCCCTGCAACACGAACTCGGTGGCAGCGTCGTCGGTCTCGGGCATCGATTGAGCCACCTCGCCGACGCGCCAACGCGGCGGCACTTCCACGTCGCCCTTGTCGGCATGCAGCCGGTTGGCCAGCAGCGCGAACAGCGACGACTTGCCGGCGCCGTTGCGGCCGACCAGGCCCACCTTCTCGCCGGCGTGCACGGTGAGGGTGGTGCGCTCGAGCACCACCTTCGCGCCGCGGCGCAGCGTGACGTCGCGCAGCGTGATCACTTCGAGGCCAGCCCCGCCGGGCTGCCCCAAGGGGCTGGCGCGCCCCCTCGGGGGTGAGGCTGGGTGTTCGCCAGCACCTGCGTGCTGGCGAACGCCTGCCGAACCGGCCGGACATGCAGGTCCGGCCGTGGCACAGCGAACGAAGTGAGCGTGGGGGTGGTCATCCTCGCTCGAACCCGTCGCGGGTGATCAGCAACACCGCGTCGTCGCCCTCGCTGGTGGGCAAGCCCACGACTTCGAGCGTTGGAAACGCGGCGTCGAAGTGCGCCCGCTCATGGCCGATCTCCAGCACCAGCAGGCCCTGCGGCTGCAGATGCGCCGCGGCATCGCGCAGCACGCGGCGCACGAAATCCATGCCGTCGTCGCCGCCGGCCAGCGCCAGCGCGGGCTCGGCGCGGAACTCCGGGGTCAGCGCGGCCATCGACGACGCGTTGACGTAGGGCGGGTTGCACATGATCAGATCGTAGCGATCGTGCACGGCGTCGAAGCCATCGCCCGCATGCAGCACGACGCGGTCCGCGAGGTCGTGCCGATCGACGTTGATGCGCGCCAACTGCAGCGCGTCGTGCGACACGTCGGACGCGTCGACCCATGCGGCCGGCCAGCGCAGCGCCGCCAGCACCGCCAGGCTGCCGTTGCCGGTGCACAGGTCGAGCACGCGCGCGGGCGTACCTTGCAACCAGGCGTCGAGCGTGCCGTCGCACAACACCTCGGCGATCAGCGAGCGCGGAACGATGCTTCGTTCGTCGATGGTGAACGGCACACCTTGCAGCCACGCCTCGCCGGTGAGGTAGGCCGCCGGCTGGCGCGTGTCGATGCGGCGCGCGATCAGCGCGTCGACGCTGGCGATGGCCTGCTCGTCGAGCGCGCGGTCGGCCACGTCGTCCAGCGCATCGAGCGGCAGGTTCAGCCGCCACAACACCAGCCACGCCGCTTCGTCGAAGGCGTTGGTCGTGCCTTGACCAAACGAAACGCCCGCCTGTTCGAGGCGGGCGCTTGAGCGCTCGATCAATTCCAGCACGGTCATTGAGCCCCCTTGGCCCTGCGGGCCGTCCCCCAAGGCTCCGCAGGAGCCCCTTCGTGGCTCCAGGGGAGCGATCGCCTTCGGAGCGGCCGTGCGGCGATCATGTCAGCAATGTTTCGAGAGTACGCCGGTAGACATTTTTCAGCGGCTCGACGTCGGCCACGATCACGTTCTCGTCGATTTTATGGATGGTTTCGTTCACCGGCCCGAACTCCACCACCTGCGGGCAGATCTTGGCAATGTAGCGGCCATCCGACGTGCCACCGGTGGTCGACAGCACCGGCGTCACGCCGCACTCGGCGCGAATCGCCGCGCTCAACGCCTCGCTCAGCGAGCCAGGCGTGGTAAGAAACGGCTCGCCGCCTTGCACCCATGCGGCGTCGAACGTGAGGCCGTGGCGGTCGAGCAGCGCGTGCACGCGAGACTTCAGTGATGCAGGTGTCGACTCGGTGCTGAAGCGAAAGTTGAAGTCCACCACCACGGCGCCCGGGATGACATTCAACGCGCCGGTGCCGCCGTGAATGTTGGAGACCTGGAACGTGGTGGCCGGGAAGTGGGCATTGCCGCGGTCCCATTCGGTGGCGGCGAGCTCGGACAGCGCGGGGGCCAGTTGATGAATCGGGTTGCGCGCCAGCTGCGGGTAGGCCACGTGGCCCTGCACGCCGCTGACCGTGAGCTTGCACGAGAGTGAGCCTCGGCGCCCGTTCTTGATCATGTCGCCGAGGCGCTGCACCGAGGTGGGCTCGCCGACGATGCAGCAATCCAGCTTCTCGCCGCGTGCTTGAAGCGCTTGCACCACGCGCACGGTGCCATCGACCGAGGGGCCTTCCTCGTCGCTGGTGATCAGCAGCGCCACGGCGCCGCCGTGCGAGGGATGCGCGCGCACGAACTCGATGCTGGCCACCACCATTGCCGCGACCGATGTCTTCATGTCGGCTGCGCCGCGACCGTACAGCCGGCCGTCGCGGTGCGTCGGCACGAAGGGGTCGCTGCGCCATTGCTCCAGCGGGCCGGTGGGCACGACATCGGTGTGGCCGGCCAGCACCACGGTCGGGCCGGGCCGCTGGCCGCGGTGAATCGCCCACAGGTTGCTGACGCGTGCGTCGTCGGGGCCGAAGGGCATCGCTTCGCAGGCGAAACCCAATGGCTGCAGGCGCTCGGCGATCAGCGTCTGGCAGCCGCCGTCGGCGGGCGTGACCGAGGGGCAGGCGATCAGCGCTTCGAGCAGGCGCAGCGTGTCGTGCATGCCGAATTATCGTTGCACCGGCGGCAGCGATTGGCCCAAGCGCGACGGGCCACCTTTCGGTGGCCCGTCGCAGACTCGGGCGCGATCAGCGCCGGGTCAGCGGCGCACTGCGGGTGGTGGCGGGGCCGTCGGCCACCACGTCGAGCGCGATCTCGGTGAAGAACGCGGTGTCGGGGTCGTCGCTCTTGACAGGTGCGCGAGCGATCGGGGTCTGATCGTTCTGCAGGCGCCACATCAGGTTGGTGGGCGAGTCGGCGTGCGCCAGCCCTTCGTCGCGCGTGATGGTGCCGTCGCCGATCATGCGGGCCAGGTCTTCCTCGAAGGTCTGCGAGCCCTCGGCCAGCGACTTTTCCATCGCCTCTTTGATCGCGGTGAACTCGCCTTTTTCGATCAGCTCGGACACCAGCTTGGTGTTGAGCATGATCTCCACCGACGGCATGCGGCCGCCGGTCGTGGCGCGCACCAGCCGCTGCGACACGATCGAGCGCAGGCCCGACGACAAGTCGCTCAGCAGCGCTGGGCGCGACTCGGGCGTGTAGAACGACAGGATCCGCCCCAGTGCGTGGTAGCTGTTGTTGGCATGCAGCGTGGCCATCACCAGGTGGCCCGACAGCGCGTACGAGATCGCCGAAGTCATGGTCTCGCGATCGCGGATTTCGCCGATCAGGATGCAATCGGGCGCCTGGCGCAGTGCGTTTTTCAGCGCCACCTGCAGCGTGTGGGTGTCGCGGCCGACTTCGCGCTGGTTGACCAGCGAACGCTTGTTGGTGAAGGCGAACTCCATCGGATCTTCGATCGTCAGGATGTGCCCCGCGATCTGCTGGTTGCGCCATTCGAGCATCGCTGCCAGCGTGGTGCTCTTGCCGGTGCCGGTGGCGCCCACCATCAGAATGAGGCCGCGCTTTTCGAGCACCAGCTGCGACAGCAGCGGCGGCAGGTTGAGCGATTCGAGCGAAGGGATCTCGCTCGGGATGTGGCGGATCACCGCAGCGATCGAGCCGCGCTGGCGAAACGCCGACAGGCGAAAGGTGCCCAAGCCCTGCATGCCGATGCCCATGTTGAGCTCGCCGGTGTCGTCGAGCTCTTCGATCTGCTGCGGGCTCAGCAGCTCGGTCAGCAACTGGCGGGGTTGGCCCGGCGTGAGCGACTGATCGGACAGCTGCAGCATCTGGCCGTTGATCTTGATCAGGATCGGCATGTTGGCCGACAGGAAGACGTCTGACGCCTTCTTGTCCGCCATCATGCCCAGCACCTTCTCCATGTTGCCGCTCATGCCCGGCTCCTGTTTTGCATCACCCCGTAGTGTGCCCGCTCAGTCTCGCAACAATTCGTTGATGCTGGTCTTGGCGCGGGTTGAGGCAGTGACGCGCTTCACGATCACCGCGCAGTAGAGGCTGTGGCTGCCGTCGACGGCAGGCAAGGAGCCGCTCACCACCACCGAGCCGGCTGGCACCCGGCCATAGTGAATTTGTCCCGTCAAGCGGTCGTAGATCTTGGTGCTCTGGCTGATGAACACGCCCATGCTGATGACCGAGTTCTCTTCGACGATCACGCCTTCGACGACCTCGGAGCGTGCACCGACGAAGCAGTTGTCTTCGATGATGGTCGGGTTGGCCTGCAGCGGCTCGAGCACGCCGCCGATGCCCACGCCGCCGGACAAATGCACGTTCTTGCCGATCTGCGCGCACGAGCCCACGGTGGCCCAGGTGTCGACCATCGTGCCTTCGTCGACGTAGGCGCCGATGTTCACGTAAGAGGGCATCAGCACGACGTTCTTGCCGATGAAGCTGCCGCGCCGCGCCACCGCGGGCGGCACCACGCGCACGCCGGTGGCGCGCATGTGCGCATCGTCGAGGTGAGCGAACTTGGTGCCCACCTTGTCGAAGAAACCGAGGTCGCCGGCATGCATGGCGCGGTTGTCGTTGAGCCGGAAGCTCAGCAGCACGGCCTTCTTGATCCACTGGTTCACGTGCCAATCGCCGACGCCGCGCCGCTCGGCCACGCGGATGCGTCCCTTGTTGAGGTCGGCGATGGTCTGCTCCACCGCCTCGCGGATCTGCGGGTCGGCGTTGGTGGGGTTCAGCGCGGCGCGGCCCTCCCAGGCCAGGTCGATGATCGATTGGGCGGATTCGCTCATGGGTGTTCGGCTTGCAGCCGTTGCGTGTAGTGGACGATGCGTTGCGCGGCTTCGAGGCACTCGGCCGTCTGCGGCCACCAGCGCCATGCGGATGCGGCCGCGCCCGGGGTTGCTGCCGTGCGCCTCGCGCGCCAGCAGACTGCCCGGCAGCACGGTCACATTGTATTGAGCGAGCAGGCCGCGCGCGAAGGCGATGTCGTCGCCGCCCGGGATGGCAGCCCAGAGGTAGAAACCAGCGTCGGGTAACCGCACGTCGAGCGCCTGCTGCAGCAGCGGCGTCACCTGGGCGAACTTGTCGCGGTACAGCGCGCGGTTGGCCTTCACGTGTTCCTCGTCGCTCCACGCGGCCACGCTGGCCGCCTGCACCACCGGACTCATCGCGCTGCCGTGGTAGGTGCGGTACAGCAGGAACGACTTCATGATCTGCGCGTCGCCGGCCACGAAGCCCGAGCGCATGCCCGGCACGTTGGAGCGCTTGGACAACGAGGTCAGCATCACCAGGTTGCGATAGTCGTCGCGGCCCAGCGCGTGCGCTGCTTGCAGGCCGCCGAGCGGCGCGCCACCGTCGGCGCCGTCGCGAAAGTAGATCTCCGAATAGCACTCGTCGCTGGCGATCACGAAGCCGTGTCGATCCGACAGCTCGAACAACGTGCGCCATTCGGACAGCGGCATCACAGCGCCAGTGGGGTTGCCCGGCGAGCACACGAACACCAGCTGCGTGCGCGACCAGGTGGCGGCATCGATCCGCGACCAGTCGACGCCGAAGTTGCGCGCCGGGTCGCTGTTGACGAACGCGGTGCGCGCGCCGGCCAGCAGCGCCGCGCCCTCGTAGATTTGATAGAAGGGGTTCGGGCACACCACGGTGGCGCCGTCGCGCGACGCATCGAGCACCACCTGCGCCAGCGCGAACAGTGCTTCGCGCGAGCCGTTCACCGGCAGCAGTTGCGTCGCCGGATCCACGCGCACCCCATAGCGGCGCGTGAGCCACGCGGCGCAGGCCTCGCGCAAGCGAGGCTCGCCGATGGTCGGCGGATAAACAGACAGGCCCTTCAGTGAGCCGGTGATGGCTTGCTCGATCAACGCCGGCGTGGCGTGCCGCGGTTCGCCGATGCCAAGGCTGATCGGCGACAGGTCGCCGCGGTGCTGCACGCCCACGGTCAGCTCGCGCCAGCGCTCGAAAGGGTACGGGTGCAAGCGCGCCAGCAGCGGATTCATGCGGCGATTATCAGGTGCGAGTGTTGTGGAGACCGAGTCCCTTCAGACTCTCGGTTGCCTCACGAGCCGGCCTGGCATGCGGGCCAGGCCGTGGGGTCGGATCCGCAGGAATCGAATGAGCAAGACCCAACTTAGCGCCGCAGCACCGAGAGCCAATCGAGTTGCGCGGGGTCGAGCGCGCCGTCCGGGGTCATCACCGCACCTTGCAGCGCCTGGCGAATTGCCGGCTCCTCGGGCGGCAGCGGCTGCGCCAGCAGCGTTTCCAGCAAACGGCGCGCCTTGGCGAGGCTCTGGCCGTAGAGCTCGAAGATCGCGCTGACGCTCACGTGTTTGGAGGGATCGTCCATCCAGCAGTCGTAGTCGGTGACCAGGCCCACCGTCGCATAGCAGATCTGCGCCTCGCAAGCGAGAAAGGCCTCGGGCACGTTGGTCATGCCCACCAGGTGGCAACCTGCACCGCGCATGAAGTGGCTCTCGGCGCGCGTGCCCAGGCGCGGGCCTTCGACGCAGGCGTAAGTGAGGTTGGTGTGCAGCGTGAGGCCGAGCACCTTGGCCTGCGTCGCCACCCAACGGACCAGGTGGTCGCTCACCGGCATCGCCGTGGACACGTGGGCGGCCACGCCGTGCCCGAAGAACGATTGCTCGCGGCGCCCGCGCGTCCAGTCGAAATACTGCGACGGCATCGCCAGGTCGCCCGGCGCCACCGCTTCAGCCAGGCTGCCCACCGCCGAGAAACCGAGGATCTGCGTCGCGCCGGCGCGCTTGAGCGCGAACACGTTGGCGCGATAGTTCACTTCGTGCGGCAGCAGCCTGTGGCCGGCGCCGTGGCGGGCCAGGAACAGCAATTCGTGGCCGTGCAGCCGACCCTGCAGCACAGGCCCCGACGCGCGCCCGAACGGCGTGTCGGGGCTCAGCTCCTGCTGAATCTGCATCCCGGCCAGGTCGTACAGGCCGGTTCCTCCGATGATGGCGAGCATGCGTGGATGCCTCGATCGATGTGGATTCGACGCGCAGCGCGATTATTGCCAATGCGCAGGCAGGTGACGAAGGTCGGCGGGTTCATCCACGTCGTGCAGCATCGGCAGTTCGACGTGACGCAGATTCAACGCGGCCAGGCGCTGGCGCGTGTGGGCCATCACCTGGTCATGGCTCCAGCGCATGCCGGCGAACAGCCCGGGCGCGGGGCGCTTTAGCCCCACCAGCGTGTAGCCACCGTCGGCCGCGGGGCCGAACACGGCGTCTGCGTCGTTCAACGCCGCGGCCGCGGCGCGCAGGTACGGGGCATCGAGCAACGGGGCGTCGGTACCGATCAACAGCGCGCGCTCGTGCGCGCCCAGTACGCGTTCGAAGGCGTGCGCCATGCGCTCACCGAGATCGCCACCGCCCTGTTCGGTGATGTCGATCGCCCGCTGCCGCACCGCGGCGCCGAAGGACGGATGCGCGCGATCGGGCGTCACGCACAACTCGACCGGGCCGACATCGGCCTCGACTGCGCGATCGATCGCCGCGTGCATCAGCCGCTCGGCCAGCGACGCGGCGCCTTCGGCACCGAGCGCCGCAATCAAGCGTGTCTTGGCATAGCCCGGCTGCGGCGCCTTGGCGAACACGATCACGGCGCAGGACGTCTTCATTTGTAGAGTTCGACCAACCGCTCGGGCGGCGTGCCGGTCCAGTACAACCAGCGCAGCCGCCACATCAGCGCGATCGTGCGCCAGACGCCGTCGCGCTCCCAGCGGCGGCCCGACGTGGCGACGCGCTGGCGCAGGCACACCGGGCGCGCCAACCTGCGCAACCGTTTGCTGAGCTCGATGTCTTCCATCAGCGGCTGGTCGGGAAAGCCGCCGGCGCGCAGAAAGCTGTCACGGCGCACGAAGATCGCCTGGTCACCGGTGGCGATGCCGCTCAGGCGAGACCGCAGGTTCATCATCCACGCCACCAGCTTGAGCAGGCGCGGCCGGCCTTCGATGCGCACGTCGAAGCGGCCCCAATGCGCACGCGGGTTGGCCAATGCGGTGTCGATGGCCGCCAGCGCGCCAGCGGGCAGGCGCGTGTCGGCATGCAGGAACAGCAGCGTCTGGCCGCGCGCCTGCGCGGCACCGAAATTCATCTGTCGTGCGCGGCCGCGCGGGCATTGCAGCACCTGATCGGCCAGCGGCCGCGCCCACTCGGCGGTGGCGTCGGTGCTGCCGCCGTCGGCGACGATCACCTGCGCGCCCCGCGCGCGCAGCGTGGCCAGTTCGCGCAGGCAGGCGACGATCTGCATCGACTCGTTCAACACCGGTACCACGATGGTCAATGCCGCACCGTTGGCGCTGCGCGCCTTCCTGTCACGTGCCAGCGAGCCCCGCTTCGGGTGGCCGCGCAGCGAGCTCCGGCGCGTCATCGCAGCCCGTGCCTCTTGCCTCGGGCGGGCCCAGCCCATCACGGCGCTGGCGCCGCGGGCAGTTCGATCGCTGCCGCCGGCGTCCAGCCCTTCTTGCGGTGCTCGGCGGTCACGTAGGTGCGGATGCCGCCGCGCACATACCAGTCGGCATGCAGACGCACGAAGCGTGGCGCGATCGCGTGCACCAGGTCGTCGACGATGGTGTTGGTCACCTTCTCGTGGAACGCGCCCTCGTCGCGGAAGCTCCAGAAATACATCTTCAGGCTCTTCAGTTCCACGCACAACCGGTCGGGCACGATCTCGATCGTGAAGTGCGCGAAATCCGGCTGTCCGGTGAGCGGGCACAGGCAGGTGAACTCGGGCACGTCGAAGCGGATCACGTAGTCGCGCTCGGGCGCCGGGTTGGCGAACACCTGCAGGTCCTTGCTCGGGACAGTGGGGGGCGTGGCCGGTTTGGCGCGCTCGCGCGGAGCACGCGCGGGGCCGCTGGAACGGGCCATGGCGCGGGGCGGTTTCGACGGGGCGCGATGGTATCATCCGCGCGCTTTCGGCACCGTGGGTGCGCGAGGCCACAGACCACACGAACACCTCGACAACGGCGGCACATCATGCTGCCGTTTGCACATCCGGGCCCGACACTTTTGCTTTCATGCGCCTGAACCAGATCAAGCTCTCGGGCTTCAAGTCGTTCGCCGAACCCACCACGTTTCAATTGCCCGGGCAGCGTGTCGGCGTGGTGGGCCCCAACGGCTGCGGCAAGTCCAACGTGATCGACGCCGTGCGCTGGGTGCTCGGCGAGAGCAAGGCCAGCGAGCTGCGCGGCGAGTCGATGCAAGACGTGATCTTCAACGGCTCGGGCCAGCGCAAGCCGGCGGGCCGCGCCAGCGTCGAGCTGGTGTTCAGCAACGAAGACGCGCGCGCCGGCGGCCAGTGGAACAGCTTTGCCGAGATCGCGGTCAAGCGCGTGCTGACCCGCGACGGCACGTCGAGCTACTACATCAACAACCAGCCGGTGCGCACGGCGCGACGTGCAAGACGTCTTCCTCGGCACGGGCCTGGGGCCACGCGCCTACGCGATCATCGGGCAGGGCACGATCAGCCGCATCATCGAGAGCAAGCCCGAAGAGCTGCGCCTGTTTCTCGAGGAGGCCGCGGGCGTGTCCAAGTACAAAGAGCGCCGCCGCGAGACCGAAAGCCGGTTGAAGGACACGCGCGAGAACCTCACACGGGTCGAAGACATCCTGCGCGAGCTCACTGCCAATCTGGAGAAGCTCGAGTCACAGGCCGAAGTGGCCACGCTGTACCGCAAGCTGGTGGACGACCAGACGCTGAAGCAGCATCAGCTGTGGTGGCTCAAGCATCGCGACGCCGCCAAGGAAGAAGAGCGCGTCAAGCGCGCGGTGGAAGAGGCGCACAACGCGCTGCAGGCTCGCGTGGCCGAGCTGCGTCAGGTCGAAGCCGAGCTCGAAACGGTGCGCCAGGGCCACTACGCCGCTGGCGACACACTGCACGCCGCGCAGGGCGAGTTGGCCGATGCCGCGCTCGAGGTGAGCCGGCTCGAAGAGCGCATCCGCTACGTGGTCGAGGCCCGGCAACGGGTGCAGCAGCGCATCGGCGAATTGAATGCGCAGAACATCCAGTGGGATCAGCGCCGTGTGGCCGACGAGGCCGAGTTGGTGCGTCTGGCCGAGCAGATCGCGCAGGGCGAGCGCGCGGCAGTGGAACAAGCGGCGAACGCCGAGGCGCACGCCGCCACGCTGCCGGCGTTCGAAGACACGGTGCGCAGTGCGGCCGCCGACGCCGATGCGCAGCGCGAAGCGGTGAGCGCGGTGCAGCAGCGCATCCAGCTGCTGGCTGCCGACTCGCGCAACCTGCAGGAGCAGGCGAGCGCGCTGCGAACGCGGCGCGAGCGCTTGAGCGCCGAGTTCGAGGGCCTGAAGGCGCCCGATCCGCAGCGCTTGGCCGACTTTCAGCGCCAGGCGCCGCAGCTCGAGCAGCGCCATCGCGACGCCGAGGCGCGGCTGCACGAGTTGCAGGAGCAGATGCCCGCGCTCGACGAACGCCGTCGCGCGCAGCACGACGAGGTCAATCTTCAGAGCGCCAAGCAGGCGGACCTCGCGGCCCGCATGGCGGCACTGCGCGCGCTGCAGGAAAAAATCCAGACCGAAGGCAAGCTCAAGCCCTGGCTGGCCAAGCACGGGCTCGATCGCCTGCAGGGGCTGTGGACCCAGGTGCACATCGAACCTGGCTGGGAAACCGCGCTGGAATCGGCGCTGCGCGAACGGTTGAGCGCGTTGCAGGTGGGCCGCATCGACACGCTGCGCGCCTTCGCCGCCGATCCGCCGCCGGCGCGGCTGGCGTTCTACACGGTGCCGCAAGCCGCCACGCCCGACACCCACCGCACGCTGCCGCGGCTGGCCGATCTGCTGCGCCTGGGTGATGCGGGCCTGCAGGCGCTGTTCAGCGACTGGCTCGAAGGCGTGTACACCGCGGCCAGCCTCGACGACGCGATTGCCGATCGCGACAAGCTGACCCACGGCGAAGTGATCATGACCCGCGAGGGCCACACGGTCAGCGCGCACGCGGTGGGTTTTCACGCGCCGGATTCCGAGCACGACGGCCTGCTGGCCCGCGCGCAGGAAATCGAGAACCTCGAGCGCCAAGTGCGCGCGCAGGCATTGATCGCCGAGGAGGCCAGGTCGGCCCTGGTGCGGCTGGAGGCCGGCTACACCGATGCCGGCCAGCGCCTGGTGGCGCTGCGCCGCGAAGCGACGGAGGCGCAAGGCAGCGCGCACCAGGCGCAGGTGGAACTGCTGCGCCTGACGCAGCACGCCGAAGCCACCACCACGCGGCGCTCGCAGCTCGACGCCGAGTTGGCAGAGATCGACGGACAGTTGCGGGCGCTCGGTGAGCGCCAGGGTGGCAGCCAGACCGCCTTCGAGCAACTGGATCAGCAGTTGGCCGACGCTCAGCAGCGGCACGCCGATCTCGACGAGGCGACGCTCGCCGCCGAGCGCGAGCTGGCCGATGCGCGCGAGATGCTGCGCACCCTCGAGCGACAGGCGCAGGAGGCGCAGTTCGAGGCGCGCACGCTGGCTGCGCGCCGCGCCGAGCTGCAGCGCGCGCTCGAGACGGCCGCCGAGCAGGTGGCCAACAACCAGCCGTGCGGGCGAGCAGCTGACGCTCGAGCTTGGTGCGTTGGACGACAGCGCCGCGCAGACCGGCCTGCACGCGGCGCTGGCGCTCAAGCTCGACCGCGAGCAGACTGCTGGCCGCGCGCCGCAGCGAGTACGACGACCTGAGCGCCAAGCTGAAGGCCCACGACGAGCAGCGTCTGACCATCGAGCACAGCCTGGAGCCGCTGCGCGAGAAGATCACCAAGCTGCAGCTCGAGGAACAAGCCGCGCAGCTGGGCGGCGCGCAGTACATGGAGCAGCTGCAAGCGGCGCAGGTCGGACCTCGAGGCACTCGGCCAGAGCATCGCGCAGGGCGGCGTGCGCTTGAGCGGCCTGCAATCCGAGATCGACCGCCTCGGCCGCGAGGTGGCTGCGCTGGGCGCGGTGAATCTCGCGGCGCTCGACGAGCTGACGTCGTCGCGCGAGCGCAAGCAGTTTCTCGACGCGCAGAACGCCGACCTGCAAGAGGCGATCGGCACGCTCGAAGACGCGATCCGCAAGATCGACCTCGAGACGCGCGAGCTGCTGCAGCAGACCTTCGACCAGGTCAACGAGCACTTCGGCCGCATGTTCCCCACGCTGTTCGGCGGCGGCACCGCGCGGCTGGTGATGACCGGCGACGAGATCCTCGACGCCGGCGTGCAGGTGATGGCGCAGCCGCCGGGCAAGCGCAACTCGACGATCCACCTGCTGTCGGGCGGCGAGAAGGCGCTGACCGCGATCGCGCTGGTGTTCGCCATCTTCCAGCTGAACCCGGCGCCGTTCTGCCTGCTCGACGAAGTCGACGCGCCGCTGGACGACGCCAACACCGAGCGCTACTGCGCATTGGTCAGCGAGATGAGCCGGCAGACGCAGTTCCTCTACATCTCGCACAACAAGATCGCGATGGAGATGGCCGAGCAGCTGATCGGCGTGACGATGCAGGAGCAGGGCGTGTCGCGCGTCGTGGCGGTCGACATGGACGCTGCGGTCAGCCTGGCCGAGGCGGCGTGAAATGAATCCCCCCGAAGCGCCTTCGGCGCCCGCTTCTACAAGGGGGTGACATCAGCGGACCGGCAAAGCCGGATCCGCGATGTCTGCTCGGCTCGAGTGGGTTCCTGCGTCGGCGCTGACGCAGCGCGCAACGGGCCACTGAAGTGACACTCACCGCGGCGCTGGCCATCGTCGCCGGACTGGTGCTGGCGGCGGTGGTGGCGCACGGCGCGTGGAACGCCGGCGGGCGAGCCCGCGACAGGCGCAGATCCTGCAACCGGTGCGAGCGCACCGAGCCGACGCTCGCTGCGCCGCTCGTCGCTGATGCGGCGCGTGAGCCACCGGTGTTGCCGACCGGCGTCGCATGCACCGGCCCCGCGGCAAGGCCCGCGCATCGACGCCCTGATCGATGCCATCGTGCCGCTGCGCGTGGAGTCGCCGGTCAGCGGCGAGTTCGTGCTGGCCCATGCACCGATCGACGCGGCGCGCGGGCAGCAAGCCGTTTCTGCTCGAGGGGCTGAACGCGCGAGACCGGCGAGTGGGAGCCGGTGGCCCGGGTCGGCGCTACAGCGAGCTGCAGGCCGGCGTGCAATTGGCCAATCGCAGCGGCGCGCTCAACGAGATCGAGTACTCGGAGTTCGCGCAGACGATGCAGGCATTCGCCGAGAACACCGGCGCGATGATCGAGCTGCCCGACATGCTCGAGGTGGCAGCGCGCGCCAAGGAGCTCGACGCGTTCGCCGGCGCAGCACGACGCGCAGTTGACGGTGACGTTGCGCGCCAACGCCGTGGCCTGGTCGCCGGGCTACCTGCAGCAGGTGGCGGGGCGGCACGGCTTCGTGCCGGGCGCGGTGTCGGGTCGCCTGGTGCTGCCGTCGGGCGAAGACCACGCACCGGCGTTGCTGATGCTCACCTTCGATGCGCGCGCGGCGTTGTCCGACGAGCCCGAGCTGGCCGCGGTGCGCTCGGTCACGCTGTCGCTGGATGTGCCGCAGACGCCCGAAGCGGCGGAGCCGTTTGCGGCGTGGCAGCAGGCCGCTCGCAAGCTGGCCGACGACATGGGCGCCACGCTGGTCGACGACCAGGGGCATGCGGTCACGCTGCATGCCTTCAGCGCCATCGGGCAGGAGCTCGCGCAGATGTACCGCGCGCTCGAAGCGCGCGACCTGGCCGCCGGGTCGGCCTCCGCGCGACGGCTGTTCAGTTGAACGTCAGCGCGTCGACGGTGCGTCGAACGACGCACGGCGGGGTACTTGCCCTTCAGTTGACGCGCCGCTTCGGCGTGCGCAGCAGCACGAACTCCTCGGCCGCGTCGGGTGCACCGCCACCGTCGAATCGAAGTGCGCCTTGGTCGCGCCGGCGGTCATCGCCACCGCAAGGCTCTGCACGATCTCCGGCGCGTCGGCGCCGAGCATGTGCACGGCCAGCACGCGGTCGCTGGCGTCGTCGACCAGCAGCTTCATGTAGCAGCGCTCGTGGCGGCCGGTGAAGGCGTGACGCATCGGCTTGAAGTCGGCCTCGTAGACGCGCAGCTTGACGCCGCGCGGCGGCGAGGTCGTGTTCGCTCAGAGCCGATGGTGCCGATCGGCGGCAGCGTGAACACGCCGGTGGCCACGCGATCCAGGTCGGGCAGTGCCACCGCCTGGCCGAACAAGCGATCGGCGACCGCGCGGCCCTCGGCGATCGCCACCGGCGTCAGGTTCTTGCGGTTGGTCACGTCGCCGATCGCATAGACATGCGGCAGTGCCGTGCGGCAGGTCGACGTCGACCTTGACGGCCTGCTTCGCAGTCGATGCCGATGCCGGCGGCATCCAATGCCAGCGACGCCGTGTTGGGGCGGCGTCCGGTGGCATTGAGCAGCCACGGCACGTCGATCGTGTCGCCCGACGGCAGCGCCAGCCGCCAACCGCCATCGCGGCGGTCGACGCGCGTGGGCGCCTGGCCGGGCTTGAGTTCGATGCCGGCTTGTGCGAGTGCCGCGGCCAGGCGCGTGCGCAGGTCTTCGTCGAAGCCGCGCAGCGGCAGCCGGTCGCGGTAAAGCAGCGTGACGCGCACGCCCAGGCGCGCCAGCATCGATGCAAACTCCACCGCGATGTAGCCGCCGCCGACGATCGCGGCCCGCTCGGGCAGCGAGGTCAGATCGAGCAGGTCGTCCGAGGTCGGGCACGTGGCGATGCCGGCAATGCTGTCGCGCACCGGAGATGCGCCGGTGGCGATGATGACGTGCCGTGCACTGAGACGCTGCCCGTTCACCGCGATCGTCTGCGCATCGACGAAGCGCGCATGGCCCGCCACCAGCTCGACGCCGCCTTGGGCCAGCATCTCGCGATACACCCCCTCGAGGCGCGCGGTCTCGGCGGTCTTGGCGGCCTGCCAGGTTGCCATCTGAACGTCGACGCGTCGTGCGGCACCTGCCAGCCATAGCCCGGCGGCTTCGGCCATCGCGTCGCCGTACTGGGCGGCGTACATCAGCAACTTCTTCGGCACGCAGCCGCGCAGCACGCAGGTGCCGCCGACCCGTCCCGCCTCGACGATCGCCACCTTGGCGCCGTGCGACGCGGCGCGCCGCGACGCCGCCACGCCGCCGGAGCCGGCGCCCAGCACGATGAGGTCGAAGTCGTAGGCCATGCGTCCAACTCCCCAGGTGGTTGCGTTGTCAGTCGGATCGGCAGGCCAAATGCTGACAGCGCACGGTTGTACGTGATGTGGGCCATTCGTGCGCGCTTGTGGTGTTCGCGCAGACGCCGGCTCGCCGATGCGCCCGGCGCTCGGGTGGCGGGTCATGCCTGAGAATCGATGAATGCCCCCCGCTTCGAAAGCCACGCCGCGCGCTCGTGCGGCCGAGTTGCGCACGCTGCTGCACCATCACGCGCACCGCTACTACGTGCTCGACGCGCCGGAGATCCCCGACGCCGAATACGACCGGTTGTTCCAGGAGCTGCAGGCCATCGAGGCCGATCATCCGGAGCTGCGCACCGCCGACTCGCCGACGCAGCGCGTGATCGGCGCGGTGCTCGAGGGCCTGGCGCCGGTGACGCACGCGGTGCCGATGTTGTCGATCGAGACCGAGACCGACACCACGGCCGCCGGTGCGCAGAAGTTCGATGCGCGCGTGCGCTCCGCGCTCGAAGCTGGCCGCCGATGCGCCGCCGGTGACCTACGCCGCGGAGCTCAAGTTCGACGGCCTGGCGATCAACCTGCGCTACGAGCACGGCGTGCTGGTGCAGGCGGCCACCCGCGGCGACGGCGAGACCGGCGAGGACGTGACGCACAACGTGCGCACGATCGGGCAGATCCCGCTGCGCCTGTACGGCGTCGAGCGCGCCGGTGCTCGAGGTGCGCGGCGAGGTCTATATCCGGCGCGACGACTTCGAGAAGCTCAACGAGCGCCAGCGCGCGCTGATTGCGGCCGGCGCCAAGAACGAGAAGACGTTCGTCAACCCGCGCAACGCCGCTGCCGGCGCGGTGCGCCAGCTCGACTCGTCGATCGACCGCCAAGCGGCCACTGAGCTTCTTCGCCTACGGCCTGGGCGATGTGAAGGGCTGGAATGTGCCGCCGACGCACGGCGCGCTGCTCGAGGCTTTGAAGGCGATGGGGCCAGCCGGTCAGCGGCCGAGCACCTGTGGTCCATGGCGCTGAAGGACTGGTGGAGTTCCACGCGCGCGATCGCCGCCAAGCGCGACGCCTTGCCGTTCGACATCGACGGCGTGGTCTACAAGGTCAACGACCGCGTGTTGCAGCAGCGCCTGGGCTTCAAGACTCGCGAGCCGCGCTGGGCGGTGGCGCACAAATTCCCGGCGCAGGAGCAGATGACGCGGGTGCTGGGCATCGAGATCCAGGTCGGGCGCACCGGCAAGCTGACGCCGGTGGCCAAGCTGGAGCCGGTGTTCGTCGGCGGCACGACGGTCAGCAACGCCACGTTGCACAACGAAGACGAGACGCGGCGCAAGGACGTGCGCATCGGCGACATGGTGATCGTGCGCCGCGCCGGCGACGTGATCCCCGAGGTGGTGAGCGTAGTCGCCGACCGGCGGCCGGCCGACGCCGGCGAGCCGTTCGACCTGAGCAAGATGCTGAAGGCCGCTGCCCGGTGTGCGGCAGCGCGATCGTGCGCGAGAAGGGCGAGGCCGACTGGCGCTGCAGCGGCGGCTTGTTCTGCCGCGCGCAGCGCAAGCAGGCGATCCTGCACTTTGCGCAACGGCCGTGCGCGATCGACATCGAGGGCCTCGGCGACAAGCTGGTCGATCAGCTCGTCGATGGCGGCGTGATCCGCACGCTGCCCGATCTCTACAAGCTCGGCGTGGCCAAGCTGGCGGCGCTGGAGCGCATGGGCGACAAGAGCGCGGGCAACCTGGTGGATGCGCTGGAGAAGAGCAAAAGCGCACGACGCTGCAGCGCTTTCTCTACGGTTGGGCATTCGCCACGTCGGCGAATCGACCGCGCGCGACCTCGCCAAGCACTTCGGAACGCTCGATCGCATCCTCGATGCCAGCGCAGAGCAGTTGTTGGAGGTACCCGATGTCGGGCCGACGGTAGCGCAGAGCATCCGCACCTTCTTCGAACAAGGCCCACAACCGCGAGGTGGTCGAGCAGCTGCGTGCCGCGGGTGTGCACTGGGACGAACACGAGGGCGCGCAGACCGACACCTCGCCCAAACCGCTGGCCGGCAAGACCTTCGTGCTGACCGGCGCGTTGCCCACCTGGAGCCGCGACGAGGCCAAGGCACTGATCGAGGCGGCGGGCGGCAAGGTCAGCGGCTCGGTGTCGAAGAAGACCGACTACGTGGTGGCGGGCGAGGAGGCGGGCAGCAAGCTCGACAAGGCGCGCGAACTCGACGTGGCGGTGCTCGACGAATCCGGATTGCGCGCGCTGCTGCCGAAGACCTGAACACACCATGCAGCCGCGCGGCTGTCGATAATGCGGCAACGACCGATGCGGCAATCGGTCGATCTGCAACGAGACAGCCATGGCCGTTCGCGAGATTCTGAAGATGGGCGACCCGCGCCTGTTGCGCGTCGCGCAGCCGGTGCGCGAATTCGGCACGCCGGCGCTGCGCGCGCTGATCGACGACATGTTCGACACCATGGCCGCGGCCCGCGGTGTCGGGCTGGCGGCGCCGCAGATCGGTGAGGATCTGCAACTCGTGATCTTCGGCGTCGACCACAACGAGCGCTACCCCGACGCGCCGACAGTGCCGATGACGGTACTGCTCAACCCGGCTGATCACGCCGCTGGGCGACGAGATGGAAGACGGGTGGGAAGGCTGTCTGTCGGTGCCCGGCTTGCGCGGCGTGGTGCCGCGCTATCTGCGCATCCGCTACAGCGGGCTCGACCCCGACGGACGACCGATCGATCGCGAGGCCGAGGGCTTTCACGCGCGCGTGGTGCAGCATGAGTGCGACCATCTGATCGGGCGCCTGTACCCCACGCGCATGCGCGACCTCACGAAGCTGGGTTACACGAGCGTGCTGTTCCCCGATCTGGACGACGTCGGCGACGACTGACGCCTTGCGACGAGAGCCTCTCACGATGCGGCAAACGGGTGCAGCCGAGATCGCGAAACGCCTTCTTCACGCTTCTTGACAGTTTGCGCGGTGCAGTGCGTCGGCGCGGCCCCGGCCGGCTGCGTTGAAGCACACATGGACCCGACAGTCAACAGGATCCGCACCGCGCGCGCGAGTGACAGCCTCGATGGGCCTGGCCACTGGGCTCGCCATGCTGCTGCTGTGGTCTCTGGCTTCGATCGTCACGCCGGCGCTGGCCGCTGACGATCCTCCGGGCCGCGTCGGACGGGTCACCGAGTCGCAAGGCCAGTCCTGGGTCTACGACACCGACGCCAGCGAGTGGATCAACCTGGAGCGCAATCGCCCGCTGACCAGCGGCGATCGGATCGCGGTCGACGGTGCCGGCTCGCCTCGAACTGCGCATCGGTTCGACCGCCGTGCGCCTGGCCGGCGGCAGCGAGTTGGAGATCCGCCGGCTCGACGACGAGCGCATCGATCTGTTCCTGCACGACGGCAGCGCTGGCCGTGCGCGTGCGTTCGGCCGAGGTAGCCCGCGAGGTCGAGGTGGCGACATCGAGGGGCGGTTCTCGCCGCGCGGTGCCGGCCACTTCCGGGTCGATCGTCGCGAAGACTCGAGCGTGGCCACCGCGTGGAGTGGCGACCTGCAATTCGAGAGTGACGACAGCACGCTCAGCGTTCCGGCCGGCCGCAGCGCCGAGTTGTGGCGTGAGGGTCGCGAAGAACGCCACCCACTACACCTGGGGCGAACCGGTGCGCGACGAATTTGCCGATTGGACCGCGCGCGCCAACCGCGAGGACGATCGTCTTGCTTCGCCAGACTACGTGTCGCCCGAGATGACCGGCGGCGAAGACCTCGATCGCTACGGCCGCTGGGAAACGCACTCCGGACTACGGGCCGATCTGGATGCCGACCACGGTGGTGGCTGGCTGGGCGCCGTATCGCTACGGTCACTGGGTGGTACGTGCAACCCTGGGGCTGGAGCTGGGTCGACTATGCGCCGTGGGGATTCGCGCCGTTTCACTACGGGCGCTGGTTGTTCTTCGGTGGACGCTGGTGCTGGGCGCCGGGCGCCCGTGTGGCACGTCCGGTGTATTCGCCGGCCATGGTGGCCTGGGTCGGTGGTGGCGCGCCCGGCAGAGGCCCTGCGCCGTACGTCGGCTGGGTGCCGCTGGCGCCGCACGAGCCGTACTACCCGCACTACGCCAGCGGCGGCAGCTACTGGCGAGCGGTGAACTCCGCGCAGTTGAGTCTGTTTCCGCAGGGCACGCCACGACGCCCACCCACGGGTCCGGCGCTGTATGCCAACCAGAGCGTCGCCGGCGCGGTGAGCGTCGTGCCGGGCAATGCGATGGTGCCGCGCCGGCCGATGGCGCCGGTGGTCGCACAGGTGGACCCGGCCGTGGCGAGCAGTTTTGCCACGCAACCTTCGCGCACGCACGTGCCGCCGCCGGGCCTGGCCCGGCCCATCGCGGTGCCTGGCGTGGCTGCGCCGGGCACTCCGCCTGTCGCGCCACCGCCACGCGGGGCCTGGCAACCCACCACCCCGAGGCCACCGGGGCAACAGCCGTCGCCCGCCGTGATGGCGCAGCCGAGCGCGCCGCCGGCGGCCACCGCGCCCGATGGGCGTCGCGAGCGCGGACCTCGAACCGTGCCGGCGCCGCCCTACACGACTCAGGGCTCCCCGGCATCGCCGCGCGCGACCATCGCACCGCCCGCCGGCACGAGGCCACCAATGCAGGGCAATGTGGCCCCACCGACGCAGCCGCGGGTCGGGTTGCCTGCACGGCCCAATACGCCGGCGCAGGTGCCACATGTTCCCGCCGCGCCGCAGACTCCCGGCGCGCCTCCTGCCGCGCAGCCGCCGGCCCCGGCCGCACCCCGGCACGTCGAGCCGGGCGATCCGGCCGGTCCGCGCTCGCCGGGCCGCTCATCGGGCATGCCAACGCCGCAGCCGAGGGAGGCGCGTGCGGTGCCCGCGCCGCAGGTTGCGGCCGCGAGCCCGGCACCTCGCCAAGCCGAACGTGTGGCGCCGCCGCATGCGTCCAGGCAGCTCGAGGCTCACCGCGCCTCAAGTGCACCGCCGGCTGCACAGGCCCGTGTGCGAGTGCCTGAGTGGGAAGGGCATCCGAGCCGCGCCCAGATGCGATAGCGCCGCCGCGTCGCGGACCAGGCTAACGCAGCTGTCCGCGCAACACCGGCCAGACGTTGTCGAAGATGATCGCTTGCGCCTGCGCGTTCGGGTGCAGGCCGTCATCCTGGAACAAGCCGGGCGCATTCGGCGAGTCAGCAACGCCGGCGAGCATGAACGGCACCAGCGCGGCACCTTCGGCCTTCGCCAGCGCCGTGAACATCGACTCGAACTCCTGCGTGTAGCTGCGCCCGTAGTTCGGCGGCATGCGATTGCCGACCAGCAAGGCCTGCGCGCCGGTGTCGCGCACCGCGCGCACCATCACCGAGAGGTTGTCGCGCGTCATCGCCAGCGGCAGGCCGCGCAACGCATCGTTGCTGCCCAGCTCGATGATCACGTGCGTGGGCTTGTGCTGATCGAGCAGCGAAGGCAGTCGCGTGCGGCCACCCGACGTGGTGTCGCCGCTGATGCTGGCATTGACCAAGGTGGCGCCGACACGTTCGCGTTGCAGGCGTTGCTCGAGCAGCGCCACCCAGCCGCTGCCGCGCGCCAAGCCGTATTCGGCCGACAGGCTGTCGCCCACCACCAGCACCTTGGTGGGCCTGGCCATCGCGCGCGCCGCCAATGGCATAACGCCGGCCAGGGCGGCGACGCCCACGCTACAGTGCGCGAGCCAGGCGCGCCGTGTCTGCGGGCGAATCGTGCGCTTCAACAACATGTCCGATCCGATCATTGCCGTAGAACGAGTCAACAAACAGGTCCGCGATTCGAGCGGCACGCTCACGATTCTCCATGACATAGCCTTTGCGCTGCAGCCGCGCGAGTCGGCCGCGATCGTCGGCGCGTCGGGCTCTGGCAAGAGCACCTTGCTGGGCATCGTCGCCGGGTTGGATACGCCGACCTCGGGCACGGTTCGCCTGGCCGGGCAGGATCTGTTCGCGCTCGACGAAGACGAACGCGCCGCGGTGCGCGCGCGGCAGCTCGGCTTCGTGTTTCAGAGTTTTCAACTGTTGGCCAACCTGAGCGCGCTCGAAAACGTGATGTTGCCGCTGGAGTTGCTCGGCGCTGCCGGCGCGCGCGAGCGAGCCACCGAGATGCTGCAGCGCGTGGGCCTAGGCGAGCGGCTGACGCACTACCCGCGCACGCTATCGGGCGGCGAGCAGCAGCGGGTGGCGCTGGCGCGCGCCTTTGTCGTGCGGCCGGCGGTGCTGCTGGCCGACGAACCCACCGGCAGCCTGGACTTCGCTACCGGCGAGCGCGTGATGGACCTGATGTTCGAACTCAACCGCGAGGCGGGCACCACGTTGTTGCTGGTGACGCACGACGCGGCGATCGCCGCACGCTGCGACCGCCAACTGCACATCGAAGCCGGGAGGCTGAGCGCGGTCTGACGGCGGCGCTCGGGCGCGGCCGCTATTGCGTGTTCGAGAACTTGAAGTCGGTCTTGGCCGCCTTGCGCAGGTCTTCCTGGTACTTTTGCAGCTTCACCTGCGCCAGGCGCTGCTCGATCTGCGGTTTGACGGCGTCGAACGCCGGGAACTGCGCCTCGCGCACGTCGACCAGCAAGATGATGTGGTAGCCGAACTGCGTCTTCACCGGCGTCTCGGTCATCTCACCCTTCTTCAGCGACGTCAACGCCTTGCTGAATTCGGGTACATAGGCGTCTGGCTTGGCAAAGTCGAGGTCACCCCCGTTTTCGCCGGAACCGGTGTCCTTGGAGTTCTTCTTGGCAAGCTCCTCGAACTTGGCGCCGCCCTTGATCTGTGCGATCAGCTTCTTGGCGTCGTCCTCGTTCTCGACCAGGATGTGCCGCGCGCGGTATTCGGTGCCGGCGGACTGCGTCTTGACCTTCTCGTACTCGGCGCGGGCTTCAGGCTCGGTGACCGGATTCTTCTTCTTGAAGTCTTCGAACAGTTCGCGGATCAGCACCGTTTGCCGCACCAGCTCCATCTGCGCGCGGTAGTCTGCGCTGGCCGGGATGCCCTTCTTCTCGGCCTCCTGCGCGAAGATCTCACGCAGCACGACCTCTTCGCGCGCGCGCTGCTCCAGCTCGGGCGAGCGCTGCTGGCCACCGCGGGCGGCCTGGTTGAGCAGCAGGTCGACTCGAGACTTCGGCACGGCCTTGCCGTTGACGGTCGTCACGTTCTGGGCCAGCGAGGCCAGCGGAGCGAGCGCGACGATGGCGATGCAGGCCAGTCGCGCGATGCGGATCGAATCGATCATGGATGAATGTCTTTCGGACAGGCGTGGAGTCGATGGGAGGCGAGCACTTGGGCCCGCTCGGCGAGGCCACTTGGACGTGGAGCTAGGCCCGTGTTGGCTTACCAGGAGGCACCGGGCTCGTCGGGGGCATGCGCTTGAATCGCCAGCGCGTGAATGCCCAGAGGAATCAACGAGTGCACGGCATCATACACGAGGCGATGTCGCGCCACGCGGTTCAAGCCCGTGAAACGCGGGCTCGCGATTCGTACCGAAAAGTGTCGTCCCTCGCGGGCGCCGGCGTGTCCGGCGTGCAGATGCGAGTCGTCGGTGATCGACAAGGCGATGGGTGCCAGCGTGGCACGCAGCGCCCGCTCAATGTCGTTGGCGGAAACGGTCATGGACTACCGACCAGGTGCACGAAAACGCGCGCCTCAGCGGCGCGGCTCGGCCGGCGGCTCATGCTCCAGGTGCCGACTCAGGTACAAGCCCTGCGCCAGCGTGAACACCAGCATCAGACCGAGCGCGCCGAACAGTTTGAAGTTGACCCATGTGGCGGTCGAGAACGTGTACGCCACCCACAGGTTGAGCACGCCCATGAGGGCGAAAAAGATGATCCAGGCCCAACTCAGGCGCTGCCACACGGCGCTTGGCAGATGCAGTTGCGCGCCGAGCAGTGCGCGCAGCAGGTTCTTGCCGAACACCAGCTGGCTGATGGCCAGCGCCAGCCCCATCGTCCAATACAGCGCGCTCGGCTTCCACTTGATGAAGGTCTCGCTGTGAAACCACACCGTGAGGCCGCCCAGCACGACCACCAGCCCCAGGCTGATCCACAGCATCAGATCAACCTTCTGCCTGCGCACCTTGAGCCACGCCACTTGGACCAGCGTGGCGATGATCACCACCATGGTGGCCAGCAGCACCGGAGCCTCATCGAGGCCGACCACGCCGCCGGCCACGATGCCGCCGATGTGTTGCGTGGCAAAGGCGGCAGCCCACGCCTTGTTGGCTTCGGCGTACTTGAAGGTGCCGAAGAACAGAATGATCGGCAGGAAGTCGAGCAGCAGTTTCATGCGCCGCGCGAGTGTAGCGTCGGCGCGCGGGGCAGCGCCCGCACCATGCTCAGGCTTCGGGCTTGAAGTCGATCGACGCCGAGTTGATGCAATACCGTTCGCCGGTGGGCTCGGGGCCATCGTCGAACACATGGCCGAGATGGCTGCCGCAGTTCGCACAGCGCACTTCGACGCGCGTCATGCCGTGGCTGTGGTCCTCTATCCGCTCGATGCGGCCGGGCTCGATCTCCTGGCTCCAGCTGGGCCAGCCGCACCCGGCGTCGAACTTGGCGCCGCTCTCGAACAGCACTTGCCCGCAGCCGACGCAGCGGTAGCTGCCGTCGGCCCAGTGGTCCCAGTACTTGCCAGTGAAGGCGCGCTCGGTGTCGCCCTGGCGTGCCACGCGGTACTGCGTCGGGTCGAGCGTCTTGCGCCACTCGGGGTCGCTTTTGCGAAACGGGTAGCGCGGGTCGTCGATGTCGTGGCTCATGGCATCAGCTCATCATGACGAGCACGACACCTCCAGCGTTTGCGCCCAGTCGGGCGCAAAGCCGGCGTCGGCCTCGTGCTCGGGTTGCTCGTCGTACGGCCGCTGCAACACGCCGAGCAGCCGCTGTGTCTCTGAAAAATCGCCTTCCTGCGCACGTCGGATCGCCTGCTCGGCCAGGTGGTTGCGCAGCACGAATTTCGGATTCACGCGCTTCATGCGCAGCCCGCGTTCGGCGTCGACGCTGTGCTCGTCGCGCAAACGCTGCGCATAGCGCGCAGCCCAGGTATCGAATGCGGCGCGGTCAATGAAGAGGTCGCGCATCGCGTCATTGGTGGTGCCGAGGTCGGTGGAAAAATCGGCCAGGCGCCGCATCGCAATGGTGTAGTCGGTGCGCTCGGCGGCCATCAAGCGCAGCAAGTCGTCGATCAGCGCCGAATCGCCTTCGTGCTCGGTGGCCAGGCCGAGCTTGGCGCGCAGCAGCCGTTGCATCGACTGGCCAAACTCGGTCTTGAACGGCTCGATCGCGGCACCCAGCGCCTGGGCGTTGTGCTGCATGTCGCCGTCGAGCGCCGGCACCAGCGCCTGCGCCAGCGCATGCAGGTTCCACCACGCGACGCCGGGCTGGCGCGCGTAGGCATAGCGACCCTGGTGGTCGCTGTGGTTGCAGATGTGCATCGGGTCGAAGCCATCGAGAAAGCCGAACGGCCCGTAGTCGATGGTCAGCCCCAGGATCGACAGGTTGTCGGTGTTCATCACGCCGTGGCAAAAACCCACCGCCTGCCATTGCGCCATCAGCCGCGCGGTGCGTCGCGACACCTGCTCCAACCAAGACAGCAGCGGTACCGGCGCGTCGCGGCATTCGGGATGAAAACGATCGATCACCGCCTCGACCAGCCTGCGCAGCGCGGCCACGTCGTCGGCCGTGTGTGCGAAGTGCTCGAAATGCCCGAAGCGCAGAAAGCTCGGCGCCACCCGCGTCACCACGGCGGCGGTCTCGACGTTCTCGCGCATCACAGGCGCCGGCGAGCCGATCACGGCCAGTGCCCGCGTGGTCGGGATGCCCAGGTGATGCATCGCCTCCGAGCACAGGAACTCGCGAATCGACGAGCGCAGCACGGCGCGGCCATCGCCCATGCGCGAGTACGGCGTGAGGCCACTGCCTTTGAGCTGGATTTCCTGCCGACCGACGGGCTGTCGATCTCGCCCAGCAACAGCGCACGACCATCGCCCAACTGGCCGGCCCACACGCCGAACTGGTGGCCGCTGTAGACGCTGGCCAGCGGCGCGCCCTCATGCGCGGTGGCGTTGCCCGACAGCACCTGCAGCGCACGGTCGCTGCGCAGCCAGTCCGACAGACCCAGTTCGGCCGCCAGCGCATCGCTGCGGGCGACCCAGTGCACCTCGGGCAGCGGCTGCGCGGGCAGCTCGGTCCAGTAGGTGGGTCCGAGCGATTGCATGAAGCCCTGCGCGCGCCAGCGTGGCTCGGCGACGACCGGATGCTCCAGCGGGGCGTTCATGGCGCCATTGTCGGCGCTGCCAGCCTGGTGCGCGCGGGGGCCGGGGATTCACCCCACGCGTGGGCACTTCAGGGACTATCGTTCGCCGGGCAATCAAAGGCTGCGCTTCGAAGACCTTTGTCCCGGGTGCGACAACCGGTGGGGGTAGTCCCTGAACCCCGAAGCGTGCGCCTTCCGGTACCGTTTCGGCCTGTGTGTGCAGTGCGTCAATTGAAGTTGGAGAGCGTGATGGCTATGGCAAAGCGTGTGTTGTTGAATGCGTCGATCGCATCGGCGTTGTTGGCGTTGTCCGGCGCGGCGTTCGCGCAAAAGGGGGAAACGGTCAAGATCGGCTGGATCGATCCGCTTTCGGGTTTGATGGCCCCGGTCGGCCAGAACCAGATCAAGAGCTACCAATTTGTTGCCGAGTACTTCAACAAGAGCAACCCCGCCGGCGTGAAGTTCGAGATGGTGCCCATCGACAACAAGCTGAGCCCGCAGGAAAGCATCAACGCCGTCAAGTCGCTGATCGACCAGGGCGTGCGTTACATCGTGCAGGGCAACGGCTCGGGCGCGGCGCTGGCCATCATGGACGCGGTGGCCAAGTACAACGACCGCAATCCCGGCAAGGAGCTGGTGTACCTCAACTACGCCGCGGTCGACCCCGATCTCACCAACAGCAAGTGCAACTACTGGCACTTCCGTCTCGACGCCGACACGTCGATGAAGATGGAGGCCTTGACAACCTTCATGAAAGACCAGAAGGACATCCACAAGGTCTATCTGATCAACCAGAACTACTCGCACGGTCAGCAGGTGTCGCGCTTCGCGAAGGAAAACCTGGCACGCAAGCGGCCCGACATCCAGATCGTCGGCGACGACCTGCACCCGCTGGCGCAGGTGCGTGACTTCGCGCCGTACGTGGCCAAGATCAAGGCCTCGGGCGCCGACACGGTGATCACCGGCAACTGGGGCTCCGACCTGACGTTGCTGGTCAAAGCAGCCCACGATGCCGGCATGAACGACGTCAAGTTCTACACCTACTACGCCAGCGTCACTGGCACGCCCACCGCGCTCGGGCCGTCGGCGGCCGGCAGCGTGTTCATGGTGGCCTACGCCGACTCCAACATGCCGGGCGAGATCGGCAAGATTGCCAACGCGTTCAAGGCCAAGTTCAACGACGACTACTACACGCTGGCCACCTACAGCGCGTTCGCAATGCTGAGCACGGCGATGGCCCAGGCCAAGAGCACCGACCCGGTCAAGGTGGCGCAGACGATGGAAGGCCTGCGCTTCAAGAGCTTCAACGGCGAAGTCGAGATGCGCAAGAGCGACCACCAGCTGCAGCAGGGCCTGTTCATCACGGTGTGGAAGAAGGCCGACGCCAAGTTCCCGTACAGCGTCGAGAACACTGGCTACAACTTCCAGACGGTGAAGTACTACGAGCCGTACGTGGCGAGCACGCCGACGTCGTGCGACATGAAGCGCCCCGGCACGCCCTGATATCAGCGTTGCGGCGAAGCCGCACGTTCGGGCCGCAGGCCCGCCGGAGCCAGCTCCGCCGGGCCTGTTCTTTTGAGCACTGCCGTATCCTCCTGCCGTGGAAGAGACCCTGATCAATGTGCTGAATGGCGTCAGCTCGGGGCTGCTGCTGTTCATGCTCAGTTCGGGGCTGACGCTGATCTTCAGCATGATGGGCGTGCTGAACTTCGCGCACGCCAGCTTCTACATGATCGGCGCGTACTTCGCGTACACGCTCACGCGCTATGTGGGCTTCTGGCCGGCGCTGGTGCTGGCGCCAGTGGGCGTGGGGTTGCTCGGTGCCGCGTTCGAGAGCACCGCGCTGCGAAGGGTGCACAAGTTCGGCCACGTGCCTGAGCTGCTGATCACCTTCGGGCTGTCGTACGTGGTGCTGGAGCTGGTGCAGATCATCTGGGGCCGCACGCCGGTGCCGTTCGATCCGCCGGCCTTTCTGCAGGGCCCGGCCTTCACGGTGGTGCAGGGGCCGGACGGCCTGTCGCTGGCGCTCGGTGCCGCGTCCGACGCAGTGTGCCAGGTGGCCAAGTGCTCGCGCTTTCCGATGACGCGCGCCTTCATGATGCTGGTGGCGCTGGCGATGCTGGTGTCGTTGTGGCTGTTGCTGACGCGCACGCGGATCGGCCTCGTGATCCAGGCCTCGCTGACGCATCCCGAAACGGTGCAGGCACTGGGCCACAACGTGCCGCGTGTTTTCATGCTGGTGTTCGGTAGCGGCTGCGCGCTGGCCGGCCTGGCCGGCGTGATCGGCGGCGTCACCTTCGTCACCGAGCCGGCGATGGCCGCCGTGGTGGGTTCGATCATCTTCGTGGTCGTGGTGGTCGGCGGCATGGGATCGCTGGCCGGTGCGTTCGTCGCCTCGTTGCTCATCGGCCTGATGCAGACGCTGCCGCTGACGGTGGATTCGTCGCTGGCCGATTTGATCAACGGATTCGGCGGCGCGGTCGGTCCCAAGAACACGCTGTGGCCGCTGCTGCGCATCACGCTGGCGCAGGCGGCGCCGATCCTGCCGTATCTGCTGTTGGTGCTGATCCTGATCCTCAGGCCACGCGGGCTGCTGGGCACGCGCGAAGGCTGAACGTGACGCATGCTTCCGAACACCTGACGCGCCGCGACTGGGTCGTCTGGGCCGGCTTCGCGCTGGTGCTGCTGGTCGTGCCACTGCTGTGGCGCTCGAGCTTCGCGCAGACGATGTTGTCGCAGATCGGCATCGCGATCATCGCCTGCCTGGCCTACAACATCCTGCTCGGCCAGGGCGGCATGCTGAGCTTCGGCCACGCGGTGTACAGCGGCCTGGGTTCGTTCATCGCGATTCATGCGCTCAATCTCGCAGCGCAGGGCAAGTTGGGCATTCCTGTCAGCTTGATGCCGCTGGTGGGTGGCCTGGCCGGACTGTTCTTCGCGGCGATCCTGGGCTATGTGACGACCAAGAAATCGGGCACCACGTTCGCGATGATCACGCTGGGCATCGGTGAGCTGGTGGCCTCGATGTCGCTGATGATCCCCGAGTTCTTCGGCGGCGAAGGCGGCATCCAGGGCAACCGCGTGTTCGGGCAGCCGGTGCTGGGCATCACCTTCGGCCCGCAGATCCAGCTGTACTACCTGATTGCGGTGTACTGCTTCATCAGCACCGCCGCCATGTACGCGCTGACGCGCACGCCCCTGGGCCGCATGTTGAACGCGGTGCGCGACAACCCCGAGCGTGTGGAGTTCGTCGGCTACAGCACGCAGCACGTGCGCTACCTGGCGTTCATGATCTCGGGCTTTTTCGCTGGCATCGCTGGCGGCCTTGGCGCGCTGACCTTCGAGATCGCCACCGGCGAAGTGGTGGGCGCGGCCCGCTCGGGGGCCTATCTGTTTTTCGTGTTCCTGGGCGGCGCCACGTTCTTCTTCGGGCCGATCATCGGCGCCGTGCTGCTGGTGATCGCGTCGGTGCTGCTGTCGGAGCTGACCAAAGCCTGGCTGCTCTATCTGGGTATCGTGTTCCTGATCATGGTGACGTACGTGCCCGGCGGCCTGGCCAGCCTGATCATGATGAATCTGCGCGTCGCGGCATTCGGCAAGCTCAATCGCCTGTGGGTGCACTACGTGCCGCTCGCAGTCGCGGGCTTGATCGCGCTCGCCGGCGCGGCCGCGATGATCGAGATGATCTATCACCTGCAACTCAACGAGGCACTGGGGCCTGAGATGCCGTTTCTCGGGCTCACGCTCGATGCCAAGGGGCTGGGCACCTGGATCGCCGCGTTGGCCGTCTTCGCAGTCGGCGTGGCGCTGTTCGAATGGCGGCGGCGCGGCTTTCACCGTGAGTGGAGCCGCATCCAGGAAGAGATTGCCGACGAGATCCAGCGCAGCGAGGCAGCAGCATGAGCGTGACCGCCGACGCACCGCTGGCGGTCGAACTGCGCGATCTGCGCAAGAGCTTCGGCAAGACCGAGATCATTCGCGGCACCAGCCTGGGCGTGAAAGCGGGCGAACGGGTCGCCATCATCGGGCCCAACGGCGCCGGCAAGTCGACGTTGTTCAATCTGATCAGCGGCCGCTTCGGCCCCACCAGCGGCGAGATCCGCCTGCGCGGTGAGCGCATCGACGGCAAGGCACCGTACGAAATTGCCCGCCGCGGCCTGGCGCGCAGCTTCCAGGTCAGCAACCTGTTCACGCGGCTGTCGGTGTTCGAGAACGTGCGTTGCGCGGTGCTGTATTCGATGGGCCACCGCTACGCGTTCTGGCGCTTCCTCGCCGACTTGAAAGACGCCAACGAGCGCGCCGAACAGGTGCTGCAGATGATCAAGCTCGAGCGCTGCCGCAATCACCTGGCGATGAACCTCACCTATGCCGAGCAGCGTGCGCTCGAGATCGGCATCACGATCGCTGGTGGCGCCGACGTGATCCTGCTCGACGAGCCCACGGCCGGCATGAGCCGCAGCGAGACCGCGCGTTTCGTCGAGCTGATCCGCGAGGTCACTGTCGGCAAGACGCTGCTGACCGTGGAGCACGACATGGGCGTGGTGTTCGGCCTGGCCGACAAGATCGCGGTGCTGGTGTACGGCGAGGTGATCGCGTTCGACGTGCCGGACGCGGTGCGCGCGAATCCGCGGGTGCAAGAGGCCTACCTCGGCTCGGTGCTGACGCAGGGGCACTGAGATGCTGCTGAAACTCACCGACCTGCACGCCTTCTACGGCAAGAGCCACGTGCTGCACGGCGTGCAATTCGAGGTCGGCACCGGCGAGATCGTGAGCCTGCTCGGGCGCAATGGATCGGGGCGCTCGACCACGGTCAAGGCGATCATGGGGCTGGTCGAGGGCACGGGCTCGGTGCTTTGGCGCGACCAGGAGATACGCGGCAAGAAGGCGTTCGAGATCGCGCGCCTGGGCCTGGGCTACGTGCCGGAGAACCGCGACATCTTTCCGACGCTCACCGTGCACCAGAACCTGCAGCTCGGCGAAAAGCGCGACGGCCGCGCGCCGCGCTGGAGTGCCGAGGACATGTATCGGTTGTTCCCGCGGTTGAAGGAGCGGCAGCACATCGCGGCAGGCGTGCTGTCGGGCGGCGAGCAGCAGATGCTGACGCTGGCGCGCACGCTGATGGGCGATCCCGACCTGATCATGATCGACGAACCCACTGAAGGCCTGGCGCCCAAGATCGTCGAGTTGGTGGCCGAGTACCTGCGCGAACTGCAGCGTCGCGGCATCTCGGTGCTGCTGGTCGAACAGAAGCTCACCATCGCGCTCGAGGTGTCGCAGCGCTGCCTGGTGATGGGCCACGGTCAGATCGTATTCGAAGGCACACCGGCCGAGCTCAAGGCCAACGGCGACATCCGCAAGGAATGGCTCGAGGTCTGAGTCGCCTTGGCTGGCCCTGAGGGCTCCCGCATCCTGGCCACACACGCCTGCGTGACGGGAACACAATCGCTGCTGTCACGACAGAGACAAGCGCTCGACGCGCGCACCCTAGAATCGAACGACCGTTCCATTTTGCCTTCGGCGGGCTCACCGCCGCACGAGGATCCGACCCATGAGTGCCAGCTATGAAGTTCGCGACGGCGTGGCCGTCATCGCGCTGAACAATCCGCCGGTCAACGGCCTGAGTTTCGAGACGCGGCGCGCGATCGCCGACGGACTGAGCAAGGCGCAGGCCGATGCGGCCGTTCAGGCCATCGTGCTCACCGGCTCGGGCAAGGCGTTTTCCGGTGGCGCCGACATCCGCGAGTTCGGCTCGCCGAAGTCGACGATGGAGCCCAACCTGCTGAGCCTGATTCGCATGACCGAAGACTCGACCAAACCGGTGGTCGCCGCGGTCAACGGCGTGTGCATGGGTGGCGGGCTGGAACTCGCGCTCGGCTGCCACTACCGCGTGACGGCACCAAAGGTGCCGGTGGCGCTGCCCGAGGTGAAGATCGGCCTGATTCCCGGCGCCGGTGGCACGCAGCGCCTGCCGCGTGTGCTGGGCGTCGAGACGGCACTCAACATGATCGTCAGCGGCGAGCCGGTGCCAAGCGACGTGCTGGCCGCGGTTGCGGGCCAGAAGCTGTTCGACCAGGTGGTCGACGGCGATGCAGTGGCGGGCGCGATCGCCTTCGCCAAGTCGGTGGCCGACAAACGCCCGCTGCCGCGCGTGCGCGATCTGAAGGTCGTCGCACCCGAATGCCGATGCGTATTTCCAGTTCGCGCGCAACACCGTGAAGGCGATGGCCAAGAACTTTCCAGCGCCGCCCAAGTGCGTCGACGCCGTGCAGGCCTCGGTGACGAAGAAGATCGATGACGGCCTGGCCTATGAGCTCGAACTGTTCAAGGGCCTGATGTTCACGCCCGAGTCGAAGGCGCTGCGCCATGCGTTCTTCGGCGAGCGCGCAGCCAGCAAGATCCCCGACGTGCCCGAGGACACGCCGCAACGCAAGATCCAGAAGGTGGCGGTGATCGGCGCCGGCACGATGGGCGGCGGCATTTCGATGAACTTTCTCAACGCCGGCGTGCCGGTGACGATCATCGAGATGAAGCAAGACGCGCTCGATCGCGGCATCGCCACCATCCGCAAGAACTACGAGTCGCAGGTCAAGCGGGGCAAGCTCAAGCCCGACGTGTACGACAAGCGCATGGGCCTGCTGAAGACCACGCTGAGCTACGACGACGTCAAGGACGCCGACCTGGTGATCGAGGCGGTGTTCGAAGAGATGGGCGTCAAGGAAGCCGTGTTCAAGAAGCTCGACGCGGTGATGAAGCCCGGCGCCATCCTCGCCAGCAACACCTCGACGCTCGACGTCAACAAAATCGCCTCGTTCACCCATCGCCCGCAAGACGTGGTGGGCCTGCACTTCTTCAGCCCCGCCAACGTGATGAAGCTGCTCGAGGTGGTGCGCGGCGCCAAGACGGCGAAAGACGTGCTGGCCACCGTGATGTCGATGGCCAAGACGATCAAGAAGACCGCGGTGGTGTCCGGCGTCTGCGACGGCTTCATCGGCAACCGCATGATCGAGCAGTACAGCCGGCAGGCCGGCTTCCTGCTCGACGAGGGCTGCACGCCGGCGCAGGTGGACAAGGCGATCGAGCGCTTCGGCTTCGCGATGGGGCCGTTCCGCATGGGCGACCTGGCGGGCAACGACATCGGCTGGGCGATCCGCAAGCGCCGCGCGGTCGAGAAGCCCAACCTGCGCTACAGCAAGACCGCCGACCTGCTGTGCGAGATGGGCCGCTTCGGCCAGAAGACCGGCGCGGGCTGGTACGACTATCAAGCGGGCAAGCGCGACGCGATCCCGTCGCCGGTGGTCGACAAGATGATCGAGGACTACCGCAAGGAGCTCGGCGTCGCGCCGCGCAAGATCAGCGACGAAGAGATCGTGCAGCGCCTGGTCTATGCACTGGTCAACGAGGCCGCCTACATCCTCGAAGAAGGCATCGCCAGCAAGGCGAGCGACATCGACATGGTCTACCTCACCGGCTACGGCTTCCCGCTGCACCGCGGCGGGCCGATGTGCTACGCCGACAGCCAGGGGTTGTTCAACGTTGTGCGGAGCATGAAGCGGTTTGCCGCCAACCCGCGCGACGACGCGTCGTTCTGGCAGCCGGCGCCGCTGCTGGCCAAGCTGGCGGCCGAAGGCAAGACCTTTACCTGAGCGACCGACCACCCGCGCATGCTCAAGAGCCTGCTGAAGCTGGCCATTGCGGTGGTCGTGCTGCTGGCCATCGCCGTGGCCGCCAACACGCTGCGCCAGGGCTCGCGCCAGTTGCAAGTGGCGCCGGTCGTGCCGCTGGCGGTGGACGAGAAGGCGGCCGGCGACTCGCTGGCGGTGGCGATCCGCGCGCGCACGGTGTCGTCGGAGAGCGATGCGCAGCTTAGTGCCGACCAATTCGCTGCCTTGCATGCGCACCTCGCGCAGCGTTACGCGCGCGTGCACGCGAACCTGAAGCGCGAGGTGATCGGGGCCTTCAGCCTGCTCTACACCTGGGAGGGCAGCGATCCGAAGTTGATGCCGATCGCCTTGATGGCCCATCAAGACGTGGTGCCGATCGCCCCCGGTACCGAGGGCGACTGGCAGGCCGAGCCGTTTTCCGGCGCGATCAAAGATGGCTTTGTGTGGGGCCGCGGTGCGTGGGACGACAAGGCCAACCTGATCGCCGAGCTCGAGGCGGTGGAGTCGCTGCTCGCCGGCGGGTTCAAGCCGACGCGGACGATCTACCTGATCTTCGGCGCCGACGAAGAGGTTGGCGGCAGCCGCGGTGCACGGCAAATCGCCAAGCTGCTGCAAGAGCGCGGGGTCAAGCTCGATTTCGTGATCGACGAGGGCATGCTGATCACCGAGGGCATCATGCCCGGGCTCAAGGCACCGGCGGCGCTGGTGGGGGTGGCCGAGAAAGGCTATCTGTCGCTCAAGCTCGAGGCCAAGGCGGCGCCGGGCCATTCGTCGATGCCGCCGGCGCCGGGGCGCTCGGCGATCGCGCAGTTGAGCCAGGCACTGGCCAAGCTGGACGCGGTGCCGATGCCGGGCGGCGTGCGCGGCGTGGCCGCCGAGATGTTCGACACCGTGGCGCCCGAGTTCGAGGGTTTCAGCCGCGTCGCGCTGTCCAACCGTTGGCTGTTCGGCTCGATGCTGCAGGGCCAGCTGGAAAAGAGCGCCAGCACCAATGCGATGCTGCGCACGACCACGGCGCTCACCATCGTCTCGGGTGGCAACAAAGACAACGTGTTGCCCGGACGCGCTGAGGCGGTGGTGAACTTTCGGCTGCTGCCCGGTGATACGCAAGCCGACGTGATCGAGCATGTCAAGCGCGTGATCGACAACGAGCAGATCGCCGTCAGCGTGCTGGGGGGCAGTTCCGAAGCGTCGAGAGTCGCTCCCACCGACGGCACCGGCTATCAGGCCGTGAATCGCGCGGTGCGCGGCCTGTTCCCCGGCACGATCGTCGCCCCGGGGTTGATGCTCGGCGCCACCGATGCGCGGTATTTCGAACCGCTGTCGCAACAGGTGTTGCGCTTCTCGCCGGTGCGCGCCAAACCCGAAGATCTGGCCCGTTTCCATGGCACCAACGAGCGCATCGCGCTCGACAACCTGGCCGATTTGATTCGCTTCTACCATCACCTGCTGCAGCAAGCCGCTGGCGGCTGACCCAAGGAGACCCGTATGACCCAAGCCGTGATCGTTTCGACCGCCCGCACCCCGTTGGCCAAGAGTTGGAAGGGCGCGTTCAACATGACGCACGGAGCGACCTTGGGGGGCCACGCGGTGAAAGCCGCGGTCGAGCGCGCGGGCATCGAGCCCGGCGCGGTCGAAGACGTGCTGATGGGTTGCGCCAATCCCGAGGGCGCCACCGGCATGAACATCGCGCGCCAGATCGCGCTGCGCGCGGGGCTGCCGATCACCACCTCGGGTGTGACGATCAATCGTTTCTGCTCCAGCGGCCTGCAGACCATCGCGATGGCCTCGCAGCGCGTGATCGCCGGTGAGGGCGACGTCTACGTGGCCGGCGGCGTGGAAAGCATCTCGTGCGTGCAGCAGGAGATGAACATGCACATGCTCGCCGACCCGGCGCTGCAGAAGTCCAAGCCCGAGATCTACTGGACGATGCTGCAAACGGCCGAGAACGTGGCCAAGCGCTACAACATCGGCAAGCAGCGGCAGGACGAATACGGCGCCGGCAGCCAGCAGAAGGCGTGCGCCGCGCAGGAGGCTGGCAAGTTCAAGGACGAGATCGCGCCGATCACCGTGACCGCCGGCGTGGCCGACGCCGCGCTCGGCCTGCGCAGCAAGGAAGTCACCGTCGATCGCGACGAAGGCTTGCGCCCGGGCACCACGGTCGACGGCATCAAAGACATCCGCCCCGCAGTGCCGGGCGGCGTGGTCACCGCCGGCAACGCCAGCCAGTTCTCCGATGGCGCGGGCGCCTGCGTGGTGGTCAGCGACAGTTATGCGCAGAAGAAGGGTCTCAAGCCACTGGGCCGCTTTCTCGGTTTTGCGGTGGCCGGCTGCGAGCCCGACGAGATGGGCATCGGCCCGGTGTTCGCGGTGCCCAAGGTGCTGCAGCGTCTGGGCCTGAAGGTCAGCGACATCGACCTGTGGGAACTGAACGAAGCCTTTGCCGTGCAGGTGCTGTACAGCGCTGACAAGCTCGGCATCCCGATGGACCGGCTCAACGTCAATGGCGGCGCCATTGCGGTGGGCCATCCGTACGGCGTGAGCGGCCAGCGCCTCACGGGTCATGCGCTGATCGAAGGCAAGCGCCGCGGCGCCAAGCGTGTGTGCGTCACCATGTGCATCGGCGGCGGCATGGGCGCCGCCGGCGTGTTCGAGGTGCTCTGAGCGGGCGGCGCGCATGCAGGTCCTGCGTACACCCGACGATCGCTTTCGCGAGCTGCCGGGCTATCGCTGGTCGCCAAAATATCTGAGCGACCTGCGCGGCCTCGAGGGCCTGCGTGTGCACTACCTCGACGAAGGACCGAGCGACACCGCCGTGACCGTGCTGTGCCTGCACGGCAATCCGTCGTGGGCCTACCTGTACCGACACATGATCCCGGTGTTCACCGGCGCGGGCCTGCGCGTGGTGGCGCCGGACCTCATCGGCTTCGGTCGCTCCGACAAACCGGCTGACGCAGCGTGGCATACGTTCGACAAGCATCGCTCGATGCTGACGCGCTTCGTCGAGCGGCTCGATCTGAAGGAGATCATGCTGGTGTGCCAGGACTGGGGCGGACTGCTCGGCCTCACGCTGCCGCACGAGATGCGCGGCCGCTTCACGCGGCTGGTGGTGATGAACACGGGCCTCGGCATCGGCCAGGTGACCGAAGGCTTTCGGCAGTGGCGCGCGTACTCCAACGCGCAGAGCGATTTGCCGGTGGGCAAGTTGTTCTCCCGTGGCAAGGCCGACATGACGCCAGCCGAAACGGCCGCCTACGACGCACCGTTTCCCGACGCCACCTACAAGGCGGCGTTGAAGGCATTCCCGAACCTCGTGCCCGACGGCGAAGACGCACCGGGTGCCGCGATCAGCCGGCGCGCCCGCGAGTTCTGGCGCAACGAGTGGACCGGCGACAGCTTCATGGCCATCGGCATGAAGGATCCGGTGCTGGGCGAAACGCCGATGCGTGCGCTGCAGCGCGACATCCGCAACTGCCCGCCGCCGCTGGAGGTGGCCGAGGGCGGCCACTTCGTGCAGGAGTGGGGCGCGCCGATCGCACGCGCGGCGCTGCAGCGCTTCGGCTTGGTCACGAGCCAATGAGCGAGGCTTCGCATGCCGCGTTGCTGGCCGAGGGCCGCGAGGTGCTCGACGAGCAGCCGTTCAGTCGTCTGCTGGGTGCGCGCCTCAATCTGCTGACACCCGGCCGGGCCGAACTCGAGCTCACGTTGCGCACCGAACTGCTGCAGCAGAACGGCTTCGCGCATGGCGGTGTGGTGAGCTACCTGGCCGACAACGCACTCACTTACGCTGGCGGCTCGGCGCTCGGCTTTGCCGTCGTGACCTCGGAGTTCAAGATCAACTACGTGCGCCCGGCGATCGGCGAACGGCTGATCGCGCGCGCCGAGGCGGTGGCGTTGAGCAGGAGCCAGGTCGTCTGCCGTTGCGACGTGCTGGCGTGGCGCGGCGGCGAAGAAAAGCTCTGTGCAGTGGCGCAGGGCACGATCACGCGAATGGCCGAACGCCGATGACGATCGATCTCGAGACCCTGCGCGGGTTCTTCGCAGCCGCGCCGTTCATGGTCGACCTCGGCATCGTGCCGATCGCGGTGGGCGACGGCACGGTGACCACCGAGTTGCTGCTGCAGCGTCGCCACACGCAGCACATGGGCCTGGCGCACGCCGGCGTGATGGCCACGATGGCCGACCACTCGATGGGTGCGGCCGCGCAGACGCTGTGCCTGCCGGGTTACTGGGTCCTGACCGCAGAGTTGAAGACCAGCCTGCTGCGCGCCGGCCGCGGCGAGCGGCTGGTGTGCGAGGCGCAGGTGCTCAAGCCCGGTCGCTCGATCAGCTTCACCGAGGCCAGCGTGTGGGCCGAGTCCGGTGGCGAGCGCACGCTGGTGATGAAGGCCTCGGCCACAATGGCCATCACAGCCGCAAAGACGTGAGGGGTTGACGCCGGACCCGCCATGCGCGACACGCTCGACTTCCTGCTGTACGACTGGCTGCATGTCGAGGCCCTGGTCGCGCGGCCGCGTTTTGCCGACCACTCGCGCGAGACCTTCGATTCGGTGCTCGATACCTGCGAACGCATCGCGCGCGAGAAGTTCGCGCCGTTCAATCGCATCGCCGACACCGACGAGCCGCGCTTCGACGGCGAGCGCGTGATCCTGCCGGCGAGTTCGCACGCCGCGGCGCAGGCTTACGTCGAGTCGGGCATGCTGGCAGCGGCGCAGGACTACGAGCACGGCGGCATGCAACTGCCGTGCGTCGTCGAGATGGCCGCCAATGCATTCTTCGCCAAGGCCGGCATCGCCATCGGCGGCGGTGGCTTGCTGACCAGCGGCAACGCCAACCTGCTGATGGCGCACGGCACACCGCTGCAAAAGGCGGTGTTCGCGAAGAACGAGTTCGCCGGCCGCTGGTTCGGCACCATGTGCCTGAGCGAGCCGCAAGCCGGGTCGTCGTTGTCCGACATCGCGACGCGTGCGACACCCGACGGTGCCGAGTTCGAAGCCGATCCGCTCGGCCCGCGCTACCGGCTGCGCGGCAACAAGATGTGGATCAGCAACGGCGAGCACGAGCTCACCGAGAACATCGTGCACCTGGTGCTGGCCAAGATCCCCGGGCCTGACGGCAAGCTGGTGCCGGGCACCAAAGGCATCTCGCTGTTCATCGTGCCCAAGAAGCTGGTCGACATCGAAGGCCGGCTCACCGGCGAGCGCAACGACGTGGCGCTCGCTGGCTTGAACCACAAGCTCGGCTACCGCGGCATTCCGAACACGCTGCTGAACTTCGGCGAGGGCAAGTTCCCGGTGCGTGGCTCGGGCGGTGGTGGATTGGACGGCGCCGGCGCACACGTAGCCGCGCACAGTTCGCAGGGCCGCGCCTACACGGTGAGCGGCAACAACAACACAGTGCCGCTGGCCAAACTGCCGGGCAACGCCAACCAGACGCCGACGCGCGAGCAGGACCAGTTCTTCACGGCACTGGTCGACTGGGTGGAAAAGGGGCAAGCCCCGGGCGAGATCGTGCTGACCTCGCGCGACAACAGCGTCAGCTACCCGGTGTGCGTGTATCCGCAGCGCACCACCTGGAACGGCGTTGGCTCCGCGAAACTCCCGAGCAGCTACAGCTGCAAGTAAACGAGACACTCGCAGTCCGGAGGACGCCATGCCGCAGAACGCCGACCGCGAAGCCATCGCCGATGTCGCCAATCCGCTGGGGCTCGACGGCATCGAGTTCGTCGAATACGCCACCAGCCGGCCGCAGGCACTGGGCCAGGTGCTCGAGATGATGGGCTTCAAGCCGGTGGCGCGGCACCGTTCGCGCGAGGTGCTGCTGTACCGCCAGGGTGCCATGAACGTGGTGATCAACGCGCATGTCAGTGCACGCAGCGCGGCGCCCACCGAGACGCCGGTCATCGCGGCCGTCGCGCTGCGCGTGCGCGACGCCGCAGCCGCGTACCGCCATGCGCTGGAGCGCGGCGCCTGGGCCGTGCCCACGCAGGTCGAGGTGATGGAGCTCAACATCCCGGCCATCCACGGCGTCGGCGCGAGCCGCATCTACTTCGTCGATCGCTACCGCGAGTTCTCGATCTACGACGTCGACTTCGTGCCGATCCCCACCGTCGAGCGTGCGCCGCCGGCATTGGGCGGGCTGCACTGGTTCGGCATCGTGCAGTACATCGGCAACGACCGCATGGAGGACTGGAGCGAGTTCTACCGCGAGCTGTTCGGCTTCGACGTGCTGCCCGACGAGCAGCGCTTCGGCATCCTGCCCAAGGGGCGCATCCTGCGCAGCCCGTGCCGCAGCTTCTACCTGCAGCTGATCGAGCCCGAGCCCGGCCTGGTCGACGTCGAGGGGGACGAGAGCCTGCAGCGCGTCGGCCTCGGGCGCGCCCGACGTGCCGGCCGCGGTCAAGGCGCTGCGCGCGCGCGGCGTCGAGTTCGTCGAGTCGAGCGACCTGCACAGCGGGCGCGCGCGGCGCGCTGACCAAGAGCTGGCTCGGCGGCGTGATGTTCGAGCTGGTGCACGACCCGAGCGGCCGTGCCATGACGCAGCACACCGGCTTCGTCGACGACTTCGGCATGGACACGATCACGCTGGCCGGCTCGCTGCCGGCCAAGCTGCGCGCGATGCGCGATGCCGGCTTCACGCAGGTGATGCTCAAGGCGAGCGACCTGGTCGGCCACCCCGAGGGCGTGGACGACGCGGTGCGCGCCGTCAAGGCCAGCGGCCTGCGCGTCACCGGCTTTCAGGTGCTGCGCGACTTCGAGGGCCTGAGCGGCCACCTGCACGACTACAAGGTCGACATCGCCAAGTCGATGCTCGAGATGTGCGCGCGCGCTCGGCGCACCGCGTGCTGCTGGCGTGTTCGTCGACCAGCACCGCACGCCACGCAGGACCTCGACGCGCTCGCGCGCGACCTGCGCAAGCTGGCGATGCTGGCGGTGCCGCTGGGCATCAAGATCGCCTACGAGGGCCTGAGCTGGGGCCGCACGATCAACGAGTTCACCACCGCGTGGGAGGTGGTGAGCCGCGCCGACGCGCCCAACCTGGGCCTGGGCATCGACTCGTTCCACATCTTCGCGGCCAAGACGCCGCTGGCCGAGCTCGACGCGCTCGATCCGAGCAAGATCTTCCTCGTGCAGCTGGCCGACTTCATGTGGCACGAGGCGCGCACCTTCGAGGAGCGTATGGCGACCGCGCGCCACTTTCGCGTCTTTCCCGGCGAGGGCGTGCACAGCGCGCAGGTGGCCGAGCTGGTGCAGCGGCTCGACGCGCTGGGCTACCGCGGCGACTACAGCTTCGAGGTGTTCAACGACGACTACCAGCAGATTCCGCTGGCAGCGGTGGCCGAGCGCGCGCGCCGCTCGGCGCTGTGGCTCGGCGAAGAGGTGCTGCGCCGCTCGGTACCATTGCCGGGCGCGATGCGCTTGCGCAGGGCCCGTGCAGCGCCAGCCATGGAGTCACGTTCTTGAACAAGATCCTGGTCTTGAACGGCCCCAACCTCAATCTGCTCGGCACGCGCGAGCCGGCGCTGTACGGCTCGGCCACGCTGGCCGACGTCGAGTCGCTGTGCCGCGACACCGCTGCCCGCTTGAACGTGGCGGTCGACTGCCGGCAGTCCAACCACGAGGGCCAGCTGGTCGATTGGATCCACGAGGCCGGCGCCGCACATCGCGCCGGCCAGCTGCTGGGGGTGGTGTTCAACGCGGGCGCCTACACGCACACGTCGGTGGCGTTGCACGACGCCATCAAAGGCACCGGCGTGCCGGTGGTCGAGCTGCACATTTCCAACGTGCATGCGCGCGAGGCCTTTCGCCATCACTCGTTCCTGTCGAGCGTCGCCGCCGGCATCGTGGTGGGCTTCGGCGTCGAGGGCTACGCGCTGGCGATCGAAGGATTGGTGCGCCGCACGACGAGCGCCGCCCGCCCCTGACCCCGCCTTGGCGGACGTGGGGGTTGCGCCACGGCGTGGCCGACGTATCCTCGGGCCCTTGCTGTACCGGGGGGGCCAGGAGTCCTTCACCATGGCCACGCCGAGCCACGACACCGCTGCCGCAGGGCCTCCGCACACCGAGCCACCGTTGCGGGGTCGGGTGGTCTACATCGAGGACGACGAGACCAACGTGCTGCTGGTGCAGGCACTGGTAGCCCGCCATCCGGGGGTCGAGATGTTGCACGCCGCCACTGGCCGCGAGGGCGTGGCGCTGGTGCGCCGCGAGAAGCCTGACTTCGTGCTGCTCGACATGAACCTGCCCGACATCTCGGGGCTCGAGGTGGTGCGCGAGCTGAACATCGAGATCACGTCGCGCGGCCTGCGGCTGAACATCCTGACCGGCAACGCGCTGTCGATGGACATCATCAAGGCGATGAGCCTGGGCGCGTATGAATACTGGCTCAAGCCGCTGACCCGCCAGGTGTTCGACGACGGCCTGCGCCGCGCGCTCACCGGCCGCCGGCCCGACCCCGCGCATCGCATTCCGGTGCGCTGACCACACGCCCGTGTCGCCGGGTGTCCGCCGCCAGGGCGGCCGCCAGGCGATCGCACAATCGGGCGATGGCTGATTCGCTGCCGCTGTTGTCGTTGTTCGTGCAATCGCTGTTGATCGGCTTGTCGATCGCCGCACCCGTGGGGCCGATCGGCCTGTTGACGATCCAACGCACGTTGCAGTCGGGCTCCGCAGTCGGCCTGGCCACCGGGCTGGGTGCGGCCGTGGCCGATGCGGTGTACGGCGCGGTGGGCGCCTATGGCGTCAGCGCGATGATCCATGCACTCACCGCGGCGCGGCTGCCGCTGGCCGTCGGTGGCGGCCTGTTCCTGTTGTGGATGGCGTGGTCGATCCTGCGCGCGCCGGTGGCGCAACACGCCGCCCAGGTGAGCGGCGGCAGCGACCTGCTGCGCTGCTTTGCCGGCACCTTCGTGCTGACGCTGAGCAACCCGGCGACGATTCTGTCGTTCATCGCGGTGTTCGGCGTGATGGCCGGCCGCAGCGCGGTGGCGTCGCCGAGCGTGATGATCGCCGGCGTGTTGATCGGCTCGGCGCTGTGGTGGCTGCTGCTCAGCACAGTGGTGGGCCGCCTGCGCGAGCGCTTCGATGCGCGCTGGCGGCGCCGCGTCAACGTGGCGTCGGCGCTGGTGCTGGCCGGCTTCGCGCTGTGGCAGTTCGCGGCGCTGCTGCCAGTGTGACCCCGCGCTCGCCATATCGCGCGAGCACGCGGTAGCCGTCCACCGGGTCCGAGTTCACCAACACGTAGCTGGTGGAGCGCCAGCGCAACGGGTCTGCCGGCACCGGCAACACGGCCCCGTCGGCGCGGCGCGCCAGTGTCACGTGGGGGCGCAGCGCGCGCCGCTCCACCGGCAGACCCAAACCCGCCAGTGCGCCGGCCAGTGCCGCATGCAGCGCGCTCAAAGGCGGTGGCACCGACGTCGCCGGCAACACGACCAGCCGTGTGGCCATTGCCGTGCAGCCCCCAATTGGAGCTCGAAGCCGCTGCAAGGCACCTGCAGCGCGGGCAGCAGAGTGCGGCCACAGCGCGCTCGGCACGGGGCCGATGAAGTGCAGCGTCAGGTGCAGCCGCTGATCGGACACGACGCGGGCTGCGGCGGCCAGCGAATCGCATCGCGCCGCGCGCACAACGCGGGCCCGCACGGCGGGGGTCGGCCACAACGCGATGAACAACCGCAGGCCGCGCGCGTGCGTGGGCCGTTGCTGGAGTTGCGGCACGCGATCGCTCCCTGCCCGCCTCTTCAGGCGCGTGCGTGCGTCAGCGCCTGCGACCACGTCGCTCGGCAATCGCCAGACGACGACGGTCAGGCCGGGCGACTCGATGCCGAACAGGTTGACCAGGCCGGGCACGCCGTGCTGGCGCGGCCCGTCGATGCGAAAGTCCTGTGCCGGCTCGCCGGGGCCGCGGATCTTGGGCCGCACGCCGGTGTAGCCGGGCTGCAGCGCGCCGTCGGGCAGCGCCGGCCAGTAGCGGCGCACCTCGTCGTAGAAGTGCGCGGCCTCCGGCTCGTCGATCGAGTGGTCGAGGTCGTCGACCCAGCGAAAGCTCGGGTCCGAACTTGCGCCTGTCCGCCGAGGTCGAGCGTCAGGTGCACACCCAGGTGGCTCGACTCGCCCGGGTGCCGGGTACACCAGGTGCGAAAACGGCGAACGGCCGCTGAGCGTGAAGTAGCAGCCCTTGGCGAAATAGCGCGGCGGCACATGCGCCGGCGGCGAGACCGCCGCGTGGCCGCGGCCAGCACCGGCGCGCCGTGGCCGGCGCTGTTGACCACCGTGTCGGCCAGCAGCGTGGTGGCCGTGTCGCCGCCGACCTCGAGCTCGATGCCCTGCGGCGTGGCCGTCGCGCGCAGCGCCGGCGAGTGCAGCGCGAGCATCGCGCCGGCGGCCTGCGCATCGCCGAGCAGCGCCAGCATCAGGCCGTGGCTGTCGATGATGCCGGTGGACGGCGACAGCAGCGCGCGCGTGCATCGCAGCTGCGGCTCCAGCGCCATCGCCTCGTCGGCGCTCAGCCAGCGCAGGTCGCGGCACGCCGTTGGCGAGCGCGCGGTGCGCGATCACCTGCAGTTGCGCGACCTCGGCGTCGTGGTGGCGACGATCAGCTTGCCGCAGCGGCGGTGGTCGACCTGATGCGACGCGCAGTAGTCGTACAGCAGCGCCTTGCCGCGCACGCACAGCTGCGCGCGCAGCGAGCCGGTCGGGTAGTAGATGCCGGCGTGGATGACCTCGCTGTTGCGCGCGCTGGTCACGGTGCCGAACGCGTTCTCGGCCTCGAGCACGATCACCTCGCGGCCCGCCAGTGCCAGCGCGCGCGCGCACGCCAGGCCGATCACGCCGGCGCCGACGACGACGCAATCGACTCGTTCGTGTGGCATGGCGCATTGTCGTGCTCGCCAGCGGTGCCCCGGCGCGGCGGCGATCTGCGATGGGGCCTGTGGGTCGCGGGGCCCCGGATGATGTGGGTGCTGCGGCGCTGAGGCCCGGCCGCGCTGTGCGGCCGGCTTAGATGCCGTCGGCCACCCGCTCGGCGATCGCTTGGCCCAGCTCGGGTCGAGGCCTTGCCGCCCAGGTCGGGTGTGCGCGGGCCTTCGCGCAGCACGGCCTCGATCGCGCGCAGGATCGCGTCGTGCGCGTCGCGGCCAGCACCGCTGCCGCGCGTGAGGAAGTCGAGCATCATCGCGCCGGCCCAGATCTGGCCCACCGGGTTGGCGATGTTCTTGCCGTAGATGTCGGGCGCCGAGCCGTGCACCGGCTCGAACAGGCTCGGGAACTTGCGCTCCGGGTTCATGTTGGCCGACGGCGCGATGCCGATGGTGCCGGTGCACGCCGGCCCGAGGTCGGACAGGATGTCGCCGAACAGATTGGTCGCCGCCACCACGTCGAAGCGCTGCGGCTGCAGCACGAAGCGCGCGGCTCAGGATGTCGATGTGCTGCTTGTCCCAGCGCGACGTCGGGGTATCTGCGCGGCCATCTCGGCGCAGCGCTCGTCCCACCACGGCATCGAGATCGAGATGCCGTTGCTCTTGGTGGCCAAGGTCAGCGTCTTGCGCGGCCGTGAGCGCGCCAGTTCGAACGCGAACTTCAGCAGCCGCTCGCTGCCGATGCGGCTGAAGATCGACGTCTGCGACACGAACTCGCGCTCGGTGCCGCGGGTACATCACGCCGCCCACCGCGGAGTACTCGCCCTCGGTGTTCTCGCGCACGATCAACATGTCGATGTCGCCCGGCTTGCGGCCGGCCAGCGGGCACGGCACGCCGTCGAACAAGCGCGCCGGGCGCAGGTTGATGTACTGGTCGAAGTCGCGGCGGAACTTGATCAGCGAGCCCCACAGCGATACGTGGTCGGGCACCGTGGCCGGCCAGCCCACCGCGCCGAAGAACAGCGCGTCGATGCCTTCGAGCTGGCGCCGCCAGTCGTCGGGCATCATCTGGCCGTGTCTGGGCGTACCAGTCGCAGCTGGCCCATTCGATCGGCTGCCACTGCAACTGCAGCTTGAAGCGCTTGGCCGCCGCGTCGAGCACGCGCACGCCTTCGGGCATCACCTCTTTGCCGATGCCGTCGCCGGGGATCGCCGCAATGCGAAACGTCGTGGCCATGTCCGCTCCTGATATCCGGGCTGCGTGCCGCCGATCCTAGGGCATGCCGCGACGATGGCCCCGCGGGCCGGGCCGGCGCTCTGTTGGTGGCAGACTGCCGTGTTCCGTGATGGAGACGATCGATGAACGCCAGCCCCGCCAAGACCCCTCACAACCGTGTCGCGCTGGTCACCGGCGCCGGCTCGGGCATCGGTGCCGCCTGTGCGCAGGCGCTGCTGGCCGATGGCTGGCGCGTGGCCTTCGCCGGCCGCCGCGCCGACGCGTTGCAGCAGGCCATCGCCAAGGCTGGCGACCCGTTCGGCGACATCGCCAAGCGCGCGCTGGCGGTGCCCACCGACATCACCCAGCCTACCGCGGTGGCGGCGTTGTTCGATGCGGTGGTCACGCGCTTCGGGCGGCTGGACCTGCTTGTTTAACAACGCCGGCATGGGCGCCCCGGCGGTGCCGATCGACGAGCTACCGCTCGAGAAGTGGCAACAGGTGGTCGACACCAACCTGAACGGCTCGTTCTACTGCATCCAGCAGGCGTTTCGCGTCATGAAGTCGCAGAGCCCCAAGGGCGGCCGCATCATCAACAACGGCTCGATCTCGGCCTACGCGCCGCGGCCGATGTCGATCGCCTACACCGCCACCAAGCATGCGGTGAGCGGACTCACGCGCACGGCGGCGCTCGATGGCCGCGCGCACGACATCGCGGTGGGTCAGATCGACATCGGCAACGCCGCCAGCGAGATGACCGACCGCATGGTGGCCGGCGTGCCGCAGGCCGACGGCACGATGAAGCCCGAGCCGCGCATGCCGCTGAAGTCGGTGGCCGACGCGCTGCTGACGATGGCCAATCTGCCGCCCGACAGCAACGTGCTGTTCATGACGGTGATGGCCACCAAGATGCCGTTCGTCGGGCGCGGGTAAGCACACGGAAATCGCAAGGGAGCCATGGCTGCATTCAACGAAGAGACGGTGCAAAGCGTCCACCACTGGACCGACCGCTTGTTCACCTTCACCACCACGCGCGACCCGGCACTGCGTTTCTCCAACGGGCACTTCACGATGCTCGGGCTGCGCGTCAACGACAAGCCGCTGCTGCGCGCCTACAGCATCGTCAGCGCCAACTACGAAGACCACCTGGAGTTCCTGAGCATCAAGGTGCCGCACGGCCCGCTGACCTCGCGGCTGCAGCACGTGCGCCCCGGCGACAAGATCATCATCGGGCGCAAGCCCACCGGCACGCTGGTGATCGACTACCTGCTGCCCGGGCGCCGCCTGTACCTGCTGGGCACCGGCACCGGCCTGGCGCCGTTCATGAGCATCGTGCGCGACCCCGAGACCTACGAGAAGTTCGAGCAGGTGGTGCTGGTGCACGGCGTGCGCACGGTCGACGAGCTGGCCTACCACGACCTGCTGGTCGAGCACCTGCCGAACCACGAGTTCCTCGGCGAGCTGGTGACCAGCAAGCTGCGCTACTACCCCACCGTGACGCGGCAGAGCTACCGCAACATGGGGCGCATCACGCAGCTGATCGAGTCGGGCAAGCTGTTCGCCGACCTCGGTCTGCCGATGATCGACCCCGCGCACGACCGCGTGATGATCTGCGGCAGCCCGGCGATGCTGCGCGACCTGAAGCACATGCTCGAGCAGCGCGGCTTCAAGGAGGGCAACACCTCGACGCCGGGCGATTTCGTGATCGAGCGCGCGTTCGCGGAGCAGTAGCGCGGCCGTGTGGCGTGGCCGGCGCTACGCCGGCGTCGGATGCCGCGGATTGCGGGCAAACCCTCGGCGCGGCGGCGCCGAGCGTCGCGTACACCGCTGTCGCTGCATCACAAGGAGTCCAACATGCGAATCGCTCACCTCATGCCACTGCGCGTCGCCGCAGGGCTTGGCGCGGCGGCCCTCGCGGCGGCCGTGGTGATGGGTTGCGCCACGCCGAGCGTCGACGGCGAGGCCACGATCGCGCGCGCCAACCAGGCGATGGGCGCCAGCAACCTGAAATCGATCCGCTACACCGCCGAAGGCACCGGCTACACCTTCGGCCAGGCCTTCGTGCCGGGCGCGGCGTGGCCGAAGATCACGGTGCATTCGCAGGCGCGCAGCATCAACTACGACACCGGCTCGATGCGCGAAGAGATCACGATCAGCCGCGCCGAGCCCACCGGCGGCGGCGGCTATCCGCTGCAGGGCCAGCAACGCAACGACCAATTCGTGAGCGGCGCATTGGCGTGGAACCAGGCACCCGCCGGGCCGCAGCCCGGGCCGCGCTTCGTCGGCGACCGCATGCACCAGCTGTGGATCACGCCGCACGGCGTGCTCAAGGCGGCGCAACGCAACAAGGCCACGGCACAGACGCGCAGTGACGGCACCACCGCGTTGACGTTCAGCGAGCCGGGCCGCTTCGGGGCCACCGCGGTCGTCGGTGCCGATGGTCTGGTGCAGCGCGTCGACTCGCGCGTGCCCGATCCGGTGCTGGGCGAGGTCGACGTGGTGACGCGCTATTCCAACTACCGCGACGTCGCCGGTGTCAAGTTCCCCGGCCGCATCGAGCAGACCATGGCCGGCGCCGCCGTGCTCGACGTGCAGGTGCGCGAGGTCGAGCCCAACGCGGCGGTCGACATCGTGGCGCCCGACGCACTGCGCAACTTCACCGAACGGGTGGCCACCGAGAAGATCGCCGACGGCGTGTGGTTCGTCGGCGGCGGCTCGCACAACAGCGTGGCCATCGAGATGAAAGATCACATGGTGCTGGTGGAAACGCCGTTGAACGACGGCCGCAGCGTGCCGGTGATCGACGCGGTGAAGGCGCTGGCGCCCGGCAAGCCGATCCGCTACGTGATCAACTCGCACCAGCACTTCGACCACGCCGGCGGCCTGCGCACCGCGGTGGCCGAAGGCGCCACCATCGTCACGCAGGCGGCCAACGTGCCGTACCTGGAGCGCGCGCTGGCCACGCCCAACCGCATCGCACCCGATCGCCTGGCGCAATCGGGCAAGCGCGCGACCTTCATGGCGGTGGGCGATCGCGCGCAATTGAGCGACGGCGCACGCACGATCGACATCCATCGCATCACCGACAGCGTGCACAACGATTCGTTCCTGATGGTGCACCTGCCGGCCGAGAAGATCCTGATCGAGGCCGACGCGTACACGCCGTCGGCACCCAACACACCACCGCCGGCGATGGCCAACGCCAACAACGTCAACCTGATCGCCAACATCGAGCGTCTGAAGCTCAACGTCGAGCGCATCGCGCCGCTGCACGGCCGCGTGGTGCCGGTCGGTGAGCTGTACGCGACGGCGCGCATGACGCCGCGCTAAAGTCGCCTCGCCGATGGCCCGGCGCAAGCTCGCGCTGTCCAAGGTCTACGGCCTGATCGAGCCGGGGCCAGTGGTGCTGCTGGCCACCTCACAGCGTGGCCGGCACAACGTGATGCCGATGTCGTGGCACACGATGATGGAGTTCGAGCCACCGTGGGTGGGCTGTGTCGTCAGCGCGCGCAACTTCAGCTTTGCCGCGCTGCGCGCCACGCGCCAGTGCACCCTCAACATTCCGAGCGCCGAGATGGCGCGCACGGTGGTGCGCTGCGGCAACACCAGTGGGCGGCACACCGACAAGTTCAAGGCCTTCGGGCTGACGCCACTGGTGGCCTCGCAGGTGGAGGCGCCGCTGGTCGCGCAGTGCCACGCCAATCTGGAATGCCGGGTGGCCGACACACGCATGGTCAACCGCTACAACTTCTTCGTGCTCGAAGTGGTTGCCGCGTGGCTCGATCCCTCGCGCAAGGATGCCCGCACGCTGCACCACCGCGGCTGGGGCGCCTTCATGGTCGCGGGCGACACGATCCGGCTGCGCTCGGGCAAGCGGTGACGGCGCGACGCGGTCGCTAAGATGCGGCACGCGACAGGGATGACACCACGATGGACCTGCAACTGAACGGCAAACGGGCGCTCGTCACCGGCGGCAGCCGTGGCATCGGCAAGGCAATCGCGCGTGTGCTGGCGCAAGAAGGCGCCGATGTCGCGCTGCTGGCGCGCAACGAGGCGGCGCTGTCGGCTGCGGCCGCCGAATTGGCTGCCGAAACCGGCCGCAAGGTGGTCGGCGTGCGCGGCGACACCACCAGCGACGAACAGGTGAAGGCTGCGGTGGCCGATGCGGTGCGTCGGCTGGGCGGGGCGATCGAGATCCTGGTCAACGCGGCGGCCGAGCCGGGCGGCTACGGCGCGCCGCCCAAGCTCGGCGAGATCAGCGGCGCGTTCTTCCACGCCGAGATGAACACCAAGGTGATGGGCTACGTGCGCTGCGCGCGCGAAGTGGCCGAGGGCATGCGCGCGCGCGGCTGGGGCCGCATCGTCAACATCAGCGGCCTGGCCGCGCGGCAGAGCGGCAACGCGGTGGGCAGCATGCGCAACGTCGCGGTCGCCGCGCTGACCAAGAACATGGCCGACGAACTGGGGCCGTTCGGCATCAACGTCACCGTGGTGCATCCGGGCCTGACGCGTACCGAGCGCACCGCCGCGCTGGTGGCGGCGCGCGCCGGCGCGCAAGGCGTGGCGCCCGAGGCCATCGAGGCCCAGATGGCGGCGGGCAACTCGATCCAGCACGTGGTCGATGCCGCCGAGGTGGCCGACGTGGTGGCGTTCTTGTGCTCGCCACGGTCGCGCGCAATCCACGGCGACGCCATCGCGGCCGGCGGCGGCGCGCCGCGCAGCATCCACTACTGAATCGACGGCGCGGCGAGGCGAGGGCGATGAACAAACATGCGGTGTGGGCGGCGCTCTTTGCAGCCGCGCTTGGCGCGGCAGCCGATGCGCGCGTGACGCGCATCGTGATCGACGAGCGCGTGGCCGATGCCCGCGGGCGGCGCGCCATCGGCCGTCGCCTATGAGCAGGTGGCGGGGCGCGCGTTCGGCGAGCTCGATCCCAAGCTGCCGGGCAACGCGATCATTCAGGACATCGAGCTGGCCAAGGACGCCGAAGGCAAGGTGCGCTACGTGGCCTCGTTCGTGATCATCAAGCCGATCGATGCGGCGAAAGCCAGCGGCCTGATGTGGCACGACGTACCCAATCGCGGCCGCGTGTTCCCGTTTGCGCCGCAGGAGCGCGCGTTGGGCGACATCATGCTGGCCAGCGGCTGGCAGGGTGACAACGCGGGCACCACCGCCGTGTTGCCGCGTGCGAGCGCGGCCGGCATGCAGTTTCTGCATGTGCCGGTGGCGCGCGGGCCTGGCGGCGCGCCGATCACCGGCGAGGTGTTCGCGCGCATCGTCAACCGCGCGGGGCCAGCGTCGCAGCCACTGCTGGTGCAGGGCAACCCGGTGCCGTATCGGCCGCTGTCGCTCGACACCCGAGAGTCCAGGCTGGTGTCGCGCGCGGGCGAGAACCAGGGCGGCGAGGTCGCCGGCGAAGTGATGATTCCAGCGTCGGATTGGGCATGGGCGCGCTGCGACGCCGCCAATCCGTTTCCCGGCACGCCCGACGCGACGCAGATCTGCCTGAAGAGCGGCTTCGACCCTGCGCGGCTGTACCAGGTGGTGTTCACCGCGGCCGACCCCTACGTGCTGGGCATCGGCTTCGCCGCCTGGCGCGACGTGGGCGCCTTCTTCAAGAGCGCGTCAGCCGACGACGCCGGCACACCCAACCCGATCGCCAAGCTCGTGACGCACAGCATCACGCGCGGCATCTCGCAGTCGGGCAACTTCTTGCGCGGCTGGCTGCACCTGGGTTTCAACGAAGGCGAGAGCGGCGGCCGTGTGCACGACGGCATGTGGCCGATCATCGCCGGGCGGCGCATCGCGCTGAATTTTCGCTGGGCACAGCCCGATGGCGTGCTCGAGCTCTACCAGGCCGGCAGCGAAGGGCCGCAGTGGTGGTTGCCGCAGCCAGACCCGGTGCGTGGCGGCCCCGCGTCGGGGCTGCTCGACCGCTGCACGCGCTCCAACACCTGCCCGAAGGTGATCGAACACTTCGGCTCGGCCGAGGTGTGGGCATTGAAGCTGACGCCAGAATGGGTGGGCACCGACGGCAAGAGCGACCTGCCGTTGCCCGTCGACGTGCGCCGCTACTACATCGCAAGCTCCACGCACGGCGGCGGTGTGGGTGGATTCGATTCGAGCCTGGCCGGCGTGGGGCTGCCGAAGTCGGGGCCGGCCTGCCCGGGCAATAACTTCGGCGTCGGTGTGCTGCCGGCCAATCCGGTGCCGCACTCGCAGACGGTCAATGCGCTGCGGGTGCACTTCAGGGACTGGGTGATGAAGGGCACGCCGCCGCCGCCGAGCCGTTTTCCGACGCTGGCCGACGCCACACTGGCGCGCGCCGACAAGGCGTCGATCGGGTTCCCCACGCTGCCCGGCTTGCGCACCTCCGTGCCGGAGGGCGACTTCATCATGCCGGTGCTCGACTACGACTGGGGCCCGCAGTTCAACGCGCAAGACGGCTCGGGCATCGCGGCCAACGCGCCGCCGCGCATCAAGCGGGTGCTGGCCATGTTCGCACCCAAGGTCGACGCCGACGGCAACGAGCGTGGCGGCGTGCCGGTGGTGCTGCTCGACGCGCCGCTGGGCACCTACCTGGGCTGGAACATCACCGCGGGCGGCGCGATGCCGTTCCACAAGGACCAGATCTGCAACTACGTCGGCGGCATGATTCCGTTCGCCCGCACCGCCGCCGAACGCAAGGCCAACAACGATCCGCGGCTGTCGCTGGAAGAACGCTACGGCTCGCACGACGGATACGTCGAGCGCGTGCGTGCCGCCGCAGCGCGCGCGGTGGAGCAGAAGTTCTTGTTGCCCGGCGACGCGCAGGCACTGATCGACGCCGCGAAGGCCAGTGCGGTGTTGCGATAGAGCGCGGCCGGTGTGCCCCGCATTTCCTGCTGGAGCCGCACGCGTCGCTGACGGCCGCCGTGCCCGGCGCGGCGTGGCTGGAATACATTCCACAGATCGATGCCGTGGCGTCCAGCCGCCCCGCCATCAAAGCCGCACCCGGGCGCGGCATCTGATCCAGTGAAGGGCTAACAACATGGGCATGCGGCTCGCGGGCAAGGCGGCATTTCTCACGGCGGCGGCGCAAGGCATCGGCCGTGCCACCGCGTTGGCGTTCGTGCGCGAGGGCGCGCGGGTGATCGCCACCGACATCGACGAGGCCGGCCTCGCGGCGCTGGCGCGCGAGTGCGGCTGCGCCACACGGCGGCTCGATGTGCTGGACGCCGCCGCCATCGAGGCGGCAGCGCGCGACGCCGGCCCGGTGCAGGTGCTGTTCAACGCGGCCGGCATCGTCCACGCGGGCAATGTGCTGGAAGCCACCGAGGCCGACTGGGATTTGTCGTTCAACCTCAACGCGCGCGCGATGGCGCGCACGATCCGCGCCTTCCTGCCCGGCATGCTCGCGCAGGGCGGCGGCTCGATCGTCAACATCGCGTCGGTGGCCGGTAGCGTGAAGGGCGTGCCCAACCGGTTTGTGTATGGCGCCAGCAAGGCCGCGGTGATCGGCCTGACCAAGGCGGTGGCCGCCGATTTCGTCTCACGCGGCGTGCGCTGCAACGCCATCTGCCCCGGCACCGTGGAGTCCCCGTCGCTGGCGCAACGCATCAAGACCCAGGCGCGCGCCAGCGGCAAGTCGGAAGACGAGGTGCGCGAGATGTTCGTCGGGCGCCAGCCGATGGGCCGGCTGGGCACGACCGAGGAGATCGCCGCGCTGGCAGTCTACTTGGCCAGCGACGAGGCGGCGTTCACGACCGGCAGTGTGATGATTGCCGATGGCGGCATGTCCAATTGAGTCGACGTTAACGACAAGGAGAAATCTCGATGAAGCTGATGCGCTACGGTGCCAAGGGTTCTGAACGGCCCGGTCTGATCGATGCACAGGGCAAGGTGCGCGCGCTGTCGAGCGTGATGGCCGACATCGGGCCCGACGCGCTGTCGCCGGCGGCGTTGGCCAACCTGCGGACGATCGACCCGGTGACGCTGCCGGTTGTGGCGCAGCCCGGCCGCATCGCGCCGCCGTGGAGCTGGTGCGGCAAGTTCCTGTGCATCGGCCTGAACTACGTCGATCATGCGGCCGAAGCGGGCATGCCGGTGCCCAAGGAGCCGATCCTGTTCATGAAGCCCATCAGCGCGCGGGTTGGCCCTAACGACGCCGTGGTGCTGCCGCAGGGCTCGGTCAAGGGCGACTGGGAGGTCGAGCTCGGCGTGGTGATCGGCACCCGGGCACGCTACGTGCCCGAGGCCGATGCACTCAACTACGTGGCAGGTTATTGCGTGGTCAACGACGTGTCGGAGCGCGAGTATCAGCTCGAGCGCGGCGGACAATGGGACAAGGGCAAGGGCTGCGACACCTTCGGCCCGGTGGGCCCGTGGCTGGTGACCACCGACGAGATCCCCGATCCGCAGACCTTGCCGATGTGGTGCGAGGTCAACGGGCGCCGCATGCAAAACGGAAATACGCGTACGATGGTGTTCGGCGTCAGGCAACTGGTGAGCTACCTCAGCCGTTTCATGACGCTGGAGCCGGGGGACTTGATCGCGACGGGCACACCGCCCGGCGTGGGCATGGGCTTGAAGCCGCAACCTCAGTTCTTGAAGCCGGGCGACACCATGCGCGTAGGCGTCGAGGGCTTGGGGGTGCAGCAGCAATCCGTGCACGCCTGGAACCCGGAGTTGATCGACAACTGAAACCTTGCAAAGGAGTATCACTGCGTGAAGACACGAGTCGTCCGGATCTTCACGGGAGCAACCTTTCGAGTCCCAGAACACATTCAACGCATCGACTCGAAGCACACCCACGGCTGGCAGCTGCGGTACGGGAAATCGAAGATGTTTTCCGACCACAGCAACGACGGCAGCAAGGCGCGCGCGGCCTTGAAGCTGGCCACTGCCGAATTGATCAAGCGCATCGCCAAACTGCCGGCACCGTCGGGCCTGCGACGCGACATCGCGTCGAACAAGGGCTCCAACCTGCCGGTGGGCATCTCGGGCCCGATCGTGCGCACACGGCCCGGGCGCAACACGCGCGACGCCAGCTTCGGTGTCACGTTGCCGCGCTTTGGCATGAAGCCCACCACGCGCAGCGTCTACATCGCCACCGAAAACACCTACACGCTGGCACGCTACAAGACGGCCTTGGCCAAGGCCATTGAGCTGCGGCGCACGGCCGAGCGGGCGTACCAGTTGGCGGCGACCAAGGCCAAGCGGGCATCGGCGCGCAAGACGATGAAATAAGAAGCAAGATCGCGCGAGCGTCCCTTCGGCAAGCCGGAGGGACGCTCGCCGGTTAGTCAGGGAGTGCGAAGGGAGTCCGCAATGAACACCGCCGTGGCCACGGACAGTGCAGCCGTCATTCGCATCCATCCGGCCGACGACGTGGTGATTGCGCGCCGCCAGCTGCTGGGCGGTACGCGCGTCGACAGCGAGGGCATCACGGTGGCGGGCCTGGTGCCCCCGGGCCACAAGGTCGCGGTGCACCACATCGCCGCTGGCGCGCCGGTGCGGCGCTACAACCAGATCATCGGCTTCGCGACGCAACCCATCGCGCCGGGCCAGCACGTGCACACGCACAACCTGGCGTTCTCGACCTTCGAGCGCGCGCACGAGGTGGGCGCCGGCGTGCATCCGACCGCGTATGTGGACGAACCGGCCACCTTCATGGGCATCGTGCGCGACGACGGCCGCATCGCCACGCGCAACTACATCGGCGTGCTGACCAGCGTCAACTGCTCGGCCACCGCGGCACGTGCGATCGCCGACCAGTTCCGGCGCGACATCCATCCCGAGGCGCTGGCCGACTATCCGAACGTCGACGGCGTGGTGGCGCTCACGCACGGTGCCGGCTGCGCCACCGCCAGCGACGGCGAGGAGTTGCTGGTGCTGCGCCGCACGCTGGGCGGCTATGCCAAGCACGCCAACTTTGCGGCCGTGCTCGTTGTCGGGCTGGGCTGCGAGACCAACCAGATCCAGGGGCTGATGGCGCAAGAGGGCCTGGCCGAGGGTGCGCGCCTGCAGGCCTTCAGCATCCAGGACTCGGGCGGCACCGCCAAGACCGTGGCGCGCGGCGTGCAGATCATCAAGGGCTTGCTGAAGGAAGCCAACCGCGTCAAGCGCCAGGCGGTGAGCGCCAGCCACATCACGGTGGGCCTGCAGTGCGGCGGCTCCGACGGTTATTCAGGCATCAGCGCCAACCCCGCACTCGGTGCGGCGGTCGATCGCCTGGTGCGCCACGGCGGCAGCGCCATCCTGTCGGAGACGCCCGAGATCTACGGCGGCGAACACCTGCTGACGCGCCGCGCCGTGTCGCAGGCGGTGGCCGACAAGCTGCTGGCGCGCATCCGCTGGTGGGAGGCCTACACCGCGCGCAACAACATGTCGATGGACAACAACCCGTCGGCGGGCAACAAGGCAGGCGGCCTGACCACGATCCTCGAGAAGTCGCTCGGCGCCATTGCCAAGAGCGGCACCACCAACCTCGTCGACGTGGTCGAGTTCGCCGAGGCCGTGAAGGCCAGAGGCTTGGTCTACATGGACACGCCGGGCTACGACCCGGTGTCGGCCACCGGCCAGGTGGCCGGCGGCGCCAACCTGATCTGCTTTACCACTGGCCGCGGCTCGGCGTATGGCTGTGCGCCGAGCCCGTCGCTTAAGCTGTCGACCAACACTGCGCTGTGGCTCAAGCAGCAGGAAGACATCGACATCGATTGCGGCGGCATCATCGAAGGCGGCGACACCATCGACACGGTGGGTGAGCGCATCTTCCGCCTGATGCTGGCCACCGCGTCGGGCGAGAAGACCAAGAGTGAGTTGCATGGCTACGGGCAGAACGAGTTCGTGCCCTGGCAACTCGGCGCGGTGATGTAGCGCGCTTTTAGCGGCTCTTCGACCGCGGCTTGGCGGCGCCGTGCGACTGCGCGGCCGGGCGACCGAAGTTCGAGACCATGGCATCGAGCCCGAGGTCGAACGTCGCGTCCCAATGCTCGCGCTGGAAATACGGCGCCGCCGAGATCAGCGCCGGGCAATGCGCCCGGATGTACGCCTCGCTCACCGGCTCGGCCGCCGACGGTCCCTTCGCGTAGCCGGCGGTCTCGTCGAGGCAGGCGCCCACCAGGTAGTAGCCCACGGCACGAAACTGGCGCGCTGCCGCCTCGGGGTCGGGCTCGAGATCGCGGATCATCGCGATCACAGCGTCGATGAAGCGCACGCCGGTGGGCGTGTTGAGCCGGTGCACGGCCACCAGCGGAAACAGCGCGGGCAAGCGGTTGGCCATCGCGCGGTAGGCGTGGCACATGCGGCGCAGTCGCTCGATGGGGTCGATGCCGGCCGGCGGCAGCTCCACCGACGCGATCGCATGGTCGACCATGGCGTCGAGCAGGTGCGCCTTGCTCGGAAAGTGGTGGTAGATGCTCATCGCCTCGCAGCCCAGGCGTTGGCCGAGACGGCGCGTGCTCAGGCGCGCGAGCCCATCTTGATGCACCTGCTCGAGTGCAGCCTGCACGATGCGCTCGCGCGACAACGGTTCGCGGGCGGCGCTGGGTTTGCGCGGGGCGCGTGGCTTGACGGTCGGCTTGCGGCGGGGTGATGGCATGGGCCGATGGTAGCCAGAAACGCGAAATCGGGCCGTATGACCTTACGGTGTAAACCCGGGTCCGATGGGTGGACTTACATCGTAAGCTTGTTGCACTTACATCGTAAGAACCGCACGCCAAGGCCGACTCAGGACCTGCGGTTCCCAAGAGTGGGCCGATCAAGGAGCATCCCATGGACCCGATCGAGATCGTTCCGGTGCTGATTCCGTTGAGCTACTTCGTCGCGCTGGCGATCGAAGCGCGATGGCCGGCGCGCACCTTTCCGCCACGGCGCGGCTGGCGCTGGATCGGGGTGGCTTTCCTGGCACTCATCGCTACCATGGGCTCGGTGCTGCCGCTGCTGCTCCCGCTACCCTGGATGGCCGCCCACCGCTGGATCGACGGCACACAGCTGGGCGTGGCTGGCGGCACCCTCGTCGGCTGGCTGACGCTGTCGTTCGTGACGTACCTGTACCACCGCACATCGCATGCCTGGTCGCTGCTGTGGCGCATCAGCCATCAGATTCACCACAGCCCGCAGCAGGTCGACGTGTCGGGCTCGGCGCTGTTCCATCCGTTCGAGATGGTGGTGCAGGTGCTGCTGCAATTGTTCGTCACCGTGCTGGTGCTCGGGCTCGACCCGCTGGCCGCGGCGCTGACCGGCGTGGTGGCGGCGCTGCACGGCATTTTCCAGCACTGGAATGTGCGCACGCCACGCTGGATCGGCTGGTTCGTGCAACGCCCCGAGTCTCATTGCCTGCATCACGAGCGCGGCGTGCATGCGCGCAACTTCTCCGACTTTCCACCCTGGGACATGTTGTTCGGCAGCTTTCACAACCCCGCGTCGTTTGCCGGCCAATGCGGCTTCGACGCCCCGGCCGACCGGCGCCTGGGCGCCATGCTCGCCTGGCAGGACGTCAACGAACCGGTGCTCGGGAGCGGCAGCCGCGGTACCGTGAACCTGGTGCGCACTTGAAAAATGCGCACCACCGTGGGCCGCCGGGCGCCCGCGGCGCCGCTCAGACCGCCGCCACGCCGCGCCGCAGCCGGGTCGTGGGGCGGGAACGCAGCCAGCTCCAGATCTTCTCGCGCACGCGGTGGCCGGACAGCACCGCCTCCAGCGCGTCGACTGCGCGGTCGACCTCATCGAGCGTGTTGTAGAGGTAGAAGCTGAGCCGGCAGCTGGCCGGGAGGTCGAGGCCCAGCTCGTGATGGGCCAGCGTGGCGCAGTGGCAACCCGCGCGCGACTCGATGCCCCGGGCGTTCAGGGCCTCGGCCAGCTCCATCGGGTTGCGGCCGGCGACGTTGAACGCCACCAGCGAGCTGCGGCGCGACGCGTCGCGCGGGCCGTAGATCGTGAGGCCGGGCACGGCGGCGAGCCGCGTGAGCGCATGCGCGGTGAGCGTGCGGTTCCAGGCGCCGATGCGCTGCATGGCCGCCTGCACGGCGCCGCGATCGATCGAGCGCGCACTGCCGAAATAGCTGGCGCGATGTGGCGTCAGCGCCAGGTCGAGCAGCATGCGCAGCGCCTGCGCCGAGACGATCGTGCCCAGGATGTTGGGCGTGCCGGCCGCGAACTTCCAGGGCAGCACGTTGTACGTCGACGTGGTCGGGAAACACCTGGCCTTCGGCGATCATGTCGCCGCCGTAGAGGAACGGCAGCGACGACTGCAGCAGCTGCTCCTTGCCGTACAGCACGCCGACGCCGAACGGCGCCAGCATCTTGTGGAACGAGAACGACAGGTAGTCGACGTCGAGCGCCTGCACGTCGACGAAGTTGCCCGGCACCAGCTGCGCGCCGTCGACCAGCAGGTAAGAACGCCGCTCGCCGCTCGGCTGCGAGTAGCCGCTGAGGTCGGCCAGCGCACGGATCGCGGCCAGCGGGTTCTTGGTGCCGAGGAAGTTCGATGCACCGGTGCAGCAGACCAGCTTGGTGCGCTCGTCGATCAGCGAGGCCAGGTGCTCGAGGTCGAGCTCGCCGGTGGCGGGGTCGAAGCGCGCGAGCCGGTACTCCACCTGGCGGCCGAAACGCGGCAGGATCTCGCGGCACATCGCGTACCAGGGCACGTAGTTGGAGTTGTGCTCCATCATCGTCGTGACCACGTTGTCGCCGTCGCGGAACTCGGTCAGCAGCGAGTACATGACCGCGTTGTGCGCCTCGGTGGTGTTGCGCACGACGACGATGTTCCTGCGGCTGGGTGCGCCGATGAAGCGCGCGATGTCGTCGTAGGCCGCCTCGAAGCGCGCGGTGGTGATCTGCGACGCGTCCGACTGGCCGCGGTGCACGTTGTCGTAGGCCGGCGCCAGCGACTGGTACAGCGCCAGCAGCGCACGCGGCGGCTGGGTGCTGGCGGCGTTGTTGGTGACCACCCGGCCATGCGCCGGGAACACGAAGTGGCTGCGGATGGCGTTCAGATCCCAGGGCTGGGGATGATCCATGGCGCGCTCCCGGTGGATTTGGCTGGCTTCGGCCACCGCGGCGGGTGGGGCGTCCGCCGCTGCGGGCTTTACCTGGGTTGCGCTTCGGTCGCCAGGGGTTCATCGCAAACGGCCAACGCCGGGTTCGCGTGGCCGCCGCTTGGCGGGTCGGCCGCCCGCTGGACACCCGGCCAAACGCGCGCGCCGTGACTGTGTTGCACTTTGTGAGCGGCCCGAAGCCTGCGACGCTGGCACGGTTGATGCTGGCTGGCGCACAATCGATTAACGCGCGAGCACACAGCAATCATGGCCGTTCGCATTGCCTGGACCATCGTGGCGCTGATCATCATCGGGGCCGCCGTGTCGTATGTGTTTCGCGTCGCCACTGCGCCCGACCGCATCCGCGAGCGGCACGACATCGCCAGAGAGGTGTGCCTGAAGTCCGGTGGCGAATGGGTGCTGGGCGAGAACGAGCGCAAAGTCTGCAAGCGCGCTTGAGCGGTCGGCAGCGGTTTCACCGCTGTTTCACATGCTTCACCCAGATTTCACCGCCGCGGTGCACGATGGCGGCCGCCATCACCACTGCATCTACACGCTCGCATGTCCGACCTCATCGTGCACGGCGGTTCGCCGCTGAAGGGCCGCATTCACCCCTCGGCCAACAAGAACGCGGTGCTGCCGATCCTGGCGGCCACCTTGCTGACGCGCCAGCCGGTGCGCCTGGAACGGGTGCCCGAGATCACCGACGCCAAGCGCGTGCTCGACCTTTTTCAGGCGCTGGGCAGCCGCGTGCAGGCCGACTTCGCCAGTGGTGTGGTCGAGATCGAGCACCGTGACAGTGCCTTCGACGCCCGCAGCGTGCGGCTGCCGCAGGCGATGCGCTCGTCGATCCTGCTGGTGCCGCCGCTGCTGGCACGCTTTGGTCACGCGCGCATCGAAGACGAGGTGCGCGGCTGCACGCTGGGCGTGCGCGAGATCGACCCGCACGTCGAGGTGTTCGAGCGCTTTGGCGCGCGCATCGAGCGCAGCGACGATGGCTGGCTGCTGCACGCACAGCGTCCGCTGCAGGGCACCTCGCACTGGCTCGACTACGCCTCGGTCACCACCACCGAGAACTTTGTGCTGTGCGCCGTGCTGGCTCAAGGCCGTTCGACGCTCGTCAATGCCGCCTGCGAGCCGCATGTGCAGGAGTTCTGCCGCTTCCTGATGGCGCTGGGTGCCCGCATCGAGGGCGTCGGCACGTCGACGCTGCACATCACCGGCGTGGAGTCGCTGGCGGGCGGCGAGCATCGCTTCGACGAGGACTTCCACGAGGTCACCACCTTTCTCGCGCTGTCGGCGATCACCGGCGGCGACATCGTGGTGAAGCACCCGCAGCCCGAGACCTGCGCGCTGATCGATCGTTGCCTGGCCAAACTCGGTGTGTACGTCGTGCACGAGCGCGGCTGGTCGCGCGCCGTGCTCGAAGGCGGCCTCAAGGTGCGCGAGCCGTTCACGCGCAACCTGCTGCCCAAGATCGAGGCGGCACCGTGGCCGTATCTGTCGGCGGACCTGCTGCCGATCTTCATCGCGCTGGGCGTGCGCGCACACGGCAGCATGCTGTTTTGGAACAAGGTGTACGACGGAGCGCTGGGTTGGACCAGCGAGCTCGCCAAGTTCGGCGCCCAGGCCTTTTTGTCCGACCCGCACCGCGTGATCACCTTCGGCGGCAAGCCGCTGTCGCCGGCCGAGGTCGAGAGCCCTTACATCATTCGCGTGGCGATCGCGCTGTTGATGGTGGCGGCGAGCATCGAGGGCCGCTCGGTGATCCGCCATGCCGCGCCGATCCGCCGCGCGCACCCGATGTTCGTGGAAAACCTGGCGGCGCTGGGCGCGCGCATCGAGTGGCGCGAGCCCTGAGCGGCCTGCCGGGCGCTCAGCGGTCGCTCGCAGCAGTTTGCTGTAGCGTGCTCAGCACCGCCAGCGCCGCGTCGGCGTCATCGAGCGGCACGAACAGGTGATCGTGGTGCGCGGCGGCGATCACGTTGCACGCAATGCCTGCGCCCGCCAGCGCCGACGCCACCGCCGCGGTGAGCCCGACCGCTGCCAGGTCGGAGTGCACGCCCAGCGTCAGCCACGCGGCGCGAAACAGGATCGGCAGGCCCGCCGCGCGGGCGCGAGGCTCTTCGACCACCAGCGTGGTGTCTTCGGGCTCGCGAAAGGTGGCCAGCGGTTGCAGCGCGACGGCGTCGAAGTCGCCCGACACCGTCACGAACGCATAGACGCCGGCATTGCGCCGTGGTCGCAGCGTGCCGAGCAGTCGCCTCAGCGCAGCGTCCCGGTCCATCGCGCTCACTCGCGCACCACGGTCACCGTGCAGGGCGCCTGCGCGACCACCTGCGAACTCACGCTGCCCAGATAGCGGCGCACGGCCGAGTGCCCGCGCGCGCCCATCACGATCTGGTCGACGCCGTTGCGCCGCGCGAACTCGATCAACGCCGCGGCGGGGCTGGTCGACTCCAGCACGTGAAAGGTGAGCCGCCCCTCATCGAGATTGAGCGCCTTGGAGATCGGGCGCGCCCAGTGCTTCAACGCGGCCAGATGCTTCACGTGCAGGCTGCCGCCGCGCTCGTCGGCGTAGTCGTCAAGGCCGACGTAGCTCGTCTCGAGCACGCTCACGCAGGCCAGCCGCGCGCCGGGCTCGGTGAGCACGATGCGTCGCGCCATCTCGCGCACCTGCGCGGCCAGGGCGACGGCGTCAGCGCTGATGTCCACAGCCACCACGATGGTCGGGCTCCTGGCCACCTGGTCGTGCGCGCCGCGCGCTGCGCGAGCAGGCTGAGCGCCGGTGATGCCAAAGTAGCGCCGCCGCAAGCGGGTGATCAGGCCGCTGGCGGCACGGCGCTGCGCACGCTCGGTCAACGGCACTTGCCGTGGATCCTCCAGTGCGATCGCCAGATGCGCGGCGCTTTGCCAGCGCTGATCGGGTTCAACCTCCAGGCACTTGAGGATCAGCTCCTGCAGCCAGGGCGGGCAGTCCGGGCGCAGCGCGCGTGGCGGCACCGGGTCGGCATGCAGGCGGCGCCGCAGCGCGCGCATCGAGCGCGGCTCGCCGAACGGCAATTCTGCGGTGGTGAACTGGTACAGCATCGCGCCGAGCGCGAACAGGTCGCTGCGCGGGTCGTTGCGCACGAACCGCACCTGCTCCGGCGCGATGTACGGCCACGACCCCATCGGCTGCTTGAACTCCTCGGCCAGCAAATCGGGCAAGGCATCGTGCCGCGACAGGCCGAAGTCCACCAGCACCGCCGTACCGTCGGCACGCATCAGCACGTTCTCGGGTTTGAGGTCGAGGTGGATCACGCGTTGACGGTGCAGGTCGTGCAGGGCCGCGGCAACGCGCGCGCCGATCTCGGTGATCTCGTCCAGCGCCAGCGGCGCCTCGTCGGCGCGTGCGGCCAGGCTGGCGGCCTCGATGCGCTCCATCACCAGGTAGGGCTGATGCGTGAAGTCGCCGCGCGCGACGTAGCGCGGCACGTGCGGCCCGCCCAAGGTGGGCAGGATCATTTGCTCGACCTCGAAGCCGACGATGCTGGCCGGATCCTCGCCGGCGCGCAAGCGCGGCACTTTCATCAGCAACGGCTCGGTGTGCGCCGCATGCGTCACCTGCCACAGGTCGGCCATGCCGCCCTCGTGCGCGCGGCCCACGAGTTGAAAGCCGTCGAACACATCGCCCGGCCGCAGCTCAGGACGCGCGTGCGCCGCGCCGGCGGTCGCAGCAGGCGACTCGATCGCATCGTCAAGTGCCATCGCTCAGCCGGTCGGCGAGGTCTTGCGGCAAGCCCGCGGCGCGCACTTTCGCTGCGGCGGCCTCGTGGTCGTAGGGCACGCGATGGTAAGTCAGCGCGGCCGATCCGCTGTCTTCGAACACGGCATAGCAGGCGGCCGGGTTGTTGTCGCGCGGCTGGCCCACGGAGCCGGGAATCACCAACCACTGTCGGTGGGACGGCACCGGAATCATCGCGCCCGGCAACGGCGTGAACTCACCGGCCTTGCCGGTGCCCGACAGGTGGTACAGCCTCGGTTCGTGCATGTGTCCGCAAAAGGTATAGCGACACGCGGTCGCATGCAGGCTGCGCACGGCATCGTGACGAGTCTCGATGTAGGCCCACTTGCCCGGGGCCCACGCGTTGGCGTGAACGTATAGCGTCTGCGCTTCGGAGCGGGTCATCGGCAGCGCGGCGAGAAAGGCCAACTGTTCGGCATCGAGTCGGCCACGCGTCCACTCGAGCGCGTGGCGCGCATCGCTGCGCATCGACGGCCGGCCACCGCGCAACACGGCCTCGTCGTGGTTCCCCAGCACCGCGATGGCACCATTGGCCACCAACTGGCGCGCGCGATCAACCACCCACGCGGGCTCTGCCCCGTAGCCGACAAAGTCGCCCAGCAAGGCGAAGCGGTCGATGCGCTGGCCGGCCGCATGGTCCAGCACGGCTTGCAGCGCCTCTCGATTGGCGTGCAGGTCGGTCAGCAGGGCGATCCTCATGGCAAGGTGTCGGCAGACCGCAGCGGCATCGCATCGCGACGTCGGCGCGCGGGCGGCGTCAGTGTAGGTCGGCGCGTCGCGGTCGATGGTCAGAGTCGACAAGGGCTGGCGCAGTCATTGGCAATAATCGCGGCACGGGCGACGAGCGTAAGGAGACACCGTGAAGCTCAATACAAGAAGCATTCAGTGCCGGCTCGGCGCCGCCGTGGTGGCGGTCTGGTTGTCGGCGTGTTCGCCGATGCCGGCTGCGACGCCGAACGCGACGGCCAGCGACGGGGTGGCGCCGATGTCGATGCTGTGGGTCGGCAACAGCTTCTTCTACTACAACAACAGCATGCACGGTCACGTGGGGCAGCTGCTGCGCGCCAGCGGCGCGGGCGACCGCGTCTGGCGCCAGACCTCAGCCACCATCAGCGGCTCGGGCCTGAACTGGCACGACATGGAGGCGCACTTCAAGCCTGGCGGCATGGGCTCGTACTCATTCAACGCCAAGAATGAAGTGGTGTTCAACACCGGCGATAGGGCGCTGCCCAAACTGTTCGACGCGGTGTTGATGATGGACTGCAGCCAGTGCCCGATCCATCCGCAGCTGGCGCCGCTGTTCTTCGAGACGGTGACGCGCGACAGCGCCATCGTGCGCCAGCACGGTGCCGAGCCGATCCTGTTCATGTCGTGGGCGTACCAGGATGCACCCGAGATGACGGCATCGCTGGCCGACGCCTACACGAAGGCCGCTGGCGCAAACGCCTTGCGGGTGGTGCCCGCCGGGCTGGCATTCGCCCGCTCGTTAGCCAGGCGGCCCGACATCGTGCTGCATGCGTCGGACAAGCGGCACCCGAGCGTGGCCGGCACGTACCTCGCGGCCGCCACCGTGATGGCCAGCATCTACCGCATCTCGCCAGTGGGCAACAGCTACGGCGCCGGGCTGCCGCCTGACGTGGCCGCGCATCTGCAAGCCACTGCCGCCGAGACCGTGCGCGATTTCGAAGCCGGCCGTCGTTGACGCGCCAGCGGCTCAGAGCTTGTTGTCCCAATGGAACCGGTGCATCAGCCGGTGCAGCACCGGCGTGAACATCAAGCCCGCAGTGATGATGAACACCAGCCCCGCATACAGCGCGTAGCAGCCGGCGAACAGTTTGCCGGCCGCGCTGACCGGCGCATTCACCGGGCCCATGCCACCGAGCAGCATCGCGGCGTTCAGGAAGGCATCGATCCACGGCAACTGCTCGAGCACGTGGTAGCCGACCATGCCGATGACCAGCGATGCTGCCATCACCAGCACCGCGATCGCCAGGTGCCCGAGCAGGCGCTGCGCGAAGTTGCGCCTCGCAAGCGGAGGCTGTTTCTTCGACTCGTACATGGCGACAAGCCGTTTGGCCAATGGCTGATCAGGCCGGTTGCGCGCGACGCCCCGACAGGCGCGCGAACAACCAGCGTGCGGCACGCCACAGCATGCGCCAGATGAATCGCAACAACAGCACGGTGGCCAAGGCCTCCAGCAGCGTCACCACGAAGGCGGGTGCCGCGTGCCAGCGTTGCGCGCGCCGCTGGAACTTGGCCGCAGCGCGGTCGCGCCAGATCTCGATCGAGTCGTAGAAGCTCGGAATCACCAGCAGCGTGAGCAGCGTCGAAGTGATGGTGCCGCCGATGATCGCCACCGCCATCGGACGGTAGAACTCGCTGCCCTCGCCGATGCCCACCGCCACCGGCATCATGCCGGCCATCAGCGCGAAGGTGGTCATCAGGATCGGCCGCAAGCGTTTGCGGCCAGCGTGCATCAGCGCTTCCTCACGGTCCATGCCCTGGTGTTCGAGCACGCGCGCGGCGTCGAGCAGCAGGATCGCGTTCTTGGCCACCAGGCCGCACAGCATGATGACGCCGATGAAGCTCATCAGGTTGAGCGTGCCGCGCGTGATGATCAACGCGATCACCACGCCGATCAGCGACAGCGGCAGCGAGATCATCACGGGCAGCGGCGCGGTGAACGAGCCGAACTGGATCACCAGGATCAGGTACATCAGCCCGACGCCGCTGATGAGGGCTATGCCCATGCGCGAAAACACCTCTTGCTGGTCGCGCGACGCGCCGGCGAGCTCGACGCCGTAGCCGGGCGGAAAGTCCATCGCCTGCGCCAGCTTCAGCGCATCGGCGGTCACTTCGCCGGCCGCGCGCCCCTGCGCATTGGCCGACACCGAGATCGTGCGCCGGCCCTCGGCATGCTGGATCTGGCTCGGGCCTTTGCCCATCGTGACGGTGGCGATCTGCTCCAGCGGCACGATGCGGTTGCCGCCGGTCACCGCGATCGGCAGCCGCTCGATGTTGCTGGCGTCGACGCGGTCGTCAGGGTGCAGGCGCACCGCGACGTCGCGCGTTTCGCCCGACGGGTCGACCCAGTCGCCGACCTCGATGCCGGCGAACGCCACCCGCAACGCCTGCGCCGCGTCGGCCACCGAGATGCCCAGCGCATTGGCCAGCCCGCGGTCGAGCTCGATCTTCAATTCGTTTTGCGGATCCTGTTCCGACAGGCCGACGTCGACCGCTCCGGGCACCCCGCGCAGCTTGGCCATGAAGGTGTTGGTCAACTCGAGCAGCTTGCGCGAGTCGGCGCCATTGAACCGCACCTGCACGGGCTTCTGCACGCCGTTGTTGAGGTCTTCGAGCACGGTGTACTCGGCGCCGATCAGGCGCGCCACGCGCGCGCGCAAGTCATGCGAGATCTGTTCTGCGGAGCGCACGCGCTTCGTGCTCTTGCCGATGTCGACGAACACGCGCCCGCCGTTGGGGTTGACGTTGGTGTTGGTGGCCACCGTCTCGGGAATCGTGCGCGCCAGCGTGGCGGCCGCTTCGACCTTGAGCTTGGCGTAGTTCAGGCTGCTCGACGACGGCGTGCGCACGTCGATCACCACCACGCCGGCATCCGACAGCGGCAAAAAGCTCGAGCCGCCGAATTGCGTGTGCAGCGCGATCGCGCCGACGAAGCTGGCGATCGCCAGCAGGAACATCTTCACGCGGTGGTGCAGGCACCACGCGATCACGCTGGCGTAGCGGTCGGCCTGGTGGTCGAACCAGTGGTTGAAGCGCGCCAGCACGCGGCTGATGCCGCGCCGCGGCTGCTTGGAGTGCCCTGGTGGGTCGCCCCAGTAGGCCGACAGCATCGGATCGAGCGTGAACGAGATGAACAAACTCACCAGCACCGAGGCCACCACCGTCAAGCCGAACGGCCGGAACCACTCGCCGGCCACGCCCGGCATGAAGGCCACCGGCACGAACACCGCGACGATCGAGAACGTGGTGGCCGCCACCGCCAGGCCGATTTCGGCGGTGCCGTTCAGCGCCGCACTGCGCCGGTCTTCGCCGGCCTGCATGTGGCGCACGATGTTCTCGCGCACCACGATGGCGTCGTCGATCAGCACGCCGATGGCCAGCGACAGGCCGAGCAAGCTCATGAAGTTGAGCGAGAAGCCGCACAGCCACACCGCGATGAACGCGGCGATCACCGAGGTCGGCAGGCTCATCGCGGTGATCGCCGTCGAGCGCCACGAGTTGAGGAAGATGTAGACCACCAGGATCGTCAGCCCCGCGCCGAAGATCAGCGCGTGCACCACGTTGTTGAGGCTGCTTTGTGCCTCGTCGCCGCCGTCGCGCGTGACGGTCAGCGTGGTGCCCTTGGGCAGCTCGTGGTTGATCTCGGCCACCAGCTTGCGCACCTGGTTGGCGATGCTCACGGTGCTCGCATCGCGCGAGCGGATCACCGAAATCGCCACGTTGGGGTTGCCGTTGCGCAGCGACAAGGTGGACTGCTCGGCAAAGCCGTCCTCGATCTTGGCCAGTTGGCCCAGGCGCACGATGTCCTCGCCACGCCGGCGCACGACGATCTGCTGGAATTCGCTGGGCGACTCGATGCGTCCGACCAGGCGGATGCTCTGGTCCTCCAGCGTGCCGCGCACCTTGCCCACCGGTGCAGTGGTGTTGTGCGCGCGCAAGGCGTTGACCACCTCGGTCACCGAGATCGAGAACTCGCGCAGCTTCTCGGCGTGCAACAGCACCGACAGCTCGCGCCGCAGCGAGCCGTTAACGTTGACGATCGACACGCCGGGAATCGCGCGGAAGCGGTCGGACAGGTCATCTTCGGCCAGCCGCGAGATCTCGGCATGGCTTTGCGTCGTGCTCGACAGCGCCATGTCCATGATCGGCTGCGAGCCCGGGTCCATGCGGGTCAGCACCGGCTCGCGCATCTCGATCGGCAGCTTGTGGCGCACGCTGCCGATCGCGTTGCGCACCTCGTCGGCGGCCTCGACCATGTTCTTGTCGAAGTTGAAGATCAGCACGATCTCCGCGCTGCCTTCCTTGGCGGTGGAGCGCAGCTTGTCGACGCCCGAAATCGTCTGCATCGACTTCTCGATGCGGTTGATCAACTCGCGCTCCACTGTCTCGGGCGATGCGCCCGGGTACGGAATCGTCACCACCAGCACCGGCTGCTCGACGTCGGGGATCTGGTTGACGCGCAGCTTGCTCAACGCCAGCAGGCCTGCGCCCATCAGCGCGATGATGATCACGACCATCGCGATCGGCCGCTTGATGCTGAAGTCGGACAGGAACATGCGTTTGGCTCCGAAGTGCCTCAGGGCTTGGCCACCACCGGCAGGCTGGCGGCCCGCTGCCGGAGCGCTGCCGCGCCGGGCCACCGCCTCGCCGCGCCGGTGGCCGCAGCGAACTCGACCTTCTGGCCGTCGACCAGCGTGCCGCTCGGTGCGCGCAGGATGCGGTCGCCGGCGACCAGACCCGTGATCACCGGGTACTCGCCGCGCCGCGCATCGCGCTCACCGAGCTGCACCACCACCTTCTGCAGGGCGGGGCCGTTGACGCGCCAGACGTGGGTGGCGTCGCCGGCGCGCACCACGGCGGCCTCGGACACCGTCAACACCTGCGTCGTGCCGGTTTCGATGCGGCCCTCGGCGTACAGGCCGGCCACGCGCGGCATGTCGCCGCCGGCGAAGGCCACCACCACCTCGACCTGGCGGGTGGTCGAGTTGGCGGCGGCGTCGATGCGCTTGACGGTGCCGGTGAAGTCGCTGGCCGCGTAGCCGTTGACGCGAAAGCTCACCCGCTGGCCGATCTGCAACTCGCTCATGCGGTCGGCCGACACCAGACCCTCGAAGCGCATGGTGCGCGGATCGATCACCTTGAGCAGCTCCTTGCCCACCTGCGCGGTGTCGCCGGACGAGACCTTGCGGTCGCTCACCACACCGTCGAATGGCGCGCGCACCTCCGTGCGCTGCAGCATCTGGCGCGCCGACACCACCCGTGCGCGCGCGCCGGCGAGATCGCTTTGCGCGTTGTTGCGCCGCACCTCGGCATCTTCGAGCGCCTGCATCGACGTCATGCCCTGCGCCTGCAACGTTTTCAGCCGCTGCACCTGGCGCTCGGCCTGGTCGAACGCCTGCGCGATTGCGCGCACCGCCTCGTCGGCCGACGTCAGGCCGTCGCGAATCGACGTGTCGTCCAGGCGCACCAGCAGGTCGCCGCGATGCACCGGCTCGCCGTTTTCCTTCAGCACCTGCAACACCACCGACGACACCTCGGCGCGCAGATCGGCCCGCCGTTCGGGCTGCACCGAGCCGGTGATCACCGGCCCTTCGGAACGCGCGCTGTGGGCGATCACTCGCACGTCTTCTGGCGCCAGCAACAGGGTCGCGCGCCCGGAGGCAGCGTCGGCGGCTGGAGCGCCGCCTTTGCCGCACGCGGCCACCAACAAGGTGGCCGCAATCAAAGAGACGACGAGGCGACACGACATGCACGAGGCTCCGGGGATCGGGGAGTTGGGCCGGCGCCGGCGAGTGCACTCCCGGGATGACCGAGCGCGCGCCGGCGTTGCGCGAGGGCGGAAGTCTCTCACCGATTGACGGCCTTTCGCCGCTGGCATGCGACGGACGGGCCGGCGCGCGGTGCCGGCTGCAGCGACCGCCGGTGGCCGGTGCGGGCGTACTGGTGCGTGGTACTTGTTTCGACAGCGCCCGCCCCGTCGATCGTTCACTCGAGGAGAGCCCCAACAGTGCCGACCCACCCCACCCGCACCCGACCCAACCGACCGCCACGGCTGGCCCTCGTGGTGGGCAGCGGCGGTGTGCGCAGTGTGGCCGCGGTGGGCATCGCCGAAGTGCTGGCCCGCGAAGGTGTGAGGCCCGATCTGGTGGTCGGCTGCAGCTCGGGTGCGCTGTTCGGCGCCACCATCGCACTGCGCATGTCCCCCGAGGACGCGTTGCAGACCGCCGGCGAGCTGTGGTCACCGGAGTTGACGCGCCAGCACCGCTGGCGGGCCTGGCTGCAGCTGCTGGTGCCGCGGCTGACCGGCTTCGGCGACGATTTCGCATTGCGCGATGCACGGCTGATCGAAAGCCGCATCCGCGGGGCCTTCGGCCAGCGCCGACTCGAAGACACGCCCACGTCGCTGCGCATCGCCGTCACCGACGCCGCCAGCGGCGAGGCGGTGGTGCTCACGCAAGGTGGCATGGCCGACGCGCTGCGCGCCAGCGTTGCCGTGCCCTTTCTCTTTCCGGCGGTGACGATCGACGGCCGCCGGCTGGTGGATGGCGTGATTTCCGATCCGCTGCCACTGGCCGCGGCGGCCGACGCGCGCACGGTCGTCGCGCTCGGATTCCAGGGTGCGATGCCGCGCCGCGTCGACCGCGCCTCTCATCTGGTGGCGCAGGTGAGCACCGCGATGATCAACAACCTGATGCTGGCGCGCAATGCGGCTGCACGCGCCGCCGGCCAGCGCGTGTTGCACATCGAGCTGGCACTCGAGCGGCGTGTCGGCGTGTGGGAGACCGGCGCGCTGCGGTATCTCTACGAGGCCGGGCGCCGCGCGGCTCAAACCCAGTTGCCGCAGATCATGACGATGCTCGAGGGCCGCTCGATGCGGGCGGCGGCTTGAAGCAACCCGAGGCCATTTCCCTGGTGACGCATCCCCCGACACGCTCGACCTCGGTCGGACGTCGTCGCAAGGCAGCGGTCGATTCCCGCGTCGGCGGCTCGGTGTGCACGACCGAGCCCGCCAGGGTTGATATGCTCGACCCGATGGAAGGTGCCACGCCCGCGACCCCGGCCGAACGGCCGTCGGTGCAAGCGTTGTTCCCGTCGCTGTACAACGAGTTGCGCCGGCTGGCGCGCCTGCGGCTGGCCGGTGGCGGCCGCCACACGCTGCTCGACACCGCGTCGCTGGTGCACGAGGCGTTTCTGCGCATGCAGCGTGACGGCGGCGTCACGGTCAACGACCGCGAGCACTTCCTGGCCTACGCGGCCACGACGATGCGATCGGTGGTCATCGACTTCGTGCGCCGGCGCAACGCTGATCGCCGCGGCGGCGGCGCCGAACACATCACGCTGGACACCCGCACCGCCGAGGAGATTGGCGCCACCGACGACGAGATCCTCGCGGTGCACGAGGCACTGGAGACATTGGCGCGCGTCGATGCCCGGCTGGTCTCGGTGGTCGAGATGCGCTACTTTGCCGGCCTGTCCGACGCCGAGATCGCCGCTGCGCTCGGCCTGAGCGACCGCACCGTGCGGCGCGACTGGGAGCGGGCGCGCCTGCTGCTGGCTGAAATGCTTGGCCGCTGACCCCCCGGGGTTTTCGAGCCCGGTCGGTGTGTCCGCTCGCTCGGCGCGTGATGCGTGGTACATGGCATCTGCCCTGCGTTCTTGAGTCACCGCATGAGCAAGCGCCAGATGCCCGACACTGGGCAACTTCAGCACATGAATGTGTTGCTCGAAGCCGCGCTCGAGCTGCCGGAAGACGAGCGCGAGGCCTGGCTGGATGCGCTGCCACCGCAGCACCGTGCGCTGACGCCATCGCTGCGGGTGCTGCTGCAGCGCGCCACCGAGGAGACCGATGGATTCATGCGCCGCTCGGTGGGCTGGCTGCGCTGGCCGCAGGCCGGCAGCGCGCCGCCGCCGGCTGCGGGGTGTGATGCGCAGGTGGGCGCCGCGGCCCCCGCGTCGTGGGGCGCGATACGGCCTTATCAAGTGAAACCCAGCGCCATGACGCCGCGCAGTCGCTTCGCCACGGACGAGCGCAGCATCGCCGACGCATTGCGGCTGGCCGAGCGGGCGCTGGTGATGGCCGAGATCAGCCGCGGCGGCCTGCCGCATTCAGCCTCAAGCGGCGAGGCGTGGCTCGCGGTGGCGCGGGCACGCCATGCAGCAGGGGACGCGGCCGCGGCGCGCGATGCCTGTGCACGGGCGGTGCGGCATTTCGCCGTCACCGTGGATGATTCGCACCCGAGTCTGGTCGACGCGCGTGCGTTGATGGCGCTGCTGGGCTGAACCCGTTGCTCTTGCCGCATGGCGCGGCGAAGCCGCGCGCACTGTTCAGCGCTTGCCGTGCGAGTTGTCGACCTCGTCGAGCCACTGCGCCGGCATGGTGTCGGGCGGGTCTTCGCGCACCTCGAGGCCCTGCCAAAGATCGAACGACGACTCGCGCCACCAGCGGTCGACCTTGACGGGCTTCAACTCGCTGGGCGTTGCCGCGTCAGCACCGCTGGCGTTGACGCTGCCGGAACTGGGGCCGTTTTGCAGCCCTTTGTAGACAAAACGAATGGTGGCCATTTTTTGCTACCGCGATTGGCGGCGTGCTGGCGAGAGCGCCGCGAAATGTGCTTATACGCCTGATTGTGGCGGCACAACAGTCGGATTGCCCGCACACAGCACCGCGGTAGTTAGGGGGTGCAGGTGGGCTCGTGCCCCGCTGGCCGCCACCATGCCCCATTACCGAGCGTCGCCCCGACCGCGGGCGCTGCGCTGGGGCGCCTCGCGGGCCTGCTGGGTCCGCCACCGGCGGCCTTGCGCGCGAGCTCGTGCCGGGTGTAGAAGCTCGATCGGTGCCACCAGGGATGCGGCACCCAAGGAGGCCCTATGCGCAGACGCATCTACTGGCTGCTACCCGACCTGCACAGCGCCCAACGGGTGATGGACGACCTGCTGCTGGCGCGCATCGAAAACAGCCACATTCACTTCATGGCCCGGGAGGGCGTCGACCTGACGGGCCTGCACGAGGCCAACCTGCTGCAGGCGTCGGACTTCGTGCGCTCGGCGCAGATGGGGCTGGTGCTGGGCGCCGCCCTCGGCGCCGCGGCGGGCGCGTCGATCACGTTCTCGTCGCTGGCCGATGCGATCTCCAAGCCTGGCCTGGTGGCCGCGCTGGCAGCGCTCGGTGCGGCCTTTGGCGCCTGGTCGGCGAGCATGATCGGCGCATCGACTCCGAGCCGGCGCCTGCGACGCTTCGAGCCGGCGCTGGCGCGCGGCGAGATTCTGCTGATGGCCGACGTGCCGGCGTTGCGCGTCAACGAGATCGAGGCCATGCTGCACGCCAAGCACCAGGAAGGCCACGACGAAGGGCGCGAGCCCAACGTGCCGGTGTTTCCGTAGGCGGCGCGTGCAGGGCTTCAGCCGTGATCTGAGTCGGCCTGTTCGCAGCGCACCCGCAGCGCGCTCAGCAGGCCGCCCCACCACAGCCCGATCTCGCGGCTGAAGTCCGCGCCTGTCCTGCCGTGGCGCACCGGATGATCGGGGCGGATGGCGGCCCAGCCGCTGTGTGTGACGGTGACGCGCGTGCCGCTCGCGGTGGGCTCGAACAGCACCTCGACCTCGGTGCGCTCGGCGGGCGCAAAGTTGGCGGCGCGCCAATCGAACAGCAAGCGCCGCGGCGGCTGCCACACGCGGATGCGGCCGATCTCGACCACATGCTCGCGCGCGCCCACCGTGTACGACTCGAAGACACGCCCGCCGACCCGCGGCTCCAGCGAGATCAGCCCCGCGTCGCCGGGAGCGCTGCGAAAGCGCGGGCCGCGCCGCCACCACAGCTCGATTTCTTCGGTGAAGACGCGGAACGCCTGTTCGGGCGGCAGCGCCACGCCGACGGTCACCCGTGCACGGTCGCCGCTTGCAGGGCCGCTCATGCTTTGCGCCGTTTCGGCTGGCCGCGTTCGGCGTGCGCCTTGAACGACGACAACTGCGTGTGCCATTGATCCTGCATCGCGCTGGCCCAGTCGCTCAACGTGGCGAACACGTGCGGCTCCAGCCGGTACAGCCGCACGCGCGCATCGTGCGCCACCGCGTCGGCGGCCACCAGGCCGCTGCGCTCGAGCTGGCGCAGGTGGCGGCTCAAGCCCGCCGGCGCGAGGCGCAGCGCGGCTGCGAGATCGCTGGCACGCCGGGGGCGCTCGCGCAGCAGCTCGACCACTGCGCAGCGCGTGGGATCGGCCAGCGCGGCGAAGGCGCGCGCCAGCGCGGCGTTCAATTGGGCTTGCTGCGCAGCCGCTGCGAGAACCACCAGCAATGCCCCTCCGGATCGAGCGCGCCGTAGCTGCGATCGGCCCAGTAGTCTTCACCGTAGTCGTGCACCGCCGGCTCGTCGACGATGCGGGCCCCTGCTGCACGCGCCTGCGCGCAATGGGCATCGACATCGTCGACGTACAGCATCAGGCCTTGCGTGTTGGCGTTGGCGGTCTTAGGGCTCAGCATGTTGACGCCCCAACGCGTGCCGTCGCGCTCGCTGCCGACCATGACCACGGCCTCGCCGTAGCTGATTTCGCTGTGTTCGATGCGGCCATCGTCGCCCTCGACCTTCAGGCGCAGCTCGAAGCCGAAGGCCTTGCACAACCAGTCGATCATGGCGCCAGCATCCTGGTAGTACATGCGCTCGGACAGCCGTGGCCAGCCGGGGGGTGTGGGTTTCATGTGCGCTCCCTGAGATCAGTTGGTTGCGCATTTTGTCTATATTTGACGCAATGGTCAACTACTTGCCGGCCGCGCGCAGCGCAACCCCATGCGACTCGCGCAGCGCCGCGGCCATGATGGCATCGGCCATCCACAGCGCGATGCGTTCGACCTCGCGGTCGGGCAGGCCCCAGATGTCCTTGAGAACCACCCACGGCTCGATGCCGTAGATCACTGACAGCGCGCGATGCATGCGATCGCGCACCGGCGGCCGGCATCTTGGCCGCCAGCGGAGCGATCGCGTGCTCCAGAATGTGCACCCGGTGGCCGCGGCGATAGGTCTCTTCCTCGAGCAGCCCGGCGCGCTCGAGCGCCCATTGCTCGAGCGCGAGTTGCAGCGCCGCGCGCATCTGCGGCTCGAATTCCTTGAAGCGCGGAAAGGTCTGGCGAAACAGCTCGCGCACGCGTTCGCGGCCGTCGGCGGCCTTGGACTCGAAGCTGCGTACCGGCCCCAGCGATCGATCGATCACCGCGGTGATCAGCACGCTGCGGCTCGGAAAGTAGCGGTACGCGGTGGCGCGTGACACCCGCGAGCGTGCCGCCACCTCGGCCACCGACGGGATGTGGCCGGCCTCGCGGATGATTTCCATCGCGGTGTCGAGCAACAGGCGGAACGTCGACGCGCGCACGCCGCGATCGGGCGGCTTCGGTGCCTCGGTCAGCTTGTGTTTCAGCGTCGCCATGCGGGTAAGTCCGGGCGTGGGCAACTGGGGTTATTTGATTGCGGCTGTCACGCGGGCGACCTTATGATGCAACGATCTTGATTTGAGACGCCAGTCTCATTCTTGATCGAGATCAGACGAGATTCAATCCCGATCCGATGGCGAGGCGGCCTTGCAGGGCGCGTCCGACCGCCGGGCACCATGGAGACGCAACTGCATGCGCATCGCCAGCTGGAGCTGGGGTGGCCGCCACCATGCGGGCACCGTGTCGGCCGACGGACGTGAAGCGACGCCCCTGCTGGTCGACTATGCCGGCGGCGCGGCCATGCGGCTGCTCGAAGCGCTGGCCAGCGGTGCGCCGCTGCCGTCGCCTGCCGGCCCGCGGGTGGCGGTGGATGCGGTCACGCTGCGGGCACCGATTCCGCGGCCGCGGCGCAACATCTTCTGCGTGGGCCGCAACTACCATGCGCACGCGCAGGAGCTGTCGGGCAGCGTGTTTCGCGACAGCCTGCCCAAGGAGCACCAGTGGCCGATGGTGTTCACAAAATTCCCGGAGACCGTGGTCGGCCCACACGACACCGTGCGTCTGCCCGGCAAGGCGGTGTCGGAGCAGATCGACTACGAGAGCGAACTGGCGGTGATCATCGGCCGCGGTGGGCGCGACATTGCGGCGTCGCGCGCGATGGACCATGTGTTCGGCTACACGATCGTCAACGACGTCAGCGCACGCGACGTGCAAGTGCGTCACCAGCAGTGGCTGCTCGGCAAGAACTGCGACACCTTCTGCCCCATGGGGCCGTGGATCGTCACCGCCGACGAGCTCGACGGCCGCGACACACGGCTGCGCGGCTGGGTCACGCCCGCGGGCGGCGCACCCGAGCTGCGGCAGAACGCAATGACGCGCGACATGATCTTCGACATCCCGACGCTGATCGAAACCTGCTCGCGTGGCATCACGCTGCTGCCCGGCGACATCATCGCCACCGGCACGCCTGCCGGCGTTGGCATGGGCTTTGATCCGCCGCAATGGCTGCGCGCCGGCGACCTGGTGCGCATCGAGATCGAGGGCATCGGCGCGATCGAGAACCGCTTCGAGTAGAGCGCGCACATGGCACTGATCTTCATCGAACGCTGCGCCGTCGAAGACGAAGGCGAAGGCCCGGCCGTCGTCTGCGTGCACGGCCTGGGCGGCAGCTCCAACACCTTCACGCCGCTGATGCCGGCGCTGGCGCGGCACCGCGTGCTGCGCATCGATCTGCCGGGCAGCGCCCGCTCGTTTCGCGCGGAAGGCCCGTTGTCGATGGCGCGTTATGCCGACCTGGTGCTGTCGGTGTGCGCGCGGCTGAACGTGGCGCGCGCACATCTGGTCGGGCACTCGATGGGCAACATCGTGCTGCAGCACGTGGCGGTGGCGGCGCCAAAGCTGGCGGCGGGCCTGGCCTTGTTCGGCCCATTGATCGCGCCGGCAGAGCCGGGACGCACCGCGATTCGTGTGCGCGGCGACAAGGCGCAGAGCGAAGGCGCCGCCGGCATGCACGAGATCACGCTGGCGCTGCTCAATGCATCGATCTCGGCCGACACGCGCGCGCGGCTGCCGCTGGCGGTGGCGTTCGTGCGCGAGAGCCTGATGCGGCAGGACCCCGACGGCTATGCACGCAGTTGCTTCGCACTGGCCGACGCGCAGGCCGCCGCGGTGGAAGCCATCGCAGCGCCGGTGCTGCTGGTCACCGGCGACGAAGACGTCGTGGCGCCGCCGCAGGCCGTGCGTGCGATGGCCGAGAAGCTGCACCGCGCGCGCTCGGTGCGCGTGGTGGTATTGCCCAAATGCGGGCATTGGACACCGGTGGAGCGACCGAACGAATGCGCGAGCGAGCTGCGCACGTGGCTCGACGGCAACCGCTGAACGGGAGTTGACATGGCCGATGTGCTGTTCACCAACGTGCGCATCTTCGACGGCGGCGGCGAAGCGCCGTTCACCGGCGACGTGCTGGTGCAGGGCAACAAGATCAGCCGCGTCGTCAAGACCGCTTATGGCCAGCGCACTCAACCGATCGCCGGCGCGCAGGTGATCGATGGCGCCGGCGCGTTCCTGATGCCGGGCATGGTCGAGGCCCACACCCATTTCTCGTGGAACGACCAGCCGAGCCTCGACGCGATCCAGCGCATGCCGCCCGAGGAGCACATCCTGTGGTGCGCCGAGGTTGCCCAGCGCTACCTCGACATGGGTTGGACGTCGTGTGTCGGTGCTGCCGCCGCCAAGCCGCGGCTGGATGTGGTGATCCGCAACGCGATCAACGACGGCACCATCATCGGCCCACGCTACCTCGCTGCGAGCCAGGAGATCACGGTGCCTGGCGGTCTCGGCGACACGACGCAGCCGCACCTGCCGCAGCACGAGTTCGCGTTCGGCGCCATCGTCAGCGGCCCGCACGAGATGCGGCGCTGCGTGCGCATGTTCGCCAAGTACGGCGTCGACACGCTGAAGATCAACTTGAGCGGCGAATCGATCACCGGCATGCCCAGCGAAGCCAGCCAGTTCACCGAGGAAGAGATCGCGGTGCTGGTCGACGAAGCCAAGACCTGGGGCAAGCGCGTCGCCGCGCACGCGCGCAGCACGTGGTCGATCAAGCAGTGCATCAAGCACGGCATCGAGGTGATCTACCACGCGAGCTTCGCCGACGAGGAGGCGCTCGACCTGCTGGAGCAGCACAAGTTCGAGCACTTCGTGGCGCCCGGCCTGGCGTGGCTGATCAACACCTGCCACCACGCGTCGCAGTGGGGTCTGACGCCCGAGGTGACGCGCAAGATGGGTTACCACCGCGAGCTCGAATGCGCGATCGAGAGCATGCGCGCGATGCGCAAGCGCGGCATTCGCATCCTGCCCGGCGGCGACTACGGCTTCGCGTGGACGCCGCACGGCACCAACGCCAAGGACCTCGAGTACTTCGTCAAGCACGTCGGCATGAGCACGATGGAGGCGTTGCTGTCGGCCACCGCGTGGGGCGGGCCGATGATGCGCATGGGCAAGGTGCTCGGCTACATCCGCGAGGGCTACCTCGCCGACATCCTGCTGGTCGACGGCGACCCGCTGGCCGACATCACGGTGCTGCAGGACAAGCAGCGCATCCTCGCGGTGATGAAGGACGGCCAATTCCACCGCGCGCCACCGCTGCGGCAAGCGCGCACGACACGCTGGGCGGCTTGAGGCCCAAGGAGCAGACGATGAGCAACACGCTGACGCTGTTCACCAATGTCCGCATCCTCGACGGCAGCGGCGGCAACCCGGTGCCTGGCAGCGTGCTGGTGCAAGGCAACCGCATTCGCGCGGTGGGGCGCAGCAACGCACCGATCTCGCCCGCCGGCGCCACCGTGATCGACGGCGCCGGCGCGACGCTGATGCCCGGTATGTGCGAGGCCCACACGCACTTCTCGTGGAACGACGCGGCCACTTTGAGCGCGATCCAGACCATGCCGCTCGAAGAGCATGTGCTGTGGTGCGCCAAGGTGGCCAAGCGCTATCTCGAGGCGGGTTTCACGTCGTGCGTCGGTGCGGCGTGCGCCAAGCCGCGGCTCGATGTCGTGATCCGCAACGCCATTGAAGCGGGCCAGATTCCCGGGCCACGCTATCTCGCGGCCAGCCAGGAGATCACCGTGCTCGGCGCACTTGGCGACGAGACGTTGCCGCATCTGCCGTTTCCGGAGTTCAGCTTCGGCGTCAACGTCAGCGGCGCCGAAGAGATGCGCAAGGCGGTGCGACTGTTCTTGAAGTACGGCGTCGACTCGATCAAGCTCAATCTGTCGGGCGACAACTTCACGCCGCAGTCGCCTGCCGAAACCGGCTGGATGACCGACGCCGAGGTGGCCGCGGCGATGGACGAGGTGCGCATGCGCGGCAAACGCGGCACGGCGCATGCGCGTTCCGCCGAGAGCGTGAAGCAGGCCTTGCGCCACGGCATGCAGATCATCTACCACGCCAGCTTCACTGACGAAGAGACGCTCGACATGCTCGAAGAGGCGCGCGACCGCGTGTTCGTCGCGCCCGGCATCGCGATCCTGTACGCCATGCTGCACGAGGCCGAGCCCTGGGGCATCACGCACCAGAAGGCGGTGCAGATGGGCTACCAGATCGAGTGGGACGCCGCCATCGAATCGCTGAAGGCGATGCACAAACGCGGCGTGCGCATCCTGTTTGGCGGCGACTACGGCTTTGCCTTCACGCCGCATTGCCAGAACGCGCGCGACCTCGAGTTCTTCGTCAAGTACTTGGGCTTCACGCCGGGCGAGGCAATCCGCTGCGCCACGATGTACGGCGGCCAGATCATGATGAAGCCGGGCGAGCTCGGCCAGATCAAAGAGGGCTACCTGGCCGACCTGCTGCTGGTCGATGGCGATCCGATGGCCAACCTGGCGATCCTGCGCGACCCCAAGCGCATGCTCGCCGTGATGAAGGACGGCGTGTTCGCCAAGCAGCCCGACATCGCGGCCGAGCGGGCCTGGGGGCGCGCCGCGTGAGCTGGAACAGCCTCACCCGCGCGCAATGGGCCGCGTGCCTGCTGCTGGGCGGACCGATCGTGGTGTTCGCGATCTGGGCGATCGTGGACAACGACAAGTTGTTCTTCACCACGCTGCTCAATTCGCTGACGCTGGCGTCGCTGTACTTTCTGGTGGCCAGCGGCTTCACGCTGGTGTTCGGCCTGATGCGCAACGTCAACCTCGCGCACGGTTCGTTGTACCTGGTGGGCGCCTATGTCGGCTGGGTGGTCGGCGAGCAAAGCGGCTCGTGGGTGCTGGCGGTGGCCGCGGGGTTCATGACCGGCGCGGTCATCGGATTGCTGCTGCAGCTGATCGTCTTTCGCCGCATGCAGGGGCAAGACCTGCGCCAGACGCTGGTGACCATCGGCCTGTCGATCGTGCTGGCCGACGTGATGCTGTGGATCTTCGGCGGCGAGATCTACACCTTCGAGCCGCCGCGGTGGATTTACGGCTCCACCGAACTGCCATTGGTCGAGAAGTTTCCGACCTACCGCCTGGCGGTGTTCGTGATGGCGCTGGCGATCGGGTTTGCGCTGTGGTGGTTCCTGGCACGCACGCGCGTGGGCATGATGATCCGCGCCGGCGTCGACGATCGCGGCATGCTGGCCGCCTCGGGCGTGAACGTGCAGCGCGTGTTCGCGATCACCTTCGCCATCGGTGCCGGCCTGGCCGGGCTGGCCGGCGTGGTGGGCGGCAGCGCGCTGTCGGTGTCGCCGGGCGAAGACACGCGCTACCTGCTCGCCTCGCTGGTGGTGGTGATCGTCGGCGGCATGGGCAGCGTGGGCGGCGCGGCGATCGGCGCGCTGTTGATCGGCACGGCTGAACAGTATGGGCTGGCGTACGCACCGACCTACAGCGTCGTGTTCACTTTCGTGATCATGGTGCTGGTGCTGGCGTTTCGTCCGCGCGGGATCATGGGGAGAGCGGCATGAGGGCTGGTTTGTCTCACTGCGTGAGAGCCCGCGGGTCGCGCCCCGCCGGCGGTCACTTTCATTTGCGGGCCCAAATGAAAGTAACCAAAGCAAAGGGCCTGAACACCGATTTGACCGGTTCGCCTGGCTACAACCTCCGAACTAGATCGGTTCAACTCAAACGCTCGCTGGCCACGGATACGGTGCTTCCGCGAAAGTCGATGCTGCGAGCCGAACCAACCTTCTTCGTGGTTGTTGCCACGGCAGCGAGCCAAATCGTATTGAGCCCCTTTGCTTTGGCTACTTTCATTTGGGGCCGCAAATGAAAGTGGCTCGGCCGCCGGCCGAGACCGGCGCGCCCTCACGCAGTGAGCCGAGGCAGCGATGAGTGCAGCCTATTGGCGCCGAGCGATGAACACCGCGTCGACGGGCCACGTGCCCGCGCGCACCGCACCCGCGTCTGCCGAAGTCACACCCGCGCCGAACGCCGCGCCCCGCTGGCTCACGTGGTTGTCGCGGCACATCGCCTTCCATCAAGTCGTGGTCGCGCTGCTGGTGCTGATCTACCCGTTCATCGCCACGCCGTTCTTCACGTTCCAGATCGGCGCGCAGGCCTTGGGCCTCGGGCTGATCGCGCTGTCGCTCACCTTTCTCGGCGGCTACGGCGGCATGGTGTCGCTGGCGCAGATGACGGTGGCCGGCATGGCCGGCTACATGGTGGCGATCTTCGGCGCCAGCAGCATGACCACCATCAGCCTGGTCTGGCCGTGGTGGCTCGCGGTGGCAATCGCACTGGTCATCGCCACCGCGTTCGCCACGCTGGTGGGCTGGCTGTCGGTGCGCACCGAGGGCATCTACACGATCATGATCACGCTGGCCATCGGCGTGGCGTTCTTCTACCTGGCGCAGCAGAACTACACGCTGTTCAACGGCTTCCAGGGCTTCAACAAGGTGTTCGCGCCGACGGTGTTCGGCATCGATTTTCGCGAGGCGGTGCCGTTCTACTTTCTGGCACTCGCCTGCGCGGCGGCGGGGTACTTCTTCGTGCTGCTGCTGGTGCGTGCGCCGTTCGGCGTGGCGCTGCAGGGCATCCGCGACAACCCGCGGCGCATGCACTCGCTGGGCTTTGACGTCACCGCGCATCGCGTGGCGGCGTATGCGGCGGCGGGCCTGATGGCGGCGGTGGGCGGCGTGCTGATGGTCTGGTACAACAACCGCATCTCGCCGGGCACCATGAACACCGGCGCGATGATCAACATCCTGATCATCGCGGTGCTCGGCGGCATGCGGCACCCGATCGGCGCCTTCATCGGCGCCATCGTGTTCGTGCTCGCGCAGAACTTCGCGATCGACCTGATCCCGGGCTTTCGCGAACGCTTCAACCTCGTGATCGGCGGCGTGTTCCTCGCCATCGTGCTGTTTTCCCCCGACGGCCTGCTCGGGCTGTGGGCGCAGCTTCGTTCGCGCCTCGTCTCGAACCAGGGCCCCACTTCAAACCAAAGGAGACTGCAGTGAAAGCGACGAAGAGAATCTGGGCCCGTTCCGTCCTCGGGCTGGCCGCCTCGGTGGCCGTGATGGGCACGGCCTGGGCGCAGGACACGCTCAAGATCGGCCTGCTGGCCACGCTGGAGGGACCGTTCGCCGTGCCGGGACAAGACAGCATGCGCGGCGCCGACCTGGCGTTGAAGCAGAAGAACGGCATGGCCGGCGGCAAGAAGATCGAGTTCGTCAAGGTGTCGTCTGACGCCACGCCCGACAAGGCCGTGGCATCGACGCGCAAGGCCGTCGAGCAAGACAAGGTGCAGATCATGATCGGCCCGCTGTCGGGCGACGAGGGCATCGCGGTCAAGAACTACGCCAAGACGCAGCCCAACATCACTTTCATCAACGGCAGCTCGGGCGCGCAAGCGACGACGCTGTCGGACCCGTCGCCCAACTTCTACCGCTTCAACACCGAGGGCGCGCAGTGGATGGTGGGCCTGGGCGAGCATGCGCTGGCCAAGGGCTACAAGAAGACGTTCCTGATCGCCGAGGACTACGGCTTCCCGTATTCGCAAGTGCAAGGCTTCATGGCCAGCTACTGCGCCAAGGGCGGCAAGGTGGTCGACAAGGCGTGGGTGCCGCTGGGCACCAAAGACTACGCGTCGGTGATCGCCAAGATCCCGAAGGACGTCGATGCGCTGGTGGTCGTGCTCGGCGGATCGGATGCGGTCAACTTCCTCACGCAGTACGAGCAGGTCGGTGGCGACAAGCCGATGATCGGCGGCTCGATCACGGTCGACCAGACGGTGCTCAACTACAAGGGCAAGCGCCGCGAGTCGCTGCTCGGCACCGCGAGCGCGGGCCCGATGGCCGACTCGATCGACACGCCCGAGTGGAAGGCTTTCGTCGCCGACTACAAGGCCACGTTCAAAGACGGCTTCCCGAGCCCGAGCCTGTTCGCCTACCTGTACTACATCAACACCAAGGCCACGCTCGACGCACTCGACGCGGTCAAGGGTGATCTGTCCAACGGCCAGAAGGCGTATCGCGAGGCGCTGCAGAAAACCAACTTCAAGGGCCCGGCCGGCGAAGTGAAGATCGATGCCAACCGCAACGGCGTGGGCACGACCTACATCACGGAGGTGGCCAAGGCAGCCGACGGTTCGTTCTACAACAAGGTCGTCAAGACGGTGCCCAACATCAGCCAGACGCTGGGCCTGCCGGAGGCCGAGTTCAAGAAGATGGGCCTCGGTTCGCGCGACGTTCCGGATTGCAGGAAATGAACCACCCCGAGGCGGCCTGGCGGCCGCTTCCCCTCAAGGGGCAACACCAGCGGACCGGCGGAGCCGGATCCGCGGTGTTCGCTGGGGCATGCGCCGCTGGAGCGGCGCAGCTCTGACATGGCTTCCGTCACCCAGCTGAGATCGACGCGCGAGTCCGCGAATGGCCGCGCCGTCGCCAATAGTGCACGCACCGGCGGCGGCGCGTTGCTGTCGGGCGACGCGTTGATCCTCAGCGGGGTGACCCGGGCCTTCGGCGCGCTGCGCGCGGTCGACGATGTGTCGCTCGCGGTGGCCGCGGGGCAGAAGTACGCGATCCTCGGCTCCAACGGCGCGGGCAAGACCACGCTGTTCAACGCCATCACCGGCGACTTTCCGCCCACCGCGGGCCGCATTCAATTCTTCGGCGAAGACATCACCGCGCTGCCGCCGCACGAGCGCATCCGCAAGGGGTTGCGACGCACCTACCAGTCGTCGCTGCTGTTTCGCGACCTGAGCGTGCGCGACAACCTGTTCCTCGCGGTGCGCGGCGTGGCCAGCGGCCGCTTTTCGTGGTGGCCCGCCGGCGCGGGCCACGCCTCGGCGTTGGCCACGCAAGACCTGCTCGAGCGCGTGCGCCTGGCGCACATCGCCGACCAGCCGGTGGCGAATCTGTCGCACGGCCAGCAGCGCCAGCTCGAGATCGGCATGGCGCTGGCCGGTGCGCCGCGCCTGATCCTGTTCGATGAGCCCGCGGCCGGCCTGTCGCCGGCCGAGCGGCGCGAGCTGGTGGCGCTGCTCACCTCGCTGCCCGCGCACATGAGCTTCGTGCTGATCGAGCACGACCTCGACATCGCGCTGAAGGTGACCGAACGCGTGACCGTGATGCACAACGGCCGCGTGCTGAAGACCGGCTCGCCCGGCGAGATCGAAAACGACGCCCAGGTGCAGGCGATCTACATGGGGAGCAAGCACTAGTGTCTTGGCTCGGCCGCGATCGCGATGACGCCGCGCCGAAGGCGCGTGGCCCGATCCTGGTGATCGAAGGGCTCGACGTCTACTACGGCCGCGCGCACGCGCTGCAGGGCGTGGGTTTCACGCTCGAGCGCGGCGTGTTCGCCATCGTCGGGCGCAACGGCATGGGCAAGACCACGCTGTGCAATGCGATCACCGGCCTCGTCAAGGCCAGCGGCAGCGTCAAGTTTGAGGGCGTCGAGATTCTCGGCCTGGCGCCCCATCAGGTCACCCGCCGCGGCATCGCCTACGTGCCGCAGGGGCGGCGCGTGTGGCCGTCGCTGTCGGTGGACGAGACACTGCGCCTGGTGGCCAAGCGCAAGCGCGAGATCGATCGCGTCTACGCGATGTTCCCGCGGCTGGCCGAACGCAAGGGCCACGGCGGCGCGATGCTCTCGGGCGGCGAGCAGCAGATGCTGGCCATCGGCCGCGCGCTGCTGCTCGAGCCCAGGCTGCTGGTGATGGACGAGCCCACCGAGGGCCTGGCGCCGGCGGTGGTCGAGCAGGTGGTGCAGGCGCTGCGCGAGCTGGCCGGGGGCGAGATCAGCGTGTTGCTGATCGAGCAGAACCTCGGCGTGGCCATCGACGTGGCCGATCGCATCGGCGTGATGGTCAACGGCCGCATCGCGCAGGAGATGGCGGCGTCCGCGTTGGCCGCCGACCGCGGGCTGCAGGAGCGCTTGCTCGGCGTGCGCGCCAGCGACGACGAGCTCGACACGGCTGAGGCGGCGTCGGCGGCGCCCGCGCAGCCCGCCACCGTGCAGGTGCTCACGGTGCGGCGCGCGTTCGGCGACGGCGTCTCCGCGCTCGACGATCCGGCGCCGCGCACGGTGCGTGGCTTCAACCGCTGGAACAGCGGCGACGCGTCGGCGCCGGTGAGCGACATCGCGCGCGAGCCGACGCCCGCCGCCGCTGCCGTGCCCGTCGCGCCGGCGAAGCCGGCGGCGCAGGTTTTCGATTTTCCGATCGCCGCCAGCAGTGGCCGCGCCGCCTATGTGGCGGGCACCTTCGACACCAAGGGCCGCGAGCTGTTCTACCTGCGCCAGTGCCTGGAGAAACTCGGCCTGCGCGTGGTGACGGTGGATCTCGCGACGTCGGGCAGGCCGTCGCCGGCCAGTGTGCACCCGCGCGAAGTGGCGCGCCATCATCCGGAAGGCGAGCGCGCGGTCTTCACCAACGACCGCGGCAGCTCGGTCAGCGCCATGGCGCTCGCGTTCGAGCGTTTCATGTTGACGCGGCGCGACGTCGGCGGGCTCATCGGCGCCGGTGGCTCGGGCGGCACCACGCTCGCCACACGCGCGATGCGCGCGCTGCCGATCGGGTGCCCGAAGGTGATGGTGTCGACGATGGCTTCGGGCGACACACGGCCCTACGTGGGCCCGAGCGACATCTGCATGATGTATTCGATCACCGACGTGTCGGGCATCAACCGCATCAGCGAAAAAGTGCTGGCCAATGCCGCGCACGCGCTGGCCGGCATGATCGCGCACCCGGTGGCTGGCGACAGCGCCACCAAACCGGCGCTGGGCTTGACGATGTTCGGCGTCACCACGGCGTGCGTGCAGAGGGTGACCCAGCGGCTCGAGGCCGACTACGACTGCCTGGTGTTCCATGCCACCGGCGTCGGGGGCCAGTCGATGGAGAAGCTCGCCGAGTCGGGCCTGCTGGCCGGCGTGATCGACGTCTCGACCACCGAGATCGCCGACGAGATCGTTGGCGGCGTGCTGTCGGCCGGGCCGACGCGCCTGGACGTGTTCGCGCGCCATGCGTTGCCGTACGTCGGCTCGTGCGGCGCGCTCGACATGGTCAACTTCGGCCCCTGGGACACGGTGCCCGAGCGCTTCAAGGGGCGCAAGCTGCACCGCCACAACCCGACCGTGACGCTGATGCGCACCACGGTCGGAGAGAATGCCGCGCGATCGGCGAGTTCATCGCGCGCAAGCTCAACGCGATGAGCGGGCCGGTGCGCTTCCTGATCCCGGAAGGCGGCGTGTCGCAGATCGATCGGCCGGGCCAGCCGTTCCACGACCCCGACGCCGATCGGGCGCTGTTCGAGGCCATCGAGCGCAACTTCCGCGGCGGCCGCGAACCGCACCTGAAGCGCTTGCCGCTGCACATCAACGACGAGGCCTTCGCCGACGCGCTGGTCGCGGCCTGGCGCGAGATCGCCAGTGCGCCGGCGGCGCTGCGCGCCGCACGCTGAGACGAGCAAGACCCGAGACCGCCATGCCCCGCATCGCCCGCCAGACGATCATCGACAACCTGCGCCGCAAGGTCGCCGCGCGCTTGGCCGATCATCGGCGGCGGCGCCGGCACCGGCCTGTCGGCCAAGTGCGAAGAGGCCGGCGGCATCGACCTGATCGTGATCTACAACTCCGGCCGCTACCGCATGGCCGGGCGCGGCTCGCTGGCCGGCCTGCTCGCCTACGGCAACGCCAACGAGATCGTCTGCGAGATGGCGCACGAGGTGCTGCCGGTGGTCAAGCACACGCCGGTGCTGGCCGGCGTCAACGGCACCGATCCCGTTCATGATTGCCGACGAGTTCCTGCGCGACTTGATCGCGCTCGGCTTCTCGGGCGTCCAGAACTTTCCGACCGTCGGCCTGATCGACGGCACGTTCCGCGCCAGAACCTCGAAGAAACCGGCATGGGCTACGGCCTCGAGGTCGACATGATCGCGCGGGCGCACGCGCTCGACCTGCTGACCACGCCCTATGTCTTCAGCCCGAGCAGAACGCGCGCGACATGACCGCGGCCGGCGCCGACATCGTCGTGCGCCACATGGGCCTGACCACCGGCGGCGCGATCGGCGCGACCACGGCGCAAGAGCTCGCCGACTGCGTGGCACCGATCAACGCGTACGCCGCGGCGGCCAAGAGCGTGCGAAGCCGACGTGATCGTGCTGTGCCACGGCGGGCCGATCGCCACGCCCGCCGACGCGAGCTTGATCCTCGCGCGCTGCCCGCGACTGCCACGGCTTCTACGGCGCCAGTTCGCATGGAGCGGCTGCCCACCGAGGCGGCGCTCACCGAGACCACGCGCCGCTTCACGCAGATCAAGCGAAGATCGACGACGAGGAGACGCACCATGACTGGCGCCCAATTCGGAACCTTCATCCTCGGCCTGATCGTCGTGGCGATCGTCGTCGCGATCGTCGTGTGGCTGCTGCACTGGCTGTACCTGCGCTCGAGCAAGGAGCGCGCGTTCGTGCGCACGGGCCTCGGCGGGCAGAAGGTGGTGCTCGACGGCGGCGCGCTGGTGCTGCCGATCGTGCACGAGGTGATCCCGGTCAACATGAACACGCTGCGCCTGGAGGTGTCGCGCGGCCGCGACAAGGCGCTGATCACCAAAGACCGCATGCGGGTGGACGTGATCGCCGAGTTCTACGTGCGGGTGGCGGCCGAGCCGAGCGCGGTGGCCGCCGCCGCACAGACGCTCGGCCTGCGCACGCTGCGAGCCCGAGCAGCTGAAGGAGCTGGTCGAGGGCAAGTTCGTCGACGCGCTGCGCACCGCCGCCGCCGAGATGACGATGGAAGAGCTGCACGAAAAGCGCGGCAGCTACGTCAAGCGCGTGCGCGACACCGTGGCCGGCGATCTGATCAAGAACGGCCTGGAGCTCGAGTCGGCCTCGCTGACGCAGCTCGACCAGACCGCGATGGAGTTCTTCAACCCGAGCAACGCGTTCGACGCCGAGGGCCTGACGCGGCTGACCGAGCAGATCGAGCACCGCAAGAAGCAGCGCAACGACGTCGAGCAGGACACGCTGATCGCGATCCGCAACAAGAACCTCGAGGCCGAGAAACTCTCGCTCGACATCGATCGCGAGAGCGAATACGCGCGCCTCACGCAGCAGCGCGAGGTCGAAGATCGCGCGCGCCGCGCCAGCGCGCCGAGGTGGCCACCGAGCGCGCGCAGCGCGAGCAGGATGCCGAGCAGGCGCAGATCACCGCCAAGCAGACGCATCGAGGCAGCACGCATCCGCAGCGACCTGAGCGTCGAGCAAGAGCGCATCCAGAAGGAGCGTGCGGTGCAGGCGGCCGAGGTGGCGCGCCGCCAGGCGCTCGAGCTGGCCGAGCAGCAGCGAGCGATCGCGGTGGCGCGCGAGAGCAAGGCACAGAGCGAGGCGCAGGCGTTGGCCGAGGTGGCGCGCGCGCACGCCGTGTCGGCCGAAGAGAAGGTGTTCACCGCACGCGAGGTCGAGATGGCCGAGCGCAAGAAGGCGATCGACCTGATCGGCGCCGCGCAGGCGGCCGAGCGCGAGTCGCTGCGGCTGACGTCAGCGGCCAAGGCCGAGAAGCATGGCCAGCACCGACCGCGGCACGGCGATCCGCGCGCAGGCGCAGGCCGACGCCGATGCCGACAAGATCAAGTCGCTGGCCACCAAGGTGCGCGCCGAGATCGAAGCCGAGGCGGCATGCGCCTGATGAACGAGGCGCAGAACGTGCTGTCGCCCGAGGCGCGCGTGTCGGCGTTGCGTATGCGAGCTGGTCGAGAAGGCCGACGCCATCATCCGCGAGGCGGTGAAGCCGATGGAGCGCATCGAGGGCATCAAGATCCTGCACGTCGACGGCCTCGGCGGCGGCGCCGGTGGTGGCGGCGAGCGGCGGCAACGGCGGCAGCTTCGCCGACAGCGTGGTCAACTCGGCGCTGCGCTTTCGCGCACAGGCGCCGATCGTCGACCAGCTGCTGCGCGAGATCGGCCTCGAGTCGGGCGACATCCAGCGGCTCGCGGGGGGTGTGTCGGGCGCCACGGCCGCGCTGCCGCCGGTGTCAACGCAGCCAACCAAGGAGTGACCCTTGATTCGCGTGTACGTGTCCAGCGTGATCGACGCCAGCGCCGACACGGTGTGGTCGCGCATCCGCGATTTCAACGGCATGCCGCTGTGGCATCCCGGCATCGCCGACAGCCGCATCGAGAACAACGAGCCCGCCGACAAGGTGGGCTGCATCCGCCACTTTCATACGCGCGACGGCGGCATGATCCGCGAGCGGCTGCTGGCGTTGAGTCGGACTACGACTACAGCTGCTCTTACGAGATCCTCGAGAGCCCGATGGGGGTGGACAACTACGTTGCCACGCTGAAGCTGACGCCCGTCACCGATGGTGGGTGCAGTTTCGCTGAGTGGAGTGCGGAGTTCGATTGCGACGGAGGGGCGTGAGCGCGAGTTGACCGAGTTGATCGGCAACGGGGTCTTCCAAGGCGGCTTGAGCGCTCTGAAGCAGCACTTCGCCGAGACGTTGATGGCTGCGCTTGCTCAGTGCGTGAGAGCCCGCGGGTCGCGCCCCGCCGGCGGTCACTTTCATTTGCGGGCCCAAATGAAAGTAACCAAAGCAAAGGGCCTGAAAACCGATTTGACCGGTTTGTATGGCAACAACCCACGAACCACAGTCGTTCAGCTCCCGCGCTCGTTGGCCGCGGATGCAGCGCATCCGCGAAAGTCAGTGCGGCGAACTGAACGGACCTCCACGTGGTTTGTTGCCATGGCAGCGAGCCAAATCGTATTGAGCCCCTTTGCTTTGGCTACTTTCATTTGGGGCCGCAAATGAAAGTAGCTCGGCCGCCGGCCGAGACCGGCGCGCTCTCACGCAGTGAGCAATCCTGAATGTTGCAGAAGGTCGTCAGATCGACTGTGATCGATGCGCCAATAGAGCGCGTCTGGCAAGTGCTGCGCGACTTCAACAGTCATGACCAGTGGCATGACGTGGTCGAGACCAGCCGCATCGAGGCCGGCGAATCGTCAGCCCAAGTCGGCTGCGTGCGCAGCTTCACGCTGAAGGACGGCAACCGCATCCGCGAGCAACTGTTGACGCTCGACGACCGCGAGCACAAGAGCACCTATTGCATCGTCGAGGCCACGGTGCCGCTGCAGCGCTACGTGGCCACCGTTACCTTGAGGCCGGTGACCGACGGCAACCGCACGTTCTGGCACTGGGAGTCGAGCTTTGCCACGCCGCCGGGCCGCGAGCGCGAGTTGCGCGAGATGGTGGCGCGCGATGTCTACGAGGCGGGCTTCGCCAACCTGCGTCGCCACCTGCAGCAAGGTGCCGACCTGCGCACGCCGCGCAGCGCGCCGCTGCCCACCGCGTTGCCGCTGCCGACGCGGCGCATCGTGCTGCGCGGCTACGGCGGCGCTGACCAATTGACGACGATCGACGGCGAGGCCGCGGCGCCTGGGCCCGGCGAGGTGCGCATCCGCCAGCGCGCGATCGGTGTCAACTTCATCGATGTCTACCTGCGCCGCGGCTGGATCCCATCGATGCTGCAACCGGGCGGCACGCCGGGCATGGAGGCCGCGGGCAGCGTGCTCGACATCGGCGCCGGCGTCACCGGCTTGCTGCCCGGCGACCGCGTGGCGTGCATCGGGCCGGTGCCGGGGGCGTATTGCAGCGTGCGCACGGTGCCTGTCGACGGCGTAGTGAGGCTGCCCCGCGGCAGTCGAAGACGAGGTGGCCGCCGCGCTGCTGCTCAAGGGTCTCACCGCGCACTACCTGGTGCACGACCTCGGCCGCGTCATCCGCGGCACGCGGTTGCTGGTGCACGCGGCCGCCGGCGGCGTGGGGCTGCTGGTGTGCGCTTGGGCACGGCGCTTGGGGGCCACCGTGATTGGCACCGTGTCGAGCGAGGCCAAGGCGCGCATCGCGCGCGAACACGGCTGCGAACACGTCATCGTCACCCGCGACTACCGGTTTGCCGATGCGGTGCAGGCCACCTGCGGTGGCGCCGACGTGGTGATCGACGGCTTGGGCGACGCGGCGTTCGACGAGAACCTGGCCGCGCTCGCGCCGTGCGGGCACTGGATCAGCCTCGGGCAAGCCAGCGGCCCGCTGCGCGCGATCGATGCAAACCTGCTGGTGCACAAGTCGCTGAGCTTCTCGCGGCCCGTGGTGTTTGCCTACATCGCCACGCGCCAGGCGCTCGCCGTCGCGCGCCGAGAGCCTGTGGCAGGCGCTGGCCGATGGCACGATCAAGGCGCCGCCGATCGAACGCCATGCGCTCGACGCGGCCGCGCAGGCGCATGCGCGGCTGGAGTCGCGTGCGACGGTGGGCGCGCTGGTGCTCGTCGCTTGAAGGGCTGCGCCGCAACGAATCGAATCAACCGGAGACGATCGCATGATCCTCGGCATGAACCACTTCACCATCGCCGCCGAAAGCCGCGACGCGACGCTTGATTTCTATTGCAGCCTGCTCGGCCTGCAAGAAGGGCACCGACCGGACCTGGGATTCCCCGGCGCGTGGCTGTACCCGCCCGGCGGCAAGCAGGCGGTGCTGCACATCTACTGGGACCGGCCGCTGCCGGCCACGCGCACCGGCGTGATCGACCACATGGCGTTCACCGGCAGCGATCTGAAGGCCGTGAAGGCGCGCTTCGATGAACGCGGCCTGAAGTACGACCTGCGCCGGCAGGTCGGCGCAGGCACCTGGCAGCTGTTCACGCTCGATCCCAACGGCGCCAAGGTCGAGCTCGACTTCGATCCGTCGGAATCGTTGTGAAGCCAGCGGCCGAGGGCGCCGGCCTGCGCGCATTCCGCGTCGACGGCCGTGTGGCGGTGATTACCGGCGGCGCGCAAGGCATCGGCCTGGCCTGCGCCGCGCTGATGGTCGAAGCGGGGGCGCGCGTGGTGTTGTTCGATCGCGATGCCGCTGCGTTGCAAGCCGCGCGCGCGAGCCTGCCCGCTGCCGCCACGCGCGCGCTCGACGTGGCCGATGAGGCCGCGGTGGACGCCGCGTTCGCCGCCATCACCGCGGAACACGGCCGCATCGACATCCTCGTCAACAACGCGGGGCTGGCGATTCGCAAGCCCTCGCTCGAATTGATGCTGGCCGACTGGAACGCAGTGGTCGCCGTCAACCTCACCGGTGCTTTCCTGTGTGCACGCGCGGCGGCGCGCCACATGCCCTCGGGCGGCGGCAGCATCGTCAACACCGCGTCGATCATGGGCCTGTCAGGCGGCGGCCTGTACCCCAACATCTCATACCAGGCCAGCAAGGGCGGTCTGGTCAACATGACGCGTGCGTTAGCGGTCGAGTGGGCGGCGCGTGGCATCCGTGTCAATGCGGTGGCACCGACGTGGACGAAGACCGGTTTCATCGGCCAGCTCGAATCGTCGCCCGAGCTGATGCAGCGCATTCGCCAGGTGACGCCGCTGGGCCGCCTGGCCGAGCCGCACGAGGTGGCCGCCGCCGTGCTGTTCCTCGCCAGCCCCGCGGCCGCGATGGTGACTGGTCACATCCTCGCGGTGGACGGCGGATACCTGGCGCAGTGAGTCCGCGCGGCCCCGCCGCGCTCGCCGCTACTTGCCGACGTTGAGAAACGGAATCGGCGCGCCCGCGTAGATGGCGCTCGGCAACGCGCCGTTCCAGCGCTCGGCCTTGACACGCTCGACCTCGATGCGGCGCAGTTCGAGCACATCTTTGTTCTGCGCCAGCGCCGCGTTTTGCACGCGCAGCGCTTCGGCCTGGGCTTTGGCGATCGTCAGATTGGCGTAGGCCTCGCCGTCGGATTGCGCCTTGCGCGCGCTGGCCTCGGCCTCGGCCACCGCGACCTTCTGCTTTTGCTCGGCCTCCACCGTCTTGAGTTTGTTCTCCGCCGCCAGGCGCAACTGTTCCTGCGTGACCTTGTCGTTGATGGCGTGCATGTAGGAGTCGGAGAACGCAAAGTTGCGCATGTCGATGTTGATCACCTGCGCGCCGTACAGCGAGAGCTTCTCGCGCAGCGCGGCGTTGATGTCGCCCGACACCTTGGCGCGCTGGGCGATCAGGTCGGGCGCCGAGTACTTGGCCGTCACGGCCTTGAAGATCTCCTGCGTCGCGGTTTGCACGTACGACGACAGGTTGCCGTCGTGCGAGTACTTCTCGAACACCTCGGCCACGCGGTCGGTGGCGATGCTGTAGCGCACGGTCAGGCTCACTTTCACCGGCTGGGTATCGCTGGTGCTGCCTTCGGCATTCTCGATGTCGGCGCGCTCCGCGCGGATGCTGAAGTTCGAGAGCTTTTGCCACGGCGGCAGAATCGCCAGGCCTTCGCCCTCGATGCCGACGATCTTGCCGAACTGCGTGATCACCCCGCGGCTGCCGGTGGGCACCGAGTAGAACGGCCACAGCAAAGCCAGGGCGGCGACCACGAGGATGCCCACCACCAAGCGGCCCCACGGGAACCGCGCTCCCACCTCAGGAAATTCAATCGCCACCGTTGCCCCCATTGAGTCGTCTGCCATCGCGGGCAGAGGGAGGCCAACGGTATATCCAATCAGCCGGCCCGCCGGCAGGCTGCCGCGATGCTCAGGCTAGAGGGGAGAACTTTTCACTATTCGCCGTTGTCTGCGGGCGGCAGGCGTCGCGCCCAGTGCACGGCCTCAGGCGACGTCCTGGTGCAGGCACAGGATGTTGCCCTCGGGATCTTCGAACCAGGCGGCCTTCTCCGAGCCCAGCACGCACACATGTTCGACGGTCTTGAGGCCCGGGAAGTCGTAGTCCGCGAATTGCACGCCGCGGCCCTTGAGCTCGGCGATCGCGCGGCCGATGTCGGCCACCTGAAAGCTCAACGCCGTGTGCTGCGCCTTTGTGCCCTCGGGCTTGGGAAACAGCGCCACCTCGGTGCCGCCGCAGCGATAGATGAACTTGCCGTCGGGCTTGGCACCCAGCGGCTCCAGGCCCAGTTGCTGCTCGTAGAAGCGGCGCGCGCGCGCCAAGTCCTTCACCGGCAGCATACAAGTCACCTGCGATCGGGTCAGAGTGGTCATCGTCGCGCCTCCAGTCATGCCCTTGGTACCGTGGTTATAGGCTGCGGCCGACAAGCCGGCCATGAGCAGGATTGCGTACGCGCTTCAGGCCGGCATTGTGCCCGGTGCGCCGAGCACGCGCACGGCCAGGTCGGTGTCCATGTATTCGCTCACCTGGATCAGCTTGCCATCCTTGCCGAACTCGCAGACGAAGCAGTAGGTGTTGTCGTAGCGCTCGCCGGATTTCAGCATCGCCTGGCCGCGGCATTCGACGACGACGAAGTCACCGTCGGCGATGAAGCGTGACGCGTGGTTGGTGTACTTGCCGGCAAAGCGCTTGTACAGCGGAGCGAACAGTTGCTCGTTCATCGCTTTCTTGCCGTGCCACTGGCCCGACCAGGCCGACTGGCCGGGGCTGACCCAGCGGCAATCGTCGGCCATCAATTCACCGAATGGCCTGGTGTCGCCCACGGCCATGGCCTCGAAGACGGTCTGCATCGCTTGCTTGTTGGTGCCCGTGCTCATAGGGGTTTGCTCCGGTCTGAATGGATGGGGTTGGGCGGGTCGAGGGCCGGCGGCTTGCCCGTGCGATCGAGCAAGCTAGAGTGCACTCTAGGTCAAGGGGTTGGGCGTGCGCGGCACCGGGGTATCCGCCACCGCGCGCACAATTGCTTGGCACGCAACAACGAATCTTGGAGTCCCCGCGACCATGAGCAATCCGCATCTGGCGCCGAAGGCGGAATCGGCGGCTCTCGGCATCCAGCCCATCAGCCAGGAGGTGCTGCTCGAAAAATACGCCAAGGGCGACGAGCGCAGCGCCGATGACGTGCGAGCGCGCGTGGCGCGCGCGCTGGCGGCGATCGAGGCGCCTGCCCTGCGCACGCAATGGCAGGCGCGCTTTTTCGACGCGCAGCGCAGCGGCTTCATTCCAGCCGGCCGCATCGACTCGGCGGCCGGCACGGCGCTCGGTGCCACGCTGATCAACTGCTTCGTGCAGCCGGTGGGCGACTCGATCGCCGAGCCCGAAGACGGCTACCCCGGCATCTACATCGCGCTCACCGAAGCCGCCGAGACCATGCGCCGTGGCGGCGGCGTGGGCTACGACTTTTCGCGCATCCGCCCCAAGGGCGCCTGGGTCGGCACCACGCAATCGAGCGCATCGGGCCCGGTGAGCTACATGCGGGTGTTCGACTGCAGTTGCGAAACGGTGGAGTCCGCCGGCAGTCGGCGCGGCGCGCAGATGGGCGTGCTGCGCTGCGATCATCCCGACGTCGAAGAGTTCATTCACGCCAAGGACGGCGGCGATCTCACGAACTTCAACATCTCGGTCGGTGTGACCGATGCGTTCATGCGCGCGGTCGAGGAAGACCGCGAGTTCGAACTCGTGCACCGCGCCGAGCCGGGTGCGGCGCAGAAAGCCGCCGGCGCGCATCGGCGCTCCGACGGATGGTGGGTGTACCGGCAGGTGCGCGCGCGCGACCTGTGGGACCAGATCATGCGTTCGACCTACGACCACGCCGAGCCGGGCGTGCTGTTCATCGACCGCATCAACGCCGACAACAATCTCGGATACTGCGAGCGCATCGATTCGACCAACCCGTGTGTCACGGCGGACACCTGGGTGCAGACCGCAGAAGGCCCACGCCAAGTCGCGCAGCTGATCGGCAAACCATTCGTGGCCGTGGTCAACGGGCACGGTTATGCAACGTTGTCCAGCGGCTTCTTCGCCACCGGCGTGAAGGCCGTGCTGCGATTGCGCACGGCGCAAGGCCACCAATTGCGCCTGACCTCCGATCATCCGGTGCGCCGCGTGACGCGCAAGACTCGGTATGTGGTGGAGAGCGCATGGATCAAGGCTGGCGATGTGCGCGTGGGCGACGAACTGATGCTCAACGATCATCGTGCTGTCGCGCAGTGGGATGGCCCGCTGAGCGAGGCCGAGGGCTACTTGCTGGGCCTGCTGGTGGGCGACGGCACCCTGAAGTCCGACAAGGCTGTTCTTTCGGTATGGGCCCCGGATGTGCGCCTGCTGGCCAACGCGGCCCGCGTCGTGGCCGCGAGTTGGCCCGAATCGGTTGCCGGCATCATGCGCGCGGCCGTCGATGCGATGGGTGCGTTGAGCCACCGCAGCGACTTCAAGGGCTGGCAGAAGCCAATCGAAGGACGCAACGAGTTCCGCCTTGCATCCACGGCACTTCGTGACCTGGCGTTCTCGCTCGGGCTGTCGGTCGGCGACAAGACGATCACGCCCGCGATGGAACGCGGCTCGTCGGCGTTTTGTGTGGGCGTGCTGCGCGGATTGTTCGACGCCGATGGCTCCGTGCAAGGAACGCAAGACAAAGGCGTGAGTGTGCGCCTCACCCAAGCCACCGAGTCGGTGCTGCAGGCTGCACAGCGCATGCTACTGCGCCTTGGCATTGCGGGCACAATTTATCGCGAACGCCATCGTGGTGGCCTGAAGGCCATGCCTGACGGGCGGGGCGGGCAGCGCGACTATGTGACCCAGCCGATTCACGAGTTGGTCATCAGCGGTGACAACCTCGCGCGCTTTGCCGATCTTGTGGGATTCGCCGACACGCACAAGTCCCGACGGCTGGGTGAGTTGCTAGGCACCTACCGGCGGCAACTCAATCGCGAGCGGTTCTTGGCGACAGTGGATTCACTCGAGGCCGACGGCGAAGAGGCGGTGTACGACGTCACGATCGAAGACGCCCACGCGTTCGATGCGAACGGCCTGCTTGTCCACAATTGTGGTGAGCAACCCTTGCCCGCCTATGGCTGCTGCTGCCTCGGTTCGATCGACCTCACGTTCTTCATCGACAACCCGTTCGAGGCCAACGCGCGTTTTCGCGACGAGGCCTTCGTCGAGGTGGTAAAGGTCGCGGTGCGCATGCTCGACAACGTGCTCGACTCCACCGTGTGGCCGCTGCCGCAGCAGCTCAACGAGGCGCGCGCCAAGCGGCGCATCGGCCTGGGGTTCACGGGGCTCGGTGACGCGCTGGTGATGCTCGGTCTGCGCTACGACGGCCAGGCGGCGCGAAACGAGGCCGCGCGCATATCCGAAGTGATGCGCGACGCCGCCTACGACGCGTCGGCCGACCTGGCGCGCGAGCGCGGGGCGTTCCCGCTGTTCAATGCAGACCTGTATTTGTCGCGCGGCAGCTTCGCGTCGCGGCTGCCGCAGGCGCTGAAGGACAAGATCCGTGCGCAGGGCATCCGCAACTCGCACCTGCTGTCGATCGCACCCACCGGCACCATCAGCCTGGCGTTCGCCGACAACGCGAGCAATGGCATCGAGCCAGCGTTCAGCTGGAGCTACACGCGGCGCAAGCGCGAGCCCGACAACAGCTTCAAGGAGTATGCGGTCGAAGACCACGCATGGCGGCTGTACCGGCATCTGAAGGGCGAGCACACACCGCTCACCGAAGCTTTCGTCACCGCGCTGGAGATGAGCGCCGAAGATCACGCCGCGATGGTGGCCGCCGTGGCGCCGTTCGTCGACACTTCGATCAGCAAGACGGTCAACGTGCCGGTCGACTATCCGTACGCGGACTTTCAGGGCCTGTACCTCAGCGCATGGAAGGCGGGCCTCAAGGGCCTGGCGACCTACCGGCCCAATGCCGTGCTGGGCGCGGTGTTGAGCATCGAGTCGCAGGCGGCGCCGCCGCAACTGGTGGCCGGCGACGGCGCCAACCAGCGCCTGCGCGTGGAGCGCTTGCCCGCGCCGGTGCTGGCCTCGCTGCGCTGGCCGAGCCGGCCTGAGTTCCCTGGCGGCAACCCGGCATGGAGCTACATGATCCAGTACCCGCACGGCGAGTTCTCGCTGTTCGTCGGCGAGTTGCCTGCCGAGGCAGGCCCGGAGTCGGGCCTGTTCGCGCGCAACCTGCCGTTCGAAGTGTGGGTCAACGGCGCCGAGCAGCCGCGTGGCCTGGCCGCGCTGGCCAAGACGCTGTCGATGGACATGCGCGCCAACGACGCCGCGTGGCTGCGCCTGAAGCTCGATGCGCTGGCCACGGTGTCAGAAGAGCGCTCGTTCGAGATGCCGATGCCGCCGCATGGCGAGCCGCGCCTGTTCCCCGGCGTGGTGGCGGCCACCGCGGCGGTGATTCGTTGGCGCTGCGAACAACTCGGCGCGCTGCAAGAGGGCGGCTCGACGCCGGTGATCGATGCGATGTTCAGCCGCGAAGAGCCGCGCACCAGCACGTCGGGCACGCTGGCGTGGGCGGTCGACGTGTCCAATCCGGCGAGCGGCGAGTCGTTCACGGTGACGCTGAAGGAAGTGCAGTTGCCCGCCGGTGCGGGCGGCGGCTTCGTCACGCGGCACAGCGAGAGTGGGGCCGCGTATGTCACGCGTCCCTGTGCCATCGGCTTCTCCGGCAACTACCCGCGTGCGCTCGACGGCTTGGCGCGCTTGCTGTCGCTCGACATGCGCGTGATGGACCCGGCGTGGATCGGCATGAAGCTGCGCAAGCTGCTCAACGTCGGCGAGCCGCTCGGGCAATTCATGGCGCCGGTGCCGGGCGAGCGCCGGCAGCAGCTGTGGCCGTCGACGGTGGCTTACATCGCGGGGCTGGTGATCCATCGCTACACGATGTTGGGCGTGCTCGATGCTGCCGGCTTCCCGCTCAATGCGATGGGCATCCTGCAGGTGCCCAGCGACAAGCCGCGCAATGGCGGCGCTGCGGCGCCGATGGCTGGCGCGCGCTGCCCCGAATGCGCCAACCCGACGCTGATCCACAAAGACGGCTGCGAGTTCTGCACTACCTGCGGCTACATCGGCGCGTGTGGGTGAGTGACCCAGGCCCGGTGTCGAAAGAGAAGACTCGCTTGCGCAGCTCGAGTGACGCGCCTACGATGATTTGCTGATCGGTGCGGTCAATTCTGTCGCGCACCGAACCGCACGGAGGTCAACATGTCAGAGCTCGACAAGGTCATCAGCGAAGCCGTCGCCAAGCAGCACGCGCCGTTCTTGGTTGCGATGACGGGCAACGCCAGCGGCGTCACGTGGTCCGGGGCTGCCGGCCAACGCAGTGCAGGGCAGGCAGCCACCGTCGACACGGTGTTTCGCATCTTCTCCATGACAAAAGCGATCGGCAGCACGGCCGCGATGATCCTGATGGATCGCGGCAAGCTCAGCCCGGACGCGACGGTCGAAAGCATCCTGCCCGAGTTCGCCGCGCTGAAAGTGCTCGAGGGCTTCGGCCCGGATGGTCCCAAACTGCGCGCGCCGCGCGGCAAGGCGACGGTGCGGCAACTGGCCACCCACACCTCGGGCCTGGTGTACGAGTTCTGGAACGCGGACATGCCGCGCTACATGGAGGCGACCGGAGCGCCGTCGATCTTGTCGGGGCTGACCCAGTCGCTGAACTACCCGTTGCTGTTCGAGCCGGGCGAGCGCTGGGACTACGGCATCGGCATCGACTGGCTCGGTCGCGTCGTCGAGAAGGTCGACGGCCGCCGCATCGATCGCTTCTGCATCGAAGAGATCTTCGAGCCGCTGCGCATGCCCGACACGCGGTTCGAGGTCGAGGCGCGCATGGCCCCGAGGCTCGCCAGCGTGAGCATGCGCGGCGAAGACGGACGCTTCGCCGACTTCGCGCTGGCACCCCCGTCGAACCCCGAGTTCTACGGCATGGGCCACGCGCTGTATTCGACCGCGCCCGACTACATGCGCTTCCTGCGGATGTACCTGAACAAGGGCGCGCTTGACGGCAAGCGCATCCTCAGCGAGGCGGGGCTGCAGCGGATGTTGGCCAATCAGATCGGTGACACGCCGATCCCATGCCTGAAGACCGTGGTGCCGGCGATCACGGCCGACGCTGAGTTCTTCCCGGGTCGGCGCAAGTCTCACAGCATGGCCTTCATGCGATTCGAAGAGGACGTTCCAGGCATGCGGCTGGCCGGATCGCAGGGCTGGGCGGGCGTGCTCAACACGCACTTCTGGTTCGACCCCAAGGCCAACATTGCGGGCCTTTTGATGACGCAGTCGCTCCCGTTCGTCGAGCCGCGCTTCGTGTCCACCTACGAGGCACTTCGAGCGCGCAGCGTATCGCCACGTGCACGCATGAACTGACATGGCCCGGTGGCTCGGCGGGACCGCGTGTCCCGCCGCCACCGCGCTCACTCAGCCCTTCGCGGTCAACGCGTTGCCGAGCAGGTCACTCGTGCTGGCCGGTCCGTAGCCGAGGGTCTGCTGCAGCTGCGTGAGCAGTTGCTGCAACGTCACCGTCGACGCAGTATCGCCGCCCGCCGGCGAGCCGGTTGCGTTGCCCGAGGATGAAGCCGCAGCGGAGCCCTGCGCGTCGCTGAGCAGCTTGTCGAACGCCGACTGCAGGTCGGCCGGTGCGCTGCCATTGCTGACCTGCGAGACCAGCGAGGCCATGCCCTTTCCGACTGCTGCCCGTGGATCGCCGGAAGGCGCGGTTGTGGCGGCCGAGTTCGCGCCGGACGGGCCCGCTGACTCGCTGCGGATGGCTTGGAACAACGCGTGCATGAACTGATGGAGATCCTGGCGCACCGACGAGGCGCCGGAGGTTCCACTGCTGCCGTCGTTGTCGCCGTCGGAATCGGTGGTGCCGGTGACGCTGCTCTGCGAACTCGACGACGCAGACTGCGACACGTTCAGGCCGAGGCTCTGCAGGGCCTGCATCACGGCATGACCCATGCCGCCGCCCCGGTGACCGTGGTGCACGCGGCCGCCGTCACCGTCGGTTGTTGTGCCACGCTGCGCGCCCGCTGCGCTTTGCAGCTGGGAGAGAGTCGAGAGGGGATTGATGCCGCTGACGTTGCCGATGCTCATGACAGGCTCCATTGAAGATGTGGATGGATTGCACATCGACGGCGAGCGGTCTCGCTTGAGGAGAAGCGGGACATTCGGCCCGCGATTTACCTGGCCTTCACATGGCATCACGTCGAACACGCGAAACCTGTCCGCAAGCTGTCTTGGACCTGAACAGTTGGCCGCGAAGGACCCGCGCAGCAGCAGGCGTGCGCCGATGCACACGGCACACGCGTGCGCGATCTATTCTTCAGCAGCCCGTCGTCAATCGTCGTCGCGTTCCGACCTCGGCGCTCCGAACACCGCGATGCACCCATTGAGGCAATTGGGGAACACGTTGTTGGCCGGCAGCGGAACGAACGCGTGATTGTTGATGGGATCCACCGCCACCGAATGCGCTGTTCCTGCCTGCGGGCTGGCCGAGGGGACCGACGCCTGATTGACCGTGGGTATCGCCTGCAGCAGCACGCCGCTTCGGGCGTCGACGACGCCGAGCACCGGCCCTCCGGGTTGGTTGCGGGCCGCGAGGTAGTAGCGCCCGTCGCCGCGGTTGAACCACACCTCGTCGTTGCCTGATATCCCGGCGACCGTGCTCCTGATCTGGCCGGTTGCTGCGGTCAAGATCAGCGAGACGGGCGCCGCGGTCGTGGCCGTTGGCTTGGTCAGCGGATTCGCAAGGCTCCACGGCACGCCACTGGTGTCGAACGCGACACTGCAACCCACCAGCAACTCCTCGTTGGGACCGACCGTGAGACCGGCCGGCTGACAGTGACTGACCAGGTGCAGGTGCTCCACCGTGCCGTCGCTGGGATTGATGCGTGCGATCGCGCCCGTAGGCCCGGCGCCGCCCGGCCCGTTCAACTCGGGAAGAGAGATGTAGAAGCGGCCGCTGCGCGGCTCCCAAACGGGTTGCTCCGCGCCGTTGGTGGCCACCTGCCCGGCAGGAAGACTTCCCTGGGGATCGTGAGCCAGATCGCTGAACACGATCTTCCTCTGAACCGTCAGTGCGCCCGTGTGGGCATCGACCTTGATCAACGAGGCAAACGGTGGACTATCGGCGTTGTTCACCGCAAGGATGAGCCCGTCGCGAGGATCGTAGGCCAGCTCGTCGGCGCGCAGGCCCGGCGGCGCCGCCCGTATCGGCCGCGCCGACGACCAGCTTCGTTCTCAAATCGATGGTGATGACTCGGCTGGGCGCGTCGGTCGCGAACAACCAATGCCCGGACACCGTGACACCGTTTGGGCCCGACGTATCGTTGTTTCCGGTGGCGCCGGCGAACCCGCCGGCAATTTGAGCGACGACGACATTGCGGCGCGTGTCGATGACATCGATCGCGCTGTTGCTGCGATCGGCCAGAAAATACTGGCGGGTCTGCGGGTCGACCCAGCTGATGTCGAATGTTTTCAGCGCCTCGCCGGGGATCGGTATGGTCGTGATCAAACGAACCGCGCCGCGGCTTTCGTCGTCATCGTGAGCAAAGGCCGGGCTGGCGCTGAGAAGGCAGACTGGAAACAGCAAGGCCGACAGAGTCGACAGCGAGCGCGACTGCTTTGCGAGCGTGGCGGGTCTCCTTGGATTCACAATTTATGTGAGCGACCTGCGCACGTCGCCCTGTGCTTTTCTTGGACAAGATCGCGCTGCGTCGGGGTCTACGCAACCACCTCATCCTGCTCAAGGGTCAGCGGTATACGCCGTGAACCCTGACCCGTCAATGACTGGGCATGTCACGCCCCTGGCGATGGGCTGTGCGTGCGAATCCACGACCCGATCGCCTTCAGCTGGCGTTCAGTTAACGCTGCAGATGCCGGCCTACAAGGCCGTCAGCCTGACGCTGATTACCGAACCGGTGGTGGCGTTGCCATAACACGGCACTCAACGGGCCGGCCTGCCGGCCAATCCCCGAACGGGGATCGGCCAGCAGGCGGCGCGCAGTGGGTCAGAAGCCGTCGCAGTCCTTGTCGCGCAGTCCGGCTCCGAAGTCGAGCACGATGCTCCTCAACGATGCGGGTGCTGCGACTGTCAGCGTGCCCGTGGCGAATGTGCCGAACACCAGCACGCGGTCGCCCGCGGCGACGGTGCCGCCGGCCATGCGTCCCATGCCGCCGAAGCCATACAGGTTGTGCTGCGCGAACACCTTCACGATGGCTGCGGGGTCGGCGCTCACCGACAGGCCGTGCACTGCAAAGGTGGTCGGGGCGCTCGACCCGCTGCCGTTGACCGGCGCGGGCGTGGCGTCGACGACGCCGCTGACCGCCGCGATGGTCGACGCCCGGACAATCGTCACCGACGTCGCAGTCAGATTGCCCGCGGCGTCCGCCTGCGTGCGAACGACCAGGTGCTGCGATGCGCTGACGGCGAGATAGCTCTGGAAGGTTGAGATGTTGAATGGATTCGACGGATCACTGCGCATCGTGAGGTCGCGCAGGCGCGTCGAGGAGTTCACCGTCATCGACTGGTCGAGCATCGTGAGCAACCACGTGTCGGTCGCGCTGCCGGTCGCGACACTGGACGCATCTCCCTCGAACGCGAAGGTGGCGGCGCGCGCAGCATGGATCACCTTGACCGCACTGGCCTTGATCGACTGGCCGTCGTCGGAGACCGTGCCTGCCACCACCACCACGTCGCCGACGGCCGGCAGTGACATGAGCGCGCTGGCGTCGACGGTGATGCCGCGCACGACGAACGACGTCATCGAGGCATCGACCGCCGAGACCTTGCCTTCGACCTCGACGACAGCACCCGGGGTTTCGATGGCGATCTTGCCGCGCAGCAGCGCCGCGTCGGCGGTGAACGTGGTCGCCGGCAGCACAGGCGCCTTCGCGCCAAACGCCGAAACGACCTGGCCGACGCTGAATGCCGTCGCGCACGACGCCGTGGCGCCCTTGGCGCGACAAGTGGCCGCCGACAGATCGACCGTCAGGCCGCCGATCGTGATCGACGAGCCGGCGCCGACCGACTTGACGACGCCTTCGGCCTTGTAGGCCACGTGCGTGGTCGATGCGGGCGGGTCAGCCACCGAGACCAGCGTGGCGACGACGTTGGCGTTGCCACTGGACGCATCGCTGGCGAACAGGAAGCCGTGCACGGTCACGTAGCTGCCGGGTGTCGCGCCGCTGCCCGAGCCGGTTGTCGCGGTCAGGTCCGATTGGCCGGTGACTGCGGTGCACGGCGAGGTCGCCGCGCTGACGCAAGCGCGGTGGTCGGTGAAGACGGTGGAAGCGGTCAGTTGGATCGATTGACCCATCACCGTGATCGTGCCGGCCGGGTCGGAGCTGTCGACGACGCCGCGCACGAGCGGATGCACGTGGATCTCGGCGGCCTCGGGGTGATTCGCGCTGCTGTTGCCCGACGCCATCACGTCGACGCTCATGCCGACCTCCAGCGAGGAGGTGCCGTTGGTCGTGGTGCCAGCGTCGTCGTCGATGACCTTCGCGCCGCCGGTGGCGAACTCGTGGCCGTCGACGAAGACACTGCCAAAGGCGGTCACAGTGCCGGAGGTGAAGGCCCCGGCGGAAGCGCCGGAGAGGGTGCCCGAAAGGGGTGGCAACGAGGAGCCGCCACCGCCGCAGGCGGCCAGGATGACCGCCGTCGCGACGCTGGCGATCGCGAGGGGCCAGGACAGGCGTTGCATAAGGAGTCCTTGGTTGGAGACCGAACCTCAGAAGCGGCGGCGAGCCCGCCGCCCGCGTCCGAGGCGAATGAGCATCCTCACGTGATGTAGTTGGCGTATTGCGGCATCGTATCCCAATGTGACAAATGCACATTAGGAAGCCGCTCCTGTTACACGCCGGGGTGGCCGCGGCCAGCGGCCCTCCTACAGGGACGGCTCAGACCGCGAGTGCGAGCCAGGATTCGATGAACGCGGCGCACTCTGGCGCCGGCAAAGGCTTGCTGAAGAGGAAGCCCTGCACACCGTCGCAGCCGAGCGAGCGCAGGAAGCTCAACTGCGCCGCCGTCTCCACGCCTTCGGCCACGACCGCCAGGCCCAGGTTGTGCGCCAACGAGATCGTCGCGGCGCAGATCGCGGCGTCGTTGGCGTCGCTCTCGATGTCGCTGACGAACGAACGATCGAGTTTCAGGCAGTTCAACGGCAGCCGCTTGAGGTACGACAGCGATGAGTAGCCGGTACCGAAATCATCGATCGCAAGCCCGACCCCCAGCCTGCGCAATTCGCGCAGCAGCGCCACGGTTTGCTCCGGCCGCTGCATCGCCACGCTCTCCGTGATTTCGAGCCGCAGTGCCGAGGCGGGCAGGCTCTGCGCGGCGAGCTTGCTGAGCACCATGCCCACGAACTCGGCCACGCCCAATTGGTGCGCCGAGATGTTGACCGACACCGTCAAATGCGCCATGCCCTGGTCGCGCCACTGGGCGAGCTGCCGCAGCGCTTCGCCGAGCACCCATTCGCCGATCGGCACGATCAAGCCGATCTCCTCGGCGAGCGTGATGAACTTCAGCGGCGCCACCAGGCCCAGTTGTGGGTGCCGCCAGCGAACCAGCGCCTCGACACCGACGACCTCGTTGCTCGCAAGATCGATCTGCGGCTGATAGTGCAGCTGAAACTCCCCCCGCGCGACGGCTTGCCGCAGACCGTTTTCCAGCTCCAGGCGTGCGACGGCCGCATCGTTCATCGGCTGCGCGAAGAACTGGAAGTTGTTGCGGCCCGCCGATTTGGCGTGGTACATGGCGGCGTCGGCATTCTTCATCAGCAACGCGCCGTCGGCGCCATCGTCGGGGAACACGGCGATGCCGATGCTCGGTGTCGAGTGAACGACGTGGCCAAGGAGCTGGTAGGAGTGGCCGAGCTCCTCGACGATCTTCGCGGCCACCAGCGCAGCGGGCCGCACAGCGGGCGCAGCCAGGTCGGTGAGCACGACCACGAATTCGTCGCCGCCCAGCCGCGCCACCGCGTCGCTCTCGCGCACGATCGCTTTCAGCCGCTGCGCCACCACCACCAGCAACTCGTCGCCGACCGCATGGCCCAACGTGTCGTTGATGTTCTTGAAGCGGTCGAGATCGATGAACAGCACGGCGAGCTGCCGGCCTGCGCGCCGCCCGCTGGCCACCGCCTGTTCCAGGCGGCTCTGCAGGCCGGCGCGATTGGACAGCCGCGTCAGCGCGTCATGGTTCGCCATGTGCAGCACGCGCTCTTCGGCTTGCTTGAGCACCGTCATGTCGGAGAAGCTGATGATGTGATGCGACACCTGCGCGCGTGCATCGCGCATCACCGCCACCGTCAGCCAGGTGGGCATGACATGCCCGAGCTTGTGCTGGCCCCAGATCTCGCCCTGCCAACGCCCCTCTTTGCGCACCGCGCGCCGAATCGCCTGCAGAGCCCGCGCCGAGGTGGGTGCGGCGGCCAGCGTGCGCGGGTCGCGCCCCTGATACTCACCCAGCGCATAGCCGGTCAGCTGGGTGAAGCGGTCGTTGATCTCGATGATCCGATTGCGGTGGTCGGTGATCACGATGGCCTCGCCGTTGTGCTGGAACACGTTGGCGAGCAATCGGGTGCGTGCCTCGGCCTGGCTGCGCCCGAGGAAGGCCCGAAAGAGGAACACGCCGGCACCGCAGATGATCGCAGCGAACGCCAGGCTGAAGGCCAGCAGGGTGGCCACCTCATGCCACCAGCCCTGCAGGTATTCCTCGCTGCCCACGCCCACGATCACGATCAGCGGCGCCACCTTCAGGCGCCGGAAGGTGATCGTGCGTTCCACCGCGTCGGCGGTGCGCAGTGCGTGGAAGGTGGCCTGCGCGAGCCCGGATTCGACCAGCCCGCGCAGTTCGCTGGACACCACGCTGTTGCCCACGATGCCGGCCTGGCCGTTGATGATCGCGGGCGAGCGAGCCACCAGGCCCAACTGGGTGTCGCGAATGATGACCGTGCCTTTCTTGCCGACTTCGATCGACGACAAGATGCGGCGGAAATACTCCACCGGCACCGCCGCCGTCACGGCGCCGGCGAAACTGCCATCGGGCCGCACAAAACGTCGGCTGAACGAAATGATCCACTGCCCGGTGGCCCGGCTCAGGATCGGCTTGGTCACGTAGAGCCCAGCGTCGCTGCGCGCTGCGTTGGATCTGGAACCACTCGCGGGTGGACAGATCCAGCGGCTGCGCCCGGCTGTTGCCGGGCCCGAGCCAGGCACGACCGGCCTCGTCGGTGACCCGGATCGATTCGATCTCGGCATAGTGCGCGCTGTGGCGCTTCAGGAACAGGAAGCTGCGCCCGTCATCGATGCCGCCCTCGGCCAACTGCTGCTCGAGTTCATCGACCATGCCCAGCAGTGCGAGGTCGATCTTCTCGATGTTGGCGCTGACGTTGCGGTCGACGGCGGCCGACAGGTTTTGGGTCAGCAACTCCGCGCGCTGCTCATACTGGCTGCGGCTCTGGCGCAACGAATAGCCGACGACGCCGATCACCAGCCCGTTGGCCACCAGGGCCAGGACGATCAGCGTGATCTTGAGATGTCGGTGGGTCGCGTCGATCAGGGGCGCCATGGTGATTCGGCGGTCCAATGCCCAAACCGATCGTATGTGTCCAATGGGTTTTCGGCCGCGGTGGCCTTCCACTTGAGTGCGACCAAATGGGAAATCCGACCGGCAACGCCGCTCGCGACGAGATCGGCCCTGCTGATCGTTGCCGATTGCCGGGCGCTCGGCTGTTCGAGCAACTGAAGTAGGCTCGCCGTCCATGAGCTCGAAGCCTTCCGTCCTCGCAGGAGATCCCCCAATGGTCATCGACGGAACCAACGCAAACCGAGGGCCGTGGCTGCGGCGGTCGGTGGCTCTGTGCGGCGTCGCGACGGCGTGCTGCGTGTCGGCGCAAGGTATCTACCCTGGGGCGTTGTCCACAGAAGGCTACAAGCTGCCGGGCGGCTTCGAGCCGGTGGCGCAGCTGCGCACCTACTATTTGGGCGCCGAAAGTCTCACCGGTTCACCGAGCGCCGCCTGGGCGCTCGGTGGATGGGCCGGCCTGCGCAGCCCCTGGTGGGGCGACGTGTTCCAGGTGGGCCTGCTCGGCTACACGTCGCAGAGGCTCTACGGGCCCGACGACAAAGACGGCACCAAACTGCTCGCGCCGGGGCAGCATCCGATCACGGTGCTCGGCGAGGCCTTTGCAGCCGCGCGGGTGTTCGGCCAGACGCTCACGGGTTACCGTCAACTCATCGATCGGCCGTACATCAACCCGCAGGACAACCGGATGGTGCCCAACACCTTCGAGGCCTACACGTTGACCGGCTCCGCGAACGATGTGTCCTACACCGGCGGCTACATCACCAAGGTCAAGGCCCGCCAGTCCGACAGTTTCGCCTGGATGTCGAGTGCGGCAGGTGGCACCGGTGATCACAAGGGCGTCGTCTATGCCGGCGCCACATGGGCCTTCGCCCGGAACGCCTATCTCCGCATGGACGAGCAATACGGCGATCGACGTGTTCAACACGTTCTACGCCGACGGCGCGTTTCCGATCGCGATCGACGACAAGACGTCGCTGACGTTCGGCGCGCAGTACACCGCGCAGAAGATCGATCGGTGACGCACAGATCGGATCGTTCTCGACCTATGCCGCGGGCTGCAAGCCGTGATCGACCCACGGGCCGCTCGGCGGCTCAGCTGTACTACACGCAGACGGGCACGGGGTTCAACATGCAGAACCCGTTCGGCACCACCCCGTCTTACCTCGAGCTGATGCAGGTGGCGTTCAACACCGCCGGAGAGAAGGCCTGGGGCGATCGGCGGCAGTGTCAATTTCGCCGCGCTGGGCGTGCCCGGATTCACGGCCTCCGCCATCTACGCCAGCGGCCGCGACCGCATCAACGCGCTCACCGGCGCATCGATTCCCGACCGCAACGAAACCAACGTGCGCGCCGACTACGCGTTCGCCAAGGGAACAGCGCTGGAAGGACTGGTCGCCACTTTGAAATATTCGTGGCTGCATCAAAGCGGCTCGGCGCAGACGGCGCCGCAGTTGCGCGCTTACCTCAACTACGCGGTTCGCTTTTGACTGGGGCGAGAGACGGCTCTTGATCGGCCCGCCGTCGATGACCCGGGCCGCCATGCAGAATCTCGTGTATGGCCCTCAAGTCCACGATTTTCAAAGCCCAACTGCAGATCGCCGACATCGACCACGGCTACTACGCCGAGCATGCGTTGACGCTGGCGCGCCACCCGAGCGAGACCGACGAGCGCATGATGGTGCGCATCGTCGCGCTGGCGCTGCACGCGCACCAGCTGCAAGACGTTTGTCGTGGCGACGGCAAGCTGGCGTTCGGCGCCGGGCTGTCAGACCCCGACGACCCCGACGTGGCGCTCACCGATTTCACCGGCCGCAAGCGGTTGTGGATCGAGGTGGGTCAGCCCGACGACCGGGCCTTGACCAAGGCCAGCGCGCAGGCCGACGCGGTGGTGGTGCTCGCCTTCCATGCCGCCGCCGACGTCTGGTGGCGCGGCATCGTCAACAAGGTGTCTCGGCTGGACAGGCTGCAGGTGTGGCGGCTGCCCGCCGACGCGGCGCCGGCGCTCGCGGAGCTGGCCGAGCGCAGCATGCAGCTGCAAGCCACGGTGCAAGACGCAGCGCTCACGTTGAGCAGCGCCAAGGGCAGCGTGCATGTCGAGCCGCAGCGCTGGCAGTGATCGATCAGGGCGCTCGAGCGTCGCGCGGCTTGGACATGCCGCGCATCAACTCGTCGATGCGATCGGCGTCCATCGCGTCGGCAGGCGGCAGGTGCATCGGCGCCGTGCGCAGCCACCGCGTCGGCTCGGGCCACGCCACCACCAGCACGATCACCGCGAGCAGCCACACCAGATAGGGCAACAACTCGCGGCCGAGCGCCGCCCAGCTTGGCCTCTCGACGGCGTAGCCGCGCGCCAGCACCACCGAATAGCCGAACGGCGGCAGCAAGAAGCCGAGTTGCAGCACCAACAGCACCAGCGCCGACACCCACGCTGCGTCGCCCACGCGCGACAGCAGCGGCGGCATCACGATCGGCACCACGAGAAAGGTGAGTTCGAAGGCGTCGAGCACGAACGCGCACAACACCAGCACGCCCAGCACCACCCCCAGCGCCTGCAGCGGGTCGCGCAGGCCGGACATGACCTCGGCCACCAGGCGGTCGGTGCCCAGCAGCCGCAACAGCAGCGAGAACGTGGTGGCCGCCAGCAGCAGCGCGAACAGCATGCCGGTGATCACCATCGCATCGCTCATTATGTCGGCCAGCTGCTGTCGCGTCAGTTGCCAGCTCAGCAAACCCCACAGCAGCAGCGCCACGCCCGCCGTGGCCGCTCCTTCCACGGCGCGCACGCGGCCGCTGGCCACCAGCACCAGCACCAACACCAGCGCCGCCGGCACCTCGACCAGGGCGATGCGTTCGCGCCGCGAGGCGCGCACGCGATCCGGCGACACCGCGTCGCGCCGGGCGCCGATCACGCTCCACACCAGCCACCCGATCAACAGCAACGCCGCCGGCGGCAGCACGGCCTGCATCACGTCTTGCGTGTTGACCACGCGAATGCGCTCGCCCGCCAACGGCAGGTGCATGCCCCGGGCGATGTCCAGGCCCTCGGTGTGTGCACGCATCATCGCGTCGCCCAGCAGCAGCAGCACCAGCGAGGGCGGAATCAGCACGCCCAGCGTGCTGGCGACAGCGACCAGCGCCGTGCGCCGCACCGCGGGCATGCTCTGGGCGGCCCGGTCTGTCGCGGTGCTGCGGTTCAGCGTCATCAGGCTGGCACCGACCGAGCCGTTCACCGGCGCCAGCAGCGCGCCGAGCAGCAGCCCCGAGACCGGCGCCGCCGCGCGCGGCAGCAGCGGACGCAACAGGTGGCGCAGGCCGCCATACACGCTGCCCGCCAGGTCGAGCCGGATCAGCAGCGCACCCGACCAGCGCGTAGATCACCATCGCCTGCAGCAGGTCGTGGTTGAGCAGACTGATCACGCGGCCCGGCAAGCCGGCCAGCATGTGCGGCTCGATGGCGCCGCCGGCCAGGCCAGCCAACGCACCGATCGAGCAGACACCCAGCAGCACCAGGTAAGTGGGCCACCCGGTGCCGAGCATCAGCGCCAGCGCCAGCGCGAGCAGCAGCAGGCCGAATGCGCCCATCGCCGCTTCAGGCGCGGCGGCGCGGACGCAGCGTGCGCCAGAGGTCGCGCGCGCCCTGCCAGGTGGCCAGCAGCGCCAGCACCCACATCGCCACGTGGGTCATGAAGTAGCCCGGGTTGTCGGTCTCCCGGAAAACGCTCGCCGCTGCCCACCGCCTGCCTCACCTCGGGCCAGCCTGCGATCAGCAGAAACGCCGCCCACGGCAGCAGGCACAGCGCCGCGCCGGCAGCGCGCCAACGGCTGCGCTGCGGCGACGTCGGGTCGCTCGCGGCCGCGATGTCGCCGCGTGCGGTGAGGTGCGCGTGGTGGCGCGTGGCATGGCGCAGCGACAGCGCGACGTACAGCGCGAACAACCACTGCGCCAGATCGTTGGCCTGCGTGGACCACGCCTGCACCAGGTCGCGCAGCGGCCACTGCAGGAACAGCAGCAGCGTGACCACGATCGCCAGCGGCATGGCGGCCGTCGTCAGCGCATCGAGGCCGCGATCGATCGCGTTGTCGCTGGCCGCAGGCGGCGCGCCAGGGGCCTCCACGCGTGCGAGCTCGCCCAGGCATTGCAGGCACAGGCAGCCGCTGTAGCGCGCGCGCAGGCGGCTCAACGTGGCGGCATTCAACTGCAAGGTCGTGCACGCGCACGGCGCGTCGTCGTTCATGCCGCAATGAAAGCCGCGGCCACAGCGTGGGCAGCGCGCATCGTCGGGCGCCACGCGAAGCGCCCCGCCGTCGATGCCGCGGTCAGCCGCCAAACAACCCCTGATGCTGCTGGCGCAGCAGGTTCTTCTGCACTTTGCCCATCGTGTTGCGTGGCAGTTCGTTCACCACGAACACCTGCTTGGGCACCTTGAAGTTGGCGATGCGGCCCTTCAGCGCGCCGACGATCGCAGCGCCGTCGAGTTGGCTGCCCGGCTTGGGCACCACCACCGCGACCACGCCTTCGCCGAAATCCGGATGCGGCAGGCCCACCACCGCCGACTCGGCCACACCGGGCAACTCATTGATGAAACCTTCGACCTCGGCGGGGTAGACGTTGTAGCCGCCGGTGATCACCAGATCCTTGCTGCGGCCCACGATCGTGACGTAGCCGCGCTCGTCGATCTTGCCGACGTCGCCGGTCTTGAACCAGCCGTCGGCGGTGAACTCTTCCTGGGTCTTTTCGGGCATGCGCCAGTAGCCGGCGAACACGTTGGGGCCCTTGACCTCGATGCCGCCGATCTCGCCGGCAGGGCATGGTGCAGCGGCATCGTCGCGCACGCGCACCTGCACCCCGGGCAGCGCAAAGCCCACCGTGCCGCGGCGGCGCTCGCCATCGTGATCGCGATACGGATTGCTGGTCAGCATCACCGTTTCGCTCATGCCATAGCGCTCGAGAATCGTGTGCCCGGTGCGCATGGCCCAGGCATCGAAGGTCTCCACTTGCAGCGGCGCGGAACCCGAAATGAACAGCCGCATGTGCGCGCAGGCCTCGCGCGTGAGCTGCGCCTCGGCCAGCAGCCGCGTGTACAACGTCGGCACGCCCATGAACACGGTGGCATCGGCGAAGCGCGCGATCGTGGCCTTGGGGTCGAAGCGCGAAAACCAGATCATCTTGCTGCCGTTGAGCAGCGCGCCGTGCGAGGCCACGAACAGGCCGTGCACGTGAAAGATCGGCAACGCATGGATCAGCACGTCGCCGGCTTGCCATCCCCAATAGTCCTTCAACACCTGCGCGTTGGACACCAGGTTGCCGTGCGTCAGCATCGCACCCTTGCTGCGTCCGGTGGTGCCGCTGGTGTACAGGATCGCCGCCAGATCATCGGTGCGGCTCACCGCCGGCGTGTGCGCGTCGCTCATCCACGCCGCGCGTTCGAGCAGGCTGCCGCTGCGGTCGTCGCCGAGCGTGAAGACGTTTTTCGTGCCGCGCCGGAATGCCAGCCGCGAGATCCACGTGAAGTCTTTCGGTGCGCACACCACCACCGCCGGCTCGGCGTCGCCGATGAAGTATTCGATCTCGGCCTGTTGGTAGGCGTTGTTCAGCGGCAGATACACGAGCCCCGCGCGCTGCACCGCCAAATACAGCATCAGCGCCTCGACACTCTTGTCGACCTGCACCGCGACGCGCGCACCGGCAGGTAAACCGAGCGACGCCAACACGTTGGCCAGCATCGCGGTGCCGCGCTCGAGGTCGCGCCAGGTGTAGAACTGCGGCGCACCCGGCCCGTCGGCGGTCTCGATCGCCACCGCGTCGAGGTCGGCCGGGAACGCGGCGCGCAGCGTGGCGAAGACGTTGGCGTTGCTCATCGCGCGCGAGTGCAGCCAGTGGGGTGCTCAGTCGAGCTTCGCGCCCGAGGCCTTCACGACTTCGGCCCAGCGCTTGATCTCGTTGCTGACGAACTTGCCGAAATCGGCGCCGTACAAATTGGGCAACTCGGCGCCCATGCTGTTCCAGGTGCTCTTGATGTCATCGGCCGTGAACACCTTCTTCATCTCGGCCTGCATGTGGTCGACGATGTCCTTCGGCGTGCCCTTGGGCGCCCAGATGCCGTACCAGGTGGACACCTGGTAGTCCGGGCCGCCGGCCTCCAAGCTGGTGGGCACGTCGGCAAAGCCAGGCGCGCGGCGTGGCGAGGCCACCGCCAGCGCCTTGATGCGGCCGCCCCGGATGTGCGAGGCCGACGAGCCCATGCCGTCGAACATCATGTCGACCTGGCCGGCGATCAGGTCCTGCAGCGCGGGGCCCGCGCCGCGGTACGGGATGTGCGTGATGAAGGTCTGGGTCTGCAGCTTGAATAACTCGCCGGCCAGATGGTGCGACGTGCCGTTGCCGGCCGAGCCGTAGTTGAGCTTGCCCGGGTTCTTGCGCACGAACTCGAGGAACTCTTTGAGGTCCTTGACCGGCACCCGCTGCGGATGCACCACGATCACCTGCGGCACACTCGACACCAGCCCCACCGGAACGAAATCGGTCTCCAGGTTGTAGTCGAGCTTGGCATACATCGACGGCGCGATCGTGTGGTGCACGGCGCCCATGAAGAACGTGTAGCCGTCTGGCGCGGCGCGCGACGCCACCGAGGCGCCCACCGTGCCCCCGGCGCCGCCCTTGTTGTCGATGATCACCTGGCGGCCGAGGTTGCGAGTGAGCAGGGCCGTCATCGGCCGCGCGAAGGCATCGGTGCCGCCGCCCGCCGGGAACGGCACGATCAGCGTGACCGGCTTGTTAGGCCATGACTGCGCCGACACGCCGGCCGCGCGCAAGGCCGCCACTGAAGCAGCGGCGCGCAACACCACACGGCGCGAGGGTCGAGGGGTGCAAGTCATGCGGTCTCCTGGGTTGCGGTGCAGCGCACCATCGTTGATGTGCGGCTACAGCAGCGCCGAAAGCGCGCGCGAATGTACCACCCGGCCGTGCACGAATCGATCGTGACAAGTCTCGATGCGCGACAGGTCGTACAGGTAGTTGACCATCAGGCCGGCCGACTGCTTGAGGCCCTTGGCCGACAGATTGGCGCTGGCATTCAGGCGCTCCAGGCGCGCACCGTTGTCGAGGTGAAAGCGCGCCACCGGGTCGCCCTGCGGTGTTGGTGACACCAGCACCAGGTACAGCGCAGCCAGCCGCCACAGCGCCTGGTGCGCCGCGGTGGGCAGTGCGTGCAAGGTGGTGGCATGCGTGAGGCCGGCGAGGTCGTCGCCGCAGGTCTTGCGCAGCAGCGCCAGCGACTGCAACGCGCGCTCGGCTTGCTGCGGCTTGAGGCCGGGCAGGGCCTCCAGGCGCTGCAGGCGCGCCAGCCACGGCACCAGCGTCGGTATCGGCGACAGCGTGCAGAAGGTCTTCAGCTGCGGCAACTCGCGCTTGAGTTCGTCGGCCACGCGCTTGATCAGAAAGTTGCCGAGCGAGACGTTGCGCAGGCCCGGCTGGCAGTTGCTGATCGAGTAGAACACCGCCACCTTGAAGTGGTCGCTGGCCAGCGCCGCCGACTTCTTGTCGATCAGCGGCGCGATGGCGCCGGCCATCTCGCCCACCAGCGCCACCTCGACGAAGATCAATGGCTCGTCGGGCAGTTGCGGGTGAAAGAAGGCGAAGCAGCGGCGGTCGGGCTGCAGGCGGCGGCGCAGATCGTCCCAGCCGTCGATCTCGTGCACCGCCTCGTGGTGGATGATTTGCTCGAGCAGTTGCGCCGGCGAGTTCCAATCCACACGGCGCATCTGCAAAAAGCCCGCGTTGAACCAGCTCGACAGCAGATGCAGCAGGTCGGCCTCCACCGCTTGCAGTTGCGGGTTCTTCGGCAGACGCTCGAGCAGCGCACGCCGCAGGCGCACGATCGCCGCGGTGCCGCCCGCCGTGCGGTTGAGTCGTCGAAACAGCTCTTGCCGCGGCGGCTCCGTGGCGTGTGTCAGGTGCATCAGCTGTTCGGCGCCCGGGTTCTTGGCATAGGCCTGTGCACTGGCCAGCACGGCGCGCGGGTCGGGGCTGAAGTCGCGCGCGAGGTGGTCGAAGAAACGCGAGCGGCGGTCGTCGGCCAGCGCGTCGATGCGCTCGACGATGCTCAGTGCAATCGCCGGGCCGTTGGCCTCGCCGCGTTCGGACAGCAGGCGCCGGCACTCGGCCAGCAGGCTGCGCAACGCGTGGTCCTGGCGCAGACCCTGCGCCTTGGACTTCAACTCAGCCAGCACGGCGGCCTCCTGCCGACGACGCGCCGCGCACGCGCGCACCCGGTGCGCCACGCGCGGTGGCGCGCGCGCCCTTGCGCGACTCCTGGCGTCGCAGCGCCTTCAACGCGACGAGCTGCGCCATCAGATGGTCGTGCATCGCGCGTTCGGCGCGCACCGCGTCGCGCTGCTCGATGGCGTCGATCAGCACGCGGTGCTCGTTGATCGAGGCGTCGATGCGCCCGGGCAATGCCAACTGCCGGCCGCGCCACAGGCGCACGAACTTGCGCAGGTCGCCGGTCACGCGGTCGAGCCAGCGGTTGTCGGCCAGCGCCTGTACCCGGCTGTGGAATGCGTGGTTGGCGTTGTAGTAGCCGTCGACGTGGTGCGCGGCGGCGTGCCGCTCGAGCTGGTTGTGCAGCCTCCTGAGCTCGGCGATGTCGTCATCGCTGGCACGGCGCACCGCCTCGTAGGCGCAGCGGCCCTCGAGCAGCGCCATCACCGGCAGCAGCGCCTCGGCGTCGTGGTCGGTCATTTCGATCACGCGGCAGCCGCGCCGCGGCACCAGCTCGACCAGTCCCTCGGAGGCCAGCACCTTCAGCGCCTCGCGCAGCGGCGTGCGGCTGATCTGCCAGCGCGCAGCCAGCGCTTTTTCGTCGATGAAGTCGCCGGCGCCCAACTCGCGATCGAACACCATCGCGCGCAGCCGCGTGGCCACGCCATCGTGCATCGAGGTGCCATGCAGGGGAATCGGATCGACCATCGCGAAGGCGCGCGTGTTCGCAGGCACTGTAATCGTGTAATTACAGCGGCCCGGCGCGGGTTTTCCAGTGCCCGGGTCGCCGACAAGGGCGAGCTACAGTGATCGTGATGACCTACGAACACGCCTTGCCGCACAGCGCCGACGGCGTGCTCAAGCTCGCCGCGCAGTCGATGTTCGACCTGTTTGCGCAGACCGCGATGGGCATGATGGTGGTCGACCGCAGCCACCGCATCGTCTGGATCAGCGAGGGCTACAAGCGGTTCCTGCCGGCACTGGGCTTTCAGCGCGAGGGCGACTTCGTCGGCAAGCGCGTCGAGGAGGTGGTGCCCAACACGCTGATGAACCAGGTGATCGAGACCGGGCGCCCGATCCTGGTGGACCTGCTCACCAACAAGGCGGGCACCTTCCTCGTCAGCCGGCTGCCGCTGCGCGACGATGCCGGCGTGGTGATCGGCGCGGTGGGCCTGGTGCTGATGGACCACCCCGAGTCGACGATGCAGCCGCTGATGACAAAGTTCGTGCGGCTGCAGCGCGAGCTCGAGGACGCGCAGCGCCAGCTCGCGGCGCAACGCCGGCCCAAGTACACGATCGCCAGCTTCATCGGTGCCAGCCCGGCGGCGCTCGAGGTCAAGCGCCAGGCGCGCCGCGTGGCGGGCACCGACTCCACCGTGCTGCTGCTGGGCGACACCGGCACCGGCAAGGAGTTGCTCGCGCACGCGATCCATGCCGCGTCGGCGCGTGCGGCGCGCGCGTTCGTCACCGTCAACATCGCGGCGGTGCCCGAGACGCTGCTCGAGGCCGAGTTCTTCGGCGTGGCGCCCGGCGCGTACACCGGTGCCGATCGCAAAGGGCGCGAGGGCAAGTTCAAGCTGGCCGACCGCGGCACGCTGTTTCTCGACGAGATCGGCGACATGCCGCTGCCGCTGCAAGCCAAGCTGCTGCGCGTGCTGCAGGAGCAGGAGGTCGAGCCACTGGGCAGCAACCGCGTCGAGAAGGTCGATGTGCGCGTGATCGCCGCTACCAGCCGCGACCTGTCGGCGATGGTGGCGCAAGGCCTGTTCCGCGCCGACCTCTACTACCGCCTGCACGTGCTGCCGATCCGCCTGCCGCCGCTGGCCGATCGGCTGCCCGACCTCGAGCCCTTGGCCGACGCGCTGCTCGACGACATCGCGCGGCGCAGCGGCCTGCCGCACAAAGCCCTGGCCTCCGATGCGATGGAGCTGCTGGCGCGCCACCGCTGGCCCGGCAACATCCGCGAGCTGCGCAACGTGCTCGAGCAGGCCGCGCTGATGACCGACGACCTGGTGCTTGGCGCGCGCCACCTCGCGCTCGATGCGGCGCCGGCGTCGCCTGGCGTTGCGCCGGCCGAGCTCGCAGTGCCGGCTACCGTGTCCGCCGCGGTGAACGCGGCTGGACCGGCGCGCAAGCCGCTGCCACAGGCGATCGCTGAACTCGAGATGCGCGCGATTCGTGAGGCACTCAGCGCCACCGGCGGCAACAAGCTCGCGGCGGCCAAACTGCTGGGCATCTCGCGCGCCACGCTCTACGACAAGCTCGGCGCCGCCGACGACGCCGCGCAGTGAGGGTTGCGAAGAAGAACGCGGCGAACGCGGCGCCTGTCAGGCCGCGCCACTTCGCGTCCGCCAAGGCGTTCGGCGCCTGGCTCGACAAGCATCACGAGAACGCGCCGCAGCTGTGGGTCGGGTTCTGGAAGAAGGGCACCGGCAAGCCGAGCATCGACTGGCCGCAGGCGGTGCGCGAGGCACTGCGCTTCGGCTGGATCGACGGCATCCGCAAATCGCTCGGCGACGAGGCCTACGTGATCCGTTTTCTGCCGCGGCGCCCAGGCAGCGTGTGGAGCGCGATCAACATCCGCATCGTGGCGGAGCTGATCGCCGAAGGGCGCATGCACGCCGCCGGCCTGCGCGCCTACGAGCACCGGCACGCGCACCCGAAGAGGGGCTACAGCTACGAGCAGCTCATCGGCAAGAGCGAGAGCTTCAGCGCGGCTCTCGAAAAGCCGCTGCGCGCCGACGCCGCGGCGTGGGCGTTCTGGCAGACGCTGCCGCCGAGCTTCAAGCGCAAGATGGTGCATTGGGTGACCAGCGCCAAGCAAGAGCAGACGCGGGCGCGCCGCCTTCAGCGGCTGATTGCCGAATGCGTGGCCGGCCGCCGGATCGGGGATTGACGCTGCTCGCATTGGGGGCTGAAATCGCGCACTCGCTTTTGCACACCGGTGTGAGCACAACCCTAGGACATCGCCAGCGGGCCGCAGCGTTCGTGCTGCGGCTGGCGCTGCTGCTGGTCACCGGGAGCGCGCTGCCGGCGCATGCGCTCATCGAAGAAGGCGACATCGAGGCCGCGAAGCGCGAGCTGTTGCGCTCGCAAGCGCTGGCACTCGAAAACGGCGAGGGTGTCGAGCGCGACCCGGTGGCCGCCGCCAAGCTGTATTGCGAGGCGGCGCGTCTGGGCGATGCGCCATCGCAATTCAACCTCGGCTGGATGTACAGCAACGGCCGTGGTGTCGAGCGCAGCGATCAATGGGCGGCGTTCTTCTTTCATGCGGCCGCCGAGCAGGGCTACGAGCAGGCGCAACGCATGCTCAACCAGGTGGGCGGCGCGCCGACCTACGTGCCCGATTGCATGCGCGAGCCCGAGCCACCCAAGGCGCTGGCGGCCAAACCACTGCCGCGACGCGCGCCGGCCGCGCCGGTGGTGGTGGCGCGCGCGTCGTGGCCGCTGCCGATCGTCAACATGGTCAAGAGCATCGCGCCCGAGTACAAGGTGCACCCGCAATTGGTGCTGTCGGTGATCGAGGTCGAATCGCGCTTCGACACCGTGGCGCTCTCACCGAAGAACGCCAAGGGCCTGATGCAGCTGATTCCCGAGACCGCGGCGCGCTTCGGTGTGCGCAATGCCTACGACGCCGCGCAAAACGTGCGCGGCGGCACTGCCTACCTGCAATGGCTGCTGGCCTACTACCAGGGCGACGTGTCACTCGCCGCAGCGGCCTACAACGCCGGCGAGGGCGCGGTCGACCGCTACCGCGGCGTGCCGCCGTATGCGGAGACTCGCGCATACGTGCGCAAGGTGGTCGACTTGTTCGGCGCGTACTTCCATCCGTTCGATGCCGGCGTCACCGAGCCGTCGCCGCGGCTGAGCGCGGTCAGGCGCGTCGTGCTGAGCCGCTGAGCCGGTCTCTTGCGCCCAGGTGCGGACGACAGACTAGGTGAGCGTGTCCAACTGGGGCCGCCACTTCTTGGCGAGCAGCGAGTAGCCGTTGGCGGTGGGGTGAATCTCGTTCTCCCAATCGTTGTTCTCGCCCTGCGTGCCTGCCGCGGCACGCGTGGCTGCACCGCGGGAGTCCACGACATGCACGTTCTTGCCCACCAGCGTTTGCGCGAGGTCCAGCCACATCGCCGCGTGCCGGTTCATCAGCTCGTCGGAGACTGCGTTCCAGTCCGCTGACGGGATACCGTAGGCATTCAATGCCTTGAAAAGCCAGGGTCCATTGCCGAGTCCAGCGGGCGCGTCCCTTGGCGTGACGTAGTCGTAGGTGTGAAAGAAGACAGGGACGCCACGGTTGATCGCCTTCTTGTCGCGTTGCGCGAGCAGCAGGTCGACGACATCTCTGATGTGACTTGCAAACGTGGTCCAACCCGCGTCGCTCAAGTACCGGGAAGGCGTTGCATCGTTGCCCCATTCCCCGGATTTCAGCAGCAGCCTCTTGTCGAGCGTTGCGTTCGGCGACGTGTTTGCCGCGTCGATGAGGTCGTTTCCGCCGCCTGACATCAGCAGGGCATCCCACTGCCAGGCGATGTTCCCGTTCAGCAGGTTCAAGAACACTCGAGCGGTGCTGGTGTCCGTCATGTGGGTGAGCTCCACACCGGGGCGGGCGCAATTGACCGCCAGCGTGGGCCGCGACAGCACCATCTGCTGCAACAGGTTCGTTGTCGACCACGGCGGGATGGTCCCTATCGAGAACCAAGAGTCTCCCTGCGCGAGGTACTTCTTCTGAAAGCGCGACACGTCGTACAGGCCCGCCTCGCCGGAACCGCTGAGCTGGGCCGGGCTGATCGAGATCACATTGATGTCAGGCATCGCGACTCCTTGAATACCGAACCACGCTACGCCAACGGCCGCGCCTTCTCATCCGCGAGATTGTGGATTCTCCCGCTCGGCGGTCCTGGACCGCGGGCTACCACGACGCCGGGTCCAGCCGGTAGCAGCGCTCAAGTTGCTCGTAAAGTTCGGGCCGCTCTGCTGCCAGCGCCTGCGGCCGCTCGAAAAAGAGCTCGGTCGCGACGGCGAAGAACTCCGCCGGGCTGGTGGCAGCATAGGGCTCGATGAGGCTCGGCTCGGCACGAGCCAGGCGGCCACGCAGGGCGACGAACTCCTGGTTCATCACGCGCGCCCAGGCCTGCTGCAGTGCGCCGCGCCCCACGTAGGGCGCGCCATTGGCAGCACCGGTGTCCTGATCGAGCTGGTGCGCAAACTCGTGCATGACGACATTGGCGCCGTCGTGCGGATCGGCCGCTCCGTCGCGCACCGCGTCCCAGGCCACGATGACCTGGCCGCGCTGCCAGCTCTGGCCGGCCAGCACGTCGCGGGCCTCATGCACCACGCCGCCAGCGCCGACCTCGCTGCGCGGCACGACGAAGTGATCCGGATAGACCAGCACCTCGCGCAAGTTGCCGAACGAACCGCCGCGTCCGAGCAGCAGGAATGCGGCCTGCGCGGCAATGGTGACTCGCATCTCGTCGCTGACCACGAGCCCCGCGCAGCCGATGAACGGCACTTCCGCGAGCAGCACCTGGATGTGCTTCTTCAAGCGCAGTTGCTGCGCGGCCGGCAGTTCGCGCGCAAGCGGCACGCGGCGGCGCACGATGTCGCGCCAAGCGGCCGGGAACGGTCGGCGAGCGATGCGCTGCCGGCGCCACAGCCGCGCCAGAGTCGGGGCAGCCAGCGCTGCGCCGGTCAATCCGGCGACGACGATGACGACCCCGAGCGCGACCAAGATGCCCACGGACCTCATGTGGGCGGGTCCGCGGCCGATTTCAAGCTTGGGTTTGAGCGTCCGGTCGCAGCGGGACTACTGTGTGGTCACGTTCGTGTCGTTTGACCGGGCGCCCAAGTCCATCGCAGCAAAAATCAGCGCGGCACGATCTTCACATTCGCCAGCTTCTCCTGCGCCTCCACCAGCGAGGGCACCAGCTTGTTGCCGAAGCCCAAAGCACAAGCCAACACCAGGGACTGGTGCGTGGCCTCGCCCATCACCGTGGGCACCCCGAGGTTCTCGGCCATGTGGGTGTAATAGCGCACGTCCTTGCGCGCGTTGTTGAGCTCGAACTTCATGCCGTCGAGCTGGCCGTCGAGCGTCTTGCTCATGATCTGAAACAGGCCCGAGTTCACCAGCCCGGCCGACACCAGCGCCACCAGCTTCTTCAGATCGACACCCGCGCGCTGGCCGACCGCAAACGCCTCGGCAATGGCGTTGCACGCCGCCTGCGCGATGAAGTTGTTGAGCAGCTTGATGATGTGCCCCGCGCCCGGCCCGCCGACGTGGAACACGTTCTCGGCAAAACACTTGAGCAGCGGCTCGACGCGTGCAAAGTCTTCGTCGCTCGCGCCGACCATCACGTTGAGCTTGCCGGCCTCGGCCTCCACCGGCGTGCGCGCCAGCGGCGCGTCGATGTAGCTCACGCCCTTGGCGGCGCTGAGCTCGCGCATGCGCGCGGTCGAATCAGGCTCGCTGGTCGAGGTGTCGATGATGACCAGGCCCTTGGCGGCGCCCGACAGCAGGCCATCGGGCCCCGCCACCACGGCCTCGACCTGCGGCGAGCCGGTGACGCACAGAAAAACCACCCCGCACTCGCGCGCCATCGCGGCGGGGTTGGGCAATTCCTTGGCGCCGGCGCCCAGCAGGTCGACCACACGATCGCGTTTGCGAAACGCCGCGATCCTCAGCGGGTGGCCTTTGGCGAGCAGGTTTTTCGCCATGCCGTGGCCCATGAGGCCCGAGGCGCCGATGAAGCCGATGGTTTGCATTGTCTGGAGCCCTTTCTCGTTGATCGGCGCGCGCCGTGGGCACACATGTCGATCGACCGACGCAGACGATAGCCTGGGTGACCGGATTTCAGCCAGGGGCTCTCCCCAGGTTGTCCGACAACTGGGCAGTACCGGGCGCGCCCCGCGTCGGCGGGCTCAACGCAGCGGCCCGAACGCGGCGTGGCCTCAGTGTTTCCCCGTGGCCAGCGGTTTCCGGCATGCGCATTGCGTCATCGTGTGCATCACGCGCTGCCCGAACCCAGAGGGCAGGTGCCCACAACGTCCATCAGGCAATCGCAGGAGACACGCATGCCCAGACCCACTTCGCCCTTCACGCGGCGCGCCGCGCTGGCGGCCGCCATGCTGGCCGCCGCCACGCTGTCGCTGCCCGGCGCCGCGATGGCGCAGGGCAAGGAAATCAAGATCGCGCACATCTACAGCAAGACCGGTCCGCTCGAGGCTTACGGCAAACAAACCGCCACCGGTTTCATGATGGGGCTGGACTACGCCACCGGCGGCACGATGACGGTGGCCGGCAAGAAGCTGGTGGTGATCGAGAAAGACGACCAGGGCAAGCCCGACCTCGGCAAGAACCTGCTCGCGCAGGCCTACGGCGACGACAAGGCCGACCTCGCGGTCGGGCCCACGTCGTCGGGCGTGGCACTGGCGATGCTGCCGGTGGCCGAAGAGAACAAGAAGATCCTGCTGGTCGAGCCCGCGGTGGCCGATTCGATCACCGGCGACAAGTGGAACAAGTACATCTTCCGCACCGGCCGCAACTCGAGCCAGGACGCCATCTCCAACGCGGTGGCGCTCGACAAGGCCGGTGTCAGCATCGCCACGCTGGCACAGGACTACGCGTTCGGCCGCGACGGCGTCAAGGCGTTCAAGGAAGCGATCAAGACCGCCAAGATCGTGCACGAGGAATACCTGCCGACCACCACCACCGACTTCACCGCTGGCGCGCAGCGGCTGATCGACGCGCTGAAGGACAAGCCGGGCCGCAAGGTGATCTGGATCATCTGGGCCGGCGCCGGCAACCCGTTCAAGATCGCCGATTTGGATCTCAAGCGCTACGGCATCGAGATCGCCACCGGCGGCAACATCCTGCCGGCGATGACCGCGTACAAGCAGTTCCCCGGCATGGAAGGCGCGACGTACTACTACTTCGCGATCCCGAAGAACCCGGTCAACGAGTGGCTGGTGGCCAACCACTACAAGCAGTTCAAGAGCCCGCCGGACTTCTTCACCGCCGGAGGCATGAGCGCAGCGATCGCGGTGGTCGAGGCGCTGAAGAAGACGCAAGGAGCCACCGACACCAACAAGCTGATCGCCGCGATGGAAGGCATGAGCTTCGAGACGCCCAAGGGCAAGATGACCTTCCGCAAGGAAGACCACCAGGCGATGCAGTCGATGTACCACTTCAAGATCAAAGTGGACCCGGCGTTCGCGTGGGGGGTGCCGGAGTTGGTGAGCGAGATCAAGCCTGAGCAGATGGCGGTTCCTATCCGTAATCAGCGCTGACGCGCTGATTGCGGTAGGAACTGCGTTCCCGAAGCACCGCTTCCTCGAGCCCCCTCCGGGAGGGGGCTCCAGCTCGAAACACGAGCCGGCCTGTCGGCCGGCAACAAGAAGGCGCCGGCTGGAAGACCCATGCTCGAAACCCGCGACCTCACGATCCGCTTCGGCGGCCACGTGGCGGTGGACCACGTGTCGTACCGCTTCGAGCCGGGCACGCTGACTGCGATCGTCGGCCCCAACGGCGCGGGCAAGACCACCTACTTCAACCTGATCTCGGGTCAGCTGCGCGCCAGCGAGGGCCGCGTGCTGCTGAACGGCGACGACATCACCACGCTGCCGGCGCCGGTGCGCACGCGGCGTGGCCTGGGCCGCGCGTTTCAGCTGACGCAGCTGTTTGCCAACCTCACGGTGCAGGAGAACGTGCGTCTGGCAGTGCAAGCGCGCGAGCAGGGGCGCGGTCACCACGCGATCGACCTGTGGCACGTGTGGCTCGACCGCCGGGCGTGGATCGACGAGGCGCGCTCGATCCTCGAGCAGGTGCGGCTGATCGAGCAGCGCGACGTGCACGCCAGCGCGTTGCCGCATGGCGACCAGCGCAAGCTCGAGGTGGCGATGCTGATGGCGCTGGACCCGCTGGTCTACATGTTCGACGAGCCGACGGCGGGCATGAGCGTCGACGACGTGCCGGTGGTGCTCGACCTGATCCGCGCGCTCAAGGCGCGCAAGGACCGGCTGATCCTGCTGGTCGAGCACAAGATGGACGTGGTGCGCGAGCTGTCGGATCGCATCGTTGTGCTGCACAACGGCAAGGGCGTGGCCGACGGCGAGCCGGCGGCGGTGATCGCCAGCCCCATCGTGCAGCAAGCCTATCTGGGCATGGCCGCGGAAGAGCCCGCATGAGTGCCCCGAACCCGAACCTGCTCGAACTGCAAGGGGTGCACACGCACATCGGCGCGTACCACATCCTGCACGGCGTCACCTTTAATGTGCGCGAGGGCGAGGTGACGATGCTGCTCGGCCGCAACGGCGCCGGCAAGACGACGACGCTGCGCACGATCATGGGGTTATGGACCGCCAGCGCCGGCGAGCTGCGCTTCAAAGGCCAATCGCTGAAGGGCTCGGCCACGCCCGACATCGCGGCGCGCGGCATCGCCTACGTGCCCGAGAGCATGGGCATCTTCAGCGACCTCACGGTGCAGGAGAACCTGGTGCTCGCCGCCCGCGCGGCGCGCCACGCGGGTGAGCTCGACACACAACGGCTCGAGTGGATCTTCGGCCTCTTTCCGGCGCTGAAGAAGTTCTGGCTCTACCCCGCGGGCAAGCTGAGCGGCGGGCAAAAGCAGATGCTCGCGGTGGCGCGCGCGATCGTCGAGCCGCGCGCGCTGCTGCTGATCGACGAGCCGAGCAAGGGCCTGGCGCCGTCGATCATCCAGAACCTGATCAGCGCGTTCAACGAGCTGAAGCGCCAGCGCACGACGATCCTGCTGGTCGAGCAGAACTTTCACATGGCGCGCTCGCTCGGCGACTCGGTGGCGGTGATGGACAACGGCGTGGTCGTGCACACCGGCGCGATGCGCGAGCTGGCCGACGACGAATCGATGCAGCAGCGCTTGTTGGGCCTGTCGCTGGGGGTGCATCAATGACCACGACCGCCGCCGTAAGCGCCGCTGCCGGCGCGGCGATCCCCAAGGCAACGTTCGAGTGGAAGCCACTCGTGCTGCTGGCCGTGATCGCGCTGGCCGCGCTGCCGCTGATCGGCTCGCCGTCGACCTGGCTCACGCTCACGGTGGCGGGCCTGGCGATGGGGATGATCATCTTCATCATCGCGTCGGGCCTGACGCTCGTGTTCGGGCTGATGGACGTGCTCAATTTCGGCCACGGCGTGTTCATCGCGCTCGGCGCCTTCATTGCCACCACGGTGATGGGCGGCATGACCGTGTGGGCCGGTGATTCGGGCGCGGCACAACTGGTGGCGGTGTTCACCGCGATGGTGGTCGCCTTTGCGGCGGCGGCGGCGCTGGGCTGGGCCTTCGAGCGCGTGATCGTGCGGCCGGTGTACGGCATGCACCTCAAGCAGATCCTGATCACGATGGGCGGCATGATCATCGGCGAGGAACTGATCAAGGTGATCTGGGGGCCGGCGCAGGTTCCGCTGCCGCTGCCCGATGTGTTGCGCGGCTCGTTCCTGCTCGCTTTCTTTGGTGACACGGCTGCGGTCGAGAAGTACCGCGTGCTGGCCATGGCGATCGGGCTCGTGGTGTTCGCGGCACTCGCTTTCACGCTCAACCGCACCAAGATCGGCCTGCTGATCCGCGCCGGCGTGCAGGACCGCGAGATGGTCGAGTCGCTCGGCTACCGCATCCGGCGCCTGTTCGTCGGCGTGTTCGTCGCCGGCAGCGCGCTGGCGGGCCTGGGCGGCGTGTTGTGGGGCCTGTACCAGCAGATCGTGACGCCGCAGATCGGCGCGCAGGTCAACGTGCTGCTGTTCATCGTCATCATCATCGGCGGCCTGGGCTCGACGCTCGGCTGCTTCGTCGGTGCGCTGCTGGTCGGTCTGATGGCCAACTACACCGGCTTCCTGGCGCCGAAGGTGGCGCTCTTTTCCAACATCGGCCTGATGGTGGCGGTGTTGTTGTGGCGGCCGCAGGGCCTGTACCCGGTGACGAACCGATGAACGCATTGAGTCGGTTGTTGTCGCACGACCTGCCGCGCAGCCGCTGGCTGGCGCTCGCACTGGTGGTGATGGTGGTGGCGCTCGCGCTCGCGCCGTTCCTGTTTCCCGGCAGCAAGGCGCTCGGCGCGGCGGCCAAGATGCTGGTGTTCGTGCTGCTGGTGGCCAGCTACGACCTGCTTGCTCGGCTACACCGGCATCGTCAGCTTCGCGCACACGATGTTCTTCGGCATCGGCGCCTACGGCGTGGCGATCGCCAGCACGCGGCTGGCGCCCACGTTCGGCGCCATCGCGCTCGGCGTGCTCGTCGCGCTGGCGATCTCGCTGGTGCTGTCGTTGGTGATCGGCCTGTTCAGCCTGCGCGTGAAGGCGATCTTCTACGCGATGATCACGCTCGCGGTGGCCGCGGCATTCCAGACGCTGGCCTCGCAGCTGTCGGACTTCACCGGCGGCGAAGACGGGCTCACTTTCAAGAATCCGGTGATCCTGAGCCCGAGCTTCGAACCGTTCGAGTCGCCGATCCTCGGCGCCACCATCGACGGCAAGTTCATCACCTACTACCTGTTGTTCGCCTGCGTGGCGCTGCTATTCCTCGCGTTGCTGCGCATCGTCAACTCGCCGTTCGGCCGCGTGCTGCAGGCGATCCGCGAGAACGACTTCCGCGCCGAGGCCATTGGCTATCGCACGGTGGTGTATCGCACGCTGTCCAACGTGATCGCGGCGCTGTTCGCCACGCTGGCCGGCGCGCTGCTCGCGCTGTGGCTGCGCTACACCGGACCCGACACCACGCTCAGCTTCGAGATCATGCTCGACATCCTGCTGATCGTGGTGATCGGCGGCATGGGCACGCTGTACGGAGCGGTGATCGGCAGCGTGATCTTCGTGTTCGCGCAGAACTACCTGCAGGACCTGCTCAAGCTCGGCCAGGGCGCGCTCGACGGCGTGCCGGTGGTCGGTGCGCTGGTGTCGCCCGACCGCTGGCTGCTGTGGCTGGGCGTGTTGTTCGTGCTGGCCGTTTACCACTTTCCAAGCGGCATCGTCGGCCGCCTGCGTGCAGCGATCGCCGCGAGGCCGGTGCGACCATGAATACCTCCACGTCGTCATACCACCGCGTCGCCGGGCGCGAGCTGCACGTCACCGAATGGGGCCACGGCCACGCCGAGGTGGTGGTGGCGTGGCACGGTCTGGCGCGCACCGGGCGCGACATGGACGACATCGCCGAGCACCTGGCGCAGCGCTACCGCGTGGTGTGCCCCGACACCATCGGCCGCGGCCTGAGCCAATGGAGCCCCGACCCCGATCGCGAATACTGCCTCGCGTTCTACGCGCAACTCGCCGAGGGCCTGCTCGACCAGCTCGGCATTCATCGCTGCCTGTGGCTCGGCACATCGATGGGCGGCGCGATCGGCCTGCGCGCGGCGGCGGGCGCCTTGCGCGGCCGCATCCGCAAGCTGGTGCTCAACGACATCGGCCCCGAGCTGCCGCAAGCCGCGCAGCAACGCATCCTTAACTACGCCGGAAGCCCGAGCGCGTTCGCCACCGTGAGCGAGCTCGAAGGCTACTTCCGCACCATCTACAAGCCCTACGGCTGGTTGAGCGATGCGCAGTGGCGCCGCCTCACCGAAACCTCGACGCGGCGGCTGCCCGACGGACGCGTGACACCGCACTACGACCCGGCGATGGTGCGCCAGTTCGTCGCGCACCCGACCGACTACGAGCAGTGGGAGGCCTGGGATTCGCTCGACATCCCGGTGCTGGCGTTGCGCGGCGAGACGTCCGACCTCCTGCTGCCCGAGGTCGCCGAGCGCATGCGCAACCGCGGCCCGCGCGCGGTGGTGGTCACGCTGCCCGGCTGCGGCCACGCGCCGGCGCTGAACACGCCCGAACAGTTCGCCCTGGTCGAGCGCTTCCTCGCGTGAGCCAGATGCCCAGCCCGTCGCACAAGGAGACAACAGCCATGACCCCCACCTGGACCCGATGGATCGCCGCCGCCATCGCCGCTCTGACCTGCACGGTCGCGCACGCCGGTGGCACCGTGGGCAACACGCTGCCCGCGGGCTTTCCGGCGATCGAAGACACCTCGCTGCACAGGCCATTGATCGGCTTCGGCGCCGTCGGGCCGGTGGCGCGCACGCCGGTGATCTTCATCCACGGCAACAACGACACGCCGTTCCCCACCGCGTGCAACCCGTTCGGCAGCATGCAAGCCTTCGCGCAGTTCTTCGCCGACGGCGGCTACTCGACCAGCGAGCTGTGGGGCATCGGCTACGAAGGCGACCAGTGCGACCTGCCGCAGGACCAGACGCGCCGCTCGAGCATCGACCACACCAATGCCGCCAACGTGCCCGACCTGCGCCGCTTCGTCGCCGCGGTGCTCAAGTTCACCGGAGCCCGCGAGGTCGACATCGTCGCGCATAGCCTGGGCGTGACGATCGCGCGCGAATGGATCCGCCAGGACGACGCCGCGCGCACGGTGCGCCGCTTCGTCGCGATCGACGGCCCCAACCACGGCATCATCAACTGCTCGCCCAATGCGCTGAACTACTGGCAGGCACCGGCGCTGGGCGGCTTCACGCCACAAAGTGAGGTGTGCGTCGAACTCGGCTCACCGAACACGCCGTTCCTGAAGCTGCTCAACAAGGGCGACGACACGCCGGGCCCGACCCAGTACCTCGTGATCCGCAACGCCGACACGAGCTTCGTCTACTTCGCGCTGCAAGACGGCTTCATTGCACCGGTGCCGGCCGAGGACAGCTTTGGTCAACCCACCGATTTTTCGCGCAGCGCCACGCTGCATGGCGCCAGACAAATCGATCTTGTGGGCCAAGGCGTCTACGACCCGATCCTGCGCACCACGCACCTGGGTATCCTGAATTCGCCGCAGACCTGGGCCGCGACGTTGGAGTTCCTGACCGCCCGCCATCCGCACCACTGACGCACGTTGAGAGGTGCGGCGGTGCCGTGCCCCGGTCGCGCCGGTGCGGGCATGTTGCCGCGTGTGGACGGCGCGGTCGCCGGTGCCACGCACGGTCTGTTTGATCTAGGCTACCGCGCATGCGCACGCTGACCGGTCCGACCGCGCCGACCTCTGTCGAGTCGCGTCACGGTGCGCCGGTCAACGCCACCTTCCGCTTCTACGAGGAGTTGAACGACTTTCTCGCGCCCGAGCGGCGCGGCCGCGAGTTCAGCGTGCCGTGCGCGCGCGCGGCGACCACCAAGCACATGATCGAGGCGCTCGGCGTGCCGCACACCGAGGTCGAGCTGATCCTGCTCAACGGCGAGTCGGCCGGCTTCGATCGGCTGCTGGCCGACGGCGACCGCGTCGCGGTGTATCCGGTCTTCGAGGCCTTCGACGTCGCGCCGCTGCTGCGGCTGCGCGAGCGGCCGCTGCGCGTGAGCCGCTTCGTCGCCGATGCCCACCTGGGCGGCCTGGCGCATCTGCTGCGCATGATGGGATTCGACACGTTGTACGACAACGCCTTCGCCGACGACGAGGTCGAGCGCCTGGCGGCCGCCGAGCGCCGCATCGTGCTGACGCGCGACCGCGAGCTGCTCAAGCGCAGCGGGGTCACGCACGGCATGTACGTGCGCGCGTTGCGCTCGACCGATCAACTGCGCGAGGTCTTTCAACGGCTTCACCTCGCTCGCGGCGCTTGCCCGTTCACGCTGTGCCTGCACTGCAATGCGACGCTGGCTCCGATCGCCAAGGCCGACGCTTTGCCGCGGCTGCCGCCGCGGGTGGCTGCGCAGTTCGAGCGCTTCGCTGGCTGCAGTGGCTGCGGGCGCGTCTACTGGGAGGGCAGCCACTGGCGGCGCATGCGAGGGCTGATCGACCAACTGCTGGGGGCCGCGGACGTGAACGATCAAGCGCCGCCCGGCCCGCGAGCAGTCCCATGAAAGACTCGAGTCCACCGGGGGGTGCGCTCACCGAGCGCGCCGAGATGATCCGCATCACCGGGCGCGTGCAGGGCGTGGGCTTCCGGGCCAGTGCGCAATACCTCGCGCTGCAATACGGCTTGCGCGGCTGGGTGGCCAACGTCGGGCGCGGCGTCGTGATCCACGTCTGCGGGCCGGCCGAACGGATCGAGTCGTTCGTGGTGTCGCTGCATGAGGACATGGCACCGGCGGTGCGCATCGATGGCCTGCAGCGCGAACCGGCGGACATCGTGCCGCGCGGCGCGAGTTTTGTGATCGCGCCGACCGACACGCCGCTGTCGGGACGAAGGCCGCCGCAGCGGTGACGACACGAGTATCTTTACCGGCTTCGTCAATGCCCTGGCATCGGACTCGAAGTGACGGCGTGCCGCCGTCGGGCGGTGCAGGCATTGGCGGCAACAGGAGGGCGCGCATGCCTGAACACCGTGAACCCCATCCCGAACGGTTGCCCATCAAACTCGACAGCACCTCCAACGGCGAATTCGAGCCGGTGCCGATCGGGCCGACGGCGCGGCATGCGCGTGCGCTGGCGCGCGAAGCGATCGACGACGCGGCGCGGCGTGTCGGCGCGAGCCGGCGCAACCATCTGCGATCGCTGCTCGGCGCGGCGGCGACGCTGGGTGCGTTCAACCGCGCCTTTGCTGCGGCGGGCCAGCGCGGCGGCCACTTCGCGTTGCCGGCCGAGGCGGCGTTCGAGCCGGCCGCCGCGCAGGTGGCGCTCGGCGGCGACGAGTTCATCTTCGACGTGCAGCTGCACCACGTGAACCCGCAAGGGGCGTGGCGCCAGGGCGCCGGGCCCAACGCGTTCAGGGGCATGCCCAACAGCAACTGCGGCCAGGCCGACCACGTGGAGTGCTTCTCCAGCGGCGCGCTGCTGAAGGACGTGTTCTTCGACAGCGACACCGCGATGGGCGTGCTGTCTCACGTGCCCGGCAGCATGGCGAGCAACCCGCTCGACTTCGACGCCGCCGGCGCCACGCGCACGGCGGCCAACGCGCTCGACGGCACCGAGCGGCTGCTGCTGCACGGCCGCTGCATGCCAACGTTGCCGGGCGAGATCGACGGCATGGACGCGCAGATGGCGCAGTTTCCGGTGGCCGCGTTCAAGACCTACACGCAATTCGGCCCGCGTGACGGCGCCGCCGGGTTCTTTCTCGACGACGATCGGTTCGGCACGCCGTTCATCGAGCGCGCGCGCAAGCTGGGCGTGCGCCGCATCGCGGTGCACAAGGGCCTGCCGTTCGGCCAGCGCGGCTACGAGTTCTCGAGCGCGCGCGACATCGGGCCGGTGGCCAAGCGCCACCCGGACATGACGTTCCTCGTCTACCACGCGGGCTTCGACCCCGGCGTGAAGGAGGGACCGTACGACGCGCAGGCCAAGTTCGGCGCCGATGCACTCGTGCGATCGATGCAAGACGCAGGCAACCCGACCAATGTCTACGCCGAGCTCGGCAGCACCTGGCGCTACGTGATGCGCGATCCCGACCAGGCCGCGCACCTGCTGGGCAAGCTGCTGAAGACCTTCGGCGAAGACCGCGTGCTGTGGGGCACCGACTCCATCTGGTACGGCAGCCCGCAGGATCAGATCCAGGCGTTTCGCGCCTTCCAGATCAGCCGCGAGTACCAGCAACGCCACGGCTACCCCGAGCTGACATTGCAGCTCAAGCGCAAGGTGTTCGGTCTCAACGCCACGCAGGTGTACGGCCTGAAACCCGACTCGCTGCGCCGCAAGCTTGCCAAAGACCGCGTGCAGAAAAGCAAGCTCGACTACCTGAACGACCCGCAGCCGACCTTCGCCACCTACGGTCCGCGTACACGCCGCGAGTGGCTGGCGCTGCGCGAGTGGACCGGCGGCGCGCCTTGACAGCAGCCGCCGCGCAGTAGCCGATCGCCGACCAACGCAGCGGGCGGCGGCGCCGTGTCCGGCCTGTGTTCAAGGCTTGTCGAAACCCCAGGCCGTGGATCGTCGTGTCATCGAAGGCCACGCACAATTCGATCCATGACCCACCACAGCCCCGACCCCCGCAAACGCTGGCTCGCGCTGATGGTCTTGTGCCTGGGCGTGCTGATGATCGTGCTCGACACGACGATCGTGAACGTCGCGCTGCCGTCGATCCGCTCGGACCTGCAGTTCACCGAGACCTCGCTGGTCTGGGTGGTCAACGCCTACATGCTCACCTTCGGCGGCTTTCTGCTGCTCGGCGGGCGGCTGGGTGACCTCTACGGCCACCGCAAGTTGTTCCTGCTCGGCATCACGCTGTTCACGCTGGCGTCGCTGGCCTGCGGGCTGGCGCAAGGCCAGTCGTGCTGATCGCCGCGCGCGCGGTGCAGGGCCTGGGCGGCGCGGTCGTCGACGCGGTGTCGCTGTCGCTGATCGTGCATCTGTTCAGCGAGCCGGCCGAGCGCGCCAAGGCGATGGGCGTCTACGGCTTCGTGTGCGCCGGCGGCGGCAGCATCGGCGTGCTGCTGGGCGGCCTGCTCACCGGTGGCTTCAGCTGGCACTGGATCTTTCTGGTCAACCTGCCGATCGGCGTGGCCGTCATCGCGCTGTCGCGGGCGCTGCTCGACAAGGACAGCGGCATCGCGTCGAGCGCCAGACTCGACGTGGCCGGCGCGGTGACGATCACGCTGTCGCTGATGCTGGCGGTCTACGCGATCGTCGACGGCAATGAGGCTGGCTGGACATCGGCGCAGACGCTCGGGCTGCTCGGTGCCGCGGTGGTGCTGCTGGCCGTGCTCATCGTCATCGAGGCGCGCGTGCCTCACCCATTGATGCCGCTGGCGCTGTTTCGGCTGCGCAATGTCGCCACTGCCAACGTGGTCGGCGTGCTGTGGGCGGGCTCGATGTTCGCGTGGTTCTTCATCTCGGCGCTGTACATGCAGCTCGTGCTCGGCTACAGCCCGATGCAGGTGGGCCTGGCCTTCCTGCCGTCCAACCTGATCATGGCCGCATGCTCGCTCGGCGTGTCGGCGCGGATCGTGATGCGCTTCGGCATCCGCGGGCCGTTCGTCGCCGGCCTGCTGTGCGCGGCCGTCGGGCTGGCCCTGTTCGCGCGCGCACCGGTCGACGGCACGCTGATGCTCGATGTGCTGCCGGGCATGCTGCTGCTCGGCCTCGGTGCCGGCATCGCGTTCAACCCGGTGTTGCTGGCGGCGATGAGCGACGTGGCGCCGAGCGACTCGGGCCTCGCGTCGGGCGTGGTCAACACCTCGTTCATGATGGGCGGCGCGCTGGGTCTCGCGGTGCTCGCCAGCCTCGCCGCAGCGCGCACCGAAGGCTTCATCGCATCGGGTGCGCCGCCGCTGGCGGCGCTCGCCGGCGGCTACCAGGCGGCGTTCTTCGTCGGTGCGATCTTCGCGCTGGCGGCGTGCGTCATCGGGGCCTGGTTCTTTCGCTCCCAGGCAGCCGCCGCGGCGCATGGCGGCGACGCCGCGATGCGCCCGCAGGCGCAAGGCGTGGAGCAGCGCTGACGGCAGCGCATCCTTTCGGTGGGCTCAAACGTCTTCGCTGCAGGCGCCGGCACAGGGCCGGTGCTTGCCCTGCACCCGAAAGGACCCGACGATGAAGCACATGATCCGCTACATGCTCAAGCCCGAACGCGTGGCCGAGAACGAGCGCCTGAGCCGTGCCGTGTACGAGGCATTGCAGCGCCAGCGGCCGGCCGGGGTTCACTACGCAACGTTCAAGGCCGCCGACGGCGTGAGCTTCGTGCATCTGGTGTCGTACGACGAGGGCGTCAGCAACAGCGCGTTGACCTCGTTGCCCGAGTTCAAGGCGTTCAGCGAAGGCGTCAAGGAGCGTTGCGTCGAGCCGCCGCTGCGCGTGGACTTGACCGAGGTCGGCTCGTATGGCTTCTTCGGTGCCTGAACCCACTGCCGCGGACGAAGGCCTGATCGGCCAGCTCGAGCGCGGCCGCCGGCAATACCTGGCGCTGGTGGAGCCGGTGCGTGCCGAGCTGCACCGCTACTGCGCGCGCATGACCGGCTCGTCTGCCGACGGCGAAGACGTCGTGCAGGAAACACTGGCCGCCGCGTACTACGAGCTGTCGCAGTTGAAGGAGTTGCCGCCGTTGCGTCCGTGGTTGTTCCGCATCGCGCACAACCGCGCGATCGACCATTGGCGCCGCGAGCAGGTGCGCCAGGCCGAGCCGCTCGATGCCGCGGCCGAGGTGGCTGACGAGCCGTCGCACGAACCCGACCACGTGCTGGCACGGCACCAGGCCGTGCACGCGGCGATCTCGAGTTTTCTCGAGCTCGCGCCGGCACCGCGTGCCTGCGTGATCCTCAAAGACGTGCTCGAGCATTCACTCGATGACATCGCCACCGAGCTGAACATGAGCGTGCCTGCCGTGAAGGCGGCGCTGCATCGCGGACGGGCGGCGTTGCCCGCCGCGGCTGGCAACGCGCCGGCTGCGACGCCACGCCCGCGCGAGGTCTCGCCGGCGCTGCAACGTTACGCGAATCTCTTCAACGCGCACGACTGGGACGGCGTGCGCGCGCTGCTGGCCGACGACGTGAAGCTCGATCTGGTGTCGCGACGCAAACTGGCGGGGCGCGAGGTGGGCACCTATTTCACCAACTACGAGAGCGTGCACGATTGGCATTTGGCGCCGGCGTGGCTCGACGGCCGCGAAGTGCTCGGCGTGCGGCGTGATCCGTCGGCCGCGCGGCCCGACTACGTGATCGTGCTCAGCTGGCAGGGCGACCGCGTGCAGATGATCCGCGACTACCGCTACGTGCCCTACATCGCGCAGGAAGGCGCCCTTCGTTTCGCGGGCTGACGGCTGCGGGCTTGCCGCAGGGTCGGAACCTGGTTATGCTTCGGCATGTTTTGGATACATGAATACTTGAACACATGAGGAGCGCCACCACGGCCGATTCGGTGGCCGCCGCGCTGCGCACGGCCTTGCACCAGGGGCGCTGGTCGCCCGGCGCGCCATTGCGCCAGGAGGATCTGGCCGCCGAGTTCGGCGTCAGCCGCATCCCCGTGCGCGAAGCGCTCAACAAGCTGCAGGCCGAGGGGTTGGTGGTCGTGCAACCCAACCGCGGCGCGTTCGTCGCCAGCCTCACGGCGGCCGACGTGCACGAGGTGTTCGACCTGCGCGTGCTGCTGGAGTGCGACGCGCTGCGCCACGCCATCCCGCAGCACACGCCGCGCACGCTGCGCCAGCTCACCGCGCTGCAGGCCGAGCTCGACGCCGAAGACGACCCCAACCTGTGGCTGGCCACCGATGCCGCGTTCCACGAGGTGCTGTATGCGCCGTCGGGCCGCGCCAAGACGCTGGAGATGATCGCGGTGCTGCGCGCCTCGGTCACCCGCTTGTACCGCGCGCACCTGTCGCCCAACACGCGGCGCAAGGGCTGGCGAGACGAGCATCACGCGCTGCTCAAGGCGGTGGCTGGCGGCCACATCGAGCGCGCCGTCGCGGCGCTGACGCGCCACCTGCGCGAGACCGAGGCCGTGGCCGTCGCTGCGGTGAGCGCCGACCCGGCCGTCGCGTACACACCCATCGATCGAGGGACCTGACATGGCCTATGGCGAACACAGCTATCACGTGCGCGTGCAGTGGACCGGCAACCGCGGCACCGGCACTTCGAGTTATCGCGAGTACGGGCGCGAACACCTCATCGGCGCTGAGGGCAAGCCAGACATTCCGGGCTCATCGGATGCCGCGTTTCGCGGCAACGCCGATCGCTGGAACCCCGAGGACCTGCTGGTCGCGTCGGCGTCGGCCTGCCACAAGTTGTGGTACCTCCACCTGTGTGCCGACGCCGGCATTGTGGTGCAAGGCTATGTCGACCACGCTGTGGGCACCATGCAGGATAGCGCCGAAAGGGGCCGCTTCACGCGCATCGTGCTGCACCCGCATGTGCTGATTCGCGCCGGCGACGACCGCGAACGGGCTGCGCAGCTGCACCGCGCGGCGCATGCCAGGTGCTACATCGCCAACTCGGTGAACTTTCCGATCGAGTGCGAGCCGGTGATCGAATTCGCGAGCGGTTGAGCACGGCGCGCATTCAGCGCACCGCCTCCCACCACGCGCTGGAGGTGAACGGCGCATCGGCATCGACGATCTCGCCAACGCGCGGCGTGACCACCTCGACCCGGTTGGCACGCGCCGCGGCCAGCGTGCGGCGGATCGGCTCGTCCCACGCATGGAAGGCGAGGTTGAAGGTGCCCCAGTGCTCCGGAAACATCCGCCGCGCGCGCACGTCGCGTGCCGCACGCACGGCGTCCTCGGCGCTCATGTGGATGTCGAGCCACGGCGCGCCGGGCCCATACGCGCCGACCTTGACGAACGCCAGGTCGAACGGCCCGAACTGCTCGCCGATGGCGCGAAAGTGATCCGAGTAGCCGGTGTCGCCGCTGACGAAGAAGCGGTGGCGCGTACCGATCACCGACCACGAGGTCCACAGCGTCACGTTGCGATCGCCCAGCCGGCGGCCCGAATAGTGGCGTGCCGGCGTCGACACGATGCGCACGCCGCCGAGCGAGTGCTCCTGGCCCCACTCGAGCTCGCGGATGCGCTGCGGCGCCACGCCCCAGCGCTCGAGGTGTGCGCCGATGCCCAGCGGCACCACGAACAGCGTGTCGCCGCGCGCCAGGTGCTGGACGGTGCGCATATCGAGGTGGTCGTAGTGGTCGTGCGTGATCAGCACGGCATCGATCTTGGGTAGCTCCGCGAGCGCGATCGGCGGCGGGTGAAAGCGCTTGGGGCCAAAGTCGAACGGCGACGCGTACTCCGAGAAGATCGGATCGATCAGCAGGCGCACGCCGTCGATCTCGACGTAGAGGCTGGCGTGGCCGATCCAGAATGCGCGCAACCCGGGGTTCGGTGCCGATGACAAGCTTGCCGCCGTCACAGCCACCACCGGGATCCTGCCCAGCGGCTCGCGCACTTCGTTGCCGAAGAACTGGCCGAGGAACAGCGCTCGCGCGTCGGCCCAGGTGTAGCTCGCCGGCGGCAGCGGGTTGGCGAACTTGCCGTCGTGATACAGCGGGTTGACGCGCGCGCGCGCCAGGCGCTCGCCCGCGAGTTCGCCACCAAACTGCGGCAGCGACAGTACCAGCGGCGCGATCGCCACCACGGCGATCAAGATGGCCACCGCGATGCCGACAATCCGCCAAGCTGTGCGCTTGCGGCTCATCCGGCGCTGCGGTCAATGCGTTCGCGCAGCACCGGAACCCTCGACCTTGTCGGCAACCGCTCTCAGCTCTTGTGGTGCACGGGCGCCAGCGCGTACACCGGCGTCGGGATGTTCTCCATGCGCGCTTTCAGCTGCAGCGCCAGGCACAGCGAGTAGTGGCGGTTCTGGTGCAGGTTGCCGCCTTGCATCCACAGGTTGGGCACCTGCGTGGGCTTCCACATGTTGCGCAACTCGCCTTCCCACGGGCCGGGGTCCTTGCTGGTGCCCGAGCCCAGGCCCCAGCACTTGCCCACCTTGTCGGCGGTGGCCTGGTCGATCAGCTGCGCGACCCAGCCGTTCATCGAGCCGTAGCCGGTGGCCCAGACGATCAGGTCGGCCTTCAGCTCGGAGCCGTCTTGCATCGTGAGACCATTGGCGGTGACGCGCTCGATGCGCGCCGTTCTTCAGCTTGACGCTGCCGTTGGCCACCAGCTCGCTGGCGCCGACGTCGATGTAGTAGCCCGAGCCGCGGCGCAGGTACTTCATGAACAGGCCCGAGTCGTCGTCGCCGAAGTCGAGCTGGAAGCCCGCCTTCTCGAGGCGCGAGTAGAACTCGGCGTCACGCTCCTTCATCTGCTGGTACACCGGCACCTGCAGCGGCGGCAGCGCCTTGTACGGGAGCGACGCGAAGATCAGGTCGGCCGTGGCCGTGTCGATGCCCGCCTTGACCGCCGACTCCGAGTACAAGCCGCCGAGCGCGAGGTCCATCAGCGAGTCGCTGCGCGCCACGTGCGTGGTCGAGCGCTGCACCATCGTGACGTCGGCGCCGTGCTCCCACAGGTCGGCGCAGATGTCGTGCGCCGAGTTGTTGGAGCCGACCACCACCGCCTGTCTTGCCGCGCCAGGCTTCGCCGCTCTTGTAGTTGCTGCTGTGCACCTGGGTGCCTTTGAAGCTGTTCGATGCCTGGATAACTCGGCAGGTTGGGCACCGCGCTCATGCCGGTGGCGAACACCAGGTGCTTGGGCCTGAGCGTCACGCTCTCGCCCTTGTGCTCGACGGTGACTTGCCACTCCTGCTGCGCGTCGTCCCAGCGCGCGCTCTTGCACTCGGTGCTCGGCCAGTAGTTGAGCTCCATCAGTTTGGTGTAGCTCTCCAGCCAGTCGCCGATCTTGTCCTTGGGGCTGAACACCGGCCAGTCGTCGGGGAACGGCAGGTAGGGCAGGTGGTCGTACCAGACGGGATCGTGCAGGCACAGGCTCTTGTAGCGGTTGCGCCAGCTGTCGCCGGGCCGCGGGTTCTTCTCGACGATGATGGCCGGCACGCCCGAGCTTCTTCAGCCGCGCGCCGAGGATGATGCCGGCCTGGCCGCCGCCGATCACCACCACGTACGGCTGCTTAGCAAAGCCGAGCGTGCGCTCTTCGTCCTGCCGCGCTTCGAGCCAGCTCTTGCGATCCTTGATACGCGCCGTGCTCGACGCCCTTGGGCCGGTTCTCGCGCTTCTTTTCTTCGAAGCCTTTGAGTTCCTGCAGCGTGGTCAACAGCGTCCATGCCTTGCCGCCGATCAGGCGCAAGTGGCCGCGGCCGCGGCCGGTGGCCGTCTCGAACGTGAACCAGCCTTCGGTGACGCCGCCCGCCTCGCTGCCCTCGCCCTGAATCGACGAAGTTCGACGGCTTGGCGTTGGACATCGTCGCTTCGAGCATCGCCTGGATCTGCTGCGGGCCCTCGGCCGTCTTCGATGTTCCAGGTGAACGACACCAGGTCGCGCCAGTACGAATCGTCGCCGAACATCGCGGTGGCGCTTGCCGAATTCGCCGCGCGATGCCGCGGCGCCGAAGTCGGCCAGCCATGACGAAACCTGTGCGGTGGGCGTGCTCATCGGCTGTCTCCTTCAGGGCGCGGCTCAAGCGGCCGGAGCGGGCACTCTAGATCGCCGGTCGCGCAGCGCCATGCCCATGGTGCAATGCCCCTTTCACAAACGCATGTAGTTGGCATTCCAGTTCAGAGGTCTAAGCTCGTGCCCCGCCTGGATTCAGGAGGTCCGCATGAGCGACACGCCGACACACGTCCTCTTCATCCATGGCCTGTGGCTGCACGCCAGCAGTTGGGCGCCCTGGGTCGACCTGTTTCGCGGCAGCGGCTACCAGCCAGTGGCGCCCGGCTGGCCCGGCGAGGGCAACACGGTGGCCGAGGCGCGCGCCAACCACGACCGCGTGGCCAACAAGGGCGTCAACGAGTTGGTCTCGTTCTTCGGCGCCATCGCCAAAGAGCTGCCGGCACCGCCCATTCTGATCGGCCACTCGTTCGGCGGGCTGATCGCCGAGCGCCTGCTCGGCGAGGGCGTCGGCCGCGCAGCGGTGGCCATCGATCCGGCGCAGATCAAGGGCGTGCTGCCGCTGCCGCTGGCGCAGTTGCGCGCCACGCTGCCGGTGCTGGTCAACCCGCTGAATGTCGGTAAGGCAGTGGCGCTGACGAAGTCGGAGTTCCGCTTCGGCTTTGGCAACGCGATCTCGGAGGCGGAGTCCGACACCTTGTTCGATCGGTGGACCATTCCGTCACCGGCACGCCCGCTGTTCGAAGCGGCGCTGGCCAATTTCAACCGCAACGCGCCGACCAAGGTCGACACCGCCAACAGCACGCGCGGCCCATTGCTGTTGATCTCCGGCACCGCCGACCACACGGTGCCCCACGTCACCACGCGGGCCACGTTCAAGCTGTATCGCCACTCGCTGGCGGTGACCGAGCTCAAGCAGTTCGAAGGCCGCGGCCACTCGCTGACCATCGACCACGGCTGGCTCGACGTGGCCAACGCGGTGCTGGCCTGGCTGAAGGAAAAGGGCCTGTGAGCCCGCAGGAGCCATCACGATGAACGACGCCTCGATCCTGCAACACGTCTCGGCGCTGGTCGACGAAGAGCACCGCCTGCGCGCTCAGGGTGCGACATCGTCCGCCGACGCGCAGCGGCTCAAGCACGTGGAAGAGCAGCTCGACCAGTGCTGGGACCTGCTGCGCCAGCGCCGCGCCAAGCGGGAGTTCGGCCAGGATCCGTCGAGTGCGAAGGTGCGCGACTCAGGAACCGTCGAGCGCTACGAGGGCTAGCGCTCGGCGGCAAGGCCGCACGCTGAACGGCGGCGCGTCAGACCGCGCGGTGCGCCAACGCGTCGTGGATCGCCCAGTCCTGCAGGTCCTGACGATGCTGCAGATCCAGCGCGGCATCCACCGTCTCGTGGCCACGGTCGACCACCGTTGCTTGCGCGGCCGCCAGTTCGGCCTGCGTGCGCTCCAGCTGCGCGGCCTGCGTCGGGCTCAGGTGGCCCGAGCGCAGGCCTTGCGCAATCCAGCGCTGCTGCTGCGCGTCGCGCAAGGCAGCCGTGTGCAGGTGCATGCGATCGAGCCTGTCGGCGCGTGCGTCGTTGTGCCGTGCCACTTCGGCGTCGTGCATTGCGGCCGTCAACAGCCGCGCGCTGGCAGCCAGCTGCTCCGGGCGTGTGCCGCGTGCCTCCAGCGCGCTGGCCTGCGCGCGGTAGACGTCGGCCACCTGCGTTTGCAGGGCCGCCGCTTCTTGGGGTGACAGGCGGGCGTGGCTGAGATCGGCGGCCACGCGTTGCTGTGCGGTGGCGTTGTGCGCGATGGTGCGCGCGAGTGCGGGGTGACCTTGGCCGCCGGCACCGTGGGGTGCGGTGGCATTCGCGGCTTGTGCGCTCACGGCCGTGGTGATGGCAGCGGCCAGGGCCAGTGACGTGGCGATGAATCGGGTCGACATGTTGACCTCTGTGGAAGTTGTGGATGGAAACCGGGCCGCATCGCGACCCGGCACGACACCTGGGTTGGCGTCAACCCAGGTTGACCGGCACGAAGATCTGCTGCCCGTCGCGGGCGATCAGCAGCGCCACGTGCTTGGGCTGTTGGCGCATCACCTCGCGCATCTGGTCGACGCTGCACGGGCTTGCCGTTGAGCGGCGAGCAGCACGTCGCCGGCCTGCACGCCGGCCTCGCGCGCCGGGCCGCTGGCCTGCTCGATCAGCAGGCCGTGGTCGACGCCCGCCTCGCGCATCTCGTCGCGTTGCAGCGGCCGCACGGCCAGGCCCAGCGAGCCGTGATCGGCGCTGGCGACGGCGCCGGCGGTCTCGGCACGTGCGCTTGCCGAGCGCCACAGCACAGCGTGTGCGAGGACTTGTCGCGCCACACCGTGCAGCGCCGTTTGTCGCCAGGCTTCGCCAGGCCGACGCGGCTGGACACGTCACCGGCGGTGTGCACCGGCTGCCGTCGAACGCGGTGATCACGTCACCGGCTTCAGGCCGGCCTCGGCGGCGGCGCTGCCGTTGGTCACGCTGGCGACCGACGGCGCCGTCGGGCGACTTCATGCCGAACGATTCGGCCAGCGGCGCCGACAGGTCCTGCAACGTCACGCCCAGGCGCGCGTGCTCGACCGTGCCGTGCGCGACGATCTCGTCCTTCACGTGCAGCGCGACGTCGATCGGAATGGCGAACGCCAGCCCCTGGAAGCCGCCGCTGCTGCGAGTAGATCTGCGCGTTGATGCCGATCACGCGGCCGTGCGTCGTCGAACAGCGGACCGCCCGAGTTGCCCGGGTTGACCGCGGCGTCGGTCTGGATGAAGGGCACGTACGCAGTCGCCCGGCAGCGATCGCCCCTTGGCGCTGACGATGCCTTGCGTGGCGGTCTGCTCGAAGCCGTACGGCGCGCCGATCGCCAGCACGTAGTCGCCCACCTGCACCGCCTTCGATCGCCGAGGTCGCCACGGTCGGCAGGCCCTTGGCGTCGATCTTCAGCACCGCGATGTCGGTGGCGCCGTCGCTGCCCAGCACCTTCGCGCTGAATTCGCGGCGGTCCTGAGCTTGACCGTCACCTGCTTGGCGTCGCGCACCACGTGCGCGTTGGTCAGGATCACGCCGTCGGGGCTGACGATGAAGCCCGAGCCCTGGCCGCGGAACGGCATGTCGCCACGCGGCGGCGATCGGAACGCCCGGCAGGCCGCGGAAGAAGCGGAAGAACGGGTCGTCGTCGAATGACGGTTCGTCGCGAGTCTTCGACGCTGCGCAGGCCCGACGACCGTGACGCCGACGACGGCCGGGCCTTCGGCCTGCACGATGGCGCGGTAGTTCGGCGCCGCACCGGGCGACAACGGCTCGATCACCGGCGCGGCAGCGGGTGCCGCGGCGTTCGGCGCCGGCGCTGGCGTGGCGACGGTGTCTTGTTTGTGCAGCCAGTGCGGCAGCGTCCAGGCATCGGCCGAGACGGCGGCCGCGCCGAGCAGCGTCAACACCGCGGCGGCAGCGATGGGCGTGCGATTCGATGTCATCGTGAACCTCCAGATTTGCGGGTGGGCCGAAGGCCTCGGCCACGCCGGCAAATCTAGAAGCGCACGATGAGCGCTGCGTGAAGCGAAGGTGAGGCCAAGATTAAGCGGCCCGAGGCGTGGCGGCGCGCGCCGCTGCGATCGGCAGTCGCACCTGTGCGCGCAATCCGCCCAGCGGCGACGCCTCGAGCTGCACCTCGCCGTCGTGCTGCTGCGCGATCGCGCGCACGATGGCCAGGCCGAGGCCGCTGCCGTCGCCTGCGCTGCCCTCGCGCCGGCGGAAGCGGTCGAACACGCGCTCACGCTCGTGCGGCGGGATCCCGGCGCCGCTGTCGTCGACGCACACCAGCGCGTGATCGGCCCTTTGCTCGATGTCCACCACCACGTGCGGCGCGGCACCGCCATGCTGGATGGCGTTGTCCACCAGGTTGCGCAGCAGGCTGCGCAGCGCCTGCGCGTCGCCTTGCATCGGCAGCGATTCGGGAGCGCGCAACTCCACGCTGGCCTGGCGCGCAGCGGCCAACGAGGAGGCGTCGGCCAGCGCCTGGCGAGCCACCGCGACCAGATCAAGCGCGGTCGCCGCCGGCACGCCGGGCTCGGCGCGCGCCAGCGCAAGCAACTGCTCCACCAGGCGCGCAGCGCGTTCGATGCCCGTGCCCATGCGCTCCAGCGACGCCTCGCGCTGCGCACCTTCGTCGGCGTTGCGCAGCAAGCCCAATTGCAGCTTCAGCGCGGTGAGCGGCGTGCGCAGTTCGTGCGCTGCGTCGGCCACGAAGGCGCGCTGGCTCTCGAACGCGGTGGCCAGCCGCTGCAGCACGTCGTTGAAGGCCGACACCAGCGGCTGCACCTCGGCAGGCAAGCCCTCGGCCGGCAACGGATCGAGCGAGCGCGCGTCGCGCGTGCGCGCCGCAGCCACCACCCGCTGCAGCGGCGCGAGCGAGAAGCCGACCAGCCACCACATCGCCAAGGCCACCAACGGCGAGGCCGCGACGATCGGCAGCACGCTGCGGGCCGCCGCCGCGGTGGCCAGGCGGCGGCGCACCGCCAGCGGCTGCGCCACCTGCACCACGCGTTGCGGCGTGGCGGTGCCGAACACGCGCCACGTGGTGCCGCGCAACTCGACGTTGCTGAAGCCGAGCACCGCGCGCTGCGGCAGCGGTTGCGGCACCGGCGATGGCACGCTGCTGTACAGCGCCACGCCATCGACCGACCAGATCTGCACCAGGTAGTCGAACTCGGGGTTGGCCAGCGCATCGCGCTCGTCGTCGGAGATGCGTCCCTGGTCGCGCAGCGACAGCGCCATCTGGCGCAGTTGGTAGTCGAACAGCTCGTCGGCCTCGGCACGCACGCTCACGTAGGTGGCGCCGCCGACGAACAGCGCGGCCAGCGCGGCCAGTGCGACCAGGAACGTGAACAGGCGCAGGCGCAGCGATCGCATGCCCTCAGGCCTGCTTGGCCGGCCCCACGTAGTAACCCACGCCGCGCACCGTGTGCAGGATGTCGTCGCCGAGCTTGCGCCGCAGCTGGTGCACGTAGACGCTGATCGCGTTGCTCTCGAGCTCCTCGCCCCAGCCGTACAGGCGGTCTTCGAGCTGCGCACGCGACAGGATCGCGCCGGGACGCTCCATCAGCGCGAGCAGCAGCGCGAACTCGCGGGCCGACAACACCACGGCACGGCCGCCGCGGCTGACCTCGCGCGTGGCCGGATCCAGCCGCAGGTCGGCCACCTCGAGCGCGCCGCTGCTGCGCCCGGACTGGCGCCGCACGACGGCGCGCAGGCGCGCCAGCAGTTCATCGAACTCGAACGGCTTGACCAGGTAGTCGTCGGCGCCGGCGTCGAGCCCCGACACCTTGTCGGTCAACGCATCACGCGCGGTCAGCACGATCACCGGCGTGGCGTCGCCGCGCGCGCGGGCTGCCTTGAGCACGTCCAGGCCGCTGCGCTGCGGCAGGCCGAGGTCGAGCAGCACGGCGTCGAAGCGCTCGCTGGCGAGCACGGCATCGGCGGCGCGGCCATCACGCACCCAGTCGGCAGCGAAGCCCTGCCTGCGCAGCGCCTCGCGCAGGCTCTCGCCGATCATCTGGTCGTCTTCCACCAGCAGCACGCGCATCGGGATCCCCGCGCCGCCCGTGGCACGCGGCGCGGCACAACCCTAGCACGCGTCGCGCGTCAACCCGGAATGCGCACCGGCAGCTGCGAAAACCCGCGCACGAAGGTCGAGCGCACGCGCACCGGCTCGCCGACCACCTCGATCACCGGGAAGCGCTGTCAGGATCTCTTCCCACAGGATGCGCAGCTGCAGCTCGGCCAGCCGGTTGCCGACGCAGCGGTGGATGCCGAAGCCGAACGACAGGTGCTGGCGCGGCCGCGCGCGATCGATGATGAACTCGTTCGCGGTCGTCGATCGCGCTCGTCGTCGCGGTTGCCCGACAGGTACCACATCGCGACCTTGTCGCCGGCCTGGATGCGCTTGCCGCCGACCTCGCTGTCTTGCACCGCGGTGCGGCGCATGTGCGCCAGCGGCGTCTGCCAGCGCACGATCTCGGGCACCAGGCTTTCGACCAGCGCCGGGTTGGCGCGCAGCTTGGCCCACTGATCGGGGTTGTCGTGCAGCGCCAGCAGGCCGCCGGTCATGGTGTTGCGCGTGGTGTCGTTGCCGCCGACGATCAGCAGCACCAGGTTGCCCATGTACTCCAGCGGGCTCATGTTGCGCGTGGCGGGGCCGTGCGCGAGCATCGAGATCAGGTCGCTGGTGGGCGGCGCGTTGACGCGCTCGTTCCACAGGCGGGTGAAGTACTCGAGCATCTTGCCGAGCTCGGCCATGCGCTCGTGCGGCTCCAGCGCGTCGGGGTTGATGGCCTTGTTCATGGTGGACACGTCGGACCACCAGGTGAGCAGCCGCCGATCGTGCAGCGGGAAGTCGAACAGCGTGGCCAGCATCAGCGTGGTCAGCTCGATCGACACCTTGTCGACCCAGTTGAAGGTTTCGTTGCGCGGCAGGCTGTCGAGCACGCTGCAGGTGCGCTCGCGGATCAGCCCCTCCATCTTGGCCAGGTTGGGCGGCGCGACGATCGGCGTGACCGCCTTGCGCTGCTCGTCGTGGCGCGGCGGGTCCATCGCGATGAACATCTGCAGCTTCTCGCCCTCGGGCGGATCGGTCAGCGTGATGCCGCCGCGCGACCAGTCCGACGAGAAGATGTCGTGGTGGGTGTCCACGTGCATGATGTCCTGGTACCGGGTGATCGACCAGTACGGCCCGAAGAACGGGCTGCACCGACTTGTGCACCGGGTCGTCGCGGCGCAGCCGCTCGAAGTAGTGGCCCACCGTGTCGTGCACGAAGTACTCCGGGTCCGCCGGGTCGATCTCGTCGAGCGGCATCGACATCGCGGCATCGCGGGCCTGCTGCTGCACGGCCGAGAGGGTGGTGGTCATCGTGTCGGCTCCTGCAGGTATTGCCGATGCTCGGATCAGTGCTGGCCTTCGGGCAGATGCACCACGATGCCGTCGAGCGCATCGGTGATCCGCACCTGGCAACCCAACCGTGATGTGGGGCGCGGGTCGACGGTGAGGCCGAGCATGTCTTCTTCGTGGTCAGAACGCGGCGACAGCCGAGCCGCCCACGGTGCTTCGATGAACACGTGGCAGGTGGCGCAGGCGCAGTTGCCGCCGCAGTCGCCATCGATGCCGGGCACGCCGTGGTCGGTGGCTGCGCGCATCAGCGTGGTGCCCGCGGGCACGTCGACCACGTGGTGCTCGCCGGCGAAGGTGATGAAGGTGACTTTGGGCATGTTTTCAGTGGCCAGAGGGTATTGCAATCACCTTGCCGCAGCAGGCCGGCCGGCGCATCGGAGTGATCCCTAGCGGCAGTGGTCCACCACCGATGCTAGGGACGAATGTAGGCGTAGCCTTGCTTTTGCTTCTTCATCAGTTCGACCACGCCGGCGCTCACGTAGCCGATGTCGGGCAGCATGTCGGGGACCGACAGCTTCTGTGCCTTCATCGTGTTCTCGCAGGCCACGACCTTGACGCCGGCACTCAACGCATCGGCCACCCGCTTGGCCACCGGCGAGTCGGACTTCAACATGCCGATGCCCGGGCCGTAGACGACGATCTCGAGGTCGGTGGCTTCGGGCCCTCCGAGGTCGTCTTGCACGTTGCGCGCATTGTTGAGCGCGAGGTTCCACTTCTGCGCATCGTTGTCGCTGACCTGGATCACCAGTTTGTGCAGCGCGGGCTCGCTGCTCTGGGCCAGCGCTGGCGCGGCCGCAAGCCACGCGAGCGCAGCGACGATCAACCAGCATATGTGGCGCGCGACGGTCGGCATGGCGGGCCTTTCGGAAGGCGATGAATGCTGCATTGTGTGCGAAGCGGGTCGGCTGTCCGGCATGCACAATGGCCGGCTGACGGCATGCATCGACTAGGAGACCCCCCATGATTCGATTGGCCCGCATCATCGCGCTGGCTGCGCTGTCTGTCGCCGCATTCAGCCCTGCCGTTCAAGCCGCCGACTACCCGGTGCGTCCGGTCAAATGGGTCGTGCCGTACCCGCCGGCGGGCACCACCGACGTGCTGGCGCGCATCGTCGCGCAGTGGCTCACCGAGAAGATGGGCCAGCCCTTCGTGGTCGAGAACAAGCCTGGCGCGGGCAACAACCTGGGCGTGGAGTACGTGGTGAACTCGCCGCCCGACGGCTACACGATGCTGCTGGTCAACCCGGCCAACGGCATCAATGCCACGCTGTACAAGAACCTCAACTTCAACTTCATCCGCGACATCGCGCCGGTGGCAGGCCTCGTGCGCACGCCCAACGTGATGGAGGTGACGCCGTCGCTGCCGGTCAATTCGGTGGCCGAGTTCATCGCCTACTGCAAGTCCAACCCCGGCAAGGTCAACATGGCCAGCTCGGGCAGCGGCACCTCGGTGCACCTGTCGGGCGAGCTGTTCAAGTCGATGACCGGCTGCGACATGCTGCACGTGCCGTACAAAGGCGCGGGCCCGGCACTGGTCGATCTGATCGGCGGCCAGGTGCACGTGCTGTTCGACAACCTGCCGTCGTCGATCGGCCACATCAAGAGCGGCAAGTTGCGCGCATTGGCCGTCACTTCCGAGCAGCGCGAACCCACGCTGCCGGGCGTGCCCACGGTGGGCGAGACGGTGCCCGGCTACGAGGCCACAGCATGGTTCGGCATCGGCATGCCCAAGGGCACGCCGCGCGAGATCATCGACAAGGTCAACGCCGAGGTGAACCGCGCGCTGGCCGACCCGAAGATGCGCGAGCGCCTGGCCGAGCTGGGTGGCAAATCGATCGGCGGCACGCCGGAGGACTTCGGCAAGGTGATCGCTGCCGAAACCGCCAAGTGGGAGAAGGTCGTCATCTCGTCGGGCGCCAAGGTCGAGTAAGGCGAGGCACGTTGATGCGGGTTACACCCCCGTTGTGGTGCGCACCGGGCGCGTCAATTGTCACGACGCGGGGCCTGCGTTCGAGTGGTGAAGGGGTCGGCGCACGGCGCCGCGTTAATAACGAACGACAGCGCCGTGGGCGCCTGCGTAAGCTGGTTCACAGCATTCCACAGAGGGACGCAATGGCCAGCAGTTCACCGAGCCGTAAAGGCTCACGCCAGATGCCTCTGAAAGACCGGCGCGCGGCGCCCAACGGCAAGGGCGGTGGTTCGCTGCGCAAGCTCAAGGGCCTGCTTGGTCGTCCAATCGGCCTGGAGCGGCGCGAGGGCAAGCTGCATGTGGTGCTCACCGAGCGCAGGCGGCAGCGACCAGCCGATGAGCCGGTGTCGTTGTCGCAACTGTGCGCCGAGTTGAGCGCGCGATTGCTGGCGCACGAAACCAGCGAGGTGCAGACGATGCGCCATCTGATCCTGGTGCACGACGCGCTCGAGCGCAGGGGCTGGGCCGCCCTCGAAGGCATGTCGGCGCTGGTGTTGATCAAGGCGATCGAGCAGGCCGAGGCGCTCGCCGCCGAGGAGCCGTCGCCGCTCATGGACATGCTGATCGAGGGCTTGCGGCCGCTGCACACCGCGGCCGACCTGCGCGGCCAGCGCGAAACCCGGCAGCAGGATTTTCGCGTCGGCGACAACCTCGAGGTGTCGGAGTCCGACTACGCCGAGTTCGAGGACGTCGAGTCCAACTGGACCGGCACCGTGCCCGCCGGCCTGGTGCCGCCGCGCGAGCGCGACGACTGACACGCTTGGGGCCGCCCCGCCCGCCGGTCGATCAGGGCGGGGTCGTGATGCCGTTCAGCTCCGCCCAGCCGGCCCACATGATGCTGATGCCGATGCACAGCAGCACGAAGGCGAGCAGGCGTGTCATCACCAGCATGCCGACCTCGCCCAGCCGCGCCATCAGCGCCGATGCGTTGCGGTACACCAGGTAGACCACCGCCACGGTGAGCGTGGCGCCGATCGTCACCGCCAGCGCGGTGAGCACGTACAGCGCCGGTTGGCGCGGCATGCCCGCGCCGATGGCGATCGACGCGGCGATCGTGCCGGGCCCGGTGGTGAGCGGGAAGGTGATCGGAAAGAAGCTGCGCTTGACGACTTCGGCGCGCGGCAGTTCGTCCATCTGCGATCGCTTGACGGCCACCTGCACCTCGTCGCCGTCGCTGCGGTTGAGCATGCGCCACGCCGATGCCGCCACCAGCAGCCCGCCGCCGATGCGCACGATCGGCAGCGAGATGTCGAACAGGTCGAGCACGTAGGTGCCGACGAACAACGACGTCACCAGCACGAACCAGCAGTTGATCGCCACCTGCCGGGCGAGCAGGCGGATGGCGCCGCGGCTCGCTACCGGCAGTCAGGCTGAACACCGCCGCCGCGCTGAGCGGGTTGATGATCGGCAGCAGCGTCACCGGCACCAGCGCCATCGTGTGCCAGAGATCGGACAGGTTGAGTGGCATGGGGTCGGCGCTCGAGGCTGGCGCACTGTGCCATTGAAACCGGCCGGCAGTACAGTCCACGCCTTCGCGCTGGTTGCGATGGCCTCTGCCGATTGAGCACACGATGACGCACCCCCTGCTTGCATGCGCCCAGCGGGCTAAGCGCCGGCTCTTGTGGCTGCTGATGGCACCCCTGGTTGTGGCCTGCACCACTGCGGCCCCGCCCGTTGCGATGAGTGTGAGCGGCACGGCCACCTACCGCGAGCGCATGGCATTGCCGCCCGATGCGGTGTTCGAGGCCACGCTGGAGGAGGCGTCGCGCGCCGATGCGCCGGCGCTGGTGGTGGCCAGTGCGCGTGTCGCGTCGCCCGCGGTGCCGATCGCTTTTTCGATCGGCGTCGAGCCCGCGCGCATCGACGCCAACCGCCGCTACGTGGTGCGTGGCCGCATCACGCTGAATGGCCAGTTGCTGTTCACCAGCGACACCGCGTATCCGGTGTTCGGCGCCGGCGACGTGCGCCGTGTCGACAACATGCTGTTGCGCCGCGTCGGCGGCGTCGGCGCGGCGGGTGAGGCGCGCCGCATGCGTGGCCTGTACCGCTACCTGGCCGATGCGACATCGTTCTTCGATTGCGCCAGCGGCGATCAGTTTCCGGTCGTGCCCGAGGGCGCCAACGCGGCGTTGCAGGCCGCCTACGTGGCAGCCCGATCGGCGCCGGGCGCGCCGGCGCTCGCCACGGTGGACGCGCGCGTGGTGATGCGTGTGGTCGAAGACGGCGGCACGCCGCGCCCGATGCTGCAGGTGGAGCGCTTCGTGGCGATCGCGCCGCAGTCGGCCTGCGAGGCGCCGTCGTCCACCACCGCGTCGCTGGAGGACACCTACTGGAAGTTGCTGGCGTTGCGTGGCCAACCGGCGGTGGTGGCCGATCAGCAGCGCGAACCGCATCTCATCTTGCAGCCGGCCCAGCACCGCGTCGCGGGCTCCGGCGGCTGCAACCGCATCGCGGGCGGCTACACGCTCGCTGGCGACCGGCTGACGTTCGGCCGCACCGCGGGCACGATGATGGCTTGTGTCGACGGCATGGAGCAGGAGCGTGCTTTTCTCGAGGCGCTGGCGGCGGTGGCCCGTTGGCGCATCGTCGGGCAGCGGCTCGAGCTGATCGACTCGCGCGGCGAGGTGTTGATGCGCTTCGAAGCAGTGGCCTTGCGGTGATGCGCTGAGCTCGATGCGTCGCCGCGTCGGGTTCCTGCAGTGCAGCAACGAGGCGCGCGAATCAGCAGGCGTCGGCGGTCGCGAAGTGTTGTCGAGCGAGCGCGGCAAATTCGTCTGCCGGCAGCGGCTTGCTGAACTGGTAGCCCTGCATCTGCGTGCAGCCGCGTTCGCGCAGGAAGTCGCGTTGCCCACGGGTTTCCACGCCTTCGGCCACCACCGTCAGCTGCAGCGTGCGGCACATGACGATGATCGCCTCGGTGATGGCGGCGTCGTAGTTGTCGCCGGGCAGGCCACGGATGAACGAGCGGTCGATCTTCAGTGCATCGACCGGGAAGCGCTTCAACTGCGCCAGCGACGAGTAGCCGGTGCCGAAGTCGTCGATCGCCAGCCGCACGCCCAGTCCGCTTGACCGCCTGCAGCGTGGCCAGCGCCCGCTCGGGGCTGCTGATCACCACGCTCTCGGTGACCTCGAGCTCCAGCGCCTGCGGCGGCATGCCGCTCGTGCTCAGCTCGCGTTCGAGGTCGGGCAGCAGTTCGGCGTCGGCAAACTGCCGCGGCGACAGGTTGATCGACAGCGGAATCGGCGGCAGGCCCTGGTCGCGCCACGCCATGTGCTGTGCGCACGCCTGGCGCAGCACCCAGCGGCCGATCGGCAGCATCAGGCCGGTCTCTTCGGCCAGTGCGATGAACTGCGCCGGCGGCACCGAGCCCAGCTCGGCGTTGGTCCAGCGCAGCAGCGCCTCGGCGCCGATGATGCGGCCGCTCGCCAAATCGATCTTCGGCTGGAAGTGCAGCGTGAACTCGTTGCGCTCGATTGCCGCGCGCAGGTTCGATTCCATGCGCAGCCGCAGTGGCGACTGCGGCACCGCGTCCGTGGAGTAAAAGCGAAACGCATTGCGGCCTTCGCGCTTGGCCTCGTACATCGCGATGTCGGCGCCTTTCATCAACTGGGCTTCGTCGTCGGCGCCGTCGGGGAAGATGCTGATGCCCACGCTGGCGCTGACGCGGCACTCCTGGCCCTTGAGCGACATCGGCTGCGTCACCGCGGCGAGCAGCTTGCGCGCCACCACCGCGGCCTCGTCGTGTCCAGCCGGGTGGCGCACCAGCACCACAAACTCGTCGCCGCCCAGTCGCGCCACCAGGTCGTGCGGGCGCAGGCACTCGCGCAGCGAGGTGGCCATCCGCGCCAGCAGCATGTCGCCGGCATCGTGGCCGAGCGTGTCGTTGATGATCTTGAAGTGATCGAGATCGACGAACAGCAGCGCCAGCTTGCGGCCGTCGCGGCGCGCCTCGCGCATCGAGCGGCCGAGCTCCTCGATGAACAGCGTGCGGTTGGGCAGGCCGGTCAGCGTGTCGTGGGTCGCCAGGTGACGGATCGAGTCTTCGGCCAGCCTGCGTTCGGTGATGTCGCGCGACACGCCGTGGTAGCCGGTGAACTCGCCGTCGGCGTCGTAGCACGGCTCGCCGTTGGCGCTGGTCCAGCGCAGCGAGCCGTCAGGCAGCCGCACCGCGAACTGGAAATCGATGAAGCGCTCGCGGCGCATCAGCTGACTGCGGTGCGCGGCCCAGTCGGCGCTCTCGCGCACCAGGTGCGGCAGCTCCCACACGGTGCGTCCGAAGAAGGCGCTGCGCCAGTCGTGCTTGCCGAAGTCGCGCGCGCTGCGGCCGCCGAAGGTGACGAAGCGGTGGTAGACGTCGCACTCCCAGTACCAGTCCGACGACAGCTCGGTGAGCGAGCGAAAGCGCGCTTCGCTGTGCGCGAGCACTCGCTCGGCCTGTTTGCGCCGGATGTACTGGCCGAGCTGTTCGCCGATGGTCACCAGCACGTGCTCGAACTGCGCCAGCGGCGCCATCTCATCGCCTTGCAGCGCCAGCGCGCCGAGCGTCTTGCCGTCGGCGCGCAGCGCGACGATGAAGCGCCGCTGGTCGTCGTGCGTGCACTGCGCCACCCGCCCGGGCGGCATGTCCAGCGACAGGGCCAGCGCGTCGGCGTCGGCGCGTGCATCGACGGGCACCACGCCGTCGCGATGCCAGGCCGCGAGCCGCCGCACGCCGACGTGCTCGTCGTCGGCGATCGCGCACAGGCCCTGCTCGAAACGCAGCGCCGTGCTCAGGTCGGCGAGCACGGCCTCGATCACCGCGCGCTTGGCACCGGTGCGCGACAGCTGGTGCGTCACGCTGTGCTGCAGCGCCTGCAGCTTTTCCTGACGCCGCCGCTCGGTGATGTCGCGCGAGATCGTCACGATCATCCAGCGGTCGCCGGCGCGCACCGCGCGCCGCGACACTTCGCTGATCCAGTGGGTGCCATTGCGTGACTGGGCCACCTGCTCGGTGACGATGGCCTCGGGCGCGCAGGCGATCACGCGATCGAACATCGCCTTGACCTCATCGAACGGCTTGATGGTGAGGTCCTTGGGGCCCATCGTCAGCAGTTCGGCGCGCGTGTAGCCCAGGCGGGTGCAGGCGGTTTCGTTGATGTCGACGAAGCGCATCGTTTCGGCGTCGGTGAGATACACCGTGTCGCCCGACATGTCGATGGCCGCCCGGAAGCGCTGCAGCGTCTCGCTCAGGCGCGTGCGCTCGGCCTCGCGCTCGAAGTTGGACAGTGCAGAACAGATGTTCTCGGCCATGCGTTCGAGCAGGCGCACGGTGGCCGCGTCGAAGGCACCGCGCAGCGGCGAGAAGAACAGCAGCACGCGCGACCGACACGCCGCCGCGCACCAGCGGAACGGCGGCGCCGGAACGCACACCGGCGGTGGCTTGCACCGACGCGCCACGGTGCCGCGCGCGGGTCGTTCAACAGATCCTGGCTGACGCACGGTTGCCGACGCTGGAATGCGGTGCCGGCTAGGCCACGGCCCTCTGGCTGAGACGCGTCCACCGAGATCCGCGGGTCGGTGACGGTGACGCCGGCACCCGTGCCGCTGCGCGCGACGGCGCGCAACAGATCGGGTTGACCGTCCATCGGCACCATCACGCCAGCGATGCTGATCAGGCCGCTGCCGGTGGCGGCTTCGCACACGCCTTGATACAGCTCATCGGCCGAGCCCGCGCGCAGGATGGCTTCGTTGGTGGCGCTCAGCACCGCATAGAGTTGCTCCGCGCGCGCCGGCACCTCGGCCGGCACCGGTTGGTCGAGCAGGGCCACGGGCAAGTCGTTCGAGCGCACTTCGGACACTTCGGCAGCCTAGCGTGCCGAATGAAGGGCACAGCCAGCCCCGCGCCGCCGTACTGCGGCGCGGCGTGACCGATGGCATGAACGCGTGCAGCGCGAGCGCGGCGCTGCACCGGCGGTTGTGACTTGCAGGCCGCGCCAGCGCCTGCATGCGCCGGCCCCACCGCGGGCGTTCGCCACGCGGGCCTGCGCACTGCGCCAGCACGCAGTGCTGGCGTCACGTCGCCGAGTTCAGCCTTGCAGCCCGCGCCGGCGCCTGCATGCGCCGGCCCCTGAGCAGGCGTTCGCCAGCACGCAGGTGCTGTCGCTCGTCCAGTTCAGGCGTCGTACTTGAACGACAGGGAGACGCGGGCGCGGTAGGCGACGACCTTGCCGCCTTCGATTTTCAGTCGAGCTGTGCCGACTTCGGCGATGCGCAGATCGCGCAGCGACTTGGCGGCCGTCTCGACGGCGTTCTTCGCCGCGGCTTCCCACGACACCGGGCTGGTGCCGATGATCTCGGTGACGCGATAGACGCCGGAATCCGCACTCTTCTTGGCCATGGTGTGCTCCTGCCGTGGGTGAGGCGCGACCGTCGGAGCCGTGCCTCGGGGCTCGCATGATAGGCGTGCCACGGCGCGCGGCTGCGCGCCGACGGCGACAATCACGCGATGACCGACTCGAACCTGTTTCCCGCCGGGCTGCCGGCGCGCATCGACGGCCCCTGCGCCTGGTACGGCCCCGCGATGGCCGTCCGCGACGACTGGATCGAGACGCTGTCGCCGCCGAGCTCGACGAGCTGGCCACCGCCTGCACGCCGTGGCTGTCCGAGCGCGCCGACTGGAGCGAGCTGTCGCGCGAGCGTTTCGTGCTGCCGACGCTGGCACCGCGCCTGGCGCGCGTGCAGCGCGAGTTGCTCGAGGGCCGCGGCTTCGTGCTGTGGCGCGGTCTGCCGCTGGCCGGCGTGGGGCCGCCGGCAGAGCGCGGTGGCGTTCTACGGGCTGGGCGCACACCTGGGCCGCGCACTGTCGCAAAACGCGCAGGGTCATCTGCTGGGCCACGTGCGCGACCAGGGCCTGTCGTCGGTCGACCCCAACGTGCGCATCTATCAGACCCGCGAGCGTCAGACCTTTCACACCGACTCGGCCGACGTGGTGGGGCTGCTGTGCCTGCAGCCCGCGCGCCGCGGCGGCGCCTCGGCGCTGGTGTCGTCGACCACGCTGTACAACGAGATGCGCGCGCGCCGGCCCGAACTGGCCGCGTGCCTGTTCGAGCCGCTGGCCACCGACCGCCGCGGCGAGGTGCCGCCTGGCGCCAAGCCGTACTTCGAGATTCCGGTGTTCAACTGGTTTGCCGGGCGGCTGTCGGCCATCTATCAACGGCAGTACATCGACTCGGCGCAGCGCTTCGCCGACGCGCCGCGGCTGACGGCGCGACAGCTCGCGGCGCTCGACCTGCTCGATGCGCTGGCCAACGACCCGGCGCTGCACTTCACGATGGAGTCTGCAGCCCGGCGACATGCAGTTCGTGCACAACCACACCCTGCTGCACGACCGCACCGCGTTCGACGATTGGCCCGAAGCCGCAGCGGCAGCGCCACCTGCTGCGGCTGTGGCTGGCGCCCGCCAGCGCGCGGCCGCTGCCGCCGGTGTTCGCGCAGCGCTACGGCAACGTCGTGGCCGGCTATCGCGGCGGCGTGCCGAGCGCCGACGGGCGTCTGAGCGCGGGCCTGGACCTCGGCCCATTGAGCCGGCTGGTGGAGCGCGTACGAGTGAACACAGCAAGGCGGCCAGCGATGAGAAGACACGATTTCAAGACGGTGGCGCTGGTGCTGCAAGGCGGCGGTGCGCTCGGTTCGTACCAGGCCGGGTGTGGTCGAGGGGCTGGCTGACGCCGGCATCGCGCCGAACTGGATCGCCGGCATCTCGATCGGCGCGTTGAACACGGCGTTGATCGCCGGCAATCCGGTCGAGACGCGGGTGGCGAGGCTGCGCGAGTTCTGGGAGACGATCTGCCGGCCGGCCACTTTCGTGCCGCCGTTGGAGATGACGCAGCACCTGGTCGACAACGCGGGCCCCGAGGCGCGCAAGGTGTTCAGCGGCTTCGCGGCATGGCGCGCCATCGTGCAGGGCCAGAGCCAGTTCTTTGCGCCGCGCGGGCTGCGCGCCGTGGCTGGGCGGCAAGCAAGGCGTCACGCAGGCGAGCTTCTACGACACCACGCAGCTGAAGAGCACGCTCGAGCGTTTCGTCGATTTCGATCGCATCAATGCGGGCGCCATGCACGTGTCGGTGGGCGCGGTCAACGTGCGCACCGGCAATTTCGAGTACTTCGACAACACCAGCGGGCCGGCGCGCAAGGCCATGCGCGCCGAGCACTTCATGGCGTCGGCCGCGTTGCCGCCGGGATTCCCCGCGGTCGAGGTCGACGGCGAGTTCTATTGGGATGGCGGGCTGGTGTCGAACACGCCATTGAACCATGTGCTCGCGGCCTCGCCGCGGCGCGACACGCTGGTGTTCCAGGTCGACTTGTGGAGCGCGCGCGGCCCGCTGCCCGACAACGTGTACGACGTCGAGGAGCGCCGCAAGGACATCCAGTATTCGAGCCGCACCCGCGCGGCGACCGACACGATGGCCGATGCGCAGCACTACCGTCGCCTGCTGCGCGAGGTGCTCGAGCACGTGCCGGCCAAGGCGCGCGCGTCGGACCCGTGGTGCCGGCACGCGCAGGAGCTGGCCTGCTCGCGCGCAGTACGCGGTGATCCATCTGATCTACCAGGACAAGGAATGGGAAGGGCTGGCCAAGGACTACGAGTTCAGCCCGCAGTCGATGCATGAACACTGGGCGAGCGGCCTGTTCGACATCCAGCAAACGCTCGAGCACCCCGAGTGGCTGCAACTGCCGCCGCAGGGCAAGGAGTTCGTGACCCACGATCGCCACCGCGCACGCTGAGGCGTGCCGCTCAGGGCAGGTGGCGCCGCCCGCGCGCGGCCGCACCCGCCGCCAGCGCGCGGGTGTACGCTGGCGCCAAAGGGTTGCTCAACTTCGCGGGGGCCATGGTGAACAGGCGCGTAGGCTCGATGGTCTTGCTTGGCGCTGCTGACCGTGCTGGCCCGTGCGCAGGAGCTGCCTGCAGGTGCCGCCGTGCCACCGGTCTTCGTGGTGCGCATCGACGGCGCCATCGGCCCGGCCAGCGCCGACCAGGTGACGCGTGCGCTCGAGCGCGCTGCGCGCGAGCAGCGCGCAGCTCGTGGTGCTGCAGATGGACACGCCGGGCGGCCTGGACACCGCGATGCGCAGCATCATCAAGGCCATCCTCGCGTCGCCGGTGCCGGTGGCCGGCTTCGTGGCGCCGCAGGGCGCGCGCGCGGCCAGCGCCGGCACCTACATCCTGTACGCCACCCACGTCGCGGCGATGGCGCCGGCCACCAACCTCGGCGCGGCGACGCCGATCGCCATCGGCATGCCGTCGCCCGGCGGCGCGCGAGCCGCGCGGAGCCGGCCGGCCGGCACGGCGTCGGCGCCCGACGCCGGCCACGACGCGCTGGCCGCCAAGCGCATCAACGACGCCACCGCCTACATCCGCAGCCTGGCGCAGTTGCGCGGCCGCGACGCGGACTGGGCCGAGCAGGCGGTGCGCGAGGCGGTCAGCCTGCCCGCCGCGCGACGCGCTGGCGCGCAAGGTGATCGACCTGTCGCCATCGACGTGGCCGACCTGCTGCGCCAGCTCGACGGCCGCGTGGTCAGCGCGGCGACGCCGGCACGGCGGCGCGGTGACGCTGGCCACGGCGCAGGCCGCCGTCGTCGACGCTGGAGCCCGACTGGCGCGACCGGCTGCTGGCGGTGATCAGCGACCCGAGCCTGGCGCTGGTGCTGATGATGATCGGCATCTACGGCCTGCTGTTCGAGTTCATGAACCCGGGCTACGTCGCGCCCGGCGTGATCGGCGGCGTCTGCCTGCTGCTGGCGCTGTGGGGCTTGCAGATGCTGCCGGTCAACTACGCCGGCCTGGCGCTGATCCTGCTGGGCATCGCCTTCTTCGTCGCCGAGGCCTTCGTGCCGAGCTACGGCGCGCTCGGCATCGGCGGCGTCGCGGCGTTCGCGTTCGGCGCGCTGCTGCTGATCGACAGCGACGCGCCGGGCTTCGGCATCCCGCTGCCGCTGATCGGCGCGGTGGCGCTCGTCTCGGCGGCGTTCGTCGCCGGCGTGGTCGGCATGGCCGCCAAGGCGCGCCGGCGGCCGGTGGTCAGCGGCACAGCCGCGCCTGCTCGGCGCGGCGGGCGAGGTGCATCGAGTTCGGCGGCGGCGAAGGCTGGGCCGCGGTCGACGGCGAACGCTGGCGCGTGCGCGCGGCCGAGCCGCTGCAGCCCGGCCAGCGGGTGCGCGTGACGCGCGTCGACGGCCTCACGCTCGAGGTGAGCTCGGCTGCAGACGCACCGTCGCAACGTCAAGGAGCCTCGCCATGATCGGCGTTCCCATCGGCATCTGCCGTGGTCCTGATCCTGCTGGCGTTCATCGTCGCCAGCTCGCTGCGCATCCTGCGCGAGTACGAGCGCGGCGTCGTGTTCCAGCTCGGGCGCTTCTGGCGCGTCAAGGGCCCGGGCCTGGTGATCCTGATTCCCGGCATCCAGCAGATGGTGCGCATCGACCTGCGCATCGTGGTGATGGACGTGCCGAGCCAGGACGTGATCTCGCGCGACAACGTGACGCTCGAAGGTCAACGCGGTGCTGTACTTCCGCGTCGTCGATCCGCAGCGGGCGGTGATCCAGGTCGAGAACTTTCTGGCCGCCACCAGCCAGCTCGCGCAGACCACGCTGCGCGCGGTGCTCGGCAAGCACACGCTCGACGAGATGCTGTCCGAGCGCGAGCGGCTGAACCTCGACCTGCAGAAGATCCTCGACAGCCAGACCGATGCCTGGGGCATCAAGGTCACCAACGTCGAGATCAAGCACGTCGACCTGAACGAAACCATGATCCGCGCGATCGCGCGCCAGGCCGAGGCCGAGCGCGAGCGGCGCGCCAAGGTGATCCACGCCGAGGGCGAACTGCAGGCCGCCGAGAAGCTGGCGCAGGCCGCGGAGATCCTGGCCACGCAGCCGCAGGCGATCCAGCTGCGCTACCTGGAGACGCTGACCGTGATCGCGGCCGACAAGAACTCGACCATCGTGTTCCCGCTGCCGATGGACATCGTGGCGCCGCTGATCGATGCGATGAAGCGCGTCGCGCCGCCGTCGGCTTGAGCACCCCGGGCCACATGTCGCTGCAAGAAGTGCGACGCCCGTTTCGGTGCAGCTCTATCGCGCAGCGCGCAGACGCTTTGCCTCGTCCTTGATCAGCCGAACGAGCCTGCCTGCTGCGGCGTTGAGCGGCGAGTCTCGCTTCATGAACAGGCTCATCGTGGAAGAGGCCATCTTCTCGCGGACGCGAATCGGTTCGAGCAGCCGGTCGGCGATGCCGAGCGCAAGCAACGATCTGGGGACCGTGGCGATGAGATCGGATTGCGCCGTGATCGCGATCAACCCTGGAATCGACTCGCAGCGGATGACCCAGCGCGGCGTGGGCAGGCCGGCAGCGGTGAACATGTCGTCGACGACGAGGCTTGCGGGGCCGAGGCCGGCGGTGATCCATTCGCAGTCCATCAGGTCCGCCAGCGAGCGTTTTGCGGCCAGGGGATGGCCGCGTCGCACGACGATCGCCATCTCGTTCGGATAGAGCGGCACCGCGACGAGATCGCTGGCCAGGGGCGCGCGCAACGACGGGCCCAGCGCGAAATCGAGCGACTCGTCGCGTACGCGCGGCAGCGTCGCCACCGGCATGCCCTCGATGATGCGGATGTCCACCGGTGAGTCGCGCCGAAGAAGCTTGAGCGGCCCCGGCAACAGCGCCGCCGCGGCAGCGGGCGACGACCCCAGCACGATGGAGCCGCTCGCCTGCTTCGCCGCATCGGCGAGTTCAGCCTGCCCGCGCTCGATTTCTCGGCACGCACTTCGGGCACGCAGCAAGAACGTGTGCCCGTGCTTGGTCAGCTCGGTGCCACGAGTCGTGCGGCGCAGGAGCGCCACGCCGAGCTCGGCTTCGAGCGCGCGCAGGCTCTTCGTCGCCGCCGGCTGGGAGACCCCGAGCGCGCGCGCCGCTCCACCGACGCTGCCGGTTTCGGCAAGCGCGACGAACTGGCGCAGCTGGGAAAGACTCAGTGACATAACCAAGTGTTATGGGCCAGAAGCTTACGCCATCTGGCGCCGAGGCGGCGGCGCTGCTCAACTGGCTGCATCACTCTTGGAGTTCGAAATGCCGACTGCAGCAATGAGCAGGCTTGCCGTGTTTGCCCTCTGCGCCGCCTTCGAATCGGTGGCGCCGGTCGCGGCGGCCGAGAGTTATCCATCGAAACCGATCCGGATCATCGTCACGGGAACACCCGGTGGACCGCCAGACCTTCTCACCCGCTGGCTCGCCGAGCGTCTCGCCCCGGCGCTGGGAGGCGTTGTCGTGGTGGAGAACCGTCCTGGCGCGGGTGGCAACGTCGCGATGCAGGCAGCGGCGCGCAGCGCGCCCGACGGCTACACGCTGGTCGTCGCCGGCCAAGGCCCCTTCGCGCTCAACCCGCACATGTACGCCAACCCGGGCTACAACTCGATCACGGATTTCGCGCCCATCACCCAGATCGAGCGCGGAGCGCTGCTGCTCGCGGTGAATCCGCAGGTGCCGGTGCATTCGGTCGCGGAGCTGATGGCGCTCGCGAACCAGAAACCGGGCGAGTTGAACTACGGCTCGCCCGGTTCGGGCACGCCGCCGCATCTGGCCAGCGAGCTGTTCAATCGAAGCGCGAATGTGAAGGTCATGCACGTCCCATACGCCGGCGCGCCTGCGGCGATGCTCGACCTCATCGCGGGCCGCTTGACCTTCACGTTCGGCACCGTCAACGTGCAGCTGCCGCAGGTCAAAGCCGGCAAGATTCGCGCGCTCGCGGTGACGAGCCCTACGCGGCTCGAAGCGCTGCCCGAGATACCCACTGTCGCCGAATCGGGCCTGCCCGGCTTCGAATACATCGGATGGCTCGGCATCGCGGCACCGGCGGGCACGCCGGTGCCGATCATCGAGCGGCTCCAGCGCGAGATCGCGGTGATCCTGCTGACCGATGAGGCATGCAAGTACTTCGCATCACAGGGCCGGGAGCCGGTGGCAAGCACGCCCGCGGCGTTCGCAGCGTTCATTCACGCGGAGCACGCGAAGTGGGGCCAGGTCATTCACGATTCGAACATCAAGGCCGAGTAGGTTCAGGAGCAAGCCATGTCCGACACGCGCTACGTTTTCGACAACGCGCACGGGGAGACCCGCGAGCGCTTTCCCGCACTCTCCGATCTGTACGACGACGAGACGATCCGCTGCCTGCAGGCCATCGGTGTCGCGCCGGGATGGCAGTGCCTCGAGGTCGCTGCTGGAGGCGGCAGCATCGCCCAATGGCTCGCCGGCCAGGTGGGCACCAGCGGCCGGGTACTCGCCACCGACCTCGATACGCGTTTTCTCGAATCGCTGGCAGATCCCGCCATCGAGGTGCGCAGGCACGACATCGCGCGCGACCCCCTGCCCGATCCGGCATTCGACCTCGTGCACGCGCGCCTGATCCTCGTCCACCTCCCTGAACGCGAGCGGGCCCTCGCGAAGATGGTCGGCGCGCTGAAGCCGGGCGGCTGGCTGGTCTGCGAGGAGTTCGATTCGCTGTCGATGCCGGCTGACCCGGCGCTGCATCCACAAGAGTGCACGCTGAAGGCGCAGGCCGCGATGCAGCGCGTCATGGCGTCGCGCGGCGCGAACACGCGCTACGGGCGGGACCTGGCCGCGCGAATGCGCGCCCTGGGCCTGGTCGACATTCGCGCGGATGGACGGCTGGCCATGTGGCAAGGCGGGTCCGCCGGGGCGCGGTTGTATCGCGCCAACTTCGAGCAGCTGCGAGAAGAGTTGCTGCGAGTCGGCTTGCTCACGCAAGCGGAATTGGACGATGACCTCGCCAGGCTCGACGACCCGCGCACGCTGTTCCCATCTCCCGTGATGTGGACCGTGTGTGGTCGCAGGCCGCACCAGGCCACTGCCTGAGCGTGCTGATCAGTGCGCGATCAGCACCCGATACAAGATCAGCAGCGACGCCAGCACGACCACCAGCACGGTGAGCCCGGCGCCGGCCTGGCGCGGCTGCGTCGGGCCCAGCGAGTGGCTCAGGCCCCAGGCGCTGGACAGCCGCGCGAGCACGAGCACGATGCCCAGTGCATGCACCCACGCGGTCGGCGTGCCGAGCACCTCGACCAGCGCGATCAACAACAGCGCCAGCGGCACCTGCTCGCTCAGGTTGGCGTGAGCGCGAATGGCTTGGCCGAGCTCGGCATTGCCGCCGTCGCCGGCCTGGATGCCGGTCTTGACGCGGCCCAGGATCACGCGCACGGTCAGCATCGCGGCCAGCAGGCCCAGGATGGCGGCATACAGCGCCGAGGCGGTGGGAATGACGGTCGACATGGGGTCCCTTTCGGCTCTTGGCCCGACCCATTCGGGCGCCGTCAATGACGCAATGGACCGCTCACGATCGACAGCAGAGCCGAAATTTATGCGCGCGACTCCACGGTGAGCGACGCCAGCTTGCGAACGCCGGCGCGGATGTCGGCGACGCTCAGCGACGCATAACCGAACAGCAGGCCCGCACGCGCCGGCGGCTTGGCGTAGTAAGGGGCCACCGAGTACAGGCCCACGCCGGCCTGGGCCGCTCGCGCGATCAGCGCGTCGAGCTGCTGCGGCCGCACGTGGTTGAACCACACCACCAGGTGCACGCCGGTGTTCTCGCCCGCGATCTGAATGCGATCGCCGAAGTGCTGCCGCAGCGCCTCGATCAGCGTGCGCCGCCGCGCCGCGTTGCGCAGGCCGGCGCGGCGCAGGTAACGCTCGAACTGGCCGCTGGCGATGAACTGCGCCAGCGCGGCCTGCGGCAACGGCGTCGAGAATCGATCGGCCACCCATTTCGCAGCGACGAAGGGCCGCACCAGCGCGCGCGGCAGCACAAGGTAGGCCAGTCGCAACGCCGGGAACAAGGTCTTCGCGAAGGTGCCGATGTAGATGACGCGGCCGTGGCGGTCGAGCGCCTGCAGCGCCTCCAGGGGGCTGCCCTCGTAGCGAAACTCGCTGACGTAGTCGTCCTCGACGATCCAGGCGTCGGTGCGCGCAGCCCAGTCGAGCAGTGCCAAGCGCCGCTCCAGACGCATGATGACGCCACTCGGAAACTGGTGGCACGGCGTCACGTAGGCCAGCCGCGCGCGGCTGCTCGACGGCGGCAGCTGCGACGGGTCGAGGCCTTGCGCGTCGGTGGCCACGTGGATCAGCCGCGCCCCGATGGCCTCGATGGGCACCGTGGCGCCGGTGTAGTGCGGCTCCTCGACGACGGCGGCGTCGCCGGGGTCCAGCAGCACGCGCGTGGCGAGGTCGATCGCCTGCTGCGCACCGTTGACGACGACGATCTGCTCGGCGTCGCAGTGCAGCCCGCGCGAACGATTCAGGTACTGCGCCAGGGCCTCGCGCAGGGGCGCATGACCGGCGGGCGGCGCATAGCCCAGGCTGTCGCGCGCGGGCCGCCTGGCATGCGCGGCCAGCAGACGCCGCCAGATCTCGCGCGGAAACTCGTCCAGCGCAGGCAGCCCGTAGCGAAAGTCGATGCGCACACCGGGCCGGTGGGTGTACGAGCCGGCAGGCGGCATCCACGGCTCGCGCGTCAGGCGCTGCGCCCACGACGACAGACGCGGTGGCGCCGACGCTTCCTGCGCGCCGGGCGCGTGTGAGCGGCGCGGCGCCACCACGTCGGCCACCACGGTGGTGGCACGTTCGCGGCTGATCGCGTAACCCTCGGCCAGCAACTGCTCGTAAGCCGACATCACCGTGTTCCTGGACACGCCGAGGTCTGCACACAACGCGCGAGTGGACGGCAGCCGCGTGCCGGGCCTGTACTTGCCTTCGCGGATGCCCGCCTTCAGCGCCTCGTAGATCTGGCGGTGCAGCGGGGCGCTCGAGCGGCGCAACGTGAGAAGCATGACCTTGGCACCATGAAACGTGACACCGGACCGATTCTGGTGGATCCAGGCTCTCTTGATGCGTCAGGATATCGAATACTCTGGCACCTATGAGTTGTCAAGATCTGGATCTTTGAAATAGCCAGTATTGCCTCTAGCATCGGCTGCATCGTTTCCAGGGGAGCGCCATGGCACGACCAGCCGATACCGACATCCGCAGCCGCGACGGCGAGCGGCGCGTCGTCGAGGAACTGAACCGCCACTACGTGCGATCGGCCGAGCAGGGCGACGTTGCATGGTACGAGCAGCACCTGGCCGACGACTTCGTGATCAGCACCGTCGATGGCGCGCTCGTCGACCGCAAGACCTTCATCGAACGCATCGCGCGCGGCTCGCCGGGTGGCCGCTTCGAGGCGGTCGACGTGCGCGTGCGCTTGGTCGGCGAACTCGCGCTGGTGCATGCGGGCTTCAAGTACATCAAACCCGACGGCCAGGCGGGCAGTGGGCGCTACACCGACATCTACACGCAGCGGCAGGGCCGCTGGTTGTGCGTGTCGGCCCATTTCAACCGCTTCTGATCGAAAGGGGGCCAGCCATGACTTGTGCAAACGACCCTGGCGCACGTGCCGCGACCACGAGCGACGACCTCGGCGCCTTGCGCCGACTCAACGATGGATTCATTCGATCGGTGTCGGCATCGGACGCGACCTGGTTCGAGCGTCATCTGTCGAGCGACTACGTCAACAGCAACCCCGACGGCACGCTGTCCGATCGCGCCGCGTTCATCGGCCAGGTGGCTCGGCCCTGTGCGGTGTCGAAACTCGCGGCCGAGGACGTGAACATCCGTTTGTTCGGCGCCACGGCCATCGTGCATGGCCGCACCACGTACCTCAAAGCCGATGGCACGCCCGGGGCCGGACGCTACACCGACGTATGGGCTTGCGTCGACGGCCAGTGGCTGTGCGTCGCAGGTGACGTGACACGTTGCTGAACGACGCGATTGCAGTCGCGGCAAGAGGACGCGCAGCGTGCGGCCGTGTGCCGCTGACGGTTCGATAGCGCACGGTGCCGCACAGGCAGCCGCCCTGGTGGATCTCGGACATTCGGTGGCTCCTCTGCGACGTACCGCGGCACCCGGCCCGCGTCGCGGACGCGCAGCGGCCGGTCGATCGACCGCTGAGCTAGCCCTGCGCCGCCCCGGCACGCAAGGCGAGGACTGACGCCAGCACCAAGCTGGCCGCCGCGCACAACGAAGGCAGCAGGAAGCTGCCCGACGCGTCGTGCAACAGGCCGGCGAACGTGGGTCCGATCATCTGGCCGCAGCCGAAGCCGGCCGTCATCAAGGCCACCGGACGCCGCGCATCACCCACCGTCAAGCGACGCGCCCCGACCATGCCGAGCGCCGTGAGACCCATGAACGAGCCGCCAACGCACAGCGCCGCAACGATGGTGCCGGTCGCCTCGAGCCACAACACACTGGCCAGCACGCCCGCCGCCTCGACCAGGCAGACGACCGCAAAGGTGCGGAACACGTCGATGCGCTGCGCTACCCACAACCACAACGCGACCGACGGCGCCGCCGCGAGACCGAACACCACCCAGATCGACGCCTCCAGCGGCTTCAAGTGCGTCGAGCTGCGCACCAGCGCCACGATGAAGGTGGCGGTGATGACGTAGCCGAACGCGCTCAGTGTGTTGGCGGCGATCAGCAGACGAAAGCGCGGGCCGACCGCGGATCGATCGGCCGCCATGGCGGTGGCGGCCGGCAAGCCCGCACGGTTGCGGATCAACGAGGCCACGAACGCGAGGCTGCACAACGACGCTGCGCCGGCGCACAGCCACATCGCGCGCCAGCCGTAGCCCGCGAAGCGCAACCCGGCCACAATCACCGCCGAGCACGCAATGCCCACGCCCACCCCGGCAAAGTGCACCGGCGCCAGGGTGCCACGGCCGCTTGCGGCCAGCCGTTCGACCACCAGCGCGATCGCCATGATGATCGCCACCGCGCCGGCGAAGCCGCCGATAAAACGCAGCAGCAGCATTGGCGGCAGCGATGCGGTGAGCGCCATGCCCGCGGTGCACAGTGCACTGGTGGCCAGCGCCACCAGCAACCAATCTCGACGCGAGCCCGGCAAGCCGGGCCGCGCGGCAAACAGCGCGCCCAGCAGATAGCCGAGGTAGTTGGCCGATGCGATGAGGCCGGCTTGGGACGCCGTCAACCGGAGCGCCTCGGCCATCACCGGCAGGATCGGGGTGTAGATGAAGCGATCGATGCCGTTGGCCGCCGCCATGCTGAGCAAGCCGCCGATCGCCAGCGCCCACGGATGCTGCAGCTGGGGCGCCGATGCCTGCAACTGCGGCGTCGAGCTCGGCGCCGACGATGCGAGGTCGGTCACAACGGCAGCGAAGGCAGCGCCTCGACGCCCGCGACCTCGGCGGCCGGCGTGTGGGCGACGTTGAGGATCATCGACATCCAGGTGAAGTAGCCGACGGTGCCCACCAGATCGACCAGCGCTTGTTCGCCGAAGCGCTCGACACAGCGCCGGTAGGTGTCGTCGCTGACACCGTGGTGGTGCGTCAGCTCGATCGTGAAGTCATGGACCAGCGCTTCGTCGGGCGACATCGTGTCCGGCCGCCGGCCCGCGCGCAGGTCAGCGATCGTGTCCGGGCTCGTACCTTCCTTCAGCGCCAAAGGCACGTGCACGAACCATTCGAACTGCTGCGACCAGGCGCGCGACACGACCAGCGTCGCGAACTCGCTGAGCCGTGCCGGCAGCGCGTTGTCGAAGCGCAGGTACTCGCCGACCTTCTGCACCCGCGCCAGCAGCTCGGGGCTGCGCAGCAGCGCGATGAACGGGCCCTTGACGCCTTTGCGCGGGCCGGCGATCAGTTCATCGGCGGCTGCGCGTTGGGCAGCGTCCATCTGCTCGCGCGCCAGCGGCGGCAGCCGATCGGGGGCTCGGGTCATCGCGATCTCCAGCAATTGCCAGATGCTAGCCAATCGCAGGCGGTTCCGATACTGAATAAAATAGCATCACTTGTTCTCCAGATGAGAATGGTGATGGACCTGTCCGATCTTCACATCTTCAAAACCGTGGCCGAGGAGGGCGGCATCGCGCGCGCGGCGACCAAGCTGCACCGGGTGCCGTCGAACATCTCCACCCGCGTCAGGCAGCTCGAGCAGTCGGTGGGGGTGCAGTTGTTCGTGCGCGAGAAGCAGCGCCTCTTCCTGTCACCGAGCGGCGAGCATCTGCTGGGCTACGCGGACAAGCTGCTGCGCCTGTCGGCCGAGGCGCTGGGCGCGGTGTCCAAGGCGCCGCCGCGCGGCGTGCTGCGACTGGGCGCGCTCGAAAGCACCACCGCGAGCCGCCTGCCCAAGGTGCTGGCGGCGTACCACAAGGCCTACCCCGATGTGCGGGTCGAACTGGTGACGGGCACCAACGACGCGCTCACCCATGCGGTGCTAGAACGCCGCGTCGAGGCGGCGTTTGTTGCCGAGGTGCCGTCGAGCAAGGAGCTGGTCGCCGAGCGCCTGTTTCGCGAGCGGCTGGTGATCATTTCGTCGCTCGACCACCGGCCGATCCGGCGCCCGCAAGACGTCGACGACGACTCGGTGATCGCGTTTCCGAGTGGCTGCGCCTATCGGCGTGTGTTGCAGCACTGGCTGGGCAACGATCGCGTGGCATCGGTGCGGGTGCTCGAGTTGAGCTCGTACCACGCCATCGTGGCGTGCGTGGCCTCGGGCACCGGCATCGCGCTGGTGCCGGAGTCGGTGCTCGACACGGTGCAGCACGCCGCGGTGGCGCGACACGCGTTGCCCAAGGTGCATGGCCAGGTGACCACGCCGCTGATCTGGCGAGCGGCCGACCTCTCGCCTGCGCTGCTGGCGTTGCGCAAGGTGCTGGCTGCGGTGGTGCGACCCACCGTGGCGCGGTGACAAGCGCAGCCGACTCAGTACAACTCCATCAGCGCGGCGTTGTCCTTGAGTTCGTCGGGCATCGCTTCGCGCACGATGCGGCCGGCTTTCATCACCACCACGCGGTCGCTCACCTTGAGCGCCTCGCGCACGTTCTGCTCGACCAGCAGGATGCTCAGGCGGCGCTCGCGTTGCAACGCGCGGATCGGCTGCATCAGATCTTGGAAGAGCTTGGGTGCCAGGCCGATCGACGGTTCGTCCAGGATCAGGCATCGCGGCTGCCCGAGCAGCGCGCGGCCGATCGACACCATCTGCTGCTGGCCGCCCGACAAGAGCCCCGTGCGTTTGTTGAAGAAGCCGCGCACCGGCGGCAGCACCGAGAGCACCCAGTCGATGCGCGCCGGCCGCTCGGTCTTGGCCACGCCCGCCGAGCCGAGCGCCAGGCCCCACACCTCGGCGACCGTGAGGCTCGGAAAGATGCCGCGGCCCTCGGGCATCATGGCCACGCCGCAGGCGGCGAGCGCGCGCGGCGTGTGCTGCGGCAGCGCGGCGCCGTCGACCAGCACGTGCCCTGCACGCGGCTTGACCAGCCCGAACAGCGTGCGCATCAGCGTCGACTTGCCGGCGCCGTTGTGGCCGATCACGCACAGCACCTCGTTGATGTGCAGCGCCAGCGACACGTCGGCGAGCACCGGCTTGCCTCCATAGGACACCTCCAGCCCCGACGCGCTGAGCACCGGTGTGGCCTCGGCCGTTATGTTCACGCGGCACGCTCGCCGAAGTAGATCGCCGCCAGGTTCGGATCCGCCAGGATGCGCTTGGGGTCACCTTCCGCCAGCACGCGGCCCTGGTCGAGAAACACGATGCGGTCCGAGATGCCGTGCACGATGTCGAGGTTGTGCTCGATGATGCAGATCGTGCGGCCGAGCGGCAGCTGCGCGCGCAGCAGCGTGAGAAAGCGCTCGTACGAGCGCGGGTCGAGACCCGACGCCGGCTCGTCGAGCAGCCACAGCCGCGCGCCGCTGGCCAGCAGCCGTGCCACCGACAGGAACTTGCGCTCGGCATAGGCGAGGTCGAGCGCGCGCGTGTGGCGGCGATCGGCCAGCCCCACGGCTTGCAGTGCCGCCTCGGCATGCGCTTGCCGCTCGCTGGTGCCCGCGGCGCCGCCCGTCTGCCACAACCAGGCACCGCGCTCGGTCACCGCCAGCACGTTGTCGAGCACGCTCATGTGGTCGAACAACTTCAGGTCCTGAAACGTGCGGCCGATGCCTTCGCGCGCGATGCGCCAGTGCGGCAGGCCGCGGATGCTGCGGCCGAGCCACAGCACGTCGCCGGCGTGCGGCAGCAAGTGCCCGGTGATCAGGTTGAACAACGTCGTCTTGCCAGCGCCGTTGGGCCCGACCAGCGCGGTGACGATGCCCGCGCGCAGCGCGAGCGACACGTCGTCAACCGCCTTCAGGCCGCCGAAGCTCACCGACAGGCCCCGGGTTTCGAGCAGCACCTGCCCGCCGCCGCTCATCGCGTCTCGCCCCCGCGCTGCCGCAAGCTCCACACGCCGCCGGGGCGGAAGATCATCAGCAGCACCATCGCGGCGCCGTAGACGATCTGCTGGATCGAGCCGATCTCGGTGCTGGGCAGCCCCGGCAGGTACGACAGCGCCGCTGGCAGCAACAGGATCAGCACGGTGCCGACGATCGGGCCCGTCAGCGTCGCGATGCCGCCGATGATGACCATCGCGATCAGCAGCACCGAGGTGTCGAGCGTGAAGCTCTCGACGTTGACGAAGCTCATGTAGAACGCGTAGAGCGAGCCACCCACCGCAGCCAGCGACGACGACACCGCCACCGCGATGGTCTTGACCACCGCGACGTTCTTGCCATAGGTGGCGGCAGCGGTCTCGTTGTCGCGGATCGCCTTCAGGCTGCGCCCGAAGCTGCCGCGCACCAGCAGGCGCAGGATCGCGAGCACGATGGCCAGGCACACCAGCGTCAACGCGAGGTACTGCGCCGGCGTCGTGAACTCGAAGCCGAACAGCCGCGCCGGCGGGATGTTGGTGATGCCGCCGATGCCGCCAGTGAACGACTTCCACTCCGAGAACACGGTGATCGCCAGCATCTGCAGGCCGAGCGACGCGGCGACGAAATATTCGCCGCGCACGCGCAGCGCCGGCAGCGCCAGCGCGAGCGAGATCAACGCGGCCACCGCCATGCCGGCGCCGGTGGCGAGCAGCAGGCCGCCGCCGAGCTTGAGGGCCACCACCGCCGCGGTGTAGGCGCCGACGCCGAAGAACACCGCGTGCGCCATCGAGAAGATGCCGGCATAGCCGAGCACGAAGTTCAGCGTCACCGCGAGGATCGCGTTGATGCCGATCAGCACCGCGAGGTTGGTCAGGTAGGCCAGCATGCGAGATGCGCCGTCACTTGGCGTGGAGCGGGCGGCCGAGAAAGCCCGCCGGGCGGAAGACGATGAACACGAACAGGATCACGAAGGTCACGCCTTCGCTCCACTGCGCGTCGAGCTTCCACAGCGCCACGCTCTCGGCCAGGCCGAGCAGCAGCCCGCCGCAGGCCGCGCCGGTGAGCGAGCCGATGCCGCCGACGATGGTGGCGGCCAGGCTGATCAGCATGATGTGCGCGCCGATGTTGGGGTTGATGCCCTGCGTGGCCGCGGTCAGCGCGGCGCCGGGCACCACCAGTGCCGAGCCGAGCGCGAAGGCCACCTGCGACAGGCGCGTCGGATCGAGGCCGAACACGCGCACGAGGTCGGGGTTGTCCGACAGCGCGCGCAGGCCGGTGCCCACCTGCGTGCGCGTCAGGAACCACGCCAGGCCGATGAAGCACACCAGCGCGGCGCCGATCGCCACCGCGGCGATCGGCGCCACGTACAGGTTCGGCGCCAGCGGCACCGCGCGAGACAGCGCGACCGTCACCGTCTCGAAGCCGCGGCCGAAGACGGTGCCCACGGCGTTCTGCACCACGATCTGCATGCCGAAGGCGGCGATGAAGACCGTGAAGAACGCGCCCTCGTGACGCTGGATCGGGCGATAGATCCAGCGCTCCATCGCCAGGCCGAACGCGATCACCGCCGCGGTGGCCAGCACGAGCGCCGGCCAGCCAATGCCAGTGCAGCTTCGTGAACGACCACCAGAAGAGGTACGCCGCGATCGTGAACGCCGCGCCGTGCGCGACGTGGAAGATGCGCGTCGAGCCGAAGATCAGCGCAAAGCCCACCGCGGTGAGCGCGTAGATCGCGCCCAACTGCAGGCCGTTGATCAGCAGCTGGAGCAGCAGCACGGTCGGCTCAGCGCGCGCCCGACGAGCGCGCGGCTGGCGCGGCGGCGTGCCACATCAAGGCGCGACGACGATGTTGGTCTTCACCGCCTTGCCGGCGCCGCCGTCGGTCTCGTTGACCTGCAGCGGCACACTGACCGTGCCGTTGGGCAGGAACGTCAGCTTGCCGCCAACGACGTCGAAGCTGGCCATGCGCCTTGCGCTGCTTCAGCAGGTTCTCGCCGGTGATCGGCTGCCCCGACTTCTCCAGCGCCTGCGCCAGCTTGGCGAAGATCAGCACCGCGTTGTAGTAGTTGGCGATGTAGGCGCTCGGCTCCTTGCCGGTCTTGGCCTGCCAGTCCTTGGCCACGCCGCTGGCTGAGCGCGTCGCCGCTCCAGTTGATCACCTGGCGTGGTGTAGAGCGCACCCTTGGATTCGGGCAGCTGCGCCGCGGTCGGCGCCGAGTACGCCGAGTAGCTGGCGAGCTGCTGCGTCACGCCGTTGTCGCGCAGCTGCTTGGCGATCTGCGCCTGCTGCGCGCCGAACGACGCGATGTAGACGAGGTCGGGCGACGCTTCGCGCACCTTGGCCGCGACGCCCGAGAACTGCTGCGACGCGCGCGGCACCTGGATCGCGGCCACCAGCGCGCCGCCGTTCTTCGGCACGTGGGTTTCGAGCTCCTTGCGAATCGCCTCGCCCGCGGGATCGTCGACATAGACCAGCGCGATCTTCTTGAAGCCGCGCTCCTTCACCAGGTACGGCGCCATCGCCTGCACCTCGAGGTTGACCAGCGGGATCACGTTCCAGAAGTAGTCGCCGAGCTCGGCCAGGTCGGGCCCGATCGCGCCGCCGTTGACGGTGACCACGTGCGCCTTGTCGCCCACCGGCGCCACCGCCTTGGACACCGCGGTGAACGCCGACAGCACGAACGGCACCTTCTCGACGTTGACCAGCTTGTTCATCGCCACCACGCCCTGCTGCGGCTGGGCCTGGCTGTCTTCGATCACCAGTTCGAGCTTCTTGCTCAGCAGCTTGTCGGCGTTGATGTGCTCGACCGCCAGCTTGGCGGCGTTGGAGAACAGCTCGCCGTACTCGGAGTTGGGCCCGCTCATCGGCAGGTTGGCGCCGATGCGGATGTCCTGCGCCTGGGCGGTGGCGGCACCGAACGCGCACGCCGCTGCAGCGAGCGCGAGTTTCCATGTCTGCATGTGGCAGTCTCCTCGTGAGGGGCCGTGGCAACGCAATGCGCCGGCTCGGGCCCGGTGGCGGCAGATTTTGTGCCGGATCGCTCGGCGCGGCACGCAGGGTTGCTACCTGCGCGACGGGATCGGCCAGTCGCCTAGGTGACCTTCGGTGTGCGTTGGCCAACGTGGCGGCACGCTGCTGCAGGTAGCGCCGCACCGCGGGCTCGCGCTCCAGGCCGATCGCTTGCGCGTAGGCCCGCTCGGCGGCCTCGCTGGCGCCGCTGCGCGCCAATAACTCGGCGCGCGCTGCCCAATGGGGTTGGTACTCGGCGAGCCGGGTGTCGGCAGCGAGCGCATCGAGCGCGGCCAGGCCCGCCGCCGGGCCTTGCGTCTCGGCCAACGCCACCGCGCGGTTCAGCGCCGCCACCGGTGAGCCGGTGAGCTCGCACAGCGCGTCGTACAGGCGCTCGATCGCCGGCCAGTCGATCACGCCCGAGCGTCTTCGCATCGCGTGCGCCGACTGCACCGCCGCCTCGAGCTGATAGCGGCCGGGTGCACCGTCGCAACGGTTGGCCCGGTGCAGCAGCGCCTCGGCCTCGTCGACCATCGGTGCATCCCACTGCGCAGCGTCTTGCTCGCTGAGCGGCACGTAGTCGCCCGCGGCATTGCGCCGCGCATCGCGGCGCGCGTGGGCGTGCAGCATCAGCGACAACAGGCCGAGCGCCTCGCCCTCGTCGGGCAGCAGCGAGGCCACCAGGCGGCCGAGCCAGATCGCTTCGTCGGCGAGGTTGCGCCGCCGCGCGTCGACGCCTTCGGGGTCGGACCAGCCCTCCGCATACGCGGCGTAGATCGCATCGAGCACGGCGGCCAGCCGCTCGCGCAGCGCGTCGCCCTGCGGCACCTCGAAGCCGATGCCGGCCTGGCGGATCTTGGTCTTGGCGCGCACCAGCCGTTGCGCCATCGTGGCCGGCGCGATCAGGAACGCCGACGCGATGGTCGCGGCGTCGAAGCCGAGCACCACCTGCAGCATCAGCGGCGCGTGCATGTCGGGGCTGATGCCGGGGTGCGCGCAGGCGAACAACAGGCCCAGTCGCCGGTCGGGCCATGCGGGCTCGTCGTCATCGTCGGCCTGCAGCTCGGCCAGCCATTGCAGGTGCGCCGACGCCTCTTCGTCGAGGCGGCGCCGGCGCATCGCGTCGACCAGCTTGCGCCGCGCCACCGTCAGCAGCCAGGCGTCGGGCGTGTGCGGCACGCCGCGCTCGGGCCACTCGGTGAGCGCCACAGCCAGCGCCTCGGACAACGCGTCCTCGGCACCCGCCACGTCGCGCGTGCGCGCGGCCAGAAACGCGATCAGCTTGCTGTAGCTGCGTCGCGCCGCGGCTTCGGCGGCGCGGGCGGCGGCATCGGCGTCCGAGCTCACGATGCGATCAGCCGGCAATCACATCGCCCAGATCGGGCGCACCTCGACCACGCCGTGCGCGGCGCCCGGGCAGCGCGCCGCCCACGACAGCGCGGCGTCGAGATCGGGCACGTCAATCAAGAAGTAACCGCCGAGCTGCTCGCGCGTCTCGGCATACGGGCCGTCGAGCACCTGTGTCTTGCCCGATTGCAGGCGCACCGTGGTGGCCGACGTCGCAGGTTGCAGCCGGTTGCTGTTGCGCAGCACACCGGCCTTTTGCAGTGCCTGATGATAGGCGCCGTAGGCGGCGAGGCCTTCGGCCTTCTGCGACGGGCTCAGCTTGTCGAATCCGGCGGGGTCGGAGTAGATCATCAGCATGTATTCCATCTCGGTGCTCCAAGGGTGGCGGCGCTGCGGGAATGCCGCGCCTGGACAATGTCGCGCCGCGGCGTGCGATTTCGACAGCGGCCGTGGATGATCGTACAAAGCGCATGTCACCGCATCGAGTGACTCGGGGAGCCGGTATGCCGATGACCTCAACGAGTGCGCCGCGGCCCGGTGCGCGCACCGCCGCCATGACGCCGATCGGCGTCGAGCGCATGGGCGACGCCGCCGACGCGCTACGCGACCCCTCGGTGCTGCGGTTGGAGAACCTCGACACCGATCTGCCGCCGCCGCGCGAGGCGCTCGATGCCACGCGCGCGGCGGTGGACGACGACGATGCCAACAGCTACTTGCCGTTCTTCGGCAGCGATCGCCTGCGCCGGGCGACCACGCGGTTGGTCGAGCGCAGGGGGGGCTACGCCAGCGACAGCATCGACTGGCGGCGCCAATGCTTCATCAGCGCCGGCGGCCTGAGCGGGGTGCTCAACGCGTTGCTGGCGTTGATCGAGCCCGGTGACGAGGTGGTGTTGACCAGCCCCACCTACGTGGGCCTGATCAATCGCGTGCGGCTGGCCGGCGGCGTGCCCCGCTTCATTCGCCTGACGCCCGGCGCCGGCGGCTGGCGGCTGGATCCCTCCACGCTGGCGCGCGCCGTCACGCTGCGCACGCGCGCGTTCCTGATGATGAGCCCGTCGATGCCCAGCGGCGCGGTGCTCAACCGCGACGAGTGGGTGGCGGTGTGCGCGGCGTGCGTCGCCGCCGATGCCTGGATGATCTACGACAGCGCGATGGAGCGCTTGTTGTTCGACGGCGTGCCGCACTGGCATCCGGCGCAGTTCGACAGCATGGCCGAGCGCACCGTCACCGTCGGCGCGGCCTCCAAGGAGTACCGCATGATCGGCTGGCGTGTGGGCTGGGTGGTGTGTCCGCCGCAGGCCGCCGAGGCGATCGGCCGCGTCGCCATCTCCAATGTGGTGTGCCCGGTGGGCATCGCGCAGCAAGCGGTGGCGGCGGCGATCGAGGCGCCTGACGACGGCATCGCGCGCTGCGTGGCCACCTGGCAGGAGCGCCACGACTTCATCGTGCGCTCGCTGGCGCCGCTCTGTGGGGCCATTCCCGCCGCGGGCGGCTGGTCGCTGTTGATCGACATGGCGCAGCACGGGCTCACCGGTGCGCAGGCATCGGCCAAGGTGCTCAAGCAAGGCGTGGCGGCGACGTCGATGGAGAACTGGGGCGAAGACGATACCGCGCGTTATCTGCGACTGGTGTTCGCCAACGAGCCGCTCGATCGCCTGCACGATCTGGCGCCTCGTTTGCAGCGTGCGCTCGCGGCGGCGCGGTAACCGCTCGATGCAGCGGTGTTGGGCTATCCTGCGGCGCGACACGCACTGGCAGTTGCCATCACGCAGGAGACCACCCGCATGACACTGCATCCGCCACGCCGCGCAGGTGATCGGCGTGCTGTTCGGCCTGGCTGCCGGCCCCGCCGCGGCACAAGGGACTTATCCCAACAAGCCGATCCGTCTGGTGGTGACGTTCCCCAGCGGCGGCGCACCCGACATCCTGGCGCGTTTGTTCAGCGAACGCGCGCAACTCGGCCAGCCGATCGTGGTGGACAACAGGGCGGGTGCCGGCGGCAACATCGGCGCCGACATCGTCGCCAAGTCGCCACCCGACGGCTACACGCTGGTGATCGGCACCGTGGGCACGCACTCGATCAACGGCGCGCTGTATTCGAAGATGCCGTACGACATGGTCAAGGACTTCGCGCCGGTGGGCCACATCGCGTCGGCGCCCAACCTGCTGGTGGTGACCAACGAGCTGCCGGTGAAGACCGTGGCCGAGCTGATCGCGTACATGAAGGCCAACCCCAACAAGCTGAGCTTCGGGTCGCCGGGCATCGGCTCGTCGGTGCACGTGTCGGGCGAGTTGTTCAAATCGATGACCGGCACGCAGATGACACACGTGCCATACAAGGGCCGGCAGTTCGCGATTCCCGATCTCGTCGGCGGGCAGATCCAGCTGATGTTCGACAACATGCCGTCGGCGCTGCCGATGGCCAGGGAAGGCAAGATCCGCGCGATCGCGCAGACCACGCTGAAGCGCTCGCCGGCGGCGCCCGACGTGCCCACGGTGGCCGAGACGCTGCCCGGCTTCGAGGCGACCACGTGGTTTGCGATGTTCGCGCCGGCCGGCACGCCGCCCGAGATCGTGGCGCGCCTGAACGCCGAGATGAAACGCGTGTTCGAGTTGCCCGACGTGCAGGACAAGCTCAAGGGCATCGGCCTCGAGCCGTGGCTGTCGACGCCGGACGAGCTGGCCAAGTACCAGGCGGCCGAGATCGTCAAGTGGGCGAAGGTGGTGAAGGACTCGGGCGCGAAGGCCGAGTGAGGACGAGAGCCAGCGCCTGCGCGCTGGCGAACGCCTCACGAGGGGCGAGCGCATGCAGGCGCGAGTGCGGCCTGCAAGGCGAGTGAGGACGAGAGCCAGCGCCTGCGCGCTGGCGAACGCCTCACGAGGGGCGAGCGCATGCAGGCGCGAGTGCGGCCTGCAAGGCGAGTGAGGACGAGAGCCAGCGCCTGCGCGCTGGCGAACGCCTCACGAGGGGCGAGCGCATGCAGGCGTGAGCCTGGGTGCGGTCCGCACGCTCTCACACCTGCCCCTTGAATCCGCGCAGTTCGCGCAGCATCCAGTCGATGAAGGCGCGCGTGCGTGCGGGCAGCATACGCGCCTGCGGCACCAGCAGGCTCACCGGTCGCGGCGGTGGCTCGAAGCCCGCGAGCACCACCTTGAGCTTGCCGGCTTTCACCAGTGCATCGACCTGGTACGACATGAACACGCCGCAGCCGAGGCCGGCGACGCAGGCATCCGACCACCGCCGGCACGTGGTTGCAGCGCAGGCTGCCGTGCACCGGCACCGTGAACACCTTGCCGTGCTCGTGAAACGACAACTGGCGGGCACTGCCCGACAGCCGCACGCAGTCGTGTTGCTGCAGGTCGCGCGGGTGCCTGGGCACGCCGCGCCGGCGCAGGTAGCCAGGGCTGGCCACCACCAGGCGGCGCACCGCGCCGATGTGGCGCGCCACCAGCGACGAGTCTTCGAGCGCGCCGATGCGGATGCCGACGTCGAAGCCCTCGTCGAGCAGGTTGACCACGCGGTCGAGCAGCACCAGTTCGATCTGCACTTCGCGATGGCGCTGCACGAACCGGGTCACCGCAGGCGCGACGTGCAGCTGGCCGAACATGACCGGCGCGGTGACCATCAGCGGGCCGGCGATCGTCGACGACATCGGAGGCCGACCGCGCGGCCCGCTTCGTCGACCGCGGCCAGGATCTGCCGGCAGTGCTCGAGGTAGCGGCGGCCCTCTTCGGTGAGCGCGACGCGGCGCGTGGTGCGGTTGAACAGCCGCACGCCGAGGCTCGCCTCGAGCGCGGCCAGCGAACGCACCACTGCCGGCACCGACGCATTCGAGCGCGCGCGAGGCCGCGGTGAAGCCGCCTTCGTCGGCGATGCGAACGAACGTGGCCATGGCCTTGAGCTGATCCATCGGGCGCGATGGTAGGGCAGGTCGCTGATTGTTGCGCGGCACGCAGCAATCCACTGCGCCGCGCGGCGTTGCGGGGGCGGACGCGCAGTCACCATGATGCGGGCCATGACCTCACGATCGAAACTCACGAACCCGTTTCACGGCGGCGAGCAGGCGTTGCAGCAGCGCGTCGGCATGCGCGAGCGCCTGGCCGAGGTCGGCGCGCTGGTCATGCGCGACCACATGCCCGACGCAGCATCGCGAATTGTTCGGCAAGCTGCCATTCGTGCTGGTGGGCAGCGTCGACGCCGACGGCCAACCGCACGCGTCGCTGTTGGCGGGCCCGCCGGGTTTCGCGCATGCTCCCAATGAGCGCACGCTGGCCATCGAGGCGTTGCCGCACGCGCGCCGACCCGTTGTCGCGGGTCGCTTCGCGTCGGCGCGTCGCTCGGCGTGCTCGGCATCGAGCCGCACACGCGACGGCGCAACCGCCTGAACGGCATGGTGTCGTGCGGTGCGAGCGAAGGGCTTCGCGATCGCGGTGCGGCAGAGCTTCGGCAATTGCCCGAAGTACATTCAAGCGCGCCGTGCGCAGTGGGTCGGCGCCGGCGACGGCGTCCGAGGTGCGCACCACGCGGGTCGTCGAGGCCGGTGCGCTGGACGCCGCCGGCGCTGCGCTGGTGCGCGCAGCCGACACCTATTTCATCGCCAGCAGCGTGCCGACCGAATCAGTTCGAGCACAGCGCGGCCCACGGGGTCGACGTGTCGCACCGCGGCGGCAAACCCGGCTTCGTGCGCGTCGAGCGCGATGCGGATGGTGTCGACACGCTGACGGTGCCCGATTTCTCGGGCAACAACCTGTTCAACACGCTCGGCAACTTGACGCTGCATCCACGCGCCGGGCTGTTGTTCGTCGATTTCGACGGCGACAGTCTGATGCAGCTGTCGGTGGACACCGAGATCGTGTGGGGCGGTCCGCAAGTTGACGGCGTTCGCCGGCGCGCAGCGCCTGGTGCGCTACCGCGTGCGCGAGGTGCAACGCGTCGACGGCGCGACCGAGCTGCGCTGGGGTGCAGCGCAGCGTTCGCCGTTCCTGCAGGGCACTGGCAGCTGGGCGGCGGCCTGAGCGCTGAGTTGTGCGTCGGTCAGTGCGCGCCGCCGGCGTCGGCGGCCGCTGCACCGACTGCGGCGCGGCTGCGCCAGCCACACCAGCCCGATCAACCCGAGGAACAGCAGCGCCGACAGGTAGAACAGGTCGGTCGCCGCCATCGTGTAGGCCTGCTGGTCGACCAGGCGATTCAGCACGGCTTGCGACTGCTCGGGCGACAGGCCCGACGCGCCCAGGCGCGACAACGCCTGCATGGCGCCTTCGTTGCCGCGATGCAGCGACTCGATCAGCTGCGCGTGGTGCAGCGATGCGCGGCTGTCCCACAGCGTGGTGAAGATCGAGGTGCCGAACGCGCCGGCGCTGATGCGCACGAAATTCGACATGCCCGAGGCGCTTGGCAGCTCCTCGGGGGTCAGGCCGCTGAACACGATGGCTTGCAGAGGGATGAAGAAGAACGCCATCGCAGCGCCTTGCAGGAAGGTGGGCAGCAAGATCACCCAAAGGGGGGCGTTGGTGTTGAAGTTCGAGCGCATCCACAGCACAAGCGCGAAGCCGACGAACGCCACCGTGGTCAGCGCGCGCGGGTCGAGCTTCGCGACGTTCTTGCCGACCCATGGCGACATCACGATGGCCAGCAGACCCACCGGCGCCATCGCCATGCCGGCCCAGGTGGCGGTGTAGCCCATCCACTGCTGCAGCCACAGCGGCAACAGCACCACGTTGCCGAAGAACAAGCCGTAGCCCACCGACAGCGCGGTGGTGCCGACCAAGAAGTTGCGCCGCGCGAACAGGCGCAGGTTGACGATCGGATGAACGTCGGTGAGCTCCCAGACCAGGAAGTACAGGAAGCCGACCGCGGCCACGCTGGCCAGCACGACGATCTGCGTGCGAGCCGAACCAGTCGAGCTCCTTGCCCTTGTCGATCATGATCTGGAAGGCGCCGATCCACAGCACGATCAGCACCAGCCCGACATAGTCGACCGGCACCTTGCGCGGCGCCGGGTCGCGCGAGCGGTAGATCGACCAGGTCAGTGCCGCCGAGATCAGGCCCACCGGCACGTTGATGTAGAAGATCCACGGCCAGCTGATGTTGTCGGTGATCCAGCCGCCCAGCAGCGGCCCCATCACCGGCGCCACCAGCGTCGTCATGCCCCAGAACGCGATGGCCATGCCGGCCATTGCCGGCGGGTAGCTGGCCAGCAGCAGCGTCTGCGACAGCGGGATCATCGGGCCGGCGACCAGCCCCTGCAGCACGCGGAACGCGATCAGCGATTCGATGTTCGGCGCCAGCCCACACAACCACGACGCCACCACGAACAGCAGCACACTGAGTGGTGAACAGGCGCACCTGGCCGAAGCGTTGCGTCAGCCAGCCGGTGAGCGGCACCGCGATCGCGTTGGCCACCGCGAACGACGTGATGATCCAGGTGCCCTGGTTCGGGCTGACGCCCAGATCACCCGAGATGGCGGGGATCGACACGTTGGCAATCGACGTGTCGAGCACGTTCATGAACACCGCCAGCGACAGCACCACCGTGCCCACTGCCCGCTCGACGCCTTGCAGCGGCTGGAACGCCACCGGCCGCGCGCCTGCCGGCGCGGTGGCCGGCGCCGCGGGCGATTGCGAGGGCGCAGCCGAGCCGGCGGCTGCTTGCGCAGTGCTCATGAGGCGCTCAGTGCGAGATCGATGCGGCCGCGCCGACCGCCGGCGCAGCGACGATGGGCGACACACGCGATGCGCTGCGGCCGAGGTTGGCTGCGATGATGTCGCGCACACGGCGGTCGGCCTCGGCGCTCGGGGTGTCGAACGCCACCGTCTGGCTGCTCGCGCGCGGCGTGCCTTGCGCGCTGAGCACTGGCGCTCCGGTGGCTTCGCGCACGTCGACGCTGGCTTCCATCGACAGCCCCACCCGCAGAGGGTGCGCGGCCAGTTGCTGCGCATCGAGTTCGATGCGCACCGGTACGCGCTGCACCACCTTGATCCAGTTGCCGGTGGCATTTTGCGCCGGCAGCATCGCGAAGGCCGCACCGGTGCCGGCGCCGACGCCGACGATGTGGCCGTCGTACTCGACGCGGCTGCCATAGAGGTCGGCCTTCAGCTTGACCGGCTGGCCGATGCGCATGTCGCGCAACTGCACTTCCTTGAAATTGGCCTCGACCCACACCTGATCGAGCGGGATCACCGACATCAATGGCGTGCCTGGCGTGATGCGCTGGCCCACCTGCACCGTGCGCCGCGCCACCTGGCCGGCCACCGGCGCCGGCAGTTCATTGCGCTGCACGTTAAGCCACGCCTCGCGCACCGCGGCGGCGGCGCGTTCGACGTTGGGATGCTTGTCGACGCTGATGCCTTCGGTGAGCGCGCGGTTGCTGGCGGCCTGCTCCTGCGCCGCGGCCAGTGCCGAGCGCGCACCCGCCAGTGCGCTGTTGGCCGCGGCCAGCGTGGCCTCGGCATGATGCATTTCCTCTCCTGCCACTGCGCCGGTGGCGGTAAGCGGCTTGCGCCGCAGCACGTCGTCATTGGCGCGTGCCACCTCCGATTGCATGCGCGCCACCTCGGCCTCGCGCAGCTTGATGGTTGCCTCGAGCGTGCCGTTGTTGGCATACAGCGTGCGCACCTCGCGCACGGTCTGCGCGAGCTGCGATTCGGCGCGCTCGAGCGTCAGGCGAGCGTCGGCGGGGTCGAGCCGCACCAGCGGCTGCCCGACCTTGACCACGTCGGTATCGTCGACCAGCACCGCGAGCACGGTGCCCGCCACCTGCGGCGTGATCTGCACCATCGGCGCCTGCACGTACGCGTTGTCGGTGGACTCCTGGTGGCGCAGCACCAGCGCCCAATACGCGCCGTAGCCTAACGCGCCCGCGACAACCAGGCCGGTCACCGCAAGCAACGCCGGCTTGCGCTTGGAGGCCGCGCCATTGGCGGCTGCAGGGGACGACGGGTTCTTTTGTTCCATGCTCGGGCTTTCTTGAGAGGCGTCCCGCTTCAGCGTGCGGCCGTGGCTTGCGGCAGTTCACCGCCGGCATCGAAGCCGCCGCCGAGCGCACGCACCAGCGCCACTTCGCTGGCCAGGTGGCGCGCCTTGAGGTCGGTGTCGTTCAGGCGTTGCGTCAGCACATTGGTCTGCGCTGCCAGCACGACGAGGAAGTTGCCCAGGCCCGCGCGGTAGCGCTGCACGGCCAGGTCATATGCCGCATTGGCGGCCGCGGTGGCGTCGCGTTGCGCCACCTGCTGGCGCTCGATCGAACGCAGGCCGGTCAGCTCGTCGGCCACTTCGCGCAGCGCGCGCAACAACGCGCCGTTGTAGGCCTCGATCGACGCATCGACGTCGGCGCGCCGCGCGTCGAGGTTGGCTTGCAGGCGGCCGGCATCGAACAGCGGCAGGTGCAGCGCTGGGCCGGCGCCGTAGACCAGCGAGCCGCTGTCGAACAACCGGTTCAGGCCGAGCGACTGCAACCCGATGAACGCCGTGAGGTTGACGTTGGGATAGAACTGCGCGCGTGCGGCGTCGATGTCGCGGGTCGCGGCCTCGACGCGCCAGCGTTGCGCCACCAGGTCGGCGCGGCGGCCCAGCAGGTCGGCCGGCAAACTGTCGGGCACCGGGGCGGACGCGATCGGCTGCAGCGCCGGCGTCAGCGCGTCGAGCGCCTGCGGCCCGTTGCCCACCAATTCGGCCAGCGCATGGCGCGTGCGGCCGATGGCTTCGCCGAGCGCTTCGATCTCGACCTTCGATTGCGCGACCAGGCCCTCGGCCTGCTTCAAGTCGACCTGGGTGTCCAGGCCCGCGGTGATGCGTTGGCGCACGATCGTGACGACCTGTTCGCGCTGCTGCAACGCTTCGATGGAGACGGCGCGCGCCTCGACGAGCCGCGCCAGGTCGAAGTACGTGCCGGCCACGTTAGCCGCCAGCAGCACGCTCGCAGCCTGCGCGTCGGCCTGCGTGGCGCGCCACTGGCCGATCGCCGAGTCGAGCACTGCGCGTTGGCGGCCGAACAGGTCGAGTTCCCAGTTGACGCCCGCTTGCGCGTCGGCGGTCCAGCGTTCCGATCCGGCCAGCGGCGGCGGGAAGATGTAGTTCTCGCTGAAGCGCTGGTAGGTGGCGTCGGCGCTGAGCGCGGCCTGCGGCGAACGCGCCGCATCGGCGCTGCGCACCGCTGCGTCGGCCACGCGGATGCGCGCCTGCACCACGTGCAGCGCCGGCTGGCTGGCCAATGCCTGATCGACCAGTTTGTCGAGCGCGGCGTCGCCGTAGCGGCCCCACCACCGCGCCTCGGGCCAGGGTATCGGGGTCGACGCAGCGCCGAGCTTGAGTGCTTCGGCCACCGCCGGACTCGGCGGTGCCGCCGTTGGCGTTGCGCAGCCAAGCAGCAGCACGACGCTCGCCAGCAGAGCGAGCACCGCGGTGCCCGCGGTCAACGACACTTCGCGCACCGGGTGGCGCTCCTGGCAGGAGGACCTGCCGTTCTGCTGCGGTGGCTGCTGGTTGTTCTTCATGCGGCCTCGCTATCGGACTGCAGCGATGCACCGTTGTCGGCCATGCGCGCTAGCAGGCGGCGCAATTGCTTCCATTCGGCTTCGCTGAAGCCGCGCAGGAAATCGTTGTTCACCGACGCCAGCACATAAGGCACCTTCTTGGCAACCGTTTCGCCGGCCGCGGTCAGGCGCAGGTGCACGACCCGGCGGTCGGCTTCGGAGCGCACGCGTTCGATCAGGCCCTTGCCTTCGAGGCGGTCTAGCATGCGCGTCACCGCGCCGGCGTCGACGTCCATCTCGCGGGCGAGCTCGATCGCGTTGCTGGCGCGGCCGAGCTTGAGCATCCACAGCGGCTTCCACTGCGCATCGGTGAGGTCGTGCTGCACCATGCGGCGGTCGACTTCGCGGCGCATCTGCAGCATCAAGCTGATCAGTTGATGCGCCACGCTCTCGGCCAACTCGTAGCTGCGGCCGTCATACAACGTGCAAGGTTTGGAGGTCGGTGCCATTGGCGGGGCAATCATTGACTAGACAAAGTTTGCCGCAGCAGTCAATTCCCCAGTGGCGGCAGGGATTTGGCGCCGCGTGAGCGAGTGCGCAGCCGGGTTTCAGCGCTTGTCCGGCGCCTGCGGATCGCGCACGATCGCTCGCACAAGCGCTGTGCACGGCGCACCACCGAGGAGATGGCGATGGTTCGAGCGATCCTGGCCGTCGGCTTGGCGGCTGCCCTGGCGGCTTGCGCGCCGGCGCCGGCCAACGCCGGGTCGGCTGCCGGCGTGCCGGTCTATCGAGTCGATGCCGCATGGCCGCAAGCCTTGCCCGAGGACAGCGGCGTGCAACTGGTGTTCGGCCAAGTGGCGGGTGTCGCGGTCGACAACCGCAACGGCCACGTCTGGATGGTGCACCGGCCCGCGTCGTTGCTCAACGACGAGTGGGACCCCAAGACCAACAAGCCGGTGACGCACCGCTGCTGCAAGTCGCTGCCGCCGGTGGTGGAGTTCGACGAGAAGGGGCGCTACTTGCGCGGCTGGGGTGGCCCCGGCTCCGGCTACGACTGGCCGAAGACCGAGCACGGCATCTATGTCGACCCCGACGGCAACGTCTGGGTCGGCGGCAACGGCAACGAAGACAACCAGATCCTGAAGTTCACGCCCGACGGCAGGTTCCTGATGCAGATCGGGCGCGCCGGCAAGTCCGAAGGCAGCAACAGCCGCACGCAGCTCGGCCGCCCCGCACACATGACGCTCGATGCCGCAGCGGGCGAGCTGTACGTGGCCGACGGCTACGGCAACCGGCGGGTGGTGGTGTTCGACGCCAAGAGCGGCGCCTACAAGCGCCACTGGGGCGCGTATGGCGAGGTGCCGAACGACGACACACAAGCGCCCTACGACCCGGCCAAGCCACTGTCACGGCAGTTCGGCAACCCGGTGCATTGCGTGCGCATCGCCAACGACGGCCTGGTGTACGTGTGCGACCGCGTCAACAACCGCATCCAGGTGTTCGACAAGCAAGGACCGCTTCAAGAGCGAGTTTCGCGTCGAGGTGCAGACGCTGGCCAACGGCTCGGTGTGGGACATGGTGCTGTCGCAGGATGCGGCGCAAGCTCATCTCTTCGTCGCCGACGGTGCCAACGGCCGCATCTACATCCTGCGCCGCGACGACGGCCAAGTGGTGGGCAGCTTCGGGCGCACCGGCCACATGGCCGGCGAGTTCAAGTGGATCCACAACCTGGCGATCGACGCACAGGGCAACCTCTACACGTCGGAAGTCGGCTTCGGGCGCCGCGCGCAGAAGTTCGAGCTGGTGCGGTGAAACGACGGGCGCTATTTCTTGGGGCCGTCGTGCGGACTGCCAGGCAGCGGGCTGCGGTCATCGGCCACTTCGTCGCCGGTGCTGAAGTACAGCAGCATCTGGTGGTGGTCGCCGGGGTGGATGGTGGTCATCCCGCGCTGGATCTCCAGGCGGCCCGTGCGCTCGTCGAGCAGGATGGCTTCGATTTCGTAGCGACCCAGCGGCAGGTCGGCGAACAGCCACGGCCCGGCCATCACCTGCTCCAGCACACGCTGGCCGCCGTCGGCCTCGTTGATGCGAACGCGCACACCCGCCAGGTATGCACCGCTGCGCCGCGCGGCGGTGGTCAGCCAGAAGCTGTACTTCAGCCGCTCGGCTCGCAGGGCTTCCAGCTCTTCATCGCTCGCGCCACCCGATGCGTAGGCCACGCCGGTGGCCGATGTGCCGCGCTCGGTGCCGTGTGCGAAATTGGCGATCAGCGACAGACTCAACAACACCACGCGCAGCGCGCGGCCCGCTCGCGCCGACCGCGATGCGCGTGGACAGGTGCCGGCAGATCGCATGCTCGACATTGGACAATGGCGATGTCCTGAAAGCATTGATTGTGCTCAAGTCGGGAGCCCGGTGTGGCCGCAGGCTCTCGCGCCGGGCGCAGCTCTTGAGGCGCGCCGGCGCGGCGATCTCAGCTGGCCATCAGCGCCGCGCGGGCGCGATGCATGCGCACGAACAGATTCTGTTCGGTGATGCCGAGCAGGCGGCAGACCGCGTCGCTGGTCTGATCGCGCAGCACGCGCAACTGCATCGCGTCGCGCAGGCCCGCGGGCAGTGTGGCGATGCGCGCCAGCGTGCACCGACAGCAACTCGCGCTGCTCGGCCACTTCGTCGGGCCGCGGTTGCGGGCACGGCAGCGAGCACTCGTCGTCGGCGTCGCAGGTGTCCAGGCTGTCGTGGCCCGTGCGCTCGCGCACCAGGTCGACGATTTTGTGACGCAGGATCGCCACCAGCCAGCTGCGCGGCGCCGAGCGGCCGCCGAAGCTCGCGCGGCCGGTGATCACCGCCTCGAACACATCGTGCACCAGGTCTTCGGCCAGCGCCGGGTCTTGCAGGCGGCGCTGCGCGTAGCGCACGAGGAAGGCGCGATGCTCGGTGAGGTCGCTCCAGCCGAGGGCGATCGGCGCGGGCTGGCTGGTGGGCGTGGCGAAGGGGTTCATGCGGGGCTCGGTTTGTCGTGCTGCGGTGACGCCACTGTCGCGGCGCGCCCTCGCATGAAGCTCACCAATCCTCACGGGCAGATAACATCGATGTAAGAACGCGCCACAACGGGGCGACAGTCCGTGCATGGAAGCCGTGATGGGTGCAGAAATCCTCGTTGCCGAAGACCAGGCCGACATCCGCGACCTGATCGCGCTGAACCTGCGCCACGCCGGGTACGACGTGACGCCGGTGGCCGATGGCCGCGCGGCGTTGGCGAGCCAGAGCGACCATAGCAGCGACCTGCTGATCCTCGACCTGATGATGCCGGGCCTGGACGGGCTGGAGGTCTGCAAGGCGCTGCGCGCCAAAGGCCGCGCGATGCCGATCCTGATGCTGACCGCCAAGTCGACGGAGCTCGACCGCGTGCTGGGCCTGGAGCTCGGCGCCGACGACTACCTGACCAAGCCGTTCTCGATGGCCGAGCTGCTGGCGCGGGTGAAGGCGCTGCTGCGCCGCGCCGACCTGATGCGCCAGGCGCAAAACCAGTCGCAGGGCGCGGGCAGCACGCTGCGCAACGGCGAGATCGAGATCCTGGTGTCGCGCCGCGAAGTGCGCGTGCGCGGGCAGGCGGTGGAATTGACGGCGCTGGAGTTCGACCTGCTGCTGTACTTCGCGCAGCATCCGGGCCACGTGTTCGCGCGCGCGCAACTGCTCGATGCGGTGTGGGGCTATTCGCACGAGGGCTACGAGCATACGGTGACCACGCACATCAACCGCCTGCGCTCCAAGCTCGAAACCGACCCGATGCGTCCGACCATCATCCTTACCGTGCGCGGCGCCGGCTACAAGATGCGCGACGCGCCGACATGAACCGCCGCCCGGCTGGGCCCGCGGCCGCACCGCCTCTTCGCCGCGTGCGCCTGTGGAGGCGTCGATGACCGTCCGCCTGCGGCTGGCGCTGACGATCTTCGTCATCGGCGTGTGCACCGCGCTCGGCGTGCTGGTCACGGTGGCGATGGCTTTCCAGCGCTTCGAGCACGAGAGCGTGTACGAGCGCGCCAATGCCTTCATCGGCCGCGTGGTGGCGTTGCACCCCGACCTGCTGGACCTGCAGGCGCGCGACGCCGACGGCTTCACCGGCTTCCTGCGCAACCTGCTGCTGTTCGAGCCCGATTCGCAGTTGTACCTGCTCGACGCGCAGGGCAACGTGCTGGCTGCCAGCGGCAGCATGCAGCCGACGCCGGGATTCAAGGTGCGGTTGGATCCCGTGCGGCAGGCCGTGGCGGTCGCCGGCGACCGGCGGCGTGCCGCTTACGTGATGGGCGACGACCCCGAGCACATGAACCTCGACGCGGTGATTGCCGCGCGGCCGCTGCGGCGCACGGTGATCCGCCCCGACGCCGAGACTGCAGGCTATCTGTACCTGGTGTGTCAGCCGCCGAGCCTGAACGTCGGCCAAGCCGAGGTCTATCGCAGCAGCCTGATGGGCACTTCGCTGGCGGGTTTGGCCGCGCTGATCGTGCTGATGACCGTGTGCGCGGCGTGGATCGTGGCCACCGTCACGCGGCCGCTGCGCGACCTGAGCGACGCGGTCGCCCACGCGCAACGCGAGGGGTTCGAAGGCGCCACGGTGGTGGACAGCGACACCGGTGCCGCACCTGCGCGTGCGGGCGACGAGTTCGCGCAGCTGCGCGCAGGCTTTCACGCGATGCTGACGCGGCTGCGTTCGCAGTGGGATGCATTGCGGCGGCTCGACCAGTTTCGCCGCGAGAGCGTCAGCAACCTGTCGCACGACCTGCGCTCGCCGCTCACCGCAACCGTCGCGTGCCTGGAGACGCTCGAGCGCCGCTGGGGTGCCGACGCGGCGCGCGCCGACGACCGCGCGATGCTCGAGGTGGCGCTGCGCAACACGCGCAACGCCGCGCAGCTGGTGCGTTCGCTGGGCGACCTGGCGCTGCTGGACGAGCCCGAATTCAAGCTGCAGCCGATGACGGTGAATCTGAGCGAGATGCTCGACGACATCGTGATGCGTTTCGCCGATCGGGCCGCGCAGCAGGGCGTGGCATTGCGCAACGACAGTGCGACACCCACCCCGGTTGTCGCCGCGGTCGACATCGAGCTGTTCGAGCGCGCAGTGGCCAACCTGGTGGACAACGCGCTGAAGCACACCAGCGCCGGCGGGCGCGTGACGCTGCGCGCGCACGCGGCCGATGGTCACGCTTGCGTGCGGGTGTCCGACAACGGCAGTGGCATCGCGGCCCTCGATCTTGAGCACCTGTTCGACCGTCTGTACACCGGGGCGGGCGCGCGCGGCGACGCCGACGGCGGCGGCGGCAAGGGGCTGGGCCTGGCGATCGTCAAGCGCATCGTCGAATTGCATCGTGGCGAAGTGACCGTGCGCAGCCAACCGGGCGAGGGCACCGAGGTGACGATTCACCTGCCTCGCGGCACGGGCGCTTGAGCTGGCGCTGCCGACGCGCTCAGCGCGCCTTGGCCACGCTGGTCAGCTGGCTCAGCGTGAAGGTGTAGCTCGTCTTGTCCAGCGGCTTGTGGCAGGCCAGGCACTCGGCCTGGTTGACGCCCGGGCGCTGCTGCTTGTCGAGGGTGAACACCGCGTAGTTCCACTCCTCGTTGCGCAGCATGTCGGGGATGTCCTTGCCCCAACCGGCGTCGCGTGCCATCGCGGTGTAGACAGTCAGCTTGTCGGCGACGAAGAAGCCGTCGGCGCCGGTGATCGGCTTGTTGTCGGCATCGAGCTTGGCTGAATAGACCTCGGCGAACAGAAAAGCGCCGTTGGGCAGGTCCTTACCGTCCTTGGCGGCCTGCAGCGCTACCGGGTTGGCGTAGTAGTAGCGCACCTGGCGAGTGGCCGGGAAGTTGATGGTGTGGTACTTGACGAAGGTGCTCTTGTAGTTTTCGGGGAACGTCACGCCACTCTTTGCGAGGTTGGGCAGGAATTCCGACTTCGCCGTGCTCGCGCTGACACCAGGCAGCGAGGCAAAGTAGGCCGCCACGTTGCCGATGTCGTCGGCGCTCAGTTGCGCCGCGATCGGGCCCATCACGTGGTGCTTGCGCGAGCCGTCTTTCAGCGCCTTCAGTTGGGCTTCGAGGTACGCCACCTTCTGGCCAGCCAGGTTGGGAATCGCGTCGGCCACGCTGACGCCGTTGAGGCCGTGGCATGCCGAGCACACGGCCTCGACCTTTGCCTTGCCTGCGCCCGCATCGGCGGCCATCGCACCGGAGGCGGCGGCGATCAAGGTGAGACAACCAATCCAGCTCTTCATGCACGCTCCTTTGGGACGCCCGGTGAACCCGGGGCTCGTGTCAATCGGCCCACCCGGCGGGCAGGCGACGGCATCGCGCCGCAGGGCGGGTATACGCAGTCGCGATACGCGAGCATCCGCGCAGCGGATTCGCTTTTCGAGTAGGGGATTACGCGAAGGCCCGATGGGCCCGGGGCGCTACAGCGCAGCGGGTTCGGTGGGCGCGTTTTCGAGCAGCGCCTGCACGTGAGCGGCCAGGCGACCAATCTCCTGCTCGATCTGCAGCGAGAAGCCCTTGCGGCCACCACGCTCGTCGGCCAGCAGCCGCATCATCGCGAGTTGCGCGCACGCGAGATCGCTCCAATGCTCGGCCAGGTGGTTCGCGATGCGCGGGTACTGCTCGCTCAATGCCTTCGGACGCGCGATCGCGGGCAGCGCCATCAGCCAGTCGATGGCCTTGCCGGTGAGGGCGCGGTCTGACGGCGTGAGCGGGCGGCGCTGCTCCTCCCAATAACCCGGCAGCAGTTTTTCCAACGCGGCAATGGCGCCGGGCTTTTCGGCCTCTTTGCGCGCATCTTGGACGTCGGTGATCTCGAACTCGATCAGCCCCGACGGCTTGAACGGTTGCTGGCCTGAGTGTTCGGACATGGGCTCGAAAAAGAAACGAGACAGGGTGATGTGCACGATCATGTCATGCACCCACCGTATGCGAGCGTCGGACGCGTGAGAAGCGCTCACGCATCCCTGGCCGTTACCGTTGCAGTCGAGCGTCGTGAAAAATTCGCCGCGGGTTACAGTTGGTGGCGTGGCGCGTCAGCATGCGCACCCATGGATATCTGTGCGGTCATGCACGCACCGTGCGCGCACTCCTTAGAATGTTCGGCCCCATGCCCAGAGCCCCTTCCCCGAACACCGGCGTCATCCGCATTCGCGGCGCGCGCCAGCACAATCTGAAGAACCTCGACCTCGACCTGCGCACCGGCGAGATGACGGTGGTCACCGGGCCGTCGGGGTCGGGCAAGTCGAGCCTGGTGTTCGACACGCTGTACGCCGAAGGGCAACGGCGCTACGTCGAGACCTTCAGCGCCTACGCGCGGCAGTTTCTCGATCGCATGGACCGCCCGGCGGTCGACCGCGTCGACGGCGTGCCGCCGGCGATCGCGATCGACCAGACCAATCCGGTGCGCACGTCGCGCTCGACGGTCGGCACGATGACCGAGCTGAACGACCACCTGAAATTGCTGTTCGCTCGCGCCGGCCAGTTGTTCGACAAGAAGACCGCGTTGCCGGTGCGGCACGACAGCGCCGATTCGATCCACGCCGACCTGGTCGATCGCGCGCACGCAGGCGGCGATCCACGGCTGGCGATCACGTTCCGGTGCAGTTGCCCGAGAACGTGCAGCCGGCCGAGGTCGAGCAGTGGCTGTCGGCCAGCGGCTTCACGCGCGTGCAGGCCGAGCGGTGGTCGAGGCACAAGAAGGTGCTCGACGTGGTGGCCGACCGCTTGCGCATCGTCGGCGCCGAGCGGGTGCGCGTGGTCGAGGCGATCGAGCTCGCGCTCAAGCGCGGCGGCGGCCGCGTCAATGTGTACGTGCTGCGCGACGATGCCGCCGCCGAACTGTGGCGCTACTCCACCGGGTTGCATTGCCCCGAGAGCGACATCCGCTATCCCGATCCGCAGCCGGCGCTGTTCTCGTTCAACTCGGCCTACGGCGCGTGCGACACCTGCCGCGGCTTCGGCCGCGTGATCGGCGTCGACTGGGGCCTGGTGATTCCCGACCACCGCAAGACCTTGCGCAGCGGCGCCATCAAGCCGCTGCAGACGCCGGCGTGGAAGGAGTGCCAGGACGACCTGCTCAATCACGCGGGCACCGAAGGCATCCCGCGCGACACCGCATGGAGCCAGCTCACCGATGCGCAGCGCCATTGGGTGATCGAAGGCTCGCCGCTGTGGAAGGGCAAGTGGAACCAGCAGTGGTACGGCGTGCGGCGCTTCTTCGGCTACCTGGAGAGCAAGGCCTACAAGATGCACATCCGCGTGCTCTTGTCGAAGTATCGCAGCTACACGCCGTGCACGGTGTGCAACGGCGCGCGCCTGAAGCTCGATGCGTTGCTGTGGCGCGTGGGGTCGAAAGAAGACGCCGATGCGGTGCTCGATTCGTCGCGACGTTTCATGCCGGCCGGTGTGTCGTGGGCGCCGGAGCAATTGCAAGCCTTGCCCGGCCTCACGCTGCACGACCTGATGCTGCTGCCGATCGCAGCGGCTGCGGCGTTTCTTCGATTCGCTGACGCCCGAATCGAGCATGCTCGACGAGGCCTGAAACTGCTGTTGGGCGAGATCCGCACGCGGCTGAAGTACCTGTGCGACGTCGGCCTGGGCTACCTCACGCTGGATCGACAAAGCCGCACGCTGTCCGGCGGCGAGGTGCAGCGCATCAACCTGACCACCGCGCTCGGCACCTCGCTGGTCAACACGCTGTTCGTGCTCGACGAGCCGAGCATCGGCCTGCATCCGCGCGACATGGGCCGCATCGTCGAGGCGATGCATCGGCTGCGCGACGCCGGCAACACGCTGGTGGTGGTCGAGCACGACCCGGCGGTGATGCTGGCCGCCGATCGCTTGATCGACATGGGGCCGGGCCCCGGCGCGATGGGCGGGCGCATCGTGTTCGACGGCACGCCCGATGCCGCACGGCGCGCCGACACGCTGACCGGCGCCTACCTCGGCGCACGCAAGCACGTGGGCATCGGCATCCGGCGCTACGTCAGCGAAGCGACGCCCAAGCTGGTGCTCGAAGGCGCGCGCGAGCACAACCTGAAGAACCTCGACGTCTCGTTCCCGCTGCAGCGGCTGACGGTGGTGACCGGCGTCTCGGGCTCGGGCAAGAGCACGTTGGTGCAGGACGTGCTGGTGCCCGCGCTGCTGCGCCACTTCGGCAAGGCCACCGAGTCGCCCGGCGAGCACGATCGATTGCTCGGTGCCGACTGGCTGGCCCATGCGACCTTCGTCGACCAGTCGCCGATCGGCAAGACCGCGCGCAGCAACCCGGCCAGCTACGTCGGCGCGTTCGACGAGATGCGCAAGCTGTTTGCCAGCGCGCCGCTGGCGATCGAGCGCCGCTACGGCCCGGGCATGTTCAGCTTCAATGCCGGCGATGGACGCTGCGCAACCTGCGGCGGCTCCGGCTTCGAGCACGTCGAGATGCAGTTCCTGTCCGACGTGTACCTGCGCTGCCCCGATTGCGACGGCCGCCGCTACCGCGCCGAGATCCTCGAAGTGCGCATCGTGCGCGGCGCGCGGCAACTTTCGGTGGCCGACGTGCTCGACCTCACGGTGGCCGAGGCCTGCGAGTTGTTCCGCGGCGACCGCGAGGTGATCGCGCGATTGCAGCCGATCGTCGACGTCGGGCTCGACTACGTGCGGCTCGGTCAACCGGTGCCCACGCTGTCGGGCGGCGAGGCGCAGCGCCTGAAGCTGGCGGGCTTTCTCGCCGAGGCCGACGGGCGCGCCGCAGCAGCCGGCGGCCAAGAAGGGCACGCTGTTCCTGTTCGACGAACCGACCACCGGCCTGCACTTCGACGACATCGCCAAGCTGATGCGCGCGTTGCGCAAGCTGCTCGAAGGCGGCCATTCGCTGATCGTGATCGAGCACAACCTCGACGTGATCCGCAACGCCGACTGGGTGATCGACCTCGGCCCGGAAGGCGGCGACGCCGGCGGCGAGCTGGTGGCCACCGGCACGCCGGAAGATCTGAAGGCGCACGGCAGTTCGCACACCGGCCGCGCGTTGCGCGAGTACGAGCAGACGCTGGGCCTTGGCGAACACGTTGCGCGCGAGGGCGTGCCGTTGCAGACGCTGGTGCGCGCACAGCGCGACGTGGCGCGCCAGGGCGACAACGTGATCCGCATCGTCAACGCGCGCGAGCACAACCTGAAGGCGATGAACGTCGACGTGCCGCGCGGCAAGTTCAACGTCGTCACCGGCGTGTCGGGCTCGGGCAAGAGCACGCTGGCGTTCGACATCCTGTTCAACGAAGGCCAGCGGCGTTACCTCGAATCGCTGAACGCCTACGCGCGCAGCATCGTGCAGCCGGCGGGCCGGCCCGAGGTCGACGCGGTGTTCGGCATCCCGCCGACGGTGGCGATCGAGCAGCGCCTGTCGCGCGGCGGCCGCAAGAGCACGGTGGCCACCACCACCGAGGTGTGGCACTTCCTGCGTCTGCTGTGGGTGAAGCTCGGTTTGCAGCGTTGCATTCACGACGGCGCCGAGGTGCGGCCGCAGAGCGTGGACAGCATCGCCGCGCAACTGCTGCGCGATCACCGCGGCCAGCACGTCGGCCTGCTGGCGCCGCTGGTGGTGGCGCGCAAGGGCGTCTACACCGATCTCGCCAAGTGGGCCAAGGCGCGCGGCCACAGCCATCTGCGGGTCGACGGCGCCTTCGTCACGGTCGATCCGTGGCCGCGGCTCGACCGCTTCAAGGAACACACGCTGGAACTGCCGGTGGGCGATCTGGTGGTCGCGCCCGAACACGAAGACGAGCTGCGCTCCCTGCTGGCCCGCGCGCTCGAAGCCGGCAAGGGCGTGCTGCATCTGCTGGCGCCGCTCGACGGGCTGGCGGCGGCGATCGACGACGGCGCCAACGGCTCGGGCATCGGCGCGGTGAAGGTGTTCTCCACCAAGCGCGCGTGCCCGGTGTGCGGCACCAGCTACCCCGAGCCCGACCCGCGCATGTTTTCGTACAACAGCAAGCACGGCTGGTGCACCACCTGCGTCGGCACCGGCCTGGCGTTGACGCGAGAGCAGCGCAAGGCCTACGACGACTCGGTGCGCGCCGACGACGATCGCGGGCGCGAGCAGAACTTTCCGTCCGAAGAGCCCGAGGTCGAGGGCGTCGGCGAACAGAACTGCAGCGATTGCGGCGGCACACGGTTGAATCCGGTGTCGCGTGCGATCACCTTCGATGCGCGGCCGATCACCGAAGTCGCGCAGTGGTCGGTGTCCGACGTGCGCCGCTGGATCGATGCGCTCACGTTGGCCGGCCGCGACGCCGACATCGCGCGCGACGTGGTGGTCGAGATCCGCAGCCGCCTGCAGTTCCTCGAAGAAGTGGGGCTCGGTTACCTGACGCTCGATCGCGCCGCCCCCACGCTGTCGGGCGGCGAGGCGCAGCGCATCCGTCTGGCCGCGCAACTGGGCAGCAACCTGCAGGGCGTGTGCTACGTGCTCGATGAGCCCACCATCGGCCTGCACCCGCGCGACAACCGCATCCTGCTCGAGGCGCTTGGCGCGCCTGGGCGACAAGGGCAACACGCTGGTGGTGGTCGAGCACGACGAAGAGACGATCCGCCGCGCCGACCACATCATCGACATCGGCCCGGGTGCCGGGCGCCGCGGTGGTCGGCTGGTGGCGCAGGGCAGCGTGTCGGCGGTGTCGGCCAACCCCGAGTCGGTGACCGGCCGTTTTCTGGCGCGGCCGCTGGTGCATCCGCTGCAAGTGCGGCGCGAGGTGCACGGCGCCAAGCCGGCGCTGCGCCTGCGCGGCGCCTCGCTGCACAACCTGTGCGACATCGACATCAACGTGCCGTTGCAGCGCCTGGTCGCGGTGACCGGCGTGTCGGGCTCGGGCAAGAGCACGCTGGCGCGCGACGTGCTGCTGTCGAATCTGCAAGGCATGGTCGGCGTGCGCGGCAAGCTGCCGCAGCTGGCGGGCTGCCGCGAGCTCGAAGGCTGGCAGTCGATCGACCGCGTGCTCGAGGTCGACCAGACGCCGATCGGCAAGACGCCTCGATCGTGCCCGGCCACCTACATCGGCTTCTGGGACACCATCCGCAAGCTGTTCACCGAAACGCTCGAGGCCAAGGCGCGCGGCTATGCGGCCGCGCGTTTTTCATTCAACACCGGCGATGGCCGTTGTCCAGGCTGCGAAGGCCAGGGCCTGCGCACCATCGAGATGAGCTTCCTGCCCGACGTGAAGGTGCCGTGCGATCAATGCCACGGCGCGCGCTTCAACCCCGAGACGCTGGCGGTCACCTGGCGCGGCAAGAGCGTCGGCGACGTGTTGCGCATGGAGGTCGACGAGGCGGTGGACTTCTTCGCGTCGATGCCGTCGATCGCGCATCCGCTGCAGCTGCTGAAGGACGTGGGCCTGGGTTACCTCACGTTGGGCCAGCCATCGCCCACGTTGTCGGGTGGCGAGGCGCAACGCATCAAGCTGGTCACCGAGCTGTCCAAGGTGCGCGACGACGTGACGCGGCGCGGCCAGAAGCCGCCGTCCACGCTCTACGTGCTCGACGAACCGACCGTCGGCCTGCACATGGCCGACGTGGAGCGGTTGATCCGCGTGCTGCACCGGCTGGTCGACGGCGGCCACAGCGTGCTGGTGATCGAACACGATCTCGATGTGATCGCCGAGGCCGATTGGGTGATCGACCTCGGCCCCGAGGGCGGCGCGGCCGGTGGCCGCGTGGTGGCCGCGTGCACGCCCGAGACGCTGGTGGCGCGCGACACCCACACGGGTCGCGCGCTGGCACCGGTGCTCAGGCGCGGCGTCCCTGAGCGCGCCGTGGCAGGCTCGACCTAGCGGGCCGAGTTTGCCGCCGTGCGGCGCAGCCGCGTCTACGTCGCACGCCGGTCGAGCGCGCTGCGGTCGCTGTCGATCATCGCGTCGCTGACCTCGGGATGGCGCACCATCAGCTCCATCGCGCGGGTCTGCAGCGTGACCGCGTCGTCGTGGTCGCCGCAACGGTCGAGCACGTCGCTGGCGCGCAGCAGGACCTTGATCTCCCAGTGGGCGTCGGACGCGTGCGTCGACACGCGCGCCGCCTCGAACGCCATGTCGCGTGCGAGGTCACGCGCGTTGCGCGCCTGGCGCCCGTCGTCGTCGCGGCCGAGGGCGTCGTCAGCGGCTGAGCACGACAGTTCGGCCAGTTCGCACAGCAACTCCACCCGCTGATCGACGCCGCCCAGGGCGTACGACCAGCGCAGCGCCTGGTGCATGAAATCCATCGCGTGCGCGTAGGCCGACAGCGAGCGGTAGCAGCGCGCGATGCCGGCCAGCGCCTCGCTCATCGCGGCGGGTTGGCGGTCGCGTTCGGCCTCGTCGAGGCGGCGCACCGCCATCTCGAGCGCGGCCCGCTCGGGGCTGTACGGCGATCCCGCGGCAGCGCCTTGCGGTTCGGTTTGCGCGGGCGTGCCCTCTTCGTGCGTGGCGATCAAATGCGTCTCCCTCGATGAGACCCGCGCGGCGGGCAGCAATGCCGGCATGCTAGGACGGCGCGTCGTGGCAGGGCGAGCCCTGTTCATGGGGTCGCGTTGCAACGGCACCGCGAACAAGGGGTTCCATGGCTTGACTCGCATCAACGCGCAGGCGAGGGCACTGCGGCCGCCCCCGCGTTTTCTGCAATGGGCCGACGCAGGTCGGTCGGTGACAATCGCGCCGTTTCAACCAGGAGGCTGCCATGCCCTTGTTCGCCACCCGCGCGGCGCGCGCTTTCGTGTGCCTGGCGCTGCCGATGGCAGGGCTCGCGCCGGCCGCTGCGCAGACCATTCTGGCGCTGTCTTCGTGGGTGCCGCCCGCGCATGCGCTGACCACCACGCAGGCCGAGTGGTGCGCGATGCTCGAGCAAAAGGTGCCGGGCAAGATCAAGTGCAACACCTTGCCGCGCGCCGTGGCGGCGCCGCCGGGGACGTTCGACGCCGTGCGCAGCGGGCTGGCCGACATCTCGTTCGCGGTGCATGGCTATACGCCCAGCCGCTTCGTAACGCCGCAACTGGCCGAGTTTCCGTTCCTCGGCAACTCATCGGAGACAGTGTCGGTCGCCTTCCAGCGCATGTACGCCAAGTACCCGGCGATCGCCGAGGAGCACAAGGGTGTCAAGGTGTTGGCGGTGTTCACGCACGGCCCGGGCATCGTGTTCAACACCAAGCGGCCGATCACCAAGGTCGAGGACCTGTCGGGCCTGAAGTTCCGCGTCGGCGGCGGCATGGTCAACGAGATCTCCAAGGCGCTCGGCATGAACGTCACGCTCAAGCCCGCGCCCGAGAGCTACGAACTGCTGTCCACCGGCGTGATGGACGGCACGCTTGTTCCCGGCGGAGTCGGCCGAGAGCTTCAAGATCGAGAAGATCATCCGCTACGCCACCACGTTCCCCGGCGGCCTGTACAACACCAGCTTCGTATTCGTGATGAACCAGGCCAAGTACGACTCGCTGCCGCCCGACGTCAAGAAAGCGATCGACGAGATATCGGGCGAGTTCCCCGCGCGCATGGTCGGCCGCGCATGGGACAAGGTCGATCGCCGCGGCATCGCGCTGCATGCAGGCCAACGGCGTGCAGTTCACCAAGGCCGACGCGACGTTCGTCAACGACGGTCAAGGCCAGGACCGCGCCGCTCGAGGACAGACTGGGTCAAGGACGCCGAGGCCAAGGGGATGAAGGACCCGAAGAAGGTGCTGGCCGACTTCCGCGCCGAAATCGCCAAGCTCGAGAAGTAGCTCTGCACGATCGCCGACGCGGCACTCCGTGACGCGCGTGCCGCGTCCTCCGGCACGACGAAGGCGCTGACGACGCGTACTGGAGATGGCTGTGCGGCAGCCTGGCCGCGCTGGCACTGTTCGCCATCATGATGCTGACGCTGATCGACGTCGCGCGGCCGCAAGGCACTCGGCCAGCTCGGTGCCCGGCTCGCTCGAGCTGACCGAGCTGCTGATGGTGGTGGTGATCTTCGCCGGCTTGCCGCTGGTCTCGCCTGCGCGGCGAGCACGTGGTGTTCGACTCGCTCGACCATGGCTGCCGCCGCGCGTGCGCGCGCAGAAGACGTGCTGGTCGACCTGCTGCTGCGCCGCGGCCTGCTCGGCCTGGCGTGGGTGATGTGGACCATGGCCGGCAGCGCGCCGGCGACGGCGAGACCACCGCGCAGCTGAAGCTGTCGATCGCGCCGTTCGTCTACGGCATGAGCGTGCTGTGCGCGCTGACGGCGCTGGTGCACCTGATGCTGATGCTCAAGCCGGTGGCGCATCACCACGTCGGTGTCGAGGCTGAAGGGTCGCTCGTGACCGCGGCCCTGCTCGGCTTCGGCGGCGTCTTCGTGCTGGCGCTGCTGCGCGTGCCGCTGGCCTTCGCGATGGGTGTCGTCGGCTTCATCGGCCTCGGCCTGCTGCGCGGCTGGGACGCCGACCGCGGCCGCGGCCGCCCAGGTGGTCTACGAAACCGGCTTCGCCTACACGCTGTCGCGTGGTGCCGCTGTTCATCCTGATGGGCAACTTCGTCGCGCGCGCGGGCCTCGCGCACGAGTTGTTCCGCCGGCGTATTCGTTGATCGGGCACGTTCGTGGCGGGCTGGCGCACGCCACCGTCCTGGCCTGCGCCGGGTTCGGCGCCATCTGCGGCTCGTCGATCGCCACCGCGGCCACGATGAGCAAGGTGGCGTACCCGTCGATGAAGAAGCTCGGCTATGCCGACTACCTGTCCACTGGCGTCATCGCCGCCGGCGGCACGCTGGGCATCATGATCCCGCCGTCGACGATCATGGTGATCTACGGCATCGTCACCGAAACGCACATCGGCAAGCTGTTTGCGGCTGGCGTGTTGCCGGGGTTGTTTTGCGCCGCGCTGATGATGGGGGCGGTGGCCATCGTCACCGCGCGCGATCCGCAGGCGGGGCCTGCCGGCGAGCGCAGCACCTGGCGCCAGCGCCTGAAGGCGCTACGCGGACATCTGGGGCGTGGCGTTGCTGGTGGTGGTGGTGCTGGGTGGCATCTACGGCGGCATCTTCACGGCCACCGAGGGTGCCGGCATCGGCGCGTCGGGTGCCTTCTTCTTCGCGCTCGCGCGCCGCGCGCTGACCTGGCGCATGCTGCGCGAGGTGCTGGTGGAAAGCGCTCGCACCACGGCGATGCTGTTCACGATCCTGATCGCCGCGATGATGTTCTCCGGCTTCATCAACTTCACGTCGATGCCGGGCGACCTGAAGACCTGGATCACCCACATGGGCCTGTCGCCGCTGGCGGTGGTGGGCGCGATGATGGTGATCTACGTGCTGCTGGGCACCATCATGGAAGAGCTGTCGATGGTGCTGCTGACGATTCCGGTGTTCTTTCCGATCGTCACGCAGCTCGGCTTCGACCCGGTGTGGTTCGGCGTGCTGATCGTGCTGGTGGTGCAGATCGGCTTGATCTCGCCGCCGGTGGGCATGAATCTGTTCGTGCTGAACTCGCTGCTCAAGGGCGTGCCGCTGCGGCAGATCTTTCGCGGCGTGTGGATCTTCTGCGGTGCGCTGTGCATCGGCCTGGCCGTGGTGCTGGAGTTTCAGCCCTTGGCGCTGTGGCTGCCGAGTTTCATGAAGTAGCGGGCGCCGCGCGTTGCCTTGTAGAGCCGCCAGCCCAGCAGCAGCGCAACGATCGCTGCATACACCGCCACCTCGCCGAAGTTGCGCTTGCCCGCGCGCATCCAGAAGAAGTGCAGGATCGCCAGCAGCGCGATGCCGTAGACGACGCGATGCAGCCGCTGCCAGCGCGCCGCGCCGAGCCACTTGATGGCGCGGTTGAACGAGGTGGCTGCCAGCGGCAGCATCAGCGCAAAGGCCGTCGTGCCCACCAGGATGAACGGCCGCTTGGCGACGTCGCGCACGATGTCGGGCCACACCAGACCCATGTCGAATATGGCGTACGCCGAAAAGTGCAGCGTGGCGTAGAACGCGGTGAACAGGCCCAGCATGCGGCGCAGCCTCGCCAGTGCCGACAGGCCCGTCCACTGCCGCAGCGGCGTGATGGCCAGCGTCAAGCACAGGAAGCGCAGCGTCCAGTCGCCCAGCGAGCGGATCAGCGTTTCGGCCGGGTTGGCACCCAGCGAGTGGTTGACGACGCCAATGACCAGCAGCGTGAACGGCACCAGCGCCGCGACGAACAGCACCGGCTTGGTGGCCCGGTGCTGGGCGATCGATTGCACGCGCGGTCGCGTTACGCCGCTCAGAACCACTTCTTCAGATCCATGCCCGCATACAGCGAGCCCACCTGGGACTCGTAGCCGTTGAACATCAACGTCGGCCGCTTCTTGGCGAACAGATCGCCCTCGCCGAGGCGGCGCTCGGTGGCTTGGCTCCAGCGCGGATGGTCCACCGTGGGATTCACGTTGGAGTAGAAGCCGTATTCCTGCGGCGCCGCGAGCGACCAGCTGGTCGCGGGTTGCTGTTCGACGAAGCGGATCTTGACGAGCGACTTGCCGCTCTTGAAGCCGTACTTCCAGGGCACCACCAAGCGCAGCGGCGCGCCGTTCTGGTTGGGCAGCACCTGCCCGTACATGCCGAATGTCAGCAGCGTCAGCGGCTGCATCGCCTCATCGATGCGCAGGCCCTCGAGGTAGGGCCAATCGAGCACCGATGACTTGAGCCCCGGCATCTGCGCGCGATCGGCCAGCGTCACGAACTGCAGGTACTTGGCATTGCCGGTGGGCTCGACCTTGCGGATCAACTCCGACAGCGAGTAACCGACCCAGGGGATCACCATCGACCAGCCTTCGACGCAACGCAGGCGGTACACGCGCTCTTCCATCGGTGCGATTTTGAGCAGGTCGTCGATGCCGAATGTGCCCGGCTTCTTGACCTCTCCCTCGATGCTCACGGTCCACGGCCGCGTCTTCAGCGTATGCGCATGCTGCGCAGGGTCGCTCTTGTCGGTGCCGAATTCGTAGTAGTTGTTGTAGTTGGTGGCGTCGGCCTGCGGCGTGGGCTTTTCCATCGTGATGGCACCGGGCACCGTGCTGCGCGCGCCTGGTAGCGCTGCGCCCCTTGCCGCGTTATTGGTCTGCGGCCAAGCCATGCTCGGCCCCAGCGCGGCGAGCGCGGTCATGCCGGCGAGCCAGCGGCGCCGCGTGTTGAACACGGCCTGCGGCGTGATCTCCGAAGCGATGGGGTGGACGAAGCCACGGTCTTTGGGCAGCAGCATGGCGTTTCCTGAGGTGTGCAGTGGGTCGGGCCAGATGGCGCCAACCTTACGCCAGATCGAAAACCCGCTGCAGCACAGCGCCTTCGGGCGCGAGACGTCTCAGTCGAGCGTGTCGCCGAATTGCGTGTCGTCGATGACGTTGCCGAAGCCCACGGTGTCGCCGAACAGGCGCAGCGAGTGCTGTGTGCGGCGCTCGCGGAAGCTCTTGCGCGAGAACAGCTTGGCCTGCGCCTCCGGCGGCAGGTCGGTGATGTTGATCAGGTTCTTGGCCACCAGCGTGTCGATCACGTCTTCGAGCACGCGCACGAAGTCGGCGTCGAGGCGCGCGAAGCCTTCCGAGCTGCTGCTGGGCGATGGTTCGCCACCACCCAGGAAGGCGCGCACGTCGGCGTGGTCGTCCGGCAGGTACTCCGACGTGCCTGCTTCGGCGTGCCGGTGCAGGCTGACCACCTCGCCTTGCGTGTTGCGACGGACATAGGGCATGCCGGCAATATAGTGCGCGCGCCGCCGCGATGCGACGAAATCCGCCGCTGCCCGCGGCACGATCATGAAATTGGCCCGCCGGATGCGGGTCAGTGCAAGCCGGCGATGTAGTCGGACACGGCCTTGATTTCGCGGTCGCTCAAACGGGCGGCGATCGCGGCCATTGGCGGGCTGTTGGCCCGCTGGCCGGAGCGAAAGCTATTGAGTTGCAGCTCGGTGTAGTCGGCGTGCTGGCCGCCGATGCGCGGGTACTGCGCCGGGATGCCGGAGCCGGTCGGGCTGTGGCAGCCGGCGCAGGCCGGTACCTGCTTGTCGCCGATGCCGCCGCGGTAGATCTTTTGACCCAGCGCGTACAAGTCTTTGTTCTTGGCAAAGCCGGGCTTGGCCTGCTTGCCGGCATAGAACGCTGCCACGTCGCGCATGTCGTCGTCGGACAGTGTGCTCGCGAAGCCTTTCATCACCGGGTTGCCGCGCTTGCCGGACTTGAACTCGTCCAGTTGCTTGGCCAGGTATTCGGGGTGTTGGCCCGCGATGATCGGATTGGCCGGACTGCCGCGCGAACCGTCGGCCGTGTGGCATGCGCCGCACACCTGAGTGGACAGAGTCTGCCCCTTGGCCAGATCGGGTTTGGCCGGCGCGTTGGATTCGGCGGCGGCGACCGGCAACGCCAACAAGGCGGCCAGCAACAGAGCGATGGGCGACTTCATTCGGTCAACCTTGAGGAGCGTGGGGGCAAACAAACCCGCGAATTTTACAATGACCCATGACACAGCCCGATTCGCTGATGGGTCCGGCGGCCCAGGCCGCGCTCGCCTGGGCACACTCGGCCCGCTTTCTCGTCACCGCGAGCCGAGTGAACCAGTTGCCAGAACCGGGCTTGCCCGAGATTGCATTCGTCGGCCGCAGCAACGCCGGCAAGTCGACCGCGATCAACGCGCTGGCACACCACAAGCGCCTGGCGTTTGCATCGAAGACGCCAGGACGCACGCAGCACATCAACTTGTTCAACGTCGGCCCGGCCGATGCGCCCGACGCGATCTGGGTCGATCTGCCCGGCTATGGCTACGCCGCCGTCGAGCGCGCGTCCAAGCAGCGGTGGCAGGCCGTGGTGGCCGACTACCTGGTCGAACGCCGCAGCCTGGCTGGCCTGGTGATGTTGGTCGATGCGCGCCATGGTTTCACCGCGCTCGACCGCCAGTTGCTCGGATATGTGTGGCCGCGCGTGGCCAGTGGCGACGTCAAGTTGCTGGCGCTGTTGACCAAGGCCGACAAGATCAACCGGCGCGACGCGCAACGGTCTTTGACCACCGCGCAGCAAGTGCTCGCCGAGGTGGCGACCGAGCACTCCGACATCGGCGTGACGCTGTTTTCGGCGCTGTCGGGGCAGGGCCTCGACGACGTGGCGCTGACGCTTCGCGGCTGGGCATCGAGTCCTTAGTTGCGGATCCGCCATGCCGCGTGGGTAGTTCGCGCTGCTGCGCTGGTCACTGCTTGACGTTGCCCTGGCGCAGTGGCGGTTGAGTCATCCGAACAGCGTGGGGCCAGGATCGCGGGCCACGTGACCGACACGCCCGCTGGCATCTCCAACCAGCGAACGTGGCGAGAACACGCGAGCGAGGCCTTCAGCAGCGAGGCGTTCGATGGCAGCGCCGCGCACGGCCCAATGTCGGGCTTCGTTGGCATCGAGCAGCAGCAAGGGCCCGTGGTTCGGCGCCCGCCACAGCACCAACGCGCGGCGCCATTGCCCGCGCAAGAAGATCGACAGCCACGAGCCGGCGCGCCAGAGGGGTGCCTCGCCGGGCTCGGGCTCGTTGTCGCTGCCACGGCGCAGCGGCGCCGGCTGGCTGTCGGCACCGCCGGCGTCGAGCGCCTGCGGCAACGTGGGTGTAGGGCCGCCCGATTCTTGAACGCGCGCGCCGAGCATCGCGATGTCGTGCGCCGCCGCCAACACGGCACGCGCGAAACGTTGCCGCTCCAGCACCACCAGGCGGTTCGCGGCAGATTGGAACGGCCGCGCGTCGGCGCTGTGCTGTGTCACCAGTTGCTCGACCAGGCCCTGCGCGAACGCGACGTTGGCTTGGCGGTCACCTACCTCGCGGGTCTGCATCAGGAATCCGAGGTGATCCATGAAGCGCCACACCGGATGGTTGGCGTCGGCTAGGAGATTGGCGTCAAGCAGTGTCTGGCGCAACACGGCAGGATACAGGCGCGACAACAGCGGCAGGCTCTCGCGCGGCAAGCGGCGGTCGGCCAGGATCGCGTCGTACAGCTGCGACAGCCATTCGACCGTGGGTTGCTGGCGACCAGGGCTCGCCGTGCGAGGCGCCGTTGTGGACTGCGATGTGGCCGGTTGCGCGGAGGCCACCCCTTGCACGACACGCTGCAGCAGGTCCTCCACCGAGCCGGGCAGAGCCGGCGAGGCTGCGTCCGCCTCTGCATAACCGTCACGCTGCGCAACGGGATCGAGCGAACGTCGCGCGCGCATGGCATCGGTCAATTCAGTGACGACACCCTCGTTGACGACTGTGCGGTGCGCAGCCGGCGTGACCCCAGCGGCGTGCAAACGCGCACAGGATGCTGCGTAGGTGTCGTGAATCGCACGGATCAGCGACTGCGCGGCGCAGCGCAACAGGTCGGTCTGCAGATTGCGTGCGATCGGCAGGCTGCGTGCAGCCGCCAGCACGGCACGCACCCAGACCTCCGGGCGCAGCGGGTTGGTATCGCGGGCGGTGTTGACGTCGCCCACCAGCGCCGAGGTGTAGGTGCGCAACTCACGCGCCGGCTCTTCGAGTTCGGCGTTGCTGCGCTCGACGATGCGCGCGACCTCGATGTCGGCTGTGATCTCCTCGTCGTCTACCAGCGACAGCTCGAGCTTGCCGCTTTTGCGCGACTGCGCGCTGACGTGGCCGGCAGTGCCCTGCGTCTGCTCGTGCAGCGATTGCACCGCGCACCGGATGAAGTCGTCGCGCTGGCTGTGCAGCACTCGCAATGCATCGACCGCGCTGCCCGCTCGCAGCGGCGCCCGATCGCGCCATTGCTTCAGCACGGCGTCGACGATCGCGGCGAAGGTCGACGCGGACAGTCGCAATTCCTGGTCGACGAACTCCGCAAGCGTGGGTCGATGAGGCATTGTGTGAGCGGTCCCGCTGGGCCCATTATCCGGTGCGCTCGCCCAAACAAAACGGCCCGCAAACGCAAGCGTTCGCGGGCCGTGTGCCACTTGCACCCTCAGACGGGTGCTTGTGACGGCGGGATCACATGTCCATGCCCATGCCGCCCATGCCGCCGCCGCCAGGGCCGGGCATCGCGGTCTCGTCCTTCGGGGCTTCGGCCACCATCGCCTCGGTGGTCAGCATCAGGCTCGCCACTGAAGCCGCGTTTTGAAGCGCGGTGCGGGTGACCTTGGTCGGGTCCAGGATACCCATGTCGATCATGTCGCCATAAGCACCCGTCTGGGCGTTGTAGCCGAAGTTGCCCTTGCCCTCGAGCACCTTGTTGATCACCACGCTCGGCTCGTCCCCGGCGTTGGCGACGATCTCGCGCAGCGGCTGTTCGATGGCGCGAAGCACGATCTTGATGCCGGCTTCTTGGTCGGTGTTGTCGCCCTTGATCTTTTCGCCGATCGCCTGACGGGCACGCAGAAACGCGACGCCGCCGCCTGCCACGATGCCTTCTTCGACCGCCGCACGGGTGGCGTGCAGCGCGTCTTCGACGCGGGCTTTCTTTTCCTTCATCTCGACTTCGGTGGCGGCACCGACCTTGATCACCGCCACGCCGCCGGCCAGCTTGGCCACGCGCTCTTGCAGCTTTTCGCGGTCGTAGTCGCTGGTGGCCTCTTCGATCTGCACACGGATCTGCTTGACGCGCGCTTCGATGTCTGCGGCCTTGCCGGCGCCGTCGATGATGGTGGTGTTTTCCTTGGCTACCTCGACGCGCTTGGCCTGGCCCAGATCGGTCAGCTGAACCTTCTCGAGCGTGAGGCCGACTTCGTCGGAGATCACTTTGCCGCCGGTCAGGATGGCGATGTCTTCGAGCATGGCCTTGCGGCGATCGCCAAAGCCCGGCGCCTTGACGGCCGACACCTTGAGGATGCCGCGGATGGTGTTGACCACCAGCGTGGCCAGTGCCTCGCCTTCGACTTCTTCGGCGACGATCAGCAGCGGCTTGCCGGCCTTGGCCACCTGCTCCAGCGTGGGCAGCAGGTCCCGGATGTTGCTGATTTTCTTGTCGTACAGCAGCACGTAGGGACTGTCGAGCAAGGAAGCTTGCTTGTCGGGGTTGTTGATGAAGTAGGGCGACAGGTAGCCGCGGTCGAACTGCATGCCTTCGACGATGTCGAGTTCGTTGTCGAGTGACTTGCCGTCTTCGACGGTGATGACGCCTTCCTTGCCGACCTTGTCCATCGCGTCGGCGATGATCTTGCCGATCGAATCGTCGGCGTTGGCGGAGATGGCGCCGACCTGGCTGATCTCTTTGCTCGTGGTGGTGGCCTTGCTGGCCTTCTTGAGCTGCTCGACCAGCGCCGTGACGGCTTTGTCGATGCCGCGCTTCAGGTCCATCGGGTTCATGCCCGCGGCCACGTACTTCATGCCCTCGCGCACGATCGACTGCGCCAGCACTGTCGCTGTGGTGGTGCCGTCACCGGCGGCGTCGCTGGTCTTGGAGGCGACCTCCTTGACCATCTGGGCGCCCATGTTCTGGAGCTTGTCCTTCAGCTCGATCTCTTTGGCGACTGACACACCGTCCTTGGTGACGGTGGGGGCACCGAAGCTGCGCTCGAGCACCACGTTGCGGCCTTTAGGGCCCAGGGTGACCTTGACCGCGTTGGCCAGGATGTTCACGCCCTCGACCATGCGGTGCCGGGCGTCGGCGCCGAATACGACGTCTTTTGCTGCCATGTGTGTTTCTCCGAAGAATTCAGGGGAATGGGGTTCAGCTTGGCGAAGCTTTTTGTCTTCGGCCGGGCCTGCGGCCCTTAACTTGGCTGCGCCAAGTTAGCCTGCGACGAAAAGTGCTCGCCCTTGGCGATCACTTTTTCTCGACGACGGCGAAGAGGTCTTCTTCGCGCATCACCAACAACTCGTCTCCGTCGACCTTGACGGTCTGGCCGCTGTACTTCCCGAAGAGGACGCGGTCGCCGACTTTGACGTTGGGCACCACGAAGTCGCCCTTGTCGTTGCGCTTGCCGGGGCCCACCGCCAGAACTTCGCCTTGATCGGGCTTCTCGGCGGCGTTGTCGGGGATCACGATGCCCGACGCGGTCTTGGTTTCCTGTTCAAGGCGCTTGACGACCACACGGTCGTGCAACGGACGAAGTTTCATTTCATCTCCTTCGAGGGATTCAGAGCGACTCTGACAAAGCGCTCAGTAATGAGTGAGCGCACATTTACAAACGGATTGGACCGGCGCGATGGCGGTCTGCCATTGTTAGCACTCAACCAACGAGAGTGCTAGCAGACCTAATTATAGGTACGAAACCGGCGGCTTCAACCCCCCGCGGGGCGCGGCTCGAGAGGACCGGCAGCAGAGTCGTCGTCTGCGTCAGAGGGCTGCGAGCTGGCCGTTAGCCGAAAGCGTTCACTGGCCCAGGCGCCCAGGTCGATGCACCGGCAACGTTCGCTGCAGAACGGACGCCAACGATTCGCAGGCGAGAATGGGGTGCGGCGCGCACACGTGGGGCACAGCACCTGCAGCGTGTGGCCGGCGTCGCTCATCTCGAGTCAGGCACAAAGCGCCAACTCGAAGGTCGCGTCTTCGTTGCTTGGCCGCAGGCGCCCGTCGGCCTCGGCGCGCATCAGCCGCACCGACACCATCAGTCGATGACCGCTGATCTCGGGCACCAGCTGCAGCGCCGGGTCGAGACGCAGTCGCAGCAACTGGTAGACCTTTCCCGGGGCCAGACTTTGCTGGAACTGACCACCAGGGGCCATCACCTTCTGGCGCACACCGGAGTCGCGAAGAAGTTGCAACAGCGCCTGTAGAGCCTGAGCCAGCGGCATCATCGTCGACACCCATTGATTCAGATCGGCGCGACGTGCCGACGCGTCGCGATGTTGCCAAGCGTAGTAGGCGGGCAGGTCGAATTCGCAGGTGCCACCGGGGATGCTGATGCGGCTGCGCACGCTCATCAGCCACTCATTGCTGGTCAGTGCATGCCCGGCCTTGCCGGGAAGTTGATTGAGCGCATCGAACGATTGCCCGATGCGGTGGACCACCTCGTCCAGCGCCTGCTGCGCGACCTGGACGTTGCCGCGCAACGCGATCAATTGCTGCTTGTGGCGCTCAAGCTCCTTGAGCAGATCAGACTTCAGGTCGGCGCGCGAGGCGACATCCATGATCTCGAACAGCGTCACCAGCGCGAAGTGGTGGTCGACCGCGCTGTCGCGAACCATCAACTGTCCGATCCGATCGAACAACTGTTCCAGGCGCAACATCGTGCGAACGCTCTCCTGGAACGGGTACTCGTAGAGAATCAAGTCCGTTGGCTCCCACAGACCAAGAACGCAGGAGCGCGATTGTTCCACAGCACACTATGCAGCCACCCCGTCCACCCAGAGAGTCCACAGCGAGTGCACGGCGGCCTGCAGCGAGTCCAAGGACTGCCCGTCGTTGTGAATGATCGCGTCGGCGATTGCCCGTCGCACCGGACGGGGCGCCTGTTGCGCGATCACTCGGCGCACCTGCTCCTCTTGCCATCCGGCGCGTCCCATCACGCGCTCGACTTGTGTCTGTTCGCTGCAATCGACCACCAGGATCCTGTCGCAGCGGCTGCGCCAGTGCGACGACTCCGACATCAGCGGCACGTCGAACACGATCACGCGGTTGGGTGAGCGCGCCGCTTGTGCCATGGCCTCGGCACCGATCAATGGATGCAGGATGGCTTCGAGGCGCCGCTTCGCGGACGGATCGGCGAAGGCCAACTCACGCATGCGTTGTCGGTCCAGGGCACCTTGCGCATCGACAAACTGATTGCCGAATTCGAGTCGCACCGCCGGCATGGCGGCGCCCCTGGCTTCGGTCAGCGATCGCGCAATGGCATCGGTGTCGACCAGGGCGGCCCCATTCGCCACCCAGATTGCAGCGACCGTGCTCTTGCCGCTGCCAATGCCACCGGTGAGGCCGATGCGACGAATTGCCACGCTTGGATGTGCCCGCTCAAGCCCAGCCCATCCACGCCAGCGTGGCAGGCGTGCCGACCCACATGACCACCAGACCCGCACCGGCCAGGAATGGACCGAAGGGGACATAGCGGCCCTCGCGCAATGCGCCGGACAACTTCATCAAGATACCCACGACCGCGCCGATCACCGATGCGCCCAGCACGATGGGCAACACCGCCTGCCATCCCAACCAGGCTCCCAATGCGGCCAACAGCTTGAAGTCGCCGTACCCCATGCCTTCCTTGCCGGTGGCCAGCTTGAAGAACCAGTAGACGGCCCACAGGGATAGGTAGCCCGCTGCTGCGCCAACGACTGCGGTGACGGGGTCGACCGTCCAGCCGAGCGCGGCGCTAACCAGGCCGGCCCACAACAAAGGCAGTGTGATCGCGTCGGGCAGCACCGTGGTATCCCAGTCGATCCACGCGAGCGCCAGCAGCGCTGCCGCGAAGCCGCACCACAACAAGGCCAGCGGCTGAGCACCCATGCGCCAACCGATGCCGGCGAACACCGTGGCACAGAGCAACTCGACCAGTGGATATCGAATCGAGATGCGCGCTCGGCATGACGAGCAACGCCCGCGCAGCAGCAGCCAGCTCACCAGCGGAATGTTCTCGCGGGCTCGAATGCGGTGGCCGCACGATGGGCACCTCGAGGCCGGGCGCGCCAGACTCAGGGCCGGCAGGGCGTCAATGGCGCCCTGCAACGCCGCAGCCGACTGCCGCAGCGGTTCGGGGGATGCAGACTCGAACACGCGCCGGTACGACTGCTCATCGGCCAACTGGTGGTGCACGTCGCGCCACCACTCGCGCTCGAGCATCGACGGCAGGCGATGGATGACGACGTTGAGAAAGCTACCGATCGCCAAGCCGATCAGGGCCAGCGCCGCCGGGTGCAGCAGCCAGTCCGGCAACACGCTGGCCATTCGTCAGACGACTGCGCCGAGCTTGAAGATGGGCAGGTACATCGACACCACGATGCCGCCAATGAGCACGCCGAGGATCACGATGATGAACGGCTCCATCAGGCTCGACAGGCCCTTGACCATCTCATCGACTTCATCCTCGTAGAACTCGGCCGCCTTGCCCAGCATGTGGTCCAGAGCACCGGACTCCTCGCCGATAGATGCCATCTGCAGCACCATCGACGGGAAGACGCCCGTCGATTGCATGGATGTGGTCAGAGCCGATCCCGTTGAGACATCCTTTTGAATTTGCTCGGTGGCCTCGACGAACACGGCGTTGCCTGACGCGCCGCCGACCGAATCGAGCGCCTCAACGAGCGGAACACCTGCGGCAAACATCGTCGACAAGGTTCGTGTCCAGCGCGCGATCACCGATTTGTAGATCAAGTCGCCAAAGATGGGGATCCGCAGCAGCAGCCGGTCCATGGCCTTTTGCATCTTCTCCGAACGCTTCCATGACTCCAGGAAGAAGTAGCCACCACCGCCCAGGAAGCCGAAGATTGCCCACCAGTACCTTACGAAGAATTCGCTCATCGCGATCACCGCCAGCGTCGGCGCAGGCAGGTCGGCGCCGAAGGACTTGAAGACGTCCTTGAACGCCGGAACCACGAAGATCATGATCACCGTCAGGACCACGAAGGCAACGATGATCACCGCGATCGGATACATCAATGCGGACTTGATCTTGCGCTTGAGTTCGAGCGTCTTTTCCTGGTAGATCGCAAGGCGGTCGAGCAGCGCCTCCAGAATGCCCCCGGCCTCGCCGGCCTCGACCAGGTTGCAATACAAGGCATCGAAATACATCGGGTGCTTGCGAAACGATGCCGACAAGCTGGTACCGGTTTCGACGTCAGAGCGAATGTCGGTGAGCAAGCGCGTCAACTTGGGGTTGGGGCTGCCGCGGGCGACGATGTCGAAGGCCTGCAACAGCGGCACGCCGGCCTTCATCATCGTCGCGAGCTGGCGCGTGAAGATGGCGATGTCCTTCTGCTTGACCGAGCGGCCGCCACTCATGCGGCGTTTCTTCACTCGCGTCACGAGGATGCCTTGTCGCCTCAGGCTGGCAGACACCATGGCCTCGCCGCCTGCGCGCATCTCGCCGCGCATGACCTTGCCGTTCTTGTCGCGGCCTTCCCATTCGTAGACCGTTTCCTTGACGTTCTTGATGCCGCGTGCGGCCAGCGCTGTTGCCATGGTTCCTCCGGCGGCGCCTGGTGCGAGACCAGTTCAGCCGCGAGCTTGCGTTCAAACTACTCGTTGGTGCACGCGATCACTTCTTCCAGCGTCGTGACACCGGCACGCACCTTCACCAGACCGGACTGGCGCAGATCGCGCACGCCGTCCTTCAGGGACTGGGCCGCGATGTCCATCGCCGTGCCTTCGGAAAGAATGATGCGCTGGATCGACTCTGAAATGGGCATCACCTGGTAAATGCCGACGCGGCCCTTGTACCCGTTGTTGCAAGCGGAGCAGCCCACGGCGCGAAAAGGCTTCCAGGAACCGTCGAGCTCCTCGGCCCTGTAGCCGGCCCTGAGCATCGACTCGCGCGGGTAGTCCGCCGGCTGCTTGCAGTTCTCGCACAGGCGCCTGGCCAGCCGCTGAGCAGTGATCAGTAACACGCTGGCGGCGATGTTGAACGGCGCCACACCCATGTTCAGCATCCGGGTCAGCGTGGTCGGGGCATCGTTGGTGTGCAACGTCGACATCACCAAGTGGCCGGTCTGCGCTGCCTTGATCGCGATGTCGGCCGTCTCGAGGTCGCGGATTTCGCCGACCATGATGACGTCCGGATCCTGACGCAGGAACGCCTTGAGCGCTGTCGCAAAGTTCAACCCTGCCTTGTCGTTGACGTTGACCTGGTTGATGCCAGGCAGGTTGATTTCCGCCGGATCCTCCACCGTCGAGATGTTGACGCCCGGCTGGTTGAGGATGTTCAGGCAGGTGTACAGCGACACGGTCTTGCCCGAGCCGGTCGGACCGGTCACAAGGATCATCCCGTAGGGCCGTTGAATCGCGCTGGTCAGTCGATCGCGCTCGATCTTTTCGTACCCCAGGGCCTCGATGCCCAGCTTGGCACTCGAAGGATCCAGGATACGGATGACGATCTTCTCGCCGAACAAGGTGGGCAGCGTCGACACCCGGAAATCGATCGCCCGGTTGCCGAATTTCAGTTTCATGCGGCCGTCTTGCGGCACTCGCTTCTCGGCAATGTCGAGGCGGCTGATGACCTTGATGCGTGAGGACAGCTTGTCCTTGATCGCGATCGGCGGCTGGGTGATCTCGCGCAACTCACCGTCGACTCGGAACCGCACGCGGTAGTTGTATTCGTAGGGCTCGAAGTGGAGGTCCGACGCGCGGGCATTGATCGCGTCGATCAGCATTTTCTGCAGGAAACGCACCACCGGAGCGTCTTCGACTTCCTGCGCAACGTCGGCTTGTTCCTGAGCGGTGCCGTCGTCCTCGGCGACGTCGAAATCAAACTCGCCCGCCGCCATCGACTCCAACGTCTCGTTGGCGCTTGTGCCCTGGCTCTCGAGCAACTTGCCGAGCTTGTCGTACTCGACGATCACCCACTCGGGCGACAGTTGCGTGGCGAACTTGATCCGTTCGACCGCCTCTTGATCGGTGGGATCCGCGCCGCCGATGAACAGGCGGCTGCCGCGGCGGCCGAGCACCACGATCTGATACTGCACTGCGAGCTTGTTGTCGACCAGATTGCGCGGCAGCTTGTCGCCGTCGATCGCATTGAGGTCGAGCAGCGGCAGCGCGAGGCTGCCCGCCAGCGTATGGGCCAGATCGCTGGCCGAAACCGAGCCGGCCGAGATCACCGCCGACACGAAACTGACGCGGCGTTCCTTGGCGCTCTTGACCAGTTCTTCGGCGTTCTTGACGCCCAGCCGACCAGCATGCACCAACACCCGAGCCACGCCTGACAGCGTGGACTGCGGTGAATCGACAAGGGTATCCACAGGCGTGGTTAAGCCGCGTTGGGGGTGGTCGAAGGATCATCGCTGATCCCTGCAACACTGTAAACGGCAGCTAGGAAGGGAGCGGGCACTTCTTCACGACAGGTCGCCGCAGCGCCACGCAAGGGCTGTGCCGAGTCGAGCTCCGCAGGATGCTGGTCGGGGTGAGAGGATTCGAACCTCCGGCCTCTACGTCCCGAACGTAGCGCTCTACCAGGCTAAGCTACACCCCGTTGCAACGCGGGCTCGTTGGTCCGCGTGCTTCGCCCGCGAGCGCTCGCTACGACGAACGCTCGACGGACCGAACGCACAATTCTAACAAAGCGTCCTTGGCTGGGCCCGACGGCAGCTTTGCAAGGCAGGCCTGCGCCTTGCGTGCTTCGGTGCGCGCGGCGTCTCGTGTGGCGTCGAGTGCGCCGGTGCGGCGGACGATACCGGCGATGTCGCGCAGCCGTTCGATCTCGCCGTTCACGATGGCCCGACGCAGCAGGGCACGCTCTTCCGATGTGCCGCGGGCCATGGCCATCAGCAGTGGCAGCGTCGGCTTGCCTTCGCGCAAGTCGTCGCCGACGTTCTTGCCCAATTGATTGGGATCGCCCTCGTAGTCAAGCAGGTCGTCCACCAGTTGAAACGCTGTCCCCAGCGAGCGGCCGTAGTCCGCGCAGGCCTCTTCCAGTTCGACAGGTGCTTGCGCGATGACCGCGCCCAATCGCGCGCTGGCTTCGAACAGCTTGGCCGTCTTGTAGCGGATCACCCGTAGATAGTCGTCCACCGAGGTGTCAGGGTCGTGCATGTTGATCAGTTGCAGCACTTCGCCTTCGGCGATCACGTTGGTGGCGTTGGCCAGCACTTCCAGCACGCGCATCGAGCCGACCGACACCATCATCTGAAATGCGCGCGAGTACAGAAAATCTCCCACCAGCACGCTGGCCGCATTGCCAAACAACGCATTGGCTGTCGGGCGGCCGCGCCGCATCGACGACTCGTCAACGACATCGTCGTGCAGCAATGTCGCGGTATGGATGAACTCGACGATCGCCGCCAACTCGAACCGGGCCGGCTCCTCGTGGCCCAGCGCCCGCGCGAAGAGCAGCACGAGCCGCGGCCGAATTCGTTTGCCACCCGCGCCGACGATGTAGCTGCCGATCTGGTCGATCAGCGTCACATCGGAGCTGAGGCGCTGGCGGATGACCCGGTCGACCTCGACCATGTCGGCCGCAACGAGGTCAAGGCCATTGCTCTGAGCGATGCTGGAGTCAGGCACTGTGGCAGTTCCAGATGGGGCCGGGATTATAGGAAGTGGCCCGTTGGAGCCGGCAGACTCGCTGGACTTTGACGGCGCGGCCCAACTCGGGTCTGGCTGTCGGGCAGTCTGACCTCGGGGACCGTTTACGCTATACTTCACGGCTTCGTTTGGCCCACGTTGGCGGGGCCGGCTGCAGACACGGGGCAAAGATGTACGCGGTCATTAGAACTGGTGGCAAACAATACAAGGTTGCCGTCGGTGAAAAAGTGAAGGTGGAGCAGATCGCTGCCGGCGTGGGGCAGGAGGTGGTGCTGGACCAGGTGCTGGCCGTCGGCAACGGCGCGGAGCTGAAGGTCGGCACGCCCGTGATCGGCGGTGCGACTGTCAAGGCGACGGTGGTGTCGCATGGCCTGCATCCAAAAATTCGCATCTTCAAGATGCGCCGTCGCAAGCACTATCAGCGCCACGGTGGCCATCGCCAGTCGTATACCGAGTTGCAGATCGGCTCGGTGAACGCCTGAGCCGTCGCTCCAAGGAACAGTTCAGATGGCACAGAAAAAGGGTGGTGGCTCGACCCGAAACGGCCGTGATTCACAACCCAAGATGCTGGGTGTGAAAGCCTACGGCGGCCAGGTCGTGTCGGCGGGTTCCATCATCGTGCGCCAGCGCGGCACCAAGTTCCATGGCGGAACCAACGTTGGCACCGGCAAGGATCACACGCTGTTTGCGCTGATCGACGGGCGGGTCGGTTTCGCGACCAAGGGCCCCTTTCGGCGCCAAACCGTGACGGTGGAGCCGGCGTAGGACACGCGCAGGTGCCGAAGCGGCCATCACAAGCCTCGGCATGCCGGGGCTTTTTTGTTTGACGACGACGACCAAGCCATGAAGTTCATCGATGAGGCGGTGATCGACGTCGCGGCCGGCAATGGCGGCGCGGGATGCGCAAGTTTTCGTCGAGAGAAGTTCATTCCGTTTGGCGGCCCCGACGGCGGCGACGGTGGGCGCGGCGGCTGCGTCATTGCATTGGCCGACACCAACCTCAACACGCTGGTCGATTTTCGCTATGCGAGGCGGCACGAGGCCGGACACGGCGAGCCGGGAAGAGGCTCGGATCAATTCGGTGCCGCGGGCTCGGACGTGGTGCTGCGCATGCCGGTGGGCACGATCGTCACCGATCTGCAGACGCAGCAGGTGGTCACCGAACTGATGGAGGCGGAGCAACGTGTCGTGCTGGCCCGTGGCGGCGACGGCGGCTTTGGCAACCTGCACTTCAAGAGCAGCACCAACCGTTCGCCCAGGAAGAAGACACCCGGATGGCCGGGTGAACAACGCAAGCTGCAACTGGAATTGCGAGTGCTGGCCGATGTCGGATTGCTCGGCATGCCCAACGCCGGCAAGTCCACGCTGATCGCGGCGATTTCCAACGCGCGGCCCAAGATTGCCGACTATCCGTTCACCACCTTGCACCCCAACCTTGGCGTGGTGCGGGTGGGCCCCAGCCGCAGCTTCGTGGTGGCGGACATCCCGGGACTGATCGAAGGCGCGGCCGAAGGCGCAGGCCTGGGCCACCATTTTCTGCGCCATCTGCAGCGCACTCGGCTGCTGTGGCATGTGATCGATGTGGCGCCGCTGGACGAAGCGGTCGATCCGGTCGCTCAGGCGCGCGCGGTGTTGAGCGAGTTGCGAAAGTATGACGAGGCGCTTCATCGCAAGCCCCGCTGGCTGGTGCTGAACAAGATGGACCTGATTCCCGGTGAGCAGCGTGACGCTCTGGTGCGTGACATCTCGCGTCGTTTGCGCTGGAAGGGCCCCGTGTTTGCCGTCTCTGCGGTGGCGCGCGAGGGCCTCAAGCCGCTGCTCGAGGCCACGTGGCGCGAGCTGTCGCCGTCGCGCGCATCGAGCGGCGACGACGACGACGTGCGGTTTCGGCACAACCCGATTGCGGCGTCATGAACGGATCGCCGCGCGCTGCACGCCGCATCGTCGTCAAGGTGGGTTCCAGCCTTGTCACCAACGAGGGGCGGGGCGTCGACCCCGAGTCGATCGGCAATTGGTGTCGCCAGTTGGCTGTGCTGGCCGGCGAGGGCCGCGAATTGGTCATGGTATCCAGCGGTGCCATCGTCGAAGGCATGAAGCGCTTGGGCATGACCGCGCGGCCGAGCCAGCTGCACCAGTTGCAAGCCGCGGCAGCGGTTGGCCAAATGGGCCTGGCGCAGATGTACGAGCGCAAGCTGTCGGAGCACGGCTTGCGCAGTGCGCAGGTGCTGCTGACCCACTCCGACCTCGCTGACCGGGAGCGTTATCTCAACGCGCGTTCGACGCTGCTCGCTTTGCTGGCGCTGAAAGCCGTGCCGGTGATCAACGAGAACGACACTGTGGTCACCGACGAGATCAAATTCGGCGACAACGACACGCTCGGTGCGCTGGTGGCCAACTTGATCGAGGCCGATGTCCTGGTGATCCTCACCGATCAGGCGGGCCTGTACTCCAGTGATCCGCGAAGCGACCCCGCGGCGCGGCTGATCACGCAGGCTGACGCCGGTGACCCCGGCTTGGAGCGCATGGCCGGCGCCGCCGCGTCTCCGCTGTCGCGCGGCGGCATGATCGCCAAGGTGCTGGCCGCCAAGCGGGCAGCGCGCAGCGGCGCCGACACCGTCATCGCATGGGGACGCGAGCCCGACGTGTTGTTGCGCCTGGTGCGCGGCGAGGCGATCGGCACGTTGCTGCGCGCCCGCACCGCGAAGCTCGCTGCGCGCAAACAGTGGATGGCCGATCACCTGCAGCTGCGCGGTGCAGTCACCATCGATGCCGGTGCCAGTGCCAAGTTGCTCGGCGAGGGCAAGAGCCTGTTGCCGGTGGGCGTGGTGGCCGTGGACGGTGAGTTTGCGCGCGGCGACGTGATCGCCGTGCGCGGGCCTGATGGTGTGGAGATCGCGCGCGGCCTGGCCAACTATGCCGCGGGCGAATCGCGCCTGATCGCGCGCCGGCCGTCGTCGGAGATCGAATCGGTGCTCGGGTTCTCCAACGGGCCGGAGCTGATCCATCGCGACAACATGGTGCGAACCTAAGACACCTCTTCGCCCGCTGGGCCCAAGCCCGGCGCCGCCGCGGGCACTTCGGGGGTTGCGCTGGGCGCGTTCTCACGCGGACGTCCGCGGATGCCGGCACGCAGATAGCGTGTGTGGTGCGCGGCGCGCGGCAGGAAGCGCGACAGCTCGGTGAGCGCGAGTTCGTACACCTCGCGCTTGAACTCGATCACCATCTCCAGCGGCACCCAGTAATCGTTCCAGCGCCAAGCGTCGAACTCGGGATGATCGCTCGCGCGCAGGTCGAGGTCGCTGTCGCGGCCCACCAGCATCAACAGATACCAGATCTGCTTTTGCCCACGGTAGTGACCGCGCGCGTCTTTGCGGATGTAGTGGTCGGGGACCTCGTAGCGAAGCCAGTCGCGTGTGCGCGCCAGGATGCGCACGTGCTCGGGCCTGAGCCCAACTTCTTCGTGCAGCTCGCGAAACATCGCCTGCTCGGGCGACTCGCCGTACTTGATGCCCCCTTGCGGGAACTGCCAGGAGTGGGTGCGCAATCGCTTGCCCCAGAAGACCTGGTTGCGCGAGTTGAGCAGGACGATGCCGACGTTGGGCCTGAAGCCCTCCCGGTCGAGCATAATCGAACCCCGATTCTTTAACTGAAATCATTATTGCATCGGCGGCACCAGAGGCATGAACCTCGCTTTCCCGCATGCGCGGGGATCCGCCGGCCTCGTGCCATGAAAGCCTCCCGCTTCTTCGTCGCCACACTGAAAGAGGCTCCGGCTGACGCCGAGATCGTGAGCCATCGGCTGATGTTGCGTGCCGGGCTGATCAAGCGCCTCAGCGCCGGCATCTACAGCTACATGCCGATGGGCCTGCGCGTGATTCGCAAGGTCGAGGCGATCATCCGCGAAGAGATGAATGCGGCGGGCGCCGTTGAACTGCTGATGCCGGTGGTGCAACCTGCCGAGCTGTGGCAGGAGTCGGGGCGCTTTCAGGCCTATGGCCCCGAGCTGCTGCGGGTGAAGGATCGCCATGAGCGCGACTTCGTGATCCAGCCCACGAGCGAAGAGGTCATCACCGACATCGCGCGCCAGGAACTGCGCAGCTACCGGCAGCTGCCGAGAAACTTCTACCACATCCAGACCAAGTTCCGCGATGAGCGCCGGCCTCGCTTCGGCCTGATGCGCGGCCGCGAGTTCACGATGAAGGATGCCTATTCGTTCGATCGCGACAAGGCCTCTGCCTTGAAGAGCTACGAGGTGATGTTCGCGGCCTACAAACGCATCTTCGATCGCTTCGGTCTGCAGTACCGCGCGGTGGCCGCGGATACCGGAGCGATCGGCGGGGACGCTTCGCACGAGTTTCAGGTGATCGCCGATACCGGTGAGGACGCGCTGGTCTATTGCCCAACCAGCGACTACGCCGCCAACGTCGAGCTGGCCGAGTGCGTGCCGCTGCTCGGCGCACGAGTGGCACCGGCGATGCCGTTGAAGAAGACGCCGACCCCCGGCAAGAGCACGTGCGAAGACGTGGCCGAGCTGTTGTCGGTGCCGCTGGCGACGACGGTGAAGTCGCTGGTGCTGGCAACCGACGAGCGCGCCGACGAGGGCTCGATCAAGCGCACCACGATCTGGTTGCTGCTGGTGCGTGGCGACCATGCACTCAACGAAGTGAAAGCCGGCAAGGTGCCGGGCCTCGCCGCCGGATTTCGTTTTGCAACCGTGGCCGAGATCGAGGCTCACTTCGGATGCAAGCCCGGGTATCTCGGCCCCATCGGCACTCGCAAAGCGGTGAAGGTGGTGGCCGAGCGGACGGTCGCGCGCATGAGCGATTTCATCTGTGGCGCCAATGACGAAGGCTTTCACTTCACGGGCGTCAACTGGGGCCGCGATCTGCCCGAGCCCGATGTCGTGGCCGACATCCGCGATGCGGTGGCGGGCGATCCGTCGCCCGATGGCAAGGGAGTCCTGGCCATCCAGCGTGGCATCGAAGTGGGGCACGTCTTCTACCTCGGCACCAAGTACAGCCAGGCGATGGGCGCCACCTATCTCGACGAGGCCGGCAAGCCCCAGTTCATGGAGATGGGCTGCTACGGCATCGGTGTGACGCGCATTCTCGGCGCGGCGATCGAACAGGGGCACGACGAACGCGGCATCATCTGGCCCGACGCCATGGCGCCGTTTCGAGTGGTGATCTGCCCGATCGGCTGGGATCGCGGCGACGCGGTCCGTGAGGCGGCGCTGCGTCTTCACGGCGAGCTCGAAGCATTGGGTGTCGACACGGTGCTCGACGATCGCGGCGAACGGCCCGGCGCGATGTTCGCCGACTGGGAGCTGATCGGCGTGCCGCATCGCGTGGTGTTGTCGGATCGAGGATTGAAGGAAGGCCAGCTCGAAATCCAGGGCCGTCGCGAGGCCACCGCGAGCAAGGTCGCCATCTCCGACGCCCTTCGCGCGCTGCGCGAACGGTTGCAGGTCTGAGTCCTTCGCGGCCCGCGCGGCGCGAACGCGAGCCTCTCGTGCGCAAACGTCCCGCCGCAGCGATCCGCGTCGCGTTGCGCGGTGCGGTTCTGGTGCTGTGGGTCTGCGCGTGCACCATGGCGCGCGCCGGTGCACAAGTGGAGGAGCCGCTCGCCAATTCGGTTCGCTCGGCGTTGGCTGCGGCGGTGTCCGATTCGGCGCCTCCCCGCGTTGGCTTCGAGTCGATGGACGAGCGGCTGGCCTATTTGCGATGGCTCGGATCGATGAGCGAGCGCCTGAAGCGCAGCAAGTCCGAAAACGCCACGAGGGTCGAGTTCCTCGAAACCCTGTGGTACGAAAGCCGCCGCGCCGGGCTGGAGCCCGAGCTGGTGCTGGGTCTCGTTCAAGTCGAGAGTGGTTTTCGCAAGTACGCGGTCAGCCGCGCCGGGGCGATTGGCTACATGCAGGTGATGCCGTTCTGGGCACGCATGATTGGTGACGGCGATCCCGCGCGGTTGTTCCACATGCAAGCCAATCTTCGCTTTGGCTGTGTGATCCTGCGCCACTATCTGGACATGGAACGCGGTGACCTGTTCCTCGCGCTCGGGCGCTACAACGGCAGCCGTGGGCGCGCCGAATACCCCAGTGCGGTGTTCGCGGCGCGCCGCGACTGGCTGCAGGCGGCCAAGGCTGCCGGCTTGTCAACTGGCCCATGAGCCGCCCGGCCCTACAAGCCCTGCCAGGGCTTGGGGCTCGCGCCGGCAATGCCGAGCAGCACCAGTGCCCGCTCAACCGTGTCGTCGACCAACTCGTCCACCGACCGCGGCCGATGGTAGAACGCCGGCAGCGGCGGAAAGACGATCGCGCCCATCTCGGTGACAGCCGTCATGTTGCGCAGGTGAGCCAGATTCAGCGGCGTCTCGCGCACCATCAGCAGCAAGCGGCGGCGCTCCTTGAGCATCACGTCGGCCGCACGCGTCAACAGGTTGTCCGATAGCCCGTGTGCAATCGCAGCCAGCGTCTTCATCGAACAGGGTGCCACCACCATCGCGGCGGCATCGAAACTCCCGCTGGCAATGCACGCGCCGATCTCGCCGGGGGCGTGGCTGTGGTCCGCCATCGCTTCCAACGCGCCGCGGTCCAGGCCCAGCTCATGGTGGGCATTCAACACGCCGGCCGCTGTGACCACCAGGTGCGTTTGTGCGCCCAGCGCGCGCGCCCGCGCCAGCAGTCGAATGCCATAGATCGCACCGCTGGCGCCGGTCAGGCCGACCACCAGGCGATCGGGCATGCCCTCAGGCCGTCAGCAGCTGTTGCAGCTCGCCGGACTCGTACATCTCCATCATGATGTCGGAGCCGCCGACGAATTCGCCGTTCACGTAGAGCTGCGGGATGGTGGGCCAGTTCGCGTACTGCTTGATGCCCTGGCGCACGCCCTCATCCTCGAGCACATTGACGGTCGTCAGCTGGTTGACACCGCAGGCATTGAGCACCTGCATCGCGCGCCCCGAAAACCCGCACATCGGAAACTGCGCTGTGCCCTTCATGAACAACACGACCCGGTTGTTCTTGACGAGATCGTCGATTCGCTTCTGCACTTCGTCCATTTGCGTTTTTCCAAGACTGCACTGAGGGTTCCATTTATACGGCAAAGCACAGCCAAGGCCGTCAGGCGGACGGCAAAGCCCCGATCAAAGCGGTTCAGAACCGATAGGCGACGCCGAGTTGCAGCACCGGCGTCAGGCGCATGTCGCGAACGGTGTCATCCAGCGACTGGTTGCCCAGTGATCGCGCCGCCCGGAACAGCCCGAAGCTTTGGGCAGCAAGCCCCAGGTCCGCGCTGAAACCCCAGCCGCCATGCAGGCTGGCGTCGCTGTAGCCGACGCCCAGATAGGGCCACGCCAAAGTGTCGCTGGTGGCCTCGCTCGGACCCGAGGCAAAGCCCGGGCGTGCCAGCGCGCTGAAGCCAAACGAGCCAAGTGGCGTGGCTTGCCCCGGGGCGATGACGGCGCCGCGCGTGCCCGCCACCAAACCGCTGGTGACCCGAAGGCCGCCTGCCTGGCCGAAGTACGGTCGGGTGACATAGTAGTCGCCGAACAATGCTGCGGAGCGCGGCCTCAACGAGGCCCCGTCGAACGAAGCCAGCACTGGAGTCAGCGGCTCGATGGCCACCTGCAGCCGGCTCTGCCATTGCGGCCAGGCCAGGCGATCGGCATCCACGCTCAGGCCCTGCCCGTTGCCCGCAACAGCCGAGCCTGCTGCAACGAGCAGCGACCAGACCCCACCGACAGGCTTCAAGCGCATGGTGACGCTGGCGCAGCGGGCAATCGCTGCGGCAGACAACCCATCGTACGTCTGCCGCAGCGGCAAGTGAAGACGGAAATGTGAGCGTCGCAACCGCATTTAAGGGGGGGCAGCAAAACGTGGCGCTGCGGCCACGCCCGCGGCCCATGAGCCAGCGCCCGCTAACCGGTGTGTCCCCCAGTGCAACGCGGCAGTCCGTTCAGATCCGATCGCGTCTCGATGTCTGAGAAACCCGCCAGCGACAGCAGCCGACGCACGTCGTCAGCCTGAGTGCAGCCGTGTTCGAGGAGCAGCCAGCCCGACAGATGTTGCGGTGCGGCCTCGATGATCTGCGCCAGTGCATGCAGTCCGGTCGCATCGGCCACCAGCGCGTGCTCCGGTTCGTGGCGCAGCGCCGCCAAATGGGGGTCACCCTGGGCGACGTAGGGCGGGTTGGCCACGGCAAGATCGAAGCGCCCATCGCCCGCCGCCAACCACCAATCGCCTTGGTTGAAGCGCACGGGTAGGCGCAGGCGCTGTCCGTTGGCCTGCGCAACAGCCAGTGCCGCGACGCTGCAATCTGTCGCGGTGACTTGCGCGTGCGGGCAAGCGGCCACGATGGCCAGGGCCAGCGCGCCGCTGCCCGTGCCGAGGTCGATCACCCGTGGCCCGGTGCCCGCTGTCATGGCTTGCAGCCGCTCGATCGCCCACAAGGCCAGGGTCTCTGTTTCGGGGCGCGGTACCAGCACGTCCGAGGTCACCTGAAGATCCAGCCCCATGAACTCGCGCCGGCCGGTCAGGTAGGCCACCGGCACCCCGTCGGCGCGCCGGCCGCAATCGACGCCGAACGCCTCGAATGCATGCGCCTCGATCGGCGCCAGCGGGTGCGCGATCAGCCATTCGCGGCGGCACTGCAGATGGTGCGCGAGCAGCAAGGCCGCATCGAGCCGCATCAGCCCGCGCGCGCGCGCTGCAGCCAGCGCCTGCTCGACATTCATGCACCGGTCTCCAGCGCCTCGAGCTGTTGCTGCGCGCGTGCGCCCGCCAGCGCCTGGATCACTTCGTCCAGATCGCCGTCGAGGATGCTGGCCAGGCGGTACAGCGTCAGCCCGATGCGATGATCGGTCAGCCGCCCTTGCGGAAAGTTGTAGGTGCGGATGCGGTCGCTGCGGTCGCCGCTGCCGATCAGGTTGCGCCGCTCGGTTGCCTCCTTGCGCTGGCGCTCGTCGCGCTCACGGTCGCGCAGCCGTGCCAGCAGCACCGCCATCGCCTTGGCCTTGTTGCGGTGTTGCGAGCGGTCGTCTTGGCACTCGGCCACGATGCCGGTGGGCAGGTGCGTGATGCGAATCGCACTGTCGGTCTTGTTGACGTGTTGGCCGCCCGCGCCGCTGGCGCGAAAAGTGTCGATGCGAAGGTCGGCCGGGCTCAACGTCAGCTCGGCTTGCTCGTCTGGCTCCGGCAGCACGGCCACCGTGCAGGCGCTGGTGTGGATGCGCCCTTGTGCCTCGGTGGCAGGCACGCGCTGTACGCGGTGGCCGCCGGACTCGAATTTCAGGTGCTCGTAGACGTTGTCGCCCTCGATGCGCACGACGATTTCCTTGTAGCCGCCGAGGTCTGAGGCGTTCTCGCTCATCACCTCGCTGCGCCAGCCCTGTCGCTCGGCGTAGCGAAGGTACATGCGGGCCAGATCGGCCGCGAACAGCGCCGACTCTTCGCCCCCCGTGCCGGCGCGAATCTCCAGGAACACGTTGCGCTCGTCGTCGGGGTCGCGTGGCAGCAGGGCGGTGTGCAACTGCGACTGCAGGCGTTCGATGTCGGCCTGCGCAGCGGCCACGTCTTCCTTGGCCAACTCGGCCATCTCGGGGTCGGACACCAGCTCGCGCGATTGCATCAGGTCGCGTTCACGCTGCTGCAGCGAACGGTACAGCGTGACCACCGACGCCGCCTGGGCCTGCTCGCGCGCCACGGCGCGATAGCGTGCCCTGTCGGTACTCAGTTGCGGATCGGCTAGCAAGGCGTCGAGTTCCTGCACGCGCAGAGCGAGCCGTTCGAGCTGTTGGCGCAGGGTGTCTTTCATCGCGGGCAGTTTCAGTGGCCATGGCGCAGCGCGCGAGCGAAGGCCCGCGCAGCGAGCGCTCCGCTAGGCCTGCGAGTCGTCGCCCGGGCCGCGAGGACTACCGCGCAGGAACAGCCGCGATACCCACTGCGCCAGCCGCTCACGCTGCTCGCCGTCGGTGGCGTTCAACTCGGCCATCGTGCCGTGCAGCAGTTTCTGCGTCAGTCCGCGCGACAGCGCATCGAGCACGCTGTCGATGTCGGCGCCCTTGGCGAGCAGCCGGCGCGCGCGCGCGATCTCGGCGCCGCGCCAGTCGTCGGCCTGGCGGTTGAGCGCCTGGATCAGCGGCACGCTGGCGCGCTGCTCGAGCCAATGACTGAAGCTTTGCACGCCAGCGTCGATGATGGCCTCGGCCTGTTGCACCGCAGCCTGGCGCTTTTCGCCGGCGCTGCGTACCATGTCGCCGAGGTCGTCAACCGTGTAGAGGTACACGTCGCGCAAACGAGTCACTTCGGGTTCGATGTCGCGCGGCACCGCGAGGTCGACCATGAACATCGGCCGATGGCGGCGCGCCTTCAGTGCGCGCTCGACGGCGCCCAGGCCGATGATCGGCAACGTGCTCGCGGTGCACGACACCACGACATCGAACTCGTGCAGGCGCTGTGGCATGTCGGCCAGCCGCATCGCCTCGGCGCCGAAGCGGCTGGCGAGTTTCTCGCCGCGTTCCAGGGTGCGATTGGCCAGCGCCATCGACCGCGGCTGGCGCGCAGCGAAGTGTGTTGCCACCAGTTCGATCATCTCGCCGGCACCCACGAACAGCACCCGGGTGTCGCGCAGGTCTTCGAACAGCTGAGACGCCAGACGCACCGATGCGGCGGCCATGCTGATCGAGTGCGCGCCGATCTCGGTGGACGTGCGCACCTCCTTGGCCACCGAAAACGAACGCTGGAACAACTGGTGCAGCGTGGTGCCCAGCGTTCCGGCGGCGTCGGCCTCGCGCACGGCCTGCTTCATCTGGCCGAGGATCTGGGGCTCGCCCAACACCATCGAATCGAGGCCCGACGCCACCCGAAAGGCGTGCCGCGCCGCTTCGCGTCGCTCCCGCACGTAGGCGTGGGCCATCAACTGCTCGCCGTCGACACCCCCTTTTGCCGCCAGCCATTCGATGGTCGGTCGCACCAGCGCCGCCGGGTCGATGGCGACCGACGCCACGTACAACTCGGTGCGATTGCAGGTGGACAGCAACGCCGCCTCGGGCGCGGCGCTGATCAACGTCTCGCGCAGCCCGCGCAATGCGCCGGGCACCTGTTCCGACGCGAAAGCAAAGCGTTCGCGCAGCTCGACGGGTGCCGTGCCGTGGTTGAGTCCCAACGCGATCACGCTCATGGGAGTGAATTGTAAGATTGCCGCCACTTAAGAGTATCGAGCAACCGCGGCTTCGAACGCGAGGCTTTGCGCGATCTCAAGACTTACGAATCGGCGTCGTGATGGATGCATTGCAACAGGTGTGGCATTGGGTGAACCTGCTGCTGCTGCCGTGCGGGCTGGCGGCGATCCATGCCGCGATGTGCAAGCTGTTGTGGCGGCGCGCAATGGCCCGCGTGAGTTGGTGGCACCTCGCCGGCTGGTGTGCCGCCGTTGCGCTGGTGGTCGACCTGGCCGGGTTCGCGTGGACCGGGCACGACGGCGCGATGCTCACCTACGGCGCGATCGTCGTCGCGCTGGCCGTCACCACGTGGCTGGTGGCGTTCGCGCCGTGGGGGCGCGCGCTCGGCTGACCCGACGCTCAGGCCGCCAACGTTTCCGACAGCACCGGCTCGCCGCGCAGCGAATGCGGTAGCGCCTGCGTGATCGTCAGGTCGATCATCTGCCCGACCAACCGCGCGGGCCCCTTGAAGTTGACGATGCGGTTGCACTCGGTGCGGCCCATCAGCTCGCTGGCGTCCTTGCGGCTGCGGCCTTCCACTAGGATGCGTTGCCGGGTGCCGACCCGCGACTGCGAAATCGCACGCGATTGGATTTCGAGCTGCGCCTGCAGCCGCTGCAGTCGAGCCAGCTTCTCGGTTTGCGGCGTGTCGTCGGGCAACGCCGCGGCCGGCGTGCCGGGCCGCGCACTGAACACGAAACTGAAGCTCGAGTCGAAGCCCACGTCCTCGACCAGGCGCATCAGCTGGTCGAAGTCGGCCGCCGTCTCGCCCGGGAAGCCGACGATGAAATCCGACGACAGGCTGATGCCCGGCCGCACGCGGCGCAGCTTGCGCACCGTGCTCTTGTATTCGAGCACCGAGTAGCCGCGCTTCATCGCGGCGAGGACGCGGTCGCTGCCGTGCTGCACCGGCAGGTGCAGGTGGCTCACCAGTTGCGGTACCCGCTCGTACACGTCGATCAGCCGCTGCGTGAACTCCTTGGGATGGCTGGTCGTGAAGCGAATGCGCCGCAGCCCCGGCAACTCGGCGATGCACTCGATCAGCAGTGCAAAGTCAGCAATCTCCGATCCACCGCCCATCGCGCCCCGATAGGCATTGACGTTCTGGCCGAGCAGCGTGATCTCCATGACCCCTTGCTCGACCAGGCCCGCCACCTCGGCCATCACGTCGTCGAGCGGGCGGCTCACTTCCTCGCCGCGCGTGTAGGGCACGACGCAGAAGCTGCAGTACTTGGAGCAGCCTTCCATGATCGAGACGAATGCGCTCGCGCCGTCGACCCGCGCTGGCGGCAGGTGGTCGAACTTCTCGATTTCGGGAAAGCTGATGTCGACCTGCGGCCGCCCAAGCGCGCGTCGCTGCTCGATCATTTGCGGCAGCCGATGCAGCGTTTGCGGCCCGAACACCAGGTCGACATACGGCGCTCGCTCGACGATGGCGTGACCCTCCTGGCTCGCCACACAGCCGCCGACTCCGATTAACACGCCCTTGCGCTTGAGGTGCTTGATGCGCCCGAGGTCGGAGAAAACCTTCTCCTGCGCCTTCTCGCGCACCGAGCACGTGTTGAAGAGAATCAGGTCGGCCTGCTCCGGATCGGTCACCATTTCGTAGCCGGCGCTGACGCACAGCACGTCGGCCATCTTGTCGGAGTCGTACTCGTTCATCTGGCACCCGAAGGTGCGGATGAAGACTTTCTTGGCGCTCGTCACGTCGAAACCCTAGGGCTTTGTCCAGACTTGCGCGATCGGATCGAACGACCAGGTTTTCGCATCCTTGGCGTTGGTCGGCCACGGCTGCTTTTTGCGCTCGGCATCGGTGAGGATCCACACGTCGAGCACCAGGCCCAGCGGATCGAGCGTGTAGTTGACCACTGCGCGCTGCCCGGCCAGCGCCCCCGACATCACCAGCAAATTGTTGAGGCCGCGGATGCGCGCCCCCGGTGCCAGCCGCGCCGGCTGGCCGTTGAGCAGCACCTCGGGTGGCTGGCCGAAGCCGAGTTCGCCGCGCAGCGCGGTGGCGGGGAAGTTTCTCTGCACGGCTTGTGCGTGCGCGCTGCCCGCCAAAACCAGTGCAAGGAACAACGCGGCGACACAGCGGGTCATGGTGTTCATCCAGCGGCCGTGACGGCCCGCCGATGCATTGCATCGGGCGAGCGCTGAAGGGTTGGTGGCGCTTCAGGGACTCGAACCCCGGACCTGCGGATTATGATTCCGTCGCTCTAACCGACTGAGCTAAAGCGCCCGAGCCGGCAATTATATCGATCGGTGCCCCGGCAGCGGCACACGCGCCGCCGCGCAGCGCCGCGCAGCAACCATGTTCAGCCTTTTCCGCAAGAAGCCGGCCGATGCGCAGGGGGCTCCGGCCGGTGCGCCCCCGGCAGTGCCCGATGAATCGCGTGGCGCCGCGAGCGCCGCGTCGCCCACCGCCGTCGAGGTGGTGCCGCAGGCACAGCGGCGCGGCTGGATCGAGCGGCTGCGCGGCGGCCTGCGCAAGACCGGCAGCAGCATCACGCAGGTGTTCAGTGCGGCACGCATCGACGATGCGCTGTACGAGGAGCTCGAAGCTGCCTTGTTGATGGCCGACGCCGGACCGAGTGCGACCCAACGCCTGCTCGATGACCTGAAGCGGCGCGTGCGCGAGCACAACGCCCGTGAGCCCGCTGCTGTCAAGGCCCTTTTGGAAGATGCGCTCGCCGATCTGCTGCTGCCGCTGCAGCGGCCACTGGAGATCGGACGCGCGGGTTGCACGGTGATGATGGTGGTGGGTGTCAATGGTGCTGGCAAGACCACCAGCATCGGCAAGCTGGCCTGTCATTTGGCCCAGGCGCAGCAAAAGGTGCTGCTGGCCGCGGCCGACACGTTTCGTGCCGCGGCGCGCGAGCAGCTCGCGGTTTGGGCCGATCGGGTCGGCGCCGCGCGCAGTGCTGTCGAGATCGTCAGCCAGCAAGGAGGCGACCCGGCCGCAGTGACCTACGACGCCGTGGTGGCTGGCCGCTCGCGCGGCTGCGACGTGGTGATCGCCGACACTGCGGGCCGCCTGCCGACGCAACTGCACCTGATGGAGGAGCTGAAGAAGGTGCAACGAGTGATCGCCAAGGCCGACCCGCAGGCGCCGCACGAAGTGGTGTTGGTGGTCGACGGCAACACCGGCCAGAACGCGCTGGCACAGGTGCGCGCGTTCGACGCGGCGCTTGGCCTGACCGGGCTCATCGTCACCAAGCTCGACGGCACGGCCAAAGGCGGCGTGCTGGCCGCCATCGCCTTGTGGGCGCGCGAGCGTGCCGCGGCTCAGCCGGAGCAGCGCGCGCTGGCGGTTTACTTTCTCGGCGTCGGTGAGGCGCTGGAGGACCTGGAAACCTTCAGCGCGCGCGAATTCGCGCAGGCGCTGCTCGGCTGAGCCCGGACTGCGTGCCCCTGCGGACTTGGCGAAGGGCTCGACGGCGCGCGGCCGCTCGGCTTCAGCGGTGTGCAGCCGCCCCGCCGGACGGCAGCGCGTCGAGATCGTCGAACAGCGTCGACGACACCGGTTCCATCGCGGTGTCGTGCGCCAGTGCGTCGCCGTGGGCGAGGATTTCTTCCATCTCGGCCACCGGCAACAGACCCATCGGCCGCGAGCCACTGAGAGCCATCGCGCCGTTCGGGCCGTCCTGCAGCAACGGCGCCATCTGCGTGCGCACCTCGGCCACGGTGGGCAGCGACGCCTCCGGCCAGGTCAGCACGTTGATGTGTGCCGCCCGCAGCACGCGCGACATGCGCTCGTGGCGCTGACGCGCCCGCCCGCTTTGCTGTGCGGGTCGAATGTCGATCACCGCCAGCACCCGCGAGCCCTGGTCGCACACCACCAGGTCGGCGTTCAGGCAACCCACGCGCGACACCCACTGGCTGTATGAATGGCGAGTGGGCACGCGCAGGAAGCGCGACAGCGGCACTTGCGACAACACCACTTGTTGCGGCAGCGCGCGACGCACGGTCTCGAATGCCTTGCGCTCCGACGTGGTCATCACGCGAGCCGCCTCGGGCGGCCAATCGGCCACCGTGTCCAAGGCCTCGTTGCGAGTCGAACGCGGACGGTTCTTGGAGGGCCGGCGCCGCATCAGCGCATAGGTGATCAGCAGAGCGATCAGTGCGGCGAGCGCGAAGGCGGAGAGCGAATCGGTAGGCAGCATGTTGTTGGCGCGCAGGACACAGCAGCGGTTGTGACGCCAACTTACGAGCCGCAACCGACAGGGTCAACTCGGCAGATGGAGAAAGGCGTAAGAACACGTTTCGACTTCCCGCAGGCAGGGGTATTCCTGAGCCCGAGACGCCAACTAATACCAACGCGTAACAGCGGCGCAGTCGTTACAGCGGCGCGCCGCACGCTGCGAATGCGCGGCCGCGAGCAGCCGGCTCAGTGACCGCCGAATCCGCCCAAACCACCCATGCGGCGCATCATCTTCATCAGGCCCCCGCCCTTCATCTTCTTCATCATCGTGCGCATCTGCTCGAACTGATTGAGCAGGCGATTGACCTCTTGCACCTGCACGCCGGCGCCCGCGGCGATGCGCCGCTTGCGGCTGGCCTTGAGCAGCTCCGGCTTGCGACGCTCCTGCGGGGTCATCGAGTGGATGATGCCCGTCATTCGGCGCACGTCGCGCTCGGCGCGATCCAGATCCGCCTGACCGGCCTTGGCCGCCAGTTGCGCGGGCAGCTTGTCGATCAGGCCGCCCAGGCCGCCCATCTTGCGCATCTGTCCCAACTGCTGGGCGAAGTCGTCGAGGTCGAAGGCGTCGCCCGATTTGACCTTGGCCGCCAACTGCTGAGCGGCCTCGAGGTCGACGTTCTTTTGCACCGACTCCACGAGCGCCACGATGTCGCCCATGCCGAGCACGCGGCCGGCATGGCGCTCGGCATCGAACGCCTCGAGGCCGTCGATCTTCTCGGAGGTGCCGGCAAACTTGATCGGCGCGCCGGTCACTTGTCGTACCGACAGCGCGGCGCCACCGCGCGAATCACCATCGAGCTTGGTCAACACCACGCCGGTCAGCGGCAGCGCCTCCTTGAACGCCCTGGCCACGTTGATCGCGTCCTGGCCTTGCATGGCATCGACCACGAACAGCGTCTCCACCGGCTTCAGCGCGGCGTGCAGGGCGCGGATCTCGTCCATCATCGGCTGGTCGATCGCCAGCCGGCCCGCGGTGTCGACCAGCAGCACATCGGCGTAGTGGCGCTTGGCGTGATCGAGCGCAGCGCGTGCGATGTCCACCGGCGACTGCCCCGTCTCGGAGGCGAACCACTGCGCACCGGCCTGCGCAGTGACGACGCGCAACTGCTCGATGGCCGCTGGCCGGTAGACGTCGGTGGATACCGTCAGTACCTTCTTCTTGCGCCGCTCGATCAAGTGACGCGCCAGCTTGGCGGTGGTGGTGGTCTTGCCCGCGCCCTGGAGGCCGGCCATCAGGATCACCGCCGGCGGTTGCACCGCCAGGTCGAGGTCGGCCACGCCTTCGCCCATCGTGGCGGCCAGCTCCTTGTGCACGATGCCCACCAGCGCCTGGCCAGGGTTGAGCGAGCCGACCACCTCCTGCCCCAACGCCCTGTCCTTGACGCGCGCGATGAACTCGCGCACCACTGGCAGCGCGACATCGGCCTCGAGCAGCGCCATGCGGATCTCGCGCAGCATGTCCTGCACGTTGGCTTCGGTGATGCGCGCCTGCCCGCGCAGCGACTTGACCAATCGCGACAGCCGGTCGGAGAGTGCAGATGCCATGAAGGAAGACGCTGTGGGCGGCCGTCAAAGGCGCTGAACGCGCCGGTCGCGAAAGTACACTTGGATCGATGATTCTATCGAGCGGCGCTCTCGCATCGTGGCTGGCCATCGCGGCCTTGGTGGCGTACGGCCTGGCCGCGTGGCTGCGGCGCGAGAATTCGCGCGTCGACGCAGTGGCGCTGGCCGTCGGTTGGGTGGCTCACGGCCTGGCGCTGGTGGTGGACATCGCCGGCGCCGGCCAAGGCGCGCGTCTGGGGTTTGCGCCGGTGTTGTCGATCACCGTATGGCTGGTGCTGTTGGTGCACGCGATCGAGAGCCGCATGTTGCCGCTGCCGGCCGTGCGCCGCGTGTTGGCGTTGGCCGGTTGCGCCGCGGTGGCACTGGCCTGGGCATTTCCCGGTGAAGTGCGTCTGGCCAGCCACAGCCCGTGGGCACCGGTGCACTTCGTGCTCGGCGTGGTGTCGTACGGACTGTTCGGCGTGGCGGTGCTGCACGCGTGGATGCTCGACTCGGCCGACCGGCGCCTGCGCAATCGCGCCAGCGGCGAGGGCACGGTGCTGGGGCTGCCGCTGTTGCGGCTGGAGCGCTTGACGTTCGGCTTCGTCGAAGCCGGCTTCATCGTGCTGACCTTGGCGCTGGTGCTGGGCGTGCTCACCGCTACACGTTGGCGCTGGGATCCACAAGACGGTGTTCTCGTTGCTCGGTTGGGCGGTGTTCGCGGGTTTGTTGTTGGGGCGTCTGTTGCGAGGCTGGCGCGGTCGCCAGGCGACGCGGTGGTTGTACTCCGGCGCTGCGTTGCTGTTGCTGGCCTATGTGGGTTCACGCTTTGTGCTCGAGGTCATCCTCGAGCGCTCGGTGTACTGATCTTGTCGTCGAGGGATTGAACTGTGCTGGTGCGTGTGGTGCTTGTGGTGCTGGTGGTGGGGGTCATCCTGTGGTGGTTCAAGGCACGCGCACGAACTCGTGTGCAGGAGGGCGCCCACAAGTCGCATGAGCCCGAGGCGTTTGCCCGCTGCGCGCATTGCGGCGTTCATCTGCCGATCAACGACGCAGTGGTCGATCGCGGCATCGCCTATTGCAGCGAGTCGCATCGCCTGGCCGGGCCCAGAGACCATGGCGGGTCCTGAGCGCAGCGAGCGCGGGCCGGCACGGCGCGGCGCGACAGGAGGACGTCCATGAGCGGCGAGCCGTATGGCGACCGGCGCCACGGCGACCGTCGGCAAACCGATCGGCGCAGCAGTCGGCCGATGCTCGAGGAATCCTGGTTCGGTGCGCTGGGCGAGGGCGACACCGAACTCCACGCCGATGACGTGCACGATGCGCCCGGCATGCCGCCGACCGAGCGCGGTGCACCGCGTGCGACTGCGCGCGATGCGCACCGAGACACGCAGCGCCAGCAGACCCGCGAGGCGCGTCGGGTGGCGACTTCGAGCGACACCGCGCTGCGACGCGTGTTTCGCACCTACGTGGCCGCGCGCGCGGTGCTCGGTCTGTTGTTGGCCTCGGTGCCGTGGGTGGTGTCGCTGCCCAACGTGCACAGCCCACTGCCGTTGATTCTGCTGTGCCTGGGCTACGCCGCCCAGAGCATCACGCTGTGGATGCTGCCGCAGGTGCGGACGGGCGCTGTGCCGGTGATGACGCGTCTGGGCCGGCGTCAGTGGCTGGCCACGATCGGCGTCGACCTGCTGGTGTTCGCTTCGCTGCACCTGTTCGATCCCGGCGCCAACCTGAATTTCGGTGCGCTGCTGGTGTTGCCGGTGTTGATGTCGGGCGTGATGACCACACGCGTGGCGGCGGTGGGCACGGCGGCGGCCGTGGCCCTGGTGCTGTTGAGCGGCGTGTGGCGTACGGCGCCCAGCCTCGCCGATGGCGGCGTGCTGTTCACCCAAGCCGGTCTGGCCGGCATCGGGGTGTTCATGATCGCGCTGTTGGCCAGCGAGTTCTCGGGCCGCCTGGTGCGCGAAGAGATGGCCGCGCGGGGCAGTTTGGAGATCGCGCGGCAGCAGGCCCAACTCAATCGCCTGGTGATCGAAGAGATGTCCGATGGCGTGCTGGTGGTCGACCGGCGCGCCCGCGTGCGCGCCGCCAACCCCGCGGCTCGTGCACTGCTGGCCGCCAGTGGCATGGCGGATCCGGCGCCGTTTCCGCTGCACAGCAACGACGCGTGGTCGACCCTGCAGGCCGCTGTAGAGCGCGCGTTCGAGCAGGGCAGCTGGCCCGAGTCGTCGCGTGAAGTGCGCCTGATGTTCGACGACGGCCAATCGCGCACGCTGCAGGTGAGGGCGCGTTTCACGCGTCGCCGGCCGCTCGGCAGCGACGGCGAGCCGCCCGAGGAGTTCTGCGTCGTGTTCCTGGAAGACCTGCGCTCGGTGCAGTCACGCAGCCGGCAGGAAAAGCTCGCCGCGATGGGCCGCGTCTCGGCTGGCATCGCACACGAGATCCGCAATCCGCTGGCCGCCATTGCACAGGCCAACGCGCTGCTGCTGGAGGACGTGCTGTCCAACGAGCAGCACTATCTGGCGCGCATGGTGGCCGATAACGTGGACCGTTTGAAGCGCATCGTCGACGACGTGATGGAGGCCTCGCCGGGAGCGGCTGGCGAACAGCGCGTGCTCGATGCCAGCGCCATGGCGCTTTCGGTCTGCGCCGACTGGGCGCGCACCGTGCAGTTGGCGCTCGGCGAGGGCAGCCGCCTACAGCTCGAGTTGCCCGGCGAGCCGCTCACGGTGAGCTTCGATCCGGATCACCTGCGCCGCGTGCTGGTGAACCTGCTCGACAACGCGCACCGCCACGCCAGCGATGTGCCCGGCGCGATCCACGTGCGGCTGTTTGCCAGCGACGAACGCGGCGCCGTGCTGACCGTGGCCAGCGACGGCGCGGCCATCGCCGCCGACGTGGAGCGGCATCTGTTCGAGCCCTTCTTCTCGACGCGCAGCCGCGGCACCGGGCTGGGCTTGTATATTTGCCGCGAACTGTGCGTCCGTCACGGCGCCAGCATCGAGTTCAGGCCGCTGGACGGCGCGCAGCGGCATCGCAACGAGTTTCGAGTGACGATGCAACGCGCCGCGATGGCCACGCAGGAAGCACCGAGTCAAGCATGAACAGTCCTGCTCACTACAGCCTGCTGGTGGTCGACGACGAGCCCGACCTGCGCACGCTGTATGAACTGACGCTGCTGCGCGAGGGCTACGACGTCGAGTCGGCGGCATCGGTCGACGATGCGTGGCAGCGCCTGTCCAGCCGCACCTACAGTGCGGTGATCACCGACATGCGGCTGCCCGACGGCTCGGGGCTCGATCTGTTGAAGCGGTTGGACCAGGCCAAGCGTCGCGAGAAGGCAATCGTCATCACCGCCTACGGGTCAGCTGAGGGTGCGGTCGAGGCGCTCAAGGCGGGCGCGTTCGACTATCTGACCAAACCGGTCGACCTGCGTCAGTTCCGCAGTGTGGTGGCGTCGGCGCTCGGCCGCGCGCCGGCGGCGGCACCGGGGCGTGATGCCGCGCCCGCGGCCGCTGCGCGGCCGGACGAGCCTGCCACCGATGGCGCACGGTTGCACCCCGCACTGTCGCGTCTGGCCGGCCGCTCGCAGGCGATGCAGCAGGTGCGCTCGCTGGTCGAACGGGTGGCGCGCAGCATGGCGCCTGTGTTGGTGCAAGGCGAGTCGGGCACCGGCAAGGAGCTGGTCGCGCGCGCGATCCACGCCTGCTCGAGCCGCAGCGATGCGCCGTTCATCGCGGTGAACTGCGGCGCCATCCCCGAGCAACTGCTGGAGGCGGAGTTCTTCGGTTACCGCAAGGGCTCGTTCACCGGTGCGCACGAAGACCGCGAGGGTTTCGTGCAGGCGGCACAAGGTGGCACGCTGTTCCTCGACGAGATCGGCGACCTGCCGCTGGCGATGCAAAGCAAGCTGTTGCGCGTGATCCAGGAGCGCACGGTGCGGCCGGTGGGCGCAGTGACCGAGACGCCGATCAACGTGCGCGTGGTCAGCGCCACCCACAAGGACTTGGCCAGCGAAGTGCATGAGGGGAAATTCCGCCAGGACCTGTTCTACCGGCTCAACGTGATCCAGATCCGCGTGCCGGCGCTGCGCGAGCGCATCGACGACCTGTCGGCGATCTGCGATCTGGTGCTGTCGCGCATCGCGGCCGAAGCCGGCATCTCGCCGCAGCCTAGGCTGGCGCCGCAGGCGATGGAGCGGCTGTCCGACTATGCATTCCCGGGCAACGTACGCGAACTCGAAAACCTGCTGCATCGCGCGCTGGCGCTGTCGTCGGGCGACGTGATCGAATGGGCCGACCTCGGTTTGCCCGACGACGTGTTCGTCGACAGCGGCATCGTCGACCTCGATGCGCTGCATGCTGCTAGCGAGGCCGCGCGCAAGGCGGTTGCGATGGCGCCGCCCGGTGAGCTGCCCGCAGACCTGGTGGCCTACCTCGACCATGTCGAGCGCGACATCCTGATTCGCGCGCTCGAGCTGCACCGCTTCAATCGCACCGCGGCCGGCGCCAGCCTGGGGCTGTCGTTGCGTCAGATGCGCTATCGCATGGCCCGGCTGGGCGTGAACGTGGCCGACCATGTCGGTGAGCGCGGCGACAGCGCGTTCTGACGCGTCGCGAACGGACGCATCGCCTGGACCCGTGCAGCCCGACGTGCCCGACGCGCAGTCGCTCGCCGGCGCGGCGAGCGCCGAATCGCGCGCACGCGGGCGACGCCGCGCGTGGCACGACGGTTGGTGGTGGCGTGCGCAGGCTTGCCCTTCACCCAACCACAATGCGCGCCCGCCGGCCGTCGAGGTGTCGCTCGTCGTGGTGCACTCGATCAGCCTGCCGCCCGGCCAGTACGGCGGCGACGCCATCGAGCGCTTGTTCACCAATCGGCTCGACTGGGGCGCTCATCCCTACTTCGAATCGATCCGTGGCGTGCAGGTGTCGGCGCACTTCGTGATCCGCCGATCGGGCCGGTTGTTGCAGTTCGTTTCGTGTGACCGTCGTGCATGGCACGCGGGCGCGTCGCAGTGGCGCGAGCGCGGCAACTGCAACGACTACTCGATCGGCATCGAGCTTGAAGGCCTCGAAGGCGAACGCTTCAAGGCCGCGCAGTACGCGCAACTCGTCGTGCTGTTGCGCGCGTTGTCTCGGCGCTACGCGATCGATGCGGTGGTCGGCCACGAGCATGTGGCGCCGATGCGAAAACACGACCCCGGCAAGGGCTTTGACTGGGCTCGACTCGCGCGCGCATTGCGCTGGTCGCGCGCACGAGTGCCGTTCGCGCCGCAGGATTGATGCGCCTCGCAGCGCGAAATCGCGCCCGAGGCCAATGCGGGTGGGCGCGTCGGCTTCAAGCCTTCGCGCCCACGCGGGCTGTGCGGCAAACGGGTGTCGCGTCGTCTGCATCGCCTGCCACTGCGGACAATCGCTGCGCAACGTCAAGAGGGAAAAGCACGCTACCGCTAGTGGGTTGAAGCCACCGGGGGCCCCAGATATAGTGTCCCGTGCGTGATAAGCTTCACACTGAACACCTCGACATGCGCAGGTCGCCACCACTGGCCGATTCCACATCGACGGTGACCGGCGCGGTCGCGGCAAGGCACACGCAGCGGCGTCGCCACTCACCCGATTCCTTGAAGACGGCCCCATGTGGCGCGCAAACCCGTTGCGCGCCGCCGATCCATTGAGATCAACCGCTATCTAGCCTGGGTGAGAGCGATCGCCTTGTTCCATGACCATCGCAAGACATGAATCCAACAAAGGGGAACCCATGCAATCAGTCACGTCGCGAGCTGCTGAGCTGACGACAATCCCGCGCACGGTGGCGACGGCGGTCGCCACCGAATCGGCCTATGCCGGCTATCAGATCATTCGCCGCAATGGCGCGGTGGTGATGTTCGAGCCCAACAAGATCGCCGTGGCCCTGATGAAGGCATTCCTGGCGGTGCACGGCACTCAGGGCGCGGCGTCGGCCAGCGTTCGCGAGACGGTCGACGCGCTGACCGAGGTCGTGGTGCGCGCGCTGCTGCGCTCGCGCCCCGGCGGCGGCACTTTCCACATCGAAGACGTGCAGGATCAGGTCGAGCTTGGCCTGATGCGTGGCGGCCACCACGAGGTGGCGCGTGCCTACGTGCTGTACCGCGAGCGCCGCGCGCAAGAACGCGCTAAGCAGGCCTCCGAGGCTGCGCCGCGAGAGGCGGTGCTGCATGTCGTCGACGATGGCCGGCGCGTGCCACTGGATCTGACGGCGCTGCATGCGCTGATCGAAGCTGCGTGCAGTGGGCTGGGCGAAGATGTGCGGGCAGACCCGATACTCAACGAGACGCGACGCAACCTGTACGACGGCGTGCCAATCGACGAGGTGCACAAGGCGGCCATCCTAGCTGCGCGCACGCTGATCGAAAAAGAGCCGGCGTACACGCGGGCCACCGCGCGGCTGCTGCTGCACACCATCCGCAAAGAGGTGCTGGGCCAGGAGGTCGCACAAGCGACGATGGCGCAGCGCTATGCCGAGTACTTTCCGCAATTCATTGCCAGCGGCATCGCGGCTGAGCTGCTCGATCCGGCGCTGCGCCAGTTCGATCTGACGCGGCTGGGTGCAGCACTCAAGCCCGAGCGGGATCTGCAGTTCGACTACCTGGGCCTGCAGACGCTGTACGACCGCTACTTTCTGCACGTGCGCGAGCGGCGCATCGAATTGCCGCAGGCCTTCTTCATGCGCGTGGCGATGGGCCTGTCGCTGCACGAGATCGATCGCGAGACGCGCGCCATCGAGTTCTACGATGTGCTGTCGAGCTTCGACTTCATGTCGAGCACGCCCACGCTGTTCAACTCGGGCACTCTGCGCTCTCAGCTGTCGAGCTGCTACCTCACCACCGTGGCCGACGACCTCGACGGCATCTACGAGGCGCTGAAAGAGAACGCGCTGCTGTCCAAGTACGCCGGCGGCCTGGGCAACGACTGGACGCCGGTGCGCGCGCTGGGCAGCTACATCAAGGGCACCAACGGCAAGAGCCAGGGCGTGGTGCCGTTCCTGAAGGTGGTCAACGACACCGCGGTGGCGGTCAACCAGGGCGGCAAGCGCAAGGGTGCGGTGTGTGCGTATCTGGAGAGCTGGCACCTCGACATCGAAGAGTTCCTCGAGTTGCGCAAGAACACCGGCGACGATCGCCGGCGCACGCACGACATGAACACCGCCAACTGGATTCCCGACCTGTTCATGAAGCGGGTGATGGAAGGCGGCGACTGGACACTGTTCTCGCCTTCCACCTGCCCCGATCTGCACGACAAGTTTGGTGCCGAGTTCGAAGCCACCTACGTCGCCTACGAAGCCAAGGCCGATCGCGGTGAACTCAAGCTCTTCAAGCGTCTGCCCGCGCGCGACCTGTGGCGCAAGATGCTGACGATGCTGTTCGAGACCGGGCATCCGTGGATCACCTTCAAGGATGCTTGCAACGTGCGTTCGCCGCAGCAGCACGTGGGGGTGGTGCACTCGTCGAACCTGTGCACCGAGATTACGCTGAACACCGGCCCGTCGGAGATCGCGGTGTGCAACCTGGGCTCGGTGAACCTGGCCCAGCACCTCAAGGACGGCGAAGTCGATCAGGTCAAGCTCAAGAGGACCGTGGCCACCGCGATGCGCATGCTCGACAACGTGATCGACATCAACTACTACGCGGTCAAGAAGGCGCGCGACAGCAACCTGCGGCATCGCCCGGTCGGCCTGGGCGTGATGGGCTTCCAGGACGCGCTGTACGAGCTGCGTCTGCCCTACGCGTCGCAAGAGGCGGTGGCGTTTGCCGACCGTTCGATGGAGTCACTCTGCTACCACGCCTACTGGGCGTCGACCGAGTTGGCCGAGGAGCGCGGCCGCTATTCGAGCTATCGCGGCTCGTTGTGGGACCGCGGCATCCTGCCGCAGGACACGCTGGATCTGCTGGCCAGGCAGCGCGATGCGGGCAGGGCCGCAGGCGCTTCGTCGTATGTCGAGGTCGATCGCAGTGCCACGATGGACTGGGCGGGCCTGCGGGCGCGCGTGGCTCAGCATGGCATGCGCAATTCCAACTGCGTGGCCATCGCGCCGACGGCGACCATCAGCAACATCGTTGGCGTCGATGCGTCGATCGAACCGTGCTTCGGCAACCTGTCGGTCAAGAGCAACCTGTCGGGCGAATTCACCATCGTCAACGAATACCTGGTGCGCGACCTGAAGCGCCTGAACCTGTGGGACGACGTGATGGTGATGGACCTCAAGCACTTCGACGGCTCGCTGCGCCGCATCGACCGCGTGCCCGAAGAGGTGAAGCAGCTGTACGCCACCGCGTTCGAGGTCGAGCCGCAGTGGTTGGTGGAGGCCGCGGCGCGCCGGCAAAAATGGATCGACCAGGCGCAGTCGCTCAATATCTATTTGGCGGGCGCGTCGGGCCGCAAGCTCGACGAGATCTACAAGCTCGCGTGGCTGCGCGGTCTGAAGACCACCTACTACCTGCGCACGGTCGGCGCCACGCATGCAGAGAAGTCCACCGTGAAGAGCGGTGCGCTCAATGCGGTGTCGATGGCGAGCAGCGCGGGGCTCGATGCCGACCCGGCCTCGGATGTGAAGTTCTGCTCAATCGACGACCCCGACTGCGAGGCTTGCCAGTGAGCTTTCACGGCGACACGCAGCGGCCACGTGTGCGTCGCACCGTGTGCGCACGCGAGATGAGCGATGCGCGCGCATCGCTTGAGCGCATCACAACGATGCACACACGCAACAACGCAACGGTCCAAATGTCAAGAAGTGCTTGGTGTTTGAACACAACACTCTGATAATCCGCAACCACAGGAAGCACTCACATGCTGGTCTGGGAAGAAGACATCCGAACTCCACCGACGATCACATCCAGAAGCCCCGCACACCACTCCGACGTTGTGCGGGCAGCGGCCCTCTCTTCGCCGCAGCTGCAGCAACTGCGTGTTGCCGAGGCCCCTGTTTCCCCTGCATCAGCCAAGCCCGCAGTGGCGGCACCCGTGGCGCACGTGCGCAGCACGCGGCGTGTCAACGTGGCTGAAAAGCGGATCATCAACGGCCAGACCGACGTCAACCAGCTGGTGCCGTTCAAGTACAAGTGGGCGTGGGAAAAGTACCTCGCTACTTGCTCGAACCACTGGATGCCGCAAGAGATCAACATGTCGCGCGACATCGCGACCTGGAAGGATCCCAACGGCCTGACCGAAGACGAGCGCCGTCTCATCAAGCGCAACCTCGGCTTCTTCGTCACCGCCGATTCGCTGGCTGCCAACAACATCACACTCGGCACCTACCGCCATATCACAGCGCCCGAGTGCCGGCAGTTCCTGCTGCGCCAGGCGTTCGAAGAGGCCATCCACACCCACGCCTACCAGTACATCGTGGAGTCGCTGGGCCTGGATGACGGCGAGATCTTCAACGCGTACCACGAGGTGCCCTCGATCCGCGACAAGGACGAGTTCTTGATCCCGTTCATCGACGCGATCATGGATCCGCACTTCAAGACCGGCACGCCCGAGGCCGACCAGACGCTGCTGAAGTCGATCATCGTTTTCGCCTGCCTGATGGAAGGCATGTTCTTCTATGTAGGCTTCACGCAGATCCTGGCGCTGGGCCGGCAAAACAAGATGACAGGTGCGGCCGAGCAGTACCAGTACATCCTGCGCGACGAGTCGATGCACTGCAATTTCGGCATCGACTTGATCAACCAGATCAAGCTCGAGAACCCGCAACTGTGGACACCGCAGTTCCGCGCCGAGATCAAAGAGTTGTTCCTGAAGGCGGTGGAGCTGGAATACCGCTACGCCGAAGACACCATGCCACGCGGCGTGCTCGGCCTCAACGCATCGATGTTCAAGGGTTACCTGCGCTACATCGCCAACCGGCGCGCCACGCAGATCGGCCTGGAAGCGCTCTTCCCGAACGAGGAGAACCCGTTCCCGTGGATGAGCGAGATGATCGACCTCAAGAAGGAACGCAATTTTTTCGAAACGCGCGTCATCGAGTACCAATCGGGTGGTGCGCTGACTTGGGACTGATGCGCTGCGCCTTCAGCGCAGCGACGCCCGAGCCGAGAGAGAGATCAAGATTGGTGGCCGGCGAATCGTCGACGACAGAAACGACGGACGCCACCACTGCCCCATTCACCGATGGGGGGTCGCACCAAGGCGCGAGCCAGTAGCGATGCTCAACGGTGAATCGCCGACCTGCAATGGCAGTGCGGTGTTTTTGTCAACTTGATCAAGGAGATCGAAATGGCAACTGCGAAGAAGAAGGCTCCGGCCAAAAAGGCAGCGAAGAAGAAGGCCCCGGCCAAGAAGAAGGCTCCGGCCAAGAAGTCCGCTGCGAGAAAAGCGCCTGCGAAGAAGAAGGCCGCCAAGAAGAAGGCTGCCAAGAAGAAGGCGCCTGCGAAGAAAAAGGCTGCCAAGAAGAAGAAGGCGCCTGCCAAGAAAAAGGCTGCCAAGAAGAAGGCTGCGAAAAAAAAGCCGGCTAAGAAGAAGGCCGCTCCCAAGAAGAAGGCGGCGGCGAAGGCTGCTCCAGCGGCGGCTGCTGTGCCCGCTGCGAAGACCGCATTGAGCCCGGCTGCGGCTTGGCCTTTCCCAACGGGAAACAAGCCCTAAGTCTTGCGACTCAATGCAAAGCCCGGTTCCGCCGGGCTTTTTTTATTGCACCGATCCCTTATTGCTTGTCGACGTCAATGCGTCGGTCAGTTGAACAAGTTTGGTGACTAGATCGGCTTGCGAAGCTCTGTAGGCACCTATTTCACTGCGGGCACGAGACTGATACTGATCTGCTAGCTGCATGTTGTCCATCGCGCCAAATATCGACGCCAAGCGGCAGCAAACGTAAATCACGTCGTCTGCGTCGGTGGAGGTGTCTAACGCCTTCACCGCCTCAGGAACCATCCGATCGAGAAGCGGGCGATCACCGATATGCAAAGCGCAGGTAGCGAGGTCGACATAGTGAACCGCATGTGCTCGATTGGGCAAACCGCCGACGTCGATGCGCGACAGACTCGCAAGTGCCGCTTGGTACTTCTTCTCGACTATGAGAAGTTGTGCGGTGACGTGCGGAATGAATTGCTCGAATGACCTCGTACCGACGATGGGGTCATAGGCCGCCGCCGATGTTGCTTCCATCGTTGCGCGTCGCGCCTCATCGTGGAGCCTATTGCCCAGTGCATCGGCAAGTTTGACGTTGCAAGCGCGAAACGCGGCGACGTTGTGGAGCATCGCGCTGATAGTGGATTCATCACCCTCCCTAGTTGCGTGAAGGCGTGCCAAATCGTACCAAGGGCGTGCTAGATCAAATCTGCCCCCAAGATGAAATGCATCCGCTAGCACCAACGATGCCCTTGCCCGCGCCTGATAGTCATCCTCCGCTGCGAGGTGCAGTGATTCTTTGAGGAGTGCCGCCATTTCATCGAATCGACGCGTGTTCAAGGAATAAAGAGCAAGCCATGCCGCGCACGTCGGTCGAGCAGCGCAATTGGTCATCGCAGCTGCGACGGCATACGCTCGCTGCAGACGACCAATGCCTAGATCAGCCTCTCCACTGTAGTATCCCAAGATCCCTTCCGTCAGCATGAGCCATGCAGCTACTTCCGGTTCGAGAGAACCACCAAACTTCGATCGAACAGCGGCGATTGAGTGAAGCGCTTCGGCCGTTTCCCCTCGCCTCGCAAAGTGCGAGGCTTGGCGACACATTGAACGCGCCCACACGATGCGATCACTGGTGGAATTGATAGTGGCGTCCAAATAGCCTAGCAGCTTTGATGGCATTGGCTCTATCCCAGGAGTGACAAGGAGGCGATCTGGTACCGACTGGAGGTTTGTGAGGTCACTTCATGGGGCAAGTTTGGCGCGGGCGCCTTCTTGTTCCACGGCCCCCCATTAACCCGAACCTCCTCCAGCCAATCCCGCAGATATTGCTTGTCGTAGCTCGGTGGCGATTCCCCCTCGCGGTACGAATCAATTGGCCAAAACCGCGACGAGTCCGGCGTGAGAATCTCGTCCATCAAAGTGAGCTCACCTTTGTCGTCCAAGCCGAATTCAAACTTCGTGTCGGCAATGACGATGCCGCGGGTAAGGGCGTAGGCGGCGGCTTCCCGGTACAGTTGGATCGCGACGCGGCGCACGCGGTCCGCCAGTTCAGGGCCGAGCATCGCTTCGGTTTGCGCGAAGGTGATGTTCTCGTCGTGAGCACCGGCCTCCGCCTTGGTTGCTGGCGTGAAGATCGGTTCGGGCAGCCGCGATGCTTGGCGCAGGCCAGCCGGCAGGGCGATGCCACACACGGTGCGGCCCTGCTGGTACTCCTTCCAACCCGAGCCCGCAAGGTACCCTCGCACCACCGCTTCGATCGGCAACGGCTTCAGCCGCTTCACGAGCATCGAGCGGCCGCGCACCTGATCGACCTCGTCGGGCGCGACCACGCTCTCCGGCGCCACGCCGGTCAAGTGGTTCGGCACCACGTGCGCCAACTTGTCGAACCAGAACAGCGCCATGCGCGTCAGCGTTTCGCCTTTGCCTGGAATCGGCTCTCCCATCACGACATCGAACGCCGAGATGCGATCGCTGGCGACCATCAGGATGCGGTCGTCGCCGACGGCATAGTTGTCGCGCACCTTGCCGCGCGCGATCAGCGGCAGAGAGTGCAGGTGGGACTCGAACAGCGCGGGTGTCATGGTGCAATCCCCGCCGCGGCAGCGCGGACGAAAAACCTATTGTGCCCACAGAGCACCGCCAGACCGAGTGGTGACGGGCCCCGCGATAACCCGAGGGTCCGGCGAAACAAGGCCCGCCGGCTCACGGGGAGCGGGCGGGCCCGTGCGCAGTCGGGCGTGCGCTTCGGTGCGCTTCAAACCACCGTTTGGGCGAGCTCCCCGCGCTTGTACTTCTGCGCCATCGCGGTCAGCGCCACGGGCTTGATCTTGCCCGCCTGGCCCTGGCAGCCAAACTGCAGGTAGCGCTCCTTGCAGATGCGATAGGCCGCCTCGCGCGCCGGTTTCATGTATTCGCGCAGGTCGAACTTGCTCGGATTCTCGGCTAGGAACTTGCGCACGGCCGCGGTCATCGCCAGGCGGATGTCGGTGTCGATGTTGATCTTGCGCACGCCGTGCTTGATTGCCTCCTGGATTTCCTCCACCGGCACGCCGTAGGTTTCTTTCATGTCGCCGCCGTACTTGCGGATCTCGGCCAGCAGATCCTGCGGCACGCTGGAGCTGCCGTGCATCACCAGGTGGGTGTTCGGAATGCGGCGGTTGATCTCCTTGATGCGCTCGATGGCCAGGATGTCGCCGGTGGGTTTGCGGGTGAACTTGTAGGCGCCGTGGCTGGTGCCGATGGCGATCGCCAGCGCGTCGAGCTGCGTCTTCTTCACGAAGTCGGCGGCCTGTTCAGGGTCGGTGAGCAGCTGCTCGCGCGTCATCGTGCCCTCAGCACCGTGGCCGTCTTCCTTGTCGCCTTTCATCGTTTCCAGCGAGCCGAGGCAGCCGAGCTCGCCTTCCACCGTGATGCCCAGTTCGTGCGCCATCGACACCACCTTGTGTGTGACGTCGACGTTGTAGTCGTAGCTGGCGATGCTCTTGCCGTCGGCCTGCAGCGAGCCGTCCATCATGACCGAGCTGAACCCAAGCTCGATCGCGCCACGGCACACGTCGGGGCTCTGGCCATGATCCTGGTGCATCACCAGCGGCACCTGCGGGTAGGCCTCGATCGCTGCCTGGATCAGGTGTTTGATGAACGGCTCGCCGGCGTACTTGCGCGCGCCGGCGCTGGCCTGCAGGATCACCGGCGCGCCCACCTCGGCGGCCGCGGTCATCACCGCCTGCACTTGCTCGAGGTTGTTGACGTTGAAAGCCGGAATGCCGTAGCCGTTTTCAGCAGCATGGTCCAGCAGCTGCCGCATCGAGACGATTGCCATGGTGTGTGCCCTCGAGAGGTGGATCAATCCAGACAGCGCATTCGGGCTGGCGCTTCATCTGGCCCATCAACGCGCTGATTTTACGGCCGCACGGCCCGGGGTCGGTACGCCCGCTCCCGCAGAGCAAGGGGTGTGACCAGACTCGTGAGCGGACTCTCAGCCAACCCGGCACACCTTGAGCATGTTGGTGCCGCCCGGGTAGCCCATCGGCTCGCCGCAGGTGATGGCGTAGGTGTCGCCCGGCTTGAGCGCCCCGCGCTGCACCAGCAGGCGCTCGGCCTCTGCGAGCGCGCGGTCGCGATCGGTGAACGAAAGCATCAGGATCGGCTGCACGTTGCGGTACAAAGCCATGCGGCGCTCGGAGGTGGCCTTCGACGTGAGGCCGAAGATCGGCACGTGGATCAAGTGCCGGCTCATCCACAATGCGGTGGAGCCGCTCTCGGTGAGCGCGATGATCGCCTTGCAACCCAGGTGATGCGCAGTGAAGAGCGCCCCCATCGCGATGCTCTGGTCGATGCGGCCGAAGTGCTTGTTGGTGAAATCAGCCTCGAGCTTCACGTCTTCGGCACGCTCGGCCTCCAGCGCGATCAGCGCCATGTGCTCCACCGTCTCCACTGGGTATTTGCCGGCCGCCGTCTCGGCGCTCAGCATCACCGCGTCGGTGCCGTCGAGCACCGCGTTGGCCACGTCGCTCACCTCGGCGCGCGTGGGCACCGGGTTGACGATCATGCTCTCCATCATCTGCGTGGCGGTGATGACCGTCTTGTCCAACTCGCGCGCCATGCGGATCATGCGTTTCTGCAGCGCCGGCACCGCGGCGTTGCCCACCTCGATGGCGAGGTCGCCGCGCGCCACCATGATGCCGTCGCTGGCGCGCAGGATGTTCTCCAGCTGCGGTATCGCCTCGCTGCGCTCGATCTTGGCGATCATCGCGGGCTTGTGGCGGTGGGCTTCGCCAGCCACGTTGGCCAGCTGGCGCGCCATCTCCATGTCGGTGGCGCTCTTGGGAAAACTCACCGCCACGTAGTCGGCCTGGAACGCCATCGCGGTCTTGATGTCCTCCATGTCCTTGGCAGTCAGCGCCGGCGCGGTGAGGCCGCCGCCCTGCTTGTTGATGCCCTTGTTGTTGGACAGCACGCCGCCCACCTTGACCCGCGTGTGCACACGCTCGGCCTGCACGCTATCGACGGTCAGCACGATCAGGCCATCGTTGAGCAGCAGCGTGTCGCCGGGCTTCACGTCGCGCGGCAGCTCTTTGTAGTCAAGGCCCACCGCCTGTTGATCGCCCGGCTCGCTGCGCGTGGCATCGAGCACGAAGGGCTCGCCCGACTTGAGCATCACCTTGCCGTCGGCGAACTTGCCGACGCGGATCTTGGGGCCCTGCAGGTCGGCCATCAGCGCGACGGGCTTGCCCACGCGCACCGCGGTGTCGCGCACCAGCTGGGCGCGGTCGATGTGGTCTTGCGCGGCACCGTGGCTGAAGTTCAGCCGCACCACGTCGACACCGGCGCGCAGCAATTGTTCGAGCACAGCCGGGTCGCTCGACGCCGGGCCGAGCGTGGCGACGATCTTGGTGGCGCGGGTCATGGGCGAAGCCTGTGTTGTTCTTGGGCGAGGGGCCGCGCGGCCATTATCACGGCGGCCGTCCGACTAGCCGTTGGCACGGCGCTGCAGGATCTCGAAAGCCGGCAGCGTCTTGCCCTCGAGCACTTCGAGGAACGCGCCACCGCCGGTGGAGATGTAGTCGATGTCTTTGGCGATGCCGTACTTGGCGATCGCCGCCAGCGTGTCGCCGCCGCCGGCGATGCTGAACGCCGGGCTCGCGGCGATCGCGCGCGCGATCGTCTCGGTGCCCTTGGCAAAAGCGTCGAACTCGAACACGCCCACCGGCCCGTTCCACACGATCGTGCCGGCCGATTTGAGTTGGCTCGGCCAGCAATGCTGCGGTCTTCGGGCCGATGTCGAGGATCATCTCGTCGGCCGCCACGTCGGTGGCCGACTTCACCGACGCGCGTGCGTCGGCCTTGAATTCGGTGGCCACCACCACGTCCTGCGGGATCGGCACGTCGGCGCCGCGCGCCTTCATCGCCTGCATCACCGCGCGGGCTTGATCGACGAGATCGGCTTCGACCAGGCTCTTGCCGATCGGCCAAGCCCGGCGGCGAGCATGAACGTGTTGGCGATGCCGCCGCCGACGATCAGGCCGTCGACCTTGTCGGCCAGGCTTTGCAGGATCGTCAGCTTGGTGCTCACCTTGCTGCCGGCCACGATGGCGATCAGTGGGCGCTTGGGCGCGCTCAGCGCCTTGCCGATGGCGTCGATCTCGGCAGCCAGCAGCGGGCCCGCGCACGCCACCTTGGCGAACTGCGCGATGCCGTACGTGCTGGCCTCGGCGCGGTGCGCGGTGCCGAAGGCGTCGTGCACGAAGATGTCGCGTAGCGCGGCCATCTTGCGCGCCAACGCCTCGTCGTTTTTCTTCTCGCCTTTGTTGAGCCGGCAGTTTTCGAGCAACACCAACTGGCCGGGCGCGACATCGACGCCGTCGATCCAATCGGCGCGCAGCGGTACCTCGCGCCCGAGCAACTCGCTCAAGCGCTGCGCCACCGGCGCCAACGAATCCTGCGGCTTGAACGCGCCCTCGGTAGGGCGCCCCAGGTGCGACGTGACCATCACCGCTGCGCCCGCATCCAGCGCCATGCGGATGCACGCCAGCGAGGCGCGGATGCGGGTGTCTTCGGTGATGCGGCCGCTGTCGTCTTGCGGAACGTTCAAGTCGGAGCGGATGAACACGCGGCGCCCACCGACACGGCCCTGCGCGACGAGGTCTTGAAAACGAAGGATGTTCATGGTGAGGTCGATCGACTCCAGTGGGCCGTGCGCCTCGGTGTTCTACCAGCCCAGCGTGAGACGCAGCGCCAGCAGCACCGTGGTGCCGGCGACGATGGTGCCGAACATGTCACGCCGCCAGAAGTACCAGCCGGTGGCCGCCGCGGCGCCGTAAAGGCGGGCGTCCTTCCAGGTCGTGATCAGGTGACCCTGGGTCATCACGATCTCGGGCGCCACCACCGCCACCATCGCCGCCAGCGGCGCGTAGCGCAGTCCCTCGGTCAACCAGGCCGGCACCGGCAACTGGGCACGCTGCAGGAAGAAGAAGCCGCGCGTCAGCAGCGTGATGGCTGCCATGCCGGCGATGACGATCACGAGTTCCAACGCGCTCATGCAGCCCCTTTGATGGCTTTGCTCGCCTTGGGCATCGTGTGGTCGAGCACCACGCCCACTGCCACTGCTGCCGCGATCGCCACCAGGATGTTCAGGCGCAGCGGCATCGCAAAGGCGGCCACCGCAGCGCACGCAGCCACGGCGGCGGCCAGCCAGGTGGCGCGGTCCGACACCATCGTGTAGGTCAGCGCCAGCAAAGCTGCGGTGCCGGCGAAGCTCAGGCCCCATTGCATCGGCAATTGGTGCGCGAGCGCGATGCCGAGCAGTGAAGCCACTTGCCACGAGCCCCAGTTGACGGCCATGCCGCCCCAAAAGTACGGCCACTGCTCGGGGGCGGGCTCCGCCTTCGGAAACCGGCGAACGAAGGCGAAGTAGTTCAGGTCGGCGCTGAAGTACGCCACGCTGAGCCGCCAGCGCAGAGGCAGGTGCACCCAATAGGGCCGCCATTGCAGGCTGAAGATCACGAAGCGCAGGTTGACGCACAGCACCGTGGCCCACACCACCCACAGCGGCGCGCCGCTGCCCAGCAGCGGCAGCGACGCGATCTGTCCGGTGCCCGAGAACACCACCAGCGACATCACGACCGCCCAGGCCGTGCCGAGGCTGCTGTTGGCCATTGCCACGCCGGCCACCATGCCCCAGGCGGAGATGCCGAGCGCGACACCGGCCATCTCGCGCGCGCCGCGCCGGAACTCAGGATGCCGCCACAGAGACGGCGCGGCGGCCGACGACTCATTCATGCGCGGATTGTCCTACGGCGCTGCAAAGGCGCTGCTCGCGTGCCGCGCCAGGGTCAGCGCTTGCGCACGCGGCCCGATCCGACGATCGCACGTTGCACGGTCGGCTCGCCGCTTTGGGTCACGTCGCCCGAACCGGCAATGTTGACTGCCAACGCGCGCGCCGCGTGCACCGAGGCACTTCCGGAGCCGGCGATGCTCAGGTGCACGTCGTCGGCGCGCAAATCGGCGGCATCGATGCCGCCTGAGCCCGAGAGGTCGATGTCCAATCGCGCCGTGCGCCCGGCAAGATCGGCACTACCCGAACCCTCGATGCGCTGCGACAGTTCGTCGGTGTTCAGCGCCTTGGCACGCACGCCGCCGGAGCCGCTGATCGACAGCGACAGCTGTGGCACCTTCATGGTGTCGATCGTGATATCGCCCGAGCCGGCGCTGGACACCGCGCGAATGTGCGGCGCCGTCACCTCGACCCAGATGCGGCTGTCGGTACGCACACTGGTGCCGCGCTGCAGCGCAGCTGCAGCGTCTGGCCGTTGTCGACCACGCTTTCGAGCAGGGGCAACAGGTTGCTGTCGCCATGAACGACCACCGATGCGGGGCTGCCCTGGCGCATTTCGAGCGCAAGGCTGCCTTGCAAGGCCATCGCATTGAATTCAGCGGTCGCGCGTACCTCGCTGGCCGCCTTGCCGTTGCCGATCACTGCGTCCGCCTGCGCAGGTGAGCCGCCGGTGATGAACGGCAACGCCAGCACCCCGACCACGCACGAGCGCAGCAGCGTGCGTCGGGACGGCTTCGAGTGGGTGACCGAGGGTGCGCCTTGAATCATGGGGCTCTCCGCCGTGGCGGGTCACATCATGCGCAGCGCCAGCCGTCAGCGGGGCGGCATGCGACGCAATGAAGGAAAACGCGATGAGGCGGCAAGAAATGCCGCCGTCCGGTTGGCTTGGAGCGGGTGGCCGCGCTGGCCGCTGATTCAGGAGTCGCTCTTGCGCGACTTCTCGTGGACCACCGTGCCGCTGTCTTTGCTGCGCGGCTTGTCGCCGGACTTGTCCGCCGGCTTGTCCGGTGTCTTGTCGGCCGCCTTGTCTGCGGCCTTGTCGGCGGGGCGCGCGCCCTTCTTGGCTTCGCCGTCCACGGCCTGCGCGACCGTCTCGGCGCTGAGCTGTGGCGCCACCGGCTCGAGCTTGTTCTCGCGCATGTAGTCGTTCATCTCGCGCCAGCCGGCGTAGACGGCGGCCTTGTCGGCACGGCGGTTCAACAGGTAGCAGTCTTCGATTGCGCGGCCGGCGTGGCGGCATGCGCCACCGACGGCTTTGCCGTCGGCCTCGCGGCGCGCGGCTGCTGCTTCGGCCGCCTCGCCACCGAACAGGTTGCAGCCCGCGGCACCCAGGGTGGCGAGCAACAAGGCGGCAGACAGTCGTGCGTGCATGGCGTGGGCCTGCGTTGACGAAGACGCCTTGGGTATCGGCCACCTCCGCGCCAACTTGAGCGCGCAGGACGAAGGCGGCGCACACTCAGCGGCGAACTGCCATCGCCAGCAGGCGGTCCACGCGCTCTTCGGTCGGCGGATGGGTCGAAAACAGCCCCCGCAGGCCGCCGGCGGACAGCGGATTCATGATCATCATCTGCGCCGTCTCGGGGTGGCGTTCGGCCGCCATCAGCGGGATGCCCTGCGCGTAGTGGTGGATCTTCTGCAGCGCCGAGGCCAGTGCCTGCGGGTCGCCCGAGATCTCGGCACCGCCGCGATCGGCCTCGAACTCGCGCGCGCGGCTGATCGCCATCTGGATCAGGCTGGCGGCCAGCGGCGCCAGGATCGCAACCAGGATTCCGGCCAATGGATTGGTCGACCGGCCCTCGCTGTCGCGGCCACCAAAGAACGCTGCGAAGTTGGCCAACATGCCGATTGCGCCGGCCATCGTGGCACTGATGGTCGAGATCAAGATGTCGCGGTGTCTCACGTGCGCGAGCTCGTGCGACATCACGCCGCGCAACTCGCGCTCGCTGAGCAGTTGCACGATGCCGGTGGTTGCGGCGACGGCTGCGTGCGACGGGTTGCGCCCGGTGGCAAACGCATTGGGCGCCTGCTCGTCGATCAGGTACACGCGCGGCATCGGCAAGCCGGCGTTGTTGGCGAGCTCGCGGATCATGCGCACGAACTGCGGCGCCGAGCTGTCGTCGACTTCGCGCGCGTTGTACATGCGCAGCACGATCTTGTCGCTGAACCAGTAGCTGAAGAAGTTGAGCCCCAGCGCGATGGCAAGCGCCAGCATCATGCCGCTGCGGCCGCCGAACATCTGGCCCAGCAACATGAACAGCGCGGTGATGGCGGCCATCAGGATCGCGGTCTTCATCAGATTGAACATGGCGGTCCGGTCCGAAGTTGTGCAACGTTGCCGCCATAGATGCGGACGCGGCGCGCAGTTCAATCGCTTGCCGTGGCGCGAGGCGTTGGCCGAGCGCCGGCGCACCGGCCGGAAAACACAACGCCGCCGGCAGCCGACGGCCGCCGGGCCGCTGCAGCTCGCAGCAGTTCGAGCGCGCCGTCACCGCAGGCGACCACCAGCGGCGCGGGCAGCGTGCTGAGCACTTCGCCAGGTGCAGCCGCCTCGCCCGCTGGGCTGCACCGCGGCGCGCCACACTTTCAGCAGGGTGCCGCGATCGTCGAGCGTGGCGCCGGGAAACGGGTCGAAGGCGCGCACCCGGCGCTCCAACGCGACTGCGCTGGCGTACCAATCGAGGCGGCTTCGTGCTTGTCGATCTTGCGGGCGTAGGTCACACCGGCGGCGCTTTGCGGCGTGGCGGCGAGACCGCTGGCGCCGAGGCGATCGAGCGCTTCGACGATCAGCTGAGCCCCCAATTCGCGCCAGCTTGTCGTGCAGGCTCGCGCTGGTGTCGGCGGCGGTCGATCGGCAGCGAGCGCGCGAGCAACACGTCGCCGGTGTCCAGGCCGTCGTCCATCTGCATGATCGAGATGCCGGTTGCGCTGTCTCCGGCTTCGATCGCGCGCTGGATCGGCGCGGCACCGCGCCAGCGTGGCAGCAGCGAGGCATGGATGTTCAGGCAGCCCCAGCGCGGCAGCTCAAGCACCCACGGCGGCAACAGCAGGCCGTAGGCAGCCACCACCATCACGTCGGGCGCCGCAGCTTGCAGCGCGGCGCGTGCGGCCTGCGCATCGGTAGCAAAACGGCCATCGAGCCGGAGCCCGGCGGGTTGCATCACCGTCAGGCCGCGTTGCGACGCCAAGGTCTTGACTGCAGAGGCCTGCAGTTTCAGCCCCCGACCTGCGGGCCGATCCGGCTGCGTCAGACACGTGTGTGACCTCGTGCTTGGCCGCGATGAGGGCCTGCAAGGCGGTGGCGGCGAATGCCGGCGTGCCTGCAAAGCCGAGTCTCATGGCGGACCACCCCTGTGCTGTGCGCTCCGGCGTTCGCCCCTGGGGCGGCGCGGCGAGCTCATGCGCGCTGACGTTCCTGCTGCTCCTCGCGAGTGCGCTTTTGCATCTTGACGCGGATGCGCTCGCGCTTCAGCGGGCTCAGGTACTCGACGAACACCTTGCCGAGCAGGTGATCCATCTCATGCTGCACGCACACTGCCGTGAGGCCGCGCACTCGACGCTCGAAGAGTTTGCCTTCGCGGTCGAGCGCAGCCACGGTGACCTCGGCATGGCGTTCGACCTTGTCGTAGATCGCGGGCACCGACAGGCAACCCTCTTCGTTGATCGCCCGCTCCTCGCTGCGCCACACCAGCTCAGGATTGATCAGCACCAGCGGCTGATCGCGCTGCTCGGAGGTGTCGATCACGATCACGCACTCATGCACGTCGACCTGCGTGGCGGCCAGCCCGACACCATCGGCCTCGTACATCGTCGCCAGCATGTCGTCGACCAAACGACGGATGCGCGCGTCGACGGCGGCCACGGGGCGGGCGACCTTGTGCAATCGTGGGTCGGGATAACGCAGGATCGTCAGAAAAGCCATGGCTCAAGTCGGTACAGGTGGATACAGGCCGCTGCCGTGTGGACCGCCCGCAACGGGCAATGGTGTGATGGGCTCCACACGTTGACGTTTCAGCGGCCGCTTTCATTGCGGCATCAAGGGTTTATGGGCAGAATCTTCCGTGAAGCATGAGCATTGTCGCCACTTTGGTCGCGGCACGCAGCCATGTCAGCCAGGCGCCTGGAGCCACACCGGGATTTTGGCATTGCCCCACCAGCGGAGACCGAGTTCATGAGCCGACCCCAGATCCACAGTCACCAACGCTTGCGGTTGTCCCTGTGGGTTGGCGCGGCACTTGCCGCGCTGTGCAACGCAAACCCCGGCGGTCAATTGGCCCGTCACCACCGAGCAGCGCGACACTGCCAATCCCAAGTGGCGCAGAGCGGCGTGCCGCTGAGCGAGCTGGCACCCAACGCGCCCGAGTCGCACACGGTGGTGCGCGGCGACACGTTGTGGGACATCTCCAAGCTGTTCCTGCGCTCGCCGTGGCGCTGGCCCGAGCTGTGGGGCATGAATCTCGAGCAGATCAAGAATCCGCACCTGATCTATCCCGGCCAAGTGCTGTATCTCGTGAAGGTGGGCGACCGCGCGATGCTGCGTGTCGGCCAGCCGGCAGGCGGTGCGACCGGCGAGCCGCGGGCAACACGGTCAAGTTGTCGCCGCGCGTGCGTGCGGAGACGCTTGACAACGGTGCCATTCCGTCGATTCCGATGCATCTGATCGGCCCGTTCCTTAACGAGGCGGTGGTGTTCTCCACCGACGAGTTGGCCACCGCGCCGCGCATCGTGGCGTCGCAGGAGGGCCGCGTGTTGATGTCGCGTGGCGAGACCGCGTATGTGCGCGGCGACCTCAAGGGCAACCGCGACTTCCGAGTGTTCCGCGACAGCACGCCGCTGATCGACCCCGACAACGGCGAGATGCTGGGCTTCGAAGCGCGCTACGTCGGTACCGCGGAGTTCGTCCGCGACGGCAACTGACGGCGACGCTCGACGGCAAGACCAACGAGATCGTGCCGGCGACGTTTCGCATGACCACAGTCCGCCAGGAGGCCGGTGTGGGCGACCGCCTGGCGCCGGTGCCACAACGCGACTACGCAGCCTACGTGCCGCACGCGCCAGCGCAGCCGCTCAAGGGCCGCATCATCTCGATCTACGGCGAAGCGATTTCGGCGGGCCAGAACCAGATCATCACCCTCAATCGCGGTGCTCGCGACGGCGTCGAGCGCGGCCACGTGATGGCACTGTGGCGCGATGGCGCGCCGGCGATCGACACCACTGATTCGAAGCGGCCATTGATGAAGTTGCCGGACGAGCGCATCGGCACGCTGTTCGTCTTTCGCGTCTTCGATCGCGTCTCGTACGCGCTGATCCTGCAGTCGGAAGACCCGGTGAAGCCGGGCGACCGTTTCAGCCAGCCCTGACAGGCATCACGTCAGTCGGGCTCGGCGCGTATGGCGCCAGACGTTGCTGACGAGCTGACGGCATGGCTGCGCCTGCTACTGACGCCGGGCATCGGCCGTGCGGGCGCGCGGCGACTGCTGACCGCGTTCGGCTCGCCGCAGGGGTGTTCGAAGCCTCGACCGCTGCACGGCAACAGTGCCTGGAACAGATGATCGTCACCGACGAGGCGCCGGCCGCGCTGTCCGTCCGCGATGGCCGACGTTGCTGGCTGGCTCGAGGCCGCCGACGAGCGCGATTGGGTCGCCCTCGGTGACGCTCGCTACCCGCAGGCGCTGCTGCAGACCGCCGATCCGCCGCTGCTGCTGTACACGCAAGGTGACGCCGACACTGTTGAACAGCCCGTGTCTGGCGATTGTCGGCAGCCGCAACCCTACGCCGCAAGGTGCGGAGAATGCGCGCGCCTTCGCAGAGCACTGGGCACGTGCCGGGTTGACCATCGTCTCAGGGCTGGCGCTGGGCATCGACGGCGCCGCCCACAGCGGCGCGCTGGCCGCCGGCGCACGCACGATCGCTGTGGTCGGAACCGGACTCGATCGGGTGTACCCGCGTGCGCATCGCGAGCTCGCTCACCGCATCGCTGAGCGCGGCTTGATCGTCAGCGAGTTCAACCTCGGTACCGAGCCGCTGGCGGCGAATTTTCCGCAACGCAATCGAATCATCGCGGGCTTGAGCCTGGGCACGCTGGTGGTCGAGGCGGCGCTGGAATCGGGCTCGTTGATCACCGCGCAGGCATTCGCTGGAGTCGGGACGCGATGTGTTCGCGATTCCGGGTTCGATCCATTCGCCGCAGTCGCGCGGTTGCCATGCCTTGATCAAGCAGGGCGCCAAGCTGGTCGACGATGCTCGCGATGTGCTCGACGAGTTGCGCTGGCCGCCCGCGGTGTCGTCGGCTGCGCCGACGGCGCCCGCAGGGTCGGCGGTCGCCGAGCCACCCGATGCACTGTTGGGCGCGATGGGGTACGAGCCGGTCGAGATGGATCAATTGCAGGCGCGCACCGGTTGGCCGACGGCCCAACTGAGTGCGCGGCTGCTCGAGCTCGAACTCGCTGGCCGCGTGTCGCGGCTGCCCGGCGGTCGATACCAGCGCGCAGGCAAGGCCTGACGATTCGGTCGGGTATAGTCGTTCCATGTTCGACGTGTTGGTGTACGTGTACGAGAACTACTGGCGCCCTGATGCGTGCCCCGAACACGAGCAGTTGACGCGCAAGCTGTCGGCCGTCGGCTTCGAGAGCGAAGAAATCGAAGACGCACTGACCTGGCTGCACGGGTTGGCGCAAGGCGCCCAAGCCGCTGCCCACGCGCAATCGGCGCGCGGCATGCGCGTGTACACCGATGCCGAACGCGAATTGCTCGGAGAGGCGTCGATCGGTTTCATCAGCTTCCTCGAGTCGTCGGGTGTGCTGGTGCCGTCGATGCGCGAAATGGTGCTCGATCGCGCCAAGGCGGCCGGTGAGGCGCCGATCGACCTCGAACACCTAAAGGTGATCGTGCTGATGGTGTTCTGGAGCGTCGGCGAGGAGCCTGATGCACTGATTCTCGACGAGCTGTCAGTGAACACCGATCAGCGCTCGATCCACTGACGTTGCGCTTCGCGCCGACGTAGGGGCGCCAAGTGAACACCGCGGATCCGGCTTTGCCGGTCCGCTGGTGTTGCCGTCGTGCAGGCAGCGCCGACGGGCCGTCTCGGAGCAGTCAGTTCAACAAACGAGACGGGTCGGCGTCGAGCTTGGCCAGCGCGGTGCGCGTGGCGCGCACGGTGAGCGATTCGTCCTGCGCGGGCAGCAACAATCCCGCCTGCAGAAACGCCGCCAGCCGTTGTTGATGAAACAGCACGCAGCGCCCCTGCGGCGTGACGAACAGCGACAGCTGCTTGCGCAGGCCCTGCCAGGCCAGTTGCACGGGCTCGTTGCGGTCGCGGTAGTCGAGCATGTACCAGCTGCCCACCTGCAGCTCGCGCGCCCAGGCCACCATGGCCGGAGTGGGCATCGAGCCGCCCTCGCCGACCACCTCGATCTCGGAGCTTTCGTGGCCCGACAGGTCGAGCACCATCGACTCGTCGATCTGCACGTTGTCGGCGTCGGGCAGCAGCTCTTCGAGCGACTCCAGCCGCTCGGTCAGGTCATCGATGCGTTCGCTGGAGATGATGGCGGCCTTGGCCGTGAACGCGGCAGCCAGCGAGTTGTTCAGCGTCTGGATGTGCTCGTCTTGCTTTTCGGCGCTCATGCCCGCCGAGGCCATGCCATCGCGCAGCATCTTGAGCAACGGCGGCAGGCGACGCAGCACCTCGGCGCGCTCTTCGCGCGTGACCTTGGCGCCGGCCGACCAGATGACGTCGGTGGCCGCGCGCTTCATCGCCTTGGTCTGCTCGGCCTGCGCGCCGTAGCGCACCGCGGTGGTGGCCAGCACGTCGGCCCACACCTGGAACAGGAACTGGCGCACTTCTTCTTGCACCGGCACCTCGTTGAGCATCTTGCGCAGTTCGATCGTGTACTGGATCGCCAGCGTCTCGCGCTGTTCGATCTGCTGGGCCAGCGACACGCCTTTGCGCGTGGCCTCGTTCTCGTTCTTGAAGAAATGCTCGAGGAACTTCTCGAATTCCACCAGCACGGTCTGGAACACCCGACGGCCGGTGTCGGGGTAGGCCTCGACCACTTGCACCACGCGCTTGACCTCCTTGCTCAAGGCCTCGCCGGAGTTCTGCGTGGCCGAGGAGTCGAAGCCCATCACGCAGGCACCCATGCGGTCGATGAGGCGGCGCGCCGGGTGGTCGATGGTGGCAAAGAAGTCGGGCTCACTGACCGCCACGCGCAGCACCGGCATCTGCAGGCGCGCGAACCAGACGCGGATCGCGGCCGGAATGCGGTCCTCGGTGAGGATCGACTGGAACATCATCGCCACGATCTCGATCGTCGCGCGTTCCACCGGCGTGGTGGCGGCCTGCTTGAGCGCCTGCTTGCGTTGCTGCAGCTCGGCCAGCATCTGCGGCGTGCTGATCGGCGGCGCATCGGCGCGCTCGGTGCGCGGCCACCAGGCGCTGCTGCACATTGACCTGTGCGTGGTTGATCGCTTCGGCCAGCACCGGCGACACCGGCTTCATTTGCGCGGTGTCGCCGAAACCTGGCAGCTGGCGGCCGACCAGCCGATTCAAGCGGCTCAGGATCTCGCCGGAATTCTCGCGGCGCAGCGGACCTGTGCGCGTCATCAGGCGCGTCTCGTCGCCCACGCCACGCGTGCCGCCGCCCAGGCCGCCACGCACCGAGGTGGTTGCACCGTCGCCCGGGTTGGCGCCGAAAGCGCCCGAGAAGTGGCCGCCGGTGTTGACGCCGCGCGAGCGCCGGATCAGCGGTCGCAGGTCGACCTCGGGCATCACGCGATGCTCGATCAGCCAGCGGTTGGCTTCGTGGTAGGCCTCCTCAACGACGTGCGCGAACTCCTCGTGCACCACCGGCTGCAGCTCGCGCCAGCCGTCCAGGCTCATGCCGGAGTTGCGCCAGGCCTCCAACGCGATGCGCGCCAGCACGTGGGCACGCACCGGGTCGTGGGCGTCGAGCTCGGAGCGCCGCTCCAGCGACGCCAGACGTGAGCGCAGGTCTGCAAATTCCCACGATGCGCGGTCCATCATCGCCAGCGCCAGGCGCGACGTGAGGATCTCGCGCTCGATGGTGTCGTCGTCGACCAGCGACAGGCCACCGGTGCCCGGCAACGGTAGATCGGCCGCGCGAGCGGCCGACAACGACCGGCCGAACGTCTTGTACAAGCCGTCGGCGATGCCGTGCTGCCAGCCGACGCCAGCGCGCTCCATGGCCTTGAACAGGTCGCGGCGCATCAGCACGACTGCCGGCACCGCCGGCTTGTCGAGCAACACGCGGGCAGTCTCGAGCACGGCGCTGGCCAGCGCGGGCAGCGCAGCGATCAGGTGATCGGCATACAGCCGTCTGGCCTGCTGGGCGAGATGGCTGGACGCTGCGCCGGCGTTCATGTCGTGGTGCGAGTCAGGTCGCGCCTACTCTACACCACGGCACCCGCGTTCGGGTCGTTGGGGTCGCGGTCCTTGCCTCCTGCGCGGACCAAATCCTCGCGTTTGACGCCCAGCCACATGGCGATCGCTGCGGCCACGAAAACGGATGAATAAATACCGAACAGAATACCGATGGTCAGCGCCACTGCGAAATAGTGCAGCGTCGGCCCGCCGAACAGCAGCATCGCCAGCACCATCATCTGCGTCGAGCCGTGCGTGATGATGGTGCGGCTGATCGTGCTGGTGATGGCGTGATCGATGACCTCGCGCGTATTCATCTTGCGGAATCTGCGGAAGGCCTCGCGGATGCGGTCGAAGATCACGACCGACTCGTTGACCGAGTAGCCCAGTACCGCAAGCACCGCGGCCAGCACGGCGAGCGAGAATTCCCACTGGAAGAAAGCGAAGAAGCCCAGGATGATGACCACGTCGTGCAGGTTGGCGACGATGGCGGCGACCGAGAACTTCCACTCGAACCGAAATGCCAAGTACGCCATGATGCCGATCACCACGAAGGCCAATGCCTTCAAGCCGTCGGCATACAGCTCGGCGCCGACGGCAGGGCCCACAAACTCGGTGCGCGACAGGCGGATCGGCTCGGCGTCGTTGGCGCCGACGCAGGCCATGCGGCTCACCTGCTCGCCTTGCGGGGTGGTGTACTGACGAGCGACGAGCTGGCCCGCCTCGTCGCTGCACAGCCGCTCGAAGACCCGCGTGGCGACGTCGCTTTGCTTCACGTCGCCGCGGATCGGCAGGCGGATCAGCACGTCGCGCGAGGTGCCGAAGTTCTGCACCTGCACCTCGCCGAAGCCCAGCGCCTCGACGCTGGCGCGCGCCTTGTTGATGTCGACCGCCTGCGTGTAGCCGACCTCCAACACCGTGCCCCCGGTGAATTCGATCGACAGGTGCAGCCCGCGCGTGACCAGAAAGAACACCGCAGCGGCGAAGGTGAGGAACGAGATGACGTTGAACACCAGCGCATGCCGCATGAACGGGATGTCGCGCCGGATGCGGAAAAACTCCATTGCGGTCTCCGCCTTTAGCCTTGCTGCACCGGAGGCGTGGCGCCATCGGGACGCCAGACTTGGCCGATCGACACGCTCTTCAGCCGCTTCTGCCGGCCGTACCACAGGTTCACCAGGCCGCGCGAGAACAACACGGCCGAGAACATCGAGGTCAGGATGCCCAGACAGTGCACGACCGCGAAACCTTTCACGGGGCCGGAGCCGAACGCCAGCAGCGCCAGCCCGGCGATCAACGTGGTCACGTTGGAGTCGAGGATGGTGGCCCAGGCGCGCTCGTAGCCCGTATTGATCGCCGCCTGCGGCGGCGCGCCGCCGCGCAGCTCTTCACGCACGCGCTCGTTGATCAGCACATTGGCGTCGATCGCCATGCCCAGCGTCAGCGCGATGGCGGCAATGCCGGGCAAGGTGAGCGTGGCCTGCAGCATGGACAACACTGCCACCAGCAGCAGCAGGTTGAAGGCCAGCGCCAGCGTCGAGAACACGCCGAACAGCAGGTAGTACACGCACATGAAGGCGGCAATCGCTGCGAAGCCGTAGGTGACGCTGGCAAATCCCTTGTCGATGTTTTCCTTGCCCAGGCTGGGGCCGATCGTGCGCTCCTCGATGATCTCCATCGGAGCGGCCAGGCCGCCGGCGCGCAGCAGCAGCGCCAGATCGTTGGCCGCCTCGGTGGTGCCCATGCCGGTGATCTGAAACTGGTTGCCGAACTCGCCCTGGATGCGCGCGACCGTCAGCACCTCGCCCTTGTTCTTCTCGAACAGGATCGCGGCCATGAAGTTACCCACGTTGGAACGCGTCATCTCCAGCATGCGGCGCCCGCCCTTGCTGTCGAGCGTCACCGACACCGCGGGCTGGTTGTATTGGTCCGGACGCGGCTGCGCATCGGTCAGCATGTCGCCAGAGGCCACCACCTCGCGGTAGACGATCACCGGGGCACCGCGGCCGATGCCGAAGCGCTCGCGGCCGAACGGCACCGGCCCGCGGCCGTCGAGCGCGGCGCGCGCCTCCGGTGTCATGTCGGCCAGGCGGAACTCCAGGTTCGCGGTGCGGCCGATGATGTCCTTGGCCTTGGCGGTGTCCTGCACGCCGGGCAGTTGCACCACCACACGGTCGCTGCCCTGTTGCTGGATCACCGGCTCGGCCACGCCCAATTCGTTGACGCGGTTGTGCAGCGTGGTGATGTTCTGCTTCAGCGCCTGGTCCTGCACGCGGCGCGCGGCCTCGGGGCGCAGCGTGCCGGTCAGCTTGACATCGCTGCCATCGGTGCCCTCGACCCACTGCAGGTCGGTCATCTGCTCGGCCAGCAGCGTTTGCGCCTGTGCCAGCATCGAGCGATCGCGGAAGCGGATGGTGATCGTCTCGCCGTCGCGCGCGATGCCGGCGTGGCGCACGCCCTTGTCGCGCATCAGGCTGCGCAGGTCGCCGGCGTACGCCTCGGCTTTCTTGGACAGCGCCGCCTTCATGTCGACCTGCATCAGGAAGTGCACGCCGCCGCGCAGATCCAGACCCAGATACATCGGCAACGCGTGCAGCTTGGTCAGCCAGGCGGGCGAGCGCGAAAGCAGATTCAGCGCCACGATGTGGCTCGGGTCGCTGGGGTCGGGATTGAGCGCCTTGGCGATCGCATCCTTGGCCTTGATCTGCGTATCGGTGTCGCCAAACCGCGCCTTGGCCGAGTTGCCCTCGAACTGCACGAAGTCGGCCTGGATGCCCGCCGCACTCAGCGCCGCTTCGATGCGCGGCACGATGCCGGCATCGAGCTTGAGCGTGGCTTTGCCGCTGGACACCTGCACCGCAGGCGCTTCGCCGAAGAAGTTGGGCAGCGTGTACAGCAGACCCACCACCAGCGCGAAGGCCAGCAGCAGGTACTTCCACAGCGGATAGCGGTTCATCGTCGCACGCACCCAGCGCGGCCGCGCCGGCGTGTCACTTCAGCGTGCCTTTGGGCAGCACCTGCACGACCGCCGAGCGCTGCACCTGCAGCTCGACGCCGTTGGCCACTTCGATGTGGAGGTAGGTTTCGCCCATCTTGGACACCCGGCCCAGCATGCCGCCGGAGGTGACGACCTCATCGCCCTTGGCGAGCGCCTCGACCATCGTCTTGTGCTCCTTCTGCCGCTTCATCTGCGGGCGGATCATGATGAAGTACAGCACCACGAACATCAGCACGATTGGCAGCAGGCTGAGCAGACTCGATTCGGTGCCGCCACTGGCTGCGGGCGCCGTCTGCGCGAAGGCTTGCGAGATGAACACGGGTGAATCCTTTGTTGTTCAGCGGCTCGGTGCGGAGCCTGGGCAAAGCGTCGAATTCTAAAGCCCGCGACGCCAACGGCGCCCGCCGGCCGGGCCGCCTCAGAACAGCGCCATGCTCAGCTTGCGGCGGTACTGGTCGACCAGCGGGTCGCCGGTGGCCGCGGCCGACTTGCCAGCCACCTCCAACGTGCCCTTGGCGGCTTCGGGTGCGGTGGTCTTGGGTGCCGGTTTGCTCATGAGATCGAGGATCGCGACATAGGTTCTGCGGGCGAGTTGTTCGTTCCACTGCTTGTCGCGCATCACGATCTCCAGCAGCTCGTCCATCGCGTCGGTGAAACGGCCGGCGGCGAAGTGGCCCTGCGCCAGCTCGTAGCGGGCGTCGAAATCGCGCCGGTTGGCCGCGATGGCGGCGCGCAACGCGTCGCCGCTGCGCAGCGACGGCGCTTTTTCACAGGCCTGCAGCCACAGCGCGAGCGACGCGACGCGGCCATCGAGCGCAGCCTTGCCGGCGATGGGGTCCAACGCCATGCGGGCCTGCGGCACGCGTTTCAGCTCCAGCAGCAGCTTCACGTAGTCGCAGCGAGCCGCGTCGTTGCCTGGCGCCACCGCCACCGCCTGCTGCAGCTTGGCCAGCGCGGCCTCGGGGTCGCCCTCGGCCTCCAGCGCCTCGGCCTCCTCGGCCTGCGCCTCGGCCTGCGCGTCCGCCTGGCTGGGCACGTGGCGATCGAGAAACTGGCGGATCTGCGCCTCGGGCTGTGCACCGACGAAACCATCGACCGGCTGACCTTGGTCGAACAGCACGCAAAACGGGATGCTGCGCACGCCGAAGGCCTGGCTCAACTGCCCCGCGATCTCGGGCTGCTCGTCGCTGTTGAGCTTGGCCAGCGTGAAGCGGCCTGCGTAGTCGCGTTCGAGCTTCTCGAGCACCGGGCTCAGCGACTTGCACGGGCCGCACCAGGGCGCCCAGATGTCCAGCAGCACCGGTGCGTGCGCCGACGCCTGGATCAGTTCGGTTTCGAAGTTCTGGATGGTGATGTCGATCATGGCGGCGAAAGAAAGTGCGGGCGAAAGGTGAGCCGACGCGCTGCGGTCCGTCACGTGGGGTGCGGCCCCTACAATGCAAGCCCTTTTCAGTGCTGTTGCGAGAGACCGTGTCGTCCACAGATCCCCCCGTCGTCGGCGTGCTGATGGGCTCGTCCAGCGACTGGGAAACCCTGCAGCACGCGGCTGCGATTCTCGCCGAGTTCGGGGTGCCGCATGAATGCCGGGTGGTTTCCGCGCACCGCATGCCCGACGACATGTTCGCGTATGCGGAAAGTGCCGCCGCGCGTGGCCTCAAGGCGCTGATCGCCGGCGCTGGCGGCGCCGCGCACCTGCCCGGCATGCTGGCGGCCAAGACCCTGGTGCCGGTGCTCGGCGTGCCGGTGGCAAGCCGCCATTTGCAGGGCGTGGATTCGCTGCATTCGATCGTGCAGATGCCCAAGGGCGTGCCGGTGGCCACCTTCGCCATCGGCGCGGCGGGCGCCGCCAACGCGGCGCTGTTCGCGGTGGCGATGCTCGCCGACCAGGACACCGCTCTGCGCGGCCGCCTGGAGCAATACCGCGCCGCGCAGACCGCCGCCGCGCGGGCCATGACGCAGGAACTGAAGTGAGCGCGGGATCGGCGACGGCGCCGGGCGCCACGCTCGGCGTGCTGGGTGGTGGGCAGCTCGGGCGCATGTTCGTGCACGCCGCGCAGCGACTGGGCTATCGCTGCGTGGTGCTCGATCCCGATGTCGACTCGCCGGCCGGTCGCGTGGCCGAGCGCCATCTGTGCGCCGGCTACCTCGACGAGCAAGCGCTCGACGCGTTGGCGCGTGAAGCCAGCGCGGTGACCACCGAATTCGAGAACGTCCCGGCGCTGGCCCTGCACCGGCTGGCCGAGCGCGTGCCGGTGGCACCGGGCGCCGCCGCAGTGGCCAGCTGCCAAGATCGTGCGCTCGAGAAGGCCTTGTTCCAGCGCTGCGGCGTGCCGTGCGCCCCGCATGCGGTGATCGACGGCGAGTCGTCGATGGCCGCGGTGTCCGATGCGCTGTTGCCGGGCATCTTGAAGACGGCGCAACTCGGTTATGACGGCAAGGGCCAGCATCGCGTCGACAACCGCGACCAGCTCACCAGCGCTTGGCGGCAACTCGGCTCGGTGCGCTGCGTGCTCGAGCGCCGGCTGGATCTGGCCTTCGAAATCAGCGTGGTGCTGGCGCGCGGCATCGGCGGCGATGCGCTGGTGAGTTATCCGCCGTTTCGCAATCTGCATCGCGACGGCATCCTGGCGGTTACGCATTGGCCGGCGCCGCGGGTCGATGGTGCGCTGGCGGGCGCGGCTGATGCAGCCGCACGCGCGATCGCGCAAGCGCTGGACTATGTCGGCGTCCTGTGCGTGGAGTTTTTTGTCGACCGTGACGGCACGCTGTACGCCAACGAGATGGCGCCGCGGCCGCACAACTCAGGCCACTGCACGATCGATGCGTGCGATGTCAGCCAGTTCGACTGGCAGGTGCGCACGCTGGCCGGCCTGCCGCTGCCCGCACCCCGCGTGCATTCCAACGCCGTGATGCTCAACTTGCTTGGCGATCTGTGGCGCGACGGTGTCGCACCCGCCTGGCGCGACATGCTGGTGCTGCCTGGTGCGCACCTGCACCTGTACGGCAAGGCCCAGGCGCGGCCCGGGCGCAAGATGGGGCATCTGACCTTGACCGCGGCCAGCGCAGCCGCGGCCGATGCGTTGGCGCGCGAGGCCGCCCAGCGGCTCGGCCTGCCGGCTTGGTGACGGGCGGGCCATGGGCATCGTATCTGCGTCGAGTGCCGAGGCAATCGAGCAAGCCGCGCAGCTGTTGGTCAACGGCGGCCTGGTCGCGGTGCCCACCGAGACGGTGTACGGTCTGGCCGCGCGCGCCGACGATGACGATGCGGTCGCTCAGATCTTCGCGATCAAGGCCCGGCCCGTCGATCACCCGCTCATCGTGCACGTGCTCGGCCGCGACGAGGCGCTCGCCTTCGCCGCCGGGCTGAGCGATGCGGCCGAGCGTTTGATCGCTGCCTTCTGGCCCGGCCCCGTGACGGTGATCGTGCAGCGCGCGCCGGGCCGCGCCGGCGCGGCGGCGGCCGGCCTGCCGACGCTGGCGCTGCGCTGTCCGCGCCATCCGGTGGCGCGCGCGCTGCTCGCGCGCTGCGCGCAATCGGGCATCGCCGGCCTGGCGGCGCCCAGCGCGAACCGCTTCGGACATGTCAGCCCGACCACGGCGGCGCACGTGAGCGACGAATTCGGCCCCGCGTTGATGGTGCTCGACGGCGGCGCCTGCGAGGTCGGCATCGAGTCGGCGATCGTCGATTGCTCGGGCGCCGTACCCGTGCTGCTGCGCCCGGGCGTGGTCACACGCGAACAGCTGGAACATGCGCTGGGCGTGCCGTTGCACGAACCCGACGGGCACAGCCCCGCGGCGCCGGGCACACTTGAGAGCCACTATGCGCCGCGTGCCACCGTGCGTTTGATGAGCAGCCAAGAGATGAAAGAGGCGCTGCAGGTGCTGCCGGCGACGATCCAGGGGCTGGCTGTATATTCGCGCACGGCGCCGCGGCGTCACCCGCTGGTGCAGGTGATGCCCGATGACCCTGGCGCGGTGGCGCGTGAATTGTTCGCGGTTCTGCGCGCGTTCGATGCCCGGGGCGTCAAGTTGATCTGGGTCGAGCAGCCGCCCGACACCCCGGATTGGGAAGGCGTCAACGATCGCTTGCAACGCGCAGCCGCGCATTGAGGCGTGCGTCCGACGAAAATGGAACTTCGCATGCAGATGGCCCGAGAAATGATGGTGTGGTGTCGCGGCCTGCGTGTGCTGCCGTGGCTGCTGCTGGCGTTGCTGGCTTCTTGCGGCGGCGGCACCAAGCAGATCGAGCCCTTCAAGCCGCGGCAGATGATCTTCATCGGCGACGAGACGGTCGGCTTGATACCCGATGGCAGGCGCTATGGGATCAACGGGCTGAACGCCAACAACGTGTTCGACTGCGGGCTGCTGCCGATCTGGTCGCAGCAATTGGCGACCAGCTTCGGCTTCGCCACCGACTATTGCAATGCCCCCGGCGCGCCGGGTGTTACGCGCGCCGTGGCCAACGCCAAGGCGGCCGATATCGAAGGCCAGATCTCCGCACAGATCGCCGCCACCGGCGTGACATCGAAGGACTTGTACGTCGTGATGGTCGGCATGCACGACATCATCGAGCTGTACGAGACCTACACCGGCGATCGCAGTTGCGTCACTGCGGACAGCAATCCCCCGGGGGGCACGCTGATGGGCGAGTTGTCGGCGCGAGGGCACCAGGTGGCGGTGCAGGTCAGCCGCATCCTGGCCCTCGGGGGGCGCGCGATCGTCTCCACCGTGCACGACCTCGGCTACACGCCGTATGCGCTGATCCGCAATGGCGTGAACCCGGGCCAGACGACGCTGCTGTCGTGCATGACGTCGGTGTTCAACGCGCGCGTGCGGGTGGACATCAAGCCGTTGGATGGCCGGTTTTGGGGCCTGGTGCTGGCCGACGACGAGACGGTGGCGCTCTTCAAGAACGGTGGCCCGAGCAACGTGACCGACGCGGCCTGCACGGTCGCACTACCCGACTGCACGACGGCCACGCTGGTCAACCCCGACCCCAACAAGGCTGCGAACTACCTGTGGGCCGACGATCTGCATTTCGGACCGCCGATGCACGACCAGCTTGCCAGCCAGGCCATCACGCGCGCCCACAACAATCCGTTCTAGCTGCGCGCATCGAGGCGTCGCCGCCGCATCGGTCCACCAGATGCCGTCCATGTCAGCCCGCCTGCTCGCGCTCGACAGCTCGACGGAAACGCTTGCGGTCGCAGTGGCCGGCGGCGAGCGCGAATGGCTGCGCGCGGTGACGGGCGGCGCACTGGCGTCCTCGCGCATCATCGGGCTGGTGCTCGAGGGCCTGGCCGCCTGCGGTCTGCAGGTGGCCGACCTCGACGCCGTGGCGTTCGCAGCCGGCCCGGGTGCGTTTACCGGACTGCGTTGCGCGTGCGCGGTCGCGCAAGGCATGGCGTTCGCGGTGTCCAAGCCGGTGCTGGCCATCGACAGCCTGATGATCGTCGCCGAGGCCGCACGCGCGCAGCGCGGCTTCTCTGAGGGCGACATCTGGGTCGCGATGGATGCGCGCATGGACGAAGCCTACGCGGCGCACTATCGGTTGCAGGCGGCCCGCTGGCGGGTGCTGGCCGCACCGGCGCTGTACACGCTGCCCGCGCTGGCGGCGCGCTGGAGCGCGGTGCCACCGCGTGCGGTGGCCGGCAATGCCGTGTCGGTGTTCGGCGAGCGCTTGCGCTACCCACGATGCGGTGTCGCTGCCTGCGGTGGCCGACCGTGCTGGCGCTCTGCTGGCGCTGGCCCGACAAGCCCACGCCGACGGGGCGATGATGGAGCCCGCGCAGGCGTCACCGCTGTACCTGCGCGACAAGGTGGCGCTGACCACCGATGAACGCGACGCTGCACGGCGCGCTGGTTCGCCGCCATCGGCCTGGACATGAGGACGCCGATGTGACCGGGGGTCTGGCCCGCTTCGTGCCGCTGACACTCGCCGATGTCGAGATGCTGTTGGCCATCGAATCGTCGGCCTACGAGTTTCCGTGGAGCCGCGGCAACTTCATCGACTCGCTGAACGCCGGGTACCTGGCGCGCAAGCGCGTCGATGCGGATGGCGCGTGGCTCGGGTATTTCATCGCCATGCCGGGCGTGCAGGAGCTGCATCTGCTGAACCTCACGGTGACGCCGCAGCACCAGCGCCACGGCCATGCGCGGGCCATGCTCGACCGCCTGGTCAACGAAGGCGGCGCGTTGGGCGCGCAGCGCATCTGGCTCGAAGTGCGCGCCAGCAACGAGCGTGCGCAACAGGTCTATCGACGCTACGGCTTTCGCGAAGTCGGACTGCGCCGTGGCTACTACCCGGCGGGCGCGCTGGCGCGCGAGAATGCGCTCGTGATGAGTCTCGAACTGGCCTGCGCCGAGGGCGCGCCCGCGGTGCACGGCGATGCGCTGGACTGAACGGCAGCGTGCCATGTTGGGCGCAATGGGCATCACGCTGTGGTCGCCAACCGGGCCTGAAGCGGCCGCTGCCGCGCCCGCGTCAACGCTCGCCGAACCGCCGGCACGGCCGCACGCGGCCGATCCACCGCGCCCACGCGCGACTTCGGGCACCCCCTCGGCCGACCCCGACATCGCGACGCTCGACTGGGTCGCGCTGCGTGAGCGGGTGGCTGCGTGTCGCGCCTGCCGCCTGTGCGAGAGCCGCACGCAGACGGTGTTCGGCGTCGGCCACCCGCAGGCGCATTGCATGATCGTCGGCGAGGCGCCCGGCGAGAACGAAGACCTGCAGGGTGAGCCGTTCGTCGGTGCGGCTGGCCAGTTGCTCGATCGCATGCTGCTGGCGATCGGGCTCACGCGCGGCCAAGCGGGCGCGGCGCAGCAGGTCTACATCGCCAACACGCTGAAGTGCCGGCCGCCGCGCAATCGCAATCCGGAGCCTGACGAACTGGCACGCTGCAGCGCCTACCTGCATCGCCAGATCGAACTTGTGCAGCCGCGCGTGCTGCTGGCGATGGGGCGCTTTGCGGTGCAGACGCTGCTCGACAGTTCCGAGCCGATCGGGCGACTGCGCGGACGTGTGCATCGCTGGCGCGATGTGCCAGTGGTCGTGACCTACCACCCCGCCTACTTGCTGCGCAATCCCGCAGACAAAGCGCGCGCGTGGGCCGATCTGTGCCTGGCAGCGGCGCAACTGTCCGCTTGAACCCGATATCATCCGTGCGCCACGGCGCCGCCGACGAAGTGCCAACAATCCGGGAGACGAGCGCCATGCCAGCACGACCAGCGAGCGACGCCGCGTGGGAGGCCTTGCCCCTTCCTGCGATGGAGCTCGACGCGCATGGCGTCGTGCAGCGCGCCAACGAGGCCTGCCGTGCGCTCGGCCCCGAGGTCACCGAAGGCCGCTGCTGGCTGGACACCCTGAGCGCGGCGATGCAGGCGCGGTTGCGCGCCCGGCTGGTTGCGCAGCGCGACTTCGTGCTCGAGCTGCAGCAAGGCAACGGCTCACCGGCCTGGTTCGAGTTGAGCGCGCGCTGGCTGCAAGGCGCACAACGTTTTACCTGCGTGCTGCGCGATGCCACCGCCGAGCGCCTGGCCGAGCGCGAGGCGCGCGCCGAAGCGCAGCGCTTCTCGCTGCTGGCCGACAGCGTGCCGGCATTGATCGCCTACTACGAGGCCGGGCGCCTGAGCTGCGCCTACGCCAACAAGCAATACGCCAAGGCCTTCGGCCTCGACCCGGAGTCGATCATCGGCCGCACCTTCATGCAGGTGGTGGGGCCGCAGGCGTCTGACGAGATCCAGCCGCACGTCGATCGGCTGCTGCAGCACAACGAAGCCGCGTCCTACGAGCGCAAGATGACCGGGCCCGACGGCGCTCCACGCTGGATCGAGGTGAGCCTGGTGCCGCACCTGGACAACGGCGTCCTGGTGGGTGCATTCGTGCTGATCAGCGACATCACGCATCACCGCCTGACCGAGGCGGCGCTGCGCGAGAGCGAGGACCGGCTGTCGAAGTTCATGGACGCCAGCGTCGAGGGCATCGTCTTTCACCGCGACGGCGTGGTCACCGACGTCAACGTGGCGCTGGTGACGCTGCTTGGATACCCGCGCGAGCAGATGATCGGTCACCGCATCCTGGAGTTCGTGGCGCCGGAATACCGCGCTCGCGTGCAGGCGGTGATGGATGCGGCGTCCGAGCAGCGCTACGAGCTGGTCGGCCTCACCGCCGACGGCCAGCGCATCTCGATGGAGTCGATCGGCCGCACCATCACGCGCCGCGGCGAGCGCCTGCGCATGGCCATCGTGCGCGACATCCGCGACCGCCTGCAGGCGCAGGAGCGCATCGAATATCTGGCGCACCACGATCCGCTGACCGGGCTGCCCAATCGCGCGCACTTCATGGAGCATCTGGCGTCGCGCCTGGCCGGCGGTGCGTCCACCCACGCGGCGCTGCTGTTCATCGACCTCGACCACTTCAAGCGCATCAACGATTCACTCGGCCACCTGGTGGGCGACACCGTGCTGCAGGCAGTCGCGCATCGCATCGTGCAGTCGGTGCGCCCGGCCGATCTGGTCGGCCGCTTCGGCGGCGACGAGTTCGTGGTGCTGCTGGCCGACGTGGCCGATCGCCGCGTAGTGGAAGAGTTGGTGCAGCGGGTGCTGGTGGCCGTCGAGGCCCCGGTTCCCGTGCAGGGGCAGAACATCGTGGTGTCGCCGTCGATCGGCGTGGCGATGGTGCCTCACGATGGGCGGCTGCCGTCGGAGCTGATCAAGAACGCCGACACCGCGATGTACGTGGCCAAGGCCGATGGCCGCGGCATCTGCCGTTTCTTCGAAACCGAGATGGCCGCGCATGCCTATGCCGCGCTGGTGCTCGAAGGGCAACTGGCCAGCGCGCTGCAGCGCAACGAGTTTGCGCTGATGCTGCAGCCGCGCGTCGCGCTCGACGGCACGGGGCTGCAGGTGCAGGCACTGATCCGCTGGCAGCACCCCGATCGTGGCTGGCTGGCGCCCGAGAGTTTTCTCGACGTGGCCGAGGAGCGCCGGCTGATGCAGCCGATCGTGCGCTGGGCCCTGCTCGAGGCGATCGCCGCGCAGCGCGGTTGGGCGCAGATGGCCGGCACGCCGCCGGAGGTGGCGCTCGATCTGGCGAACCTGCCGCTGCCGCTGGAGGCGGTGGCGGGTTTGGCCGAGCAGGTGTGCGAGCAGTCACCGCCGGCCGGCGCGCTGTCGCTCGACATCGGTGAAGCGGCACTGGGCCACGACACGCAGGCGCTGCGCGAGGCGGTAGCGCGTTTGCGCGCATTGGGCGTGACGGTGGCCATCGACGACTTCGGCGTCGGCACGATGGCACTGTCGCAATTGCGCTCGCTGCCCGTGCGAGGTCTCAACCTCGGCCGCGCGTTCGTCGCTTCGCTGCCCAGCGACAGTGGCGCTGCGGCCATCGCCTCAGCGATCGTCCAGATGGCGCGTGGCTTGCAGCTCGACGTCACCGCCAAAGGAGTGGAAACCGACGAGCAGCGCCGTTGGCTGGCCGGCATAGGCTGCGGTCACGCGCAGGGGCCGGGCATCGCGCTGCCGATGCAGGCGCCGGCATTCACCGAGTGGCTGCAGCGGCAGGCTGCTTGAGAGCGCCGCGGCTTCAGGGCTTCTTTTGCTTGACCGGCCGCGACCAGTTGGCGATCGTCGCCTGGCGCGCCCGTGCCACCGTCAGTTGACCCGACGGCGCGGCCTTGCTGACGACGCTGCCGGCGCCGATGGTGGCACCGTCACCTACGGTCAATGGCGCCACCAGCACGCAGTTGGAGCCCACGTGCACATCGTTGCCGATCACGGTGCGGTGCTTGTTGGCGCCGTCGTAGTTGGCGGTGATGCTGCCGGCACCGTAGTTGACGCGCTCGCCCACTGTGCTGTCGCCCAGGTAGGCCAGGTGGTTGGCCTTGGCGCCGCGCGCCAGCGTGGAGTTCTTCACTTCGACGAAGTTGCCGATGTGCACCTCGGGGCCGAGATTCGCGCCCGGGCGTAGGCGCGCGAACGGGCCGACCTGTGCTCGCTCGCCGATGACGGCATCGGTGAAGTGGCAAAACGGCATCACCTCGGCACCGGCGCCCACCGCGGTGTCGCGCAACACGCAGTGCGCGCCGATGCGCGCGCCGTCGCCGATCACTACGCGGCCCTCGAAGACGCAGTTGACGTCGATCTCGACGTCGCTGCCGCACGACAGCTCGCCGCGCACGTCCAGCCGGGCCGGATCGGCCAGCCGCACCCCGGCGGCCATCAGCGCATCGGCATGGCGGCGCTGCAGGCGCCGCTCCAGGTCGGCCAGTTGTGCCGGACTGTTGACGCCCAGCACCTCGGTCTCGTCGTGCGCGGCACGCGTGGCCACGGGCACGCCGCGTGCCACGGCCATGGCAACGACATCGGTGAGGTAGTACTCGTGCTGCGCGTTGTCATTGGTCAGCCTGGCCAGCCACTGCTTCAGCGCCGCGGTGGGTGCGGCCATGATGCCGGTGTAGACCTCTCGGATTGCGCGCTGGTCCTCGCTGGCGTCCTTGTGCTCGACGATGCCACGCACCTCGGTGCCTTCGCGTACGATGCGTCCGTAGCCGCTGGGGTCGTCGAGCTCCAGCGTCAGCAGTGCGAGCCGGCGGCCGTCGCAGGCGGCGATCAGGCGACGCGCGGTGTCGGCGCTGATCAACGGCACGTCGCCATTGAGGATCAGCGTTGTGCCTTCGTCGTCGAGCAGCGGCGCGGCCTGCTGCGCGGCATGGCCGGTGCCGAGCTGCGGCTCCTGGCGCACGCAGCGTACATCGCGCGCGCCGACGCAACGCTCGATCTGCTCGGCCGCATAGCCGGTGACGATCACCGTGCGGTCCGCGTTCAGTGTGGCGCAGGTATCCAGCACATGCAGCAGCAAAGGGCGCCCCGCGAGCCGGTGCAACACCTTGGGCAGGGCTGACTTCATCCGTGTACCCTTGCCCGCTGCCAAAATGACGATGTCGAGTGCCATGGTGTGTGCCTGGTTCGTCAAGTGCCGCCTGCGATGCTGGATTATCAGCGCCAGCATCCTGCTGCTGGCGGGCTGCAGCGCCGTGCGGCTGGCCTACAACCAGGCGCCCCACCTGATGTACTGGTGGCTCAATGGCTATGTCGATTTCGACGTTGAGCAGGGCGACCGCGCACGCGACGCCTTGGCCGACTGGTTTGCCTGGCATCGTGCCACGCAACTGCCCGACTACGCCGGGCTGCTGGTCACTGCGCAGCGGCAGATCCTGAACGACGTCACGCCGGGCGAGGTGTGCCAGTGGGCCGACGAGCTGCGCAACCGCATCGAAACGGGCTACGAGCACGGCGTGCCCGCCATGGCCGAGATGGTGCGCTCGCTCAAGCCCCAGCAGCTGCAGCGGGTCGAGCGGCGCTACCGCAAGGCCGACGACGACTTTCGCGACGAATACTTGCAGGCCACGCGAGCCGAACAACTCGAGGAGTCGAACAAACGCGCGATCTCGAAGGCGGAGTTGATCTACGGCGACCTCAACGAGGGGCAACGCGCGCTGCTGGTCCAGGGCATCGTCGACTCGCCGTTCGATCCCAAACTCTGGCTGGCCGAGCGGCAACTGCGCCAACGCGAGGTCGTCGACACGCTGCGCTCGCTGCAAGCCCAGCGGGCCGACGCCGCGCGCACCGAGGCCGCGCTGCGCGTGTTCGCCGCCCATGCGGCGCAGTCACCCCGGCCGGCCTACCGCGAGTACCAACGACGGCTGTTCGACCACAACTGCCGATTGATCGCGCGTCTGCACAACAGCACCACGGCCGAGCAGCGCCGCCGCGGCGCCGACCGGCTCAAAGGCTGGGAAGAAGACCTACGCGCGCTGGTTCCCAAGCGCCCCTGACGCCGCGCCGGCGCCGAGGCGCCAAACGATCTACGGCGACAACGGCACGCTGACGCCGTGCGGCACGCTGCCGCTCTTGGGAAAGTCGGCCAGCGCGGCCCTGAACATCGCGCTCAGCGTTTCGGTGCTGTTGCTATAGGCATCGCTGCTGGCGCGCGCCTCGTACAGCGGCGCGCCGCTGGCGCCGTCGCGCAGCATCACGGCGACCTGGCGGTCGTAGTAGCTGTAGTAGCTATAGCCGGACCAATAGGGGTACGCGTAGGGGCCCCTGAACGGCCGACCCGGGAAGCGCCCCGGCCAATATGCACCCCCGCGCCACCACCAGGGATCGTCCCACGGCGAACTCTCGTAGCGCGTGACGCGCGAGCCGACCTGCACCAGCACGTCGGGCGCGGCGCCCTGCTGCGCCGCGGTGAAGCCCGCCGCCGTCAGCGCCTGGTGCGCGGCGTCTTCCAGGCGCTGTTGCGACTCGGGTTGCGTCTGTTGCGACGGCAGCCGATCGAATGCGTAGGTGCCGGGCGAGCGCGCGGCCGGCCACTGGCCGAAGCTCGCGATCTCGGCCTGCAGATGTCGTCACGGCCGCGCACGCGGCCAGCAGGCCGGCGCCTGCGAAGGCCAACCCGATCCGTGCGAATGTGTTCATCGAAGCCCCCGTCAGTGTGCGGCCGGAACGCCCGCATCACCTTGAACGACGCGCACCGGTTGCTCGGTATACGTATCGGCACACACGTTTTCGTCGTCGAAGGCCTTGTCGCCCTCGCGGTCGGCCACGCCGCAGGCTTGGAGCGTGGTGAACGGATGCAGGTTCCGGTCCATCAGGTGCGACGGCGTGATGCGGCCCATCGCGGCGGCCATGTTGTCGATGCGGCCCGGGTAGTGCCGTTCCCATTCGCGCAGCATCTGCTTGATCTGGGCGCGCTGCAGGTTGACCTGGCTGCCGCACAGGTTGCACGGAATGATCGGGAAGCGCCGCGCTTCAGCCCAGCGCTCGAGGTCGCTCTCGGCCACGTACGCGAGCGGCCGGATCACCACGTGGCGTCCATCGTCGCTCACCAGTTTGGGCGGCATGCCCTTCATGCGGCCGCCGAAGAACATGTTCATCAGCAGCGTGGCCACCATATCGTCGCGATGGTGTCCGAGGGCGATCTTGGTGGCGCCAAGCTCGCCGGCCACGCGGTACAGGATGCCGCGGCGCAGGCGCGAACACAGCGAACACATCGTCTGGCCTTCGGGGACCAGGCGCTTGACGATCGAGTAGGTGTCCTGCTGCTCGATGTGGAACGCGACTGCGCGCGAGGCCAGGTATTCGGGCAGCACGTGCTCGGGAAAGTCCGGCTGCTTCTGATCGAGGTTCACCGCCACCAGGTCGAACGGCACCGGTGCTCGCTCGCGCAGTGCCAGCAGGATGTCGAGCAGCGCGTAGCTGTCCTTGCCGCCCGACACGCACACCATCACCTTGTCGCCCGGCTCGATCATGTTGAAGTCGCCGATCGCCTGGCCGACCTGCCTGTGCAATCGCTTGGCCAGCTTGTTGGCTTCGTGGCGTTGCCGGCGCTCTTGCTGCATGGGCACAGGCTCCGATAGAGCGTTCATGGTCCATCCTGTTTGCTGTGTTGCACTTGCACCTCGACGCTGACCCGGTCGCAATCGGCGAACACCTGCGGCTTGGCCACGCGCACGCGCGCGCACGCCACGCCGGGCAGCCGCAACGAACCCTCGGCAATGCGCCCGGCCAGCGTCTCCAGCAGGTGGGTGTGCTCGCGTTCGGCCTCGGCCTTGGCCAGCTCGCGCCCGCGCCGGTAGTCGAGCACCTGCGACATGTCGTCGCGCTCGGGCACGCTGGGGGCGTCGGGCATGTCCACCGACACGCTGATCAGCAGCGGCTGCGGCGCGCCGAACTCGTGCGCCAGCACGCCGACCTGGGCCAGCACGCGCAAGCCCTCGATGGTGATGGTTCTCATGGGGTCGGATCAGTGGACGTGAACGCAAAGTCGCGCGCGCGCGGCATCAGGTGGCTGCCGGCGTCGATCAGCAGCGTGCTGCCGGTGATGGCCGGGTTCTCCAGCACGAAGCGCACCGCATGGGCCACGTCGCGCGCCTCGACGCCATGCGCCAGCGGCCCCTGGGACTTCAGCGCCGCCAGCCGTCCGTGATCGATCGACGGCGCCTCCAGCGTGAGGCCGGGTGCCACGCCGCACACGCGCAGCGCCGGCGCCAGCGCGCGCGCCAGCAGCGGCGTGGCGGCATGCAGCGCTGCCTTGGACAGCGTGTACGACAGGTGATCGGGATTCGGATTGAACAACTTCTCATCGAGCAGGTTGACCACGCAGGCATCGCCGTCGGCCAAAGCGCCCTGCGTGCGGTGCGTGTGCAATGCGCGCGCCAGCACGATCGCCGGCGCCGCGTTGCTGCGCCAGTGGCGAGCCAGGCTCTCGTAGCGCAGGCTGGCGATGTCGTCGTGCTCGAACAGCGACGCATTGTTCACCAGCCCAGCGATCGGTCCCATGCGTTGCACCACCTGCGGCAGCAGCGCCTCGCACTGCGCTTCATCGGCCAGGTCGGCGCCGAACGCCTCCGCGCGAGCGCCCAGTGCGCGCAGCGCGCCGACCGTCTCGTGGGCTTCGGCGTGCGAGCGCCGGTAGTGCACGGCAATGTTCCATCCGTGCGCGGCCAGCTCCAGTGCGATCGCGCGCCCAAGGCGTTTGGCCGCGCCGGTGACGAGCACAAGCCTGCGTTCGGTCATGATTTCTACAATGCTGCGATGGGCGAGTCCGCGCAGCCACACAGTGTATCGAGCCGGCTGCATGCGGCGATCGCGCAGGCCATCGCCGACGCGGGCGGTTGGCTGCCATTCGACCGTTACATGGAGCTGGCGCTCTATGCACCCGGGACTGGGCTATTACGCAAGCGCCGCGCAGCCGTTCGGCCGCTGGCCGGGCGCGGGCAGCGATTTCGTCACCGCGCCGGAGTTGACGCCACTGTTCGGCCAGGCGCTGGCGCGCCAGCTGTCGCAAGCCCTCGAGGCCAGCGACACCGACAGCGTGCTCGAGTTCGGTGCCGGCTCTGGCGCGCTGGCCGACGACACTGCTCGGCGCCCTGGGCGGGCAGCTGCGCAGCTACCGCATCGTCGAGCTGTCGGCCACCTTGCGCGCGCAGCAGGCCGAGCGCCTGGCGCGGTTTGACGCTCGCGTGCAGTGGCTGGATCGCTTGCCCGAGCGTGTGGACGCCGTGGTGCTCGGCAACGAAGTGCTCGATGCGATGCCGGTTCAGTTGCTCGCGTTCGACGGCCGCGACTGGTTCGAGCGCGGCGTCGCGCTCGACGGGCAGGGCGCGTTGGCGTGGAGCGATCGGCCCAGCGCGTTGCGGCCGCCGCACGAAGCCGCCTTTGCGCCGGGCAGCGTGACCGAGCTGCACGCGCAAGCACAGGCGTTTGTCTCAACGGTCGCGCAGGCGCTGCAACGCGGCGCGGCATTCTTCATCGACTACGGATTTCCAGTCGCCGAGTACTACCATCCGCAACGGCTCGGTGGCACGCTGATGTGCCATCGCGCGCATCGCGCCGACAGCGAGCCGCTGCGCGACGTCGGGCTCAAGGACATCACCGCGCACGTGAATTTCAGCGGCATCGCGCTGGCGGGGCAGGACGCGGGGCTCGACGTGTTGGGCTACACCTCGCAGGCGCGTTTCCTGATCAACTGCGGACTGCTCGAGGCGATGCAGCAAGCCGATGTCGCGCAACGCGCGGCGGCGCACAAGCTGATTGCCGAGCACGAGATGGGCGAGCTGTTCAAAGTGATCGGCTTTGCCAAGGGCTGCCGCTTCGACGCCCTTGGCTTCACCGAGGGCGACCGCACGCATCGCTTGTAAGGCCTTGGCGTCAGGGCTGGGTCAATGCCCCCGTGATGGCGAGCAGGCGCGCTTCGCGCAGCGCCCGCCCGATTGCCACGCCGTCAGCGCCGTCGCGCAGCGAGGCGGGCAGCATGGCGGTGTGCACGGCCTGCGCCGCCAGCAAGGCGCGCAGCACCTGGTCGCAACGCCGACGCGGCATCGCACGCGCGTCGGGTGGCTGCATGACGGCCAGGCATGACCAGGCCTGCAGCGCCAGCTGCGTGCGCGCGGGGCGGCGCCAGGCATCGGCGCGCTCGAGCAGCGCCAAGGCATCGGCCGCGCTCAGGTCGCCGGGCGCACGCACGAGCGGCCATTCGCGAGCCACCAGGACGGCGAGCGCTCGGGTGTCGGCGTCCACTCGCCAGCGTTCGCACAGCGCCTGCAACTGTGGCAGCTCGGCGGAGCTGCCGGGGCCATGGTCATCGATGCCATGGCACAGGCATGCGAAGCGGATGGCCAGCGGCGTCGGCGGCGCCCCGTCGAGTACGGCCATCAGCGCCGCGCGCCGGGGAGAATTGCGCAACCAGGCGTCGAGGGCCGGTGCCAAACGCGCCAGTGCTCCGGACTCGCGCAAGACGTCGAACATGCGACTGGGCTGCACTTCGGACAGCCCGCGCGACAGCTCTTGCCACACGCGCTCGCTCACCAAGGCATCGATCTCGCCGCTGTCGACCAGCTGCCGCAGCAGCGCGCGGGTCGAGTCGGCCACCGTGAACTGCGGCCAGCGCGCGGCAAAGCGCGCCAGCCGCAGCAGGCGCACCGGGTCTTCGACGAACGCTTGCGACACGTGGCGCAGCACGCGGTCTTGGATGTCACGCTGGCCGCCGAACGGATCGATCAATTCGCCGGTGTCGGGATCCTCGGCGATGGCGTTGATGGTCAGATCACGGCGCGCGAGGTCTTGCTGCAGCGTGACTTGGGGTGCCGCGTGGAACACGAAGCCGCTGTAGCCCGGGCTCGCCTTGCGCTCGGTGCGCGCCAGTGCGTACTGCTCGTGCGTCGTCGGGTGCAGGAACACCGGAAAGTCGCGCCCCACCGGCGTGTAGCCGGCGGCCATCAGCTCCTGCGGGTGTGGCGCCGACCACGACCCAGTCGCGGTCGTTGACCGCGCTGCCGAGCAGGCGATCGCGCACGGCGCCGCCGACGACGTAGGCTTTCACCGCCGAGCCCGGTGGATGCCGCGGCGCACCACGGTCAGGGCAGATCGACGTCGAAGGCAGGCGCGCTGGTTTCGCGCGGCCCGATCGCCGCGGGCCCAAGCCAGGACTTCAGCGACAGGGTGCTGCCGTTCAGCAACGATGCGTACACCGCCGCATTGGACAGCACTTTGCGGACGTAGTCGCGCGTCTCGTTGAACGGGATGTTCTCGGCCCAGATCGCTGGCTCGACGGGAGGGCCCTCACGCCAGCGCCGCGAGCGGTTCGGTCCGGCGTTGTAGGCGGCCGCCGCCATCGCCTGGGAACCGCCGAAATCCTCGAGCACGCGCTTCAGGTAGCCGGTGCCCAGCTTGACGTTGACCGTCGGGTCAGCGATCTGATCCGGTGTGTAATCCAGCGCCAGTTTGCGCGCGATCCAGCGCGCGGTGTTGGGCATCAACTGCATCAGCCCGGCCGCACCGACGTTGGACCGCGCGTCGGGAATGAATCGCGACTCTTGTCGAATCAGCCCGAACACATAGGCGGGGTCGAGGCCGGTCTCCTGGCTGCGCGCCAGCACGATGTCGCGAAACGGCATCGGATAACGCTGTTCCATGTCGACGTCCTGGCGTGTGCGATCGCTGGTGTTGATGCAGCGGTCCCACACCTCTTGCTGGCAAGCCAACTCGGCGGCCGCGAACAACTCGCGCTCGCTCATGCCGCGCAACGTGAAGTTCCATTCACGCACGCCCTCGTTGCGCAGGCCCAGCGCAATCAGCTGCAGGGCTCGGGACAAGCCGGGGTTGCCACGCGCCTGCGTTCGGTCGGCCTCGCTGGGCGTCGGCGCCAGCGAAGGCAGCTCGGGCACGAAGTGCAACTCTTCGGCGGCCAGCTTGCCGTAGAACGTCAGTGGCCCGGCGATCGGCGCCAGCAGCGCGCGCGATGCGGCACGTTGCGCGTCGCCGCCGCTGCCTTCTTCGGCCGTCGCGGCCAGCGCGCGTGCCTTCCAGTAGGTCCAGGCGGCATCGGCCTGCTCGCCCTCGCTCATCGAGTCGATCGCGCGCAGCACCATCGGCCAGCGGTTGGCGTCCTGGCTGGCGCGCAGCGCACTGCGGGCCGCCCAGGCGAGCATGTCGTCGGTCCACTGGGCGTCACGTGGCGTGCCGCTCAGTGTGGCGAAGGCACGCTTGTAGTACTGAGCGGCGATCGGTCGACAACCGGATCGCCGCCTGCTTGCCGATCACCCCCCAGCCCCACGCGGCACGCTCGGCGCCCAAGGCGTTGTGCCAGCGCTCGTCCATCAGCCCGGCGGCAGCGTCGGGGTCGCTGGTGGCGGTGCGGATGATGCGCCAGCAGCGCCAGCTCGTGTCTGTTGCGCCGTCGGCGGCCGCCGTGACGCCGCAGGTAGCGCACCGGGTTGTCGAGCAGGTCGCCGACTTCGGTGGCCACCTGCTTGTCGATCAGCGGCGCCACCGCACGCGCCACGCGCGGCCGATTGGCCTCGACGCTCAGGCGCAGCTTCATCCAACTGTCGTCGGCGCGGAACACCTTGGACTCGACCAGCGAGGCTGGCCATCAGCGCGCAGCCGTCATCGCGCGTCACGTTGCGCGAGCCACAGTGCACGAGCCGACTCGTAGACCCGTTTGCCGGCGATGTGTTCGGTCAGCAGCCAGTAGCAGCTGACTTCGCGGTCGTCGTTCATGCGAAAGCGCGGGTAGTCGCGCACAAACGCCACCCAGTCGCGACGACGGCCGAGTTCGAGCAGCCAGTCGTTGCGCATGCGGTCTTCGACGTAGCTGCCGCTCCAGCGTTGATAGAAGGCTTCGACTTCATCGCTGGTGGCCTCGCTGATGCGATTGCCGAGTTCCCAGTAGTCGATCCACTGCGCCAGCGGATGTTTGTCGGCCAGCGCGGCGTTGCGCAGCGCGGCCAAGCGCTTGCCGTCGCGCTTGCGCAGCGCCTCACGGGCTTCGTTGATCGGGTCGTTGGGTGGAACGGGCGCGGCCGGCGCGGCGATGGCGATCGCGCTACTCAGCCACCACGCGACGCAACCGGCGCGAAAGCAACCAACGAGCAGGGAACGGATCGACATCGAACGACAACGAAGCAGCGCGGCGTGGCGCCGACAGCGCCGGGATCATGGCCGCAGGAGACACATGAACGATTCAAGTCGGCGGCCGAGCGCGCGACGCTGCACTGTAGCGCAGCGGCGGTACACAGGCACACGCGCCCACGCCGGCGTGGGCGATTCAGCCCTCGCGCGACGTGCGATAAGGCTCCTCGAAGGCCAGGAAGTCACGCTCGGCCAGCGCATCACGCACGTATGCCGCCACACCGGGGCTGGCGAACAGGCGCTCGACATAGCCTTGCACCACGGGCTCGACCGGCAACCCGTAGCTGCGGATGCGGCCTGCCAGCGGCGCGAAATAAGCGTCGGCGATGCCGAAGCCGCCAAACAGGAACGGTCCCCCGCTGGTGCGCAACGCCTCGCTCCACATCGCCTGCACGCGCTGCAGATCGTCGCGCACCGCCGCCTGCTCCTGCAGCACGCGGTGGCCGACCTCGGGCAGCGACGCTTCGATGTTCTGCGGGCAGGCGCTGCGCAGCGCCGAGAAGCCCGAGTGCATCTCCGCGCACAGGCTGCGCGCACGGGCGCGTTCGCGCACGCCACGCGGCCACAGCGGATGTTGAGGCCACCTTTCGGCCAGGTATTCCGCGATCGCCAGCGTGTCCCACACCGCCAGGCCGTCGTCGACCAGCACCGGCACGCGGCCGGTGGGCGTCACCTGCGCGATGCGCTGCTTGAAGGTCGAGGCCGGCTGGAAGTGGTCGAAGCGCACCATCACTTCGTCGAACGGGATCTCGTAGTGCCGCATCAACACCCACGGCCGCATCGACCACGACGAGTAGTTCTTGTTGCCGATGAACAGCTGCATGCGTCTCTCCACGGTTCGTGGCGCGCATCGTAGTGGCTGATCGCGCACGTGGTGTGATGAGAGATCGGCATCGCTGCGATGCAGGCCTGACATCGATGTGGGCGTTGAGCAGCGGCGAATCGTCAGCCGGCCCGCGGTGCGGCGCCGCCGTCGCCCAGCGCGCGGCGCGTGCGGCCGGACTCGGCGCGCACCCATTCGACGAAACGGGCGAACTCGGGCCGCGGCTGCGCCAGCGGCAGCTGGATCAGGTAGTAGGCAAATGTGCCCGGGATCCTGCAGCGGCCATTGAACAGTTCGACCAATTCGCCGCCTTCGAGCAGGTCATGCACCAGCGCCAGGCGCGCCAAAGCGATGCCCTGGCCGGCCAGCGCGCCTTGCACCTGCTGGTAGGTGAAATTCAGATACAGCCAGCGCTGCGGTTGCATGCCGCTCAGGCCATGTTCGTCGAGCCAACGCCGCCAGCTGAGCTGGTAGGACGTGCTGGGCCGCGGGTCGTCTTCTTCCAGCAGCGCGTGGCGTGCCACGTCGGCGGGCTTGTCCAGCGGAGGTGCCGCCCCCGAGCGCACCTGCTCGAGCAAGTGCGGGCTGGCCACCGGCGTGATCAGTTCGCCGAACAGCCGCTCGGCGATCGGCGGCGCAGCCTCGGGTTCGCAGTAGCGCAGCACGGCGTCGAGCTCGGGGTCGTCCAATGGCGTCAGGTGGTCGGTGGCCGAAAGCCGGATGTCGAACTCGGGGTTGGCCTTCTGAAATGCAGCCAGGCGCGGCATCAGCCACAGCGACGCGAATGACGCAAACGTCGACACGCTGACCCGTGGCCGGCCGCCACGGCCGCGAATCTCGCGCACCGCGCGGTCGAGCTGATCGAGCATTTGCGTCACCGTGTGCCGCAACGTGAGACCGGCGGCGCTGAGTTCGACCCGACGGGTGCCGCGGTTGAACAGCGGCGCGCCGAGCTCCTGCTCGAGCGCCTTGATCTGGCGGCTGATCGCGCTTTGGGTCAGGTGCAGTTCGTCGGCCGCGGCGCTGAACGACAGCCGCCGCGCGACGGCATCGAAGGTTCGCAGTTGATCGAGTTGCAGGGGCCGTTGCCGCAGCGTTTTCATGATCAGGATGCATCAATGGGCGACGAACATGTCATTGGACTCTACCCTCGCCCGGCATCACCATCTCCTGCGAGCGGCCCGCGAAACAGGTTTCCAGGCTGCGATGGACGCAAGGAGCGATTCATGATGATTCTGCAACGCAACGCGACGATGTCTTGGCTCGTGGATGGTCCGCTGTCGACGGGCGCAGCCAAGCTGTTGCGGGCCCGCGCAGCGGGCCGGCTGACGGTGTCCGCGGGCCAGGTCTGGCTGACGCGCTCGGGCGATCTGGACGATCATGTGCTCCGTGCCGGGCAGGTGCTGGCCATCCGCGCCCATGAGCAGGTGGTGGTCGAGCCGTGGCTGAATGGCGTGCCTGCGTGCCTGGCGTGGCGCAGCGATCAGCGGCGTGCCTTGGCTTCACGTGCCAGCGACGCCTTGGTCGCGGGCGCGCGGGGCTTGTCCGGGGTCGTCCGGCGCGCGGCGGCCGCGTTGCGCGGCGCCGTGGTCGAGCGCTTGCCGGCCTTGGCCCGCAACGCCGCCGCCAACGACAAGCGGGCCCAGGGTTGCATCGCACGCGGGGACTCAAGCGCCTCGTCGGGTGCCGTCCAGTAGCTGAGCGTGACCGCCGCGCGGTCGTGCCGCGAATAGGCAAACGGCGCGCAGCCGGCGCGCTCGAAGGCCGCGCGCGAGGTGTCGTCGGTCTTCATGTACAGGCGCTCGTCGGCGATCAGGGCCACGAACACGTCGTCGATGTAGAGGCCGTGGCCGCCGAACATGCGGCGCGCGCGCACCATGCCCAGCGGGGCGAGCAGTTCCAGACAGTGCGACACGAACGGCGGCACGCTCGGCATGAATGCAGTGTAGGGCGGCGCCTCGCCGCGGCTTGTCCGCGCGGCGGCACAATGCCGCCATGACTCTGCCGTTCTCGCTGCCGCTCGAGCCGTCGCGCGACAAGGTGCTGCTGCGCCGGCAGTTGCAGGCCGAGCGGCTGGCGATGGTCGATCGCCACCAGCGTGCGATGCACTTGCAGGAGGTGTTGCGGGTGTGGCTGCTGGCGCGGCGCGACACCAGCATCGGCGCGTATTGGCCGATCAAGGGCGAATTCGATGCCTTGCCGGCGCTTTTCCGCTGGAGCGAGGCCGACGGCGAGCGGCGCATCGGCCTGCCGGTGATCGACCGCGATACGCGGCAGTTGCGCTTCCATGTGTGGTTTCCCGGTTGCCCGATGGAAGACGACGCCTTCGGCATCCCGAAACCCAAGGGCACCGAGTTGTTCGAGCCCACGCTGCTGCTGGTGCCGTGCGTGGGCTACGGCCCGAACGGCACGCGTCTGGGCTACGGCGGCGGCTTCTACGACCGCACGCTGGCGGCGTTGCTTCCGCGCCCGACGACGGTGGGCGTGGGCTACGCGCATGGCTTCGTGCCGTGGCTGGCGCCCGAGCCGCATGACATGCCGCTGGACGCGATCCTCACCGAAGATGGTGTTGCCTGGGAGCGCGACGCCTGAGTGGGACGCAGCCCGGCACCTGCGTGCCGGCTGCGCCTACGAAGGGGCCGGCGCGTGTAGGCGCCGGCGCGGGCTGCAAGCCTGACGCTTTCAGTCGTCGCGGGCAACGCCAGGGGCGATGTGCGCGGCGAACCCGGCAACGCGCACGTTCAGAGCGACGCCAGCAGCTCCGGCCCCACGGGATGGTTCTGGCCGCCTCGGTGCGCGATCTTCAGCGAGCCGACGCGGTTGCCCAGCGCCGCGCAGCGTTCGAGTGGCCACTGCTGCTGCAGGCCATAGAGCAACGCGCCGCGCAGCGCATCGCCGCAGCCGGTGGGGTCGACCACCGCGGCGGCGGACACGCCCGGCACGTGGTGTTTGCGACCCTGCTGCCAGACTTCGCAACCCTGCGCAGCCAGCGTCACCACCACGCCGCGCAGGTGAGAGTTCGACAGCGCCTGCAGCGTGGTGCCCATGCGCTCGCACAGCATCTTGGCTTCATAGTCGTTGAGCGCGATCCAGCTGGCCTGGCCGACCAGGCGGCGCAGCGCATCGCCATCGAACATCGGCAGCTGCTGGCCTGGGTCGAACACGAACGGGATGCGCAACGCGTGCAGTTGCTGCGCGTTTTGCAGCATTGCATCGCGGCCATCCGGCGCAATGATCGCCAGCTCGATGCCCTTGTCGCCCGGCACCGACGTGGCGTGCGCCAGTTGCATCGCGCCGGGATGGAACGCGGTGATCTGGTTGTTGTCGGTGTCGCTGATGATGATGGCCTGCGCGGTGTAGGTGTCGGCGGCCACGTGCACGAGCGAGGTGTCCAGGCCCCAGCCGCGCATGCGCGCCAGGTAGTCTTGGCCATCATTGCCGAGCGCCGCCTTGACCATCGGCGTGCCGCCCAGATGCTTGAGCGTGTAGGCGATGTTGCCGGCGCAGCCGCCGAACTCGCGACGCAAAGTGGGCACCAGGAACGAGACGTTCAGGATGTGCACCTGATCGGGCAGGATCTGCTGCGCGAAGCGGCCCGGAAAGTCGGCGATGGTGTCGAAAGCCAGCGAGCCGCAAATCAAAACGGACATGTCACTCCCAAGGGGTGCTTCAGGGGTAGAAGATCTCGATCGTGTAGCCGGTCAGTGTGCGGTCGGCCGACATCAGCAGGGCCTGCAACGGCAACTCCTGGCCGGCGGCGATGGTGTTGCGCGCGGTGCCGAGGTCGCTGGCGCTCAACATGCGGCGCGTCACCAGCACGCCGGCCGCGTCGGTGAGCGAGAGGTCGATGGAGGGCATCAGCAACGGCATGTCGCTGCGGTTGCGCAGCACCAGCACCAGGCGATAGACCGGGCCGTCGTCGATGCGCGTCAAGCCGCTGCTGTCGACGCCGAGTTGGTCGATGCGGCGCAACGGTTCGATGCGGCAGTCCAGCGGCGCGCACACCGATTGCACCAGCGAGCGCGACCCTGGCCACTGCGCGACCACGGCGTCGCGCTGCAGCGACCAGCAACTGCGCCGCCAACAGCACGGTCAGCGCCAGCGCCGCCAGCGCCAACACCGCGCGCACCCCGGGCCGCTGCCAGCGCTCGGCGCGCTCAGCCTGCTGCACGAAGGTGAGCAGGCGCGAGTCGACGGCATCGTCAGGGTCGAGCGAGGCGGGTTCGACGTCGCCGCCGTCGAGCATGATGTCGACGTCGTCCGCCGCGGTGGCCGGCTCTGCCATCTCGCCGTCGCTTCGAAACAGCGCCTCGAACGAATCTTCCTGCTCGGCGGAATCGGGCTCGGCGGCAGTGCCGGGGACCGGGGCCGGCTCATCGCGGATCGCGAGTTCGGGTTCGGCGCGGACGGCTTTGGCCGGCATGGGTTGCGGCGGCGGCACTGGTGCAGCGGCCGCGACCGGTGCCAGTGGCGTCGCCGCCGGCACCACGGTCGGCATGGCTGCCGCGGGCGTGGCCGCAGTCGGCTTCATCGCCGGTGCGGCTGCCGTGAAGGCCGGCCGGCCCGCGTCGGCTCGCAAGGCGGGCTTCGCTGCCACGACCTCACGGGGTGGCGGGATCGTCGCGCCGTCGTCCTTGCCGGGCGCCACGGGTTCGCGGGCCGTTCGCGGGGCAAACGGCGTTGGCTCCTTGGGTGCTGCACTGATCGCCGGTGTCGGCGCGGCGGTGCGAGTTGCCGGCACTGGCGGCGCGATCGGCGTGGGCGGTGTCGGCGCCGGCGCGGGCGGGCGTTGAAAGGACACGTGCGGCACCGTGCCGGCCACCGCCGGCCGGGTGGCGGGCGAGGGGGCTGGCTGAGAGATTTCGCGCGTGCTGGAGTCGCCGCCGAAGTCGTCCTCCCAGGGCGACGGCGGCTTGGGCTGGCGATTGCGGGTGGCAAGATCCTCCAGCACCTTTTGCGACGGCGTCGGCGAGCGCAGCGCCGGGAACTCGCGCTCGAGGTCGAACAGGCCCTCGAAGGCGTTGAACACCTTGGCGCAACGACCACAGCGCACCCAGCCCTCGGACACCTTGAGCTGATCCTGCACGACACGGAACACCGTTTGGCAGACGGGGCAGCGTGTGGCCAGGCTCATTGCGGCACCCTGGGCGCTGCGCGCCGTCCCTCCGAGAGGGAACTCGCATCTACGGGCGGCCGGGCGATGCTCATGCGGAAATCATGCCACGCACGCTGGGTGCGGCCGTCATGCGCGACGCTGCGCGTGCATCAGGATCCAGCCGTCGCTTATGTCGGCCACGTTCAACGCGAGCCAGGGCGCGTACGCTTGCGCCAACTCGTCAGCCTGGCGATCGAGAATGCCCGACAGCACCAGATGCCCCGCGGTAGCCACGTGTGCGCACAACACTGGCGCGAGCAGCTTGAGCGGCGTGGCAAGGATGTTGGCCAGCACCAGATCGTAGGCACCCTGGGCGAGATCGGGGTGTCCGGCGCGCAGGTCCACCCCGTTGGCTGTCGCGTTGGCGCGTGCGACGCCGACCGCGGCCGCATCGATGTCGACCGCGTGAATGCCGCGCGCGCCGTGCAACGCGGCGGCGATCGCCAACACGCCGGAGCCGCATCCGTAGTCCAGGGTGCGCTGCCAGGACGGTGCCAACACGTCGGCGTGCCGCGCGATCCAGCGCAGGCACATGTGGGTGGTGGGATGCGTGCCGGTGCCGAACGCGAGCCCGGGATCTAGGCGAATCGCGCGAGCGGCCGCGGCGGGCACTGCGTGCCAGCTCGGAACGATCCAGAACTGATCGGTGATGGCCACCGGCTCGAACTGAGACTGCGTCAAACGCACCCAGTCTTGTTCGGCGACCTCGCGCAACGCCTCGATGCGCACGCTGGGGTCGTCGCCATACTGTGCATGCAGGTGCACCGCGGCGGCGCGAGCCGACGATTCGTCGGAGAACAGCGCCACCACCCGCGAGCGCTGCCAGGCTGTGCGCGAGGCGGGCACGCCCGGCTCGCCGAACAAGGGCTGTTCGTGGGTCGCCGCTGCGTCGGCGTCTTCGACCGACGCGGAGAGCGCCTGGCACGAATCGATCAACTCGTCGGTCAGCGCCTCGACCACCGGTTCGTCGGCCAACAACACCAGCTCGAACACCGCCACCCCGTAAGGTCAGCGCGCGCGCTGCGACAGCCAGTGTTCGAGGTAGTGGATGTTGGTGCCGCCCTCGATGAACTTCGCGTCGGCCATCAACTCGCGGTGCAGCGCTATGTTGGTGTGGATGCCCTCGACCACCGTTTCCGACAGCGCGGTGCGCATGCGCGCCAGCGCCTGCTCGCGCGTGTCGCCATGCACGATGATCTTGCCGATCATCGAGTCGTAGTTGGGCGGCACCAGGTAGTTCGCATAGGCATGCGAATCGACGCGCACGCCGGGGCCGCCCGGCGGATGCCACACGGTGATGCGGCCGGGTGACGGCGTGAACTTGTACGGATCTTCGGCATTGATGCGGCATTCGATCGCATGGCCGCGCATCTGGATCTGGCGCTGCGTGAACGGCAGCTTTTCGCCGGCGGCAATGCGGATCTGCGCCTGCACGATGTCGATGCCGGTGACGAACTCGGTGACCGGGTGCTCGACCTGCACGCGGGTGTTCATCTCGATGAAGTAGAACTCGCCGTCCTCGTACAGGAACTCGAAGGTGCCGGCGCCACGGTAGCCCATCTTCTTGCAGGCGGCGGCGCAGCGGTCGCCGATGCGCTCAATGGCGCGGCGCGCGATGCCGGGCGCCGGCGCCTCTTCGATGATCTTTTGGTGCCGGCGTTGCATCGAGCAGTCGCGTTCGCCGAGCCACACGGCATTTTTTTGCGTGTCGGCCAGCACCTGGATCTCGATGTGCCGCGGGCGCTCGAGGAACTTCTCCATGTAGACCGCCGCATTGCCGAACGCAGCCTGCGCCTCGCCGCGCGTGGTTGCCACGGCGTGCACCAGCGCCGCCTCGGTGTGCACCACCCGCATGCCGCGGCCGCCGCCGCCGCCCGAGGCCTTGATGATCACCGGGTAACCGATGGTGCGCGCGATGCGGATCACTTCCTTCGGGTCGTCGGGCAGCGCGCCCTCGGAGCCCGGCACGCACGGCACGCCGGCCTTGGTCATCGTCTGCTTGGCCGTGACCTTGTCGCCCATCATGCGGATCGCGTCGGGCGTGGGCCCGATGAACACGAAGCCGCTGCGCTCCACCCGCTCGGCAAAGTCGGCGTTCTCCGACAGGAAGCCGTAGCCGGGGTGAATCGCCTCGGCGTCGGTCACCTCGGCGGTGGCGATGATGGCCGGCATGTTGAGGTAGCTCTGCGCCGATGGCGCGGGCCCGATGCACACCGCCTCGTCGGCCAGCTTCACGTACTTGGCATCGCGGTCGGCCTGCGAGTAGACGACCACCGACTGGATGCCCATCTCGCGGCACGCGCGCTGGATGCGCAGGGCGATCTCGCCGCGATTCGCGATCAGGATTTTCTTGAACATGGGACCCTAAGCTCGATCAGTCCGGCGCTGCGCGCCGGCGCTCACTCGATGACCAACAGCGGCTGATCGAACTCGACCGCCTGACCGTTCTCGGCCAGGATCTTGGTGATCGTGCCGGCTTTGTCGGCGTCGATCTCGTTCATGATCTTCATCGCTTCGATGATGCAGATCGGGTCGCCTTCCTTGACCGCCTGGCCGACCTCGACCAACGGTTTGGCGCCGGGGCTCGATGACCGGTAGAAAGTGCCCACCATCGGCGAGCGGATCACATGGCCGGTTTCCGGTGCCGCCGCGGCCGGCGCGGCGACCTGCTGGGCCGGCGCAAGACCGCTTGCCGGCGCGGCGGCCATTGAAGGCGCCATCACCGGTGCCGCCAGCGCTGGATTGACAACCCAGGTGCCGGCGGGACGCGCCAAGCCAGGGTCGGCCTTGACGATGCGCACTTTGCCTTCGGCCTCAGTGATCTCGAGTTCGGAGATGTTGGACTCGGAGACCAGATCGACCAGCGTCTTCAGCTTGCGCAGATCCATGCACGTTCCTCCAGCGGCTCGGCACGCCGCCGCGATAACACCACCCCCCAAAGCCGCTTATTGATCTTATTGACCGCTAAGCCTCGACAATCTTCGTTTCCGCGCGCGTCAACAAAGGCGGGGCTGCGTCGCAGGTGATGCGCGCACGGTGCGCATCGATCTCGGTGAGCTATGCTCGCGATGAGGCCGCGCGGGGCCGGACTCTAGCCGATTTCGCAGCAGTTCAAGACTGATCGAGCGAAATAAAGCGCTCAAACAGACGACAAGGCGGATTTGGGCAAACTAGTGCCCATTGGCAGCCTCGGACGCCCACTGCACGAGTTCGTCGTAGTGCGACTCGCCAAGGCGGCGCTGCCGCACGCGGCCGCGGGCGTCGAGTACCACGCTGAACGGCAACGCGCCTGCCGTATTGCCGATTGCTCGTTGCCACTCGATGCCGTCGATCCCTGCCATGGCCACCGGCAAATTGAGCTTGAAGCGGGCGATGAACTCGAGCACCGGCACTGGCTGATCAACGGCCAGCGCAATGACCTTCCAGCCTTTCGCGGCGTACTCGCCTGCAAACCGCTGCAGGGCCGGCAACTCGCGCACGCACGGGACACACCAGGTGGCCCAAAAATTAATGACCACGGGCTGGCCGCGAAAGTCAGTCATCGCCAACTGGCCGCCCTCCGGCCTGTCGAATCGCAGTGACCACAGCGCGTCGGCGGCACGCTCGGTGGCCTGCGTGGCCAAGCCGGCACGCCACCACGCCACGGCGCCGCCCGCCACAGCGGCCGTGACACCCACCGCTGCGCCGATGACGACGCCCCGTCGGCTGGTGGTCATGGCGCCTCGGCCTGCATCAGGCGCTGCAGCGCCGGCATGTCGCCACGCCAGGTGCGGCCCCGCGTGTCGGGCTTGAGGCCGCCACGCAGGTCATCGCGGTCGAGCACATGCAGAAACAGCGACACCGACTCGCGTAACTCACGGCTGGGCACCTCGACGCGCAGCAGATCGGGTCCGTCGGGCTGGCCGACCGCCTCGAAGCGGACGTTGCGGTCGAGCAATCCGATTTCGGCGGCTTTGGGGTCGTCGCAGTAGAGCTCGATGTGGACCGTCGATCGCCGGGTGGCGGTGCCGCGCCAGACGGCGCCGGTGAGGTGCGGTCGAAACTCCGACAGGCGCTGCATCCAAGTCAGTGCCAGGCGGCGCAGCGATTCGAGTTCGCCCGGCTGGGTGTCCGCCTGGAACAGCGCGAGGTACTCGCGCACCTCTTCCTCCACCGCTTCATTGCTTGGCAATTCGGCCCGCCGGCTGCCGCGCCGCTCCAAATCGCGGGCAGCCTTGCGCTTGGCGGCGCCGTACTCGAGGCCGTCATCGACCACCAGCCTCGCCGCCGCCTGCGCAATGGTTTCCGAGGCCCCGCTCATGCCCGCATTCTAGGAAGCACGTGACCGGCCAGGTTTTTGGGACGGTCGTCTCAGGGCAATTCGACATCGCCCATGCGCGCCGCGATGGTGGCCGCACGACCGCTGACGTAGGCCGAGCCGGGGTTGCGCTCGAAGCGCTTGGGCGCCGGCAACAGCACGGCCAGATGGGCGGCGGCCATCGCTGCTCAGGCGCGACGCGTCGACGCGGTGGTAGTGGCAGGGCCGCGGCCTGCGCGCCGAACACCCCCTCGCCCCATTCGACGCTGTTGAGGTAGATCTCGAGGATGCGGCGCTTGTCGAGCAGGGCCTCGAGCGTCCAGGTCAGCACGAACTCTTGCGCCTTGCGCGCCAGCGTGCGCTCGCCGGTCAGAAACAGGTTCTTCGCCAGTTGCTGCGTGATGGTCGACCCACCCACCAACTTGACCGGGCGCTGGCGGGCGCCGGGGGCGGCTGCACGGCGCTCAGTGATCGATTGCACCCGCTGGTTGCGCTCCCACGCGCGCTCGATGGCGTCCCACTCGACGCCGCTGTGCTCAACGAAACCGGCATCCTCGCTGGCGATCACGGCTCGCTTCAGCGACTCGGCGATTTGACCGCCATCCACCCACTGCTGGCTCCAGGCGAAGTGCGCGCCGCGCTCGTGCCGCAGACGCCACCACTCGCTGCGCTGAAAGGTGGTCGACTGCGGATCGATCCATCGCATCAGCGCTACTCGGGCGACGAAGAAGATCTGCAGGCTGGCCACCGCAACCAGCAGCAGGGCCAGCAGGCGAGCCAGCTGCCGCATCACGCGTCCGGTCGCGCCGCGAGCTCGCGCAGCGCGCTCAGCACCGGCGGCGTGTGCGGGCGCACGCCGCGCCAGATGAAAAACGCCTCGGCTGCCTGCTCCACCAGCATGCCCAGGCCGTCGCGCGCCTGTGCGCCGTGCGAGCGGGCCCAGTCGAGAAACGGCTGCGCGACCGCGCCGTACATGAGGTCGATCACCAGTGCATCGCGCCTGAGCGCCGTGGCCGGCACCGGCGTCGCGATGCCCTGCATGCTGCTAGAGGTGCTGTTGATCACAAGGTCGAACGGCCCGCCACAATCACCCAGCGCACTGTCACGCAAGCCCACGGCGCCTGCCGCAGCGCGGTGCCGCTGCACCAGCGCGGCGGCGTGCTCGCGCGTGCGGTTGGCCACCACGACCTCGCGCGGCTGCGCATCGATCAGCGGCCCCAGTACGCCGGAAGCGGCGCCGCCGGCGCCAACCAGCAGCACGCGCGCGCCGGCGAGGCGAAAGTCGGCATGGTGCTCGATGTCGCGCATCAGTCCGATGCCGTCGGTGTTGTCGGCGAACCAGCCCGCCTCGTCGAAGCGCAGCACGTTGGCCGCCTGCGCGAGCGTGGCGCGTGCGCTGACACGGACGGCCAGCGCGCCGGCCTGCAGCTTGAAGGGCACCGTGACGTTGCAGCCGCGCGCGGGCCCTTTGCCGGGTTCGCTGGAGGCGGCGAACTGGCGCACGCTGGTTGCGAAGCCGTCGAGCGGGCACAACACGCGCCCGTATTCGATCGGCTCGCCGGTCTGCCGCGCGAACTCGGCATGGATGAACGGCGAGCGGCTGTGCGCCACCGGATTGCCCAGCACCACGTAGCGCTCGGGCAGCGATGCGGTGCGCGAGCTCACTGCTGCGGCACCGCGCTCAGCGGGGTGGTCTCCAGGCCTTCTTCGCGCGTGAAGCGAAAGCGCGAGGTGACCACGATCTGGTCAGCCTGCGCGTGCATGGCCTGCGTGAACGGGCCGAACGGCGAGGCCGCGTGCACGATGGCGATCGCCCGCCGATCGAGCACCCGCGACTTCGACGGGTACACGATGTCGGCTTCGACCACGCGGCCGGCGGCGTCGACCGTGACGTTCATCGTCAGCTCGCCATACAGCTTCTTGCCCTGGTACTCGGGAAAATCGCGCGTGCCACGTTCTTCGATCTTGCGGCGCAGCTGGTCATAGTAAGCGGCGTAGACCTCTTCGCGCGTGGCCGGGCTGATGTAGCGCTTTTTCGGTCGCGCGTTTTCGTCGTTGATGCGCTTTTCGATCTCGGCCAGCAGTTTCAGCAGTTGGCGGCGGCGCTCTTCCTGGTCGCGATCCTGCGGCGTGCCCGACTCGCGCTTGGGATCGGGCGGTGGCAGCATCGCCACCTGGCGGCGCACCTGCGCGAGCAGCTGGTGCTGCTGCTCCATCAACTGGTCCACCTTGCGCCGCGCCTCTTGCGGCGAGTCGCCCAGCTCGACGGTGGCCGACGCCGGCAGCGGGGTGGTGGCGCGGCCCTTTTCGGCCTCGCCGCCGCCGGCCAGGTTGGCTTGCGCAATCGCCTGCGCCTTGGTCGGCGCCTCGAGCGAGCGCGCGTTGACGAGAATCACCTCCAGCGGGGTGTCGCGAAAGGCGCGCTCGAAGCGCGTCGGATCGGCGATGCGAAAAGCCAGCAGTCCGGCGTGTGCACCCACCGACACGATCAGCGCCCACTGCAGCGTGCTCAGTTGCTTCAGGGCCATGGCGTCAAGGGGCGACGGTGTCGGGGGCGGGGGACTCGGCAGCGCCGGCACCATCGTCCACGTCGATCGCCAGTTGCAGCGCCAACGGTTCGTGCCTGCGCGTCGTCCTCGTCCGGCGCTTCGGCAGGGGGTCTCGGTCTCGGCGCAAGCCGCGCCAACAGCGTGGCATGCACTTCGAGCGTCAACTCGTCGAGCGATTGCAACGCCACGCGCACGCGGGTGCCGCGCGGCAACGGCTCGCAGCCGACGCACTTGAACACCAGCGGCAGCGTGTCGGCGCGCACCAGGCCGTCTCTCATCGTGGTGGCCTCCAGCTCGCGCACGCCATGCTGCTGAAGCCAGCGCAGCGTCCAGTAGCGCTCGATCGTCTGTTGGAAGTCGTTGTATGCGCCATAAGCGGCGTCGAACGACGAGATGATCGAGAACAGGCTGGCATCGCGCGGCTTGAACGGAGCGGCGAGCGCCGCGGTGCGGCCGTGGCGCACGCAGGCGACGATCTGCCACTGGTTGACGAGATCCACATAACGCCGCAGCGGCGACGTCGCCCAACTGTACTGGTTGACTCCGATGCCGGCGTGCGGTGCCGGCTTGGTGCCCATGCGAACTTTCACGCCGGGCGCGAGGCTGGCCTGGCTGCGGTAGATGCCGGGCACGTTGTGCGTGGCCAGCCAGCCGCCCCAGTGGCTGTTGGCCAGGATCATCATCTCGGCCACGATCAGGTCCAGAGGCGAGCCGCGCAGCCGCGGCGTGATCTGCACGCCCTCGTCACCGCGCGGCTCGCTGCCCGCGACGCCTTGGAGCCGGAAGTTGTAGTCCGGACGATTGAAGGTCTCGGGCTTGCCGCGCACCTGTTCGCGCTGTGCTTTCAACTGGTTGGCCAGGCGGAACAGGAATCCGAGTTCCGCCGCGTGCGCGTAGTCGGCGGCCACGGCGCCGCGCAGCGAAGCCTCGGTGACGACGCCATCGAGCCGGTCGTGCCGCAGGTTATCGCTGACGTGCAGCCGTTCGATGCGCGTGTCGAAGTGGCGCAGCTCGAGGCTCGCCTCGTCGATCTGCACGTACAGGCTGAGCGCGGGCGCGTCGCGGCCTTCGCTCAGCGTGAAGCGCTGCACCACCGCGTCGGGCAGCATCGTGATCTTGTGGCCCGGCATGTAGACCGTGGACAGCCGTTCGCGCGCGATGCGGTCGAGGCTCGAGTCCGCCGCGATGGCCAGCGCGGGCGCTGCGATGTGGATGCCCAGCACCACGGTGCCTTGCCCCATGCCGCGCACCGACAGTGCGTCGTCGATCTCGGTGGTCGAGCTGTCGTCGATCGAGAAGGCCTGCGCATCGGCCAGCGGTAACTCAACCGCGATGTCGGGCACTGGCGCATCCGCAAAGCCGGTGCCGCGCGGAAACTGCTCGTACAAAAAGCGCCGCCAGTGGAACTGGTACGGCGACTCGATGGCGCCGGCCGCGCGCAGCAAGTCGAGCGGCGCGCGCTGCGCGCGCCGCGCGGCCTCGACGACGGCCTTGTATTCAGTGGCGTTCTTGTCCGGCTTGAACAGGATGCGGTACAGCTGCGCGCGAATCGGCTCCGCGCAGCGGCCCTCGATCAACTCGGCGGCCCAGGCGTCGACCTGGGCTGCCTGCGCCTTCTTGCGCTCGATGGCCAGCAGCGCGGCCTGCACGGTCTCGCGGCTGGCCTTGTGGAACCCCCCCTTGCCGACACGCTTGAAGTAGTGCGGCGCCTGAAACAGGCCGAGCAGCATCGCCGCCTGGTGCACCGCGTCGGCCTTGGCGTCGAAGTATTCGCGTGCCAGGTCGGCGAAGCCGAAGTCGGACTCCGGCGCGAACTCCCAGGCGAGCTCAAGGTCGACCTCGGCCGCCAGTGCGCGCGCACGCTCCAGTAGCGCAGCGGGCTCGGGCGAATCGAATTGCAGCAGCACGTGCGCGGCCTTGACCTTGACACGACGGCCGGAATCGAGCTCCACCTGCAGCGACGCGTCGGTGTGCGACATCACGCGGCCGGCCAGAAACTTGCCGGCGTCATCGAACAGGGCGTAGGACATCAAGTCAACTTTCGAGCTGCGCACCCGGTGTTCGCCCTTCGGGCGACCGGGCGGGCTCGCGGCGCCGATTGTCCCATCGCCGATCGGCGGGCCAAGCCCATGTTCGAGGCTTCGCGACGAACTGAGGCACGAACTCGGTAACCAATCGTCTTGCCGATCGCGCAGTCGGACGCGCAGGCCGTGCCTCAGCGACGCGACGGCAGCAGATCCAGGAACTCAAGAACGAAGTCGATGTGCCGTTCGAAGTCCGACAACGCGTGATCGCTGCCCTCGAGCAGCTTGATGCGCGCGCCGGCGTAGCGCCGGCTCATCTCGTGCCAGTCGAGCAGCTCGTCGCCCTTGGCGATCACCGCTGCATAGCGATCGGGATGCGCCAGACGCGCCGGCGCCAATTCGCGCAACTGGTCGATGTATTCGGCCTTGAATTCAAAGTGCCTGGCAGGATCGTGGTAGGTCGTTTGATCGCCCACGTAGTGCGCCAGGTCGCGCGCCGGATCCACCGCCGGGTTGAGCACCACCGCTTTGCAGCCGACGTGCTCGGCCACCGCGGTGGCATAGAAGCCGCCCAACGAGCTGCCCAGCACCGCCATCGAGTGGATCGGCCAGCCGCGCACGCAGGCCCGCATCAGATCCCAAGCCTCGTGCGGCGACGGCGGCAATTGCGGGCAGCACCAGGTCACGGCGGGCGCGTGCCGCTGCAGCCAGCCGTACAGCATGCGTGCCTTGAACGACTGCGGCGACGAGCGAAAGCCGTGCAGGTACAGAAGGTGGCTGGTCACCGGCGGCGCCTTCAGCGGCGCGCTTGCAACGCGGCCAGCAGCTTGCCATGGATGCCGCCGAAGCCGCCGTTGCTCATCACCAGCACGTGGTCACCCGCGCGTGCCGCGCGCACGACGTGCTCGACCAGCTTGTCCACGCTGCCTGCCACCACCGCCTGCGCGCCCATCGGGGCCAGCGCCGCGGCGGCATCCCAGCCGTAGTCGCCCTGTAGGCAAAACGACAGGTCGGCTTCTTCCAGCGCCCACGGCAGATGGGCGTTCATCGTGCCCAACTTCATGGTGTTGGAGCGCGGCTCGAACACCGCCAGGATGCGTTGCGGCGCGGCGCCGGGCGACGTGACGTCGTGGTCGATTTTGCGGCGTAGGCCGGCGATCGTGGTGTGCATCGCCGTCGGGTGGTGCGCGAAGTCGTCGTACACCTTGACGCCGGCTGCCTCGCCGCGCAGCTCGAGCCGGCGGCGCACGTTCTCGAAGCGCGCCAGCGCGCCCGCGCTGACCTCGGGGTCGACGCCCACGTGCTCGGCCGCCGCCAGCGCGGCCAGCGCGTTGAGCTGGTTGTGCTCGCCTAGCAGCGACCACTCGACGCGTGCGATCTTCAGGCTGCCGCGCAGCACGTCGAACGCATTGGGCTCGCCGCGCGCGCGCAGCGTGCCAGGCTCTTCTTTGCGAGCGCCGAAGCGCTGCACCTCGCTCCAACACCCGCGCTCGAGCACGCGGGCCAGCGAGGCTTCGCGCGCGTTGACGATCAGCCGGCCGCGTGCGGGCACGGTGCGCACCAGGTGGTGGAACTGCGTTTCGATGGCGGCCAGATCGGCAAAGATGTCGGCGTGGTCGAACTCCAGGTTGTTCAGCACCGCGGTGCGCGGGCGGTAGTGCACGAACTTGCTGCGCTTGTCGAAGAACGCGGTGTCGTACTCATCGGCCTCGATGACGAAACATGGCCCAGCGCCGGCGCGCGCCGAGATGCCGAAGTTCTGCGGCACCCCACCCACCAGAAAGCCGGGCTTGCAGTCGGCGCACTCGAGGATCCAGGCCAGCATCGAGGTGGTGGTGGTCTTACCGTGCGTGCCGGCCACCGCCATCACGTGACGCCCTTGCAGCACGTGCTCGGCCAGCCACTGCGGGCCGCTGGTGTAGGGCGCGCCTGCATCGAGAATAGCCTCGATCAGCGGGTTGCCGCGCGTCACCACGTTGCCCACCACGAACAGATCGGGCTTGAGCGCCAACTGATCGGCGCCGTAGCCTTCGAGCAGCTCGATGCCCAGGGCGCGCAGCTGGTCGCTCATCGGCGGGTACACGTTGGCATCGCACCCGGTGACGCGGTGCCCGGCCTCGCGTGCGATCGCCGCCAGGCCACCCATGAATGTGCCGCAGACGCCGAGGATGTGGATGTGCATGGCGGGCATTCTAGGGAGGCCCCACGCCCGTAACCAAGAGCTCAGCGCGCCGACGTCGCCAGTGCATCGCGGGCGGCGGCGAGCGTGGCGCGAATGTCCTCGGGGGTGTGGGCAGCGCTCACGAAGCCGGCCTCATACAGCGCCGGCGCGAGGTACACGCCCGCGTTCAGCATGGTGTGGAAGAAGCGGTTGAAGCGCTCCTTGTCGCTGGCCATCACGGCAGCAAAGTGCTGCGGCAACTGCTCGGCGAAGAAGAAACCGAACATGCCGCCTTCGCTGTCGGCGGCCAGCGGCACGCCTGCCGCGCGCGCAGTGTCGAGCAAGCCCGCGACCAGCGAACAGGTGCGCGCCGCCAACTCGTCGAAGAAGCCGGGCTTGGCAATCTCGCGCAACGTGGCCAGCCCGCAGGCGGTGGCCACCGGATTGCCCGACAACGTGCCGGCCTGGTACACCGGACCGAGCGGTGCCAGCAGCTCCATCACCGCGCGCGGGCCGCCGAACGCGGCCAGCGGCATGCCACCGCCGATCACTTTGCCGAACACGCTCAGGTCGGGTGCAAACCCCGGGATCTGCTTGGCGTACAAGCTCTGCGCACCGCCGAGGGCGACACGAAAACCGGTCATCACCTCGTCGAAGATCAGCAGCGCGCCGTGCCCGGTGCACAACTCGCGCAGCCGCTTCATGAAGGGCACTTGGGCGCGCACGAAGTTCATGTTGCCGGCGATCGGCTCGATCATCACGCAGGCGAGTTCGCGCCCATGCTGCGCAAACGCGGCTTCCAGCTGAGCGAGGTTGTTGTACTCGAGCACCAGGGTGTGCTGCACCACTTCAGCGGGCACGCCCGCGCTGGTGGGATGACCGAAGGTGGCCAGGCCCGATCCCGCCTTGACCAGCAGCGCGTCGGCATGGCCGTGGTAGCAGCCCTCGAACTTGATCAGCTTGCTGCGCCCGGTGGCGCCACGGGCCAGGCGGATCGCGCTCATCGCCGCCTCGGTACCGCTGGAGACCAGCCTCACCTGCTCGACGCTCGGCACATGTTGAATCATGGCCTCGGCCAGCTCGATCTCGGCCTCAGTGGGCGCGCCGAAACTCAAGCCGCGTGTGACGGCGCGCTGCACCGCCTCGAGCACCGCTGGGTGGCCGTGACCGAGGATCATCGGCCCCCACGAGCCGATGTAGTCGATGTAGCGCCGGCCCTCAGCGTCCCACAGGTACGCACCCTTCGCGCGCGCGATGAAACGCGGCGTGCCGCCGACTGCGCGAAACGCGCGCACCGGCGAGTTGACGCCTCCCGGTATCACGCGCTGCGCACGCTCAAACAGAGCCTGATTGGTGTCAGCCATTTGCCAACCGGGGGTCAATGCACGCGCCGTTGCGCGGGCTTGCCCTTGCCTTCGGACGGCTCGGCGCTCGGCTCCTCGCCAGGGCCCGCGGGCGGCTCGCCTTCGGTGGTGTCTTGCGCCGGTGGCAGCGCCCAGAAGAAGCGGTCGGGCACCACGCTGCCCATGCCGGGGCGAAATCCCGCGTCAAGGCTCTGGTCCATGAAGGCAAGCGCTTCGCCCACCGCCGCGTGCAGCTCGTTGCCCGCGGCCAAGCAGCGCAGCCAGGGCTGCCGAGAGCGTGTCGCCGGCACCGACGAACGCGGTGTCGAACATCTCGAACTTCTCGCCGGTCAACGCACCTTGCGGCGATGCCAGCACGTTGTCGATGAACTGCTCGCTGCCCTTGGCCGGCAGCATGATGCCGGTCACCAGCACAAAGCGGGTGCCGTGCTCAGCGGCGGCTACCGCCAGTTCGCGCGCCGACGCCGGCCGATCGGAATCCCACTCGGGCAGCAGGAAGTCGGTCAGTGTCTTGTGGTTGCCCACCAGCACCTCGGTGGCAGGCAGGATCAACTCGCGAAAGGACTCCAGGTATTGCGCGGCCGCATCGTCGTCGAGCCACCCCAGGTTGGGCAGGTACGACACCAGCGGGATGTCGGGGTAGTCGGACAGCACCTCGGCCACAGCGCTCACGCCCTCGGCGCTGCCGAGGAAGCCGACCTTCCAGCCGGTCACGGTGATGTCCTCGAGCACCGTGCGGGCCTGCTGGGCGATGGCTTCGGCGTCGATCGCGTGCTGGTCGAACACCTCGGCGCTGTCGCGCATCAGCAAGGCGGTGGTCACTGGCAGCCCGTGTGCGCCCATGGCCGCCAGCGTGGCCACGTCACCCGCAATGCCGCCAGCCCCACTCGGGTCGGCGGCATTGAAGGTCATCACGCAACTGGGCGCGCTGCTCTCTTGCGCAGTGCCTTCGCTGGCGTCGCGGGGTGCTGCCGGTGGGCAGGTCGGAGGCCATGGATGTGGAGCCAGTGTCCCTCGAGTGAGTCAATCTTCACAGTGCAGATCGACCTCTAGGGGATTGTGAAGAATGTTGCGTAGGTGCCTACGTGGCTTTGGCTTTTGGCCAAAACGCGTGGATACAATGATTCCTCATTGTAGTGAGCGATGCGATCGACGTGAGTGAACCGCGCACCTGGATGTGCCTGATTTGCGGCTGGATATACGACGAGGCCGCTGGTGATCCAGAGCACGGGCTAGCGCCGGGTACGCGATGGAGCGACGTGCCGATGAACTGGACTTGTCCGGAATGCGGCGCGCGCAAGGAAGATTTCGAGATGGTGCAGGTCTGAGGCGCATCGGCGCACCATCCGACGCCCCGTCTACACAGCTACCCAAGGAGAGTCCGTGGCTAACGAAGTGTCCGAGGGGGCGCCCTCAGCGAAGGTGCTGGTCATCGACGACAGCAACACGATCCGTCGCAGCGCCGAGATTTTTCTGCGCCAGGGCGGCTATGAAGTGGTACTGGCCGAAGACGGGTTCGACGCGCTGGCCAAGGTCAACGACCACGACCCGAAGCTGATCTTCTGCGACATCCTGATGCCGCGCCTGGACGGCTACCAGACCTGCGCCATCATCAAGCGCAACCCGCGCTTCGCCCACGTGCCCGTGATCATGTTGTCATCCAAGGACGGCCTGTTCGACAAGGCGCGCGGCCGGATGGTCGGTTCCGAGGAATACCTGACAAAACCTTTCACGAAGGAACAACTGCTACGCGCCGTAGAGCAATTCAGCCGTTACGCTGAACGAGGTGCGCAGAGCGCGTGAATTGCGCTGGCTGCGCTTGCGGCCTGCAGGAGAGACTAGATGACGATCAAAAAGGTGCTGTTGGTGGATGACTCGAAGACCGAGTTGCACCACCTGTCGGACATGCTGTCCAAGCGCGGCTATGCAGTGCGCACTGCCGAGAACGGCGAAGAGGCCATGCGCCGCCTGGCCGAAGACAAACCCGATCTGATCCTGATGGACGTGGTGATGCCGGGCCAGAACGGCTTCCAGCTCACGCGTGCGATCACCCGCGACCCGGCATTCGCCGATGTGCCGGTGATCATGTGCACCAGCAAGAATCAAGAGACCGACCGCGTGTGGGGCATGCGCCAGGGCGCACGCGACTACGTGGTCAAGCCGGTGGTGGCCGATGAGTTGATCGCCAAGATCAAGGCCTTCGACTGATCAGGCACCAGGGACGGCAACCGGTCATGGCCAACAAAGAAGCCCTGCGAGAGCTGCAGACGCGGCTTGCCCAGCGCATGCAGGTGGCGCGCAACGAGCCAGCGGCACACGCCTGGCTCGCTGTGGAGTGCGCCGCCCAGGGTCTGCTGTTGCCGCTGGATCAGGCCGGCGAGATCTTCAATGCCGGGCGCGTGATGCCGGTGCCGCACACGCGCCCGTGGTTTGCCGGCGTGGCCAACCTGCGTGGTGGCCTGCACGGTGTGGTCGATATGGCGGTGTTCTTGGGCCTGCGTGCGCGCAGCGTGCAAGAGCACGGTGCCGAGGGCGCGCGCCTGGTGGCGCTGAACCCGTCGCTCGGCGTGAACTGTGCGTTGCTGGTGGATCGCCTGGCAGGCCTGCGGCACGAAAACGAATTGAGCGGTCAGGCCGGTGAGTCCCTGTCACAGCGGCCGGCGTTTGCCGGCGCACGCTGGCACGACAAGGGCGGCCGCGACTGGCAAGAAATCAAATTGGCCGCACTGGCGGCCGATGTGCAGTTTCTCGCGATCGCGGCCTGAAGCGGCCGTTGGCGCGAGGCGTGGGAACAGCGACTGGCATCTAGGTGCAGGACGACGAGAGGACTCGTATGGGCTTCATGGAACGATTCAAGGCGAAGGGCCGAGGCAACGGCGGCGTCGCGACTGCCGAGTTGTCTCCGTTCGACGAAATGGTGCTCCCGCATGGCGGGTCCGGCTCTGATCGGGGGGGCAATCAGCACGCCAGCACGGTGTCGCTGGACATGCACCCGTCACAGGCGACGCGCCAGATCAGCACATCGATCATTTCGGAGGCTGCGCCTTCGGAGATGGCGCCCGACTTCAATGAGTCGCGCCCGCAGCACGCTGCACCGGCGGTTGCTGCGGCGCTACCGCTGATTGGCAACAAGACCGTTCCCGAACAGCAGCGCATCCTCGGCGGTATCGTGCTGCTCGGCTTGCTCGGCCTGGTGCTGGGCACCGTGCTGGCGCTGAGCGCTGCCAGCCGCGGCGCCAATCAGGTGGCCGCCGTCGGCCAAGCGCTGATGCAGTCGCAACGGCTGGCCAAGTCGGTGTCGCAGGCCCTGGTGGGTAGCGCTCAGGCGTTCCCGGAAGTGCGCGACTCGTCGACCGTGTTGGCCACCAACGTGCGTGGGCTGCGCAACGGCGAGGGCGAACTGGCCGCCGCGCCGTCCAACGTGCAAGACACCATCGAGCCGCTGCTGCCGCTGGTAGACCGCGCCGAACGCAACGCTAACCACGTGCTGAGCCAGCAGAAGACACTGACCCAGGTGGGCCAGGCGCTGCGCACGATCAATCGCCAGTCGGCCGACCTGCTGGAGACCGCCGAGACCGTGTCGTCGCTGAAGCTGCAACAGGAAGCCTCCCCGGCCGAGCTGGCAGCGGTCGGCCAGTTGGTGATGTTGACGCAGCGCATCGGCAAGAGTGCCAACGAGTTCCTGACCATCGAGGGTGTGAGCCCCGAGGCCGTGTTCTTGTTGGGCAAGGACTTGAATTCATTCCGTGAAATCGCCGAAGGCTTGAACAACGGCAACCCGGAACTGCGCCTGCCTGGCACCAAGGACGCGCAGACCAAAGAGCGGCTGCGCCAGTTGATCAAGCAGTACGACGAGACCCGTGCGCAGGCGAGCTCGATTCTGGGCAACTTGCAGGGCCTGGTCACCGCGCGTGAGGCGCAGGCCGGCATCCTGAACGACAGCGAGCCGCTGCGTAAGGGCCTGGAGACGTTGCAAGACCAGCTCGGCAAGGAAACCGGCATCCGCATGACCCACCTGTCGGTGATGCTGCTGTCGGTGCTGATGATGGTGGTCGGCGGTATCGGTTTCCTGCGGCTGTTCGTGCAGGACCAGGCGCAACGTGCGCAGACCGCCGAAGCGCAGCGCCACGAGGCCGAGCGCCAGGAGCAGGAAGCCAAGCGCGTCAACGACGCCAACCAGGCCGCCATTTTGCGATTGATGAACGAGCTGCAATCGGTCGCTGAAGGTGACTTGACGCAGCAGGCCACGGTGACGGAAGACATCACCGGCGCCATCGCCGACTCGGTGAACTACACGGTGGAAGAGCTGCGTTCTCTGGTGGCCCAGGTGCAAGGCACGGCCAGCCGCGTGACCGAGACGACGCAGCAGGTGGAAGCCACGTCGACCGAACTGCTAGCCGCATCGACCGAACAGCTGCGCGAGATCCGCGACACCGGCGAGTCGGTGCTGCAGATGGCCAACCGAATCAACCAGGTGTCCACGCAGGCGCAAGAAACCGCCCAGGTGGCGCGCCGCTCGCTGGCGGCTGCCGAGTCTGGCCTGTCGGCGGTGCAAAACACCATCGGCGGTATGAACTCGATCCGCGATCAGATTCAGGAAACCTCCAAGCGCATCAAGCGGCTGGGCGAGTCGTCGCAGGAGATCGGTGAAATCACCGAGCTGATCTCGGACATTACCGAACAGACCAACGTGCTGGCCTTGAACGCCGCCATTCAAGCGGCGTCCGCCGGTGAAGCCGGTCGCGGCTTCTCGGTGGTGGCCGAAGAAGTGCAGCGACTGGCCGAACGTTCGGGCGACGCCACGCGGCAGATCGCGGCGCTGGTCAAGACCATTCAGACCGACACCCAGGACGCGGTGGCCGCCATGGAGCGCTCGACGCAGGGTGTGGTCGACGGTGCACGACTGTCCGACGCGGCCGGTAGCGCACTGGGCGACATCGACCGAGTCACGCGCCAACTGGCCGAGCTGATCGAGAACATCTCCACGCAGGCGTCCAGCGAGGCCCAGTCGGCCAACGTGGTGGCGTCGAACATTCAGCACATCTTTGCGGTGACCGAGCAGACCGGAGAGGGCACGCGCTCGACGGCGCAGATGGTGCGCGAGTTGTCGCGCAGCGCTGAAGAGCTCAAGCAATCGGTGGCGCGATTCAAGGTCAGCTGAAGCAACTCACTCCGGGTGGATCGCACATGTCCGCTGCACGCGACAACGAGGTGACCCACGACCTGAGCGCCCTGGCCTGGGTGCACGACGAACTGCGTCGTACGCTGGAGGCCGCGCACAAGTCGCTGCGTCGTTACCTGAAGGAAGCCGACACCGCCGGCCATTCCGACGTCGAGACCGTCGACCCTGCGATCCTGCGTCATGCGCGCTCGCAAATGCACCAGGGTGCCGGTGCGCTCGAGCTGGTGGGCCTGCCCACCGCGGCGCTGATGCTGCGTGCCTCCGAGGCGGCGATCACGCGCCTGGCCGGGCGCAGCCGCGCCCTGACGCCGGCGGCGGTCGAGACGCTCGAGCGTGGCTCGTTCGCGCTGCTGGACTACCTGGCGCGCCTGCTGGCCGGCAAGCTGATCTCGCCGGCCGCGATGTTCCCGCAGTACAAGGCGCTGCAGGAGTTGGCCGGCGCCGGCCGCATTCATCCGGCCGACCTGTGGACCAAAGACTGGCAGTGGCGTGTGGTGCCGGCAGCCGATGCGCGGCCGGCCAAGCGCGCCGATGCCGACACGCAATCGCAACTCGAGGCCGAGACACTGGCACTGATGCGCGGGCGCGATGCCGGCGCGGCGCAGCGCTTGAGCGATCTGCTCGCCGGTTTGGCGGCCGGCAGCAAGGATCGCCTGGCCACGCTGTGGCAACTGGCGGCGGCCGTCTACGAGGGACAGGCCAAAGGGCTGCTGAAGGCCGACCTTTACGGCAAGCGGTTGGCCTCGCGCCTGCTGGCGCAGCTGCGTGCCGGTGAAGGTGCCGACCCTTCGGACCGGTTGGCGCAGGACCTGTTGTTCTTTTGCGCGCAGGCGGTGCCCACCGCGGGCAAGGACGCCGGGCCGCGCCTGGCCGCGGTGCGCAAGGCCTTCGAGCTGAAGCCCTCGGCGGCCGTCGACTACGAAAGCGCACGCCTGGGCCGTTTCGACCCGTCGCTGCTGGCGCAGGCCCGCAAGCGCGTGGCGGCCGCCAAGGACGTGTGGTCGGCAGTGGCTGGCGGCGACAACCAACGCCTGCCCGGCCTGGCCGAGCAGTTCGCGCTGGTGGGCGAGTCGCTGCAGAAGCTGTACCCCGAGGGCGAGACGCTCGCCAAATCGCTGCTGCAGTCGGCGGCGCACGCCGTGCATGCCGGTGGCGCGGTCGCGCCCGAGCACGCGATGGAAGTGGCTACCAGCCTGCTCTACGTGGATGCGTCGCTGGAAGATCAAGACCTCGACCATCCCGAATTGGCCGGCCGCGTGTTGCGCTTGTCGCAGCGCGTCGACGGCGTGCGCCAGGGACATTCGCCCGGTGCGCTCGAGGTCTGGATGGAAGACCTGTACCGCCGCGTCTCCGATCGCCAGACGATGGGCAGCGTGGTGCAGGAGTTGCGCGCCTCGCTGTCGGAGATCGAAAAGCACATCGACGAGTTTTTCCGCAACCCGGCGCAGCGCGAAGTGCTGATCTCGGTGCCTGGACAGTTGTCTTCGATGCGCGGCGTGTTGTCGGTGCTCGGCCAAGACCATGCATCGCACGCAGTCGTTCGCATGCGCGACGACGTCGACACGTTGATCGCCGCAGATGCGGCCGACACCGGGCCGCATCAGGCCGCCTTCGAGCGATTGGCCGACAACCTCGGCGCACTGAGCTTCCTGATCGACATGCTCAGCGTGCAGCCGCAGATGGCCAAGTCGCTGTTCCGCTTCGACGCGAGCAATGGCAACCTGATGTCGGTGATGGACCGCGCGCACCGTCCGTCGGTGTTCGGGTCGTTCGACGAGCTGCCGGCGGCCGACCAGGGTCTGGTTGATCAAGCCGGCGCGATCGCCAAGTCGGCGGCTGCGGGCGCGGATGCCGGCGACGTGGCGCGCGAACTGGAACGCTTGGCGCGGCAGGCCGAGGCCGCCGATCAGCGCGGCATCGCCAGCGCGGCCGACAAGGCGCAGCGCGCGCTGACCAAGGCGGCCTCTGGCGACGAGCGCAAAGAAGCGTTGGCGCAGGCTGCGCAAGTGATGACCGAGTTGGCCAAGCCGCGTGCCGATGCGCAGCCGAGCCGGCCCGCACCGCTCAAGCCGCTCACGTTGCCGGCCACCCCGGCGGCACCGGTGGTCAGCGCCCAGACGGGCCTCGAAGACGATGCCGAGATGCGCGAGATCTTCCTCGAGGAAGCGCGCGAGGTGATGCAGACGGCGCGTGACGCATTGGCCCAGTTGGCGAAGAACTCCAACGACATGGGCGAGATGACGTCCGTGCGGCGCGCGTTCCATACGCTCAAGGGCAGTTCGCGCATGGTCGGCCTGAAGGATTTCGGCGAGGCCGCCTGGGGTTGCGAGCAGCTGTACAACGCGCGGCTGGCCGATAGCGGCGCCGCGGACAACGATCTGCTGGGTTTCAGTGGCGAAGCGCTCGACTACCTGGGTCGCTGGATCGAAGGCGTTGCAGCCGGAGACACGGCCGCCTTCCAGCACCGCACCGTGGGCCGCGCGGCCGATGCGCTGCGCAATGATCGCCGCCGCATTCCGGTGAGCGATGGTGCGTCCAGTGAACACGGTGCGCTGACGCCCATCACGCAGCCGGTGCCGCCGAGCGTGCCCGCCAGGCCGGCCGTGCCGGCCGCGCCGGCCGCCCCTGCCGCGCCGGTGGCTGCTGCGCCGAGCGCACCCGTTGTGCGCGCGGTGGCCCCACCTGTCGTGGTGGCCGCAGCCGAGCCGCCGCCACAGGTGCCGACTCTGGCAGTGCCCGAGGTGACGGTGGATCTGGACTTCGAGCTCGATGCGCCAGGCGAATCGACCGAGGTCTTCACGTTGTCTGACATGCCGACCCAGGCCATGCCTGCGGGCGAGTTGGAGGCGCCGGCGCCCGCTGCCGAGGCGATCGAGCTGATCGAGCTCGATCTGCCGGAGGTCGAGGCCGAGCCACTGGCACCGCGCGACGTGTCGGTGGCCCCGGAGACCAAACCCGACGGTCTGCAGACCATGCCGGCGGCGCTGGGGCCCTTCATCGACTCCGAGACCGGCCGCTTCCAAGAAGCGCCACTGGCCGCCGTGAGTCGCACGGTCGATCTCGACATGACTCCCGGCCTCGCGCCGGTGGTCGGCGGCATGCCACCGGCGAGCGATTCCGACCAGTTCAAGGTCATCGGCTCGCTGCGCATCCCGATCCCGCTGTTCAACATCTTCCTCAACGAAGCCGACGAGCACTCGCGCCGGCTCGCCACCGAGCTGGCCGAGTGGTCGCACGAACTGCAGCGGCCGGTGGGGGAGAGCACGGTCGCGCACGCGCACTCGCTGGCCGGCAACTGCGCCGCTGTGGGCTACACCGACCTGTCCAACCTGGCGCGCTCGCTCGAGCATGCGCTGTCGCGGACCAACGCGCGCGGCCACGGTGTGGCCGAAGAGGCCCAGTTGTTTGCCGCGGCCGCCGAGGAAATCCGTCGCCTGCTGCACCAGTTTGCCGCCGGATTCGTTAAGGCGCCCGATCCTGATCTGCTGCGTTTCCTGTCCGAGCACGAACACATGGTGGTGCCGGCGCCGGCTGCACCGCTGGAAGCTCGGGCGGTCGAGCGCAAGCCCCCTTCAGATTTCGCGCCGATCGCGCCGATCGCGCCGATACCACATTTCACCGAGTTCGGTGGCACTGAGCTGCGCACGCTGGGTGAACTGCCCACGGCGGCGCCGCGCGAGGCCACGCTCGCCGCCTCGGCACGGCCCGATGCACTGGACGCCGAAGACGACATCGACGCTGTGGATGCGGTCGACGCGGAGCTGTTCCCGATCTTCGAGGAAGAGGGGGAGGAGCTGATCCCGCAGCTGCAGTCGCGCATGCGCGAGTGGGTGCGTCGACCCACCGAGGCTGCCGCCGCGTCGGCGTGCATGCGCACGCTGCACACGCTCAAGGGCGGCGCGCGCCTGGCCGGCGCGATGCGCCTGGGCGAGATGGCACACCGGCTGGAAACCGCCATTGAGCACCTGGTGGGGCGCGGTCACGCCAACTCCGCCGATATTGAACGGCTGGTCGGTCGCGTGGATGCGATCCAAACCCGCTTCGAGATGCTGCGTCGTGGCGAGGTCGATCACTCGCAACCGATGCCGCTGGAGCCGCAGGCCCCGACGGTGGAGGTCACGCAGGCGAGGACGCCGGTGGTGGCGCCGCTCGCGCCCCTGGTGGCGATGCCCGAGATGCTGCCTGCGATCAGTGCGGCGCCGCAGACTGCGGCCGCACCGCAAGCATCGATCGCGCCGCCACCCGCCGTGTCGCAACCGCCCGCGCACGCCGGCGCTGCAGTCCGCCATCATCGACTGGGGCCGCTTCGGCGCCGCCTCGGACGCGGCAACGGCGGTCGGTACCGGTCTCTCTGGTGGCGAACAACCAGTCTGCGGTGCGCGTGCGCTCGCAGCTGCTCGATCGCCTGGTCAGCCACGCCGGTGAGGTCAGCATCACGCGCTCGCGCATCGAGGCCGACGTCGCGCAGATGAAGTCGGCGCTCGGTGACTTGACCGAGAACCTGGAGCGTCTGCGCGGCAACTGCGCGACATCGAGCTGCAGGCCGAGACGCAGATCGTCGTCGCGCATGGAGGCCGCCAAGGCCTCGGCGCAGTCGTTCGACCCGCTCGAGATGGACCGCTTCACGCGGTTCCAGGAACTGACGCGCATGATGGCCGAGTCGGTGAACGACGTGGCCACCGTGCAGCGCGGCCTGCAGCGCACGCTGCAGTCGACCGAAGACGAGCTCGCCGCCCAGGCGCGACTGACGCGCGACCTGCAGGACGACCTGCTGCGCACGCGCATGGTCGAGTTCGAGAGCATGTCGGATCGCCTGTATCGCGCTGGTGCGGCAGGCCGCCAAGGAAACCGCCAAGCAGGTGCGCCTGGACATCGTCGGCGGCGCGATCGAAATCGACCGCGGCGTGCTCGACCGCATGACCGGTGCCTTCGAGCACTTGCTGCGCAACTGCGTGACCCACGGTGTGGAGTCGCCGGCGGCACGCGCCGCTGCGGGCAAGGACCCGACCGGCTCGATCGTCGTCACGGTCACGCAAGAGGGCAACGAAGTCTCGGTGGAGTTCCGCGACGACGGCGCGGGCCTGAACCTGCCGCGCATCCGCGAGAAGGGCCGTCGCGATGGGCCTGATCGCCGCCGGCGCGAACCCCAGCGATGCCGAGCTCGCCAACCTGATCTTCACGCCGGGCTTCTCGACCGCCGACGCAGTGACCGGCCTGGCCGGACGCGGCGTCGGCATGGACGTGGTGCGCGCCGACGTCAACGCGATGGGCGGCCGCATCGAGACGGCCACTGCGGCCGGGCGCGGCACCAGCTTCCGCCTGGTGCTGCCGCTGACCACGGCGGTGACGCAGGTGGTGATGCTGCGCTGTGGCGAGTTGAAGGTGGCGGTGCCGTCGACGCTGGTGGAGATCGTCAAGCGCTCGCCGCAAAGCGAGCTCCAGACCGCCTACGCGACCAGCGCGTTCCGCATCGACGACCGCAGCCTGCCGTTCTTCTGGCTCGGCGCGCTGCTGCAAGCCAACGCGCGCGGCCAGCAAGGCACGCGCGCGCAGCCGGTGGTGATCATCCGCAGCGCGGCGCAGCGCATCGCGCTGCACGTCGACGAAGTGCTGGGCAACCAGGAAGTGGTGGTCAAGAACCTGGGGCCGCAACTGGCGCGCCTGCCGGGCCTGGCCGGCATGACGCTTGCTGCCCTCGGGCGAACCGGCGCTGATCTACAACCCGGTGGCACTGGCCACGTTGTATGGCGAATCGGCGTGGGCGATGACCCGCGCGGCGATCGTCACGCCCGACGTGCCGGTGGTCGAACGAGCTGGCCGAGCCGCAAGCGCCGCTGGTGCTGGTGGTCGACGACTCGCTCACGGTGCGTCGCGTCACGCAGCGCCTGCTGCAGCGCGAGGGCTATCGCGTCACGCTGGCCAAGGATGGTCTGGAAGGCCTCGAAAAGCTCGGCGAAGAGCGTCCCGCGGTGTTGCTGTCGGACATCGAGATGCCGCGCATGGACGGCTTCGACCTGGTGCGCAACCTGCGCGCCGACCCCAAGCTGGCCGATCTGCCGGTGATCATGATCACGTCGCGCATCGCGCAGAAGCACAAGGACTACGCGGCCGAGCTCGGCGTCGACCACTACCTCGGCAAGCCGTACGCCGAGGAAGACCTGCTGTCGCTGGTGGCGCGCTACGCCAGGGCCTCCGCCAACGCCTGAGGGCGTGTCGCAGGTTAGTGCGGGGCCGCCGAGCGCACACAATAGCCGGCATGCCACACGTCGCTGATCATCTTGCCGAGCTGACGGGCTTTCGCGATCGGGACGTGCTCGACACCACGTTGGTCGGTGTGCTGCGTGACCTGCTGCGGCCATTGGCGGTGACCGTGTGCCACCACGTCGGCGATGGTCCACAACAGCACTGGCTGGTGCGCGCGCGCCTGGCCGAAGGCGACGTGGCAGCCAGCGCCGATTCGCTGTGGACCGAGCTCGACGAGCTGCCCAAGCTGGAAGCCTTCCCGGCGCGCCTGGAGTGCCTGCGCAAGCAAGAGCCGGTGGAGGTGCCAGGCGTCACCCACCTGACCTGTTTCCCGCTGCTGACCGATCTCGACGCGGTCGGCGTGCTGGAGATCGAAAGCCGCGCCGACCTCGACGCCGAGCAGCTGCGCACGGTCAGCAGCATGTTGCGGGTGTACCGCAACGTGCAGGGCCTGCTCGACTACAGCGAGCGCGACATGCTCACCGGCTTGCTCAACCGCAAGACCTTCGACGACGCGTTCTACAAGACGTGCACTGCCACCGCCGAAGGCCAGGCGCCCGCCGAGGCGCGGCGCGAGGTGCGGCGCGGTACGAAGGCTTACATCGGCATCATCGACATCGACCACTTCAAGTTGGTCAACGACCGCCATGGCCACCTGATCGGCGACGAGGTGCTGCTGTTGCTGTCGCGCTTGATGCGTGCCAGCTTTCGCTTTCACGACCGGTTGTACCGCTTCGGCGGCGAGGAATTTGTCGTGCTGTTGCGCTGTGGCAGCGACGGCCACGCCACGCGCGCGTTCGAGCGTCTGCGCGCGGCCACCGAGGCCTATGCGTTCCCGCAGGTGGGCCGCATCACGGTGTCGATTGGCTTCACCGACGTGCGCGTGGGCGACAACCCCAGCGTGGCGTTCGAGCGCGCCGACAAGGCGGTGTATTGGGCCAAGGCCAACGGCCGCAACCAGGTGGCCGAGCATGCCGCGCTGGTGGCGCGCGGCGAGTTGCTCGAGGGCCAGAAGACGGGCGACGTCGAGCTGTTCTGACCGCTCGGTCACGGGGTGGCTGGCGGCCGCGTGACCGGCTTGTCGCTACGATGGGTCCTCCGCGCCACCGGCGGCGCGTTGTTTCCGTGGTGATCCACGGACGCGCCCCGCGCAGGTCGGGCGCTCACTTTTTCGAGTTGTCATGCACATCGTTCGCTCTTCGCGGCCGTGGCGCCGCATGGTCTGCAGCGCCATGGCGGCCCTGTGGCTCGCCGCGCTCGCCCCGCTGCCGGCGGCCGCCGACGCGCCAGTGCCGGCAGCCGCCGCAGCGTCCGAGCCACTGGTCAGCGATTTCGATTGGGTCGATGCCACACGCGACCGCGCGGTGCCGGTGCGGCTGTATTGGCCCGCGCAGACAGCCGACGGTGCGGCGGTGCCGCTGGTCGTGTTCTCGCACGGTATCGGAGGCTCGCGCCTGGGCTACAGCTACCTGGGCAAGCACTTTGCCAGTCACGGCATCGCCAGCCTGCACTTGCAGCATGTGGGCAGCGATCGGCAACTGTGGTTCGGCAATCCGTTCGGGGTCGTCAACCGGTTGTGGAAAGCGGCCAGCGAGGACGAGGCCATCCAGCGCGTACGCGATCTGCGCTTTGCCCTCGACGAACTGCTCGATCACAGCGCCTACGGCGAGCGCATCGACCGCACGCGCATCGCGGCTGCCGGCCACTCGTACGGCGCCAACACCGTGATGCTGGCCGCGGGCGCGACGCTGCAACGCAATGGACACAGCGTCGAATTTCGCGACCCGCGCATCCGCGCCGCGCTGCTGCTGTCGGCGCCGCCGTTCTACGGCGAGCCGGCGCTGGACCGCATCCTGGGCACGCTCACGCTGCCGACGCTGCACATCACGGCCACCGAAGACGTGATCCGCGTGCCGGGGTACTACTCGGCACCGGACGACCGCCTGGCCGTGTTCGACGCCGCCGGCAGCCGCATCAAGACGCTGGCGGTCTTCGAAGGTGGCTCGCACAACATCTTCACCGACCGTGCGGCCACTGGTGGCGTGCTGCTGAATCCACGGGTCAAGAGCGCCACGCAGGAACTGGCGCTGGCGTTTCTGCGCAGCGTGTTCGATGCGCAGGACGATGGCCTGCAGCAGTGGCCGGGCAAGTACGGCGCGCTCATCGCGCGATGGGTGCACCTCGGCCCTTGACGGCGGCATAACGCGCCAGCGTGGCGGCGCGAGCGGCTTGGTGCTCGACGATCGGCGTGGGGAAGTCGCCGCCGAGTGCCAGGCCGGCCGCCGCCAGATCCACCGGCCGGGCGCGCCACGGCGCGTGAATCAGCGCGTCGGGCAGTCGGGCCAGCACGGGCAGGTAGCGCCGGATGAAGGCGCCGGCGGGATCGAATTTCTCGCTTTGCGTCACCGGATTGAAGATGCGGAAGTACGGCTGCGCATCGCAGCCGGTAGAAGCCGCCCATTGCCAGCCACCATTGTTGGAGGCCAGATCGAAGTCGTTGAGTTTCTCGGCGAAATACGCCTCACCGCGCCGCCAGTCCAGGCCCAGGTGCTTGCACAGAAAGCTCGCGCACACCATGCGCAGGCGGTTGTGCATGTAGCCGGTCTGGTTGAGTTGGTGCATTGCGGCGTCCACCAGCGGATAGCCGGTGCGCCCGCCGCACCAGGCCGCGAAGTGCGCGTCGGCCACCTTGCCATGTTCCCAGCGCAACGCGTCGAACTCGCGCCTGAAGGCGTGGCCCACCACATGAGGATGGTGGTGCAGGATCTGGTGGAAGAACTCGCGCCAGATCAGCTCCGACAGCCACGTCTGCGCGCCGGAGGATGCGCCCTGCGTGCGCTGCCAGGCCTCGCGCACGAGCTGGCGCACCGACAACGTGCCGAAGCGCAGGTGCACGCCCAGGTAGCTCGGCCCCTTGATCGCCGGAAAGTCGCGCGTGCGCGAGTAGTCGTCGATGCGGTCGATGAACTGCGCCCACATGCGTTGCGCACCGCGCTCGCCACAGTCAAGACGCAGTGCATGCAGGTTGCTGGCCTCGAAGCCGATCGCCTGCAGCGTTGGCACGCCGACGCGAGTGTCGTGCGGCGGCGGCGCCAGCGCGTGCGCCAGCTCCGCCACCGGCCGCTCGGCCAGCGCGTGAGGGTCGAGCTGCCCGAGCCACGCCGCCTTGTAGGGCGTGAACACACTGTACGGTGTGCGCGCCGCGCTCAGCACCTCGTCGCGCTCGAACACCACGTGGTCCTTGCCGGTGTGCAGCACCACCCCGTGCGACGCCAGCGCGCCGCGCGCACGCGCGTCGCGTTGCAGCGCGTAGGGGTCGTCGTCATGGCTCGCATAGACCGCCTGCACGCCAAGCTGCTGCGCCAGTTCGACGATCTGCTCCACCGGGTCGCCATGGCGCACCAACAACCGTGTGCCGGCGCCCCCTGCGCGTTGCGCCAGCTCGTCGATGTCACGGTCCAGCGCGACCAGCGTGTCGCGGATGAACTCGACGCGCCGATCGACGCGCGGCAAGGCGTCGAGAATGGTGCGGTCGAACACGAACGTGCACCACACGCGCCGCGCCGCGTGCAGGGCGTGGTGCAGCGCGGTGTTGTCGTGCACGCGCAAATCGCGTCGCAACCACACCAAGGCGGCGGCGAGGGGCTTGTCCGTCATCGTGTGGGTTCGCGCCAACGGCGTCGCAGCAGTGTGCCGCCAATTGGTTGGCGAAGCCCGCGCGGCACCGCGGGTTACGCCGGCCTTTGTCGGGGCGCCTGAGGCATAGAATCGCCGCATGCCAGCCACGAGCCGGATAGACCTGACGAATCAGTTCCTGATCGCCATGCCAGGCATGGCCGACGACACGTTCGCGGGCACCGTGGTCTACCTGTGCGAGCACACCGAGAAAGGCGCGCTCGGGCTGGTCATCAACAAGCCGATCGACATCAAGCTGCGCAACCTGTTCGAGAAGGTCGAGTTGTCGCTCGACCGCAAAGACCTCGCCGAGCAGCCGGTGTACTTCGGCGGGCCGGTGCAGACCGAGCGTGGTTTCGTGCTGCACGAGCGCCTCGGTGAAGAGAGCCCCTACACGTCGACGCTGGCGATCCCGGGCGGACTGGAGATGACCACCAGCAAGGATGTGCTCGAGGCCATGTCCAACGGCGCCGGGCCGCGCCGAGTGCTGGTGACGCTTGGGCTACAGCGGCTGGGGCGCCGGCCAGCTCGAAGACGAGATCGGCCGCAACGGCTGGCTCACGGTCAACGCGTCGCCCGAGGTGATCTTCGACACGCCAATCGAACAGCGCTACGACAAGGCGCTGTCGCTGCTGGGCATCGACCCGCGCATGCTGAGCCAGGAGGCCGGGCACGCATGAGCGGGACGAGCGACCGTGCCGGCGCGCGGGCGATCGCCTGCAAATTGGCGTCGCGTCTCGCGACGCGCGTGCTGCAAGCATGAGCGCAGCCGCGCCGCTGCGACGCCGATCTCCCCTCTCGTTTCTGGCATTTGATTTCGGCACCCGTCGGGTCGGCGTGGCGGTGGGCAACTCGATCCTCAAGCAGGCACAGCCGCTGACCACGGTGGCGGCGATGGGTGATGCGCGCTTGCATGCCATCGCGCGCCTGGTGCACGAGTGGAACCCCGATGCGCTGGTGGTGGGCGTCCCCAGCCATCCCGACGGCGCGCCGCACGACAACACACGCCGCGCAAAGGCCTTCGCACGCCAGCTGCAGGGGCGTTTTCGGCTGCCGGTGCACGAGGTCGACGAGCGCTACACCACGGTCGAAGCGATCGCGCAAGGCGCGAGTGATGTCGATGCCGCGGCCGCGGCGTTGATCCTCGAGCAGTTCCTGCAGAGCCAAGGATGAGCATGCTGCGCCTCGACGCTGAAGCGCTGTACGCCGAGTTGCTGTCCGGCGTACGGGGTCTGCTGCAGCCCGACACGGCGCTGGTGGGCATCTGGTCGGGCGGCGCCTGGTTGGCCGAGCGACTGCATGCGGATCTGCAGCGTCCTGGTCTGCCCGGTTTGATTTCGAGCGCTCTGCACCGTGACGACTACAGCGCGCGCGGCCTGGCCGGCGGCGGCGGTGCGACGCGATTGCCGTTTGCGATCGACGGCGCCCGCATCCTGCTGATCGACGACGTGCTGTTCACCGGCCGCACGATCCGCGCGGTGATCAACGAGCTCTACGACTTCGGTCGCCCGCATTCGGTGGATCTGGCCGTGCTGGTCGACCGCGGCGGGCGCGAGTTGCCGATCCAGGCCTCGTTCGCGGCTGCCAAGGTGGTGCTGCCGGCCACGCAGCGCCTGACGCTGGCCCGCGAGGCCGACGGACGCTTCGCCTTCTCTTTGAAAGACAAGGGCTGACGACCATGCTGTCGCGCCGCAATCCGCAGCTCAACGCCAACGGCGAGCTGATCCACCTGCTGTCGATCGAAGGCTTGCCGCGCGAGGTGCTGGTGCACATCCTCGACACCGCGGGCACGTTCCTGTCGGTCAACGACCGCGAGGTCAAGAAGGTGCCGCTGCTGCGGGGAAAGAGCGTGTTCAACCTGTTCTTCGAGAACAGCACGCGCACGCGCACCACGTTCGAGATCGCCGCCAAGCGCTTGAGCGCCGACGTGATCAACCTCGACATCGCGCGCTCGTCCACCGCCAAGGGCGAAACGCTGCTCGACACCATCGCCAACCTGTCGGCGATGCATGCCGACATGTTCGTCGTGCGCCACGGCGAGTCGGGCGCGCCGCACCTGATCGCGCGCCACTGCGCGCCGCACGTGCACGTGGTCAACGCCGGCGACGGGCGCCATGCGCACCCGACGCAAGGACTGCTCGACATGTACGCGATCCGCCACTACAAGCGCGACTTTTCGCAGCTCACGGTGGCGATCGTCGGCGACATCGTGCATTCGCGCGTGGCGCGCTCCGACATCCACGCGCTCACCACGCTCGGTGTGCCCGAGGTGCGCGTGGTCGGGCCGCGCACGCTGGTGCCGGGCGACCTGCGCGCGATGGGGGTGCGGGTGTGCCACGACATGGCCGAGGGCATGCGCGGCGCCGACGTCATCATCATGCTCAGGCTGCAAAACGAGCGCATGACCGGGGCCATGCTGCCCAGCGCCGCCGAGTTCGCCAAGACCTTCGGCCTGACGCCCGACAAGCTCGCGCTGGCCAAGCCCGATGCGATCGTCATGCACCCGGGTCCGATCAACCGCGGCGTCGAGATCGACTCCAGCGTGGCCGACGGCCAGGCCAGCGTGATCCTGCCGCAGGTGACCTTCGGCATCGCGGTGCGCATGGCGGTGATGTCGATCATTGCCGGCAATGAGGCTTGAATGGCCCACCCCCGAAGCGGCCTGGCGGCCGCCTCCCCCTCAAGGGCGCAACGCCCGCGGCCCGGCAAAGCCGGATCCGCGGCGCTCACTTGGAACCTCTGCGTTGGCGGCGATGAAGCTACTCATTGAAAAGGGTCGTCTGATCGACCCCGCATCCGGTCGCGACGAGCGCGCCGACGTGGCCATCGCGTCGGGGCGCATCGTCGCGCTCGGACGCGCGCCGTCTGATTTCCACCCCGAGCGCCGCATCGATGCCTCCGGCTGCATCGTGATGCCGGGCCTGGTCGACCTCGCGGTGCGCTTGCGCGAGCCGGGCCACGAGCACGAGGGCATGCTGCAAAGCGAGCTCAAGGCCGCCGCTGCCGGCGGCGTCACCAGCCTGGTGTGCCTGCCCGACACCGACCCGCCGCTCGACGAGCCCGGCTTGGTGGAGATGCTGAAGTTCCGCGCGCGTCAGCTGTCATCGTGTCGGCTGTTTCCGCTCGGCGCGCTGACGCGCGGCCTGCAAGGCGAAGCGCTGACCGAGATGGCGCACCTGAGCGAGGCCGGCTGCGTGGGCTTCTCGCAGGCCGATCACCCGGTGCGCGACACCAACCTGCTGATGCGCGCGTTGCAGTACGCCGCCACCTTCGGCCACACCGTGTGGCTGCGGCCGCAGGACGCCTGGCTCTCCACCGGCGTGGCGGCCAACGGCGCCGTGGCGACGCGGCTGGGTTTGTCGGGCGTGCCGGTGGCCGCCGAGACGGTGGCGCTGCACACCATCTTCGAGCTGGTGCGCGCCACCGGCGCGCGCGTGCACCTGTGCCGCCTGAGCAGCGCCGCCGGCGTCGAGCTGGTGCGGCGCGCCAAGGCCGAAGGTCTGCCGATCACCGCCGACGTCAACGGGCAGTCGCTGCACCTGACCGATGTCGACATCGGCTACTTCAACGCCGACATGCGCCTGAGTCCGCCGCTGCGCCAGCAGGGCGATCGCGAGGCGTTGCGCCGCGCGCTGGCCGACGGCACGATCGACGCGCTGGTGTCCGATCACACCCCGGTGGCCGACGACGCCAAGAACCTGCCGTTCGCCGAGGCCGAGCCGGGCGCGACCGCGGTCGAGCTGTTGTTGAGCCTGGCACTGAAGTGGGGCCAGGACGACGGGGTCGACCTGAAGACGTGCTGGCGCGAGTCACCAGCGATCCGGCTCGCGTGCTCGGCGCGAGCCTGGGCGCGCTGGCCACCAGTGTCGGGCGTCTGATCGAAGGCGGCGTGGCCGACGTCTGCGTGCTTGATCCCGATCACACGTGGCACGTGTCGCGCCAGTCACTGCTGAGCCAGGGCAAGCACACACCGTTCGATTTCGCCGCCACCGGCACCGCGCTGCCGGGCCGGGTGCGCGCCACGGTGCTGGCCGGCGGCGTGTCGCACGAGGTGGCGCCGTCGTGACGCCTCGGCCTCTCACTTGGCCTGAAGCCAGCCCGTGCGCGCCCTGGGGGTCGTGGCGCCTGGTGCGCGTGGCGGTGCACGTGCTGCACGGCATGGCCGTCGTCGCGCTGCGTTTCGGCTCGCTCGACGCGGCGGCGCGTCAGCAGCGCATCGGCTGGTGGTCGCGCGGCTTGCTGCGCGCCATCGGCGTGCGTCTGGTCGCCGAGGGCGAGTTTCGCGCCGGCGCCAACCTGCTGGTGGCCAATCACGTCTCGTGGCTCGACATCGCGGCGATCCATGCGGTGTGCCCGCGCGCTCGCTTCGTGTCCAAGGCCGACGTGCGTCACTGGCCGCTGCTGGGCTGGCTGGTCGCTTCGGTTGGCACGCTGTTCATCGAGCGCGAGCGCAAGCGCGATGCGCTGCGCGTCGTCCATCAGGTCGCCGCGGCGCTGCAGGCCGGCGAGACGGTCGCCGTGTTCCCCGAGGGCACGACCGGAGACGGCCGCGAGCTGCTGCCGTTTCACGCCAACCTGCTGCAGGCGGCGATCGCCACCGAGGTGCCGGTGCAGCCGGTGGCGCTGCGCTACACCGAGCCGGGGCTCGAATGGAGCCCGGCGGTCGAGTTCGTCGGCGCGACGACGCTGGTGCACAGCGTGTGGCGCCATCGCCTGCGCGCGTGGCGTGCAGGTACAGGTGATCGCGCTGCCGGCGCGCGGCAGCGCGCACGCCGACCGTCGCGCGTTGGCGCAGCGGCTGCACGACGACGTCGCCAGGCGCTGCAGTGGCCTGCGGCGGCGCCTGCTTCATCGCAGGCCGCGCACGCCACTTGATTCGGGTGCGGGCTGCTGTGGTGCGTCCCGCTCAGGCTTGCAGCCCGCGCTGGCGCTTGCAGGCGCCAGCTCCTTCGCAGGCGCACGCAGCACGCAGGCGCTGTCGTGCGTCCCGCTCAGGCCTTGCCTTGGTTCGCGACCGCGGCCGCCGCCTTGGCCGCGGCCTCGGGGTCGCCGAGATAGCGTTGCGGAGTCGGCTTCAGGCGTCGTCGAGCTCGTAGACCAGCGGGATGCCGTTCGGGATGTTCAGGCCGACGATCTCGGCGTCGCCGATGTCGTCCAGGTACTTGACCAGCGCGCGCATGCTGTTGCCGTGCGCGGCGACCAGCACGCGCTGGCCGGCGCGCATCGCCGGCGCCAGCGTGTCGTGCCAGCACGGCAGCACGCGCGCCACGGTGTCCTTCAGGCATTCGGTGAGCGGCACCTGGTCGCGGCGCGAGCGCGGCGTAGCGCGGATCGGCGCGCTCGCTGCGCGGGTCGTCGGGCGCCAGCGGCGGCGGCGGCATGTCGTAGCTGCGGCGCCAGATCGAGCACCTGCTGCGTCGCCGAACTTGGCGCGCCGTCTCGGCCTTGTTCAGGCCCTGCAGCGCGCCGTAGTGGCGCTCGTTCAGGCGCCAGTCGTTGCGCACCGGCAGCCAGGTCCGGTCCATCTGGTCGAGCGCGTGCCACAGCGTCCAGATCGCGCGCTTGAGCACCGAGGTGTAGGCGACGTCGAACTCGAAGCCCGCTTGCCTTGAGCAGCACGCCGGCCTCGCGCGCCTGCTCCACGCCGGTGTCGGTGAGGTCGACGTCGGTCCAGCCGGTGAAGCGGTTTTCGAGGTTCCAGGTCGATTCGCCGTGGCGCAGCAGCACGAGGTTGGGCATGGAGGCCGGCGCGATCAGTGGTCAAGGGGCGCGAATTCTATAATTCGCCCCCCGACTCTACGGCGGCCTGGCAGCACGGCGGCCGCCGCGCACGATGAACCTGATGCAGTTTGCACTCGACAACTGGTAGCTGTTCCTGGCGGCGCTGATCTCTGGCGCGCCTGCTGCTCTGGCCGATCCTCAGCCGCCAGGGCGGCGGCGGTGCGGTCGGCACCACCGAGGCGGTGCGCCTGATCAACCGCGAGCGGGCGGTGCTGATCGACGTCAGCGAGCCCGAGGAGTTTGCGCAGGGCCATGCCGCCGGCGCGCGCAACGTGCCGCTCAATTCGCTGCAAGGCGCCAAGGAGCTGCCGAGCAACAAGCCGCTGCCGCTGGTGCTGGTCTGCCCCACCGGGGCGCGCGCGGCGCGCGCCGCCGGCGAGCTGAGCAAGCTCGGGCATGAACGCGCCATCGCGCTGGCCGGCGGCCTGAAGGCCTGGCGCGACGCCAATTTGCCGATGGAGAAATCGGCCGCGGCGTGATCGTCTTCATGACCCGGCGCCGGCCGGGTCTTGTGCCTGTGGCGACAATGGCGCCGTCTTGGTCGTTGGGTAGGCCCGCAGAGGCCCTGGATGGCATGAAACCAGTGCGCATGTACACCTCGCAGGTGTGCCCGTTTTGCATTCGGGCCAAGGCGCTGCTGCGCCAACGCGGCGTGGCGCAGATCGACGAGGTGCGGGTCGACCTCGAGCCCGAGCAGCGCGTGCGCATGATCGAGCTCACCGGGCGCCGCACGGTGCCGCAGATCTTCATCGGCGACACCCACGTGGGCGGCTGCGACGAGCTGGTCGCGCTCGACCAGCGCGGCGGTCTGATGCCGCTGCTGGCCGGCATGAAGATTGACCCACAAGCTCAGCTGAGGGCGCGGGCCCGGCCGGGCCTGCATGCCCGGCCGTTTCAGCAGGCGCTCGCCGCACGCAGATGCTGGCGAACGTCCGGCTTCACCGTCGGCGATAATCGCACCCAGCCCGGACCCAATCAATGGCCCGCATCGACTGCGGGCCGTTTCATTTCTCGGAAACCCTCGCCATGGCCGACGCCAATTCGAACCCCGTGTTCCAGATCCAGCGCCTGTACCTGAAGGACCTGTCGCTCGAGCAGCCCAACTCGCCGCAGATCCTGCTCGAGCAGCAGCAGCCGCAGGTCGAGATCAACCTGGCGCTTGTCCGCCGAGAGCATCGCCGAAGGCATCTACGAGGTCTGCGTCACCGCCACCGTGACGACCAAGGTCGCCGATCGCACGCTGTTCCTGGTCGAGGCCAAGCAGGCCGGCATCTTCGAGATCCGCAACCTGCCCGACGAGCAGGTGCAGGGCGTGGTCGGCGTCGTCTGCCCGCAGATCGTCTACCCGTACCTGCGCGCGATCGTCTCCGACGTGTGCACGCGCGCGGGCTTCCCGCCGATCCTGCTGACCGAGGTCAACTTCCAGGCCATGTACGAGGCCCAGCAGGCGCAGGCCGCGCAGGGCAACGGCCCCAGCGGCAACGGCAGCGGGCTGCTCACCACCGCCACCTGAAGGCGTGCCGACGCGCAACGCTGACGCTGGCGCTGCGTCGCCACTGAAGCGAGCCGCCCATGCACATCAGCGTGCTTGGCGCAGGCGCCTGGGGCACTGCGCTGGCGATCCATGCGGCGGCGCGCAACGAGGTGATGCTGTGGGCGCGCGATGCCGCGCAGCTGCGCGCGCATGCGCGAGTCGGCGTGCAATGAGCGCTATCTGCCGCAGGTGCGCATCCCGCCCGGCGTGGTGCTGACCGCGCGACGCGATGCAGGCGTTGCGCTTCGCGCACGGCGGCTTGGTCGATCGTGGCCACGCCGATGGCCGGCCTGCGCGAGCAGTTGGCCGCGTTGCCAGCCGGGCGTGCCGGTGCTGTGGCTGAGCAAGGGCTTCGAGCAGGCGAGCGGCGCGCTCGGCCATGAGATCGCGCGCGAGTTGCGCGGCGACGCCACGTGCGGCGTGCTGTCGGGGCCCAGCTTCGCACTCGAGGTCGCGCGCGGCCAGCCGACCGCGTTGGTGGCCGCCAGCAGCGACGCGACGCTGGTGGCGCAGACGGTCGGCGCGCTGCACGGCCCGACCCTGCGCGTCTACGCCAGCGACGATCCGGTCGGCGTCGAGGTCGGCGGCGCGGTCAAGAACGTGTTGGCCATCGCCACCGGCATCGCCGACGCGCTGGCACTGGGCCAGAACGCGCGCGCGGCGTTGATCACGCGCGGCCTGGCCGAGATGACGCGGCTCGGCGTGGCGCTCGGCGCGAAGGCCGAGACCTTCATGGGCTTGTCGGGGCTTGGGCGACCTCGTGCTCACCGCCACCGGCGACCTGTCGCGCAACCGCCAGGTCGGGCTCGCGTTGGGGCAAGGTCGCGCGCTGCCGCAGATCCTGGCGCAACTCGGCCATGTGGCCGAGGGCGTGGCCAGCGCGCCGATGGTGCTGGCGCGCGCCCAGGCCTTGCGCGTTCAGATGCCGCTGTGCGAGGCGGTCGGCCAGGTGGTCGCCGGGCACATCACGGCCGGTGAGGCGCTCGAGCAGTTGATGACGCGAGAGGCGCGCAGCGAGTGGTAGCGGCGCACTTGGCACCGCTCACGCCGCTCCGTCGTAGTTCAATTGCCGCCAGGCTTCGAACACGGCGACGGCCACCGCGTTGCTCAGGTTCAAGCTGCGCTGGCCCGGCCGCATCGGCAACCGCACGTGCTGCGCCGACGCCAAGCGCAGCGCGCAATGCCGCGGGCAGGCCGCGCGATTCGCCGCCGAACAGCAGCCAGTCGCCACGCGCGAAGCGCTGAGACTGCAAAGGCGCGTCGGCGCGCGCGCTGAATGCGAACACGCGCGCCAGCGGTGGCGCCGCCGACTGCAGCCACGATGACCACGAGCGCGTGCCGCACGACGCTGGCGTACTCGTGGTAGTCGAGGCCGGCACGGCGCAGCAGCTTGTCGTCCATCGAAAAGCCCGAGCGGCTCCACCAGATGCAATTCGCAGCCGGTGTTGGCGGCCAGGCGGATCACGTTGCCGGTGTTGGGCGGGATCTCGGGCTCGACCAACACGATGCGCAGCATCGGGCCCGCCGGGTCCACGCCGCAGCGATCCGTCATTCGTCGCCCAACGGGGTGCGCGCAACGACCCAGACGTCGACACTCGCCGCGCCGGCTGCGGGTGAGCGCCAGTGCGGCGGCGTGCGCGGTGGCACCCGTCGTGAGCACGTCGTCGACCAGCGCCACGTGGCGGCCCTGCAGGCGCGCGCGCTGCGCCGGTTCGATCCAGAAGGCGTCGCGCAGATTGTGTTCGCGCTCGCGGCGCGTCATGCCGATCTGATGCGCGGTGTCGCGGCTGCGCTGCAGCACGCCCGGCGTGGCGTCGATGCGCAGCCGGCGGCCGAGCCGGCGCGCCAGCTCCCACGCCTGGTTGTAGCCGCGTTCGCGCAGCCGTTCGCGCGATAACGGCACGGGCAACAACAGCGCGGGCGCACTTGCCGTCCCGGCGTGCAGCGGACAAGCCAGCACGGCGCGCGCGATCGCTTGAGACAGCGCGCCGGCCAGTTCGACCTGCTGATGGAATTTGAATGCGGTGATCAGCCGGTCCCATGGCGCGACGTAGTCCGCGCCGGTCACGCAGCGGCCGAATGCGCTGGCCTGGCCGAGGCATTGGCCGCAGCGCGGCACGTCGGTGGGCGTGATCCGGGCGCAGCACGCGCAACGCGGCTGCCGTGGCGCAAAGCGCTGCAGGCAGGCCTCGCAAAGGCCCTGCGCGTGCCAGCCCCGGCAGATCACGCACACGCTGGGCAACGCGTGCGCCAGCGCCCGCAGACCTGCGCCCAGCGAAGGGGTGAACGCCATCGGCTCAATATACTGGCCACCATGCCCGCAAGCGACGTGCACGTCACCGCCAACGCCGAGTTCCACGAGCTGGCGGCGCAGCGCATGCGTGCGCGACTGGCGCGCGCCGCGCAGGCGCCATGGCTGCACGGCGAGGTGGCGCGGCGCATGGCCGAGCGCTTGCCGATCATCCGCCAGCCGCCGCAGCGCTGGCTCGACTGGTGGGCCCAGCTGGGTGGCGGCGCCGCCGCGGTGCGTGCCGCCTATCCGCAGGCGCTGCGCACGGCCGTGGAGCCTGACGACGCATGGCGCGCCAAGAGCCTCGCGTCATTGCCGCCGTGGTGGTCGCGGCGGCGTTGGGGCCCGCAGGCCGAGACGGTGCTCGTGCAACGCAGCGTCGACGCGGCGAGCGCCGACATGGTGTGGGCGAACATGATGCTGCACGCGTGCGCCGACATTGCCGGCGTGTTTGCGTCATGGCACCGTGCGCTGGCGGTCGACGGCTTCGTGATGTTCTCGACCCTCGGCCCGGGCACGCTGCCCGAGCTGCGCCTGTTGTACGAGGGCGAGCGCTGGGGTCCGGCGTTCTATCCGTTTGCCGATATGCACGACCTCGGCGACTTGCTGGTCCATTCCGGCTTCGCCGACCCGGTGATGGACCAGGAACAGCTCACGCTGACCTGGTCGTCGCCGCAGGTGGCGCTGCAGGAGTTGCGCAGCTTGGGCGGCAACCTGCACGCGGCCCGACACGCCGGTCTGCGCACGCCGCGCTGGCGCGAGCGCCTGCTCGCCCAGCTGGAGCGCCGCCGCGATGCCGATGGCCGAGTGGCGCTCAGCTTCGAGATCGTCTACGGCCATGCCGTGCGGCCGCGCGCGCGCACGCCGCGTGGCGCCGGTCAGCACCGTGTCGCTGCAGGACTTGCGGGCCGATCTGGCGCGCCAGCGGTCGACGAACTGAGTGGCCGCGCGGCCTGCGCCCGCGCATGAGGATCTGCCCGCTGTGCGCACGGGCTCGGTGGGCCCGGTGACCGCATTCGGCTCCGCTAGAATCCGCAGGTTTTCGCGGTGTCGATTGCCGAGACGGGCCGACGCTGCGCGCACCACCGCTTCAATGACCGCCACCTTCGCTCCCAGCCCCTGGTCCGCGCCTGCCGTGGCCGCCCGCACCGCTTGGCGCTTCGGCCGCCGGCTCGAGAGCTCTGCCGTGCAGGGCATGCAATGGGTGATGAAGCGCAACTGCTCGATCACGCCACGCAACATGGTGATCGTGTATCTGTCGCTGTGCGCGGTGTCGCTGGCGATTGCCGGCCGGCTTCTGGTGGGTCGGTGCGCCGACGGTGATGGCGTTCGCCGGGTTCGAGCTGCTTGCTGCTCGGGGCTGCGCTGGCTGCTCTACGCGCGCCATGCCACCGATTGCGAGACCATCACGCTGGCCGGCCGCGAGTTGGCGATCGAACACCGTTGCGGCATCGGCGTCGAGAGCGCACGCTTTCGCGCCGAGTGGGTGCGCGTCGAGCCCGCGCCGCTGCGACGGCTCGCTGGTCGAGGTGTCCGGCGAGGGCCAGCGCGCGTGCGTCGGCCGCTACCTGCGGCCCGAGTGGCGCCGCCAACTCGCGCAGGAGCTGCGCGCTGGCGCTGCGCCTGCGCGACTGACTCGGTTTCATTGCAAGCATTCCAACAATCGACGAAGCATGAACATCCTCATGACGCGGCAACGTGGCGCGAGGGCCCTGTCGGCACTGGCCGCATCGGCGTGGGCGCTGCCGGCGCTGGCGGTCAACGACCTGCCCGGCGGCCCCGCCGTCAACCAGATCGACCTGCATCCGCCGGCCAGCAAGATCGCCGCCGACATCATCACGCTGCACAACGGCATGCTGATCGTGTGCCTGGTGATCTTCATCGCCGTGTTCGGCGTGATGTTCTATTCGATCTTCAAGCACCGCAAATCCAAGGGCCACCCGGCGGCCAACTTCCACGAGAGCGTGGCGGTGGAGATCGCCTGGACCGTGGTGCCGTTCATGATCGTCATCGGCATGGGCGTGGCCGCCACCAAGACGGTGGTGGCGGAGAAGGACACCACCAACGCCGACCTCACGATCAAGGCCACCGGCTACCAGTGGAAGTGGGGCTACGACTACATCAGGGGCGAGGGCGAGGGCATCGGCTTCCTGTCCACGCTCGACGTCACGCACCGCGAGATGTCCGACTCGGGCCATCCGCAGGGCGACGATTACCTGCTGAAGGTCGACAACCCGCTGGTGGTGCCGGTCAACAAGAAGATCCGCATGATCACCACAGCCAACGACGTGATCCATGCCTGGATGGTGCCGGCCTTCGCCATCAAGCAAGACGCCATCCCCGGCTTCGTGCGCGACGTCTGGTTCCGCGCCGACAAGACGGGCGACTTCTACGGCCAGTGCGCCGAGCTGTGCGGCAAGGAGCACGCCTTCATGCCGATCCACGTGAAGGTGCTTAGCGACGCCGACTACAGCAAGTGGGTCGAAGGCAAGCTCAAGGAGATGGCCGCCAAGGCCGACGACCCCAGCAAGGTGTGGGTGCTGGCCGACCTGATCGCGCGCGGCGAGAAGGTCTACAGCGCCAACTGCGCGGTGTGCCACAAGCCCGACGGCACCGGCGGCGGCCCGATCAAGCCGCTCGACGGCTCACCGGTGGTGAACGACGCCGACAAGGGCAAGCAGCTGCAGGTGGTGTTGGGCGGCACGGCCAAGGGCATGCCGTCGTGGAAGCAGCTGTCGGACACCGACCTCGCCGCCGTTGTCACGTACACCAAGAACAACTGGAGCAACAAAACCGGGCAGCTGGTGCAGCCGTCCGAGGTGGTTGCGGCGCGCAAGTGACCCCGGCAACGCTCAAGGCTCCGAAGGACTACTCATGAGTGCAGTGATCGACCACGGCCACGACGCGGGCCACCACGACGACCATGCCCACGGTCATCCGTACGGCTGGCGGCGCTGGTTGTTCGCGACCAACCACAAAGACATCGGCACGATGTACCTGCTGTTCAGCTTCACGAATCTGATGATCGGTGGGCTGCTGGCGATGTGCATCCGCCTGGAATTGTTCAAGCCGGGCCTGCAGTTTTTCAACCCGGAGTTGTTCAACCAGTTCACCACGATGCATGGCCTGATCATGGTGTTCGGCGCCATCATGCCGGGCTTCGTGGGCTTCGCGAACTGGCTGGTGCCGCTGCAGGTGGGCGCCACCGACATGGCGTTCGCGCGCATGAACAACCTGAGCTTCTGGCTGTTGATCCCGGCTGCCGGGATGCTGGTGGTGTCGTTCTTCGTGCCGGGTGGCGCACCGTCGGCCGGCTGGACGATCTACGCGCCGCTGACGCTGCAGATGGGCCCGTCGATGGACATGGCGATCTTCTCGCTGCACATCATGGGCGCCAGTTCGATCATGGGCTCGATCAACATCATCGTGACGATTTTGAACATGCGCGCGCCGGGCATGACGCTGATGAAGATGCCGCTGTTCTGCTGGACCTGGCTCATCACGGCCTACCTGCTGATCGCGGTGATGCCGGTGCTGGCCGGCGCCATCACGATGACGCTGACCGACCGCCATTTCGGCACCAGCTTCTTCACGCCGTCGGGCGGCGGTGACCCGATCATGTACCAGCACATCTTCTGGTTCTTCGGGCACCCCGAGGTCTACATCATGATCTTGCCGGCGTTCGGTATCGTGAGCGCCATCATCCCGACGTTCGCGCGCAAGCGGCTGTTCGGCTACACGTCGATGGTGTACGCCACGGCGTCGATCGCGATCCTGTCGTTCATCGTGTGGGCGCACCACATGTACACCACCGGCATGCCGGTGACGGGCCAGCTGTTCTTCATGTACGCGACCATGCTGATCGCGGTGCCCACCGGCGTGAAGATCTTCAACTGGATCGCCACCATGTGGCGCGGCTCGATGACCTTCGAGACGCCGATGCTGTGGGCGGTGGGCTTCATGTTCGTCTTCACGATGGGCGGCTTCACCGGGCTGATCCTGGCGATGGCGCCGATCGACCAGCAGCTGCAGGACACCTACTACGTGGTGGCGCACTTCCACTACGTGCTGGTGGCGGGCTCGCTGTTCGGCATGTTCGGCGGCGTCTACTACTGGGGCCCCAAGTGGACCGGCGTGATGTACAACGAGACGCGCGGCAAGATCCACTTCTGGGCCTCGCTGATTTTCTTCAACCTCACTTTCTTCCCGATGCACTTCCTCGGGCTGGCCGGCATGCCGCGTCGTTATGCCGACTACCCGATGCAGTTCGCCGACTTCAACATGGTCGCTTCGATCGGCGCCTTCGGCTTCGGCCTCGCGCAGGTGTACTTCTTCTTCGCGGTCGCTCTGCCGATGATGCGCGGCCAGGGCGAGAAGGCACCGCAGCGGCCGTGGGAAGCGGCCGAGGGCCTGGAGTGGGAGGTGCCGTCGCCGGCGCCGTGGCACACCTTCGAGACGCCGCCCAAGCTCGACGCCAGCGCCACCAAGGTGATCGGCTGAGCCCCGACCTGGCGATGACCTCGAGCCCTTCGCAACGCAAGGCCAACTTGAAGTCTGGCCTGGATTCTGGCCTCCGTGTCGCTGGTGTTCGCGCTCGGCTTCGTCGCCAAGATCTGGCTGTTCGCGCACTGAGAGGCTGAATCAATGGATCCGCGAGCGCCGCGCACGATGAGCACGCTGCTGCGCGGCGACAACCTGCGCATGACGGGCAAGCTGGTCGTCGTGGCCGGGCTGATGTTCGGCTTCGGCTACGCGCTGGTGCCGATCTACAAGGCGATCTGCAATGCGCTGGGCGTCAACGTGCTGTCGCTGTCCGAGCGCGGCGGCCCGACCTCGCGGCAGCTGCCGCCGAACACGCAGGTCGATCGCAGCCGCACCGTGACCATCGAGTTCGACGCCAACGCGCGCGGACCGTGGGATTTCAAGCCCGCGCTGCGATCGCTGCAGGTGCATCCGGGCGAAGTGGCCACCGTGATGTACGAGTTCCGCAACCTGCAGAACCGCACCATGGCGGCGCAGGCGATCGCCAGCTTCGCGCCGATGAACTCGGCGGCGCACTTCAACAAGCTGGAGTGCTTCTGCTTCAACGAGTACACGCTCGCGCCGGGCGAGAGCAAGCAGTGGCCGGTGGTGTTCTATGTCGACAGCAAGCTGCCGAAGGACGTGACGACGATCACCCTGTCGTACACGTTCTTCGAGGTCGGCGGCAAGGTGCCGCCCGCGCCCACCGGCAAACAGGCGCACACCGTGGCCGACCCTGGAGGTCACTCGTGACCGAGACGCCGCCGGTGGACGACGGTCCGGTCACCGCGCGCAAGGGGTCGCTGCGCGGCACCGTGCTCGCGGTGGTGTGGTCGTTCCTCGGCATCCGCCGGCGCGCCGACTACGCGAAGGACATCGCGCAGCTCAATCCCATTCACGTGGTCGTCGCCGGCATCGTCGGCGCGGCCCTGTTCGTGCTCGTGCTGGTGCTGCTGGTGCGCTGGGTGATCACCAGCGGCGTGGCCAGCTGACGCATCACGACAACGACAACAACTTCGACTTCGAGTTCAGGAGCAGACAACAATGTCAGCCGCGACACCCAAGGGGTCTATGCCGTACTACTTCGTGCCGGCGCCATCGCGCCACCCGGCCATGACTGCGCTCGGGCTGGGCCTGGTGATCCTCGGTGCCGGCCAGTGGGTCAACGGCCATGGCTGGGGCAAGTGGTCGCTGCTGCTGGGCGTGCTGATCTGGCTGTCCACACTGTTCGTCTGGTTCCGCGACGCCATCGGCGAGAGCGAAGGCGGCATGTACTCCGATCGCGTCGACGTGTCGTACCGCTGGAGCATGAGCTGGTTCATCTTCTCGGAGGTGATGTTCTTCGGCGCCTTCTTCGGTGCGTTGTACTGGGCGCGTGCATTTGCGCTGCCGATGCTGGGCGACATCGACCACCAGCTGCTGTGGCCCGACTTCAAGGCCGTGTGGCCGAGCGCCGGCGGCGGGCTACACGGCCTCGCCCGCCGGCACGGTGGACGCGTTCACCACCATGGGCCCGTGGCCGATCCCGACGTTGAACACGGCGATCCTGCTGTCCTCGGGCGGCACGATCACGATCGCGCACCACGCGCTGCTCGCCGGCCAGCGCACCAAGACGATCTTCTGGATGTGGATCACGGTGCTGCTGGGCATCACCTTCATCAGCTTCCAGGCTTACGAGTACATCCATGCCTACACCGAGCTGAACCTGAAGCTCAGCTCGGGCATCTACGGCTCGACGTTCTTCATGCTGACGGGCTTCCACGGTTTTCACGTGTTCGTCGGCATGCTGATGCTCACCTTCATCACGCTGCGGCTGATGAATGGCCATTTCACGCCGCAGCGCCATTTCGGATTCGAAGGTGCAGCCTGGTATTGGCACTTCGTCGACGTGGTCTGGCTGGGCCTGTACTTCTTGGTGTACTGGCTGTAGCGGCTGCACGGCGCCGCCGCGGCGCCGTCAGCGGGCCACCGGCAGGCCGCTCGGCTGGATCCAGCCGAGCTGCCACGCCAACAAAATGAACACGAACAGCGCAATCGACAGCAGCACGCGCAGTGCCAACGCGCGCGCCATGCGGGCGTTGTGGGGCTTGCCATCGGGCGGGCGCCTGAGCATGGCCACGCCGGCGCTGCCCAGCACGAACACGATTGCCACCAGCACCACGACGATCAGCGCTTTCATGCAGGCAGCTTATCGCGGCTGGCGCGCTTGCGTAGGTGAATGAACGCTCGCGCTGCAAGCTGGCTGGTCTGGCTCGGTGCGGTGCTGGCGATGGCGGCGACTGCGCGCCTGGGCCTGTGGCAGCTCGATCGTGCTGCTCAAAAGATTGCCATCGGGCAGGCCTGGCGGGCACGTGCGCAGCTCGACCCGTTGGCCGGGTCGCTGCTGCCGCGTGAGCCCGCCGACATCGCGGCAAATCTGCACCGGCGCATCGTGATCGAGGGGCGCTGGATGCCTGGCCACACGCTGTACCTGGACAACCGCACGCAGCAGGGCCTGGCCGGATTCGTCGTCGTCACCCCGCTGCTGATCGCGCCGGGTGATGCGGTGCTGGTGCTGCGCGGCTGGGCGCCGCGCGATGCGGCCGACCGCACCCACGTGCCCGCGGCGCCGCTGGCCGATGGCAACGTTCGCCTCGAGGCGCGCATCGCCACCTGGCCGTCGCCGCGGCTGGCGTTGTCGTCATCGCCCGAGTCGGGGCCGATACGGCAGAATCTCGATCCCACCCAATTGGCGCACGAGGTGGGGCTGACCTTGAGGCCGCTGTCGCTGCTGCAGCTGTCGGCACCGGAGGTCCCCGATGCGCTGCAGCGCGATTGGCCCGAGCCGCCGCAGGACGTGTGGAAAAACCAAGGCTATGCGCTGCAATGGTTTGCGCTTGTGCGCGCTGATCGCCGGATTGGCGCTTTGGTACGGTTGGATCTCACCGCGACGTGGACAAAGAAGCTGAACCCCTGGCGATGACGGTGCATTCGCTGCCGCTGGCGGTGGTGGACGAGCGCCAGCGCCGCACATGGTCGGGCCGCTTGCAGATGGCGCTGATCCTGCTGGTGTGCGCGGCGCCGGTGATCGCCAGCTATTGGGCGTTTTACGTCGCGCGACCGGGCGGCGGCGAGGCGGCGTATGGCACGCTGATTCAACCCAGCGTCGCGATGCCCGATGTGGTGGCCGCAGATCTGCAAGGCGGTGCCGTGCCGCTGCGCTCGCTCAAGGGGCAATGGCTGTTGATCGTGGTGGGCCCGGCCGCCTGCGATGCGGGCTGCGAGCAGCGCCTGTTCCTGCAGCGCCAGTTGCGCGAGATGCTGGGCCGCGAACGCGACCGCGTCGACAAGGTGTGGCTGATCACCGACGAGGCGGCGCTGAAGCCCGAGTTGCACCAGGCGTTGACTTCGCTGCCGCCGGTGACCGCGCTGCGGCTGCCGCGCGCAGTGGTTGCAGGCGTGGCTGAAACCCGCGGCCGGTCAATCACTCGAGGATCACTTGTACCTCGTCGATCCGATGGGCGAATGGATGATGCGCATGCCGGCGGCGCCCGATCCGTCCAAGATCAGGCGCGACCTCGAGCGCTTGATGCGGGCCTCGGCCTCTTGGGACACGCCGGGTCGATGAGATGGCGATGAATCCTGCGGCCGCGGTGGACATGGCCCCTGCACTGGAGCTGCTGGCGATCGCCATCTTGCTGGCCGGTCTGGTGCTGGCGCTGTGGTGGTGGCGGCAGCGCCGCACCGCCGCGCTGTCGCGCCATGTCGCGCTCGCCGCGCTCACTGCATTCATCACGGCAGACCTGATCGTGTTCGGTGCTTTCACGCGGCTCACCGACTCGGGTCTCGGCTGCCCCGACTGGCCCGGCTGCTATGGGCAGGCCAGTCCGCTTGCGGCTGCGCCGGCGATCGATGCCGCACAACGCGCCATGCCCACGGGCCCAGTGACGGTGTCCAAGGCATGGATCGAGATGATCCACCGCTACCTGGCCATGGCAGTGGGTGCGCTGATCCTGGTGCTCAATGTCGTGCTGTGGCGCGCCCGCGCGACGCTCGATCGGGCGCCGTTGTGGGCGGCCGCCGCGCTCGCATGGGTGCTGGTGCAAGGGTTGTTTGGCAGGTACACCGTGACGCTGAAGCTCTACCCCGCGGTGGTGACGGCGCATTTGCTCGGTGGCATGGTGCTGCTGGCCCTGCTGGTGGCGCAGTTGCAATCGCTGCAGCGCTCTCCACCGTTGCCTGCGGCGCGCGCGGCGATGGCTGTGCTGGCCGTGCTGGTGCTGCAGATTGCGCTCGGCGGCTGGGTCAGCAGCAACTATGCGGTGCTGGCTTGCCGCGGCTTTCCGCAGTGCAACGGCCAGTGGTGGCCCGAGGCCGACTATGCACAGGGTTTCGTGCTGTTGCGCGAGCTCGGGCGCGCCGGCTCGCAGGGCTATGTCGACTTCAAGGCACTGGTCGCCATTCAGATGGTGCATCGCGGGGTCGCGTTGCTGGTCAGCATGGCCGTGGTCGCGTTGTCGATCCACCTGTGGCGTGGCGGTGGACGCGAGGATCGGCGTGCGGCGGTCTGGCTGCTGTCGCTGCTCGCCGTGCAGGTGTTCAGCGGCTTGAGCAACGTGCTGCTCGATTGGCCGCTGTTGACGGCGCTGTTGCACACCGGCGGTGCCGCCGCCCTGGTGGCCGTGCTCACGGGGTTGGCAAGCCGCGGCCGCGCGCACACCGCGATCGCGCAGCTGGGCGTCGATGCGCGCTGGCAGCGGCATCGAGCGTAGGGCGCAAGCGATGGCCACCAGCACCCCAGTCACCACCGCGCAACCGCGGCGCGTGTCGCGCCGGTCGCAGTACATGGCGCTGACCAAGCCGCGCGTGGTGCAACTGATCGTGTTTTGCGCGGTGATCGGCATGCTGCTGGCGGTGCCGGCCCTGCCGCCGTGGCGCGTGACCGTGGCTGCGACAGTCGGCATCTGGTTGGTGGCCAGCGCCGCGGCGGCATTCAACTGTCTCGTGGAGCGTCAGGTCGATCGCAAGATGGCGCGCACCGCCTGGCGGCCGACCGCGCGCGGTGAACTCAGCGACGGGCAGGCGTTGTCGTTTTCGATGCTGCTGGGCACGGCGGGCTCGGCGCTGTTGTACGTGGAAGTCAACCCGCTGACGATGTGGCTCACGCTGGCCACCTTCATCGGCTATGCGATCGTCTACACCGTGATCCTGAAGCCGCTGACACCGCAGAACATCGTGATCGGCGGTGCTTCGGGCGCGATGCCGCCGGTGCTCGGCTGGGCGGCGATGCGAAACGACGTCGGGCCGGAGGCGATGCTGTTGTGCCTGATCATCTTCCTGTGGACGCCGCCGCACTTCTGGGCGCTGGCGTTGTACCGCACCGAGGACTATCGTCGTGCCGGTCTGCCGATGCTGCCGGTGACCCACGGCTCGCAGTTCACGCGCTTGCATGTGCTGCTGTACACGCTGGTGCTTTTTGCGGCCACGCTGCTGCCGTTCGTGTACGGCATGAGTGGCTGGTTGTACCTATTGGCAGCCACGCTGCTCGGGCTCGGCTTCATCGGGCACGCGTGGCGCCTGTGGCGTCGCTACAGCGATGCGCTGGCCCGTCGGACGTTTCGTTTTTCCATCTGGCACCTGTCGCTGCTGTTCGCGGCGCTGCTGCTGGATCACTATCTGCGACCATGGATTGGATGACGGCAATGCAAATGCGCCGACGTGTGTGGGCTTCTGTGCTGTGGTTGTGCGCGGTGAGCTTGCTGGGCTGTGGCGATAAGCCCGGCGGCTCTGCCGCCAAGGCGTCGTTTCGCTCGATCGACATCACCGGTGCCGAGTACGCTCGCAAACTCGAATTACCAGACGCCGAGGGCAAGCCGCGAAACCTCGGCGAGTTCAAGGGCAAGGTCGTGGTGGTCTTCTTCGGCTACACGCAGTGTCCCGACGTGTGCCCCACCACGATGGCCGAGCTGTCGCAGGTCAAGCATGCTTTGGGCGACGACGGCGCGCGACTGCAAGGCATCTTCGTCACCGTCGACCCCGAGCGCGACACCGACACGGTGTTGAAGGCCTACGTCGACAACTTCAACGCGGGCTTCGTCGGCTTACGCGGCAGCGCCGAACAGACTCAGCAGGCTGCGCGTGAATTCAAGGTGTTCTTTGCCAAGGTACCCGGCAAGACGGAGTCGAGCTACACGATCGACCACACGGCCGGTGCCTATATCTTCGACCCGCAGGGGCGCATCCGGCTATTCAGCCGTTACGGCGCGGGCCCCAAGGCCCTGGAAGACGACATTCGCGCGTTGTTGCGCGAGAGCGCCTGACCGGCGCTCATGCCCCTCAGGTCAGGGCTTCCAGCGTCTTGCGCATCTTCTTCAGCGCGGCCACTTCGATCTGACGCACCCGCTCGGCGCTGACGCCGTATTCGGCAGCCAGCTCGTGCAGCGTCATGCCACCCGAGGCGTCGTCGTTCACCGCCAACCAGCGTTGCTCGACGATGCGGCGGCTGCGCGGGTCGAGCGTGTCGAGCGCGCTGCCGATGCCTTGCGCCACCAGGCGATCGCGGCGGCGTGCCTCGAGCACCTGCGTCGGCTCGCCGCTGTCGTCGGCCAGGTAGGCGATCGGGGCGAAGCTCTCTTCACCGTCGTCGGACTGCGGCTCGAGTGCCAGCTCACCGCCGGCCAGACGGGTTTCCATCTCGACCACTTCTTCCGGTTTGACGTTGAGTTGCTTCGCAACCAGGTCGACTTCGGCCGGTGTGAGGGTGTTGCGATGAGTGGCGCCGTCGACGCCGGCGCTCTTCATCGCCTGCTTCATGGAGCGCAAGTTGAAGAACAGCTTGCGCTGGGCCTTGGTGGTGGCGACCTTCACCAGACGCCAGTTGCGCAGGATGTATTCGTGGATCTCCGCCTTGATCCAGTGCAGCGCATAGCTCACCAGCCGAACGCCTTGTTCGGGGTCAAAGCGCTTGACCGCCTTCATCAGGCCGACGTTGCCTTCTTGAATCAGGTCGCCTTGCGGCAGCCCATAGCCCAGGTACTGGCGCGAAACCGACACCACCAGTCGCAAGTGCGATAGCACCAGCCGCCCCGCAGCCTGCACGTCCCCGTGTTCGCGCCATTGACGTGCCAGGGACGATTCGTCTTCGGCGGTGAGCATCGGCAACCGGTTAGCCGCGGAGATGTAGGCGTCGAGGTTGCCGAGCGACGGCACCACCGCCCACGGATCGCGCAGGGCAAGGGCAGAGGAAGCTTGTGCGTTCATCGGACTTTCAGACCACTTCTTGGAAACTTGGTTCCGCGCAATATTAGCACTCAATGGCCAAGAGTGCTAAGTGACAGATCGCAAGCTTTTCATGGACTGAAGAAAGTGCTAGCGCTCGCTAACATATGACTTGAGAGCCTCAGACGTTGAACAGGAAGTTCATCACATCGCCGTCCCGGACGACGTACTCCTTGCCCTCGGCGCGCATCTTCCCGGCCTCCTTGGCCCCCTGTTCGCCGCGTTGGGCGATGTAGTCGTCGTAGGCGATCGTCTGGGCGCGGATGAAGCCGTGCTCGAAATCGGTGTGGATCACGCCGGCCGCTTGCGGCGCGGTGTCGCCGATGTGGATCGTCCACGCGCGCACCTCCTTCGGCCCGGCGGTGAAGTAGGTTTGCAGGCCGAGCAGCTTGAACGCCGCGCGAATCAACCGGCTCAGGCCCGGTTCGCTTTGGCCCATCTCGGCCAGAAACAGCAGGCGGTCCGCATCGTCCATCTCGGCCAGTTCGGCCTCGGTCTTGGCGCAGATCGCCACCACCGGCGCGCCCTCGCGGCCGGCGAATTGCTCGAGCCGTTGCAGCAGCGGGTTGTCGCTGAAACCGTTCTCGGCCACGTTGGCCACGTACATGGCGGGCTTGGCCGTGATCAGACACAGCGGCGTCAGGACCGCCCGCTCCTCTTTGCTGAAGTCCAGCGAGCGCACCGGGCGCCCCTGGTTCAACGCAGCCTGGCAACGGTGGAGCACGTCGACCAGGCGTTGCGCCTCTTTGTCGCCGCCGGCCCTGGCGAGCTTGGTCTGCCGCTGCAGCCCCTTGTCGACCGTGGCCAGGTCGGCCAGGCACAACTCGGTCTGGATGATCTCGATATCGGCCACCGGGTCGACCTTGCCCGCGACGTGGATCACGTTGCTGTCCTCGAAGCAGCGCACGACATTGACGATGGCGTCGGTCTCACGGATGTGCGAGAGAAACTGGTTGCCCAGGCCCTCGCCCTTGCTGGCGCCCGCCACCAGCCCGGCGATGTCGACGAACTCCACGATGGCCGGCACAACGCGCTCTGGCTTCACGATCGCCGCCAGCGCGGCCAGCCGTGGATCGGGCAACTCGACGATGCCCACGTTGGGCTCGATAGTGCAAAACGGATAGTTCTCGGCCGCGATGCCGGACTTCGTGAGGGCGTTGAACAGGGTGGACTTGCCCACGTTGGGCAGGCCCACGATGCCGCACTTCAGGCTCATGGCGCGCTTTCGGCAGTCGGGAAGGGGTGGTGGTGCGAGCGCGATCGACGCTTCGGCGCCGGCGCAACGCGCCGTGATTTTACGGTGCGCCGTTACCGGCCCGTCGGCGGTGGGTGCGGGCTCAGTCGAACCGCACCGTGGCGCGGCCGGTCGCTCCGACATGCAGCCAGCGATCGATGCCCTGCTCGACGATGGCGTTCATGCCGAAAGTGATTTGCCCATTCAGGCGCGCATCGGCGCGGTAGGCGGACAACTCGGCGCTCACCGCATGGTCGGGCTCGCCGCGTTGCGGATCGACATCGGGAATCGAACAGCGCGCGCACGGCTTGACCAGCCGCAGCACGACCGGGCCGTCGGGGGTGTCGAACTCGACGCGATCGATCCAGTCTTCCTCATGGGTGCTCAGGCCATCGAGCACGAGGTTGGGCCGAAAGCGGTCGGACTGCACGGCGGCGGCTCCCCGCGCGGTCAGACGGCGATTGAGTTCAGCCATCGACGCTGACGACACGACGAGCAGCGCGAAGGCGTCGGCGAACGCCGTCAGCGCCCGAGCGCCGCCGGTCCATTGGCTGTCGGACGCGCGCTGCACCTCGGGATCGAACCGCGCCAGGCGCACCGGACGGCCCAGAAAATCGCTGAACCACTGCGCTGCCAGGTCGCCCATGTCGCCGGCGTCCACGCGGTCGTTCCAGACCTGTACCGTGGTCTCGCGCTCGATCGCGTCGAGCGCGAGGTGCAGCGCCAGCATGCCCGGCGCGCGCAGCACGAGGTCGCTGGATCGCAGCGTCGGCCGCACCAGCGCCAGCCGGGGTTCGTTGCGCTGCGAGACGAAGACGCCCTGTCCGTCGAAAACCATCCACTGCCGATCCCACTCGAGGCCGGTTTCGGTGACCAGCGCACGGTCCACTTCGATGCGCGCGCACGATTTCACGGGGTGCACGTACAGGCTGGCGATCGAGACCGTTTGCTCATTCATGGCGGTGCCGATTCTGCCCTGGCGCTGGCGGACAGGGTGCCGTCCCTACAATGACGCATGAACGGGGTGGACGTCAGCATCCGCGGTCGCGGCGCCGTCGCGACGAGCTTGGCGTTGGCATTGGGCCAGCAGGGCTTGCGGGTTGCACTGAGTGCGGCTGCCGCAATCCGACCCGGCGCGCCCGGACGTGCGCGCCTACGCGCTCAATGCGGCGTCGCGGCGCCTGCTGCAGCGCCTCAAGGTGTGGGACGCGCTGCCCGCCGATGCGGTGACGCCGGTGTACGAGATGCAGGTGCGCGGCGACAGGCCCTCGGGGCGTCTGAAGTTTTCTTCGTGGACGCAATGCGTCGACGCGCTGGCGTGGATCGTCGACGCGATGGAGCTCGACGCTGCGCTGAGCGCCGCGTTGCAGTTTGCCGCGCATGTGCAGCGCGGCGACGAGCCACCCGCCGCGGCGTTGACGGTCTACGCCGAGGGCAAAGACTCGGCCTCGCGCGGGGCGATCGGCGTGCAGTTCGATCGCCATGGCTATGGCCACACCGCCATCGCCGCGCGGCTGAGCGCGACCGACGGTCACCAAGGCGTGGCTCATCAGTGGTTTCGCTCACCCGACGTGTTGGCGTTGCTGCCGTTCGATCGCCCGCTGGCCGAGCGCTCGTTCGCGCTGGTGTGGTCGCTGCCGCAAGAGCGCGCTGCCGTGTTGATGCAAATGGACGCAGCTGCCTTCGAGGCAGAACTGCAAGGCGCCAGCCCCGACATGCCGGCCGGGCTGCGACTGGCCGGCCCGCGAGCGGCTTGGCCGCTGGCCGTTGCGAGCGCACACCCCGTGTGCGGCGCGGGCTGGGTGCTGGTGGGCGATGCCGCCCACGTGGTGCACCCGCTGGCCGGCCAAGGGCTCAATCTCGGCTTCGGCGACGTGCTGGCGCTGGCCGACACGCTGGCCGCGCGCGAACCCTGGCGCGCACTGAACGACGAACGGTTGCTGCACCGGTATGCGCGGGCGCGGGCGTGGCCGGTGAGGTCGATGTCTTGGCTGACCGATGCACTGGTGCACGGTTTTGCGTCGGAACATGCCTGGGTGCGGGAACTTCGCAACCGTGGCATGGGTCTGGTCAATCGTGCCGCCCCTGCCAAACGATGGCTCGCTGCGCAAGCACTCGACGGTTGAGGCCGTGAAAGGTTCGGGAATGTCATTCGTTCGCAGTCTGTTCGTCGTCTGGTCGCTGGCGATCGGCGTCACCGCGTGGGCCGACGAGGCGGCGATTCGCAAGAATCTGGGTGAACGCCTGCCCAACTTCCCGCCGATCGACGAGGTCACCAAGACACCGATCCCGGGCATCTACGAGCTGCGCATCGGCACCGAAGTGCTTTACACCGACGAGCAGGGCCACTACGTGATCGAGGGCAGCCTGATCGACACCAAGTCGCGAGCCAACCTGACCGAGGCACGCATCGCCAAGCTGACGCAGATCGATTTCGCGAGCCTGCCGCTCAAGGATGCGATCCTCATCAAGCAGGGCAGTGGCGCGCGCAAGCTGGTCGTTTTCGGCGACCCCAACTGCGGGTACTGCAAGAAGCTCGAGCGCGACCTGCTGGTGCTCAAGGACGTGTCGATCTACACTTTCCTCTACCCGATCCTCGGCCCCGACTCGAACGTCAAGGCGCGCGACATCTGGTGCGCACGCGAGCCTGCCAAGGTCTGGCGCGGCTGGATGGTCGAAGGCAATGCGCCGCCCAAGGCGATCGGCGCCTGCGACAGCTCGGCGCTCGAACGCAACCTGGCGCTGGGCAACCGCAGCCGCGTCACCGGCACACCAGCGGTGGTGTTCGAAGACGGCAGCCGATCCCCCGGCGCCCTCCCGGCCGACCAGCTGGAGAGCCGGCTCGTCGCCGCTGCCAAGCGGTGACATTGCCCACTCCCGAAGCGTCATAACGGCCGCTCCACCTCGAGGGGGCTGAGCCTGGACATGAAAGGTCCAGTGGACCTTTCACGCCTGGCGAAGAGCCGGGCCGCCGGCCCGGCGCGGTCTGCAAGGCACACCAGCGGAGCGGCGGAGCCGGATCCGCGGTGTTGGCCAGGGAAAAGCGCGAGAGACAATGTAATCACATGCCCCGCTACCGCATCGAGCCGGCCGATCGCCACAGCCATCACTTTCGCGTCACGTTGACGCTGCAGCGCCCGGCGTCCGAACAAGCCTTGAGCCTTCCGGTGTGGATACCGGGCAGCTATCTGGTGCGCGAATTCGCGCGGCACCTGTCGCAGTTGCGTGCGTGGCAGGGCGCGCGCGAAGTGCCGCTGCGGCAAGTCGACAAGGCGCGCTGGGTTGCGCAATGCAAGGGCCGCGCCGCGCTGAAGGTGAGCTACAGCGTCTACGCGTTCGACACCTCGGTGCGCGCCGCCTTTCTCGACACGCAGCGGGGTTTCTTCAACGCCACGAGCCTGTGCCTGCGCGCCGATGGCTGCGAGTCGCAAGCGCACCGCATCGAAATCGCGTCGCTACCGCGCGGCTGGCAGATCGCCACCGCGATGCCGCCGGTGCGCGGTGCCAGGCAGGCCTTCGAGGCTGCCGACTACGACGAGATGGTCGACCATCCGTTCGAGTTGGGCACCTTCTGGCGCGGGCGCTTCCGGGCCGGCGGCGTGCCGCACGAGTTTGTCGTTGCCGGCGCGTATCCGGGCTTCGACGGCCAGCGGCTGCTGGCCGATGCGCAGCGCATCTGCGAAGCGCAGATCGCGTTCTGGCACGGGCGCGGCCGCCGTGCGCAGCCGCCGTTTGCCAACTACCTGTTTGCGCTGAACACCGTCGAAGACGGCCGCGGTGGCCTGGAGCATCGCGCCAGCACGGCGCTGCTGGCCCCGCGGCGCAGCCTGCCCCGGCCCGACATGGGAGCGCCTCACGAGGCCTACCTGGACCTGCTGGGGCTGGTCAGCCACGAGTACTTTCACGCCTGGAACGTGAAGCGGCTCAAGCCCGCGGAGTTCGCGCAACTGGACTACTCGCGCGAGAACCACACCCAACTGCTGTGGTTCTTCGAGGGCTTCACCTCCTACTACGACGATCTGCTGCTGCTGCGCGCTGGGTTGATCGATGCGGCGGCTTATCTGGCGCTGATCGTCAAGACCGTCAACGGCGTGCTTGCCACGCCGGGCCGGCAGGTGCACAGCCTGGCGCAGGCCAGCTTCGAGGCCTGGATCAAGTTCTACCGGCCCGACGAGAACACGCCCAACATCACCGTGAGCTACTACGCCAAGGGTGCACTGGTCGGCCTGGCGCTCGACTTGAGCCTGCGCGAGGCGGGCAGTTCGCTTGACGCGGTGATGCGGGGCCTGTGGCGCAGCCACCGCGGCGGGCCGATCACCGAGCAGCACATCCTGCAGGCCATCGAGGCGGCCGCCAACCGCGCGCTGGCGCGCGAGCTGCACCATTGGGTGCACGGCACGGCGGAGTTGCCGCTGCAGCGGCTGCTGGAGGCGGCTGCGGTGGTGGTGCAGAAGGAGGCTACCCCGATGGCGGCTGGCCTCGGCTTGCGGTTGAGCGAGGGCCCGTTGACTGGCGTGCAGGTCAAGTCGGTGGCCACCGACAGCGCGGCAGCGCGCGCCGGCGTGAGCGCGGGCGACGAGCTGCTCGCCGTCGACGGCTGGCGGGTGCGCAGGCTCGACGAGGCGCTGCAATGGACAGTGCGTGACCGGCCGCTTGAATTGCTGTTGGTGCGCGAGCGGCGGCTGCACACGCTGAGGCTGGAGCCCGATGTTCGTTCGCCGCTGCGGCAGCAATGGCGGCTGGCGCTGGACGACGGCGCATCGCCGCCGGCGCTGGCAAGGCGGCGTGCGTGGCTGGGGCGCTGAGTTCGTCCGCGCATTCGCCGCTGCGGCGGCCCATCGGTGTCGGCTTGCTCGTGGCAGTGACGCTGGCCCACCTGTGGTTGAGCGACGAGTTGATGGAGGACCGGTTGGGCTTCGGTGCCTCGCGCGACGCGATGCGGCACATCGAAGTGTCCTATGTGCGCGATCTGGCAGTGGCGCCGCCGCCTGAGCCCGCGCCGCCGCGGCCGCGGCCCGCGCCGCGACCCCGCCGCGCGGTGGCCAAGGCGGCGTCACCCGCGTCGGCGCCGGCGAGTGCGCCGCTGGATGAGATCGTCGTCAAGGTCGAGCCGCTGTCGATGCCGCCACCATCGGTGTTGGAGCCGCCCGTGCCGCCAGTGGCTGCCGCCTCGCTGCCCTCGCCACCTCAACCCGAGGCAAGCAGCCCGGCCGTGGCCGCCAGCGCGGTGGCCGCGGCGACACCGGTGTCGGCGGCCAGTGCCGTCGCTCCGTCCTTCGATTGGCCTCCGTCGACTCGGCTGACCTACGCGATGACGGGCAACTACCGGGGCGAGGTGCAGGGGTCGGCCACGGTGGAGTGGATTCGCGTGGGACTGCGCTACCAGGTGCACATGGAGGCCATCGTCGGCGCAAGCTTCGCGCCGCTGCTGGTGCGCCGCGCCAGCAGCGAGGGCGAGTTGGGCGACAGCGGCCTGGTGCCGCGCCGTTTCGAGGGCGAGCAACGCGTGGCGTTTCGAAGCCGCCGCTGGGCGATGAGCTTCGATGCCGAACGGGTGCTTCTTCCCGAGGGCCGTGAGGCTCCCACGCTGCCGGGCGTGCAAGACGAGGCGAGCTTGTTCGTGCAGTTGACCTGGTTGTTCACCACGCAGCCGCAGGCGTTGCAGGCCGGCCGCAGCATCTTTGTGCCGCTCGCACTGCCGCGGCGGGTCGAAGTCTGGCAATACGACGTGGTCGGGCAAGAGACGCTGCAAATGCCGTTCGGCGAGGTGAGCACGATGCACGTCAAGCCGCACCGGATTGTCAGGTCAGCCAATGAGTTGACCGCCCAGATGTGGTTTGCGCCGGGCCTGCAGTACCTGCCGGTGCGCATCCTGGTTCAGCAGGATGCAGACACCTTCATCGACCTGCAACTGCAGCGCGCACCCCAGCAGGCCGCGTCACGCTAAGCCTTGCAGCGCGTGTGTTGCAATGCGGGTTCGAGTGTTCACGCGGGAAGCCCACCATGAGCGAGCCGTTGATCCTGACCTCCACCCGCGGCGACGGCGCGCGCCGCATCGGCTTGGCCCAGCTGAACCGGCCCAAGCAGCTCAATGCGCTGAACGACGCATTGATGGACGAACTCGGCGCGGCGCTGCTGGCGTTCGATGCCGACCCCGGCATCGGCTGCATCGTGATCACCGGCAACGAGAAGGCCTTTGCCGCCGGTGCCGACATCGCGGCGATGGCCAAGTACAGTTACATGGACGTGCATCGCAACGAGTACATCACGCGCAACTGGGAAACCATTCGCCGCGTCAGAAAGCCGGTGATCGCCGCGGTGGCCGGCTTCGCGCTCGGCGGCGGCTGCGAGCTGGCGATGATGTGCGACTTCATCATCGCGGCCGACACGGCCCGCTTCGGCCAGCCCGAGATCAAGATCGGCATCATCCCCGGCGCCGGCGGCACGCAGCGGCTGCCGCGCGCGGTGGGCAAGAGCAAGGCGATGGACATGATCCTGACCGCGCGCATGATGGACGCCGCCGAGGCCGAGCGCGCCGGCCTGGTGTCGCGCGTGGTGGCCGCCGACAAGCTGCTCGACGAGGCGTTCGGCGCGGCCGCCGCCATCTGCGCGTTGAGCGGGCCGAGCGTGGCGATGGCCAAGGAGTGCGTCAACCGCGCGTTCGAGGCGCCGCTGTCCGACGGCGTGATGTTCGAGCGGCGGTTGTTCCACTCGCTGTTTGCCACCGACGATCAGAAGGAAGGCATGGACGCCTTCTTGAACAAGCGCAGCCCGAGGTTCAGCAACAGCTGATCGCGGCTGCGCGGCAGCGGCCTCAGTTCTCCCGACGCAGCGCCGGGAACAGGATCACGTCGCGGATGCTCGCCGAGTCGGTGAGCAGCATCACCAGGCGATCGATGCCGATGCCGCAGCCGCCGGCCGGCGGCATGCCGTATTCGAGCGCGCGAATGAAGTCGGCGTCGTAGTACATCGCCTCCTCGTCGCCAGCCTCCTTGTTGGCGGCCTGCGACTGAAAGCGCGCCGCCTGGTCCTCGGCGTCGTTGAGCTCGGAAAAACCGTTGGCGATCTCGCGGCCGGTGATGTAGAGCTCGAAGCGCTCGGTGCGCGTCGGGTCGATGTCCGACGCGCGCGCCAGCGGGCTCACCTCCACCGGATGGTCGACGATGAAGGTGGGCTCCCACAGGTGCTCTTCGACCAATTCCTCGAACACCGCGAATTGCAGCTGCGCCAGGTTCCAGTGCGCGGGCGGCTCGTTGCCGTGTTTCTTGAGTTCGGTGCGCAGCGCCACCACGTTGTCGAGATGGGCCGCGCCGACGGCCGGCACGTGGCGCGCCACCGCGTCGCGGATCGACAGCCGCGCGAAGGGGGCCTCGAGGTCCACTGCACGGCCCTGGTAGGTCAGCTGCGCGGTGCCCGCCGCGTGGCGCGCGGCATCGCGGATCACCTGCTCGGTGTAGGCCATCACGTCCTGGTAGTTCCAGTAGGCCGCGTAGAACTCCATCATCGTGAACTCGGGGTTGTGGCGCACCGAGATGCCTTCGTTGCGGAAGTTGCGGTTGATCTCGAACACCCGCTCGAAGCCGCCCACCAGCAGGCGTTTCAGGTACAGCTCGGGCGCGATGCGCAGGAACATTTGTTGATCCAGCGCGTTGTGGTGGGTCACGAACGGCTTGGCGTTGGCGCCGCCCGGGATCGGGTGCAGCATCGGCGTCTCGACCTCGAGAAAGCCGTGCTCGACCATGAAGTTGCGGATCGACGACACGCACTTGCTGCGCGCCACGAAGCGCGCGCGCGCCTGCTCGTCGGTGATCAGGTCGGCGTAGCGCTGGCGGTACTTCTGTTCCTGGTCGGCCATGCCGTGGAACTTGTCGGGCAGCGGCCGCAGGTTCTTGGTGAGCAGGCGGATCGACGTGGCCTTGACCGTGAGCTCGCCGGTTTTGGTGCGCATCAGCGTGCCTTCGCAGCCGACGATGTCGCCCAGGTCCCAGTGCTTGAACGCGGCATAGGCGTCATCGCCCACCAGGTCGGTGGCGATGCGCAGCTGGATGCGGCCCCCGGTCTTGCCGAACGAGCCGTCTTGCAGCGTGGCGAAGCTGGCCTTGCCCATCACCCGCTTGAGCATCATGCGGCCAGCCACTGACACGGCGATCGCCTGCGACTCCAGCTCCTCGCTCGGCACGTCGGCGTAGCGCTGCTGCAGGTCGGCGGCGTGGTGGCTGGGCTTGAAGTCGTTGGGAAAGGCGGGCCCCTGCGCGCGCGCTTGAGCCAGTTTCTGGCGGCGCTCTTCGATCAGCTGGTTTTCTTCGACCGGGAGGCCGCTGGCTGGTGTTTTTGTGGGTTCGCTCATCCGAGGGCTTTCGATTTGTGTCGATGTTAACGATTCGGCCGCCGATCGCTGACACGTGCCCTCGGTCGCTATGCGCATGATCGATGGGAAAATGACGAAACCGCACTGATGAGCCACCCGCGTGACATGAGCAACCCATCAGGTCCGACATGAAGCGAATCCTGGTGACCGGCGGCGCCGGCTTCCTCGGCTCGCATCTGTGCGAGCGGCTGCTCGAGCGCGGCCACGACGTGCTGTGCGTGGACAACTTCTTCACCGGCAGCAAGGCCAACATCGCCCACCTGCTCGCCAACCCGCGCTTCGAACTGATGCGCCACGACGTCACGTTTCCGCTGTACGTCGAGGTCGACGAGATCTACAACCTGGCCTGCCCGGCCTCGCCGGTGCACTACCAGTACGATCCGGTGCAGACCACCAAGACCAGCGTGCATGGCGCCATCAACATGCTGGGCTTGGCCAAGCGGGTGAGGGCGCGCATCCTGCAGGCCTCGACCAGCGAGGTCTACGGCGACCCCGAGGTGCATCCGCAGACGGAGGACTATTGGGGCAACGTCAATCCGATCGGCATCCGCGCCTGCTACGACGAAGGCAAGCGCTGCGCCGAGACGCTGTTCTTCGACTACCGCCGCCAGCACAGCCTGCACGATCAAGGTGGTGCGGATCTTCAACACCTACGGCCCGCGCATGCATCCGAACGACGGCCGCGTGGTCTCCAACTTCATCGTGCAGGCGCTGCGCGGCGAGGACATCACCATCTACGGCGACGGCACGCAGACGCGCAGCTTCTGCTACGTCGACGATCTGATCGATGGGATGGTGCGCATGATGGACACCGCCGAGGAGTTCACCGGCCCGGTCAACATCGGCAATCCGAGCGAGTTCACGATGCTGGAACTGGCCGAGAAGGTGATCAAGCTGACGGGCTCGAAGAGCGAAGCTCGTGTTCCAGCCGCTGCCGTCGGACGATCCGCGCCAGCGCCGGCCCGACATTGCGCTGGCGCGCAAAGTGTCGAGGCTGGAAGCCGAACGTGACGCTGGATGAGGGGCTCGATCGGACCGTTGCGTACTTTCGGTCTTTGCTGCGTGTGGACGTCTGAGCGCGATCCGATGCGGTCCTATCACGTGCAGCCATGCTGACCAATCGTTCGATCCTCGTCACCGGCGGCACCGGCTCGTTCGGCAATGCCTTCGTGCCGATGACCTTGCAGCGTCACAATCCCCGCCGCATCATCGTCTACTCGCGCGATGAGATGAAGCAGTGGGATATGGCCAAGCGGTTCCGAAGGCGACCACCGCGTGCGCTTCTTCATCGGCGATGTGCGTGACCGCGATCGCCTGTATCGCGCACTCGATGGTGTCGACTATGTAGTGCACGCCGCGGCCACCAAGATCGTGCCGACGGCCGAGTACAACCCGTTCGAGTGCGTCAAGACGAACGTCAACGGCGCGATGAATGTGATCGACGCCTGCATCGACAAGGGTGTCAAGCGAGTGGTCGCGCTCTCCACCGACAAGGCCAGCAGCCCGATCAATCTTTACGGTGCAACGAAGCTGGCCTCTGACAAGCTGTTCATCGCCGGCAATTCCTACGCCGGCGGGCACGACACTCGCTTTGCCGTCGTTCGATACGGCAACGTGATGGGCTCGCGCGGTTCGGTGATCCCGTACTTTCTGACGATCAAGCCGATCGTGGCGTGCTGCCGATCACCGACGAGCGCATGACGCGCTTCATGATCTCGCTGGAGCAGGGGGTCGAGCTGGTCTGGCATGCGTTCGCCGATATGCAAGGCGGCGAAATCTACGTCAGGAAGATCCCGTCCATGCGGGTCACCGACATCGCGATCGCAGTGGCGCCGCAGGCCAAGATCGAGTTCGTCGGCATCCGGCCCGGCGAGAAGCTGCACGAGCAGATGATCGGTGCCGAGGATGCCCCTTACACCTACGAGTACGCCGACCACTTCAAAATCCTGCCGGCCATCCACAACTGGAGTGCCGATCTGTTGCGCATCGGCGATGGCCGGCGCGTGGTCGACGGATTCGTCTACGCCAGCGATACCAACCCCGAATGGATGAGTGTTGCGGCGCTGCAGGCTTGGATCGCGGCCAATCGCCACAAGATCGGGGCCATGTGATGTCGCACATCCCGTACGGTCGGCAAGAAGTGACGACCGCCGAGAGCATCAGCAGCGATTGG
>CAVZEK010000046.1:0-47156 GCA_963774185.1 uncultured beta proteobacterium
GCGCCGCACAGGCGACCGGGTCCTGCATCTCGGTCGGGACCCGGTGCACGGCGGTGAGATGGGAAAGCGACGCGGTCCAGCAGCGCTTCGCGGACCATGCGAAAGTTGCTGTCGGCATGGTCGGCAGCTACGAAACGCTCGTCGCCGAAGAAGATTCGGGTCTGCGCCCAGGGCATCGCGACGCCGGGCGCGGAGCCCGCGGCGCGAGCAGCTCGTAGTAGAGTCGCTTCGGCGTCGAGCCGCCGGCGCGAGCGCCAAGCGGAAAGAGCCTCGGGTGTGACCGCGCGCGTCGCGGCCTCGGCCACCTCGCCGCCGCAGCCTGGGCGAGGCGCTCAGGGTTGGGGAAGATTCGGAGGTCGACGGGAGACTCGTGGCGCCATGGATTCGCTCTACTCGGGATCACCCAGCGACGATTCTCTTTGGCGAGCAGCTCATCGGCGGCCGCCGGGCCCCAGGTGCCGGCGGCATAGTTGGGAAAGTCCCGCGGCGGGAGGGTCGCCAGAGGTCGAGGATCGGGCGTCGCGATGCGCCACGACGGCCTCGACGATGTCGGAGCGGTGGAAGAGGGTCGTGTCCCCGGTCATGCAGTCGTAGAGCAGGCGCTCGTAGCCGGTGGCCGGCGACGATCGCCGAAGTCTTTGTAGCTGAAGTGCGAGCTTGACGTTCTTGAGGCGGATCGTCGGTCCGGGCCGCTTGGCCTTCATCTGGATCGCGATCGCCTCGTCCGGCTGGATGTGGATGTCGAGCCGGTTGGGGTCGATGCTCGCCGACGCCGGCGTCGCGGAAGAGCAGAGAGCGGCGGCCGCCGGAACTGGATGGAGATGACGGTGTGCGCGGCGGCGAGGCGCTTGCCCGAGCGCAGGTAGAACGGGATGCCCGCCCAGCGCCAGTTCTCGACGATAGAGCTGCAGGGCGGCGTAGGTCTCGGTCGTCGAGCGTCGGCGAGACGTTCGGCTCGCTGCGGTAGGCCGGGACCTTGCGCGCCGTTCACGAAGCCGTCGCCGTACTGGCCGCGCACCGTCCGCTGCAGGACCTCCTCCGGCTGCATCAGCGGATCGACTCGAGGACCTTGACCTTCTCGTTGCGGACGGCCTCGGCGTCGAGGCTCGACGGCGGCTCCATGGCGATCAGGCAGAGGAGCTGGAAGATGTGGTTCTGGACCATGTCGCGCAGGACGCCGGCCTGCTCGTAGAAGCCGCCCGCGGCCCTCGACGCCGAGGTCCTCGGCGACGGTGATCTGCACGTGGTCGATGTAGCGGCGGTTCCAGATCGGGCTCGAAGAGGCCGTTGGCGAAACGGAAGACCAGGAGGTTCTGGACGGTCTCCTTGCCGAGGTAGTGGTCGATGCGGAAGATCTGCTCTCGCGCAGGACCGCGCGGAGCTCGGCGTTCGAGCGCCAGCGCGGAGTCGAGGTCGTGGCCGAACGGCTTCTCGATCACGACCCGCCACCAGCGGCCGCTCTCCTCGCGGCTCAGCTCCCGCGACCGAGCTGTCGACGACCGTCGCGAAGGTGTCGGGCGGCGAGGCGAGGTAGGACAGGAGGTTGCCGCCGGTCCCGTGGCGGCGCGCCGACCTCCTTCAACCGGTCGGCGAGCCGCGGAAGGCCTCGGGCGTCGTTGAAGTCGCCCTTGGCGAAGTAGATCGGGCGCCGAAGTCGCTCCCAGACGGCGCGTCGACCGGCCGGGTCGCGAACTCCTCGATGGCCGGCGTCATCTCGCGCGCGGAAGCCTCGTCGTCGAGCTCGCGGCGCGCGAAGCCGACGATCGCGAAGTCGCGGGGCAGGAGGCCCAGGCAGCGCAGATTGTAGAGCGAAGGCAAGAGCTTGCGCTTGGTGAGATCGCCCATGGCGCCGAAGATCGGATGTGCACGGGATCGCCCGGTCGCTCCTGGGTCACTTGTCGGCCGTCATGAGTCTCTCCTTGGTGGCTCACGACCCGCTCTTGGCCTCGACGTGCCCACCGAACTCGTGCCGCATCGCCGACAACAGCTTCTCGCCAAAGGTGTGCTCGCGACGGAATCGGAAGCGGGCGAACAGCGAGGCTTGCGCGAGGACCTCGATCGGCAGCCGCCTCCTCGTGGCGCCGTCATCACGGTCCAGCGGCCTTCGCCCGAGTCTTCGACGCTGCCGGTAAAGGATGACAGCTCTCCGTCCTTGGCGAGAGCGGTCGCGGCCAGGTCGAGAAGCCAGGAGGGATGACGCGCGGTCGCGCGCGAGGTGCAGCGGCGCGGCTGGAGCGTCAGCTGGCTCGGCACCCAGAGCGGCATCGAAAACCGGCTGGTGCCGCCGACCGGCATCGCGTTGGATGCGATCGGCTTTGCGGGTCTGCGCGGCAAGGGCGTGCTCGGTGCGCTGACCGGCGGCCTGCGTCTGCTGAAGGCGTTCTGGGACTGTTTCGGCATCCTGCGCGCCGCGTGGGGCCAGTGCCGTGCTCGGCATGGGCGGCTACGTGTGCTTCCCCGGCGGTCTGATGGCGTCGCTGCTCGGCAAGCCGCTGGTGCTGGTGAATGCCGACGCGTCGCTGCTGCTGTCGACGCGCGCGCTGCTGCCGGTGGCCGACGTGGTGGCGTTCGGCTTCGACGGGCCGGCGGTGGCCAAGACGCGGCACGCCCAGGTCACCGGCAATCCGGTGCGCACCGAGATCGAGGCGCTGCCCGTGCCGGCCGAACGCTTTCGCGATCGCATGGGCCCGCTGTCGCTGCTGGTGGTGGGCGGCAGCCTGGGCGCCAGAGTGCTCAACGAGACCGTGCCGGCGGCGCTGGCTCGCATCGGCATCGATCGCCGGCCGCAGGTGGTGCATCAAAGTGGCATCGCGCACGAGCAGGCGTTGCGCGCGAGCTACGCACAACACGGCGTGCTGGCCGAGGTGCGTGCCGTTCATCGACGACATGCCGGCGCGGCTGGCCGCGTGCGACGTGATCGTCTGCCGCGCCGGCGCGGTGACGGTGAGCGAGCTGTGTGCAGCCGGCGTGGCCAGCGTGCTGGTGCCGCTGATCGTCAGCACCACGGCGCACCAGCGCGACAACGCGCAGTTCATGGCCGAGCGCGGTGCGGCGCGGCACCTGCCGCAGGCCGAACTCAACGCCGAGACCTTGGCCAACCTGCTGTCGCAGCTCGACCGCGACGGCCTGCGCGCGATGGCCGAACGCGCGCGCAGCCTGGCGCGGCCGCATGCCGCGGCGCGTGTGGCCGATGCGATCGAAAAGCTGGTGCCCGCATGAAACATGCGGTCAAGCACATTCACTTCATCGGCGTGGGCGGCGCCGGCATGAGCGGCATCGCCGAGATCCTGCACAACCTCGGCTACACGGTGTCGGGCTCCGATCAGACGGCCAGCGCGACGACCAGCCGTCTGCGCCAGCTCGGCGTGCGCGTGTTCATTGGCCACGAGGCACCGCAGATCGCGGGCGCCGAGGCGGTGGTGACCTCCACCGCGGTGAAAGACGACAACCCCGAGGTGCTGGCCGCACGCGCGGCGCGCATCCCGGTGGTGCCGCGTGCGGTGATGCTGGCCGAGCTGATGCGCCTGAAGCAGGGCATCGCGATCGCCGGCACGCACGGCAAGACCACCACCACCTCGCTGGTGACCAGCGTGCTGGCCGAAGCCGGCGTGGACCCGACCTTCGTGATCGGTGGGCGCCTCAACAGCGCGGGCACGCACTCGCGCCTCGGCGAGGGCGACTACATCGTGGTCGAGGCCGACGAGAGCGATGCGTCGTTTCTCAACCTGAACCCGGTGTTGAGCGTGGTCACCAACATCGACGCCGACCACATGGAGACCTACGGCCACGACATGAACCGGCTGCGCCAGGCGTTCGTCGACTTCCTGCACCGCATGCCGTTCTACGGTGCCGCGATCGTCTGCGGCGACGACGCCGGCGTGCAGTCGATCGCCGACGCGATTTCGCGCCCGGTGATTCGCTACGGTCTCGGCAAGGATATGCACGTGCGGGCCACCGAGGTGATCGCGCTGCCGGGTGGCCGCATGCACTTTCGCTGCGAGCGCCGCAACGGCGCGGCGATGCCGGCGCTCGACATCAGGCTCAACCTGGCCGGTGTGCACAACGTGCGCAACGCGTTGGCGGCGATCGCGGTGGCCACCGAGCTGGAGCTGCCCGACGCGCCGGTGGTCAAGGCGCTGGCGCAGTTCTCCGGCGTGGGCCGGCGCTTCCAAAGCTATGGCGAGCTGCCGGCCCGCGATGGCGGCCGTTTCACGCTGATCGACGACTACGGCCATCACCCGGTGGAAATGGCGGCCGTACTCGAGGCCGCGCGCGGCGCCTTCCCAGGCCAGCGCGTCGTGCTGGCGTTCCAGCCGCACCGCTACAGCCGCACGCGCGATTGCTTCGAGGACTTCGTCAAGGTGCTGGGCCAAGCCGACGCGGTGTTGCTGACCGAGGTGTACGCCGCGGGCGAAGCGCCGATCGTCGCCGCCGACGGCCGCTCGCTGGCGCGCGCGCTGCGCGTGGCGGGACACGTCGACCCGCTGTTCGTCGACGACGTGGCCGATCTCGCGCAGGCGATCACCGAGCAGGCGCACGACGGCGACGTGGTGATCGCGATGGGCGCCGGGTCCATTGGCATGGTGGCGGCGCAGCTCGCCGAGCGTCTGGGCACGGGGGCGGCCACAGTGACTCGCCGGCGGAGCTCTGCCGGTGAAGCACAAGCAGGCCGTGCCGATCGGGGGACGCCCCGCGCGCTCGGCAAGACCGCGGTGCTGATGGGCGGCACATCGGCCGAACGCGAGATCTCGTTGCTGTCGGGCAGCGGGGTGCTGGCCGCACTGCGCTCGAGCCGGCGTCGATGCGCACGCCTTCGATCCGCGCGAGCGCGATCTCGTCGAACTCAAGCGCGACGGCTTCGCGCGTTGCTTCATCGCGCTGCACGGCCGCCACGGCGAAGACGGCACCGTGCAGGGTGCGCTCGAATTGCTCGGCATCCCGTACACCGGCTCCGGCGTGATGGCCTCGGCGATCGCGCTCGACAAGGTGATGACCAAACGCGTGTGGCTGGCCGAGGGTTTGCCGACGCCGCGCTGGCAGCGCCTGGATGCCGAGGAGCAATCGCTGGCGCGCGTGCGCACCGTGCCCGATGACCTCGGGCTGCCGTTGATCGTCAAGCCGCCGCGCGAAGGCTCGTCGATCGGTGTCACCAAGGTGCAAGGCTATTCGCAGATGCAGGACGCCGTGCGGCTGGCGGCGCGCTACGACCCCGACGTGCTGTGCGAAGAGTTCATCGACGGCATCGAAGTCACCTGCCCGGTGCTCGGCGAGGGCGCGTCTGCACGGGCGCTGCCGGTGGTGCGCATCGCCGCACCCGAGGGCAAGTACGACTATCAGAACAAGTACTTCACCGACGAAGTGCACTACCACGTGCCCAGCGGCCTGCCTGAGGCCGAGGAGGCCGAGATCCAGCGCATCGTGCTGGCGGCCTACCGTGCACTCGAGTGCCGCGGCTGGGGCCGCGCCGATCTGATGATCCGCGCCGCCGACCGCAAGCCGTTCCTGCTGGAGATGAACACCTCGCCCGGCATGACCGGGCACTCGCTGGTGCCGATGTCGGCCAAGGCCGCGGGCATCTCCTACGAGCAGTTGTGCCTGCATGCTGCTGGCCGCGGCGCGCCTCGACGCGCCGCTCACATCCCCGCGCCTCGACGCACCCGCCGCACCGGCGGCCGCAGGAGCGTGAACACGATGGCCCGCACCGCGACGATGCCACCGCTGCCGTTCGACGTGCGCCTCGCGCAGGCCGGCGCCAACGTGCTGCTGACGCTGCTGGCGATCGCGCTCATCGCCAGCGCGGCGTGGTGGCTGGCGCGCCTGCCGGCGTTCAACCTGCGAGGCATCACGGTCGAGGGCGACCTCGCGCACAACTCGCCGCTGACCATGCGCGCCATCGTCGCGCCGAAGTTGACGGGCAGTTTCCTGTCGCTGGATCTCGAGCGCACGCGCGACGCCTTCGAGTCGGTGCCGTGGGTGCGGCACGCCACAGTGCGTCGCGTGTGGCCCGATCGCCTGGCCGTGTTGTTGGAAGAGCACCGCGTGGCGGCGCTGTGGAACCCCGACACCGGTGACGAGGGCCTGATCAACACCTACGGCGAGGCGTTCGAAGCCAATCTGGGCGATGTCGAGGACGACGCGTTGCCCAAGCTGTCGGGCCCGGCGGGCAGTGCGGCGCGCGTGCTGGCGATGTGGCGCGCACTGGCCGTTGAGATGCAGCCGCTGGGCAGCCCGATCGAATCGCTGCTGCTCACCGGGCATGGCTCGTGGCGGGCGCATCTGGCCAACGGCGTGGTGATCGAACTCGGGCGCGGCGAGCCCGACGTGGTGGCAGCGCGCGCCGCGCGCTTCGTGCGCACGCTGCCGCAGGTCACGGCATCGTTTCAGCGCCCGCTGCTGGCGGCCGACCTGCGCCATGCCGACGGTTATGCCGTGCGCCTGAAGGGCGTCACCACCACCCCGAGCGCGTCGCGCAACTAGAAACCCCAAGGGCACGCCAGATGGCCAAGGAATACAAGGATCTGATCGTCGGGCTGGACATCGGCACCGCCAAGGTGATGTGCGTGGTGGCCGAGATGCTGCCCGAGGGCGAGATGCGCCTGGCGGGCCTGGGCGTGGCGGCCTCGCACGGCCTGAAGCGCGGCGTGGTCGTCAACATCGACGCCACCGTGCAGAGCATCCAGGCGGCGCTCAAGGAGGCCGAGATGATGGCCGCCTGCAAGATCGAACGCGTGCACACCGGCATCACCGGCAGCCACATCCGCGGCCAGAACAGCTCGGGCATGGTGATCGTGCGCGACAACCGCGAGGTCACGGCGGTCGACGTGGCGCGCGTGGTCGAGACCGCCAAGGCGATCAACATCCCCAACGACCAGCGCCTGTTGCTGGTGGAGCCACAGGAGTTCGTGATCGACGGCCACGAGGTCAAGGAGCCGATCGGCATGAGCGGCAACCGGCTCGAGGTCAAGGTGCACATCGTCACCGGCGCGCAAAGTGCCGCCGAGAACATCCTGAAGTGCGTGCGCCGCTGCGGCCTCGAGGTCGAGCACCTGGTGCTGAACCCGAGCGCGTCGTCGCTGTCGGTGCTGAGTGCCGATGAGAAGGACCTCGGCGTCGCGCTGGTCGACATCGGCGCCGGCACCACCGACGTGGCGATCTTCACCGACGGCTCGATCCGCCACACCGCGGTGATACCGATCGCCGGCGACCTCATCACCAGCGACATCGCGATGGCGCTGCGCACGCCGACCAAGGACGCCGAGGAGATCAAGGTCGAGCACGGCGTGGCCAAGCAACTGCTGGCCGACGCCGGCGCGCAGCTCGAGGTGCCGGGCCTGGGCGACCGCGCGCCGCGCATGCTGAGCCGCCAGGCGCTGTCGGGCGTGATCGAGCCGCGAGTGGAAGAGATCTATTCGCTGGTGCACCAGGTGATCCGCGAGTCGGGCTACGAGGAGCTGCTGTCCTCGGGCATCGTGATCACCGGCGGCACCGCGGTGATGCCGGGCATGGTCGAGCTCGGCGAGGACATCTTTTTGAAACCCGTTCGCAAAGGCGTGCCCATGTACTCGGGCGCGCTGCACGACATGGTGGCCAATCCGCGGTCGGCCACCGTGATGGGATTGCTCGAGGAGGCGCGTCTCGCGCGTGCGCGCGGGCACAAGGCGCAGTCACAGACCGGTTCGATGAAGTCGATGTTCGGTCGCGTCAAGGACTGGATCGTCGGCAATTTTTGAAGGGGTTCGCGCGAAACCCCGGTACCAGGAGATGCGAAGCCGCACGGGGCTTCGTTCAAGGCAACTGCAACGTTAGGAGAGACCACATGCCCATCGAAATGATTGAAGAATTCGCGCAAGGCACCTTGATCAAGGTGATCGGCGTCGGCGGCGGCGGCGGCAACGCTGTCGAACACATGATTCGCAGCGGCGTCCAGAACGTCGAATTCATCTGCGCCAACACTGACGCGCAGGCGCTCAACCGCTCGACTGCACGTGCGCTGATCCAGCTCGGCGACACCGGGCTGGGCGCTGGCGGCAAGCCCGACAAAGGCAAGGCTGCGGCCGAAGAGGCCGAGGGCCGCGTGCGCGAGATGCTCGAAGGCGCGCACATGGTGTTCATCACCGCCGGCATGGGTGGCGGCACCGGCACCGGCGCCGCACCGGTGATCGCGCGCATCGCCAAGAGCATAGGCATCCTCACGGTCGGCGTGGTGACCAAGCCGTTCGAGTTCGAAGGGCCGCGCCGCGCGCGCCAGGCCGACGCCGGTGCCTCGGAGCTCGAAGCCAACGTCGACAGCCTGATCGTGATCCTCAACGAGAAGCTGCTCGAGGTGCTGGGCGACGACGTCACGCAGACCGCGGCGTTCGCGCACGCCAACGACGTGCTGCGCAACGCGGTGGGCGGCATCAGCGACATCATCCACATGGACGCGCTGGTCAACGTCGACTTCGAAGACGTCAAGACGGTGATGAGCGAGCCCGGCAAGGCGATGATGGGCACCGCGATGGCCGGCGGCCCGGATCGCGCGATCAAGGCGGCCGAAGGCGCGGTGGCGTGCCCGCTGCTCGAGGGCATCGATCTGTCGGGCGCGCGCGGCGTGCTGGTGCTGATCGCTGCCAGCGAGACAGACGTTCAAGCTCAACGAGAGCAAGAACGCGATGAACTGCATCCGCCGCTACGCCGCCGACGACGCCTACATCATCTACGGCGCGGCGTTCGACGAATCGTTGGGCGACCAGCTGCGCGTGACGGTGATCGCCACCGGGCTGTCGCAGGCCAAGCGCGCGCAGACGCCGCTGTCGGTGGTGCAGTCGGCGCCGGTGCAGCGCACCGGCACCGACAACGCGCCGGTCGTGCACGGCAACGGCAACGGCAATGGCTCGCACGCGCAGCCGGCGGCCACCGCGTCACCCGACTACGGCCAGTACGCCACGCCCAGCGTCTGGCGCAGCAACCGCGCACAGGCAGCCGCCAAGGTGGAGGCTTTGAGTTCCAACGGCATGGACGAGATCGAGATTCCGGCTTTCTTGAGGAAGCAAGCCGACTGATGACCCACCCCCCGAAGCGGCCTGGCGGCCGCCCACTCCACAAGGGGACAACACCAGCGGGCCGGCAGAGCCGGATCCGCGGTGTTCGCCTGGTGGAGGCGGCGATGAGCAATCAGTTTGCTGAAACGGCCCGCGGGTGGCCTGCGCCTGGGCCGCTGGGGGCAGCCCGTGGCCGAGCCGGCGCCGCAGGCTTCCTACAATGGCGGCATGCTTGCGCAACGCACCTTGAAGTCGCTCGCCCGCGCGGTGGGCGTGGGCATGCACAGCGGGCAGAAGGTCGAGCTCACGATGCGGCCGGCGCCACCCGACACCGGCATCGTGTTCCGGCGCGTCGACCTGCCGCGCCCGGTGGAGATTCCGGTGCGGCCGGAGTCGGTGTGCGACACGCGCATGGCCTCGACCATCTCGCCGGGGGGCGACCCCGGCGGGCCCAAGGTGCAGACCATCGAGCACCTGATGTCGGCTTGCAGCGGCCTGGGCCTAGACAACCTGCGCGTGGACATCGATGCCGACGAGGTGCCGGTGCTCGACGGCTCGGCCGCCAGCTTCGTGTACCTGCTGCAAAGCGCCGGCATCGTGCTGCAGGACGCGCCCAAGCGCTTCTGGCGCGTCACGCGGCCCATCGAGGTGCGCGAGGGCGAGGGCGATCGCCTGATGTGGGCGCGTCTGGAGCCGCATCACGGCTTCACGCTGACCTTCGAGATCGATTTCAAGCACCCGGCGGTCGACGCCACCGGCCAGCGCGTCAGCTTCGACATGGGCAGCGGCCGCTACAAGCGCGACATCGCGCGCGCGCGCACCTTCGGCTTCAGCAAGGACGTGGCAGCGATGCGCTCGCGCGGCCTCACGCTGGGCGGCGCGATGGACAACGCGATCGTGGTCGACGACTCGCGCGTGCTCAATGCCGATGGGCTTGCGCTACGACGACGAGTTCGTCAAGCACAAGGTGCTCGACGCGATCGGCGACCTGTATGTCGCCGGCCCGATGCTGGCGCGCTACACGGCGTTTCGCAGCGGCCATGGCCTGAACAACAAGCTGATGCGCAAGCTGTTCGCCGAGGTCGGCGCCGCCGAGGCCGTGACGTTCGCCGATGCGTCGCAGGCGCCGCCGGGGCTCGCCGCGCTGGCCCCGGCGTGGTGAGAGGCATGGCGTCATCCGATGGTGCTGTTTCGCCTGCTGTTCGGTCTGCTGTTGTTGGCCAGCCTGCTGTGCTTTGCGATGTACGTCGGCACCCGGGCGCCGGTGTGGCGCGCGCGCGGCGTGCTGGTGCTGAAATGGACGCTCATCGCCGCTGCGGGTTTCTTCGGCGTGCTGATCCTCGAGCGCTTGCCCTTGCTCCTGTGAGAGGGGCGCGATGACGACCCTCTTCATCTCAGCACGGTGCTGGTCGCGCTGACGCTGGGCGCCTCCGCGCTCTACTGGTCGGTGTTTGCCGGCACCGGCGAGCAGGTGGCGCGTCTGCGCGCCGTGGCCTTCTTCCGCTTCGCGGTGGTGATCGTGCTGGCCACCTTCAACATCTGGATCTTCACCCGCGTGGGCGCGGCGATCAAAGACATCTGGTTCCCGACGCCACCGCCGCCGCCGCCGGCGTTGATCGACGGGCAGCTGCCGGGCCGGCCGCCGCCCGAAGAAACCGAAGCAACCCTAGAACAGGTTGGCGCTCAAGAACTGCAGGCTGCGCCCGTGCGCGAGCGCGGCGCTCGGCGCGTGGTACGACGCGCGCGCCCAGCAGTTGAAGCCGTGCATCGCGCCGGGGTACACGTGCACCTCGGCCGACTTGCCGTGCATCGCGGTGCGCACCTTGTCCACCGCCGCCGGTGGGATGTGGTCGTCACGCTCGGCATAGTGAAACAGCACCGGGCATTGGATGGCCGCAGCCTTGTCGAGCTGATCCTGGATGCCGCCGCCGTAGTAGGCCACCGCGGCATCGACGCCGGCGGTTGCGGCCGACAGGAAGGCCAGCCGCCCGCCCATGCAGTAGCCGATGGCGCCCACCTTGTCGCCGTTGACTTCGGGGCGAGCGCGCAGCGCGGCGACGGCGGCCACCATGTCGAGGCCGACTTCGGGGGCTTTGAGTGCCATCGCCAGCTCGATGCCGCGCTGCCGCTGCGTCGCCCTCGTAGCCGAGCTCGATCTTGCGCGTCTGGCGCCAGAAGACATCGGGCGCCAGCACCACGAAGCCATCGAGCGCGTATTGCTCGGCGAGCGCGCGGATGTGCTCGTTGACGCCGAAGATCTCCTGGAACAGCACCAGGCCGGGGCCGCTGCCGGCGGGCGGGCGAGCCAGGTAGGCGTCGAACAAGGCGCCGCCGGGCACGGGCACCGAGGTCCATTCGGTCTTCACGGGTGAGGCCATGGGTCGAGTCTCCTGATCAATAGGTTCTGCCACGTTTGTACTGCGCATGCGCCTTGCGCGCCAGAGGCGACGCGCGCGCCAGGGCGGCGAACGCGCCCGCGGCGTGGGCGTGCGTGATGGCCAGGCCGAGCGCATCGGCGGCGTCTTTGCCGGGCTCGCGCGGCAGCGCGAGCAAGCGCGCCACCATCGATTGAATCTGCGCCTTGGTGGCCAGGCCATGGCCGACCACGGCCTTCTTCATCTGCAACGCGGTGTACTCGGCCACCGGCAGGCCGCCGGACACCAGTGCGGCCAGTGCCGCGCCGCGCGCCTGGCCGAGCAACAGCGTGCTCTGCGGGTTGACGTTGACGAACACGATCTCCACCGACGCGGCATCGGGCCGGTAACGCTGCACGACCTCGCCGATGCCCTCGAAGATCAACTTCAGCCGCAGCGGCAAGTCGCCGCGCGGCGCCTCCAGCGTGCTGATGGTGCCGCTGGCCACGTAGCGCAGTCGCACGCCTTCGCATTCGACGATCGCAAACCCCGTTCGTTGCAGACCAGGGTCGATGCCGAGGATTCTCACGTGAGGGGCTCCCTCGCATCGCCCCTTTGCTCGTTGCGCAGGTCCGGCGCGGCGCGGCGGGCGGTACCCGGTAGGGGCTCATACTGTGGCGGTCGGTGCTTCGCACCGACTGCACTGCGATGCTCGCGCCGGGGTCGCGCCGCGAAACTCGCTGCACTCACTTCGTTTGTTTCGAGCATAGCGAACGCAGTGAGCGTAGCGAGTTTCGCGACGGGCCACGAGACCGAGCACCGCAGGGGAGTCGGCCCGCAGGGCTGGCCGCCGCATTCGAGCGCCGGCGCATACCCGCCCACGGCCTTGCGCGCTCGGTCGTGGCAGTCACAGGGGCGGGGGCCTTGGGTCACGTCACACTCGAAAGTACCAGCGTGTCAGGTGAAAAAAGATCGGAGCCGAAAACGCCAGCGGTGCGACGCGATCGAGCAGTCCCACCGCACCGGTGAGTGCACTTGCGTTGCCCCAGCTCGTGACGCCGGCGTCGCGCTTGAGCGCGCGCATCACCAGTTCGCCCAGCGTGCCGGCGCCGGCGGCCAGTGACGCGAGCGCCAGCGCCTGCAACGGCTTGAACGGCGTGGCCCAGTACATCGCCGCGCCGATCACGCCGGCGCCGATCACGCCGAGCCACCAGGCGCGCGCAGAGAAACTGCGGTCGATGTGGCGCGCGGCGGGCATCGCGCGCAGCCGGCGGCTGGCCGCCTCCTGCACGATCTGCGCGCTGGCGGTCACCACCACCAGAAAGAACAACAGGAATGCTCCTCGTCCCGCGAAGTTGGGGAACTCGAGCAACAGCAGCGCGGGGGCATGGCTGAGGCCGTACACGCAGACCATGATGCCCCACTGGATCTTGGCGTTGCGCTCGAGAAAGCGCGCCGGGTCGCCGGCCAGCGCGCTGACCACCGGGATGGCGAGGAACACATACACCGGGATGAACACCGTGAACAGATCGAACCAGCGGCCGCCGGCGAGCGTGAACTGCAGCGGCAGCACGACGAAGAACGCCAGCAGCAGCCCGCGATGATCACCGCGCCGGGTGTGCATCAACGTGATGAACTCGCGCAACGCGAGAAACGACACGATGCCGAACAGCAACGTGGCGCCCACGGCGCCCGACATCCAGGCCAGCCAGAACAGCACCGCGCCGACCCACACCGCGCGCAGGTCGCGCGCGAAGCGGGCGTGACGTGCTTGAGCGGCCCCGCCCATCTCGCGCAGCGACATCGCAAACCAGGCCAGGAACGCCAGCAACAGCACACCGAACACGATGACGAACAGCAGTGCCACCTGTTCGTTGACCGCCAGGTCTCTCAGGCCCATTGCTGCTCACTCGGTTGCGGCTTCATGCGCTCGACGGCCGCTGCGCCAGCACGGCGGCACGCGCCCGGTGCAGAAAGGCGCCTTTGTCTTCACCGTCGATGCGCTCCAGCGGCGCACCGAAGGTCACCGTGCACAGGATCGGCACCGGCACCACCTCGCCCTTGGGCATCACGCGCTGCACGTTGTCGATCCACGCCGGGATCAATTGCACCTGCGGAAACTGCGTGGCCAGGTGGTACAGCCCGCTCTTGAACGGCTGCGGCTCGGGCTTCGCGCTGCGCGTGCCCTCGGGAAAGATCACCAGCGAGTCGCCGTGGCTCAGCGCTTCGACCAGCGGTTCGAGCGGATCCTGGTCGTCGGTTCTTTGGCGGCTGACGTATACCGCGCGGAACACCTCGCGCGTGATCCAGTGCTTGAACGGCGTGGCGGTCCAGTAGTCGCGCGCGGCAATCGGCCGCGTGGTGGCGCGCAGCTCGTTGGGCAACGCGGCCCAGATCAGCACCCAGTCGAAGTGGCTCTGGTGATTGGCGAAGTAGATGCGCTGCTCGGCCTTGGGCGGGCAGCCTTTCCAATGGCCCTGCGCGCCGGTGATCAATCGGGCGACGAAGGCCAGCAGCATGCCAAACGCATCGGCGCGCGTCATGGGCCGCGATCATAGTTGGCGGCGCCGTGGCCGCGACACGTTGCTGCGGCAGCGCGGCCGGCGCGGAATCCAGCGCACGAGGTGCCGCCGTGGCGAACTTGCACCAGCTCGACGAAGCGCGACGCGGGGCGATGCCTTCGCGTGAATCAGTGCCGGAAATGCCGCACGCCGGTGAACACCATCGCGATGCCGCGCTCGTCGGCGGCAGCGATCACCTCGGCGTCGCGCATCGAGCCGCCGGGCTGGATCACGCACGCCGCGCCGGCTTCGACCACCACGTCCAACCCGTCGCGAAACGGGAAGTACGCGTCGCTGGCGACGGCCGACCCTTGCAGCGACAGCCCAGCGTTGGCGGCCTTGATCGAGGCGATGCGCGATGAATCCACACGGCTCATCTGTCCAGCGCCGACGCCGAGTGTCATGCCACCCGCGCAGTAGACGATGGCGTTGCTCTTGACGAACTTGGCCACCTTCCACGCGAACATCAGGTCGTCGAGCTGCTGCGCAGTGGGCTGCTTGCGCGTCACCACGCGCAATTCGGCGCGCTGCACGTTACGGTCGTCGGCACTTTGCAAGAGAACACCGCCGCCCACGCGCTTGAAGTCGAGCGTGTTGCCGGTATGCGAGATCGGCACTTGGAGCAGCCGCGCGTTTTGCTTGGCGGCGAACAGCGTGCGCGCCTCGGCGGTGATGGCCGGCGCCAGCAGCACCTCGACGAACTGCTTGGCGGCGTGGATGGCTTCGGCCGCGGCGCCGTCGAACGGCCGGTTGAACGCCACGATGCCGCCGTAGGCACTGGTGGGGTCGGTCTTCAGCGCCTTCGCGTACGCCTCGGCAGCCGATGCGCCGACCGCCACGCCGCACGGGTTGGCGTGCTTGACGATCACGCACGCGGGCTCATCGAAAGTCTTGACGCACTCCCATGCCGCATCGGCGTCGGCGATGTTGTTGTAGCTGAGCTCCTTGCCTTGCAGTTGCCTGGCATGCGCGAGCGTGCCGGGGGCTGCATCGCGCTCGCGGTAGAAGGCCGCGCTCTGGTGCGGGTTCTCGCCGTAGCGCAGTGCCTGCGCCTTGTGCACCTGCAGGGTGAACACCTCGGGATAGCTGTCGCGCGAGGGCACCTGCCCGGTGTGCGCCTCGGCGCCCGGCGCCAGCGCGCCGAGGTGGTTGGCGATCATGCCGTCGTAGGCCGCGGTGTGCGCGAACACCTTTTTGGCCCATGCGAACTTGGTGGCGCGCGTGAGGCCGCCGGCATCGAGCTCGGCGAGCACTTGCGGGTAGTCGGCGGGGTCGATCACCACGCCGACGTCTTGCCAGTTCTTGGCTGCCGCGCGCAGCATCGCCGGGCCGCCGATGTCGATGTTCTCGATCGCGTCGTCGAGCGTGCAATCGGCGCGCGCCACCGTCTGCGCGAACGGGTACAGGTTGATCACCAGCAGGTCGATCGGCTCGATGCCCTGTGCAGCCAGCGCTGCCATGTGCGCGGGCACATCGCGCCGCGCCAGCAGGCCGCCGTGGATGCGCGGGTGCAGCGTCTTGACGCGGCCGTCGAGCATCTCGGGAAATCCGGTCACTTGCGCCACCTCGGTGACCGGCAGGCCCGAGTCGGCCAGCAACCGCGCCGTGCCGCCGGTGGACAGCAGCGTGATGCCGCGTTGATGCAACGCGCGCGCGAACTCGACGATGCCTGTTTTGTCAGAAACGGAGATTAGTGCGCGCGGCATTGCTCAGTGCAAAGCGGGAAGTTGCCAAGCGGACACCGCGGATCCGGCTTTGCCGGGCCGCTGGTGTCGCCCCTTGTGGAGGCGGGCGGCCGTCAGGCCGCTGCGGGGATGGGTCATTTCAGCAGTTTGTGGTCAGCGAGTTTGCGACGCAGCGTGTTGCGGTTGATGCCCAGCCAGTCGGCGGCCTTGCTCTGGTTGCCGTCGGCCTGCCGCATCACTACTTCGAGCAGCGGTTTTTCCACCGCGCTCATGATCATTTCGTGCACCGCGTGCGGGTCGGTACCGCGCAGGTCTTCGAAATAGCGCTCGAGCGTGTCGCGCACGCACTCTTCGATCTGGCGCCGGCTCATCGGGTTGTCCTGGCGCTGCGATCCAGCGTGCTTGGATCGCTCATGCGGCGAGGCTCACGGCGTCGTCGTTGGCAGCGCTGACGGACGACGGCAAACGCGCATGCCGCTGGCCGAGTTCGTCGAACCACGTGGCCACCGCCGCAATCTGCGCGTCGCAGGTGTCCAGCGTGTTCATCACGGCGCGAAACGCCTCGCCACCGGGCAGTGCACGCACGGCCCAGCCGATGTGCTTGCGCGCGCTGCGCACGCCACTGCTCTCGCCATGCAGCGCATAGTGGTCGTTGAGGTGCTCGAGCAACCAGCGGCGCACGTCGGTGGTTGCCGGCGGCGTGAGTGGCTTGCCGGTGGCCAGCTGGTGCGCGATCTCGCGAAAGATCCAAGGCCGCCCTTGCGCGGCGCGGCCGATCATCAACGCGTCGGCGCCGGTGTGGCGCAGCACCGCACGTGCCTTGATGGCGTCGTGGATATCGCCGTTGGCCACCACGGGGATGCGCAGCGCCGATTTGACGGCAGCGATGGTGTCGTATTCGGCCAGACCGAGAAAGCCCTGCTCGCGCGTACGACCGTGCACGGTGACCATCGCGATGCCGGCCTCTTGGGCCGCGTGCGCGAGCGCCACCGCGTTGCGCTCGTGCTCGTTGCGTCCGGTGCGCATCTTCAGCGTCACCGGCACGCCGTGCGGCTGGCAGGCGGCAACCACCGCCTGCACGATGCGCAGCGCCAGCGACTCGTTGCTCATCAGCGCCGAGCCAGCGAACACGTTGCACACCTTCTTGGCCGGGCAGCCCATGTTGATGTCGATGATCTGCGCGCCACGGTCGATGTTGTAGCGCGCCGCGTCGGCCATCTCAGCGGGGTCGACGCCGGCGATCTGCACGGCGATCGGCGCCGACTCGCCCGCGTGGTCGCAGCGGCGCGAGGTCTTCAGGCTCAGCCACAGTTCGCGCTTGGACGTCACCATCTCGCTGACTGCATAGCCGGCGCCGAGCCGCTTGCACAGTTGGCGAAACGGCCGGTCGGTGACGCCTGCCATCGGGGCGACGAACAGGCTGTTCGGCAGCTCGATCGGGCCGATGTGCATGGTGGCAGGCGGGGGACGGGCGGTGCAGGGAGGCGCAGTATAGCCACCACCCGCTGTCGATAATCCGTGCGATGGAAGCATGGTTCTCGGAGTTGCTGAAAGCGCTGGCGATGCCCGAGTACGGGCTCAGCACGGTGTTCGTGGTGTCGCTCGTTTCGGCGACGCTGCTGCCGCTGGGCAGCGAGCCGGCCGTGTTCGGCTTGATCAAACTGAATCCCGAGCTGTTCTGGCCCACGGTGCTGGTGGCCACCGCGGGCAACACGATCGGCGGCGCGATCACCTGGTGGATGGGCTATGGCGCCGAGCGTGTCTATGAGCAGGTGCGGCACCGCAAGCCGATGGAGTTGCGCGCGTTGCGCTGGCTCGAGCGCTTCGGCGCCAAGGCCTGCCTGCTCAGCTGGCTGCCCGGTGTCGGCGATCCGTTGTGCGCGGTGGCGGGCTGGTTGCGTTTTCCGTTCTGGCCCTGCGTGTTGTACATGGCGATCGGCAAGTTCCTGCGCTACCTGACGATGACGGGTGCCCTGCTGTGGTTGTTCCCCGGCAAACTGGGCTGAGGCCGGGGCTGAACGCAAGCCTGACGCGCGGGCGCGGCCGGCGGCACAATGCGCGACCCCGTTCAATGTCGGGCCTGGCGATCACGGGTCGCAGCGGCCCCTGAAGTCACGATGGACACCACCACCACGCCGAGCTATGACGCGCTGACGCACACCTTCACGCGGCTGCACCACCTGCAGCACCTGCAGGCGATCGCCAGTTGGGATCAGGCGGCCAACATGCCGCCTGCGGGCAACGAGGCGCGCGCCGCGGCGCTGGCCGAGATCGGCACGCTGCTGCACCGCATGGTCACCGATCCCCAGCTGGCCAGTCAACTCGATGGCGCCGAGCGCGAGTCGTTGGGCGAGGCGCAGCGCGCCAACCTGCGCGAAATGCGCCGCCAATGGCGCCAGAACAACGCGCTGCCCGAGGCGCTGGTGCAACGCGCGGTGTTAACCACCTCGCGCTGCGAGCACGCGTGGCGCAGCCAGCGTCCGGCCAACGATTGGGCCGGGCTGCTGCCCAACCTGCGCGAGGTGCTGGCCATCGCGCGCGAAGAGGCCGAGGCGTTGTCGCAGCAGTCGGGCATGCCGCGCTATGACGCGCTGATCGATCGCTTCGAGCCCGGCATGACGGCGGCCAAGGTCGATGCCGTGTTCGGCGAGTTGCGGCGCTGGCTGCCGGGGCTGATCCGGCAAGTGATCGACAAGCAATCACGCGAAACCGTCGCCATGCCCCAAGGCCCGTTCCCGGTGGCCGCGCAACGGCAGCTGTGCGAGCGCGTGATCGGCCTGCTCGGCTTCGATTTCAATGCCGGCCGGCTCGATGTCAGCACGCATCCGTTTTGCGGTGGCGTGCCCGAAGACGTGCGCATGACCACGCGATTTCGCGACGACGAGTTTCTCGGCTCGCTGATGGGCACGATCCACGAGACCGGGCACGGCCGCTATGAGCAGAACCGGCCGCGCGAATGGCTGGGCCAGCCGCTGTCGGAAGCGCGCTCGATGGCAGTCCACGAAAGCCAGTCGCTGAGCTTCGAGATGCAGCTGGGCAGCCACCCCGGCTTTGTCTCGCGCCTGGCGCCGTTGCTCAACGACGCCTTCGGCGCGCAGCCCGCGTTCGAGCCCGGCAACCTGCAGCGCCTGCTCACGCGAGTGAAGCCGGGGCTGATCCGTGTCGACGCCGACGAGGTCACGTACCCGGCGCACATCATCGTGCGCTACGAGATCGAGCGTCCGTTGATCGAAGGCGAGATCGAGGTCGACGACATTGCGCCGCTGTGGGACGCCAAGATGGCCGAACTGCTCGGCCTGGACACGCGCGGCAATTTCAAGGACGGCCCGATGCAGGACGTGCACTGGCCGAGCGGCCTGTTCGGCTACTTCCCGTGTTATTCGCTGGGCGCGATGTATGCCGCGCAGTGGTTCGCCGCGATGCGCAAGCTGACACCCGACCTCGATGCGCGCATCTCGCGTGGCGACTTAGCGCCGGTGTTCGATTGGCTGCGCGAGCGCGTCTGGCAACCCGCCAGTCGGTGGACCACCGACGAGCTGGCCAAGCGGGCCAGTGGCGAGCCGCTGAACCCGGCGCATTTCAAAGCGCACCTGGAGGCGCGGTACTTGTAGGCCCACCCCCGAGGCGGCCTGGCGGCCGCTGGCCTCCACAAGGGGCAACGCCAGCGGACCGGCAACAGCCGGATCCGCGGCGTTTGCTTGGGTGGTTGGTTCGCCTTCAGGCCGCAGTGGCTTTTCGTGGCGTCTTCTTTGCGGCTGTCTTCGTAGAGGCCTTCTTCGCCGGCGCCTTCTTGCCGCCGAGCTTGGCCACTTCGGCGGCGAGCTTCTCGACGCGCTCGCTCAGCGCGGCCAGGTCTTTCGCGCTGGGCACGCCCAGGCGGCCCATCGCCTTGGCGGTGCGCTGCTCGAAGATCGACTCGAGCTTGTCCCAGTGCTGGCCGGCCTTGGCGGTGACCTCGCCGGCCATCGCCGTCATCTTGCCGGTGACCTCGCTGATCTTCTCTTCGGCTGCGCCCTGCGTCTTCTTTTGCAGGTTGATGCCGTCCTTGATCAGCTTGTCGAACGCTTGCGTGCCTTCGGCCTGTGCCTTGGCGAATGCGCCCATGCCGGCCAGCCAGATCTGCTGGGCCGATTCCTTGATCGACTGCGCGAGCGCGTTGTCGAGCAGGCCGGCGGGGCCGGCGGCCTTCTTCTCGGCCATTGCTTTGAGTTTCTTGACCATCGTGGACTCCATGTGCGGTGGGGGATCGCCGCATGCGCCGCGTCGATCGTCGGGCGGGCAGTGTAGGCAGCCTGACGCGCGCACGCAGCCCCTATCGCTAGACCGGTGCGTCTAACCGCAGGCGGCGGCTTGGGGTTAGCGCGCGCGTCGCCCGGCCGGCAGTTGCACAAGAATGGCCGCACACTGCACGCCCACACGCGCTGCCAGCCCGCCCAAGGAGGAGCCTCATGCAGTACTTCGTGACCGGCGCGACCGGTTTCATCGGCAAACGCCTCGTCAAGGCGCTGCTGGCGCGGCGCGGCGCCAGCGTGCACTTTCTCGTCCGCTCGGGCAGCGAAGACAAGCTGCCGGCATTGCGCGAGTACTGGGGCGCCAACGCGCAGCGCGCGCACGCGGTGACCGGCGACCTCACTGCCAGGAAGCTCGGCGTGTCGGCCGACAACCTGAAGGCGCTGAAGGGAAAGGTCGATGCGGTGTACCACCTGGCCGCGGTGTACGACCTCGGTGCCGACGAAGAGAGCCAGGTGCAGGTCAACATCGAAGGCACGCGCCATGTGTGCGAGTTCGCCAAGGCGGTGGAGGCCAGGCACCTGCACCACGTGTCGTCGATCGCCGCCGCGGGCCTGTACGAGGGCGTGTTCCGCGAAGAGATGTTCGACGAGGCGGAGAACCTCGAGCACCCGTACTTCATGACCAAGCACGAGTCGGAAAAGATCGTGCGCAACGAGAGCAAGACGTCGTGGACGGTGTACCGCCCGGCGCTGGTGGTGGGCGACAGCACGACCGGCGAGATGGACAAGATCGACGGGCCGTACTACTTCTTCAAGCTGATCCAGCGCATGCGCCAGATCCTGCCGCCGTGGCTCCCCACCATCGGCCTCGAAGGTGGCCGCATCAACATCGTGCCGGTGGACTTCGTGGTGGCGGCGATCGACCACATCTCGCACCAAAAGGCGATCGACGGCAAGTGCTATCACCTGGTCGACCCCGTGGGCTACCGCGTCGGCGACGTGCTCGACATCTTCAGCAAGGCCGCTCACGCGCCCAAGATGAGCGTGTTCGTCAACGCGGCGCTGCTGGGCTTCATCCCCAAGAGTGTCAAGAAGGGCCTGATGGCGCTGGCGCCGGTGCGCCGCATCCGCAATGCGGTGATGAAGGACCTGGGGCTGCCCGACGACATCCTCGAGTTCGTCAACTACCCCACGCGGTTCGATCGCCGCGAGACCGACGCCGCGCTCAAGGGCAGCGGCATCGAGTGCCCCAACCTCCACGACTACGCGTGGCGGCTGTGGGACTATTGGGAGCGCAACCTCGACCCCGAGCTCTTCATCGACCGCACCTTGAAGGGCACGGTCGGCGGCAAGGTGGTGCTGGTGACCGGCGGCTCATCGGGCATCGGCCTGGCGGCTGCCTGCAAGTTCGCCGAAGCCGGCGCGGTGACGATCATCTGCGCGCGCGAGCAAGGCAAACTCGACGAGGCGGTGAAAGGCATCGTCGCTTACGCCAAGCAGCGCGGCCAGGCGCAGCCGAAAGTGTTCAGCTACAGCGTCGACATCGCCGACGCTGAAGGCTGCGCTGCGTTCGTCAAGTCACTCGAAGACGAGCACGGCGGCGTCGACTTCCTGATCAACAACGCCGGCCGTTCGATCCGCCGCGCCATCGAGTCGAGCTACGACCGCTTCCACGACTTCGAACGCACGATGCAGCTCAACTACTTCGGCTGCCTGCGCGTGACGATGGGCCTGCTGCCCGGCATGGTGAAGAAGCACAAGGGCCACGTGGTCAACATCAGCTCGATCGGCGTGCTGACCAACGCGCCGCGCTTCTCGGCCTACGTGGCCAGCAAGGCCGCGCTCGACGCCTGGACGCGCTGCGCATCGAGCGAGTTCGCCGACCAGGGCATCACCTTCACGACGATCAACATGCCGCTGGTGCGCACGCCGATGATCGCGCCGACCAAGATCTACAACAACGTGCCGACGCTGGCGCCCGAGGAGGCTGCCGACATGATCGCGCAGTCGTGCGTCTTCAAGCCGGTGCGCATCGCGACGAGGCTCGGCATCTTCGGCCAGGTGCTGCACGCGTTCGCGCCGCGCATTGCGCAGATCGTGATGAACACGAGCTTTCGCATGTTCCCAGACAGTTCGGCAGCCAAGGGCGACAAGGGTGAGAAACCCAAGCTCTCGGCCGAAGCGATGGCGCTGCAGCAGATGATGCGCGGCATCCACTTCTAGACGCTCGGACCGCCCCACCACGGGCGGCTGCGCGCGCACACGTTGGGGTGTCCCTAACCAGGGACGCCCCGCGTGGGGATGCTCCGCGCTCGGAAACGCAGCGACTTTCGCGCCGTTCGCATTGCACCGATCCTCCAGATAGGCGGGAAGCCCACCGTATCCCTTGGGGGTGGCGCGTGGATTGCTTCCTGGTACTTCGACCTCGCAGGGACGAACTTGTCCTTCAGGCGAGGCGCAGACTCAGGCGGAACCGACATGCGCATCTTTGGGGCAATTCTCTGGCTGACGGCGGCCTTGTCGTCGGCTCGTGCCAACGACATCGTCGACGTGCTGGAGCGCTCGCAGCAGTTGCGACTCGAGCAACGCGTCGCCGCCGCCCCCGACGGCGAACGCACCCAGCGGGTGCGCGCGACCCTCGATCGCCTGCTGGCTCAAGCCCGGATTGCACCGCAGTCGCTCGAACTGCGGGTGATGCAGGGCGGCGTTCAGGCCGAGGCGATGCTGGGCCGCGTGCTGGTGGTCGGCGAAGCGGTCGGTGACCTGCCCGAGGGCGAGCGCCTGCTGTTGCTGGCGCACGAGCTGAGCCATCTGACGCTGGGGCACTGGCAGGCGCTGTGTGCCCTTTACCGCAAGCACGTTCCGGGCGATGTGCGCCGCGACACCACCGATCCCGTGGCCGGCGCGCTCGGGCACGACGCGCACGAGCTGTCGTATCGGCACGAGTACGAGGCCGATGCCCACGGCTTCGCGCTGGCGCACCCGTTGGGCGCCACGCTCGACGACGCGCTGTCGCTGCTGATGCGCCAGCCGATGCTGAATGACAGCGCCACGCACCCGGCCACGCGCCGCCGCATCGCGCAGTTCCGCATGCTGCAGGCGCGTGCCGACGAACTCGAGGCGCAAGGCGGTGCGACGCGCGCGGTTCAGGTGAACACGCCGCCGCTGCGCTGACGCGCCGCCGAGCGGCCCAGGCGTCGGCTACTCGTCGGCGACGTGCAGCACCAGCTTGCCGAAGTTCTCGCCCGAGAACAGCTTGAGCAACGTCGACGGAAACGCCGCGACGCCGCCGCGCACCACATCTTCTTTGCTCTTGATGCGGCCGCCTTTCAGATACCCCGCCAGCTCGGCCACCGCCTGCGGAAAACGATCGGCATAGTCGAACACCACCATGCCCTCCATGCGCGCGCGGTTGACCAGTAGCGACATGTAGTTCTTCGGACCCGGGATGCCGCCGGTGGCGTTGTATTGCGCGATTGCGCCGCAGATCACGATACGCGCCTTGCGGTTGATGCGCGCCAGCACCGCGTCGAGGATCGGCACGCCGACGTTGTCGAAGTACACGTCGACGCCGTTCGGGCAGTGCTGTTTGAGCCCTTCGCGCACCGCATCCCAGCGCTCCACGCCGGCCGGCGCCGGCGCTTTGTAGTCGATGCAGGCGTCAAAGCCGAGCTCCTTGACGACCCAGTCGCACTTGGCACGGCCGCCGGCGATGCCAACCGCGCGGCAGCCTTTGATCTTGGCCAGCTGGCCCACGGTCTGTCCCACCGCGCCAGCGGCACCGGAAACGACCAGCGTGTCGCCGGCTTTGGGTTGGCCCACGTCCAAGAGGCCGAAGTAGGCGGTCATGCCGGGCATGCCCAACACGTTGAGCCACTGCGTGGTGGAGCCCAGGCGCGGGTCAATCTTGTGTAGCCCGCTCTTGGGCAACTGTTCACCCGACACCGACCAGTACTCCTGCACACCAAAGGTGCCGGCCACCAGATCGCCGGCGGCGAAGGCCGGACTGCGCGACGCCACCACGCGGCCGACACCGCCGGCGCGCATCACCTCGCCGATCTCCACCGGCCGGATGTAGCTCTTGCCCTCGTTCATCCAGCCGCGCATCGCGGGGTCGAGCGACAACGCGAGCACTTTCACCAGCACGCCGCCTTCGGCGGGCTCGCTCACCTTTTCTTCGGTGGCCTCCCAGTTGGCGGCAGTGGGTAGGCCCACCGGGCGTGCCGCGAGGCGGATCTGGTGGTTGGTGAAGGCGGTCCCGGCCATGGTGGTCTCCGATACGGTGATGGGGTCGTTGTGATTTCGTGAGCGCGCATCGTAGTCATGCGCGCGGTGCGGCGCGTCACCGATGCGACGCCGCCGCCTCGCCGCGGCATTGATGGACCTCGATCGTCACGTGCTGCAGTCCGGCCAGATCGTGCAGCCGCGCGTGATACGTCTCGGCTGCCAGCGGCCGGTCGGCCACCACGCTCAGCGCGGCCGACCAGGCGGCCGGGCCCACCTGCCACACGTGCAGATCGGCAACGTGCGCGTCGCCGTCGGTCTCGATGGCGCCGCGCACCGCATTGCGCAGGCGCAGATCGGGACTGGCATCGACCAGGCTGCGCGCCGAGTCGCGCAGCACGCCGAGTGCCCAATGCGCGATCAGCGCGCCGCCGGCCAGCGCCACCACCGGATCGAGCCAGCGCCAGCCCCAGGCCAGGCCGGCGCCGAGCGCCACGATGGCCAGCACCGAGGTCAACGCGTCGGCCAGCACGTGCACGGTGGCGGCGCGGTAGTTGTGATCGTGATGGCGATGGCCGTGCCCCTGGTGATGATGCGCCGCGTGGTCGTGGCCCTCGCCATGCCCGTGGGAATGCGAGTGACCGTGCCCGCCGTGCGCACGACCGGCGCGCGCGAGCAGCCAGGCGCACGCCGCATTGACCAGCAGGCCGCTCACCGCGACGACCATCGCTTGCAGGAAGGCGATCGGGTGGGGCGACGCCAGCGTGGCCACCGCGTCAATGGCGATCCACACGCTCACCGCCAGCAGCAGCATGCCGCTGGAATAGGCCGACAGCACCTCGATCTTCCAGCCTCCGAACGCGAAACGCTCGCTGCCGTGCACGCGCCGCGAAAAATGCGCGGCCAGCGCGGCGCCGCCGAGCGCCAGCGCGTGCGTGCCCATGTGCCAGCCGTCGGCCACCAGCGCCAGCGAGCCGCTCCAGTAGCCCACCACCAGCTCGAGCACCATGGTGACGATCGTGATCACGGTGACCCACCACAAGGCGCGTTCGCGGCGCGGCGCGGCGGCGTCGCCGAACGTGTGCGCGTGCAGGAACGGGCGCAGGTCGTGGCTGTGCGGGTGGTTCATGCGGCCAGTGTGCCTTGCGGGTGCCTGCTGCGGAAGCACTTGTGGGAGCACCCTTGCGCCGGGTGCGCCTTCCTTCGCGTCGGTGCGGCGATCATGTGCCGCGCACCCGCTGGCGCCGCAGCAACAGGTACGCCGCCGGAATCACGAACATCGACAGCAGCGGCGCGGTGATCATGCCGCCCAGCATTGGCGCGGCGATGCGGCTCATCACCTCGGAGCCGGTGCCGCTGCCCCACACGATCGGCACCAGACCGGCCAGGATGACCGCCACCGTCATGGCCTTGGGGCGCACACGCAATACCGCACCTTCGCGGATCGCATCGCTCACCAGCTCGCGCGATGCCGGCGCACCCGCGGCCAGCCGCGGCTGCAGCGCGTGCTTCAGGTACAGCAGCATCACGACGCCGAACTCGGCGGCCACGCCGGCCAGTGCGATGAAGCCCACGCCGGTGGCCACCGACTGGTGATAGCCGAGCGCGTAGAGAAACCACACCCCGCCGATCAGCGCGAAGGGCAGGGTGGCCATGATCAGCAGCGCTTCGTCGAAGCGCCCGAAGGTGAGATACAGCAGCACGAAGATGATCAGCAGCGTGGCCGGCACCACCCATTGCAGCCGCGCGTTGGCGCGCTCGAGAAATTCGAACTGGCCCGAGAAGCTCACGCTCATGCCCGGCTCGAGCTGGATGTTCTCGGCCACCGCGCGCTGCAGGTCGCGCGCCACCGAGGCGAGGTCGCGCCCCTGCACGTCGACGAACACCCAGCCCGACGGGCGCGCGTTCTCGCTCTTGAGCATCGGCGGGCCGTCGCTGATCACGATGCGCGCCACCGTGCCGAGCGTGATCTGCTGGCCCATCGGCGTGAGCATCGGCAGCTCGACCAGGCGCTGCGGCGTGTCGCGCCATTCGCGCGGATAGCGCAGGTTGATCGGGAAACGCGCGCGGCCCTCGACCGTCTCGCTGACGTTCTCGCCGCCGATGGCGCCCGACACGATGGCCTGCACGTCGGCCACGTTCAGCCCGTAGCGCGCGGCCGCGACGCGATCGATCAGCACGTCGACATATCGCCCGCCGGTCAGCCGCTCGGCCAGCGCCGACGAGACGCCGGGCACGCCCTTGGCGATCTGCTCGATCTGCACCGCCACACGATCGATCGAGCTCAGGTCCGAGCCGCTGACCTTGACGCCGATCGGGCTCTTGATGCCGGTGGCCAGCATGTCGATGCGGTTGCGGATCGGCGGCACCCACAGGTTGGCCAGCCCCGGCACCTTGACGGCATGGTCGAGCTCCTCGACGAGCTTCTCCGGCGTCATGCCGGGCCGCCATTGGTCGCGAGGCTTCAACTGGATGGTGGTCTCGAACATCTCCATCGGCGCCGGGTCGGTGGCGGTCTCGGCGCGGCCGGCCTTGCCGAACACGCGCGCCACCTCGGGCACCGTCTTGATCATGCGGTTGGTGATCTGCAGCAGTTCGCTCGCCTTCTGCGCCGACAGGCCCGGCAGCGCCGACGGCATGTAGAGCAGATCGCCTTCGTCCAGCGGCGGCAGGAATTCGCCGCCCAGGCGCATCAACGGCCACGCGGTGGTGGCCAGCGCAAGCACGGCGATCACGAGCGTGGTCTTCGGGTGCCGCGAGCACCGCGTCGAGCGCCGGCCGATACACGGCGATCAGGCCGCGCGTCAGCGGGTTCTTGCGTTCGTCGGGAATGCGGCCGCGAATCCAGTAGCCCATCAGCACCGGGATCAGCGTCACCGACAAGCCGGCGGCGGCCGCCATCGCGTAGGTCTTGGTGTAGGCCAGCGGCCCGAACAGGCGCCCCTCCTGCGCCTGCAGCGTGAACACCGGAATGAACGACAGCGTGATGATCAACAGCGAGAAGAACAGTGCCGGCCCCACCTCCTCGGCGGCCTGTGTGATCAGCGTCCAGCGTTCCTCGCCCACGAGTTCGTGCCCGACGTTCGCGTGTTGCCAGGCTTCGAGTTTCTTGTGCGCGTTCTCGATCATCACCACCGCAGCGTCGACCATCGCGCCGATGGCGATCGCGATGCCGCCGAGCGACATGATGTTGGCGTTGATGCCTTGGTGGTTCATCACCAGGAATGCCGCCAGCACGCCCAACGGCAGCGAGATGATCGCCACCAAGGCCGAGCGCAGGTGCCACAGGAACAGCAGACACACGGCCGCGACGACCACGAACTCCTCGATCAGCTTGTGCGACAGGTTTTCCACCGCGCGCTCGATCAGCGCACTGCGGTCGTAGGTGGTGACGATCTCCACACCTTGCGGCAGGCTCTTCTTCAGCTCCACGAGCTTGGTCTTCACCGCCGCGATCGTGGCCTGCGCGTTCTTGCCCGAGCGCAGGATCACCACGCCGCCGGCCACTTCGCCTTCGCCGTCGAGCTCGGCGATGCCGCGGCGCATTTCGGGGCCGATCTGCACGGTGGCCACGTCGCCCAGCTTCACCGGCACGCCGGCACGCGAGGCCAGCGGGATCGCTCGGAAGTCGTCGAGCGATTTCAGATAGCCGCTGGCGCGCACCATGTACTCGGCCTCGGCGATTTCGAGCACCGAGCCGCCGCTTTCCTGGTTGCCGGCGACCAGCGCGTCGCGCACCTGGTTGAAGGTGACGCCATAGGCGGCGAGCTTGGACGGCTCGAGCACCACCTGCACCTGGCGCACCATGCCGCCGATGCTGGCCACTTCGGCCACGTTGGGCAGGCTCTTCAGCTCGTACTTGAGGAACCAGTCCTGCAGCGCGCGCAGCTGCGACAGGTCGTTGCGGCCCGTGCGGTCGACCAGCGCGTACTGGAAGATCCAGCCGACACCGGTGGCATCGGGGCCGAGCGCGGTCTTGGCGCTGGCGGGCAGCCGGCCCTGCACCTGGTTCAGGTATTCGAGCACGCGCGAGCGCGCCCAATACAGATCGGTGCCGTCGTCGAACAGCACGTAGACGAAGCTGTCGCCGAAGAACGAGAAGCCGCGCACCGACTTGGCACCGGGCACCGACATCATCGTCGTGGCCAACGGATAGGTGACCTGGTTCTCGACGATCTGCGGCGCCTGGCCCGGGTAGCTGGTGCGGATGATCACCTGCACGTCCGACAGATCGGGCAGCGCATCGATCGGCGTGTTGCGCAGGCCGACCACGCCCCAGGCCGCGAGAATCACTGTGGCCAGCAGCACCAGAAAGCGGTTGGCCACCGACCAGCGGATCAGCCGCGCGATCATCGCTGCGCTCCGCTGGCTCCGGATGTGGCCGGATCGGGCACGCCGCGCGCCAGCACGCCTTGCAGGCTCGCTTCGGAGTCGATCAGGAACTGTCCCGAGCTCACCACCTGTTGTCCGGCCGCGAGGCCCTCGCGCACCACCACGCGATCATCGAACTGCTGGCCGATCTGCACCTCCACCGGCCGGTAGCGTCCGGGCGACTCCTGCACATACACCAGCGCCCGCTTGCCGGTGCGGATCAGGCTCTCGGCTGGTATCACGAGGGCCTCGTGCTGTGGCCCGCGCAGGCTGACCTGCGCGAACAGGCCCGCGCGCAGGCGCTGGCCCGGATTGGGCAGCTCGATGCGCAGCCGCAGCGTGCGCGAGTCGCGATTGGCTTCGGGCAGCACCGCGGCGACGTGGCCCTTGACCACCTGGCCCGGCAGCGCAGGAAAGCGCGCCTCGACCGCTTGCCCCGGCACGATGGTCGCCGCCTGCGCCTCGGGCAGCGCGACTTCGAGCCACACGGTGGCCAGGCCGTTGATGCGCGCCAGCGTCATGCCAGCGGACACCGTCATGCCCTGGCGCACCATCAGCTCGGCGATCACGCCGCCGATCGGCGCGGTGATGGTGTGCAGCGCCACCGGCTGGCCCGAACGATCGGCCTGCTCGACCAGTGCGGCCGGCATGCCCAGCAGCGTGAGCCGCGCGCGCGCCGCCTGCGTGAGCGCGTCGTCGCCGGTGCGCTTGACGGCCAGGTATTCCTGCTGCGCGGCCAGCCACTCCGGGTTCAGCACGTCGACCAGCGGCGCGCCGGCGGCGATCACGTCGCCAGGCGCGCGCGCGTACACCCGCTCGACGAAGCCGGCGGTGCGCGCCTGCACGATGCTGATGTCGCGCTCGTTGAGTTGCACCGTGCCCACTGCGTCGATGGCCGCGCCGACAACCCGTTTTTCCACCGTGGCCAGGCGCACGCCGAGCGACTGCGCGGCTTGCGACGACACCGCCACGCCGGGCGGTCGCGGTGTCGCCTTCGTCGGCGTAGCGCGGCACCAGCTGCATGTCCATGAACGGCGACTTGCCGGGCTTGTCGAACTTCTGCGTCGGCACCATCGGGTCGTACCAATACAGCACCTTGCGCTCGCCGGGGCTCGACGGCGGTGTGGTCGGCGCCACCGCAGCGGCGTCGCTGTGGCCGGCATGGCTTGCGCCACTGCGCCACGACGCCAGGCTCCAGCCCACAGCGATGCCGGCGGCCAGAACGGCCACGGCGAACGAGACTCGGGTGAGGTTGTTGTTCATGGTGATCACTGCTCCACCAGGGTGGTGAGGCGCACGCGCAACGCGCTGCGCTGGGTTTCGAGGTCGATCAGTCGCAGGCGGGTGTCCAGTGCCTCGCGACGCGCGGCCAGCACCGCGCCGAGATCACCGCGCCCAGCCTGGTAACTGGCCAGCGCCAGCGCCACCCGTTCGGCGGCGAGCGACAGCCCGCCGCCGGCCAGTCGAGCGTGCTGGTTGTCGAGCGCCTGCAATTCGGCCAGCTGGGCCTCGAGCTCCTCGCGGTGGCGGCGCATCGTCTCTTCGCGCTCGGCCTCGATGCGCTCGGCATCCTTCTGGCGGGCCAGCACTTGCGGCTTCTGGCGCTGCTCGCGCTGCCAGGGCAGGTCGAAGGTGAACTGGAACGAGACCATGTCGCTGTACTGCGGGCCGGCGGCTGTAGACCAGCTCCCAGCCCCAGTCGCCGCGTTGCTCGGCATCGGCTTCGCGCAACTCGGCCTGGGCCTGGGCCTGCATCGCCGTGTAGGGCGCGATCTCGGCATGGCTGTGCAGGCTGGCGCGCACCTGCTCGGGCGACACCGCCAGCGCTGGCGCGTCGCCCTCGAGCGCTTCGTCGGCGCGTGCGCCGACCCAGCGCCGCAGCGTGGCGCGGGCCTTGGCGACGTCACGCAGCGCATCGTCGCGGCGGTCGGCCAGCGCCAGCGCCTCCTGGCGCGCCATCGTGCGTTCGGCGGGCATCGCCCGGCCAGCGGCGATGCGTGCGTCCAGCGTGTCCTGCAGCAATTGGTTCTCGCGCTGCAGTTCGTTCAGCTGCGCGACGCGGCGTTCGGCGTAGTACGTGGCCAGCCAGCCGAGCGCCGCGTCGCGCTGCACGGCCAGTTGCACCACGGCGAGCATCGCCCGTTCACGCTCCACGCGGGCTTGCGCGCCGGCCTCGCGGGCCTCGCGCTTGGCGCGGTTGGGCACCTCCTGCATCAGACCGATGCGCTGCATGGTCATGAAGTCGCGCGTCAGGCTGTAGCGATCGGGGCCGGTGACCGGCAGGTTGTCGACGCCGACGATCAGTCGCGGATCGGGCAGCGTGGTTGCGCTGCCCTGCAGCGAGCGGGCGCCGGCCAAGGCGCTTTGCTGCGCCAGCAGCGCCGGTGCCTGCTCGCGCGCGAGGCGGCTGGTTTCGTCGAAAGTCAAGCCGGCTTGCGCGTGCGGCGCCAGACACAGGGCGATCAGGCTGGCGAGCGACCCCGCAACCCGGCGGCAGCCGGTGCGCGAGCGAAACAGGAAAACGAACATGGCGAATCCTTCATGGCGAACCAAGACGCAGCACGACGACAACCGCCCCTGCGGGAGCGATCACCGGTGACGCGGGCTAGTTGCGAAGGACTCGCAGCGTGAGGTACAGCGGGGGCGTGCCTGGCGGGGCCGCGCCGGAGCGGACGATCGACTCGACCCGGCTGGCCAGCGGTGCCGCGTGCACGGCGGGTCGCCAGTCCACGATGGCCAACACGGCCGGTTGCGCGTCGACGTCGACGCCCTGCAGCGAGTTGAGGGCTTGGCTCGCCCGCTCGCAGTGGGCCTTGCATTGCTGCAGATGCTCGGCGTCCGACGCTGGCATGTGACCGTCGCAGCCCGGCATGTCGGGCATGGCGGCCACCGGCGCCGCCGGGTGCGCCATCGGGCAGGCGTGCACGGCCGTCGCCCACTGCATCACCAGCAGGGCGACCAGCAGACCGGTGCTCAGCCACCGGCGACGTAGGCGACTCGCGTTCACGGTGAAAAGTCTACGTCGATCCGCCGGTCCGCGATTTGATCTTGAGTAAGGGCGGCGCATCGTCCGCGCCAGCCGTCACGCGACGGCCCGGCCGCGAGGCGCGCTGCCAGGGCAGTTTCACTCACCACCGTGCCTACAATCGCCGGCCAACACCTCTTCGCGCATCGAGCATGTCATCCACAACGGTCCCCGACCTGTCGAAGATCACCGCGCGCGAGCAGGCCGAGATCCTGGCGCAGGCGCTGCCCTACATCCGCAAGTTCCACGGCAAGACCATCGTCATCAAGTACGGTGGCAACGCGATGACCGACCCCGCGCTGCAGCAGGACTTTGCCGAAGACGTGGTGCTGCTTAAGCTGGTGGGCATGAACCCGGTGGTGGTGCACGGCGGCGGCCCGCAGATCGAGGAGGCACTGGGCAAATTGGGCAAGAAGGGTACCTTCATCCAGGGCATGCGAGTGACCGACGAAGAGACGATGGAAGTCGTCGAGTGGGTGCTGGCCGGCGAGGTGCAGCAAGACATCGTCGGCCTGATCAACCACGCGGGCGGCAAGGCGGTGGGCCTCACCGGGCGCGACGGCGGGCTGGTGCGCGCGCGCAAGCTGAAGATGATCGACCGCGACGACCCGAGCAAGGAGCACGACGTCGGCCAGGTCGGCGACATCGTCGCGATCGACCCGAGCGTGGTGCGTGCGTTGCAGGACGACCAGTTCATCCCGGTGATCAGCCCGATCGGATTCGGCGAACAGAATGAGAGCTACAACATCAACGCCGATGTGGTGGCCGGCAAACTGGCCGAGGTGCTGAAGGCCGAGAAGCTGGTGCTGCTGACCAACACGCCAGGCGTGCTCGACAAGAAGGGCAACCTGCTCACCGACTTGTCGGCGCGCGAGATCGACGAGTTGTTCGCCGACGGCACGCTGTCGGGCGGCATGCTGCCTAAGATCTCGAGCGCGCTCGATGCCGCCAAGGGCGGCGTCAATGCGGTGCACATCATCGACGGCCGTGTGCCGCACGCGTTGCTGCTGGAAATCCTGAGCGACCAGGCCTACGGCACGATGATCCGTTCGCATTGATCTGGCTGTTCGATCTCGACGACACGCTGCACGACGCGGCGGCCGCGTCGATGCCCGGCATCAACGCCGCGATGACCGCGTATGTGCAGCGCGAACTCAAGCTCACGCGCGACCAGGCCGATGCGCTGCGCCGGCAGTATTGGCGCCGCTACGGGGCCACGCTGCTCGGGCTGGTGCGCCACCACGGCGTGCAGGCGGCGCATTTTTTGCACGACACCCATCGCCTGCCGGGCTTGGAGCAGCGCGTCAGTGGCCATCGGCATGACTTTGCGGCGATCCGGCGCCTCGCCGGCACCAGGCTGATCCTGACCAACGCGCCGCGCGCGTACGCGCTGCGCGTGCTGGGCGCGCTGCGCATCGAACACCTGTTCGATGCCGTGCTGTCGATCGAGGACATGGCGATGTTCGGCCAGCTGCGTCCGAAACCCGACGGCCGCATGCTGCGCGCGTTGTGTGCGCGCCTGCGTGTGCAGCCCAGCCACTGCGTGCTGGTGGAAGACACGCTGGCCCACCAGAAAGCAGCGCGTGCACTGGGCATCACCACCGTCTGGTGCCGGCGCTACCTGCGGCCGTCCGACGCCAGGCAGCGGGCGCCGCGCCGCCCCGCGTATGTGGACCAGGTGGTGCGCCACCTGCGCGCGCTGGCCCGGGTGCCGGGCTTGCCGCGGCGCATCGGCTCGGCGGCCGCTTGCGCCGGCAATCCGGGCGTGGCACGCCCGTCCGGGCGGCGGTCTGGACGCCGCCGACCGCCACGCCGCGGGCTGTCTGGATAGCCCTGTCGGGCCCCCCGCCCGACGCGACGGGGGCGACCGCCGCCGAAAACCGAGGCGGCGGCACCACACTGGCCGGTGTAAGTCGGTGTTTACCTGCACCCGGAGCGAACGAGCCCCTGTGCCAGAATCTGCGCGCCCGTTGCCGGGCTGCCCACCACCACGATGTCCGATACGACACAAGCCGACAGCCCCGAGTCGGCGTCCACCGAGCCGGGGCCAACCCGGGCAACCACCACGCGCAAGCGGCCCAAGCCGGGCGAACGGCGCGTGCAGATCCTGCAGACACTGGCCTCGATGCTGGAGCAACCCGGCGCCGAGCGCATCACCACCGCGGCGCTGGCGGCCAAGCTCGATGTCAGCGAGGCGGCGCTGTACCGCCACTTCGCGAGCAAGGCGCAGATGTTCGAGGGCCTGATCGAGTTCATCGAGAGCAGCGTGTTCACGCTGGTCAACCAGATCACCGAGCGCGAGGAGTCGGGTGCCGTGCAGGCGCAACGCATCGTGACGTTGATCCTGCAGTTCGGTGAGAAGAATCCGGGCATGGTGCGCGTGATGGTCGGCGACGCACTGGTGTTCGAGAATGAGCGGCTCACGGTGCGCATGAACCAGTTCTTCGACCGCGTGGAGTCGCAGTTGCGCCAGAGCCTGCGCCAGGCCGCCGAAAGCGCCGGCTCGATGACGCCCACCGTCGACGCCGGCGCGCTGGCGTCGGTAATCACCGCGTTCGTGGTGGGCCGGCTGCAGCGTTACGCGCGCTCGGGATTCAAGCGCAACCCCACCGAGCACCTGGACGCGGCGCTGCAACGCCTGACTTCCTGAAGTCGCGCGGCGCCGGCCATGCTCCACGTCGACATCGGCGGCGCACCGCTCGTGCTGCTGGCCGAGCGTGCCGCCTTCTTGCCCGACCAGGGCGCGCTGCTGGTGGCCGACGTGCACGTCGGCAAGGCCGCGTCATTTCGTGGCCTGGGGGTGCCGGTGCCGCACGGCACCACGCAGGGCACGCTGGCGCGCCTGACCGCGGCGCTGGCCGCCACCGGCGCCGCGCGCTTGATCGTGCTCGGCGACCTCGTGCACTCCGCGCGCTCGTTCGCACCATCCACCCGCGAGGCGATCGCCTCGTGGCGCGCCACGCACGCCGCGCTGCACATCACGCTGCTGCGCGGCAACCACGACGCGCGCGCCGGTGATCCGCCGGCAGATCTGCGCATCGAGGTGATCGACGCGCCGCTGCGCTGCGGCCCGTATCGGCTGACCCACGAACCCGAGGCCATGCCCGATGGCTACGTGCTGGCGGGCCACGTGCACCCTTGCGTGAGGATCGGTGGCGGCTTCGACCGCTTGCGCTTGCCGTGTTTCCACTTCGGTGCGCGGATGGGCGTGCTGCCGGCGTTCGGCGAGTTCACCGGCTCGCATGTGCTGCCACGCGAGCCGGGCGACCGCGTGTTCGCGATCGCCGAGCGGCGCGTGCTCGAGGTGTGAGCGTGGTCGCCGAAGGCTCCCTCATACACTGTGCGCGATGGACGAGCGCCTCGAACACCTGATCGACCACGCCGAGCGTTTGCTCACGCGCCTGGAGGCGGTGCTGCCGCACGCCCCTCGTGCGCCCGACTGGAACGCCTCGATCGCCTTTCGCTACCGCCGTCGGGCCGGCAGCGCCGTGCTCGAGCCGGTGCGGCATGTGTCGCAAATCCGTCTGAGCAATCTGAAGGAGATCGACGCTCAGATGGAGCGACTGCGCCGCAACACTGAGCAGTTCGTCAGCGGCCGGCCGGCCAATAACGTGCTGCTTACGGGCGCACGCGGCACCGGCAAGAGCTCGCTGATCAAGGCTTGCCTGCACGAGTTCTGCGAGCGCGGCCTGCGCCTGATCGAGATCGACAAGACCGACCTGATCGAGCTGCCCGATCTGGTGGATCTGGTGGCGAAGCGGCCCGAGCGCTTCGTGGTGTTCTGCGACGACCTGAGCTTTGACGAAGGCGAGCCCGGCTACAAGGCGCTGAAGTCGGTGCTCGACGGTTCGGTGGCCGCCACCAGCGAGAACCTGCTGATCTACGCCACCAGCAACCGCCGCCACCTGCTGCCCGAGTACATGAAGGAGAACCTGACCTACACGCACACCGACGACGGCGAGGTGCATCCGGGCGAGGTGGTCGAGGAGAAGATCTCGCTGTCCGAGCGCTTCGGGCTGTGGATCAGCTTCTATCCGTTCAGCCAGCAGGAATACCTGGCCATCGTCGCGCAATGGCTGCGCACCTTCGGCGCGACCGAAGCCACGATCGCGCAGGCACTCAAGCCGTCGCTGGTGTGGGCGCTGGAGCGCGGCTCGCGCTCGGGGCGCGTGGCCTATCAGTTCGCGCGCGACTGGGCTGGGCGCAGCGCCGGTGCCGAAGGCATGCAAGGCGCAGCCTTGCAAGGCGCGAAGCCGCCCGGGCATGCAGGCCCGGGCGTGGGTGCGGATGCAGACCACCCCGACGGCCTGGACCATGTCTGAGCGGGTGACGCTCGATGCCTCGGCCCTCGCCTCGCGACGCCCAGTGGACGTTGCGGTCGGCGTGCTGATCGACGCGCAAGGCCGCTTCCTGCTCACTTCGCGGCCCGACGGCAAGGTCTACGCCGGCTACTGGGAGTTCCCGGGCGGCAAGTTCGAACCCGGCGAAACGGTGGAGCAGGCGCTGCGGCGCGAACTGCACGAGGAGTTGGGCATCACGATCGGTGCCATCGAGCCCTGGCACATCGAGCTGGTCGACTATCCGCATGCGCGGGTGCGGCTGCATTTCTGCAAGGTGTTCCAGTGGTCCGGCGAGTTCCAGATGCGCGAGCAACAGGCGATGGCCTGGGAGACCCTTCCGGTACAAAGCCGCCCGGTGTTGCCCGGTACGGTGCCGGTGCTGCGTTGGTTCGCCGCGGATCGGGGTTACGCCGGCGCTACCCATGCCGAGTGAGGCCGTTTGACTACACTGCCCGCATGGATTGGCTGGAACAGATCAAGTGGGACGCCGACGGCCTGGTGCCGGTGATCGCACAAGAGGTCGGCAGCAACGACGTGCTGATGTTCGCCCACATGAACCGCGAGGCGCTGTCGCGCACGGCGCAGTCGGGACAAGCGGTGTATTGGAGCCGCTCGCGCCGGCGCTTGTGGGTGAAGGGCGAAGAGTCGGGCCACGTGCAGCAGGTGCACGAGATCCGCATCGATTGCGACAACGACGTGGTGCTGCTGAAGGTGACGCAGCTCGGCCACGAGCCCGGCATCGCCTGCCACACCGGCCGGCACTCGTGTTTCTTCCAGCGCTACGAGCAGGGTGCGTGGCGCAGCGTCGAGCCGGTGCTGAAAGACCCGGCCTCGATCTACAGGTGAGCCTGCGATGAGCGACAGCACGCGAAGCTCCACCGACACGCTGGCGCGCCTGGCCGCGGTGATCGAGTCGCGCCGCGGCGGCGACCCCGACAAGAGCTACGTCGCGCGGCTGTTCGCCAAGGGGCCCGACGCGATACTCAAGAAGATCGGCGAAGAGGCCACCGAAACCGTGATGGCGGCCAAGGATGGCGACCGCCAGCGCATCGTCTCCGAGATGGCCGATTTGTGGTTCCACGCCATGATTGCACTGGCAGCGTTCGGCCTGAAGCCGCAAGACGTGCTCGACGAGCTGGCGCGCCGCGAGGGGCTGTCGGGGCTCGAGGAGATGGCACTGAGAAAGCGCATGTCGCGCGAGGGAGAAAGCGGATGAGTGATGTCGTGGATGCGGCCGCCGCCGGCACGCCCAAATCCCCCGAGGAGCTGGCCAGCCTGAAGAACGTCGCGATGATGGTGTATCTACTGCAGGCGCTGAGCTTTCTGTGGGGCGTGACCGCGATCGTCGGGGTGATCGTCAACTACGTGAAGCGCGACGACGCGCGCGGCACGGTCTACGAAAGCCACTTCGACTGGCAGATCCGCACCTTCTGGTGGGGGCTGCTGTGGCTCGTGGTCGGCGCGCTGCTGATCATCGCGCTTGGCCTGGGCTTCCTGGTGATGTTCGTGGCCTGGATCTGGGCCATCTACCGTGTCGTCAAGGGCTGGCTCAAATTGAGCGAAGGCAAGCCGGTGTTCCCGGCGTGAGAAAGGTTCGTTCGCATGGCAGCCGATCCGAACTGCATCTTTTGCAAGATCGTCGAGGGCAAGATCCCCGCCAAGAAGGCGTACGAGGACGATCAGATCCTGGCCTTCCACGACATCCACCCGTGGGCGCCGGTGCACATCCTGCTCATTCCCAAGCAGCACATCACCAGCATGGTCGACGTCACCGAGGCCGATGCGCCGCTGCTTGGGCGCATGATGGCCGTGGCGCCGCGGTTGATGCGCGAACTCGGCGTGACCAACGGCTTTCGCCATGTGGTGAACACCGGGCGTGACGGAATGCAGGAGGTGATGCACTTGCACATGCATGTCATGGGTGGACCGAGGCCTTGGCTCAAGGGGTGAGGGCTGCGCGCCCTAAAATCCGCGATTCGTTTCCAGGAGAGTCATCATGGGTTCGTTCAGCATCTGGCATTGGCTGATCGTGCTGCTGGTCGTGGTTCTGATCTTTGGCACCAAGAAGCTGAAGAACATGGGCTCCGACCTCGGCGCCGCCGTCAAGGGATTCAAAGACGGTGTGAAGGACGGCACCGCCGGCAACGCCGAGGCACCGGTGCCGCCAGCGCAACAGGTGACCAGTGCGGCGCGGCCTGCCGACGCCAACACGGTGGACGTCGAGGCCAAGAGCAAGTCTTGAGTGACCTAGGGCTGCGCGCCCACATTGACGCATGCTCGACTTCGGCTTCGACAAGATCGCTCTGATCGGCGCGGTGGCGCTGATCGTGATCGGCCCTGAAAAGCTGCCGCGCGTGGCGCGCACGGTGGGCGCGCTGATCGGCAAGGCGCAGCGCTACGTGGCCGATGTCAAGGCCGAGGTCAACCGGTCGATCGAACTGGAAGAACTGCAGAAGATGAAGAAGCAGTTCGAGACCGCGGCCACCGACATCCAAAGCTCGGTGCAGCGCGAGGTCAGTGAGGCGAGCCAGGCGTTCGAGTCGAGTTGGAGCGGCGCCGCTGCCGGGCTCGAGTCGGGTGCGACACCGATGACGCCGCTCGAGCCGCCGCCGCCGACCTACAAACGGCCCAATAAGAAGTGGCGCCTCAAGCGCGGTGCCACGCCGATGTGGTTCAAGCAACGCCAGGGCATCCGCCGCCAGGCCCAGTCCGGGGCGGCGCGGGTGGCGCGCTTCAGGCCGCCGCGCCCGAGGTGAAGGCGAGGCGATGGCCACTGAAGATCCGAAAGACGAACTCGCCGGAACCGAAGCGCCTTTCGTCTCGCACCTGGTGGAGTTGCGCGATCGGTTGATTCGCGCGTTCGGTGCAATCATCGTGGTGTTCATCGCGCTGTGCGTGTGGCCCGGGCCCGCGGGGCTGTACGACCTGCTGGCGTCGCCGATGACGCACAACCTGCCGGCCGGCACCAAGCTGATCGCCACCAACGTGTTCTCGCCGTTCCTGGTGCCGTTGAAGATCACGTTGATGGCGGCCTTCCTGGTGGCGCTGCCGGTGGTGCTGTACCAGGTGTGGGCGTTCGTCGCGCCGGGCCTGTACTCGCACGAAAAGAAGATGGTGATGCCGCTGGTGGTCTCCAGCACGGTGCTGTTCTTTGCCGGCGTGGCGTTCTGCTTTTTCATCGTGATCCCGGCGCTGACCCGGTTCATCGTCGCGGTGGCACCGAGTTCGATCAACACCGCGCCCGACATCGAGCAGTACTTCGGCACCGTGCTGACGCTGTTCCTGGTGTTCGGCATCGCCTTCGAGGTGCCGGTGGCGGTGGTGGTGCTGGCGCGCATCGGCGTCGTCAGCATCGAGCAGTTGAAGAAGTTCCGCGGCTACTTCGTCGTGGTGGCCTTCATCGCGTCGGCCATCGTCACGCCGCCCGACGTGGTGTCGCAGCTGTCGCTGGCGATTCCGCTGTGCCTGCTCTACGAGGTGGGCATCTGGTCGGCCAAGCTGTTCATCCGCGCGACCAAGGCACCGGAAGACGGGCAAGCCGCGCCAGCCAAGGAGTCGTGAGCCGCCCGCCTCGCGGGCGCCTGGCCGCTCACTGCGGCGCGCGCCGCTGCGCAGGTGGCCGTTGGCCGACCGTGAGCTTGACGTGAAGCGCCTGCGCACCGCGCTGCACGCCCAGCGTGGCCTCGCTGCCCGGTTTCAGCGCGGCCACCGCGTTGAGCAGCTGCGCGGTGTTGGCCACCGGGCGCTCGCCCACCGCGGTGACCACGTCGCCGGGTTTCAGGCCGCTCTTGCCCGCAGGGCCGTCTTGCAGCACGCCGGCGATCAGCACGCCGTCTTTGATCGGCAGCTTGAAGCTCTCGGCATATTCGGCTGGCAGGTCGCGCGGCTCGACGCCGATCCAGCCGCGCGTGACCTTGCCGTCCTTGATCAGGCCTTCCATCACCTGGCGCGCGAGGTCCACCGGAATCGCGAAGCCGATGCCCATGCTGCCGCCGGAGCGCGAGAAGATCGCGGTGTTGATGCCCACCAGGTGGCCGTTGACGTCGACCAGTGCGCCGCCGGAGTTGCCGGGGTTGATGGCGGCGTCGGTCTGAATGAAGTTCTCGAAGGTCGACAGGCCGAGCTGGTTGCGCCCGAGCGCGCTGACGATGCCCGAGGTCACGGTCTGGCCGACGTTGAACGGATTGCCGATGGCCAGCACCTGATCGCCCACCTGCAGCGCCTCGACGTTGCCGAGCGTGATGGCGGGCAGGTGCTCAAGCTCGATCTTGAGCACGGCCACATCGGTGTCGGGGTCGGTGCCGACCAACCGTGCCTTGGCCTCGCGGCCGTCCTTCAGGCCGACCTCGATCTCGCTGGCGCCTTCGACCACGTGGTTGTTGGTGAGCAGATAGCCCTGCGGCGACACGATCACGCCCGAGCCGACGCCGCGTTGCACCTCGCCCTGGGCGCGGTCGCCGAAGAAATAGCGATACCACGGGTCGCTGTCGTGGGGGCTGCGCGTGCCGGGTTTGGTGGCGCTGACACTGACCACCGCAGGGGCTGCGCGGTTGACCGCCGCGCTCAGGCTGCCAGGGGCCAGCGCGGGTGCGCTGGTGGGCACCGCGGCCGTGGGAATGGCCACCACGTCGGGCTGCGAGCCTGCCGGCGCGCGGGTGATCCATTGCGGTTTGAGTGTGCCCACCACGAACAGCACCGCCAGCGCGACGGTAACTGCCTGCGAGAATACGAGCCAGAGTCTTCGCACGGGAGTCGGGTGGTCGGTGATGGTGTTGCGTGACGAGTTGCAATCGCACCTTCGGCAATTGCTCGGCGTCGATCGATTCCGGGATTATGGGCCGAACGGTCTGCAGATCGAGGGCCGCGCGCAGGTGCGCCGCCTGGTCTCCGGGGTCACGGCCAGCCTGCAGTTGATCGAGGCCGCGGTGCATCTGGGCGCCGACGCGATCCTGGTGCACCACGGGTTGTTCTGGCGCGGACAGGACGGCCGCATCACCGGTTGGTTGCGCTCGCGCTTGGCGCTGCTGCTGGCGCACGACATCAACCTGTACGCCTACCACCTGCCGCTCGACGATCACCCCGAGCACGGCAACAACGCGCAGTTCGGGGCGCGGCTGGGCCTCGTGGCCGATGCGCGCTTCGGCGAACAGGATCTCGGCTTTGCAGGCAACGCCGGCGCGCTGACTTCTCTGGATTCGCTGATCAACGCCGCTGCGCGGGTGTGCGAGCGAGCACCGACCGTGGTGCCTGGCGATGGCCGCGCGCTGCGCCGCATCGGCTGGTGCACCGGCGGTGCCCAGGGATACTTCGAGGCGGCCATCGGGGCCGGTGTCGATGCCTACGTGACCGGCGAGATCTCTGAGCCGCAGGCCCACATCGCGCGCGAGACGGGTGTGGCCTTTGTCGCGTGCGGCCACCATGCGACCGAGCGCTTCGGTGCGCCGGCGTTGGCACAGCACGTGGCGTCGGTGTTCGACCTTGAACACCATTTCATCGACGTTCCCAACCCGGCTTGAGTGGCGATGAGCCAGACCAGTCCGCTGCTCGCATTGACGATGGGCGACCCTTGCGGCATCGGACCCGAGGTCATCGTCAAGAGCCTCGTGCAGCCGCTGCCAGCGCCTTGCGTGGTGGTGGGCGATGTCGCGGTGATGCGGCGCGCGACGGCGGCGTGCGACCTGCAATGGCCTGTTGCCGTGTTGGATACGCCCGAGCAAGCGCGGCGCGCACCGCCGCGCTGCATCGCGGTGTGGCAGCCGCCGGGCTTGCCCGGGGCCCTGGCCGCCTTGCCGATGGGCCAGGTGCATGCCGACGCCGGCCGTGCGGCCATCGCGTGCATCGAGGCGGCCGCCGGCTTGACGCTCGGCGGGCGCGCCAGCGCGCTGGTGACCGCGCCGGTGCACAAGCAGGCGCTCGCCGCCGCGGGCTCGCGCTTTCCGGGCCACACCGAGATGCTGCAGGCGCTGGCGGCGGCAGGCGGTGCCGAGCCCGAGGTGCGCATGATGCTGGCCAACGACCAACTGCGCGTGGTGCTGGTGACGATTCATGTGTCGCTGCAAGCAGGCGATCGACCAGCTCAGCGTCGAGCGCATCGCGACCACGATCGCGCTGGCGCATCGGGCCGGGCAACGCGCCGGCCTGGCCCGGCCGCGCGTCGCGGTGGCGGGGTTGAACCCGCACGCCGGCGAGGGCGGCTTGTTCGGCGACGAAGAAGCGCGTTTCATCGTGCCGGCCATCGAGCGTGCGCGCGGTGAGGGCATCGACGCCAGCGGGCCCTACGCGCCCGACACCGTGTTCATGCGGGCACGGCACGCGCCGGCTCACCCGGGCGAGTTCGACATCGTGGTCGCCATGACCCACGACCACGGCCTGATTCCAGTGAAGTACCTCGGCGTCGAGCGTGGCGTCAACGTGACGCTGGGACTGCCGTTCGTGCGCACCAGCCCCGATCACGGCACCGCATTTGACATCGCGGGGCGCGGGCTGGCCGATGCCAGCAGCCTGCTGGCCGCGATCTCAATGGCGCACGAGTTGTGCGGGAGTGGCGTCCTTCGCTGAGGCCGCCGCTGCCGCCTTGCCGCCCACACGCAACTGCGACAGCTGGTGGCGCGCGCGCGCGGTGGCGCGTTCGAGCAGGTAGGCGTGCTCGAACGCACGCAGGCGATTGGCCTCGCACAGGCGCGACAGCATGCGGTAGGTCATCGAAATCGTGCGCAGGTGCTTGTGCCCGCGCGTGAACACGAAGAAGGTGCGGCCCGCGCTGACGTGCGACAGCCGCACCTTGTGCCACTCACCGTCGATGTGCATCTGGTAGGCGAAGCCGATCTGCACGTGGTCGGCCAATGAGCCGCCGCGCGAGGGCTCCACCGGCTCGGGCGCAGGCATGCCGTCGATCTGGATGTCGACCTCGTGCACCTCGGGCTCGGCCTCGAGTTCGACGTCGAGCTTGCCGTTCCAGTCGATCGACTGTTCGTCGACCAGGCCGATCGCCTTCGCCTCGGCCTCGGTGAAGGTGTTGGCCTGCACGGCGTCGAGCAGCACCGGCAACTCGGAGGCCGGCATCGGCGGCAGTTCGCTCGCCTTCGGGATCGGTGCGCCGAGCACGCCGTCGACCTGCTTGAGCAGCAGGTTGTAGTCGAGCGTGCGGATCGCCTCGCCCTTGAGCGATTCGGAGTGCGCCGGCAGCAGCTTGCCGAAGAAGTCTTTGCGCGCGACTTCCGGCCACTTGATCATGTCCATGCCGGCGTTGAGCGTCTTCATCATCGTCGGCAGCGCGATCAGGAACGCCTTGCGCTGCGTGGGCGAGCCTTTGGGCTGCACGCTCATCAGCAGGTCGCGGCCGGCCAGCCGCAGCCTGGCCACCGAGGGGCTGTCGTGGCCTTCATCGATGGCGGTCTTCATCACCGCCTGGCTCCACACCGACGACACGAAGTCGCGCAGGAAGTCGGGCGCCGGCACGTCCTGCAGGCCGTGGCGCAGCTGGGCGGCGTAGCGCTGCTGCAGGCGCAGCTGGTTCTCCTTGTGCGCCAGCACCTCGTCGGCCTTGCCCTGGCGCTGCACCTCGCGCCGGTTCTGGTCGACCACGAACAGCTCCAGCGATTCGAGCTTCTGGTCGTACAGCTGGATCTGGTCGAAGTCACCCTCGACGATCTCCTGCACCAGCTCCTTCACCAGCTTGAGGAAGGCCTTGCCGTCTTCATCGTCGAGGTCGTCGAACGCCACCCCCAGCGAGGCGATGCGGTTGACGAAGCGGCGCACCGGATGGCGGCGCGACGAGAAGAACGTGGGGTCGCCCAGCGCCGCACGCAGCACCGGCAGCTGCAGCCGCCCGATCTGGCGCGCCATCTGCGGCGGCACCTTGGGATCCGACAGGATCTGGTCGAACAGGCTGCCGACCACATCGATCACCATGTGATCGAGCGCCCCGGTGGCGGCCTGGCGCAGCTCGTCGCGGTGGGCGACGATCAGGTTGGGGCCGGCCAGTCCGCCGGCGCCGGATTGCAGGTGCGTGATCGTGCCGTGCAGGCCGCCGCCGGTGGTGTGTGCGCCTGCGGCCTCCGGCGGCGCGGTGTAGGCCAGCCGCCGCAGCAAGGTCATCAATTCGGGATCGATCTGGCCGAGCGTCGCGCCGCCGGCGCCGCTGTAGCCGCGCGCCGCACGCGCGCCGTCAGCCCCTGTTTCGGTGGCCGGAAATTGCGTCAGGTCGTTGGGGTCACGGATGCTCGATGCGAAACCATCGACACCCGCGCCGCGGCTGCTGCGCGCGAAGGCGGTGCCGTCACCCAAGGCGCCATGCCCCGAGAACACCCCGCTCGTGCTGGAGCCGGTGCTGCTGGGCAGTTGGTCGTACCCGGTCTGATACGAGCCCACGTGCGTGCCGGGCCCTTCGGTAGCACGCACCGTCATCTTCAAAGGCTTGACACCGGCAGCGCGCAGGTCGCCCATCACGTCCAGGTAGGTCTGGCGCATCGCATTGGCCAGCGTGCGGCCGATCTCCACCGACAGCGCCTTGCGCACCTCGGTTCGGTCGGTGGTGGCTTCGATGGCGCGCACCAGCGCGCGGCCGATGATTTCTGGGCGCAGCGGGTTGCGCTCCGAATCGGCGGTCTTCAAATGCATCGCCGCGCCCATGTAGGTGTCGAGCTCGCGCAACTCCCACTCGCACTGGTTTTGGATGTCGAGCGCAAAGCGGTCGGCCAGCACCTTGATCTCGACCTCGTGGTCCTCGACCAGGGTCATCATGTCCCAGGTGGTCGGCCCCGACGAAAGGGTGTTGCGCGGCACGACCTCGCGCGCCACGCTGTCTTCCATCGTTTCGTTGAAGGTGGCGGTGAACACCGCGAGCTTGCGGTTCAGCTCGAACTGGCCGCCGAGCAGCGCGTCGCGCTGTGCGGTGTTGTTGGCCGACAGCGCCGCCAGGCCCAGCCCGTTGACGCCTTTTTCGGCCGCCGCGCGCGCAGCCAGCCGCACCCGCTGCAAGGCGGTTTCGATCGCTGGTGGCAGTCGCGTGTGCGTGGTCGTCGTCATCGGGGCCGAAAGACCGCGTGGAGCATTCAGTATGCGGCCTCGTACCACGGCCGCATCGTCCGAAACGCGGCGTGATTGGGGCTTGATTCACGCTCTGGGCGGTCGCTCGACAGCAGCGTTACCTTCGGTTGCGGAAGTGGTAAATGGAGCGACTTGCAACAAGGCCCCGGTAACCGCTCGTCGGCGCCAGCGGCGCCGTTCGTCAGCGTTTCAGCGCGTCGCGGATCTCGCGCAACAGCGTGATGTCTTCGGGCGGCGCAGCCGGTGCCGGTGGCGGCGCCTGATTCTTCAGCCGGTTGATCTGCTTGACCATCATGAAAATGATGAATGCGAGGATGACGAAGTTGATCGCCACGGTGATGAAGCTGCCGTACGCGAACACTGCCCCCGCCTTCTTGGCGTCGGCCAGGTTGGTCGCAGTCTGTCCGGACAGCGCGACGAAGTAGTTGCTGAAGTCCAAGCCGCCAAGCAGCTTGCCCACCAGCGGCATGATGAGATCGCCCACGATCGAATCGACGATCTTGCCGAACGCGCCGCCGATGATCACGCCGACCGCCAGGTCGACGACGTTGCCCTTCATCGCAAACTCTTTGAATTCGCTGGTGAAACTCATGCTCGCTCCTTGTTGGAAGGTCGGTCCCGGCCATGCGTCACGGCCGCGGGCAGTATTGCGTCTGGCCGGCCGCTGTCAACGTGGCCGGAGCTTGCCGGGTGGGGCTTGACGGCTCCGCTAAAATGAGCAGTTGCTCGCCCGTTTGGGCATCCACGTCAAAGGACCTTCATGGCTGAGTCTGTCGCCGATCCCGCACGCCGCAATTGGGTCATGATCACCTGCGGCGTCGGTGCAGTCGGTGGTGTGGCCACGGCAGTGCCGTTCGTCGCCAGCTTCACCCCGTCGGAGCGTGCCAAGGCAGCCGGCGCCCCCGTGGAGGCCGATATCAGCGGCCTGAAGCCCGGCGAAAAGATGGTCGTCGAGTGGCGCGGCAAGCCGGTGTGGATTTTGCGGCGCACGCCGGAGCAATTGGAGTCGCTCAAGAAGGACGAGCCGCTGCTGGCCGACCCGAATTCCGACCGCACCCAGTACCCGACACCGGCCTACGCCAAGAACCAATGGCGCTCGATCAAGCCCGAGGTGTTTGTCGCGGTGGGCATTTGCTCGCACCTCGGATGCTCGCCGAGCGACAAGTTCGTGCCGGGCGCGCAGCCGTCGTTGCCCGATGACTGGCCAGGCGGTTTCCTGTGCCCGTGCCACGGTTCGACCTTCGATCTCGCCGGCCGCGTGTTCAAGAACAAGCCCGCGCCCGACAACCTCGAGGTGCCGCCGTACACGTACCTATCCGACAGCCGCCTGCTGATCGGCGACGACAAGAAGGCCTGACCACGGTGCGCGAGCGCGCTTGCGCTCGCTCCCGCTGCAACGCCGCCCACGCTGATACCCACAGAGGTCATTGATGGCTGAGATGAAGGAAGCTCCCGCGGACGCGCCGATGGTCGTCAAGGCGACGACCTGGCTGAACAACCGCTTTCCGACGCTGTTCGACGAGTACCGGAAGCACATGTCCGAGTACTACGCGCCGAAGAACTTCAACTTCTGGTACTTCTTCGGCTCGTTGGCGATGGTGGTGCTGGTGATCCAGATCGTCACCGGCATCTTTCTGACGATGCACTACAAGCCCGATGCCGCCACCGCGTTCGCCTCGGTCGAGTACATCATGCGCGACGTGCCGGGCGGCTGGATCATCCGCTACATGCACTCCACCGGGGCCAGCGCGTTTTTCATCGTCGTCTACCTGCACATGTACCGCGGGCTGATCTACGGCAGTTACCGCAAGCCGCGTGAGTTGGTGTGGATCTTCGGCTGCGCGATCTTCCTGTGCCTGATGGCCGAGGCGTTCTTCGGCTACCTGCTGCCGTGGGGCCAGATGAGCTATTGGGGCGCGCAGGTGATCGTCAACCTGTTTGCCGCCGTGCCCTTCATCGGACCCGACCTGGCGTTGCTGATCCGCGGCGACTTCGTGGTCGGCGACGCGACGCTGAACCGCTTCTTCGCCTTCCACGTGATCGCCGTGCCTCTGGTGCTGATTGGTCTCGTGGTGGCGCACCTGCTGGCACTGCACGACGTGGGCTCCAACAACCCCGATGGCGTGGAGATCAAGGCCAAGAAGAACGCGCAGGGCATACCGCTCGACGGCATCCCGTTCCACCCGTACTACACGGCGCACGACACGCTGGGCGTGGCGGTGTTCCTGATCATCTTTTGCGCGGTGATGTTCTTCGCGCCGGAGCTGGGCGGCTACTTCCTCGAGTACAACAACTT
>CAVZEK010000047.1:0-26758 GCA_963774185.1 uncultured beta proteobacterium
CGCCGATCCCGACGAGCGCTGCTGCCACCCGTCTGGGTATTCCCGCGCGAACTTCGCCGCGAGGAACCCGCCGAGCGTCTCGGCGCAGGCCGCGCTGGCCACGGCGTACTTCAATCTGCGCGAGGCCGACGCCGAGCTGCAGCTGCTGCGCGACACCGTGAGCGGTCTCGAGCGCAGTCTGCAGATCACCGACAACCGCTACGCTGCAGGGCAGGCTGCGCGCACCGACGTGCTGCAAGCCGAGACGCTGCTGGCCAACACACGCGCCGATGTGGCCGCGCTGGCGACGCAGCGCCAACAGTTCGAGCACGCGATCGCGGTGCTGCTCGGCAAGGCGCCGGCCGACTTCTCGCTCGCGCCGGCGCCGTGGACCACGACGGTGCCCGACGTGCCGCCGGCGCTGCCGTCGGAGCTGCTGCAGCGCCGGCCCGACATCGCGTCGGCCGAACGTGCGGTGGCGGCGGCCAACGCCAACATCGGCATCGCGCGCGCTGCCTACTATCCGAGCTTCTCGTTGAGCGCCTCAGGGGGCGGGGCCGCCACCCGCATCGGCGATCTGCTCAATGCATCGAACACGATCTGGTCGCTGGGCTTGTCGGTGGCGCAGATCCTGTTCGACGGCGGCGCGTTGAATGCCGCGTTGAAGAACGCCGAGGCGAGCCGCGACGTCACCATCGCCGTCTATCGCCAGACCGTGCTGACGGCGTTCCAGTCGGTCGAAGACCTGCTGGTGCAGCGGCGCGGCCTCAACGAGCAGCTGGTGCTGCGCCAGCAGGCGTCGACCGCAGCCGACCAGACCGAGCAGCAGCTGCTCAATCGCTACCGCGCCGGGCAGGTCGGCTACACCGACGTCGTGACGGCGCAGACCAGTGCGTTGTCGGCCCGCCGCAGCGTCGTGCAGCTGCAGGCGGCCCTGCAGGCCAACGCGATCGCGTTGATCCAGGCGCTCGGCGGCGGTTGGGTGGCCGAGCCGACATGAGTCGCTTGGCCGCACTGCGAGCGCCTCATTGCTCGCGCACGAACGGCGGCGGCGCCGCACCGAGTGCCTCGATCGGCTCGTCGGCGAAGAACACCTGCACCTTGTAGGCCGATGCCGGCTGCCAGCGCTGCTGTCCGAGCAGCCATTTGGTGACGAACTCGGTGACCGTGGTGCGCGCGGCCTCGCGCTGGAACTGGATGTAGCTCGGCAGCGTGGCCTTCTTGGCCAGGCTGGCGGTGATCGAGCTCTGCAGGCGGTCGAGTTCCGCAGGGCCGGTGAACAGCGACCAGGTGCCCGAGGCATAGCGCTCGAGCTTCGCGGTGTCGATGGCCACCGGCAGCGTGGGCTTCACGCGCGGCGCGATCACGATGAAGGTCTTGTCGCGCAGCGTCACCTTCCACTCGGGCGCCAGCTCGACGTGGTAGCTGTAGACCGCCGACACGCGGATCTGGCTCGTCGTCTGCCCCACCGGAACGCCCAGCACCTCGTGATCGGCCGTGGCCTGAAAGAACTCCGGCGCCTTGATCGTGCTGACGGCCAGCAAGCCGCCCTTGGTGCGGATGACCTCGAACTGATCCACCGCCGCCGACTGCGTGACCACTCGCCGGTGCTCGCCGCCGTCGCGCAGCAAGAAATACAGGTTGGCCGCCACGCTGGCGAGCACGAGCAGAGCGAACACGAGCCGGATCGTCATCTGGCGCGCATTCTCTCAGCGCCTATCATCGGGCGCCATGTCGCGCAGCCGCCGAACAACACCCGCAGCGAGCGAAAGTGACGTCAATGCATCACCGCGTCGCGCCCAATGGCAGCGCGAGCATCTCGACGAGCGCACGCGCGCGCTGCTGGCGCGCGACAGCGCGGCGTTCGTGCACCAGTCGGTGTCCACGCCGTGCCTCAACGCCGATCGCGAAGGCCGAGGGCATCTGGATCGAAGACATGGCGGGCCGCCGCTACATGGACTTCCACGGCAACAACGTCCATCACGTCGGCTATGCGCACCCGCGCTGTGCTGGCGGCGATCAAGGCGCAGCTCGACGAGTTGAGTTTCGCGCCACGGCGCTTCGCCAACGAACGCGCGGTCGAACTCGCCGAGGCACTCGGTGCGCAGGTTTCGGCGCCTTCACCGGCCACGATGGCCAAGCGTGCTGTTCACCACCGGCGGCGCGGATGCGGTCGAGGTGGCGATCAAGCTCGCCCGTGCCGCCACCGGCCGCTTCAAGACGCTGAGCTTCTGGGATTCGTTCCACGGCGCGGGCTTCGGCGCCTCGAGCGTCGGCGGCGAGTCGCTGTTCCGCGGCGGCCCCATCGGGCCGCTGCTGCCGGGCAGCGAGCACGTGGCACCGTTCGGCTGCTATCGCTGCCCGTATGGTCATCGAGTCGACGCCGTCGGGCCAGCCGCTGCTCGATGTCTGCAAGCTGGCTTGCGCGAGCATGGTGCGCTACGTGCTCGAGCGCGAAGGCGACGTGGCTGCGGTGGTCGCCGAGCCGGCGCGCGCGGTGCCGTTCATCCCGCCGCCGGGCGTATTGGCAGGCGGTGCGCGACGCCTGCCATGCGCACGGCACGCTGCTGATCTTCGACGAGATCCCGACCGGCCTGGGCAAGACCGGCCGCTTCTTCGCTGCCGAGCACGACGGCGTGGCGCCCGACATCGTGGTGCTCGGCAAGGCGCTGGGCGGCGGCGTGCTGCCGATCGCCGCGTGCATTGCGCGCGACGATCTCAACGTCGCCGGCGACTACGCGTTCGGCCACTACACGCACGAGAAGAATCCGGTCACCGCCGCGGCGGCGCTGGCCACGCTGCAGGTCATCGAGCGCGAGGGTCTGGTCGACAACGCGGCGCGCGGTCGGCGCGCATGCGCTGGCACGGCTGCACGAGATGAAGCGCCGCCACGCGCTGATCGGCGACGTGCGCGGCCGCGGTCTGCTGCTGGGCATCGACCTGGTGCTGGACCGCGACAGCAAGGCGCCGGCCGCCGATGCCGCCGAGCGCGTGCTGTACCGCGCGCTGTCGCGCGGGCTGTCGTTCAAGACCACGATGGGCAACGTGCTGACGCTGACGCCGCCGCTGATCACCACGCGCGCACAGATGGATGAGGCGCTCGATATCCTCGAGCGCTGCCTGGCCGATGAGCGCTGTGCCGAGCGCAGCGGCGTGTAAGGCCGGCGCCGCGACGTCGACCAACATCCGCAGCCCATCGCAAGGAGTGCGACATGGACGAAGCCTTTGACGCCATTGTGATCGGCGCCGGCCAGGCCGGCCCCCCGTTGGCGGTGGAGTGCGCCGGCCGGGGCTGGCGCACTGTGCTGGTTGAACGCGAACGGCTCGGTGGCACCTGCGTGAACGTCGGCTGCATCCCGACCAAGACGCTGGTGGCCAGCGCACGCGCGGCACAAGTGGCCCGGCGCGCCGCCGAGTGGGGTGTCACGCTGAGAGGTGGCGTGCAGGTCGACATGTCCGCGGTCAAGGCGCGCAAGGACGCCGTGGTTGACCACTCGCGCCAAAGCCTGGATCGTTGGATCGGTGGGACGGCGAACCTGACGCTGCTGCTTGGCGCGGCACGATTCGTCGGCGCGCACACGATCGAGGTCAACGGCCGACGACTGACGGCGCCCAAGATCTTCATCAATGTTGGTGGCGAGGCGGCGCGGCCGCCGATCGACGGCATCGAGACGGTGTCCACGCTCGACAACCGCAGTATCCTTGAGCTCGACACGCTGCCCGAACATCTGGCGGTGATCGGCGGCAGCTACATCGGGCTGGAGTTCGCGCAGATGTACCGACGCTTCGGCTCCGAGGTCACCGTGTGCGAGATGGCGCCGCGCCTGGTGCCGCGCGAGGACGAGGAGATTTCCAATGCGATCCAGCAGATCCTCGAGGCCGAAGGCATCGCCGTGCGCACCGGCTCGCAGTGCCTGGCGGTGTCGGCGCGCGGCGAGCGCATCGCGGTGCGCACCTCGTGCGGCTCACCCGACGTGATGGCCACGCATCTGTTGCTGGCCACCGGGCGGCGTCCAAACACGGGCGACATCGGGCTCGAAGCCGCCGGCATCCACGCCGACTCGCGCGGCTACATCACCGTCAGCGACCGCCTGGAAACCAACGTGCCGGGCGTGTGGGCCCTGGGCGACTGCAACGGCCAGGGCGCGTTCACGCATACCTCGTACAACGATTACGAGATCGTCGCCGGCAACCTGTTCCGGGAGGAAGATCGCAAGCTGAGCGACCGCATCGCCACCTATGCGCTGTTCATCGACCCGCCGCTCGGCCGCGTGGGCCTCACCGAACGCGAGGTGCGCGAACGCGGCAAGCCAGCGCTGATCGGCCGCATGCCGATGAGCCGCGTCGGCCGCGCGCGCGAGGCCGGCGAGACGCAGGGCTTCATGACAGTGCTGGTGGACGCGCAGTCGCGGCAGATCCTCGGCGCCGCGCTGTTGGGCCTGAACGCCGACGAGGTGGTGCACACCTTCGTCGACACGATGGCCGCCAAACAACCCTACACGACGCTGCGGCGCACGATGCACGTGCACCCGACGGTCAGCGAGTTGATCCCGACGCTGCTGAGTGACCTGAAGCCGCTGCAGTGAGGGAGGCTTTCGGCGGGCGCATTCAGGCGAGCGCCGCAGCGCGTCACATGCGCCGACCGCCGGCGCCGTAGATCGCCATGTCGATGTAGCGCGAGCCGACGAAAGGCGCGTTTGCGTAGTTCACCGCGAAGCCGCCCATGTCGAAGCGCTGGATGCCGGCCATGCCCGCGCGCAGCGATTCACGAGTCAGGTCCTTGCCGGCACGGCGCAGGCCTTCGAGCATCACTTGCGCGTTGATCCAGCCTTCGAAGCTGCTGCCGCCGATGCGCGGGCCCTGGTCGATGGCCAGCATGTCGGCCTGGTACGTGCGCACGACCTGCAACGACTCCTTCTTGGCATACGGGATCACCGCGGCCTGCGCATAGCCATTGAGTTTTTCGCCGAGCTTGTCCATCTCGGAGGTCACGACCGACACCGACGTGCCAGCCAGAGGCAGAGAAGGCCTGAGTTGCCTGAACGGCATCATGAACGAGGTGTTGGCGGTGCCGGTGGTGATCAGGAACACCGCGCCCGGGCTGGCGTCGACCACCTTCTTGGCCAGCTCTTCACCGTTCTTGCCGGCGACGTCGAGCGCGAAAGTGCCGATGCTCTTGATGTTCTGCTCGGTCAAGGCTTCGTTGGCGTAGCCCAGCACTTCCTTTCCGTAGGCGTTGTCCAGATAGACCAGCGCGAGGTCCTTCAAGCCCATCGCGTTCATCTGCTGCACCAGGCGGCGTGTTTCGTCGCGGTAGCTCGCGCGCACGTGGAACGTGTAGCGGTACTTCTCCTGGCGCAGCGAATCGGCGCCGGTGATCGGGCCGACCACCGGCATGCCGGCGGCTTCGGTGAGCGGCAGCATCGCCGCGTGATTGGGCGTGCCCTGCCCCGACAGCATCGCCAGCGCGGAGCCCGAGGCGATCACTTCCTTGGCGTTGTCGGCGGTGCGCGAGGCCACGTATCCGTCGTCCATCGTCAACAGCTTGATCTCGCGGCCGTTCACGCCACCGCTGCGGTTGGCGCTGCGAAACGCGGCCTGCAGTCCCGCGGAGATGTCGGTTGCCGAACCGGCCAGGATGCCGGTCAACGCCAGCGAACTGGCCAGTGTCACGTGCCACGCCGACAGCGCCGCTTCGGCAGCGGCCACCGCCCGCGAGTTGAGCAGTGGCAGACCCAACAGGGCCGCCGACTGGATGGCATTGCCGAGAAAGTCGCGTCGCTTCATGTTTGCCTCCATACCGCTTTACCTAAACAGCCGTCCCGATCTGGCCGAAACGTCAACCTTGCACCCGAGACGTCTTCCGACTGAAAGCGATCATGCAGCCGACAGTTCCCCGCTGGACACCGGGTTCACGGGGTCTTGATCCCACGGACTGACAACTTCGTCACACCGGAAACACGCTTGGCGGGCAAAGCGTGCATCCGCAACGACTCCCGTTACGGGTCGCAGCCAAATACCGATGGTTCGAAAGCGACAGACGGACTCTTCTAAACCGGCGGTGCCCCGAAGCGCGCCGCCGCGTCAACGGGTGGTGTCGCACAGGCCCTGCAGCATGACCGCGCGGCGCAACGTGGTGCGCACCTTCAGCTTGCGCTCGAACAGCGCGTTGGAAAAATTCGACTGGCTCTGCCGGATGCGGCACTTCCAGTACACCTCGGTGCCGTGCACCTCAAAGTCGTCGTCCGCGCTGCGCAGCGTGGCCAGCGTCGATACCTGCTCTTCGCTCAGCGCCGCACCGAGAAACGCCACGTTGACGTCGGCCAAGGCGCGGTCGCTGGCCAGCGCCATGCCGTGGCCGGCCACCGCGTGCACCTGCGCGAGGCTGCGCACGAAGGCATGCGTCTCGAAACCGAGCCGCGGCGGCAGGCCCTGATCGATCGCCGCCGCCAGTGCACCCGCATTGCGCGACGTCGAGCGAAACACCACGTTGCCGCTGTTGATGTAGGTGTGCGCGTCGCCGTAGCCGAGGTCGCGGAAGTGCTGCGCCAACGCCGCCATCTTGACGAAGCGACCGCCGACGTTGATGGCGCGCAGGAATGCGACGTAGGTGGGCATTCGCGCGAAGCCGCCGCTTGGCCTCAGGCCGGCGGCGGATCGCGCCACACGAACTGCGCCGGATCGTAGAAGAACTGCTCCTGCGCGATGCGATCGCCCTGCCATCGCTGGTAGGCCAGCTCTTCGAGCTCACGCACGCGGCCGTCGTTGCCTTCGAAGCGAAAGATCCAGCGCACCACCACGAGATCGCCATCGACCAGCGCTGGCAGCACGCAACGCGACTGCACCGAGCGTACGCGCGCCAGCGTGGCGCGCTCGCTGGCCACCAACGCGTCGCGGCCGACGCGCGGTGCATTCATGTTCTCCTGCATCGACGCGCCTTCGGTGTAGAACTCCTCGATCGCCTGCACGTGCGCGTTGCTTTCGACTCGCGCGATGAAGCGCTCAAGGGCTTTGGCAGATGGCATCGCGCAACGATACACCGCCTGATGCGCCGCGCCAGCGGGCGTGGTCACCCCACCGTCGTTGATGCGTCAGTGCGCACCGCGGCACGCAGCGCGGCGCGGGCCAGCAAGCGGGTGGAGTCGAGCGTGGGCAGGCTCGAGTTGGCGTCGTTGATGACCAGCGGAATCTCGGTGCAGCCGAGCACCACGGCATCGCAGCCGTCGCTGCGAAAGTGCTCGATCAGCTGCTGCAGCGCGGCCACCGACTCGGGCTTGAACACGCCGTTGACCAGCTCGTCCATGATGATGCGATGCACCTCGTCGCGCTGCGCTGCGCTCGGCCGCACGTAGGTGGCCGGGTAGACGGTGCTGTCGACCAGCCAGCGCGTGCCGGTGAGGCCGATGCGCCGGTAGCCGCGCGCGCAGGGCCTCGGCGGCCACCACCTCGGCGATGTGCAGCCACGGCCGCGGCGAGCGCGGCAGCACATGGGGCATCGCCTGGTGGATCGTGTTGTCCGGGCAGATCAGCAACTTCGGCACCGATGGCCGCCAGCTTGTGCGCCGAGTCGAGCATCAGCTCGGCCGACGCCCGCCCAATCGTCGCGCTCGAGGCAAGCCACGTAGTCAGCCAGCGAATGCGAATGCATCGCCACCTCGGGATGGGCATGCGCTCCGAGCCACTGCGTGGCCTCGCCGCACACGGTGCGATAGCACAGCGACGCGCCTTCGGCGGAACAGGCGACGATGCCGATGGGTCGTGGTCGGGCGTGCATGTTCATCGCGTCAGGGCTTCGGGTGCCGCTGAAAGAAATCCCAGATCAGCGCCGTGACATCGATCTGGCGGCACACCTTGCCGACCAGGCGCTCGGGCAGGTACTGCGAGCCACCGGGCCAGGTGTGGCCGCCACCGTCCACGCGCAGCAGCACCACGCTGGTCCGATGCCCGCAGTCCGGGTACGCCAGGCGCGTCATGGTGCAGCCATCACCGAGGTCGACCATCGGCTGCGCCACTGGCGCGGTGCCGCAGCCGTCGTGGTTGGCCCACCGCCGTGCCGTCTCCTCGGCGCCGGCGACGCTGCCACGCGCGCCGCCCAGCACCTTGACCTCGCCGCCCTGGTACGGCACCAGCGGGTCGAGCGTGCCGTTGACGATCAGCGCCGACACCGGGGCCTGCGGATCGAAGCGCGCCATCAGCGGTTGCGGCACGCCACCGGCCACCGGCGCGATCGCGGCGAGGCGCGACGACAGGGCAATGGCCAGCCGATGCGAGAACATCGCGCCATTGCTGATGCCCGTGGAGTAGATGCGTTTGGGGTCGATGCGAAGCTGCGCGCTCAACTCGTCGATCAGCGCGGCCACGAAGCCGACATCGTCGCTGCCGTCGCGCTGCGCGGCAATCGCATCGCTGTCGCGGCCGTCGTTCCAACTCCTGCGGTAGCCGGCAGGATAGGCCACGACGAAGCCCTCGCGATCGGCAAGCTCGCTGAATCGGCTCTCGCGCTCGATCTGCTCGGGCGTGCCGCCGCCGCCGTGGAACACCAGCACCAGCGGCGCCGGCCGTTCGGGGTCGAGACCCTTGGCCACGTGCAGGCGGTAGCTGCGTTGCACTGCGGCCACCTGCACGGTGCGCTGCTGCGTCGCGCCGATCACCTCGCGATCGGCGGCGAGCGCGACGCCAGCCCATGCGACGATGCCCACGGCACCGGCGAAGATGCCGCAAGCGACGCGGTGCGGCGTCCTCAAGGTGCCGGTGCGGTCAGCTCGTAGCCGACCTTCGGAAAGTGCACGCGCACCGTGCCCAGGCCCGGCGCCTCGCGCGTCAACGTGACGTGGCGGTCGGACACCGCGCTCACGGTGCCGCTGATCGGGTCACGCCCGTAGTCGTCGGCATTCAGCACCATCGCTTGCCCCACACGGTCATCGTCGACCATCGGCCACGCCGGCTTCCATGGCACATCAGCCTGCGCCGCCTTCACGTCGTGCAAGGCTTCGTCGGGGGTCATCGGCTCGAAGCGGCCGTGGCCAATGGCCGCCATGCGATCGGCCCAGCTGCGCAACGCGGGGAAGCGCTGCAGCAAGGCATCGCGCTGCGGCGGCTGGCGCAGCCACCACAGCGTGTGATAGGCGCTGAAGTCAGCGGCCGACGGCTTGCTGCCGGCACAGGTGCATGCCACCGGCCGCACGCAACAACTCGTCGAGCACGGTGAGGTAGGCGACCACGTGGTCGCGTGCACTGGCACGCACGCTGGCCGAGCGCCGCGTGTCGACCGCCGGCGCCATGAACGGCGCGCGATCGCGCAAGAAGTCACCCGGCTGGATGCCCGCCTCGAGCAGGGGCTGCACGTCTTCGCGCGTCTCGAAGCGCACCGGGCCCATCATCACGAACGCACGCGGCTCGGCCCAGTTGGCGATCAATGTCGACAACGCTCGCGCCTCTGGGGGAAACAACGGCGGCGTGGGCGTCACCGAGTCGAGCACCTCGGCCATCAGGCGCGTGTCGCAAAAGAAGTCGGCGCCGAGCTGCAGCACCGGAATGCGCCTGAAGCCACCCAGCACCAGCTGCAAGCCCGGCCGCGGCGGCAGCGGCGACACCTCGACCGAGCGCCAGCTCGCGCCCTTGTAGCCCAGCATCAGGCGAGCTTTCTCGGCATAGGGCGAGAGTGGGTAGTGATGCAGGATCCAGGCGCTCATCCGGTGGTCTCCAATGGTTGACTATTTCAGATGCGGCGCCACCACCTCGCGCGTCTGCGCGCTCGGCACCACCGGGATGAACTCGAACGTCACGCCGGCACCGCGCCACTGCAGCACCCATTGCTGCAGCAGCCGCGCATCGTCGCACTCCATCAGCTGAAAGCAGCGCGAGAAGTTGGGCTCGACCCAGCTGTCGATGTAGCGCAGGCCCTCGGGCAGCATGCGCCCGCCGTCGCGCACACGCTCGTACGCCGGCACCATGTCGTGGTCGCGAAAGCGCTCGATCACCATGAAGAGCATCGTCGTGTGCCTCTGCTCAAGCCTTGGCGTCGACACCCGCAGGCGGCGCAGCCACGCGCGGGCCGAAGCGTTGCGCCGAGCGCTCGCGCGCTTTGGCGGCCACCTCGTCGCGGTTGCGCGGCGGCGCTTGCGTGACCATCGAGCCGATCAGCTCGCGCGCCGCGGCGGCGACCTTCTCGACCGCGGCCTCGAACGCCTGCTCGTTGGCCTTCGACGGCACGGTGAAGCCGCTCAGCTTGCGCACGAACTGCAGCGACGCGTCGCGGATCTCCAGCTCGGTGGCGGGCGGCTCGAAGTTGAACAAGGTTCTGATGTTCCTGCACATGATGCGGCCTGCTACGACTTCAGTTCCACCTCGGCTTCGATCTCCACCGGGATGTCGAATGGCAATTCGGCCATGCCCACCGCGCTGCGCGCGTGGCCACCGGCCTCGGCCCCGTACAACTCGAGAATCAGGTCGGAGAAGCCGTTGATCACCGCCGGCTGCTGATTGAACCCGGGCGCCGAGTTGACCATGCCGAACACACGATTCCACTGCCGCACGCGGTCGAGGTCACCCAGAGCGCGCTTCAGGCTGCCCAATATGCTCAGCGCCACGGTGCGTGCCTGGGCGTAGCCTTGCTCCAGCGTCAGCTCGCGGCCGAGCTTGCCCAGCGGGGTGGCGATCGATCCGTCGAGGTTCTGCGGCCCATGGCCCGAGATGAAGGCCCGCGTGCCCGACAGGCGCACGAACTGAAACGGAAACTTCACGCCAGGCGGCAACCGGATCGGTGCCGGAAGCTGCAGCCCCAGCGCGGCGAGTTTGTTTTCGACAGTTGACATCACACTCCTTGGTTGCTGATCGTCACGCGAGCGGCACCGCTGGTCATCCGCTGCGACGCTCCAATGCGAGCTTCAGGCCCAGGCCCACCAGCACCGCACCGCTGACCCGGTGCAGCCAGACCAGCGCCTGCGGCCGAGCGCGCAGCCACGCCGACAGCAAGCCCGCGCTCAAGCCCACCGGCGCCTTGACGACGAACGTGAGACCGGCAAACACCAGGCCGAGCACCAGCACCGAGAGCGTGGGGTGCGCCGCCTGCGGCAGCACGAATTGCGGCAGGAATGCGAAGTAGAAGACTGCGATCTTGGGGTTTGACAGGTTCGACAACGCGCCGTCGCAAAACAGGCGCCACAGCGACCGCGGCGCGACGCTCGACAGCTCGGGTTTGTGCGCCCCGCTGCGCAGCAGCTGGATGCCCAGATACACGAGATACGCCGCCCCGACGAGCTTGAGCGCGACGAACAGCCACTCGGATGTGCGCAGCACCGCGCCGAGCCCGAGCGCCGCCAGCACCGTGTGACCGACCAGGCCGACGCTCACACCCGCCGCGGTGGCCACGCCAGCGCCGGCGCCCTGCGCGATCGAGCGCGACATCACCAGCATCATGTCCTGCCCCGGCGTCGCGATCAGCACCAGCGAGGCAACGACGAACAGCAGCCATGACACTTCGATCATCAAGTTCATCCTCAGTCGTCGTGCAGGCGGCCGCGCAAAGTGGCTACACCTGCGTCGAATAGCCACCGTCCACCGCGATCGCGGTGCCGGTGACGAAGTCCGAGCCGGCGCTCGCCAGGAACACCGCGATGCCTTCGAAATCGTCGGCCGTGCCCCAGCGCCCCGACGGCGATGCGCGCCAGCACGCGCTCGTGGAGGCCTTCCAGTTGCTCGCGCGCCTGGCGCGTCAGGTCGGTGTCGATCCAGCCGGGCAGCACCGCGTTGACCTGGATGTTGTCAGGGGCCCAGCCGACGGCCAGCGACTTGGTCAGCTGCACGATGCCGCCCTTGCTCGCGCCGTAGGCCGGCGCGAACGACGCACCGAAGATCGACAGCATCGAGCCGATGTTGATGATCTTGCCGCCGCCGGCGCGCTTCATGTGGGGATACACCGCACGTGAGCAGACGAAGGCGCTGGTCAGGTTGGTGTCGATCACTTGCTGCCACTGCGCAATTGGCAACTCATGCGCCGGCTTGCGAATGTTGATACCGGCGTTGTTCACGAGGATGTCGATGCGGCCGCATCGCTCCATCGTGTCGGCCACCAGCGCCTCGACCGAGCGCTCGTCGGTCACGTCTACCGCGAGCGCCAGCGCGTCGCAGCCGAGCGCCTTCAACTCGAGCACCGCGGCGCCCGACTTGTCGCGGTTGCGTGCCGCCACGACCACACGGGCACCGGCCTTGGCCAAGCCCTTGGCCATGCCCAGGCCGATGCCGCCGTTGCCGCCCGTGACGATGGCCACTTGGCCCTTCAGATCAAACATGCGCGGGTCTCCCGAGCCACAACCAACCCAAGGCCGCCACCGCGACGACGCCCACCAGCGCCACAGCCGCAGCCAGCCACAACCAGCGCACGCGGTTGAACTCGATGCGCTTGATCAGTTGTGCATTCTGGTCGGCCAGCGCCTTGATCAACTCGGACGACGCCAGCATCTGCGCATGCAGGTCGGTGATCGCGGTCTCGAGGCCATGGACGCGCAACTCGAGCGCGCCAATGGCCTGCGCCGGTGACGCGGCGGCGGGCAGGGCCGCCTCGGGCACGGTGTCGGGCTGCGGCTTCTTGCCCACCGAGTTCCACAGCTTGCGCGCACCCTCGGCAACCTTGGGCGCGTTCTTGATCACGTCGGACCAGGGCACGCTCTGCAGAACGGTCAGCCAGGGAACGGGCATCGGCGGTGCTCTCGCAGGGCTCGCCTGATCACAGACTGCCGAACGAGGTGTCACTCTCGGCGCGGGCGTCGCCCACGAACAGGCGCAGCACCGTCAACTCGCCTTCATGCTCCCAGACCCGCGTCCGAATGACGAATTGCCGGCCGCCGAAACGCACCACGTCGCCCACCGAGGGCGTCGCCGTGTGGCCTTGCCAGTAGCGCGGCACCACGATGCCCTCGCGCCGAATCCACGCCTGATCATCAGCGTTGAAGACCAAGCTCACCTGCAAGCCTTGCTGTGACATCGATCTCTGAGCCTCCACGTCGAGCATATCGCTCATCGGATGCCATTGTCGGTGCCTGGCCGACCCGGGACCTCGTCGCGCAACTGCCTGGCCTGCACCTTGCCCGCGTCGAACGCCGCGCGCCGGCGCTGCAACTCATCGGCTGACAGGCGCTGCACGTTGCAGTAGTCGAGCTTCCAGTCGGCGCTGGTGCTCCAGCGCAGCGGCGACTGCACCGTGGTGCGCGGCGCAGGCGCCGACTCGAGCACCCGCAGCGCCAGCTCCAGCGTGAAGGCCTGCGAATCGACATCGCGTGGCCGGCCCGCCGAGTTGCCGAGCGGGAAATCGCAGAACAGCAGGCGCGGCACGCCGACGTGCTCGACGATGTCCTTGGCGCAACCCATCACCACGGTGGCGACGCCGCTGGCCTCGAGTGCACGCGCGGCCAGGCTCGCGCTCTGGTGGCACACCGGGCAGTTGGGCACCAGGATCACTGCATCGACGCCATCGGCCCGGCAGCGCGCTACCAGTTCGCGGCAATCCACGTCGATCGTGACGCGGTGGCTGCGGTTGGTGGGCAGGCCGTGAAAGCGAGCGGCCAGCGCGCCGATGCGGCCAGCCGCCGCGCAACGGCGCAGCTGCTCGAGCGGAAAGTAAGATCCGATGTCTTCGGCCGTGGTGTGCGCGCGGTCTATTGCCACGTGCGAGATGCGCAGGTCGGGGTCGCTCGCGCTGTCGCCGGAGTAGACGCTGTAGAACTTGGCGGCCGCGTTGTACGGCGCACCGGGCCCCTGGTCACCGCACTCGGGACGGTACGGCGCGGCGGTGGTGACGATCGCCACGCGGCACAACGCCAGCGGCTTGGCCAGGCCGTGAAACGGCACCTCCACGAAGTGAGCCCACCGATACGGCTCGCCGTAGCCGAGCGCCGCGTAGTACTCGCGCGTGCGCTGCATGTAGGCGATCGGCACATCGTGCGCCGCGGCGAAGGTCGGTTCGTTGACGGTTTCCATGCCGATGGGCATCAGCGTTCGGCACCACGGCCCCAGTGCGCGGGGGCCGCTCAGGTATCCGGCGCGAGCAGCGCGATGGTGATGCGCGATATGCAGGTGAGCTGGCCGCGGTCGTTGCTGAGCTCGATGTGCCACACCTGCGTCGTGCGGCCCATGTGAAACGGGCGGCCCACACCGTTCACCCACCCTTCCTTGACGCTGCGCAGATGGTTGGCGTTGATCTCGAGCCCGACCGGGCGTATGCCATTCGGCGACGAGAACGCGGCGCCGCACGACCCCAGCGACTCGGCCACCAACACCGAGATGCCGCCATGCAGGATGCCCATCGGCTGGCGCGTTCGCGCATCCACCGGTGCGCGCGCGCGGATGAAGTCGTCGCCGACCTCGAGGAACTCGATGCCCAGGTGAGCCACTGTCGTGTCGACATGAATCGAATTGAGCAGCTCCACCGAGACGGGGCGTTTCCAGATGGACGTCATGAATCGAATGTGATTGGCGAATGGCCCGCAGGCTACAGGCCGACAGCCCTGTGCGCCAGCCGTTTGAACTCGAACGAGAACGGGTGCCAGAACGCCATCTGGCGTTGTGTCATCACCAGCGCCGCGAGATTGGCCCTGGGTGCAATCCACCAGTGGGTGCCCGCAATGCCACCCCATTGCAGCTCGCCGGTGGAGCGCGCAGGGTCGATCGCCGACGGCTCGAGCGTCACCGCGCCCGCGAGGCCGAAGCCCTTGCCACGCACCTCGCCGGTGTCGGGGAACCGGATGTGAACGCCCGGCGGCAATTGGTTGGTCATCATTTGTGCGATGGTGCCCGGCCTCAGCAGTGTCGGGCCATCGGGCAGCAGGCTCTTCACCAGCGCGACCATGTCGCTCAACGTCGACACCAGTCCAGCGCCGCCTGAGAGCTTGGCAAATGGGTGCAGATACGCACCCGGGTACGGCGCCTGCTCGGCGCGCGCGAGGCCGGGCTTCATCGGATCCCTGATGTCGGCACCGGCGTAGTACGCCACCAGCCGATGGTGCTGCTCGGGTGGCAGGGTGAACATCGTGTCGACCATGCCCAGCGGCCCAAAGATGCGCTCGCGAAAGAACGCATCGAGGCGTTGGCCCGACACCACCTCGACGACCCGGCCGAGCACATCGGTGGCCACCGAGTACTCCCATGCCGTGCCGGGGTGAAACGACAGCGGCAAGTCGGCCAGCGCATCCATCATCTGCGACAGCGTCTTGCCCGGGTGCAGCACCTGGTGCTCGGTGTAGGCCTTGAACATCAGCGTGCCGGGGTCGAGCAAGCCGTAGCTCAGACCGGAGCTGTGACTGAGCAAATGGCGGATCGTGATCGACCCTTTCGCGGGCTCGCAGTCGTCCAGCGATGTGGCGCCGGGCTTCAGCACGCGCCGGTTGCCGAGCTGCGGGATGTAGCGTTCGACCGGATCGTCCAGGCCGATGCGGCCCGCCTGCATCAACAACAGCACCGCGCTGGAGGTGACCAGCTTGGTGTTGGAGAACACGCGAAACACGTGGTCCGTGCGCAGCGGCTCCTCGCGCGCTTTGTCGGCCCAGCCGACGCAGCCGGCGGCGATGACGTCGCGACCTTGCAGGATCGCGTAAGAGACACCCGGAAGGATCTGCTGGTCGACATAGCGCTGCATCGCCGCGTGCACGGCGCTGGAGTCACTGCGGGTCGGCATGACGGCCAGTCGATCCATCTCCAACCCTTCTTGTTCTTCTTTCGTTGATCGAACCGGCTAGTCGCTGGCGATCGCCTTGTAGGTCAGCGCGCCCAGGACAGCGCCGACGATCGGCGCGAGCCAGAACAACCACAGTTGCGCCACGGCCCAATCGCCCACGAACACGGCCACGCCCGTGCTGCGCGCGGGGTTCACCGATGTGCCGGTGACCGGAATGCTGATCAGGTGGATCAACGTCAGCGCCAGCCCGATGGCAATCGGCGCGAAGCCGGCTGGCGCACGCTTGTCGGTCGCGCCGAGGATGATCAGCAGAAAGAACATCGTCATCACCACTTCGCAGACCAGCGCGGCCAGCAGCGAGTAGCCGCCCGGCGAGTGGTCGCCATAGCCGTTGGAGCCCATGCCCTTGGATACTTCGAACCCGGCCGCGCCGCTGGCGATGACATACAGCACAGCGCCGGCAACGATGCCGCCGAGCACCTGCGCCACGATGTACGGCGCGAGCTTGGCCGCGGGAAAGCGGCCACCGGCCCACAGACCCACCGACACCGCCGGATTCAGGTGGCAGCCGGAAATGTGGCCGATGGCATAGGCCATCGTCAGCACCGTCAGCCCGAAGGCGAACGAGATGCCGACGAAGCCGATGCCCATTTGCGGAAAGGCGCCGGCCAACACCGCGCTGCCGCACCCACCCAGCACCAGCCAAAACGTCCCCAGGAACTCTGCGCCGTATTGCTTCATGTCCGTCTCCTGTTGCGCGCAGCCGCGGATTGTGCGCCAGCGGCGCTTCACAGGCCTGCGGGCCGTGACGTAGTGCGCGCCGGCGCCCCGGCGGCCGCCCAGACAGGTATCAAGTTTCGACGGTCTGCAACCGAATGTATGCATTGCTGCGACCGACCCCACGGTCGGCGCCGGCGCGTTGTTCGCATCGGATCCTCACAACCGGAGAAAACCTTGTCTGTCATCTACCTGGTCGCATTGACCGCGGTGTCCATGGCCCTGCTCGGCGCGCTCATCGAAGCTGCCTGGGCGGTATCGCGCAAACCCGCGTGGAGCCAACCGAATCACGCCCTCAGCCGTGTGATCACGATGGAAAGGCGCACCCAGACGCTGCCGTTTGTCGGCGTCGATCGCCGACGTGCGACGGCGGGCGACCCGCATAGTGAAGTGGACAGACTGGCCGCATAGCCGGACAGCGCCAACAAACTTGCTGCGTGGCGCGGGCGCCGGCATTCGCCGGCGCTTTTCTTTTGTTTTCGGCCGCCGGTTGCGCGCGGTCGAATCCTGGATAAAACTGCGCTCCCAACCAGGCGCAAAAGCAGGACCCACCATGCGCTCTGTCGAGTTCTTCACCTATCTGCTGCCGAGCGATCGTGCCGGTGGCCAGCCGCAACCCTCACGCTTCAAGCTCACGTCCTGGCAGGCCGTGGCTTACCCGGGCGCCACCTGCGTCGAAAACTCGCGCGAGGTGCGCTTGTGCCCCGAGTCGCCTGACGAGCGTGCGCTGCTCGGCATTCCGGGGCTTGACGACGACGGCAGCGCACCGCGGCCATAAGCACCGAATTCAGGCGCCTGGGTCACTCGGGCAGCAAGCCGATTTCTTTCGTCGCGGCGGCCCAGCTCTGGTGCTCGGCGCGCAGGAACGCGCCCACCTGCTCGACACCCAAGCCGGCGTCGGCGATCGGCCCGATCGCCGCGATGCGCTCGGCCATGGCGCGATCGGCGAGCACCGCGTTGACGTCGCGATTCACGCGCTGCACCACATCCGCTGGCGTGCCGGTCGGCGCAACGATCGCGAACCAGCCGATCATGTCGAACCCCGGCAGCGATTCGGCCAGCGTCGGCACGGACTCGAAGCCGGCCACGCGCTGCGCCGAGCTCACCGCGAGCAACCGCAGCTTGCCCGAGCGCACCAGCGCGGCGCTCGACGCGAGGTCGGCCACGATCGCCTCGACCTGCCCGCCGAGCAAGTTCTGTGTGGCCACCGCGATCGATGCGTAGGGCACCTGGTTCGGCTCGATCTTCAGGCGCGCCGCCATCACGCGCGAGATCATGCCGCTGAAGGTGCGCGGCCCCTCGTTGCCGAGCGTCAAGCGCCCCGGCTCGGCCTTGGCCTTGTCGATGAAGCTCTGCAGCGATTGCAGCGGCGAGTTCACTTCGACCAGCAGGCCGAACGGGCTGCGCGCGACGAAGGCGACCGGCACGAAGTCTTTCTGTGGGTCGTAGGGCAGCGACTTGAACAGGTACGCGTTGGTCACCAGCGCGGCCGTGGTCGCGAAGTAGAAGGTGCTGCCGTCGGCCGCGGCGCGCGCGGCGGCCTGCGCGCCGATCGTGTTTTGTCCGCCGGGCTTGTTGTCGATCACCACCGGTTGTCCCCACAGCGCGCCCAGCCGCTCTCCGAGCAGGCGCGCCACGTTGTCGGGCCCCGAGCCCGGCGGCTGCGACAGCACGAAGCGCACCGGCTTGTCGGGCCAGGTCTGCGCGCGCAGGCCGACCATCGGCAAGAGTGCGCCGCTGGTCAGCGCGAGAGTGAGGTGGCGGCGTTGCATGGTGCGGTCTCCTGTTCTAGACGTTAGCTGTCAGCGCAGCGCGGCCCGTGCCTGCGTCAGCAGGTGTGTCAGGCCTCGCACGTCGGCTACGGTGCCGAACACGTAGTGGTCCGGCCGCACCAGTGCGCCCGCACAGCGGTGGCGATCGAACCAGGCCGCAAGCACGCCGTCGCACTCGCTCAGCGCTGGCAGAGTCAGGGTGCGGAGGCCCAGCATGCCGCCGTCGATGGCCGGCCCGGCATCGCGCACCACGAGCCGCCAGCCAGTGCCGACAGCGTCGTCCATGCGCACGCGCTGGCCCTCGTGCCGCAGCCACGGTTGCGGAAAAAGCGTGCCGCGTGCCGGGCTGTCGTCGGTCGCGAGCGCGCCGACTTCCAAGCGCGGCAGCACGTCTTGCCGCGGCATCGGCCGCACCGTGCCGCCGGCCTCGGCGATGAGCCGCTCGTCGCGCGCGCGGGCTCGCGCCGTGTCGCGTTCGCCGATCAGCGAGCCGATGCCTTTGAGACGATTGGTCAGGTCGCGCACGTGGCGCGCGCGCTCGATGCCATAGCTATCGAGCAGCGCGTCGCCCGCGTGGCCCTTGAGCGCCGCGTCGAGCTTCCACGCGAGGTTGACGACATCGCGCACGCCCTGACACATGCCTTGACCGAGAAACGGCGGCTGCTGGTGCGCCGCATCGCCGGCGATGAAGACGCGATCGGCACGCCAACGCTGGGCCACCAGCGCGTGGAAGCGATAGCTCGCCTGGCGCCAGAGTCGGCCGTCATCGGGCGTGATCCAGCGCTTGAGCAAGGCCCACGTCCCTTCGGGTGTCTCGGCTTGGCGCGGATCATCTCCGTCGTTCAGCGAGATCTCCCAGCGTCGATGGTTCTTGGGCCCGATCACCAGCGTGCACGGGCGTGCCGGCTCGCAGTACTGCACGCTGGTTGGCGGCAGCTTCGCGAGGCCACGCTCGTTGGCGAGCACATCCACCACCAGCCACGGCTCGTCGAAGCCGAGGTCTTCTAGCGAAATGCCGGCCAGGCCGCGCAGCGTGCTGCTGGCGCCGTCGCAGCCGATGATCCACTGCGCGCGGATGCGGCGGCCACCGGTCAGCCGCAGCGTCGCGTCCTCGGCGTCCTGCTGCAAACCTGTGACCTCGACGCCGAGCTCCACCTGCACGTTGGGCAACCTCGCCACTGCCGAGCGAACTTCGGCGTCGACCGCCGGCTGCGTGAACACCATCGACGGCGTCCACGCCTGCGGATACGGTGGTTCCACCATCGTCATGCGGCGGATCAACCGGCCGTCGGCGCCGTAGAAGCAGCTGTCGGTGAAGGGCTCGGTGTAGGGCTCGATCGCCGCGGCAATGCCGAGCTGCTGGAACACGCGCATGATCTCGTGGTCGAGTGCGATCGCACGCGGCTTGGCGTACACCTCGGTCGAGCGGTCGCACACGTAGACGCGGTGACCCGCCTGGCCGAGCAGCGCCGCGGCCACCGCGCCGCTCGGGCCGAAGCCGACGATGGCGACGTCGAACACCGCGCCCGCCATCGGTCAGTGGCGCCCGGCCGCCCGAAGACACTGACGCGCCCCGCGGGCCACGAAGGGGACCGTTCCGGTCCCTGGGGGCAGCGAACGAAGTGAGCCTGAGGGCGGTTTCACTCGGCGGCTTCGTTGCGAATCGGATTGCGCAGCGTGCCGATGCGCTCGATTTCGATCTCGATCACGTCGCCGGCCTTCATCCACACCGGCGGCGTGCGCGCCTGGCCGACGCCGGCGGGCGTGCCCATCACGATCACGTCGCCGGGCTCCAGCGTCATGCACTCGGCCAGCAGCACGATCGTCTCGTCGACCGGAAAGATCATGTCGGCGGTGTCGGCGCTTTGCATCACGGTGCCGTTCAGGCGGCTCTCGATGTGCAGGCCCACCGCGCCGGGCGGCAGCTCGTCGGCTGTCACCAGCACCGGGCCGAAGCCGCCGGTGGCGTCGAAGTTCTTGCCGATCGTCCACTGGCCGGTGCGTTTCTGATAGTCGCGCACCGACATGTCGTTGAAGCAGCTGTAGCCGAACACGTGCTTCAACGCCGCGCTGCGGGCCACGTGGCGCGGCACGCGCGTGCCGATCACCACCGCCAGTTCGGCCTCGTAGTCGAACTTGCTCGACACCTTGGGCACCAGCCCGGCGCGGCCGTGGCCGACCAGCGAGCTCTTGCCGCGGTAGAAGAACCACGGGTAGTCGGGCTTGTCGCGCCCGCCTTCCTTCGCGTGATCGAAGTAGTTCAGGCCGAGGCAGATGATCTTGCCGGGCTCGGGCACCAGCGGCGCCAGGCTCAGCGACGCGAGCTTCAACCGCGGTGCAGACGATGCGAGCGCGGCGCGCGCCGCTGCCACGAGATTCACGCCCGCTTCGAGCGCGGCGCGCAGATCGGCGGCACCTCGGGGTTGCTCGCGTTGAGATCGACGACCGCGTCGCCGTCGACCACACCCAGGCACGTGCCTCCGTCGCGAATGAAGGTGGTGAATCGCATCGAACAAATCCTCAGGGAGTGGGGATGAAGAACACCGTGCGCTGAGCCTCTTTCAGGCGCGCGCTCGGCGGCGCGGAGATGCCCCATTGGTCGACGCGCCCGGGCGGCCACGCCCAGTCTGCCGGGCCACGCACGCGGTAGCTGTCGTCGATCTGCTCGACTTCGGCGGTGTACTCGATCACCTCGCCGAACGGACCGATGAAGTAGTTGAACGCGTTGTCGCCCGGCCCGTGGCGGCCCGGGCCCCACTCGATCGCATGGCCGGCGTCCTTCATGCGGCCGCCGCCGCGCATCACCGACTCGAGGTCGGGCATCAGGAAGGCGATGTGGTTCAGCGCGTCGTTGTCGGTGTCGCCGAGCGCGAGGCTGTGGTGATCGCTGTTGCAGTTCATGAAGGCCATGATCCGCGTGCGATCCGCCAATGTGAAACCCAGTGCGGTTTCGAGAAAACGCTGCGACGCCGCGACGTCGTGGCTGTTGAGCACGGCATGCGCCAGACGCAGCGGCCGGTCCTTCACGCTGGTGGGGTCGGCGCGCAATGCGTCGCCGTGCACGATCTCGAACAAGCGCCCGTCGGGGTCGCGCACGGTGAGGCCGATGCCGCCGGCCGGATCGTCGAGCGGCGCGATCGGCGCGATCACGCGGCCACCGGCGCGCACCGCGGCCGCCGCCACGCTCGTGCAGCGCCGCCTCGCTGCGCACACGCAGCGTCACCGCGCGGATCTGCACCGGCGCCGGTCCGGCGTGCAGCGCGAGCAGGTAGGCGTCGCTGCCGGTGCCGCGCAGATACAGCGCGCCATCGCGCCGCGCGGCCACGTCGAGATGCCAGGTGCGCGTGTAGAAGGCCTCGGCCACAGCGAGGTCCGGCACGTTGAGCGCCACGCTGCGCAGCGCCGCGATCCAGGGGGAAGCCATGCCGCCAGTTTATATACAAAACTGGCAATTCAAAGCGTAAAGGCACAAAATGCAAGCCATCATGGCCCGCACCGCTGCCCTACCCATCGCCGCCAACGGCACCGCGTCGACGCTTGCCACGACGCTGTACGACCAGCTGCGCACTGACCTGCTGGCGGGCCTGCACGAGCCGGGCAGCCGGCTGGCGATCGAGGCGCTGTGCGAGCGCCACGCCACCAGCCAGACGCCGCTGCGCGAGGCGCTGAACCGGCTGGTTGCCGACGGCCTGGTGCAGCGCCGCGAGCAGCGCGGCTTCGCGGTCGCCGAGGTGAGCGCGGCCGACCTGATCGAGATCACGCGCACGCGCTGCTGGCTCGAAGAGATCGCGTTGCGCGAGTCGATCGCCGCACGCAGCGCGCAGTGGGAAGACGCACTCGTGCTGGCGCACCACCGCCTGGCGCGCACCCCGCGCTCGCTGCGTGACGACCGCTTCGAAGACAACCCGCAGTGGGAGCCGTTGCATCGCGCCTTCCACCGTGCGTTGATCAGTGGCTGCGGCTCGCGCTGGCTGCTCTCCTTCTGCGACCAGCTGGCAGACCAGCACCACCGCTACCGGCGGCTGTCGGCACCGCAGGCCTTCGCGCGCAAGCGCGGTGTGAAGGGCGAGCACCAGGCGCTGTTCGACGCGGCGGTGGCCGGCCACGCCGATCAGGCGGTGGCGCTGCTGCGCGCGCACTTCGAGCGCACGGCGCGCGTGATCCTGGGCGACGCCGCGCAGCTGGAGGTCACGCCGCCACCGGGTCGCGCTCGGCCGGTGCCGATGAACGGCCCTCGGCAGCACGCTGCCGGTAGACGCTCGGCGCCAGCCCGCAGCGGCGCGCGAAGAAGCGGCTGAAGTACGGCACCTGCGAGTAACCCACCGCACGCGCGACGTCGGCCACCGGCAGCTCGGTGAAGGCCAGCATGCGGCGCGCCTCCTGAACCACCCGCTCGTGCAGGTGGTCGAGCGCCGACAGCCCGGTGGCTGCACGGCAGGCGCGGCTCAGGTGGTCGGGCGTCACCTTCAAGGCCTTCGCGTAGTAACCCACCGGGCGATGCTCGCGCCAGTGCGCCTGCGCCAGCGTGCGAAAGCGCTGCACCAGTGCGTCGCGCACACCGGTGCGCTGCGACGGTTCGGCCAGCGCCGGGTGCCGCACGAACCACAACGCGATCAGCAGCGCCATCGAGCGCAGCGCCTCGACGCGTCCGGGTGCATCGCGCTCGAATTCGCGACTGAGCTGCACGAACAGCTGGTCGAGCTCGGCGGCGTCGGCCGCATCGAGCCCGGTGATCACCGCCGACGCGGCCAGCCGCTCGGCCAGCATCGGCGTGTCGGCCAGCGCCTGCACGATGCTCTTCGTCGGCACGCTCACCTGCAAGCCCTGCGACTGCGGCGCATACACGAAGCCGTGCACGCAGCCCGGCGCGATCATCAACGCGGCCGGTCCTTCGATGACGGCGCTGCGCCCGTCGAGGTTGAGCTCGGCGCGGCCCTTCTTGAGCCACTGGAACTGATGCAGGCCGTCGTGGCGGTGCGCCGGAATCGTCCAAGCGTGGATGCGGCCACGCACCGCGATCGGCTCCACGTGCAGGCAGTCTTCGGGCTGAAAATGGCGCACTTCGCGGAAGGCGATGGCGATCGGTGCGGTGCTCAAGCGGGCGCTTCCAACGGATGCCGGAATGTAGGCAGTCAGGCCGGATTTGTCCATCTGAACGGACCACCGCTGCTCTTACAGTCGCAAGCGACCAGAGCGCTCTCTCATGGGCCGCGAGGAGACCCCGGATGTTCGATCGCAGACAGTTCGTCGCCGCCGCCGCGTCTGCCGCGGCACTCGGCCCCCGCATCGCGCGCGCGCAAGCCGCGGGCAGCGCCTTCGTCGTCTCGGGCTTTCCGCCAGGCGGCATGGGCGACATGGTGGCGCGGCCGCTGACCGAGAAGCTGCGCGGGCGTTATGCCGAATCGCTGGTGCTCGACAGCCGGCCCGGCGCCGGCGGCCGCATCGCGGTGGAGTACGTCAAGCGCGCCGCGCCCGATGGCAAGACGATCCTGCAGATCCCCGGCTCGATCATGTCGCTGTACCCGCACATCTACAGCAAGCTGCCGTACGACCCGGTGGCTGACTTTCAACCGGTCAGTACGCTGTGCGGCTACGTCTACTCGTTCACGGCCGGTCCCGGGCTGCCCGCCGAGATCAAGACGGTGGCGGACTACATCGCATGGGCACGCGCCAACCCCAAGCTCGCGCTCTATGGCATCCCGGCGGCCGGCTCGGCGCTCCACTTCGCGGGCATGATGCTGCAGCGCTCGGCCAAGTTCGAATTCAACAGCGTGCCGTATCGCGGCGGTGCGCCGCTGCTGCAGGATCTGCTCGGCGGCCAGGTGCCGGTGAGCTTCAACGTGCTCGGCGAGGTGCTGCCATCGATCAAGACCGGCAAGTTGCGCTCGCTCGCGCTCACCAGCGCCAAGCGCTCGCCGTTCATCCCCGAGGTGCCCACGCTCGCCGAGCAAGGCTACCCCGACATCGCGCTGCAAGAGTGGCTGGGCTGGTTCGTGCCGGCCAAGACACCGATGGAGGTGGTCAGGCGCCTGAACCTGCAGGTGCGCGAAGGCCTGCAGTCGCCCGAGTTGCAAGAGGCGCTCGCCAAGAACGCGCTGGTGGCGCAATACCAGTCGCCCGAGGAGTTCGCGGCGATCCTCAAGGCCGACATCGCGCACTGGGCGCCGATCGTCAAGGCCACCGGATTCAAGGCCGAGGAGTGACGCGCGAGGTGCGGGTATGCGGCTGACCGGCGCACAGGCGCTGTTGAGGGGCCTGCGCGCCGAACAGGTAGGCCATGTGTTCGGCATCGCCAGCGGCAAGCTGACGCCGCTGCTGCATGCGCTGTCGCAGACCCCGGATGTTCGCTTCACGGGCCTGCGCCACGAAGCATCGGGCGCAATGATGGCGGCCGCGATGTTCGCCGGCACCGGCCGCGTCGCGGTCGCGCTCGGCGAGATGGCGCCCGGCGGCATCAACCTGGCCGCCGGCGCCGGTGTGGCGTTCAACAACCACCTCGCCGCGCTGCTGATCACCACCAACCAGCACCGCGCTGCGGCCTACCCGCACCGCGGCATGTTCATGGACATGGACACCCGCGCGGTGTTCGCGCCGCTCACCAAGTGGGGCGCGGTGGTCCACGACGCGCGGCGCCTCCCCGAGCTCGTGCGCACCGCGTTTCGCGAGGCACTCGGCGGCCGGCCGGGGCCGGTGCACCTGGACATCCCGCAAGACGTGCTGGCCGAGACCTGCGAGTTCGCCGACGACGAGTTCGACCTCGCGCCCGCGCGCTACCGCAGCATCGCGGGCCCGCGCCCGGCCACCACCGCAGTGAACGAGGCGGTCGCGTTGTTGCGCAGCGCACAGCGGCCGTTGATCGTGGCCGGCGGCGGCGCGGTCGCGGCGCAGGCGCAACACGAACTGCGCGAGCTCGCGCGACTGCTTCACGCACCGCTGGTGCCCACGCAGATGGCACTGGGCATCGTGGCGAGCGACAGCGCGCACTTCATCGGCCAGGGCGGACTGATCGCAAGCGAGCCGGTGCGCACCGCATTCGCGCAGGCCGACGTTGTGCTCGCATTCGGCTGTCGGCACTCGAGCTGGCTGTGGGACGAACTGGGGCCCTTTGTGCGCCGCTCGCAGCGGCACGTCCACGTCGACATCGACCCGTCGGCGCTCGGCGAACCCGCGCTGCACACGGTGGGCATGCAGGCCGATGCGCGCGCCGCGGCGATCGACCTGCTCGACGCCCTCGGCCCTGCGCCGACACCGCGCCGCGAGCCGAACCCGGCCTGGTCGACGGGCTGCGCCGCGAGCGTGCCGGGCACGACGGCGAAGCTCGCCGCGATGGCGCCGCACCTCGGGCGCGCCGATGCACCCGGCGGCGCTGGCGCAAGCGCTGGCCGGCGCGCTGCCGGCCGACGCGCTCGCGGTGTTCGACGGCGGCCACACCACGTTCTGGAGCAACGACCTGACGCCGGTGCACGACGTCCGCACGCGCTTCCACGAGCCCGGCATGAGCCATCTCGGCTTCGGCCTGCCGTACGCGCTGGCGCTGCAGCTCGCGCACCCGTCGCGGCGCGTCTTCAACATCACCGGCGACGGCTCGTTCGGCTTCACGCTGCAGGAGCTCGACAGCGCGCGCCGCCTCGGCCTGCCGGTGATCACGGTGATCCACAACAACGCAGCCTGGGGCGTGATCCGCGCCGGCCAGCGCCAGCAGCTCGACTTCGAGCTCGGCACGTCGCTCGCCGACACCGACCACGCGGCGATCGCGCGCGGCTTCGGCTGCTATGGCGAATCGGTGGACGAGCCGGGCGAGGTGGCTGCCGCGCTCGCCCGCGCGCTGGCCGGCGTGCCGGCGGTGATCGACTGCAGGACGGGGTTCGAGCCGCACCCGTGCATGCCAGGGTTCGGCGCGATGAACCGATTCGGCTTCGCTGCGACGCGCTGAGGCCTCATTCGCGTGCAGCAGCGGCTGTGCGCGACCCGACAATTTCTGCATACCATGCGCACCCAAGAGGGAGAGTGCCATGAGCATGTCGAGCGTATTCGCACAGATGGTCGCGCGGGTCGGCGATGCGGCGATCCTGTGGCGGCGGCTGCAAGGCAGCGTGCGTGAGCAGGCGGATCGGCGCCTCGCCGAACATTCCCACGGCAAGGCCGCAAGGCCGCATCCCCACGCTCAAGATGCCCACGGCCCAGGGCTGGGCGCCGGGCCAAACGCCGGTTGCAGCGCCCGGCCTCAAGGTCAATGCATTCGCTGCCGGCCTCAAGCACCCGCGCTGGATCCACGTGCTGCCCAATGGCGACGTCACTGTCGCCGAGGCGCTGTTCATGCCCGGGCCGCCGAAGTCGATCTTCGAGCACGCCATGGTCAGCACGATGAAGCGCGCTGCCGCCGTCGGCGTGAGCCCGAACCGGATCACGCTGTTGCGCGACTCGAACCGCGACGGCGTGGCCGAGACGCGCGAGGCGTTCCTCGAAGGCTTGAGTCAGCCGTTCGGCATGGCACTGCTGGGCGACACCTTCTATGTCGGCAACACTGATGGCGTGGTCGCATTCCCGTACACGCCGGGCGCGA
>CAVZEK010000048.1:0-8978 GCA_963774185.1 uncultured beta proteobacterium
GTCGTGCAGGCCGCCGTTGCGCGCGACCAGCCTGCGATACCAGCGCTCGTGGTACTTGGTGGAGAAGACCGGGTCGGCCTGGCCCGGAGTACACGATCATCTTCTTTCCGCCGGTGCGGAACCCCTGTAGTCGGTCGAGCTAGTGCCCATGAAGTCCATCGCCGACTCCTTGAACGGCCCGGTTGCCGCGAAGATCTTCGGCGCGTCGAGAGTCCATGTTGAAGCTGAGCACCCAGGGGACGAAGGCGTCGTCGAGTCCTGCGAAGCCCGGGTTCGGGCCGGCCGTCGTGATTGACGGTGCTCGGCTTCAAGGCCGTGCCCCCCGTCGCCGAGTTCGGTGGCGTGGTGAAGATGAACGGGAGGGCGCCGCCGCCGAGCGTCGTGTTCAGCGAGGTGTTGCCCGGCGCGGGAAAGAGCGGCCCGATCTTCCAGACGCGCCAGCCGGGAGCCGCCACGCCCGGATCCCAGAACCAACCGGCGTAGAGCGAATTGCCCGTCGAGTTCCTTCGCCCCACCGAACACCTTTTCGAGGGCAGTGACCTGAGCGGTCGAGAGGAGTCCGCTGCCCGATGGGCCGAGCGTCTGCGGGTCGAACCGACAGGCTTGCGGGTTGATCACCATGCCATCGACGAGCCCGTCTTGCGCATCGCAGGCCTGGAGGATGGCGTCGCCGACCGCATCGCCAGCTCCGTTGTCGTGAAGGAGCTCGCGAGGTCGGGATTGCCGAACGGGGTCATGGTGCGCGCCGCGGCAGCGAACGCCTGCGAGTCCCACGCCTCGGCGACCGCGGCCTTGGGCAGGTCCATGCCGGGATTGCCTGCGACGATGCCGTCGAACATCTTCGGATAGCGCTGCGAGAACATCAGTCCTTCGCGTCCGCCTTCGGAGCATCCGTCGAAGTAGGAGTACTTCGGCGCGTGGCGGTAGATACGTCTTCATGATGGCCTTGGCGGCGCACCGCCACGCTGCGCCGGGCCCGTTGTAGCCATAGTCGCTGCGCGCCTGCGGGTCGAAGCGCGAACTGGAAGCAGCCCGCAAGCGACGTGTTGTTGACCACGTTGTCGTGCCCGCTGTCGGTCGACACCACCGCGTAGCCCTGGCCGAGCTGCGCGCGGGTCGCGCGCCGAGGTTGCCGTCGGTGCCGCCTCCGCCCTGGAAGTAGAAGCGCTCGTTCCAGGCGGTGGGCATGCGGAGGTGCGAGCTGGATCGCGTAGGGCTGTCCATCGATTCCGGTGCGCTGGTTGATCACGCCGAGCACCTCGCAGTGCTCGGGCAAGCCTCGCGCTGGCCGGGTTGAGCTGCGCAGTGGTGATCGTGGCGCCCTCGATGAACGATCCCAGCAGCGCATCGCAGGGCACCGCTGGCGCGGCGTGACCGGGCAAGGTCGCGCCGACCCACAGCGCCAGGGATAGACCGGTGCGCACGAACATCGGTTGCATCGTCGTCTCCTCTTGAATGATCCGATGGCAAGATCCCGCCGCGCGTGTTCGCTGCAGGCATGTGATTACTATTGATAACTACTTGCTGCCGCGCCAATAGGGCTTTCCCGCGGGACCACGAGTGGGACTGGGCGCCGCCGGTGCCAGCAAAAACCATATGATCAGCAACAGTTTCCCGGCGCCCGTCCGCGCGCCTCGCGGCGCGATTCAAGGGCGCCGCTGCGCCGCCACCTTCTGCAGCAGCTCGAACAGCATCGCGCGTTCGCCGGCGGAGAAGTGGCTCAGCAACTCGCTCTCCATCGTGTCGGCCAGCTGCTTGGCCTTGACGTAAAGCGCGCGGCCCTTCGGCGTGAGCTGGACGTATTGCATGCGCGCATCGTGCGGGCTGCGCGTGCGCTTGACGAGCTGCCGTTGCTCGAGGCGATCGAGCACGATGGTCAGATTGGGCGCCGCGACGCCGAGCGCCGTCGACAGCCGCTTGTGCGTGACCTTGTCGTTGGTCTCCACCAGCGTGAGGATCGAGAACTCCACCTGGCGCAGAGCCAGCGGCAGCCCGATCAAGGTGTCGAACAGCCGGTACGCCGGGATGGCTGCCTGGGCGATGTTGTAGCCCAGCAGTCTCAGCATTTCGGATTGGTCGAGGCCGTGCGACATGAAGGCAGGTCTGGCGGCGCCAGTCTACGCGTGCAGTTCGGAAGGGCTCACAGCAGCGTGCTACAAACCAACGGCCTGAATCGAGGAGACTGGCATGAAGCGCTGGCAAGTGGGCCGAGTGCGCGTGACGCAGGTGATCGAGCTCGGTCCGACGCCCACCTCGCCGAGGTTCTTCTTCAAGGACCCGCCGCCCGACCTGGTGGCGCGGCACGGCTGGCTCAAGCCGCATTTCGCCAACGACGACGGCAAGCTGCTGGCGTCGATCCACTGCTTCGTCATCGAATCGGCCGGCCGGCGCATCGTGGTCGACACCTGCGTCGGCAACGACAAGACGCGCAGCAGCCCGGCCTGGAACGCGCTGCAACGGGCCGTTCCTGCAGCACCTCACCGAGGCCGGCTTCGCCGCCGAGTCGATCGACACCGTGCTGTGCACGCACCTGCACGTCGACCATGTCGGCTGGAACACGCGCCTGGTCGGCGGGCAGCTGGGTGCCGACGTTCCCGAACGCGCGCTATCTGTTCGCGCCGCAAGGAGTGGGAGCACTGGTCGCAGCAGACAGCTTGCGCGCGGCCGCGGCCTACGGCCGCGACAACGACCGTGCCGACGCGCCGACGATGTGCTCGGCGACTCGGTGCGGCCGATCATCGACGCCGGCCTGGCCGAGCTGGTCGACACCGACCACCGGCTCACCGACGAGGTATGGCTCGAGCCGACGCCGGGCCACACGCCGGGCCACGTCAGCGTGCGCATCGAGTCGGCGGCGAGCGCGCGGTGATCACCGGCGACCTGATGCACCACCCGCTGCAGTGCGCCGAGCCCGACCGCATCGGCAACTTCGACGACGACCCGCGCGGCGCGCGCCACGCGGCGCGCACTTTCTGGCCGCTACGCCGACGCGATCGCACGCTGGTGTTCGGCACGCACTTCGCGCCGCCCACCGGCGGGCACGTGGTGGCGGCGGGCGACAGCTGGCGCTTCGAGGTGCAATGACGCCGCCCGCGCGCCGGTCAGTGCGCGTGCGGGTCAAGACGCGTGGTTTCGTTCACGCGGCTGCGCGATCTCCGTCAGGGCTTTGCCAGATGCCAGACGTTGTTGAAGCCGTCGCCGCTGCGGTCGCCAGGCTTCTGGTCCTTGATCCAGAAGTACAGTGGCTTGCCCTTGTAGGCCCACTGCTTGGCGCCGTCGTCGCGCGTCACGACCGACCAGTCGCCACTGGCCGAGTCGCTCGACGCAGCCATCAGCGGCGGCCAATTGGTGGCGCAGGCACCGTTGCACACGCTCTTGCCCGTACCCGCGGCGTCGCGGTCGAACACGTACAGCGTCATGCCGTTGCCGCCGACGAGCACGCCGTCGCTCGTCTTGGCCGGCGTGGCGCCACCCATGCCTGCGCAGCCGGCGGCGAGAACCGCAGAAACGGCGAGTGCGAACAGCGAACCCTTCTTCATCATGGTCGAACCTTTTCGTCTGGGTGGGAGAACCTGCGGTCTACGCGCCGACCGGGCCTGGCATTCCACGCGGCGCCCCACTCGATCGGGTGTGAAGAGCCGCCACGCGGCGCAGTGGCCGTGGAGCGTGGCGCCGGATCACGCTCGCAGTAAGCTTCATGCCCCGCGATCGTCCCAGGCGGCGCGGTCCGGCACCGACCCATCATTCACTCGCTTCGGCAGGGAGCAACCATGATCAAAGCCATCGTGGCCGGCCTGCTGGCCGCCGTCGTCGTGGTCTGTCTCGCTGCATCGGTCGACGTCAACCGGGCGACGCGGGCCGAGCTCGAATCGGTCAAGGGCCTCGGCCCTTCGATCTCGGCAAGGATCCTCGACGAGCGCAGCAAGGGCACGTTCAAGAACTGGCAAGACCTGATCGATCGCGTCAAGGGCGTCGGCGAGAGCAGCGCAGCGAAGTTCTCCGCCGAGGGCCTGACGGTCAATGGCGCGTCCTACCGGGCTGCGCCGCCGGCGGCCAAGGCCGCCGACAAGGCCAAGGGGGCCGAGCCGAATGCCTCCGCGCTGGTCGAGAAGTAGGGCCGAGCGCCGCCCGAGAATGCCTCGCGGTGCGGGACGTTGTGCGTGGACGCTGTGAGAGACCTCCGGTGTGGGCGTGACCCGAGATCTCGAATGGTTCTATGCTCGCCGGGTCGTCTGCAGGAGCTTGATCATGGTCATCGCCGCGGTTCACCATCCACGTTTCGTCGTGCAGGCGGGTGCCGCGCTCGCGCTGCTGCTGATCGGCTGCGCGTCCACGCGGCTGGATGCGCAATGGTCCGATTCGCAACTCGCGCCGGGCAGCCTGCGCGGCGCGCGCGTGATGGTCGCCTGCGAGGCTTACGACACGGTGATCAAGCACATCTGCCAGGACCAGATGGCCGCCGAGGTCAGGGCGCGCGGCGGCACGCCGGTGGAGGCACCCAACACCACCAACGAAGCGCCGGGACGGCCACTCGGCGTCGAACAGTACCTGCCCGCGGCACGCAACGCCGGCGCGAAGGCGGTGCTGACGCATTACGTGACGCAGGCTGACGTCAGCGTCAGCGGCCCGTCGAGTGTCTCGTTCGGCATCGGTGGCTTCGGCTTCGGCGGCGGCGGGGGTGGCGTGAGCACCGGCGTCGGCGTCTCGGCTCCGGTGGGTGGTGGCCGCACCAACGTCGGCTACGCAATGAGCAGCAACGTCACCGACGCGAGCAGCGGTCGCCTGCTGGCGTCGGCGAAGGCGAGTTCGCCGCCGTCGTCGGACGTGACCGCCCAGCTCAACGAGCTGACGAAGATCGTGTTCAGTGCCGTCGACACCGCCAAGCTCTTTTGACGACGCGGGGTCGTTGGCCCGTGGCTCGCGGCCGCTGCAGCGCCGTCAACCGGGTTCGATGACGCCGGCAGCGCTCAGCGCGCGACCGGGCGCCCCGGCCGGCCCCCAGATGGATTCGGGCTTCGTTCGCGGGTCGCGCGCCAGCCATTTGCCCTGGCTCACCTGATGCAGAAAATCGTCGAGCAGGCGGTTGAACAGCAGCGGCTCCTCGAGGTTCACCGCATGCCCGGTGCGCGGCACGATGGCCAGACCGGCCTTGGGCACCACGCGCTTGATCAGCAGCGACGGCTCGAGGCACAGCTCGTCTTCGTCGCCGCTGACGATCAGCATCGGCACGTCGATGGCGGCCATGCGCTCGGTCAAGGTCGTACAGGCACGGCCGTTGTCCCTGGTAGCCCTCCATCGTGTAGGCCGAGCCGACGGCCGAGTGGGCGGCCAGCTGGCCGAGAATTCGGCGAAACCGCGCGGGTCCTTGTTCAGGTACTGGATGCGCGACGCGCCGTGGCCGTAGGTGGCCATCAACCGCGCCATGCCGTCGCGCCGGATCGTGGCGGCACGCTCCACGCACTCGCGCTGGAACGCGCGTACACCGCCGGGTGCGCACCCGAGCCGACGCCGACCACGGTCAGCGACAGCGCGCGCGCCGTCGTTGCATGCGTGGCGTGCTGCATGCCGAAGTGCAGGGTGGCGAACGCACCCATCGAGCAGCCGACGACGTGGGCCTGGCGCAGGCCCAGGCCATCGAGCACCGCAACCAGATCGTCGCGCTGGCGCTCCTGCACGTAGCGCGCGGCGCCCTCGGGCACGTCGCTGGGCGGATAGCCGCGCGCGTTGTACGCGACGCAGCGATGGGTGCGCGAGAAGTGGCGCAGCTGCGGCTCCCAGCTGCGGCGGTCGCCGGCGAACTCGTGCACGAACACGATCGGCGTGCCGCTGCCGGCCTCCTCGTAGTACAGGTTGACGCCGTCGTCGGTTCGTAGGGTCGGCATGCGGCTCTCCAGCGGTTGATGCTTCAGCGTGCCGCGCAATGGCGGCGATCACGTCGGGCACGCTGATGGTCTCCATGCACGCCGGCTTGCCGCGGGCCGACGGCTCGCACTCGTGCCAGAACTTCTGCCGGCACGGGCTGCACGGCAAGCGCTTGTAGACCACCGAGCTGCGCTCGCCCCAGGGGCCGAACTTCACCGGCGACTGCGGGCCGAACAGCGCCACCAGCGGACGGCGCAGCGCAGCACCGAGGTGCATGATGCCGCTGTCGTTGCACACCAGCAGTTCGCAGCGCTCGAGCAGCGCCATGGTCTGGCGCAGCGTGGTGTTGCCCACCGCCATGATCGGCTCGGGCTTGATGTGCTCGCGCAGCACTTGCGCATCGGCCACGTCGCCCGGCCCGCCGAACACGATCACGCGGCCACCGTGCTCGGCCTGCAGCCGGTTGGCCAGCGCCACGAAGTTGTCGTCATGCCAGGCGCGCGGCTTGTTGGTGGCAAAAGGATGGATCGCGATCAGGCGGTCGGCTGGCCCCACGCCGTGCCGATGCAGAAAGGTGCTGGCGAACAGCCGCTCGCCCGCGGTGAGCCAGGCCTCGAGGTGATCGTCATGCACCGCCACGCCGTCGGCGCGCAGCACGTCGAGAAAGTTCTGCACCTCGTGCTGGTCGTGCCGATAGGGCACGCGCGTGGTCAACAGCAGGCCGCGCCCTTCTGTGGTGAAGCCGATGCGCCGCGGCGCGCCGCTCAGCCATCCGATCAACGCGCTGGTCAGCGAGCGCTTGAGCACATACACGCGATCGAAGCGCTGCTGCCGCAGCGCGCGCACGAAGGCCAGCTTGTCGCGCCAGGTCTTGTGGGTGCCGCGGCTTTCGGCGTGGCGCGTCACCGGGTCCCAATGCAGCAGTTCATCGACGTAGGGGATGCCCGCCACCACGTCGGCCGAACCCGGCGCCACCACCCAGACGATGCGCGCATCGGGTTTGGCGCGGCGCAAGTTGCGCAGGAACGGCACGGTCAGCAGCGTGTCGCCGATGAAGCGATAGCGCAGCACGAGGATGCGCTCCCCGGTGCGGGTGTTCGCAGCGGCTGGCGTGTCGCCCGTCATGGCATGTGATCGTTGCGGCTCAACAGTCATCGCGGCTGAACGCGAGCTCGGCGATGTCGATGTCGCGCAAGGTAGCACCGTCGGCGTGCGCCTGCACGAACGCCGCCTCACCAAGCACCGCGGTGGCCAACAAACGCGCGCGGGTGCTTGCCGCGGCTTCGTTGGCTTCGATCACCTCTTCACGCGCCGCATAGGTCGCTTGCGTGTAGCCCAGCAACCGCGCCGCCGCGCGGGGCCGCTGCTCGAGTGCGGCCAGCAATGCCAGATAGGCGGCCGCGGGGTGCTGCAACTCGAATCGCATCGCTTGCGGCCACGCCGCGTGCGCCACCGGCCGCGCCTGCACCGGGTCGTCCAAGGCGAGGTGGGCGGCACACAGGTTGATGCGGGCGAACGCCAGGCTGTATTCGTTGCGGCTGCCTTGCAGCGCGGCCACCAACGCGGCGCCGCTGCGCGCTGCGGCGGCCGCGTCGCCGGCTGCGAGCTCGTGGTCGACCAGGTTGCCGAGCGCGATCGACGCATCGCTGCCGCGCGCGCGATCCAGCGCCACCAGGCGTCGGCTGCGCCGCAGCGTGTCGTGCGCATCGCCACACAGGCGTGCCATCACCTGGGCGGCCTCGGCACCCCACAGCAGGCGTTGCGCCGGCCAGGCCGGATCCTCGAGCGCTTGCAACTCACCGAGCGGCGCATGCGCAGCCGCCATGTCGCCCGCCTGTGCCAGCGCGCTGGCCGAGCGACACAGCGCGTGGTAGAGCGTGAAACGATGGCCGGCACGGTCGGTCGCCTCGAGTCGCCGCGCCAGGCTCAACGCGCGCTGCGCCGCATCGCGGGCGCGCAACTTCTGCGTGTCGGCCCAGGCGCAGCTGAGTTCAACGCAAACCCGCTGCCGCAGCGACTCGGACACGTCAGCGGTGGCCAGACGCGCCTCGCAGGCGTCGGCCAGCGCCATGCGCTCGGCGTGCAGCGACGGCGGCAGCGCGCGCAACAGCGTGGCGGCGATGGCGAGCTCGGTGCGGGGCATCGCCGGCGGCGCGAGCCCAGGCCAAGGCGTCGCGCGCGTTGTCGAGGTCGGGAGCCCACTGCAGCAGCCAGTCGTCCACGCCGATGCGGCCACTGAAGTAGTCGTCGTAGCCGTCGTCGCACATCGTGGCCATCGACAGCGCATGGCGGCACTGCAGCGTCGGCCGCTCAGCGGCCTCGTCGAGCCGCTCCCATGCATAGGCGTGCGGTGATTCGAGCAGGCGATAGCGCGGCGCGCCGTCGCCAGACCCTTCTGGCGCCAACAGCGCGACCAGCGAGCGATCGACTAGCGCGTCGAGTGCATCGAGCACCGCCCAGGCGTCGAGTTCGCCACCGTCTGTCGCGTCGGCCAGCACCTGCTGGATGAACGCCAGCGATGCGCTGCCCGCCATCACGCTCAAGCGCCTGAACACCCGCGCTTCGTGCGGCTGCAGGAAACCGTGGCTCCACTCCAGCGCCGCGCGCAGCGTGCGCTGGCGCGCGGGCGCGGCGCGGTTGCGGTTGGCGGTGAGCAATTGCAGCCGCTCGCCCATCGATGCGCCAGCAGCTGCGGCACCCCGAGCAGCGGTGCACGCGCCGCGGCCAGCTCGATGGCCAGCGGCAGCCCGTCGAGCGCCCGGCACAGTGCGACCACCGAAGGTGCATTGGCGTCGCTCAATTCGAAGCGGGCATCGATGGCCTGCACGCGCTCGGTGAACAACGCCACCGCACCAAACTGCAGGGCCTGTGCTGCCGGCAGCGCGGCATTGGGCACTGCCAACGGCTGGACGCGGAGCAGCCGCTCCGCGGCGATTTTCAGCGGCCCCTGGCTGGTCACGACGATGCGCAGCGCGGGGCAGGCGGCGTGCAGCGCATGGCAAAGGCGCGCCACGTCGGCCAACAGGTGCTCGGCGTTGTCGAGGGCCAGCAGCATCGTCAACGGCGCCAGCGCGGCGATCAACTGCGACATCGGTTCCCCGGGGCCACCGTGCACC
>CAVZEK010000049.1:0-12837 GCA_963774185.1 uncultured beta proteobacterium
GCATGGCCGCCTTGATGAAGCAGCGCGTGATCCACGTATTCACGCACGATTCGATCGGCCTCGGCGAAGACGGCCCGACGCACCAGCCCGTCGAGCACGCCGCCAGCCTGCGCCTGATCCCTAACCTGGATGTCTGGCGTCCTTGCGATGCGGCCGAGACGGCGGTGGCGTGGACGCAGGCGCTGACGCGGCGCGACCGGCCCAGTGCGCTGCTGCTGTCGCGTCAGTCGCTGCCGGCGCAGGTGCGTTCGGCCGAGCAGGTGTCGGCGGTCCGGCGCGGCGGCTACGTGCTCAGCGACCGCGAAGACGCGGTGGCCGTGATCCTGGCCACCGGGTCGGAGGTGGCGCTGGCGCTCGGCGCGCAGCAGCTGCTCGACCAGCGAGGCCTGGCGGTGCGCGTGGTGTCGCTGCCGTCGAGCACCGTGTTCGACCGGCAGGACGGCGCGTACCGCGACGGCGTGCTGGGCCGCGACCTGCCGCGCATCGGCGTCGAGGCCGGGGTCACGCGCTGGTGGGGCCAGTACGGCTGCGTGGCGGCGCTGGGCGTCGATGGCTTCGGCGAGTCGGCGCCGGCGGGCGCTCTGTTCGAGCATCTGGGGCTCACCGCGATGGCACTGGCCGATCGCGTGCAGGCCTGCTGTACGGCACCGCAGCGCGTCGACGAAGCCACGGCATGATGCTGCCGATGCAGCAGGAACTGATCAGCTTCGATCTGGACGGCACGTTGGTCGACACCGCCGGCGAGATCGCCGAGGCGGCCAATCGCACGTTGCACGACTTCGGCATCGCACGCCGACCGGCGTCGTCGTTCACGCCGCTGATCGGCCATGGTCACGAGGTGCTGATCGCTCGTCTGCGCGAGCAGCTGATGTGCGAGCAACCCGACGCGCTGCAACGCCTGCGCCTGGACGCGATGCTCGAGCGCATGAACGCCCACTATGCCGACACGGCCGGCACCACGGCGAGGCCGTATCCGGATTGCGCCGAAACCTTGCAGGCGCTGCTCGATGCAGGCGTGCAGCTGGTCTGCATCACCAACAAGCACCAGCGCTTTGCACGACAGGTGCTCGACGGATCTGGACTGACGCCTCATTTCTCGCTGGTGATCGGCGGCGACACGCTGGCCACGCGCAAGCCCGATGCCGGGCCGCTGCGCCACGCGCTCGAACGCTTCGATGTGCCGGTCGCGCGGGCCGCCCACGTGGGCGACTCCACCATCGACATCGAATGCGCACGCGCTGCCGGTGTGGCCGCCTGGGCCGTGACCTGGGGCTATGGCGGCCGCGACGCGCTCACCATTGACGGCGCGCACCGCGTGTTCTCGTCGTTCCAGGACATTCGTTCGTTCGTGCTGGCCGATCAAGACCTCGCCACCCGATAGCGTCACCATGTTGAAAGCGATTCTGTGGGATGTCGACGGCACGCTCGCCGAGACCGAGCGCGATGGGCATCGTGTAGCGTTCAATCAGGCCTTCGAGGCGATGGGCCTGCCCTGGCGCTGGGACGAACGCCGCTATGGCGAGTTGCTGCGTGTCACAGGGGGACGCGAGCGCCTGCTGCACGACATGTCCCGCCGCTCCGACGCGCCGGTGCTGGCGGGCGAGCGCCTGGCGCTGGCGCAGGCGCTGCACGTGCGCAAGAACACGATGTATGCGGCATGGCTGCGTTCGCAGCGTGTGGCGCTGCGCGAGGGTGTCGCACCGCTGATCGAACAAGCGCGGCGCGAGGGCCTGCGCCAGGCGATCGTCACGACCACGAGCCGGGTCAACGTCGAAGCCTTGCTGGACCTTCAATTCGGCGCCGCCTGGCCGCAGTACTTTCAGGCGCTGATCTGCGGCGAAGACGTGCGTCACAAGAAACCGGACCCGGAAGCTTACGAACTTGCCTTGTCGACGCTGGGGCTCTCCGCGGTGGAGGCGGTGGCGATCGAAGATTCTCCGGGCGGCGTGGCCGCAGCGCGCACCGCCGGCATCGCAGTGGTCGTCACGCGCAGCCACTACTTCAACGACGTGCCGATCGATGCGGCCACTGCGATCGGCCCGGGCCTGCACACCCGGCAGGGCTGGCTGCCGACGCTGGCTCCGGCGCCGGGCGGGGTCGGCATCACCACCGACGATTTGCGCAACTGGTGCGCGTTGATGGATACGGTGTCGTTTTTGCCGTGAGACGAAGGCGGCCACGACGAGACGAAGGCGGCGATCCCGATCGCCGCCTTCACTTCATGCCGGCTCGCACGCCGACCAGCACCTGGTCGACGGCATCGATGCGCACCCACCCCAGCCGCGGGTACTCGATGTCGAGGATCACGTAGACGGTGCAGGCGACGATGGCCGCGAATCCGAGCTGGTGCACGCGGTCGTAGGCCTTGTCGCCCGCTGACTGGTAGCCGGCGAGCAGCGCCGAGGCGAGCGAGAGCCCGACCAGCATCAAGTACACGATGGCCGGTGGATGCATCTGCGTGGCCGCCAGGCGCACGGTCGTGATGTCGAACATCTGGTTGAGCGCGGGCATCAGCAGCACCTCGGTCCCGCTGCGACTCTCGGGCAAACGCGTGGCAGCGACGGCCTGGGCCCAGATGTCTGCCTGCAACGCTTGCGAGAGTGCCAGCTCCCCTTGGGCAGCCTGCAGATCGGGCAACTTCTGGTAGGTCGCGATCCGTGCGTCCACGTAGTTGCGAAAGGTCTCGCGCAGCCGCGGCTGCACGGCCGGCGGCAGCAGGTCGATGCGCAGATACGCCGTGCCGATCGCGTTGGCCTCATCCACCACCTGGGCGCGGCGGACGTCGAAACGCGTGAGGGCGCCCGAGAACGTGAACGCGATCAGCAGCCCGAGCAGCGCGAACACCGCGGCCTCGAGCGAGCCCGCGCTGGCCAGGCCGGCGTCGCCATGACGCATGATGGCGCGCTGCCCGATGTGGCGCCCGAGTGCGAGAAAGCCGAGGATGCCGAAGAAGACGATGGCCGCAAGGCCGCCGCCGATCACGACCGGGTTGATGATCTGAAGCATCTGCTCATCAGATCATAAGGCTCGTGTCGAGCGGCCTTCGCGTTTGCGGATCGGTGGTCTGCTCCTCGAGCGGCGTGTGCAATACCATCTCGGGGTTCACACCCGGCCGCCGCCCTAGGCGGCCCGCAAGGAGACACACCATGAGACTGCAAGGCAAGGTGGCCATCGTCACCGGCGCGGCCAGTGGCTTCGGCGCCGAGATCGCCCGCCAGTACGTCAAGGAAGGCGCCAAGGTGGCGCTGGCCGACATCAACGAGGCGGGCGCCAAAGACGTGGCCGGCCCGCTCGGCCCGCAGGCGTTGGCAGTGAAGTGCGACGTCACGCAGCGTGCCGACATCGATGCGCTGGTGGCGGCGACCCTGAAGGCCTTCGGCGGCAGGCTCGACATCGTCGTCAACAACGCCGGCTGGTCGCACAAGAACGGCCCGCTGCTCGACGTCGACGAGGCCACCTTCGACAAGCTGTACGCGATCAACGTCAAGTCGATCTTCCACATGACCCACGCGGTGGTGCCGATCCTGCGTAAGCAGAGAAGCGGCGTCATCCTCAACGTCGGCTCCACCGCCGGCATCCGGCCACGCCCGGGCCTCACCTGGTACAACAGCAGCAAGGGCGCGGTCAACCTGATGAGCAAGTCGCTGGCGGTCGAGCTCGGCGGCGACAACATCCGCGTCAATGCGATCTGCCCGGTGATGGGCGCCACCGGCCTGCTCGAGCAGTTCATGGGCATGCCCGACTCGCCGGAGAACCGCAAGAAGTTCATCGCCACCATCCCGATGGGGCGCCTGTCGACGCCGCTGGACATCGCGCGTGCCGCGGTCTATCTGGCCAGCGACGACGCGGAGTTCATCACCGGTGTGGAGTTTCCGGTCGACGGCGGACGCACGGTGTAGCGTGGCGGGTGCCGCGCGGCGAAGCGCATGTCCCAGAGTGAAACGGCTGTCTCTGATGTGACGGAGAATCCGGTCGCGGCTTGCCCGCGCCGAGCGCAAGCTGCCTGCCTTCGTTCACGCCCATGAGCGCCGCCGCCATCTCAAACGACGATCTCGCACATTGGCGCGGCTGGATCGGCCGCACCGAGCAGCGCAACGATCTGGTGACTGCCGCGGCGCTGAACGGGCTGGCCGCGACGCTGGATCGCGACGACCCGCCCGCGGGTTCGGGCAGCGACGCTGCCGCCGCTGGCCCACTGGCTGTTCTTCGCGCCGCTGGCCAGGCAGTCGACGCTCGGGCCCGACGGCCACCCGCAGCGCGGCGGCTTCCTGCCGCCGATTGAGTTGCCGCGCCGCATGTGGGCCGGCGGGCGGCTGCAGTTTCAGCAGCCGCTGCAAGTCGGCGATGCGATCACGCGCACGTCGCGCATCTTGCGCGTCGACGCCAAGAGCGGGCGCAGCGGTGCGCTCGTGTTCGTGACGGTGGGCCACGAGATCTCATGCGCACGCGGCGTGGCAATCGTCGAGGAGCACGACATCGTCTACCGCGACGCGCCGTCAGCCCGGCTGCGGCAGCGCCCGCGCCGCAGGCGGCGCCGATCGACGAGACCTTCTCGCGCCGCATCGTGCCCGACCCGGTCCTGCTGTTTCGCTACTCGGCGCTCACCTTCAACGGCCACCGCATCCACTACGACCGCAGCTACGTCACCGAGGTCGAGGGCTATCCGGGGTTGATCGTGCACGGCCCGCTGATCGCCACGCTGCTGGTCGACCTGCTGCGCCGGCAGCGGCCGCACGCGGTCGTCAAGAGCTTTTCGTTCACCGCCAAGTCGCCGCTGTTCGACCTGCACCCGTTCGACGTCTGCGGCCGGTTCGACGGCGAACGCAGCGCGGCGCTGTGGGCGCGCAACCAGCAGGGCGCATTGGCGATGCAGGCCGGCGCCGAACTGGCGTGAGACCCAAACCCGCATGTCGATGAACACTGCCCAATCTCCAGTGACCTGCGCGACGCGGTGCGCGCGCTGTGCGCGCAGTTTCCCGACGAGTACCACCGCCAGGTCGACGCGCAGCGCGCCTACCCCGAGGCATTCGTCGATGCGCTCACCAAGGCCGGCTGGCTGGCGGCGCTGATCCCGCACGAGTACGGCGGCTCGGGGCTCGGCCTCACCGAGGCGTCGGTGATCATGGAGGAGATCAACCGCTCCGGCGGCAACTCCGGCGCCTGCCACGGCCAGATGTACAACATGGGCACGCTGCTGCGCCACGGCTCGCGCGCGCAGAAGCAGCGCTACCTGCCCAAGATCGCCAGCGGCGAGCTGCGCCTGCAGTCGATGGGCGTCACCGAGCCGACCACCGGCACCGACACGACCAAGATCAAGACCACCGCGGTGCGCCGCGGCGACCGCTACGTCGTCAACGGCCAGAAGGTGTGGATCTCGCGCATCCAGCACTCCGACCTGATGATCCTGCTGGCGCGCACGACGCCGCTGGCCGAGGTGACCAAGAAGACCGAAGGGCTGTCGATCTTCCTGGTCGACCTGCACCACGCGGTGAAGCACGGCATGACCGTGCGGCCGATCGCCAACATGGTCAACCACGAGACCAACGAGCTGTTCTTCGAGAACCTCGAGATCCCGGCCGAGAACCTGATCGGCCAGGAAGGCCAGGGCTTCAAGTACATCCTCGACGGCCTGAACGCCGAGCGCACGCTGATCGCCGCCGAGTGCATCGGCGACGGCCGCTGGTTCATCGACCGCGTCACCGCCTACGCGAACGACCGCGTCGTGTTCGGCCGCCCGATCGGCCAGAACCAGGGCGTGCAGTTCCCGATCGCCGAGGCCTACATCGAGGTCGAGGCGGCCAACCTGATGCGCTGCGAGGCGTGCGAGCTGTTCGATGCGCACGAGCCGTGCGGCGCCGAGGCCAACATGGCCAAGTACCTGGCCGCCAAGGCGTCGTGGGAGGCGGCCAACGCCTGCATCCAGTTCCACGGCGGCTTCGGCTTCGCGCGCGAGTACGACGTCGAGCGCAAGTTCCGCGAGACGCGGCTGTACCAGGTGGCGCCGATCTCGACCAACCTGATCCTGAGCTACGTGGCCGAGCACGTGCTCGGGCTGCCGCGATCGTTCTGAAGTGACTGCCTGACATGCCGCCGCTCAAGGGCATCACCGTCGTCACGCTCGAGCACGCGATCGCCGCGCCGTTCTGCACGCGCCAGCTGGCCGACCTCGGCGCGCGCGTCATCAAGGTCGAGCGTCCCGGCGTCGGCGACTTCGCGCGCGGCTACGACGAGCGCGTCAACGGCCTGGCGTCGCACTTCGTCTGGACCAACCGCTCGAAGGAGAGCCTGACGCTCGACGTCAAGCACGCGCAGGCGCCGCGCGATCCTCGTGCGCTGCTGGCGCGCGCCGACGTGCTGGTGCAGAACCTCGCGCCCGGCGCGGCGGCGCGCCTGGGCCTCTCGTTCGACACGCTGCACGCCAAGTGGCCGCGTCTGATCGTGTGCGACATCTCCGGCTACGGCGACGACCCCGAGCGCCCGGGGCCGTACCGCGACAAGAAGGCGTACGACCTGCTGATCCAGAGCGAGGCCGGCTTCCTGTCGGTCACCGGCACGCCCGAGCAGCCGGCCAAGGCGGGCTGCTCGATCGCCGACATCGCCGCCGGCATGTACGCCTACAGCGGCATCCTCGCGGCGCTGATCGAGCGCGGGCGCAGCGGGAAGGGCGTGCGGCTGGACGTGTCGATGCTCGAGTCGATGGTCGAGTGGATGAGCTTTCCGCTGTACTACGCCTACGACGGTGCGCCGCCGCCGCCGCGCGCCGGCGCCGCGCACGCGACCATCTTTCCGTACGGGCCGTTTCCCGCCGGCGACGGCAAGACGGTGATGCTCGGCCTGCAGAACGAGCGCGAGTGGCAGGCGTTCTGCGCCAAGGTGCTGCAGCGGCCCGAGCTGGCCGGCGATCCGCGCTTCGACAGCAACGCGCGGCGCGTGCAGGCGCGCGACGCGCTGGCCGCGATCATCGACGAGGTGTTCTCCAGCCTGAGCGGCGAGCAGGTCGTGCAGCGCCTCGACGCAGGCGCAGATCGCCAACGCGCACGTCAACGGCATGCGCGAGGTGTGGGCGCATCCGCAGCTGGCGGCGCGCGGCCGCTGGACCGAGGTGGCCTCGCCGGTCGGGCCCGATTCCCGCGCTCATGCCGCCGGCGTTGCCCGCGTCGTTCGAGGCCCGCATGGATGCCATGCCGGCGCTCGGCGCGCACAGCGATGCGCTGCTCGCCGAGCTCGGGTTCGACGATGCCACGGTCGCGCGCTGGCACCGCGACGGCGTGGTGTGACGGCAGGAGGTCCACAGATGGCACCCGATTCCCCCGGCGTCGAACTCGCACGTTTCGCCGCCACCTTGCGCTTCGACGCGATCCCGGGCGCGGTGATCGCGCGCACGCAGGACCTGCTGCTCGACTGGATCGGCTCGGCACTGGCCGGCAAGGGCGCGCGTCCGGTCGAAGCGATCGCGCGCTTCATGCTGGCGCAAGGGCCCGGCGACGGCCCGAGCGAGGTGCTGATCCACCGCCGCGGCTCGAGCCCGCTGGTGGCTGCGGCCATCAACGCGGCCGCGTCGCACGTGGCCGAGCAGGACGACGTGCACAACGGCTCGGTGTTCCATCCGGCGGCGGTGGTGTTTCCGCCGGCGCTGGCGGTGGCGCAGGCGATGCAGCGTTCGGGCCGCGAGCTGCTCACCGCCGCGGTGGCCGGCTACGAGGTCGGCATCCGCGTCGGCGAGTTTCTCGGCCGCTCGCACTACAAGGTGTTCCACACCACCGGCACCGCCGGCACGCTGGCGGCCGCCGCCGCGGTGGGCCAGTTGCTGCGGCTGACGCCCGAGCAGATGACGCATGCGTTCGGCTCGGCGGGCACGCAGTCGGCGGGGCTGTGGGAGTTCCTGCGCGAGGCGGCCGATTCCAAGCAGCTGCACACCGCGCACGCCGCCGCGGCCGGCCTCAGCGGCCGCCCACCTCGCGGCCGATGGCTTCACCGGCGCGAGCCGCATCCTCGAGGGCGCGCGCGGCATGGCTGCCGGCATGTCGAGCGATGCCGATCCGGCGCGACTGACCGATCGTCTCGGCACGCGCTGGGCGACCGCCGAGACGTCGTTCAAGTTCCACGCGTCGTGCCGCCACACGCACCCGGCGGCCGATGCGCTGTTGCGGCTGATGCGCGAGCAGCGCCTGGCTGCCTGCGACATCGCCGGCGTCACCGCGCAGGTGCACCAGGGCGCGATCGACGTGCTGGGGCCGGTGACCGATCCGCAGACGGTGCACCAGTCCAAGTTCTCGATGGGCACGGTGCTCGCGATGGTGGCCCAGCACGGCCGCGCCGGCCTGGCCGAGTTCGACGCGCACTTTCGCGATCCCGCCACGCGCGCGTTCCGCGAGCGCGTGCAGATGGTGCTCGACCCGGAGGTCGACGCCGCCTACCCGGCACGCTGGATCGGCAAGGTCAGCGTCGTCACGCGCGACGGCCGTCGCCTGAGTGCGCGCGTCGACGAGCCCAAGGGCGACCCCGGCAATACCCTCACGCGCGGCGAGCTCGAGGACAAGGCGATCCGCCTGGCGGGCTACGGCGGTGCGGCCGGCGAGGACGAGATGCGGGCGCTGGCCGCGCGGGTGTGGGCGATCGCCGATGCACCCGCGGTGACTCGCCTTCTGGCCTGAGCCGCCGCTGCGCGATCGACCCGACCGCTGACGCGCCGCGGCTGCGGGTTCGGCCGTAGGCGCCGCGGCAGTGGTCGATGGCACGATGGCCGCCAACCCCACACGCGTCGCGACCGTGATCGACCACCTCGACCATCTGGTGCTGACCACCATCGATGCACCGACGTGCATCGATTTCTACACGCGCGTTCTCGGCATGCGGCTGGAGACCTTTGCCGGCGAACGCCAGGCGCTGCGCTTCGGCAATCAGAAGATCAACATCCACCGCCGCGGCCGTGAATACGAGCCGAGGGCGCACCTGCCGGTGCCTGGCGCGCTCGATCTGTGCTTCATCGCCGACCGACCGCTCGACCAGGTGATCGAGCGGCTGGGCGCCGAAGGCGTGGCCATTGTCGAAGGGCCGGTGCTGCGCACCGGGGCCACGCACCAGCTGCGTTCGGTCTACGTGCGCGACCCCGACCTGAATCTGATCGAGATTTCCGAGCTGATGCCACCCGACGACACCAGGAGTCCGTCCCCATGATGCAACGAATTCGCGCGGCACTCGGCGCAGCGCTGCTCACCGCATTGCCGCTGCTGGCCAGCGCGCAGGCCTATCCGTCGCGCAACATCACCTTGGTGGTGCCGTTCGCCGCTGGCGGGCCCACCGACGTGGTGGGGCGCACGCTGGGTGCGGCGATGGCCAAGACGCTGGGCCAGTCGGTGGTGGTCGAGAACAAGACAGGCGCCGGCGGCACGCTGGCCGCCAACTACGTGGCCAAGGCCGCACCCGATGGCTACACGCTGCTGATCCACCACAACGGCATGGCCACCGCGCCGGGCCTGTACCGCAAGCTGCCGTACAACCCGCTGACCGACTTCGAATACATCGGTCAGGTGGTCGACGTCCCGATGACGTTGCTCGGCCGCAAGGACCTGCCGCCCAGGAACGCGCAGGAGCTGGTGGCCTACGTGAAGGCCAACGCGTCGAAACTGACGCTGGCGCACGCCGGGCTGGGCGCCGTCTCGCAGCTGTGCGGCATGCTCTTTCAGAAGACGCTGGAGACCGAGCTGACGGCGATTCCCTACCAGGGCACGGCGCCCGCTCTCAACGCGCTGCTCGGTGGACAGGTCGACATCCTGTGCGACCAGACCACGCAGACGCTGCCGCACATCAAGGCCGGCACCGTCAAGCTGTACGGCGTGACGACCAAGGAACGCATCAAGTCGCTGCCCGACACGCCCACGCTCGACGAGTCGGGCCTCAAGGGCTTCGAGGTCATGGTCTGGCACGGCATCTACGCGCCCAAGGGCACGCCGGCGGCCGCGATCGACAAGGTGAATGCCGCGTTGCGCGCGGCACTGAAGGATCCGGCAGTGGCCGCCCGCATGGCCGAGCTCGGCGGCGACATCGTGCCCGAGGCCAAACAGACGCCCGAAGGCCTGCGCAGCTGGTTGAAGCCCGAGATCGAGAAATGGGGTGCGCTGATCCGCGCCGCCGGGCAATACGCCGATTGAACGCGCGATTGCCGCGCCCCTGAAAGGCCCGCGATGCAAGCCGACGAATTGGAGATCCGCCGCCTGATCGAGCGCTGGGCGGTGTGGCGCGACGCTGGCGACTGGGAGCGCTTTGCCACTGTGTGGCACCCCGATGGCGTGATGATGGCCACCTGGTTCCAAGGCCCGTTCGCCGAGTTCATCCGAGTCACGCAGGAAGGTTGGGCCAAGGGCGTCAGCATCCTGCACTTCCTGGGCGGCTCGGCGATCGAGTTGGCCGGCGATCGTGCGGTCGCGCAGACCAAGATGACGATCTCGCAGCGCGGCCCGGTGGACGGCGTGTTGTGCGACGTCGTGTGCACCGGGCGTTTCTACGATTTCGTGCTGCGCCATCAGGGTCAATGGAAGCTGCTGCACCGGCAGCCGATCTACGAAAAGGACCGCATCGACCCGGTCGACCCGGTCGGCCACGTTGACGCTCGACGCGCAGGCGCTGGCCGCGCTGCCCGAAGGCTACCGGCACCTGGCCTACATCCAGCAGCGCATCGGCTACCAGGTCAAGCTCGACATGCCGATGCTCAAGGGTGCAGCGGTCGAGGCGCTGTATCGGCGTGGTGCAGCCTGGCTCGCCGGTGGCGAGCTGCAACGATGAGGTGTGTCGGGCGCCCAATTTGGGCGGACTGCACGGTTCACACCTTCACTCACAGACCTGACGCGTTTCGTCACGTGTGGTGTGCGCCCCCTCATTCGCGGGGTGCGCCGTTTCTTGTGCGTCGGCACGTAAGGCGGCAGCGCTTTGCCAACTTCTTGACGCAATTGCCGCGAGGGGCTCAGCGAAGATGCCCTGGCCTCGAGCAGTGCGGGCAAGTGTGCCCGTGCGGCGCGCGGCGATGGACATCACAACAGAACCTTCGCCATGCCATTGACCTTGCCAACGCTGCGTTCGCGTGCACCCGCCGGCCTGACGGCGGTGCCGGTGTGCGCCGGCCTGCCGGGGGTGCCGGTGTCCGCCGGCTTGCCGGCGGCGCCCCTGCATGCCGGTTTGCCGGCGGCCGTGGCCATGGCTGAGCGCGGCCAATGGTTCCGTCGCGACGAAGCCATCATGGGCACCGCGATTCACGTGGAGTTATGGAGCGAAGACCCAGCGCTGGCCAGGCGGCGCGATCGACGCGGTGATGGCCGAGATGCACCGCATCGACCGCCTGATGAGCCCGTTCAAGGCCGAGTCGGAGCTGTCGCGGGTCAACCGTGAAGCGGCCAAGCGCGGCGGTGCCGATCGGCGCCGAGATGTTCGGCCTGATCGAGCGCTCGCTGACGTTCTCGCGGCTGTCCGACGGCGCGTTCGACATCACGTACGCGGGCGTCGGCCACCTGTACGACTACCGGCAAGGCATCGCGCCCGACGCGGCGACGCTGCAACAGGCCCGCCAGACCGTGGGCTGGCAGCAGCTGATGCTCGACGCCAAGGGCGCGCACGATCCGTTTTGCGCGCGAAGGCGTGCGCATCGACCTCGGCGGCTTCGCCAAGGGTCACGTGGTCGACAACAGCATCGCGATCCTCAAGCGCCTGGGCATCGGTCATGCGGTGGTGGCCGCCGGTGGCGACAGCCATGTGATGGGCGACCGTCGCGGCCGCCCGTGGTCGATCGCGATCCGCGATCCGCGCGACCCGAAGCGTGTGGTGGCCGTGCTGCCGCTGCAGGACACCTCGATTTCGACTTCGGGCGACTACGAGCGCTTCTTCGAGCGCGACGGCGTGCGCCACCACCATCTGATCGACCCCAAGACGGGGACGTCGCCCAGTGCACTGCACAGCGTGACGATCCTCGCCGCCGATGGACTGACCAGCGAAGCCCTCTCGAAGTGCGTGTTCGTGATGGGGCTTGCGCGTGGCATGCGGCTGGTCGAGTCGCAGCCAGGCGTCGACGCCGTGGTCGTCGATGCCACCGGGACCTTGCATTTCTCCTCCGGATTGGCGGCCGCAGGCCGCCAGGACGCGAGGCGTTACCCGGCAATGAGTTCGAGAAGAGCCTGAAAACACTCAAGGAGGCGGTCATGACATCGCACAACTTCAACCGATCGGCACTCGCGCTCGGCACTCTGGCGGCGCTGCTGGCGCGCTGGCCGCGTGCTCGGGTTCGGGCAGCAGCGAGGACACGGTGGCCGTCAACGGCGACGTGCCGATCGCGTACGCCAAGCGGGTCAATACGCTGGGCATGAACCCGACCGACGGTGCACCGTTCGCCGCCGGCGGCGACCTGATGATCCGCGAGAAGTCGTCGCCCAGCGCGCCAGAGCACAACCTGACGTCCGGCTACACCCGCGACGTCGGCGACGTGTCCGACCCCGAGGTGTCGTACGACGGCAAGAAGATCGTTTTTGCGATGAACTGCCCGACCGGCAACAACGCTGCCATCGGGTCAGCCGCTTGCACGGGCCGCTGGAACATCTGGGAGTACACGCTGCCCGCCAGCGGCTTCACCGGCGGCAGCTTCCGCCGCATCACCAGCTCGACCGCCGACGACGACGTCGACCCGTACTACCTGCCCGGCGGCGGCTTCGTGTTCGCGTCGAACCGCCAGACCAAGACCAAGACCACACAGGCGGTGGGCACGCAGCCGTACTTCGCGCTCGACGAGTACGAGCGTGAGCGCGTGCTCAACCTGCACACGATGGACAACGACGGCGGATCGATCACGCAGATCGG
>CAVZEK010000050.1:0-9332 GCA_963774185.1 uncultured beta proteobacterium
GTGACACGCCTAGCGCGGTCGCATGACCGCGCGCGCGTGCCGTATGTCCGGCGAAACCATGGCGCACGGTCAGGATCGCCAGGGCCACGATGAAGAACAGGCCTGCGTAGCGAATGAAATAGGCAGCTGCAAACGCGCAGCCTGCAGCGATCCAGCGGAGCCATGCCTGACGATTCGATGCATCTGCGGCATGGACAAGCAAGGCCGTGCCGAGCAGCAGGCACAGTGCGAACGGCGCCTCGGAAAGCGCGGATCCGCCGAATTCGACGACCGCGCCGTTGATGACGAAGCAACCGATGACCGCGTTGCACAATACTCGCGTGAGGCCCATTCGCCTGGCGACCCAGGCCAGGACCGGCACGCAAGACACGGTCGATGTGGCGCTGACAATTAGTGCGGCCGATTGGAGCGACACGCCAAAGAGGCTGATCGCACTGATGAGGATCGGGTACCCCATGGCGAACGTCACCATTGGCGCCGGCACCACGCCGAAGGAGCGCTCCACGTCGTAGTGGATCAAGGACGTATACCCAAACAGGCCCTGCAGCATGTTCGTTGCTGTGCTGAGGTATTGAAAGCTGTCCGGACTCAGCGCCGGAGCGAGTGCGGGTAACGCGCGCAGCAGCATCAGTGCTGCAACGAGGCCAATCCACACTGACAGGTCGATGCGTGGCAGGCCGAGGTCAGCGATGGGCGCCGCATCGGCCCTTGCAGCGGACTTGATCATCGCCATGCGTCCTTCCCTGCAGCAGGCTCGGGCGAACCAGCCTATCCGTGGATCGACAGTGCAGACCCGGTGCCATGGTGCGCCTAGGGTGTCGCGCTGTGCTTGCCGCCCCCCAATTCGCGGGGGGCACCGGCCCACACCAGGCAGCGCGCTGATGGGACGAACGGGCTCAGAGCGACGTGCTCGCGTCCACAGCCCTTGCACCAGCGCACCGGAGGTAGACCCGATGGGGTTTCATCGTCCAGCCTGTCGCGGGGCAGGTCCGCGTGAACGGTGTTGAGCAACCACTGTGTCGACGATCCATTCTTCCGGCAGGAATTTCGCTTCGTGCCAGCGAAGAGCGTCATCCCAGTAACCCGGGCAGTCGCGGAAGATGTCGACTGGGAATCCGTAGCTCATTTCGATGATTCGTGGATTCCCGCCGCCGTCGAAGACGAAGTCGTAACCCATGCACTGCATGCCGAGCCGCCGCGTCGTGTCGAAGGCGATGCGCACACAGCGCTCGTCGATCTCTTGACGGGCGTGACGCCACAGGCCGCTCCCCGAGGCCCGGAAGTCGTGAGGCCTGACCATCCGCTTGACCGCGCAAGCCCGGTCTCCGATCGCCACCACGCGGATGTCGAATAGGTTGCCAGGAAAGAACTGCTGAAACAGCACATAGGATCGTTCGCGTGGGGACTTCCGCGCAAATGGTGTCGAGGTCATGAACCTGCGGACGCTCCGCAGGATGTCATAAGTCGTCGCTTTGCCTTTGCCGTGCTTGTACAAGGTCTCTTTCAGATCCACCATCGGGTTGTGCTGGCTGAAGCCGGGGCCAAAGGCCTTGGCAACCAGACGATGCGCGTCTGCCGCGCTATGCACGAGGCGGACGTTTGTTGCTCCGGCACCGCTGCGCAACTTGAAGACACTGGGATAACTGGCTGCGGCAGCCCACGCATGGGCTTCGCGCTCGTCGACCAACACAACGGTCGGTGCCATGGGCGCGCCGATCGATTCCAGTAGATACTTTTGAGCAACCTTGTCGTCGAAGTGCCAGCCTGTTCGATGATCGGGAAAGACCGTCTTCCCTGACTGCTCGAGCGCTGCCAGCACTTGCTTGCCGATCAACTTGTCGGGAACCTCGAAGTGCGTGTGCTGCCACATCACGATCTCGCAGTCGGTCACCTGGTCCACGATGTCGGAGGCGCGGCAGTTCACGAGCTTGTGGTCCAAGCCCTGTCGCTTGCAGTAGTCGATCCAAACCACGCTGAAGAAACCGTCTTCCGGCCCGTGGATTGCGATCTTCATTGAGCTTCTCGACTGCGCTGCAAGCTGCCAAGTATGCATGGCGAACACGGGGGCGCAAAAGCACCTGCGTGATTGAAGCGGGCCGACCGAGGCCTCAGAAACGAGGCCGACTCAAGGCACTTCGCAAGTCGCGCGTTGGCTGTCGAGCCTGTGGGCTCATGGCCGCGAAGGCTCGAACGCGGGCTGGCGGCAATGCCTCGGGAGCGAGGCATTGCCGCCGTGCTGTCAGGGCGCTACTGAACCGTCAGCGTGGTGCCTGAGGTGAGTCGCGCGGCAGTGGCGTTCCAGGTCTGGGCACCGGTGTCGGCATTGGCGAAGCGCACCGCGAAGCGTGCATCACTGGCGGTGGTGGACCAGATGTCAGGTGCGCCGATCTGCACCTCGTACTCGCCTGCGGCAGCCCCGGCGGGGATGCTCACATTGACAGCGACCTGAGTGGACGCGCCAGCGGCCACGCTGCTCAGGTCACCGCCTGAGCCGGCAATGGTGGCACCGCTGGCCTTGTGCCGCAGCGTCACCACGAGCGGCCGCTTGGAGAACATGCGTGCCCAGCCGACATTGCGCAGGTTCACGGTGACCGTGGCGGTGGTGCCTTTGCTGGCGACAGTGGAGTGGTTCACGCCGTCGAGCTGCAGACGGTAGCCCATCGAGCGGCTGATCTCGGTGAAGCAACCCCCCGATTTCCAGCTGTTGACGAAGACCTGCGAGTAGTACTGGTTCAACCAGGTCAGATGATACGCGGCGCCTTCGCTAAGGGCTTGCGCGCAGGTCAGCCGGCGCTGCTCGGGGTTGGGTACGTTGTCGCACGTTTCGCCGCCGAAACCGCTGTCCTGCGTCATGGTCTTCACGTAGTCGCGCATCGGGTCGTTCAGGCCGCTGAACTGGTGCGCATCGGTGTCGTTGGCCATATAGCAGTCGTTGTGGAACCCGACCCGCGCCGCGGCAGCGCCGCGCGGGTTGTTGGGGTGCCACTTGGCGAAGTCCTTCGAGGCGGTGAAGTGCACGATCATCGTGGCCGGCGTATTGGCCAGCAGCGCGTCCTTGATGGCGGTGCGATTCGCGTCGCTCTCGAGGCCGTTGGTGCTACCCCACCATTCACCGTAGGCGCCGATGAAGCCGGCCTTCATGAAAGGGATCACGTCGGCATTCTGGGCCAGCACCGGTTTGAGCTGCGCGATGTGCTGCAGGACCAGGCTAATCGGGGCGTCCACGCCGGAATCGTCGGCGTTATAGGATGCCTGCACAATGAATTTCACGCCCGCGGCGCGGCCCGCGGCGAAACGGGCGTTCAGCGTGTCCAGAAATGACTGCGGCAGCGCGCTGGAGCGGTAGTTGTCTAGTGGAATGCGATACCGGAACAAGCGCGTGTTCCATTCGTTGACGAAGCTCGTCAAGGCGGACACGGTCATCTCGCTGTCCTTGACCGCGACGTACCATCCACGCTCGGGGTTGAGGAAATTAACCGTACTGGCGGTGAAGGTCGCCGAGGTGGTGGGGCCGGAATTGACTACCGGTGGGGTCGGCGCGGGAGCAGGTGCGGGGGTGGGCGTCGGCGTCGGCGCTGGCGCAGGCACTGGTGCCGGGGCTGCTGGTTCCTCGTGCCAGCATTTCTTTGCGGCACCAGCGGCGGGGTCGCCGAAATTGGCGTTGACGCATCCAACCGAACTGGTGAACTTGCGCACCACGGCATTTGTATTCGTGCCGTACTTGACGTTGCGGGTGCCCTGGAATTTGCAGGTCCCATACTCGTTTGCACACTCGACCCAGGTCGCGGCGGTCGTCGTTTCGGTGCGGGCCCCAACCGTTGGATCGGGTTCTGTGGTGATGTTGTCCTCTCCGCCGCAGGCGGTGAACAAGATGCATGTCGCGACGAGCGGTATCGAAATTAGAGTGCGGGGACCTGGGAAAACCCAACGGAATTTGTCAAGAAGTTGGTTGTGCATCTTTAATAGGCAAAGGCTCGGTGAACCCCTGGCTCAGGGAGCACAGGGAGCGGGACTCGCGTGTCGGGGGACTCGACGGCCGCCCGGTTGGCCGTCTCATCTCAATGTGAGAATCAAGCGCTGCGGATGCTAGGGACCGATGCACGCCGCCCTGTAACGAGTCCTTGGGGGGGTAAGGACGCGTGTTTCGACCTTGCACTGTCCGCGGCTGTCTGTGCGTCAACGTACATATGACGGCGATATAGGCGTCCACAGGCGGCCGATTGGCTGCGAAGAGGCTCGGAAGATGCCGGCTAGGGTGTCGGCATCGGGTGACCGAAAGGGAACATGCGGATGCAAATTTGCGGTTCGGCGATGCAGCCCCAGGCGTCGGTCGCGCCTGCAGGAGCTGAGCCAGGTCAAGTCGCGCGCGACGCGATCCTTCTGTTGACCAGTCGGCTCGGCATGGGCGGCGCGGAGCGCCATACCATCACCCTGGCCAACATGCTGGGCGGGGATTTCCGCGTGGTGATGGCCTACCTGAAGCCGGACGAGGACATGATCGAACAGGTCGAGCGCGAGCGCGTGGTCGAGTTGCGCTGCTTGCATGCGGCAAGGCGGATCGACCTGCGGGCCACCCATGAGTTGCTGTCGTTGGCCCAGGCCCACCGCGCGCGCTTGATCGTGTGCGCGAACGCGTTCGCGCTCATGTACGCGCAACTCGCCCGCTGGCTTTCGCCGACCCCCATCACCGTGATGGAGGTCTTTCACACGACCAAGCTACGCACGCTCAAAGAACACCTGGAGATGGTTTTCTATCGGCCGTTCTTCTGGGCGACGCATCACGTCGTGTTTGTCTGCGAGGGTCAACGACAGCACTGGCGGCGGCGCGCCGTGTGGGGTGTGCGGACGCACATGATCTACAACGGCATCGACCTGGCTCACTTCGACCCTGCGCGATTCGCCTGGGGGGTCGGTGCGACGCGGCTCGCGTTAGGCTTCGACATCACGGATCACGTGGTCGGGATCTGCGCGGTCTTGCGGCCCGAAAAGGCGCACCGTGACCTGTTGGCCGCCGTGGCGCGGCGCAGGCTCGAAGGAGAACGCTGGAAGGTCTTGATCATCGGGGACGGCCCGCTGCGCGAAACGATCGAGCGCGATGTGGCCCGCCTCGGCCTGCTAGGCGAAGTGAGGATCACGGGCTTCCAGTCCGACGTGCGTGAATGGCTGATGGCCTGCGACGTCGTGGCGCTGCCGTCAACGGCCATCGAGACGTTTTCCATTGCCGCATTGGAGGCCATGGCCATGGGCAAACCGATGATCATGAGCGACATCGGCGGCGCGCGCGAGCAGGTCGAGCATCGCGTGCACGGAATGCTCTTCCCTCCAGGTGACGTGGCGGCGCTGGCCAAGTGCCTGAGCCATTGCTGGGACCTGGCTGTCGCCCGGCGGATGGGCGTCGCCGCTCGGCATCGCGTCGAACGCGAGTTCTCGCTGCAGACGATGATCGACCGATATGGGTCGCTGTTTCGAAGCATCCTCGACACCTCGAGTCGAGGGTCAAGAAGTGTCGGAGGTTGATTCGCTTGGCGACGCCTGAAGGCCTGAGCGTCGCCGAAGCTGCGGCATACCGCATCTTGGTCGTCGTCACGGGCAAGGGCGTCGGCTACGAACGGGACGTCGCCGACGCGCTGCGGGCATGCGCATGTTTCGAGTCGAAGGTGGTCGGCATCGGGTTGGCGATCGACATGCCGGGGTTGTCGCCGGCAGAGCGCATCTATCGATTCCTGGACCGGCTCTTCTTCGGCAGACGTCGACAGGCTCGGCCCGTGAACGAAATCGTCCTGGAGCCGACTGACCTCGCGGCCGCGGTCTCATCCTTTGCGCCGCACGCGATCGTCGATCTCGCAGGGGCGTCGAGCGAATCGATTGAGCTCGAGTCGGTGCCGATCGTGACGCTCGAATTCGAGGGTGAACCCGCAAGATTGATCGACGAGGCCGTGCGGCGGCGACTCGGCATACCGCACGGGACGGCCAGAGTGGGTGTGCATGGCCAGACGGCTGGCACGCGACGCCTGCTATTCGTCGGTCAGTGCTTCATCGACCACCGGTCGCTGGTCCGCAGCATCGAACTGGTGGTTCGCAAGGTGCCCATCGTTGTCCAGGCGGGTCTCGCTCGTCTTTCGTGCCCTCAGGATCTGCGCCTTGTTCCGGACCACGCGCACCCACCGCGCGGTGCCGTCACATTGATCGGCGCCCTAGCGACGTCGATCTTTCGTCGCCTCGTGTGGCGCGATCAGTGGCGGATCGTTCTCTTTCGCGATCAGCCGCGAAACCGCCTCGGAATGCCGTGGCTCAAGCTGCAGCCCGATGCCCGCACGTTTTGGGCAGATCCTTGCCTCGTGGTGAGGGGCGACGGGATCAGTGTTTTCTTCGAGGAGCTGCCGTTCGCCAGCGGCAAGGGCCACATCTCGCACATCGGGATCGACCGCAACCGGAACTGCACAACGCCGGTCGTGGTGCTGGCAAGACCATGGCACCTCTCCTACCCGTTCGTCTTCGAATGGGCGGGCAAGTTCTACATGATCCCGGAGTCATCGGCCAACGAAACCGTCGACCTCTACGAGTGCGTCGGGTTCCCGCTGGAATGGCGTTTCGTGCAGACGATCATCCGCGGCCAACGGTTTGCCGATGTGACCATCGTGACCTGGCAAGGGCGGTTGTGGATGTTCGCTGCGCACGGGCAGGCCGGTGCCAGCAACTACGACGAGCTCCACATCCATTGGGCTGACGATCCGCTGGGTCCGTGGCATCCCCATCCGCTGAATCCGGTGAAGATCGACGCAGGCTCCGCACGCCCGGCCGGCGCCATGTGGGTGGAAAACGGCCGCATCGTTCGACCCACCCAGGATTGCCGGAATCGATACGGCGAAGGTGTGGTCTTCCAGGAGGTCACGGCCCTCGATGAGCGGCGGTTCGAAGAACGTCCACTGCATCGATTGTCCGTCGCCGAGGCAGGGCCAGGCGATGCGATTCACACCTTCAATGCTGCGGAGAACTATGCGGCAGTGGACGCTGCTCGATCGCGTCTTCGGATCTCCTGGCCTCTATCACTGAGCCTTCGCAAGACCGGTGCGGCGGCTCGAGCGGTAGGTTCTGCGCAGACGACCAGCAGCCAACACATGCGGCCGGAACTCGCATTCGCTGCGCCCAGGAGGGTGCTGATGTTGGGCACCAGCCCGGACCTCAAAGGAGGCGTTGCGGCCGTGGTGCATACGCTGCGCGAGGGTGGTCTTTTCGAACGCGCGCGCGTTGAATACATCGTCACGCACGTGGACACGGGTGCGTTCGGCAAGATGCTGCAGTTCGCGCGAGCCGTCGTTGCGACGCTGCGCGCGCTGCTGCGAGGCCATGTTGCGCTGGTGCATGCTCAGGTTTCGTTCAATGCGAGCTTTTGGCGCAAGGCGACGCTGCTTTGGATCGCGCGTCGATTCGGTGTGCCCACGGTGTTTCACCTGCACAGCGGCAATTTCGATGAATTCGCCGCCAGGGGCGGAGCGATTCGGCGGTGGTGCATTCGTCGATCGCTGCAGGCCAGCAGCACGGTCGTGGTGCTCTCGAAGCACTGGCACGACTGGGTCGAGCAGTTCGCTCCCGGCAGCAAAGTCCGAGTCGTGGCCAATCCCGTGCAGGTGCCCGCTTCCATTCATGATGATCGAAGCAAAGCCGGTGCGCGTGCGTACGCCGGGCGGGTGCTGTTCCTGGGCAAGATCTGCGACGAGAAGGGCACGTTCGATTTGCTTCATGCTTGGCAGCGGTTTCGGCAGGTAGCGCCGGGCTGGCGCCTGGCAATCGGTGGATTCGGCGACGTGGAACGATTCCTCGAAGAGGCCGCGAGAATCGGTGTCCGCGACGACATCGAGTATCTCGGCTGGGTCGCTGGTGAGGCGAAAGCTCGCGAACTGGCGGGTGCGGACATCTTCGTGTTGCCCTCATACAAAGAGGGAATGCCGGTCGCGATCCTCGAAGCGATGGCATTCGGCGCGGCCGTCATCGCAACTCCGGTGGGGGGCGTCCCCGACATGATGGAACCCGGAGTGCACGGCGTGTGGGTCCGGCCAGGAGACGTTGTTGGGCTGGCTGATGCGCTCGTTCGGCTTGCGGGGTCCCCACAACTGCGAGCAACATTGGCAGCGGCGTCGCGCAAGCATGTCGCCAGTCACTATGCGACCGAAAAGGTCGTCGAGCAGATCGTCTCGCTCTACCGTGAGGTGGCCGCGAATCAAAGCGGGCGAGCACGATGGTGACCCTGGTCTCTCCGCGTTTGGCGTGGCTCTTCCGCCGGCTCAGTCGCATCTCTTGGAGGGAGGTGCCGTACAGGGCCACCGCCGTCTTGCGCGCGTTCGCGCAGAGCAGGCGCCTGTTTGATGCATCGGCCATACCCAGCGAGGCGGACGACGCGCTTTGGGGTCGCGCCTGGTGCACTGTTCCACACGCGCCCGCGGAAGCTGGCCAGCTGCGTGTGCTGGCCGAGCGACACCTGAATGGTTTTCTGGAGGTGTTCGGCACTCGCGTGCCGACGCGGCAAGGCATTCCCGATTGGAATGCCGATCCGGCGACTGGCCAGCGGATCGGGCTGACCTTCGGTCAGTTCATCGATTTTCGGCACATTGGCAAAGGCATCGATGTCAAGTTTCTGTGGGAAGTCAACCGACACCTTTGGTGGGTGCCGCTCGCGCAGCACTACGCGCTCACCGGGGAGGTTCGAGGTCTCGACCGTCTCGGGCAGTTGCTGGCCAGTTGGCTCGAGGCGTGCCCCTATGCACGCGGTGCAAACTGGTCCTCACCGGTGGAGCATGGCATCCGCCTGATCAATTGGAGTCTCGTCTGGCATTTGATCGGCGGTTGCGATTCACCGTTATTCGCGGGGAACGACGGCCGACACCTGCGCGACCGCTGGCTGCAGAGCATCTATCAGCACATGCACTTTGCGAGCGACAACTACTCGCGCTATTCGTCGGCCGACAACCACCTGATCGGCGAGGCGGCCGGTGTGTATGTCGCCTCGCACACCTGGGACCGGTGGTTGCAAGGTCGCCAGATGCGCCGCGAGGCGAAGGCCATTCTCGAGCGCGAGGCGGCGCTGCAATTCAGCCGCGATGGCGTCAATCTCGAGCAGGCGACCTGCTATCACAAGTTCTCGATGCAGTTCCTGATCGCCAGTGGCCTGTGCGGGCGCGCGAATGGCGATGATTTCTCCTCAGAGTTCTGGTCGCGCATGGAAGCCGGCGTGACCTTCATGGCAGCGCTGATGGACTGCCGCGGAAATGTCCCATCGATCGGCGACTCCGACGACGGTGAAGTCTGGCGCCTCGGGCAGGGGCCCGGCTTCAATG
>CAVZEK010000051.1:0-20836 GCA_963774185.1 uncultured beta proteobacterium
ACCGAGGCCGTGTGAGAACACAGCCGGGGCAGTTCATGTTCGCCCCGCGATGGCTCGCGCCATGTGGTCGCGGTTCAACACGCCACAGTGGCCGCGTTGATCGATATTCTGAGCCGTGGGTCTAGCAAGCACCTGAGATGCTCATCTGGCATGAGAGGGTGCTCACGCGCTCAACAATCTCATTGCCTTCATCGTTCTGGTGATGCCGAGAATGCTGATCACCCGCTTGAGGTTGTAAGCCAGCACGTGCAGGCTCATTTCTGTGCCGACGTGCGGCAGCGTGCGCATCAGGAAGTGTGTCGAACCCATCCAGTGCTTGAAGGTTCCGAACACGTGCTCGACGGTTCTGCGCCGCAGTGTCATCGCGTCCGGCCGCCGATCGAGCCTGCGCTGCACGGCCTCCAGCACCGCCTCATGCTCCCAGCGTGAGATGCGCCGGTAGTCGCTCGGCGTGCACTTCGCCTTCATTGGGCATGTCGGACATGCGCTACTCCAGTAGCGCCGCAGCTGCAGGCCGTTCTCTTCGCGCGTGAACCGGTAGACCGCACGTTGACCTGCCGGGCACAGGTATTCGTCGTCACGGGCGATGTAGATGAAGTCGGCCTTGTCGAACCGCCCTTCGGCTTTGGCATTGGAGGTCGTGGGCTTGGGCAGGGTCGCAGCCACGCCGCTTTCGTGGCAGGCCTTGATCTGCGAGCCGCTGTAGTACCCGCGATCGGCAACGGCCTGCACGGTCTTCTTGCCCATCGCTGCGCGTGCAGCGGTCGCCATCGGTGCAAGTTGCGATCGATCGTGCCCTTCATTGACGACGTCGTGCGCAACAACGAGGTGGTGCATGGCCTCCACAGCGACCTGGACGTTGTAGCCCACGATGCCCGATCCACGGCCACTGGTGGCCATCGAGCGGGCGTCGCGGTCTGTCAATGAGAGCTGGCCGTCGGGCTCAGTGTCCAGGCGCCTTTCAATGTTTCGCAGCCGGCGCATCTGCTCGCGCATCGTCGCGAGCTTGTCCTTCAGATGTTGCGCTCTGGCCTGGAACTCTGCAGGCGGCAAGGTACGGTCCGCCGTGTCCAGGGCAGCGAGGTAGCGCTTGATGCTCTCGTCGATCTGCTCCTGGCGCTTCTTGACCTTACCAGGAGTGAAGTTGCGGTCGCGGGTGTTGACCGCCTTGAACTTGCTGCCATCGACGGCCACGACCGCCTGCGTGAACAGCTTCAGCTCGCGGCACAGCTCGACGAAGCGCCGGCAGACGTTGCGGATGCCCTTGCCGTTGTCGTGTCGGAAGTCGGCGATGGTCTTGAAGTCCGGCGCCAGGCGCCCGGTCAGCCACATCAACTCGACGTTGCGATGCGCCTCACGCTCGAGTCGGCGGCTGGACTGAACGCGATTGAGGTAGCCGTAGATGTAGAGCTTGAGCAGCACCGACGGGTGGTACGAGGGTCGGCCGGTGGCTGCGGGCTCCATCCCAAGGAAGCCCAGGGCCTGCAAGTCCAGTTCATCGACGAAGGCATCGATGACTCGAACGGGGTTGTCCTCGGCGATGAAGTCATCCAGGCACTCAGGCAACAACGCGACCTGCTGGCGGTCATCTCCCTCGACGAATCGCTTCATGTGGCGGCCCGCGGAGTGGCGTTGCCACAATTTAGGCGATCAAGGCGTTTTCACACAACCTCGACCCAAAGCGGACCCTCGTGTGGAGGTGAAGCAGACGCCCAGATCGCGCGCACAAGGGTCCGCGTGGCTTCGAGCCGTGCACGAGTCCGGCTATGAACTCCTCCAGGCCGCTACGGCTATCGCACCCTGTGACCTCACGGCTCGGTTGGCCATGAAGCCAGTTGGCTCGTTGACCCACCCCGCTGGAGTGGGAATTGGCCTCCAATCGGTTGACTAACCGGTCTAGACCATTTAGTCTACTCAGCACTTCAACCTGGGCCCCTGGCGGCAGAAGGCAAACACCATGACGAGTAACGCATCTGGCATCGGCATCTTCCGGTCACTCTTTGAACTCTTCGGGATCGTCTTGGTGCGGTTCCGTCCCACGCAGAGAATCTGGGGGGCTTGGCTCGTAGCCGTGAACGCGGCGTGTTTGCTGTTCATCCAGCACATAGAAGCACAAGTGACCCTGGGCGCCGTAGGCGTGGCCGTGATCGCTCAAGCGCTGATCTATCAGCGCAAGGGGTTCATTCGGCTGCTCGGAGTGACGCATGTTCTCTGGGTTCCCATGCTGACGTGGATAGCGCTGCGCCTTGACGCGCTCCCAAAGGGGGAAGCAGCGTTCCATGTTTGGCTCATCACGCTTATCGCCACCAACGCAGTCTCTTTTGGGAATCGATGCCTGGGATGCGACGCGCTTCGTCCTTGGCGAACGTCGGCCTTACTTACGTGTGGGAACGATGAGCAACGCAATGAACGATTCGCGTGCCCTCTGACCAGCGCCCTTCGGTGGTCGCATGGACACCCGCGAGAAGCTCGTCCGCGTGGCGGAGAGGCTAATGCTCCGCGACGGCTATTCCGCGACGCGCGTGGACGATGTAATAAGCAAAGCGGGGCTTAGCAAAGGCAGCTTCTATCACTTCTTTGACAGCAAAGAGTCTCTCGGGCTCGCTGCGATGGAACACTACTACGCGGATCGAGTGGGGCAATGCTGGCGACCGGCGCTTTTGCCGCCGAGACTGATCCGCTGCGCCGGGCCCCATGGCTTCTTGGAGCACGCTTCTAACGTGGTCACCGACTTGTGGAAAACCGGATGCCTGCTGGCAAACCTTGCAAGCGACGCCGCTGGATCGAGTCGAGTCGTTTCGAACGCACTCAAGAAGCGAACCAGTGAATTGCGGGCGTTGCTTGTCGACTTGCTCGGTCCGTTTGCGAGGCTGGAGATGACCGCTGCCGACTTCGCGGACCAGTTCCTCGTTTGCATTGAGGGGTCTATCGTGCTGGCACGCATCTATGACGATCCGGCCTATCTGCGGCGCGGCATAGAACAATTTCGACGCTGCCTTGACAAGGCCGAAGGTCGCGGAGCGTAGGGCACAGCATCGAAGGTCCGTTGAGGGTTCGACTTGCCGTTGTCGGCTCCTGGCGGACTGCGGGTGTACGCGAACGTCAGCTGTTCGGCGGGGCGACGCGAACGACAGGTCTTAGGCAATTGGATCGGAAGCGGCGAGACCCGCAGTCGACCCAACGCGGGCATCAGCTTGCGCGGCGAGCGGACATCAGAATGCGGCACCATCCACGGCCTGGCAACGCCGATCGATGTCTTCGGTGCGATCGCGGGGGAATTCCCCGATGAAGGTGAAGCCCCGACCATCGATGAGATGCACACTACCGCACCGTCGGCGTGAAGAAGGAGACCCTCAATGAAGCGCATCGCGCTCTTTCTCCTGACCAACCTCGCCGTCATGGTGGTGTTGTCGATTGTGCTGAAGGTGTTCGGCATCGATCGCGCGATGGCGCAGGAGGGCTTCAACCTCGGCCCGCTGCTCGCGTTCTCGGCTGTCTTCGGCTTCGGCGGCGCGATCATCTCGCTGCTCATATCGAAGCCGGTGGCGAAGTGGTCCACGGGCGCGCAGGTCATCGACGGCAGCGAGGGCTCGACTCAAGCGCGGCTCGTCGAAACGGTGCGGCGGCTCGCGCAGCGGGCCAATATCGGCATGCCGGATGTAGCGATCTACGAAGGCGAGCCGAACGCCTTCGCGACCGGCGCATTCAAGAATTCGGCGCTGGTTGCCGTCTCGACCGGATTGCTGCAATCGATGAGCCAGGAAGAAGTCGAGGCGGTACTCGGCCACGAAGTCGCGCACGTCGCGAACGGCGACATGGTGACGTTGACGCTGATCCAGGGCGTGCTCAACACGTTCGTCATCTTCCTGGCGCGCATCGTCGGCACGATCATCGACCGCACCGTGTTCCGCAGCGAGCGCGGCGTGGGTCCGGGCTACTACATCACCGTCTTCGTGCTGGAGATCGTTTTCGCGGTCCTCGCGTCGATCATCGTCGCGTGGTTCTCGCGCCGGCGCGAATTCCGCGCCGATCGTGGGTCGGCCGAGTACCTCGGTTCGTCGCGGCCGATGGCGAACGCGCTCGCGCGCCTCGGCGGTGTCGCGCCGGGTGCGCTCCCGCAAGCGATACGCACAATGGGCATCACCGACCGTCCGTCGTGGATGGCATTGTTCTCGAGCCACCCGCCGATCGAACAGCGGATCGCGGCGCTTCAAGCGCTCGGTCGGTGACCGATGTGGCCGGCAACGGCTCCGACGCCCGATTTGCGCGCGGAGGGCTACGGACTGCTTCTCTGATCGGGCGCGTTTGTCAAGCTGTTGAGCTTCTCCGGTTGATGTTCAGTGCCGTTCCAGGACGTCTCGGTGTGAGTCACGCTTCTCTACGCAGTCGGCTCGACCTTGATCGACGCTGCACGCATTGGTCAGACGGAGCGGGGAGCCACGCTTTTGGACGCGCTCGATGCGCAGCAGACATTTGCGGCTTCACCCGGACCATCGTTCACACCCAGACGCTCTGACGTCAGTACTTGAACTCCTGTGGTCTGTTGGCGCCTACGCTTGTGTCGGCGCCGGCGCCCAACGGAACTGCGATCCATCGATCCACATGCGATGCAGGGTCACCGCGAGCTTGCGCGCCACGGCGACGACCGCCCGTCGGTGACCTCGAGTCTCTGGCAAGGCGCACGCCCCAGGACTTCAACGAGGACCACTGGGCGTTGCGAGTCAGCAGCGAGTGAGCTGCAACATACAGCGCCGAGCGAACATCGGCATCACCGGCCCTGGAGATGTGTCCGGGGTTGTCGAGCTCGCCGGATTGGAAGCGCCGCGGTGTCAGGCCGAAGTGCGCCGCCACCGTGCGCGAGGACTTGAAGCGGCCCGGGTCATCGACGGCGGCCTTGAACGTCAATGCCGTGACCGGACCGACACCCGGTGTGGACATCAAACGGCGGCAGATGGGATCCACGCGCACCAGAGCCTTCACCGCGTTGTCCAGCTTCAGGTAGGTCTTGTAGAGCACTGTCCTGGCGTCCAGCAACGGCACGAGCGCGCATGCCAGCATCTCGTCGCCGGACACGGTCTGGCGCAGCTCGGCGTCGAATGCACCGTGCCCGACCCGACTGGGCAGGCGGATGCCGAACACTTTGAGCAGCCCGCGCAGTTCATTCTCCAGATCGACGCACTTCTTCAAGATCGCCTTGCGGCTGGCCAGCAGGGCGCGCACCTGGTGGCTGTGCAGGCTCTTGACATGCACCCGGCTGTACCAACCGGTTCGCAGGATCTGCGCAATGCCGCGTGCGTCGTTGCGGTCGGTCTTGTTGCGCATCGCCGCCAGCGTGGCGCTGACCTGGCGTGCTTCCAGGCAAATGACTTCAAAGCCCGCCGCCGGCAGGCCATAGGTCAGGTATTGGGTGAGCGTGCCGGCCTCGAAGCCCACCGACCTCACGTCGCGATCGAACGGGTGCAAGCACTCGACGATGGCGTCAATCTCGGCGGCCAGCTTGGCCTCGAGGCAGACCTCACCCTTGTCATTGACCACGCAAATCGACACTGATCGCAGCGACACGTCGATACCGGTGTGGTAGGTCATTTCCATCTCTCCTTCCTGGCCGCGACTGTGAGTTCGCGCGCGTGCCAGGAAATTGACATTCGACGCGTGGGCCTAGCCGGCCAAGGTCAGCTGGCGGCGAAGACAGGGAACTCACGCTGCCGGCCATAAGGCGACTTTCACCCCGCCGCCGGACAGCCGCCCTTCAAGCCGCCTGGTGCACGAGTTGACGAGGCCACCGATGGCGGCGTGCTTACCGAACCGCTGTTGAAGGGGCCGCGCTCGACGACGCGGCATCGCCTCGCGCCGGTGCTGCTGATCGATCCCCCGGCCAATGCCGGGCGATGCGCGAAGAGATCTTCGGCCCGCTCGCGGCTGCCGTTGGTGCCCTCTGACCGCTTCGAGACCGCGATCCCGTTCGTCAACGCGCGCCCGCTGATGAAGCGCTACTGATCCGGCTCCGCGACGCGCTGTCCGCGCACGTAGATCATGTAGTACACCAGGGCCACCAGCACGCTGCCGCCGACCAAGTTGCCGGCGATCACCGGCACCAGGTTGCGCGCCATGTCGGCCGCGCCGACCGGCGCGCCCAGCAACATCGCCAGCGGCATGAAGTACATGTTGGCGATCGAATGCTCGAAGCCCGCGGCGACGAATGCCGTGATCGGGAACACGATCGCCACCGCCTTGTCGACCACGCTGCGGCCGGCCAGCGCCATCCACGCGGCCATGCACACCAGCACGTTGCACAGCACGCCGCGGAAGAACGCCTCGGCGATCGGCAACTGCGCCTTGGCCATGCGCGATGCGCACCGCGGTTCGCCCGACGTTGCCGTCGTTGAGCGCCGCTTGCCCCGACAGCCAGACCAGCAGCGCCAGCCCGGCCGCACCGACGAAGTTGGCGACGCACGCCACGCCCCAGTTGCGCAGCAACTGACGCGTGCTCACGCAGCCGTCGGCCCAGGCCATGGCCAGCAGGTTGTTGCCGGTGAACAGCTCGGCGCCGGCCACGGTGACCAGCAGCAGCCCGAGCGAGAAGCCCAGGCCGCCGAGCAGGCGTGCCGCGGCGAAGCCCAGCCCGGCGTCGCTGGCCACCAGCGTGAACACCATCGCGCCGAGCCCGATGAAGGCGCCCGCGAGCACGCCGAGCAGCGCCAGCGACAGCAGCGGCAGCTGCGCCTTGACGATGCAGAACTCCCTGACGCGGCCGGCGATCTCGCGCGGCGAGTAGGCGTCGAACGAGTGGCTGTCCAGCACGCAGGTACCCATGGAGCCGAGGTAGCCCATCATCGCGGCCGGCGCCGGCCGCGAGCTTGCGCGCGATCAACGCAACCGGTCCAGCTCGCGGACGGCTGTCGTCTTGCGGTTGATGAGAGTCAACCGTGCGCTGCACCCTGGCCCGCAGAATCCCCTGCATCGCTTGCCTCGCGCAGTACCGCAATTCACGTGACCGTCATCCAACTTGTGGTGTGGATCGCTACGGCGCTGTCGATGCAGGTCGTCGCGGGGGTCGGCGTCGTCGTGTGGCGGCGGCGCGGCACATCGGCTGGCTTGCCTGCGATCGCCGACCGCGTGGATTCCTCCGCTGGCGCCGCCTGGGCCGGCTGGCGCGAATTCAAAGTACGGGCGCGCGTCTACGAGGATGCGGCGCAATCGCAATGCTCCTTCCACCTCGAGCCGGTGGACGGCGCACCGCTGCCGACCTTCAAGCCCGGCCAGTTCCTGACGTTCTCGCTCGACGTGCCCGACGAAACCAGCGACGCGCCGGCGCCACTCAGGCCGTGACGCGCTGCTACTCGCTGTCCGACCGGCCGGACCCGGCCGGCTACCGCGTCACCATCAAACGCGTGCCGCCGCCGGCGGACCGGCCCGAGCTTCCGCCGGGGGTGTCGTCGAGCCACTTCCACGACCGCATCCAGGCCGGCGACGTGCTCAAGGCGAAGGCGCCCTCCGGCCACTTCTTCCTCGACTCCGATGCCGGCGTGCCCGCGGTGCTGGTGGCCGGCAGGCATCGGCATCACGCCGATGATGAGCATGCTGCACTGGTGCCTGGCCGAGCAGCCCGGCCGTCGCCTGCACCTGGTCTACGGGGTGCGCAATGCCAGCGAACATGCCTTCAGGAAGCACTTGCAGGAGCTGGCGGCGGCGCACCCGCCGTTCACGCTGACCGTGGCTTACAGCCGCCCCGGGCCGGACGATGCGGCGGGCACGGACTACCAGCATGTCGGCCACGTCGACGTCGAACTGCTCAAGCGCATCCTGCCCCATGGCCGCCACCAGTTCTACGTATGCGGCCCGCCGGCGATGATGCAGACCCTGGTGCCGGCGCTGGCCGAATGGGGTGTCCCGCGCGAGGACCTGCACTTCGAGGCTTTCGGCCCGGCGTCCGTCAGGCTTCCCGGCGCCGCCACCGACGTGGCGGCAGCGACACCCGCCGCGCCCGTCGAAGTCCGCTTCAGATCGATCTGGCCGCACGCTGGCTGGGACGGCCAGGACGCCAACCTGCTCGACTTCGCCGAACGCCACGGCGTCCGGTGGACTCCGGCTGCCGATCCGGCGGCTGCGGCACCTGCGAGACGCGCCTGTCCAGCGGCACCGTTGACCTATCGACAAGCCCGCCCGATCACGACATCGCACCAGGCCATTGCCTGCTGTGCGTCGGCCGACCGTCGTCGGCGCTGGTCCTGGAGGCATGACGCGATGCAGGCCCGCCTGTTCCGGCGCGAGGTGCTGCCCTTCCTGGTCGGCAATCGCGGCGCTCGTCGGCGTCGCGCTGCTGCTCGATGCGCTGCTGCACGTGCTCGACGCCGTGTGGATCGGCCGCTACCTCGGGATCCCAGGCACGCTGCTGATCATCGCCTCCACCGTCTACTCGCTGCGCAAGCGCAAGCTGATCCGCGCGGGCCAGCCGGCTCAGCTGCTGCGCTGGCACGAAGGCCTGGCCTGGCTCGGCTCACTGCTGGTGCTGGTGCATGCCGGCATCCACTTCAATGCGATCCTCGGCTGGCTGGCCGTGACGGCCATGCTGGTCAACGTGATCAGCGGCCTGACGGGCAAGTTCCTGCTCGACCGCTCGCGCCACCGGCTGGTCGAGGCGCAGCAGCGCATGCGCCAGCAGGGCCTGTCGGCCGCGGAGCTCGAGGACCGTACCTACTGGGACAGCCTGACCTTCGATGCAGTCCGCAAGTGGCGCGTGATCCACTTTCCGATCACGCTGGCCTTCGCGGTGCTCGCGCTGGCCCACATCATTGCGGTGTTTCTTTTCTGGGGCTGGAAGTGAAGCGGCCCCCCTGGCTGCTCATCGTCATCGCGGCCAACCTGGTCGTGCTGGTGGCGTTGGCTTTCGTCTACCCGCACCTGATGGTCAGTCCGGGGCCGCTCTCGCGTGGGCACTCCGAACTCGCGACGGATTGTTTTGCCTGCCACGCCCCCTGGCGCGGCGCGGCTGCGCCGCGCTGCACCGAGTGCCATGCCCTGGCCGACATCGGCCTGCGCTCGACCCAGGGCGTCGCGCTGCCGCAGCAGGGACTGAAGACCTCGTTCCACCAGGAGCTCATCGAGCAGGATTGCGTGGCATGCCACAGCGACCACGCCGGGCCCAAGCTCACGCAGCGCAGCCGCAAGCCGTTCTCGCACGAACTGCTGCGCGTCGCCGTTCGCGACCGTTGCGAGTCCTGCCACGCCACACCGAAGAACGAGATCCATCGCGACCTCAGCGTCGGTTGCGGCCAGTGCCATCGCCCGCAGGCCTGGAAGCCGGCCACGTTCGACCACGCACTGCTGGCCAAGACGGCGCTGGCCCAGTGCACCGGCTGCCACAAGGCCCCGTCGGATACCTTGCACCGGCAGATCCAGGGCAACTGCGGACAGTGCCACGCGACGACCGCGTGGAAGCCGGCCACCTTCGAGCACGGCAAGTTCTTCGTGCTCGACCGCGATCACGACACCACGTGCGTGACCTGCCACACCGGCAACGACTTCAAGCGCTACACCTGCTACGGCTGCCATGAGCACACGCCCGCCAAGGTGCGCGCCGAGCACGAGGAAGAGGGCATCCGGGACTTCGAGAACTGCGTGAAGTGCCACCGCAGCGCGGACAAGGAAGCAGCCGAGCGGGGTGCGCGCGGCGACCGAAAGCGCGAGCGCGACTGAGGCCGATGTTGCCGGTCGACAAGGAGACGAACGATGAAGATCCTGATTGCGGCGGACGGGAGCAACTACACCAAGCGCATGCTGGCCTACATCGCTGCGCATGACGAGTGGTTGGGCTCACGCCACAGCTACACCGTCATCCATTGCGTCGCGGCGATTCCGCACCGGGCTGCAGCTTTCCTGGAGCGGGAGCAGGTCCGCGGGTACTACGAAGACGACGCCGAATCGGTGTTCAAGCCGATCCGCGCGTTCTTTGGAATGCACGGCATCAAGGCCAGTTTCGTGCTTCGCATCGGGCCGGCGGCTGCAAACATCGCGAAGCTGGCGACACGTGGCCGGTATGACTTGCTGCTCATGGGCTCGCACGGGCACGGGTCCGCGGTCGGTCTGGCAATGGGTTCGGTGGCGACGAAGGTGTTGTCCCTGTGCGCGACGCCGGTGCTTTTGATCCGGTGAGGGGCTTGGGGTTGCTGGCCGCTCGTCCTTGCCCTCGGTACGAATGGAGCTGAGACATGAAGTTGCTCATTGCGGTCGACGGATCGGAGCACTCGCTCGAGGCGGCACGCCATGCACTGCGCCTGCGCGACGCCGGCCTGACGGCTGGGTTCGTGCTGGCCACGGTGCAGGAGCCGACCTTCCTCTACGAGATGGTGCTTCCACCGAGCTCGGAGGTGTTGGAGCGGGTCAGCGGTGCGGTCGGCCACCGCGCGTTGGAAGGCGCCGAAGCGCTGTTCCGCGCAGCTGGCGTGCCCTTCGACCACGAGATCGGATCGGGCGAGGTCGCGCCGACGCTGCTCGCGATCGCCGGGGCGCACGGCTGCGACGGCATCATCCTCGGCGCCAGAGGGCTCGGTGCGGTCCGTGGCGCACTGCTGGGATCGGTATCGCAGGCGGTGCTGCACGCCGCCACGGTGCCGGTCACTGTGGTCCGACACCCCGTTGGCGCGGGGCCGGCCTGACGCAGGATTGCCCGCACGCATCGTCGGCGCACGGCGCGCCGGCCGACCGTCGCTGCAACGCCCGGACCGCGGCCCCCTGTCAGACTCGTGCGCCATGAGCCTGCGCCGCGTGCCCCTCGACAGGTTGCCCGCATTCGGCTCGGGCGACGAAGGCCTGAGCGCGGCACAGGTCGAGGTCCAGCGCGCCTATGGCTTTAACGACATCGTGGCGCACGCCGCCAGCGGCTGGCTCGTCGTCGCGCGCGACACGGCACGCGATCCGATGCTGTGGTTCCTGGTGCTGACGGCGGGCCTGTTCGCCCTGCTGGGCCAGGTCACCGAATCGGTGACGCTGCTCGTCGCGATGGCGCCGCTGCTGGGCATGGACGCCTACCTGCATCGACGCACGAGCGCCTCTTCCGCGGGGCTGGCGAGCCGGCTGGCCAGCGCGGCGCGGGTGCTGCGCGATGGACAGTGGCAGGACATCCCGTCGCGCGAGCTGGTCCCGGGCGACCTGGTCGAAGTGACGCCGGGCGAATACTTCCCCGCGGACGGCCTGCTGATGTCCGGCAGCGGACTGCAGGTCGACGAATCGACGCTGACGGGCGAGTCGTTGCCGGTGGCCAAGACGGCCCTCGATACCGCCGCGCCGCTGGCTGCCAGCGCAGCCGAGGAGCACTGGGGCACCGCCGGCACACGGCTGCTGACCGGCTTGGCCCGGCTGCGCGTCGCTTGCATCGGCAGCGAGACGCGCTACGGCGAGATCGCCCGCTCCGCCACCGAAGGCAGCCACGCCGCGACGCCGCTGCAGCAGGCCATCGGCGCGCTGGTATCCGTTCTGCTCGGTGTGGCGCTGGCGATGTGCGCCGTGCTCGCCGCAGTGAGGCTCTGGCAAGGCCACGGTTGGATCGACGCCCTGTTGAGCGCCGTCACGCTGGCTGTGGCTGCGCTGCCCGAGGAGTTCCCGGTGGTCTACACGTTCTTCCTCGGCGTCGGTGTCTTCCGACTTGCTCGCAAGAAGGCCCTGGTGCGGCGTGCCGTCGCGGTGGAGAACATCGGCCGCATCACCTGCATCGTGTCGGACAAGACCGGCACGATCACCGCCGGGTCGCTGGTGCTGGCCCACCGCGTGCCCGCCGCGGGCCACGACGAGGCCTCGGTGCTGCAGGTGGCCACGTTCGCCGCGCGGCCCGACAGCGGCGACCCGCTCGACCAGGCCTTGCACGCTGCGGCAGGACCGCTGCCGCTGGCGGCTCGTCTGGCCGACTTTCCGTTCACGGAAGCGCCGGCGCCGCGAGACGGTTGTCTGGCGCCTGGCGGCAAACGATCCGACGGCCTTCACCAAAGGCGCTCCGGAGACAGTGCTGGCCACCTGCGCGCTGTCGGCGCAGGAGCGGGCGGACTGGCTCGCCCGCGTCGAGGAGTTCGCCCGGTCCGGGCACAAGGTGATCGCGTGCGCCCGGCGCGCGATGCCCGAAGGATACTCACCGCACCGTCGAACCCGAGGAGGGATTCAAGTTCGCGGGCCTGCTGGCCTTCGAGGATCCGGTGCGGGAAGGTGTCCGCGAAGCGATCGCCGAGTGCATGGCCGCGGGCATGCGCGTCATCATGGTCACGGGGGACCACCCGGCCACGGCCCGGGCGATCGCGCGTGAGATCGGGCTTGGCGGGGCGGAGCCCAAGGTGGTCGTGCTTACCCCGGACGACGACGCCGGCGCGGCGCTCGGCGCCAGCGCCGACGTGCACGTGGTCGCGCGCGCCACCCCGCCGCAGAAGCTCGCGCTGGTGCAGGCGCTGCAAGCCACGGGAGAGCTCGTTGCGGTCACGGGCGACGGCGTCAACGATGTCCCCGCGCTGCGGCTGGCCGACATCGGCGTGGCCATGGGTGAACGCGGCACGCGCAGCGCACGCGAGGTCGCGCCGGTGGTGCTGCTCGACGACAACTTCAGGACCATCGTCGATGCGGTCGCCGAGGGCCGCCAGCTGTTCCAGAACCTGCGGCTCGCTTTCACCTACCTGCTGCTGGTGCACCTGCCGCTCGTGATCGGCGCCGCGGCGATCCCACTGATGGGTCTGCCCTTGCTGTTCCTGCCGATCCACATCGTCTGGCTCGAGCTGGTCATCCATCCCACGGCCATGCTGGCGTTCCAGGATCTGCCGGTGCTGGGGCCGCTCGCGCCGGTGCAACGCCACCGGCGCGCAAGCTTCTTCTCGACTGAGGCTTGGTTGGGCATCGGCCTGGTCGGCGCGCTCATCAGTGTGGCCGTGGTCTGGAGCTACCTGCACGCGCTCGGCACCGACCGGGACGTCGAGCATGCGCGCGCGATGGCGCTGACCATGCTGCTGTTGGCCAGCGCCGCCATCACGGCCGGCCTGACGAAGATGCGCCAGCCCGCCACACGCTGGCTCGTGATCGGCACGTTGGTGTCGCTGGGCGTGTTCGTCCAGGTCCCGGTGCTCAGCCGCCTCTTGAACCTGCGGCCGCTACACGGCACCGACTGGGCACTGGTGTCCGCCGCCTTCACCGTGATGGCCCTGGTCACCCACGGGCTGGCCTTGCGCTTGCGACAACACGCGGACTGATGGGCACTCGAATGGTCTCTTCGGTGCTGGACCGCAATCACAATGTCTGCCGAGTGCGCGTGATGCCACACACAATGGCTGCTGAGGGATCGGATGCCTGAGCCGACTCCTGGCGCGTGCAACTCGTCTGCGACCGCGCCCGACCCAGCGTCGGCGTTCAACGTGGCCGAGGCTCACGTGCACCACAGCGCCGACCTGGCGCGGCACCTCGGAGTGAGCCTCGATGCCGGCTTGGCGGCCGACGAGGTCAGAGAACGCCAGCAACGGCACGGCCCGAATCGCCTGCCCGAAGCGTCGCCGCGCCCGGCCTGGAGGCGCATGCTGGATCAGCTCAGCGACTTCATGATCTTGGTGCTGCTGGCGGCGGCGGTTCTGTCGGGACTGATCGGCGACCTCGCCGACACGCTGGTCATCGTGCTCATCGTCGTGCTCAACGCCGCCATCGGCTTCTGGCAGGAATGGCGCGCCGACCAGGCCTTGCAGGCCTTGCAGCGCATGGCCGCGCCGCACGCCACGGTGCGCCGCGCCGGTGGCCAGGTGCAGGTGGTGCACACCGAGCACTTGGTACCCGGCGACGTGGTGCTGCTCGAGGCCGGCAACCTGGTGCCGGCTGACCTGCGGCTCCACGAGGTGGCCCAGCTGCGGGTGGACGAGTCGGCGCTCACCGGTGAATCGGTCACGGTTGAGAAGATGCATGACCGCTTGCCAGCTGGTGAGCGGCCGTTGGGCGACCGCATCAACATGGCCTTCAAGGGCACACTGGTGACGCACGGCCGTGCCACGGGCTTGGTGGTGGCCACCGGTGCCGATACCGAACTCGGCCAGGTCGCCACGCTGCTCAGCGAGGCCGAAGCCCGCGCGACGCCCTTGCAGCGGCGCTTGGCGGCATTCGGCAAGCGGCTGTCGATCGTCGTGCTAGCGATCTGTGCGGTGATCTTCGCGATCGGCGTGCTGCGCGGCGAGCCGCTGTTGCTGATGGCGCTGACGGCGATCAGCCTGGCCGTGGCTGCCATTCCCGAGGCGCTGCCGGCGGTGGTGACGGTGCTGTTGGCGCTGGGCGCACGCAGGCTGGTGACGGTGAATGCGCTGGTGCGTCGCCTGCCCAGCGTGGAGACGCTGGGCTCGGTGAGCGTGATCTGCTCCGACAAGACCGGGACCCTCACGCTCAACCGCATGCGGCTTCGCGAGCACCGCGCTTGGGGCGTGCCCGACGAGGCGCTGTGGACGGCGCTGGTGCTGTGCAACGATGCGGTGGTCGGGCCCGAAGGCTGGGTGGGCGACCCCACCGAGACCGCACTGCTGCAGGCCGCACAGAGTGCTGGCCTGGAGGTCGCTTCGCTGAAGCAGGACCGTGGGCGTCGCCACGAATGGCCGTTCGACGCGGACCGCAAGCGCATGAGCACATTGCACGCGCATGGCAGCGGCTGGCGAGCCTACGTCAAGGGTGCCCCCGAATCAGTGCTGCCGCGCTGCAGTGGTGGCCCGGAACTCGCTGACGCGCAGGCCACCGCACAGGCCTGGGCCACGCAGGGCATGCGCGTGCTGGCGGTGGCACAGCGTGACGTGAGCAGCGACGTCATGGCCGTCGACGCCGACACGCTTGAACAGGAATTGACCCTGCTCGGTCTTGTGGGCCTCATCGATCCACCACGACCTGAGGTTCGCGACGCGGTGGCCGAATGCCTGGCGGCCGGAATCCGCCCGGTGATGATCACCGGCGACCACCCGGCCACGGCACTGGCCATCGCGCGGGACTTGGGTATCGCCAGCGACGAAGAAGGTGCCGTGCTCACCGGCGCCGAGCTGGCCCGGCTCGACATGACCGACGCTGGCCTCCGCGGTGCAGCGCGTGTCGGTCTATGCCCGCATGGACCCGGCGCAGAAGATCCGCATCGTGCAGGCGCTGCAGTCGCACGGACAGTTCGTCGCAATGACGGGCGATGGTGTCAACGACGCTCCCGCGCTGCGCAGCGCGGACATCGGCGTGGCCATGGGCAAGGGGGGCACGGACGTCGCGCGCGAGGCCTCGAGCCTGGTCCTGCTGGACGACAACTTCGCGACCATCGTGGGCGCCGTCCGCGAGGGACGCCGGATCTTCGACAACATCCGCAAGTTCATCCGCTACGCGCTGACCGGCAACTCGGGCGAGATCTGGGTGCTGTTCCTGGCGCCGTTGCTCGGCCTGCCGATTCCGCTGCTGCCGATCCACATCCTGTGGGTGAACCTGGTCACCGATGGCTTGCCGGGCCTCGCCTTGGCCGCCGAGCCGGCCGAGCGCGGCGTGATGCGGCGCCCGCCGCGCCCGCCCGGCGAGAGTGTGTTCGCCCACGGGTTGTGGCAGCACGCTCTGTGGGTCGGTCTGCTCATCGGCGCGCTGTGCCTGGGCGTGCAGGCGTGGGCGCAGAGCAGCAGCGCTGACGAGACCAGCCGCGCACACTGGCAGACGATGGTCTTCACGGTGCTTACGCTGGCCCAGATGGCACACCTGCTGGCCATCCGCTCCGAGCGCGACTCGCTGTTCAGTCAGGGCCTGGCGAGCAACCTCCCGCTGTTGGGCGCGGTGGCGCTGACACTGGTGCTGCAGTTGGCCACGATCTATGTACCCTGGCTCCAACCCATCTTTCGCACGCAAGCGCTGTCGGCCGCTGAGCTGGTGCTCTGCTTAGGCTTGGCTGCGATCGTGTTCGTCGCGGTGGAAGTCGAGAAAGCGTGGCGACGGCGCAGTGGATTGCGCTGAGGTGCGGCGCGGCGTGGGAAAACCATCGCCGAGTCGGTGACGGATCTCGGGCGCACGAGTCATGCAACGCACCGCCGCTAAGAAGAGAGTAGCCACCGGACTGGATCAGTCCTGCGTGTTCGCGGTGACCCACTCGCGCCATACGGCAAGCAGGATAGCCAAAGCCACCGGCCCGACAAACAGGCCGATCAGGCCGAAGGCCGCAAGACCGCCCAGCACACCGAACAGCACGAGCAGGAAAGGGACCTTCGCAACGCCGCTGATGATCAACGGCCGCACCAGATTGTCGATCCAGCTGACCGCCAGCGCGCCCCACAGCAGCAGGCCCAAGCCCGCGCCGACATCGCCTCGCAGTACAAGCCACGCGCCAATCGAGCCCCAGACCAGAGGCGCGCCAAAAGGCAGGAGAGCAACCACGGCAGTTGCCGCGCCCCAGAAGACGGGAGCCTTCACGCCCACCACCCAATAACCGAGGCCGGCCATCAGACCCTGAGCAAAGGCTGCCAGCAAGAGACCGTACACGACAGCACGGATCGTGTCGCCTATGGCATTGAAGTAGTCGTGCACGCGATCCCCAAGCATGCCATTCAGGACGCGGCGCAGTTCTTCCAGCAGCCGATCGCCATCGCGGAACAGGAAGAACGCCGTCACCAACGACACAGCGAAGCGCAACACGTTCAGGCCGAGATCGCCGACGATGCGCATCGCGCGGCCACCCCATTGCTCTGCGAGCTCAGCGAACTGCCGCCCCAAAGCATCCCGGTCGCCGCCGAGTTCGGTCAATCGTTCCTGAAGCCACGGGCCCAGCCACGGAATGCGCGCAATCGGTTCCGGCAATTCAACACCGGCTTGCAGCAGCGCAGCCACCTCACGAAAGGCAGACACCCCTTCCCTGCGCAACAACAGCCCCAGCCAGAGCAACACTGCGCTGAGCGCCAGCGTGAGCGTCGCGGTCATGGCCAACGCGGTCCAGGTGCGATTGCCACGTGTTCGCGCGAGCAGGCGCAGGTGCACAGGCCACAGTGCGTAGGTCAGGATCGCGGCCCACGCGATGGGCGCCAGGAATGGTCGCATCACGACGAAGCCCAGCAGCAAGAGCCCGCCGAGCAATCCCGCCACTACGGCTCGACGCAATCAGAGTGGGGTCGTCCCCTCCTTCATGGACGGTCCGCGCGCGCTTTAGGCAGCAAAGGCGGGCTCAATGCTGCGGCGCACGACGCTCGACGCGCCGATGGTGTTGGCCGACTCGACACGTCATTTCGACCCGGAGTCGCCGCAGACCTACTGGTCGACGGTACCCCGCAATGCATTGGCAAGGACGGCTTGGCGTCGTTGGATTGATCTCTGGGAAGCAGCTTCAAAGATCGACCCTGCTTCCCGCAGCCGGCGCTTCCACGCTCCAACCCAGCTCATCGGCGATCGTGTCGGCGAAACCGCACGCTGTCGCGGCTTCTCCATGGACAACGAAGGTGCGTGCCGGTGCCGACGTGAAGCCGCGCAGCCAGCCAAGAAGTGCAGCCCGGTCAGCATGACCTGACAGCCCGCCGATGGTGTGCACGCTAGCGCGCACTGCGTGCTCCTCGCCGAAGAGGCGGACCCATTTGTCCCCGTTCACTAGACGTCGCCCAAGCGTCCCTTCGGCCTGAAAGCCGATGATGACGATGGCACATTCGGGTCGCCCCAGGTTGTGCCGCAAGGTGATGCTTGATGCGGCCGGCGTCACACATGCCGCTTGCGGAAATGATGATGGCGCCGGCCCTTAGTCGATTGAGGGCCATCGACTCCTCGACGCTCTTTGTGAACCGAAGGCTCAGACCGTCGGGAGGCGGTCGGCGAAGCGAGAACATCTCCCGCGACTCTTCGTCGAGAAACTCGGGGTGACTGGCGGTGATCGCCGTGACCTTGTCCGCCATCGGCGAGTCGACGAAGACCTGCATCGGCGGCAGGCGGCCCTGGCGTCGCAGGTCCGCCAGGAGGAACAACAGTTCCTGCGTGCGCCCCAGCGCGAACGCCGGGATGATGATGTTGCCCTGTCGCCGGCGCAGCGTGTCCTCGATGACAAGCACCAGCTCGTCGATCGTCTCTTGCATCGACCGATGCTGTCGGTTCCCATAAGTGGACTCGACCACCAGCACGTCGGCCTGCTGGATCGGTGTCGCGTCATGAACGATCGGGCGCCCCGGCTGACCTAGATCGCCCGAGAAGACGAGCTTGCGCGTGCGATCCGCTTCGGTGACCCACAGTTCCAAGATGGCCGATCCGAGGATGTGCCCCGCATCGCGGAAGCGGCAGCGAACGGCAGCATGCGGCTGCACGTCGATGTCGTACGCCACGCCCTCGACCTGCTCGAGGCAAGCCTGGGCCTGGGCCACGGTGTACAGAAGCTCGACGTCCTGCCCGGCATGGCGGCGACCATGCCCGCGTTCACGCTGCGCGCGCGTCCAGTCATTCTCTTGAATGAACGCGCTGTCAAGCAGCATCACCGACAGGAGATCGGCCGTTGCGGTCGTCGTGTAGACCGCGCCCTTAAAGCCGAGCGCGCATAGACGAGGCAGCAGGCCGCTGTGATCGATGTGGGCATGAGTCAGCAGCACGAAGTCGATCTCGCTTGGCTCGAAAGACCATGCCTTGAGATTGCGTTCGCGTGCATCCCGGCCACCCTGATGCATACCGCAGTCGACTAGGAATTTCAGGTCGCTTGTTTCGACGAGGAAGCAAGAACCCGTGACTTCCTGGGCAGCGCCGATGAAGCTTAGTTTCATATGGCTCAGTATGTGGTGCATCTGCCTCGGAAACTCTGGCTGATTTGACACGGACATGCCGCTGCTCGTACTGGATGTGAATTGATCAGACTGTCCTTCAGGCCTTCGCTGGCAACACATGCACGCTCGCACGGCCCAAGTTGCGATAAATCCTGCGCCTGCGCACGACTGGCCACCACTCGTACAGGAAGATCTGCAGCGGCCGCCACATGGCGACCCAGCCGCCAATGAGCAAGCTCTCCTTCAGCAGCCTGAGAAAGGTATTGGTTGCGAGGACAGAGAGGAGATCGGCGCCGATCAGGCACAGCGCCAGGAAACCCAATCCGATCAGCAGGCTGGTGCGCCCTTCGATCAGCAGCAGCCGCAAGCCGCGTTTGGCCAGCACCGATTTGTAGTCGAAGTAGTTGCGAATGGCTTCGGCAACCAGCGGCGCGGGATCGTCCGGCGGCATCTTCTCGATGTGGACGACGATGCGAAAGTGGCTGTCCTGAGGGAACTCCAGCGCCCAGTTCTCCAGGAACTCCTCAGCGTCCCGGTCCAGGTCGCGATGGTGGAATGGGGTCGGATCCATGGAGTTGAACAGCTCCGAGAGTTCGACGATGCGTAACTCGATCTGATGGACAGTCGGGTGGCTCTTGGTCATGCAAACGTTCCCGAATGCGCCTTTGCCGCGACATGTCGTTCAGTCGGTGCCACACCGCGCGCTGGCCAGTCGCACCGGACATGGCGGACATAGCGGTGGGCCGTGCGTGGCGACGCGTTCGTTGGCCCTGAGCCGCGCGTGGACTGGCGGCAGTCGGCCACGTCTCAGGCTCCGATGTCCGTCGCGGCATGCTTGACAACCGTGACCGGCACCCTGGACGCATGCAACACCGCCTGCGACACCGAACCCCGCAGTGCGCTGCGCACGGCCCCCAAGCCCCGCGCACCTAGGATGATGCCGTCACAGCCATGCCGGCCAGCGATCTCAATCAATGTCTGCGAGGGATTCCCCGATCCGATCTCCCGCTCGAATGGCACCCCGGCCGCTCTGAATAGCGCTTCGGCGCTTTCCAGGGCTTTCGCCCCAACCGCACCGCTGACGCGTTCCAACACGTCGGACCCCGGTGCCAGCACCATTTCGCAAAGGTAGGTCGGCTCCTGGACCGTCGCCAACACAAAGTCTGCCTGCAGACCGTCGTGCCTCAGTCGCAAAGCATGTCGCGCCGCATCGAGCGTCAGTTCCGAGCCGTCCACAGCCACCAGTAATTTCACGGATCACTTCCGGTGCAAATTGATGGCTCCGAGCATGCCGCTCTCGTCGCTACTCAATGACCGAAACCGGGACATTTGCCAGCTGCAATACCCGGTTCGCCGTGGAACCGAGCACCGCGTTGCCCGGAGGGCCCATGCCGCGCGCACCCATCACAATTTCATCGACCCCCTCCGACTGCGCGAACTCGACGATCTTGATGGCGGGCGCACCCATCAACACACTTGTCGTGTACCGGTGGCGGGCCTCGTTGAGGATCGCGCAGGCGCCCGCGATTCTCGAAGCACCGTTCTCAAGCTGTTCCCGCGCTATTTCGTCGGATGTCATGTGTAGCAAGAGGCTTGGCGCGTCCGGCGTCAGTTGCACATTGACGACAAGGACTTCGTCGGCGATCTTCATCGCGCGGCGGAGCGCTCGCAAGGAGGCATCTGAGCCGTCGACGGGCACCAAGATCTTGGTCATGAATGTTCTGGCCGACCGCGAGGTCGCTCGGGCACCGTTCGGCGAGTTCGAACGCTACCGGAAACTGTAGGGAAACAGGCTCCCTCTTGCTTGCGCCACGTCAACCCATGTTGCCGCGGCGCGCAGATAGCGTTCGCCTACCGGTTTCGCCCAGGGGTGATACTGCGCGTGCCTTGTTGCCTCCGGATCGAACGGATAAAGGTTCAACAGGGTTCCAGCAGGAAACCCGAAAACGCGGCAAATCCTTGCAGAGCACACCCGTCACAGACGACACCCGAGTTGGGCCCGCAGACGCGAGTTCCGACGCCGTGTTCCGCCTGCGCCAGGTGAGCAAGGTGTATCGGATGGGCGAATCCGAGATCCATGCGCTGCGTGGTGTCGACCTCGAACTGCGGCCCGGGGAGTT
>CAVZEK010000052.1:0-18483 GCA_963774185.1 uncultured beta proteobacterium
ATTCGCTGGTGCGCGTGCTCGACGGCGACGGCCGCGCCGTGGGCCCGTGGGCCGAGCCGGTGGACGCCCAATTGCTGCGCCGCGGCCTGCGCGCGATGATGAAGACGCGCATCTTCGACGCCCGCATGCTGAACGCGCAGCGGCAAAAGAAGATCTCGTTCTACATGCAATGCCTCGGCGAGGAGGCCATCGCCACCGCGCACGCCTTCGCACTCGAAGGCGGCGACATGTGCTTTCCGACCTATCGCCAGCAGGGGCTGCTGCTGGCGCGCGACGACGTCTCGATGGTCGACATGATGTGCCAGCTGATGTCGAACCAGCGCGACCCGATGCGCGGGCGCCAGCTGCCGGTGATGTACTCGTACAAGCGCGTCGGCTTCTTCAGCATCTCGGGCAACCTGGCGACGCAGTTCATCCAGGCGGTCGGCTGGGGCATGGCCTCGGCGATCAAGGGCGACACCAAGATCGCGTCGGCGTGGATCGGCGACGGTGCCACCGCCGAGGCCGATTTCCACACCGCACTGACCTTCGCCCACGTGTACCGAGCACCCGTGATCCTCAACGTCGTCAACAACCAGTGGGCGATCTCGACCTTCCAGACCATCGCCGGCGGCGAGTCCACCACCTTCGCCGGGCGTGGCATCGGTTGCGGCATCGCGTCGCTGCGCGTCGACGGCAACGATTTCCTGGCCGTGCTCGCGGCGTCGCGCTGGGCCGCCGAACGGGCGCGCAGCAACCTCGGGCCGACGTTGATCGAGTGGATCACCTACCGGGCCGGCGCGCATTCGACCTCCGACGACCCTTCGCGCTATCGCCCGGCTGACGACTGGCAGCACTTCCCGCTCGGCGACCCGATCGCTCGCCTGAAGCAGCACCTGATCACCATCGGCGCCTGGTCGGAAGCCGAGCACGAGGCCGCGACGCGGGAGCTCGAGGCCGAGGTCGTCGCCGCGCAGAAAGAGGCCGAGCGCTACGGCACGCTGCTCGACGGCCACACCCCGCCGCTGGCGTCGATGTTCGAGGACGTCTTCAAGACGATGCCGCCGCACCTGCACGAGCAGCTGCGCCAAGCCGGGGGAGCTTGACGATGCCTCAGATGACGATGATCCAGGCGCTGCGCTCGGCGATGGACGTCATGCTCGAGCGCGATCCCGACGTCGTGGTGTTCGGCGAAGACGTGGGCTACTTCGGCGGCGTGTTCCGTTGCACCGAAGGATTGCAGGCCAAGTACGGCACGTCGCGTGTCTTCGACACGCCGATTTCCGAGGGCGGCATCGTCGGCATCGCCGTCGGCATGGCGGCGTACGGGCTGCGGCCGGTGGCCGAGATCCAGTTCGCCGACTACTTCTACCCGGCTTCGGACCAGATCGTGTCGGAAGCTGCGCGCCTGCGCTATCGCTCGGTCAACGACTTCAGCGCGTCGCTGACCATCCGCATGCCGTGCGGCGGGGGCATTTTCGGCGGGCAGACGCACAGCCAGAGCCCGGAGGCGCTGTTCACGCACGTGTGCGGCATCCGCACCGTGTTGCCGAGCAACCCGTACGACGCCAAGGGACTGCTGATCGCATCGATCGAGAGCGACGACCCGGTGATCTTTCTCGAGCCCAAGCGCCTGTACAACGGCCCGTTCGACGGCCATCACGACCGGCCGATGGTGCCGTGGTCCAAGCACCCGCTGGGCGACGTGCCCGACGGCCACTTCACGGTGCCGCTGGAGTCGGCATCGGTGTCTCGTGCCGGCCATGCGGTGACGGTGTTGACCTATGGCACGATGGTCTTCGTCTGCGAGGCAGCCGCACAGGAGAGCGGCATCGACGCCGAGATCATCGACTTGCGAAGCCTGTGGCCGCTGGATCTGCCGACGATCGTCGAGTCGGTCAAGAAGACCGGCCGCTGCGTCATCGTTCATGAGGCCACGCGCACCAGCGGCTTCGGCGCCGAGCTGTGCGCGCTGGTGCAGGAACACTGCTTCTATCACCTGGAGGCGCCGATCGAACGCGTGACCGGCTGGGACACGCCGTATCCGCACGCGCTGGAGTGGGCCTACTTTCCCGGGCCGGCACGGGTCGCCGCGGCGCTGCGGCGCGTCATGGAGACGTGATGAGCCCGTACGGCCGCCCGAAGGACGAATTCCCCAAGAGCCACGCCGTGGCTCTTCGGTGCCGTGGGGGACGGCGCATTGCGCCAAGGGGGCCCTATGACGATCCGCGTGATCAAGGTCCCCGACATCGGCGAAGGCATCGCCGAAGTCGAACTCGTCGCGTGGTACGTGAAACCCGGCGACCAGGTGGTCGAGGATCAGGCACTGGCCGACGTGATGACCGACAAGGCCACCGTCGAGGTGCCGTCCTCGGCGACCGGCAGCGTCGTCTCGCTGGGCGGCGAGGTCGGGCAGACGCTCGCCGTCGGCGCCGAGTTGATTCGCATCGAGGTCGCGGGGGGCGGCGACACGCCCGAGGTCGGTGACGGCTGCAGCCGGCCGCGATGGCGGCTCCGTCCCGCTCCGGTCGTCGCTTCGGCCACGTTGACGCCGCCGCCGTCGCCGCCGGAGCTGGCGAAGGCCGCATGGCCGCAACGCCGGTCCTCACCGCACCACCGTCCCACTCGGTCGCGCCCCAGCCGGCCAGGACGCCGCTGCGGTGCGGTCGAAGAGCGCCGTCGCCACCGACCGCCCGATCGCCTCGCCATCGGTGCGCCGCCGTGCGTGGGAGCTCGGTGTCGACTTGAAGACCGTGGCAGCCACCGGGCCCGGCGGGCGTGTGACGCACGCCGACGTCGAGGCCCGGGCGGCATCGAATCCTCCGCCTCGCGTGGCGATGCCGCGGCCGCGGGCTTATGCCGAGCGCAGTGGCGAGGAGACGATCCCGGTCATCGGGCTGCGCCGGCGCATCGCCATGAAGATGCAGGATTCGAAGCGGCGCATCCCGCACTTCGCCTACGTCGAAGAAATCGACGTCACCGAGGTCGAAGCGCTGCGAGCGCTGCTCAATTCGAAATGGGCCGATCAGCGTCCGCGGCTGACGTTGCTGCCGCTGCTGGCACGAGCCATCGTGCTGGCGGTGCGCGAACATCCGGTGGTCAATGCGCGTTTCGACGATGAAGCCGGCGTCGTCACCCGCTTTGGTGCCGTGCACCTGGGCGTGGCGACGCAGACGTCCAACGGTCTGATGGTGACGGTGGTGCAGCACGCCGAGGCGCTGGACCTGTGGTCGACGGCAGCCGAAGTGGCGCGCCTGGCCGAAGCCGCGCGCGCCGGACGCGCCACGCGCAACGAACTGACCGGCTCGACCATCACGATCAGCAGCCTCGGCGCACTCGGCGGCATCGCGTCGACGCCGGTGATCAACCACCCCGAGGTCGCGATCGTCGGCGTCAACCGCATCGTCGAGCGACCGGTGATGCGCGGCGCCGCGGTCGTTGCTCGGCAGATGATGAACCTGTCGTCGTCCTTCGACCACCGCGTCGTCGACGGCATCGACGCCGCGCGATTCATCCAGACGGTGCGCGGCTTTCTCGAAAGCCCCGCGATGATGTTCGTCGCGTAGCCGCAGCCCGAGCTCGCCCTCGGACGATGGGTCACCGCGAGATTCGCGGCCCCGCCACCCATATGACGGAGATCTTCATGGACCAGGAAACCTTCAACCTCAGCATCCGCAAGTTCCTCAAGACGGTGGGCGTGAGTTCGCAGCGCGAGATCGAGCAGGCGGTGGCCAAAGCGATCGCGACCGGAACGATCGCCGGCGCCGAGACGCTCGCGGCAACGATGACGCTGCACGTTGCCGGGTTGCAGCTCAAGGTGCAGTTCGACGGAGAGATTCAACTGCAGTGACGCGACCCCTCGATCCGCCGCTGTCGCGAACGCGCCGCACCTGCCACCTGGCCGCCCGGAGCCCTGATGACCCGATGCCTGTTCGTGCTGTGCTTGACCCTGCTGGCTGCACTGGCGCAGGCCCAGACTTTGCGCTGGGCGGGGCGCGGCGACATCGGCACGATGGACCCGCATTCGTTCAACGAGGGCCTCACCGACAACATCGTAGGCCACATCTACGAACAGCTCGCGCGGCTGAACCGACAACAGCGCATCGAGCCGGCGCTGGCCGAAAGCTGGACGGTGGTGAACGACACCACATGGCGCCTCACGATGCGCGCCGGCGTCAAGTTCTCCGACGGCAGCCCGCTTACCGCCGCCGATGCGGTGTTTTCGATCGAGCGCGCGCAACAGGCCAACTCGCAGCAGGCCTACTTTGCACGCCAGCTCGGCAAGCCCACGCTGATCGACGAGCGCACGCTCGAACTCAAGCTGGAAAAGCCTAACCCGCTGCTGCTGCAGCACCAGCTCAACGTGCGCATCATGAGCGCTGCCTGGTGCAAGGCTCACGGCGCGACCCAGGTGCCCAATTTCACCAAGAAGGAAGAAAGCCACTCCACGCGCAACGCGATGGGCACCGGGCCCTTCGCGCTGGAGCGCTTCGAGCCCGGCATCCGCGTCACGCTGGTCAAGAATCCGGCGTGGTGGGACCGCTTCGACGGCAACGTGAGGCGCATGGTCTACACACCGATCGGCAACGACAGCACGCGCATGGCTGCGCTGCTGTCGGGCGACATCGATTTCACCCACGACACGCCGCCGCAGGATCTGACGCGCCTGGCCAACGAAGCTGCAGTCAAGCTGGTGCAGGGGCCCGAGAACCGCGTGTTGTTCTTCGTGATGGACGAATTTCGCGACGAGCTGCTGTACGCCAATGTGAAAGGCAAGAATCCGTTCAAGGACGTGCGCGTGCGCGAAGCCTTTGCCTACGCCATCGACGCCGAAGCGCTGAAGACCGGAACGATGCGTGGCCAGTCGGTGACCACGGCCTGCCTGGCCACCGGGGGCATCGGGTGTCTGGCATCCGAGCTCGAGCAGCGCGCAGCCGCCGACCCTGCGCGCGCGCGCCGTCTGCTGGCCGAGGCCGGTTATCCCGATGGCTTCGAGGTCGGGCTCGACTGTCCCAACGACCGCTATGTCAACGACCAGGCGATCTGCCTCGCGGTGGCCGCGATGCTCGCGCGCGTCAACGTCAAGGTGCGGGTCGACGCGCGGCCGAAGACGATCTTCTTTCAGAAGATCGAGCGCCTGGACACCAGCCTGTATCTGCTCGGCTGGGGTGGCGGCACCACCGACGCCCAGGGCATCCTCGACCCGATCGTGCACACACCCGACACGCGCACGCAAAAGGGCGGCTACAACTACGGCAAGGTCGGCGACGAGCAGCTCGACGCCTTGATCGACGCCGCCGGCAGCGAGATGGACACGCAAAGGCGCGCGCAGCTGATCGCCGACGCGCAGCGCCGCGTGCTGTCGCGCCACTACGTGCTGCCGATCCACCGCCAGATGATCACCTGGGCCGCACGGCGCAACGTGACGCCGGTGGTGATGCCCGACAACGCGGTGCGGGGGCAGTGGATCACGATGGAGTGACGCTCATCGACGCCCGCACGGCGCGAGCGCCTTGAACCGACGCACGCATCTGTGCAACCCATCACCTGGGCCACTCTTGGCCGGTCCCTCATCGGGCGCAGCGAATGCGAGTCTCTTCAGCACAGGGTGTGGCGCAGGTGGCGCTGCCGGCCGATGCGCAGTTGCCGGCGCGCTGGTCGACGCACGAGCGGGTGAAGGTCTATCAGCGCGTGTTCGGCGTGCCCGGTGGTACCGGCGGTGAGGCCAAGCCCAATCGGGAGTTCAACGACCTCTGGCTGCGCTTCGTGTCGAGCGTGGCGCAGATGGGTCGGCCGAGCCCATCGCAGGTATTGAATGCGCCCGCGCTGTCGGGCGAGTCGCTTCACGCAACCGTGCGCGAGTTGGCCGCGCAGGTGAGCCCGCTGGTCGCCCACGCTTGGGCCGCACGCGACCCCTGGCACGTGATCGATCAGGTGAGCACGCTCGAACTGGGCGGTGCCACCAACACGGCGCACTATCGAACTCTGGCCGAATCGGGCGGCACGATCATTGAATGGCTCGCCACGCGTGAGCACGGCGCGGAGCCGGCCGCTGGCAGCGACTACGGCCTGAGGATCGCCGCCGAGCAGTGGCTTGCCTCGGGCGGCGCAGCTGAGGCCGACGCGGACGCGATGGCGCAACCCAGGAATGAGTCGTATCGCCTCGACCTGTCGCAGATCGTCAGCAAGTACATCGGCGAAACCGAGAAGAACCTCGCAAAGGTGTTCGAGCGCGCGCAGCGCTCCGATGCGGTGTTGCTGTTCGACGAAGCCGATGCGTTGTTTGGCAAGCGCACCGACGTGAAGGACTCGCACGACCGCTACGCCAACGTGCAAGTGAACGATCAGCTGCAGCGAATCGAGAGGCACGAGGGCATCGAGATGCTGACGACCAACGGGCAGGGGCACGTCGATCCTTGAGAGAGCGGCGGCGCACAGACGATCCGTGAGGCATAGACGAGGCTCCGCTTCAGGCGGGGCCACTCGGCCGCGCAGCGGAGACTTCGATGCGCACCACCCTCCACACCGCATTCGCGGCCGCAGCACTGGCCATGGCCATGCCTGCTTTCGGGCAGATCACTTTCTACGAACGCGAAGGCTTTCGCGGCAGTGAACACACCACCCAGGGTGCGCTCGACAACTTTGCAGGCTGGGGCTTCAACCGCCGCGCCTCTTCGGTGGTGGTCGTCAAGGGCCGCTGGGAAGTTTGCGAGGGCATCGGCTTCAAGGGCCGTTGCGCGGTGTTGCGCCCGGGCCGATACGATCGCCTCAGCACCATGGGCCTGAACGACCGCCTGTCGTCCGCGCGCCCGGTGAACACCCGCACCAAATACGCCACTGAGGCGCAGCCGCCGACGTACCACGCCAACGACGACTACGGCCAGCATCCGAACGGCGGCCCCTCGAGATGAATGCGGCAATCGGTGCGCGCCGTGCCCGGCTAGCCCCAGCTGACGCTGGCCGCGCGATGGCTTGTTGCTGGGTGCGTACGCCGGCAAACAGACGCGCGGCAAGCGCGTGATCAGACTGCACCTTCAAATCGCCGTCGAACAAGGAGTCCCTCATGGGCACGATCTCTCCCGAAACGTGGGCCATTGTCGGCATCGTCGTGGTGCTGGCGCTGATCGCACTTGCCGCCTGGCTCGTCTTTCAGAAGAAGCAGTCTCATCGGCTGCAACAACGCTTCGGTCCGGAATACGGCCACGCCGTCGATGACCTCGGCAGCCGATCCAAGGCCGAGTCGGAACTCAAGGCGCGCGAAGGCCGCGTCGCGGGCCTCAAGATCGTGGCCCTGTCGCCAGCCGAAGTTGCGCGGTTCAGCCAGTCCTGGAGCGCGTTGCAGGGCCGCTTCGTCGACAACCCGAAGGGCGTGGTGGCCCAGGCCGATCATCTGGTTCGCGAGTTGATGGTCGCGCGTGGCTACCCGGTTGCAGACTTCGAGCGCCGCGCAGCCGACATCTCGGTCGACTATCCAGCGGTGGTCGATCACTATCGCACCGCGCAGGCGATCGCGCTTCGCGACCAACGCGGTGAGGCTGATACCGAAGAGCAACGCAAGGCCGTGGTGCACTACCGCGCGCTCTTCGATGAACTGCTCGAGGTCAAGGCCGTCGTCAGGCCGCCGGTCATGCCGATCCATCAACTCAAGGCGCAATCATGATCTCAGACACGGAAAGTCTCTCCACAGCGGATCTGGTCGCTGCCGCGCAGAAACCCCAACGCGTGATCGATGCGAATCTCACGGTGCCGACGAGCGGCGCTGCCAACGCTGTGCCCGTGAGCGACAGCGAGCCGCTCGCCCCGCTTTTCCAGCCTCAGCAGGCGCAAGACTTTCGCGCCAGCTGGGACACCGTCCAGAACGGTTTCGTCGATGACCCGAAACAGGCCGTGCGCAAGGCCGACGAGCTCGTCGCCCAAGTGATGAAGACCTTGGCGGAGTCGTTCTCCAGCGAACGCGCCAAGCTGGAGGGCCAGATCGACCAAACCGATCACGCGTCAACCGAAAATCTGCGCGTCGGATTGCGGCGCTACCGCTCGTTCTTTCAGCGCTTGTTGTCGCTCTGACAACTCAGATCTCAGGCGATCGTCACGCTACCAGAGGTTCTTGCCGTCGATCGTCATGACAGCCGCTTGTGCGGCGTCGAAGTTGTCGAACAGTCGCGCGTTGACACCGATGCGGTGCGTGTTGCCGTCCCAGCTGCCGTCGGGCTTGAAATCCGGGCTGTCGCTGAAGGTGGCGCACCCGCACACCGGGCAGAAGTGATGGGCGACTTGTCCCGTCTTCCAGCGATAGGTCGCATCGTTCGTTGACGGCCTGGCGATATGAAACTGGTCCGGCGTGTAGTAGGCCAATAGCGCGCCGCGTTTAGCGCACAACGTGCAGGTGCAGCGCGTGAGCTGCGCCGGCAAGTCGCCCTCGATGCGAAACGCTGTCCTGCCGCAGTGGCAGCTTCCAGTGATCGTCATGCTTGCGCTCTCATGGCTGCAAGGCCTTTTCAAGCTGAGCCTTGTTCATCGATGAACGCCCTTTCAGGCCGCGCTGTCGCGCCTCGTTGCGCAGCTGCAGCAACGTGCGTCCGCCGGCACCTCGATGCGACCGCAGGCCACCGCGCCGGCTCGCCGGCATGTCGTTGATCGAGGAGGCGCTCGCTTGCACCGACTCACCGTGTTGCGCGCGTTCCTTGTTGACGACGCGCGCCGCGATCTCCTGGGCCAAGGGCTCGGCCTTGCCTTGTTCGATCAAGCTGTCTTTGATGTGCGCGTACTGGCGCTCGCGCTTGGCGCTCCAGGTTTTCTGAGGCATGACAGTTCCTCGGGTGATGCACTCGTTGGATGGTCGCGAAGCGGAGATATCCGGTCTGTTTGCCACTGCACCGACCGGGCGCCCCGGTTTGCATGAGACTGGCTGCCTGCCTCCCCCGAACCCGGATAGGAGTTGGGCCATGACAAGCTATCTGCACCGCGTCGTCGGGCTGTATGCGACCCGCGTACCAGCCGAGTCGGCGCGCGACGATCTGCTTGCTCATGGCCTCGCGCTGGATCAGTTCCGGCTTCTGGCGCCCGGGTCCGGAGAGGCAGGCCAAGACGCTGCGTCCGACAGTGATGACGTCTTGAAGGATCTGCTGCGTGACGGCGCTATCGGCACTGCCGTTGGCACGGCTGTGGGCGCTGGGGCGACCATTGCGCTGGCCGCCGCACAGATCACGCTCTTCATCGCCAGTCCGGTGCTCGGGGCCTTGTACTTGCTCGGTTGGGGCGCCAGCCTCGGCGGACTGGTGGGCTCCCTCGTGGGTGCCGAGAGGAGCAAGGGCGACGTGCCCAGCTTGATCAAGGACGCCCTGGCCGCTGGCCAGTTCGTTCTGGTGGTTCATGCCACCACTGAGGCGCAGACGTTGCAGGCGCAGCGAATTCTCGGCACATCGATGGCCGGCGGCAGCGAGGCCGTACCGGCTTTCCAGGCATCCGCCCAGAGTTCCGTTGTCGCCTCGGCGCGCTGACGGCAGCTCATGATCGGCGGACGAACGAAATCAGGTCTTCGCTCAAGCGGTGCTTCTCGGTCGCGAACAAGCCGTGCGGCGCGCCGTCGTATTCGAGCAGCGTCGATTGCGCGATGCCGTCGTGCGCGGCCCTTGCCGAGGCAGCGATCGGCACGGTCTTGTCTGCGGTGCCGTGGATGATCAGCGTCGGCACTCTGAAGGCCTCGAGGTCGCCCCGGAAATCTGTGGTCGAGAAAGACTTTGCACACTCCAGCGTGGCACGCAAGCTGGCTTGCATCGCCTGGCCCCGCGCCCAGTCGATCGGCTCGGCGCTCACCGGGCGCGACAGCATCCCGACACCGAAGAAGTCTTTGAAGAAGCCGGCGAAGAACTGCGCGCGATCGTCCCGGATGCGGCTTGCCATGTCGTCGAAGACGTCCTGATCGGTGCCCTGCGGGTTGTCGTCTGACCTCAGCATGCCAGGCACGACCGATGAGACGAGCGCCGCCTTGATCACCTGCCGACCACCGTGGCGCGACATGTAGCGTGCGACCTCGCCGCCGCCCATCGAGAAACCGATCAGCACGGCATCTTTCGCTCCGGTCTGCTGGATGACCGTGGCCACATCGTCAGCCAGCGTGTCGTAGTCGTAGCCGCCCCAGGGTTGCGACGAACGCCCGAAGCCGCGGCGGTCATACGCGATGACGCGATAGCCCGACCCTGCGATCACCACCGCCTGGTCATCCCAGCTGTCCGCACTCAGCGGCCAGCCCGAGAGCAGGATCACCGGCTTGCCAGCGCCCCAATCCTTGAGGTAGAGCGTGGTTTTGTCGGGCATGGTGACGTGGTTCATAACGGCTCCATTCATGATGTTGCGGCTGGCGCAGCAACGAATTCGATCCGGAGGAGCGCTCAGCCCACGAGCGCATCATGCGGACGAGCCGAATACGACTCTGTTCCGACGACCGTCAGGATGTTGTCGTCGATCTGCGCCACCTTGCCGTGCGGCAAGACCGTCCACTGTTGGAACGGCCTAGTCATTGTTGGGCCCCACATGATGGTGCGATCGTGCGTCGAGAGCCTCCGCGAAGGCGATGCTGTTGCCATCGGGGTCCTTGATCATCACGACCTTGACCTTGGCGCGCTTCATCGTCGCGCCGGCCTCGATGCCCGACTTCTTGAGCACGGCGATCTGCTGCTCGAGGTCGCTCACGGCCAGTGTCACGGACCCTGTGCCCGCGCGTTCCGGGTTCTGATAGACCTGCAACCAACCGCCTTCCTCGAACTCCCACTCCGCCAGTTCCGACATGGGTGTCGAATCGGCAGGACGACCGAACAGGTTTTCGTACCACTGCGACGTGGACCGCAGATCCTTGACTGCCACGCTGGCAAGTGCATTGGTGATCGACATGGCGATCCTCCAGGAATGGGTGTCCAGCCAGGCTACGCCGTTGGCGCGGCCATATCTGTAGGACAACAGCGCCTGGCTGGGCAAGACCGCTTCCAACGCCGACGCGCAAGCGATCCAGTGGGCCGCTACGGGTTCGCAGCGCGGTATTGCACCCGCTTCGCACGGTGGGCCAAGACCCGCTCCGCGGCGCCCGCCAGCCCGCGCTTCTCATCGCGCACAGCGCGCTTGAGGCGATCCCGGAGCACGTGAAGTCGGGTGCGGTGCTTGTGTGCAGCGATGCAGTTGGCCACGGGTGAGCTTTCGAGCGTTGGGAAACCGTCCGTATACGCCTCAACGCCCGGCTTGTCTGTGCGTCGCCTCACCAACCCAGTTCTGCGTTCGCGCGCCCGTTGCTCAGCGCCTGACTCGCCTTGCCGATCTATGCCGCCAGCGTGACCAGCAGCCCCGCCACGCCCAGCCCCAGCGCAGCGAGCGCGTCTCCGGCGATGAGCCCGCCGCCCACCAGCGACACCGTGCTCATGTCGGACGGCAGGTCGTCGCGGTGGCTGCCCGCGCTGCGTCGCTTGGTGAAGCCCTGGGCCACGCTGGCCACCACCCCGCCCGCGGCAAACCAGCTCGACGTGGCCAGGCCGAGAAACGTGCCGAACGAGTAGGCGTACGGCGACGGCAGCAGCACCGCGTCGATCACGAAGTCGGCCGCCTGGTTGGCAGCGCGGCGCGAACGCCACTGCCGATAGGCAGCATGGTTGAAGAGCTTGATGCGGATGGCCTGCACGACAAAACCGAGCACCACGCCCAACCAGATGGCCGTGCGCTGATAGGGCTTGTCGTCGGTGAGGCTGCGCAACGCGCCGACGAACTTGAACGTCATCGCCGAAGCCCACTGCGCGGGTTGCTCGGCGGCCTTCATCTGCGTCTGGTCCAGCAACAGCACCGGGTAGGCATTCATGAACAGCTCGGCAAAGCCCACGGTGGCAACAGCGCCCACCAGCAGCCCCAGCACCTGAAAGCGGAACTGCAAGGTGCGGGGGGTGCCCAGGCGCCATCCGGTGGAGCGGTCTTGCTGCATGTCGCCAGCCACGCTGGTAGCCACCAGCAGCACGCCACCGGCCACGAGGCCGACCGTCGGGTCTTTGAGGCCGAGTGCCGCCATCAGCACGATGCCCACCACGAAGGCCGACGAGATCGGATTGCTGTCGGTGATGCCAAGCGAAATGCCGTTGACCAGCGTGACGACCGCCGCCAGCACCACCGCGAACACCATGAAGAACGGCGGCTGGTCGAGCAGGCCCACGCCGAGCCACACCACCGCCACCGCCCAGCACAGCGTCCACACCAGCAGCCGCGTGGTGCTGAAGCGCTGCCAGGCCGGCTGGTCCACGGGCGCGGTGGCCGCACCGGGCGTTCGCCAGCGCGTCACGGCCTCGATGAGGATGCGGCCGATGTCGATGATGGCCGCGCCCATGATCAGGCCCAGGCCGATCAGGAACGTGATCTTGCGATACGGCGCGCCATCGTCGAGCCAGCCGATCGACACGAACGTCGGGATCAATGCCGTGCCGGTGAGCCCCGCCACCAGCGCGGGAATGCCGATGCGCGCGCCCACGAGCATGCCGGCGCCCAAGGTGGAGGTCGACAGTTCGATTGCACCCAGCAGCGCCAGCTTGGCCGACGCCACGCCACCGACGAGGCCAAGGCCGAAGCCGCTCGCCAAGCGGGCCACCGAGCGGCGCAGCAGCACCGGGTCGGTCAGCGCGCGCAGGATGTTAGCTACTGCCAGGCCAGAGGGAAACGTCAGCTGCAAGCGGTCGACCAGGATCGGCGTGTAGAGCATGCCAACGCCGGCGCCGAACATGCCGATCGCGCCCATGTAGAGCATCAGCTGCCAGGTCGGCAGGCGCGGCAGACCCAGCCACACCATCGCCTGCAGCAGCACGCCCATGCCGGCCATGCCGGCCACCGAGGCGGCCGCCGTTTGCATGTAGTTGGCGCCGTGTTTGCCTTCGGGGCCGTAGCCGAGCGTGACCACTGACCCGAGGATTCCCGCCAGCACTTGCCCGCCGACGAAAAAGCCGAGCGAGAAGTTCATGTACGACGCAGTGACCCCGCCGAGCGGGCCGAGGATCAACGTGCCGAGCAGCGCCAACAGCGCGTAGTACCGCCAGCTGCCGATCGGCGGCAGCCAGGCCCAGCGATGACTCGCCGGCGTGGTGCCGAAAGCGGGCGCGGCAGGCAGGGCCATGGCGTTACCCTAGCGCATCGCTTGCAGCGTCGGCATCGGCATTTACCAACTTGCAGCGGCTGGCCGCACGGGGACGGTGCTGCGTGCAGTCTGCGGCGCGATGCGCAGCCCGAGGCCACGCTACGCCGGGCTGCGCTCAGCGCGCGCTTTGGCGGCCGCCTCGTAGAACCGCAGCTTGTTCATGCCTTCCCGCTTGGCCGCGCGCAGGGCCAGCTGGGCATGCTTCATCAATGAGCGCTCGTCCTGTGCATCGTGCGGATAGGTGGCGATGCCCACGCAGGCGGTGAGCCGGAACTCCTGACCCCGAATGACCACCGGTGCGCTCACGGCCTCGAGCAGCTTGCACGCGATCGGCTCGGCGTGCTGGGGCGTGGGCAACTCGTGCGCCAGCACCGCGAACTCGTCGCCGTCGAGGCGCGCCACCACGTCGCTGGCACGCAGTTGCTTCTGCAGGCGCTGTGCAAGCTCGCGCAGCAAGGCATCGCCGGCGTCGCGACCGAGGCCGTCGTTCATGCGCTGGAAGCGGTCGATGTTGAGCAGCAACACCGCGAAGCGGCGCTCATAGCGCTTGGCAAGCTCGCTGGCCTGGCTCACCAGCTGGCGCAGCGCCGCGCGATTGGGCAGCCCCGTCAACTCATCGTGAGTGGACAGGTACTGGATGCGCTGCGCAGCCTGCTTGTGCACGGTGATGTCGCGCGCCGTACCACGGTAGCCGGTGAACTGCCCGTTGGCGTCGTGGTTCGGGTCGCCGTTGGCGCTGACGTGCACCATGTCGCCCTTGTCATCACGATACACAAACTCGAAATCGCGAAACGGCTCGCGGCGCTCCAGCGCGGCGCGATGCTCGTCCCAATCGCTGCTGCCGGGCACGAGACCTTGCACTTCCCAGTTGCGCCGGCCGATCAGCGCCGGCGCCATCTCGGCACCGCTGCGCGTGACGCCGCGGCCCTCGAAGCGGACGAAGCGCAACTGCGCGTCCTGCTCCCAATACCAGTCGGACGACAGCGCGGTCAGGCTGCGAAAGCGCTTTTCGCTTTCGCCCAACTGCAACTGGGTCTGGGCACGCAGCAGAAACTGGCCGATCTGGCCACCCAACAGGCGCACACCCGCGATCAGCGCCTCGTCGGGCTGATACACCTCGGTGCTGCAGATCTCCACCACGCCCAGCACCTGGTTGCCAACGGCCACCGGAAACGCGAGCGCGGTGCGCAGTCCCGCGCGCATCGCGATCGGCACGCGGCGCACGCCCTCGTCCTTACCGATGTCGGGCACCCACACCGGTGCCATACCCAGCCAGGCCTTGCCGACGATGCCGGCGCTGTTGAGGATCGGGCGGCGACCGTGCGTGAAGCCGAGGTACTCGGCGATGCCGGGGGTGTCGATGCCCCAGGCGCCCAGGCACACCAGGCGGTCGGCCACCTCGGCATCGCGCGACCACAAGGTGCCACAGGCCCAACCGAGCGCCTCGCAAATGGCACCCACGATCTTGGGCGCGGCTTGCGCGCTGCCGCCTGAGCCCGCGAGCACGGGGGCCAGCCGTTGATCGACGCGAAGCAACAACTCAAGGGACGAGTTCGGGGCGGTCATGGGGCTGATTGCGGCGGTTCGCCCCGTAATCTCGGCACCCAGGCTAAGAAATTGAACCGATCTTGTTCGATTGCTTCACGGCCCGGCGGGGCACTGACGACCGTTGCCGCCTACCCCATTGCGGCCACGATGCGCTCGGCCGTCAGCGGCAAATCGCGCACGCGCACGCGCAGCGCATCGAACAACGCGTTGGCGATCGCCGCCGCGGTGGGCCCCAGCGATGCCTCGCCTGCGCCCACCGATGGCGCATCCGATGGCACCACGTGCACGTCGACCGCCGGCACCTCGGAGAAACGCAGGATCGGATAGCGCTCCCACGCGTCGCTGGTGATGCGTTCGCCGTCGAAGTGCACAGCCTCCTTCAGTGTCCAACTGGTGGCCTGGATGGCGCCGCCTTCGATCTGCGCGCGCACGCCGTCGGGGTTGATCGCGAGGCCCACGTCCACTGCGATCGTGAGGCGCCGCACGCGCAGTTGCGCGCCAGCTTCAACCTCGGCGACCACTGCACACCACGCACCCGTGTTCTTGTAGCGCGCAAAAGCGATGCCGTGGCCGACGCCTTCGGCCCGCTGGCGCCCCGCCCACCCGGCGCGCTCGGCAGCGAGCTCGAGCACGGCCAGCGCACGCGGGTCGTGCGCGAGGTGGTTGCGCCGCCAGGCCAGCGGATCAACGCCCGTCGCGACGGCAATCTCATCGACAAAACTCTCGGCCGCAAACACGTTGGCGAGCGCGCCCAGCGATCGCAAGGCCGAGCTGCGGGGCAGCGGCCCGGTGACCTGGTGGCTGACCACCTGCCAGGCGGCCAGCTGGTAGCCGGGAATCGCATTGCGCTCGGCGCCGCCGCCCGACGACAGCGGCATGTTGATGGCCGGCGGTTGCGCGAAGGCCTGCTCGGTCTGCCAACTGCCGAGCAGCGCCGGCGTGGTGCTGCGCCCCGGGCGTTGGCTGTGCCCCGTGCTCCAGACCTGATGGCGCCAATGCAGCACCTGGCCGTGCTCGTCGAGGTCGGCTTGCAGCTCCACCACCATCGCCGGGCCGAGCGGCGAGCGCGTCAGTTCGTCGGCGCGACTCCACAGCACTCGCACTGGCCGGCCCGGCACGCGTTGCGCGAGCCATGCGGCATCGAAGGCCACGTCGTCAGCGCCGTTGTGGCCATAGCAGCCGGCACCTTGCACGTGCTGCACGCGCACCGCCTCGGGATCGAGGCCAAATGCGAGCGCCAAGTCGCGGCGCAGATTGAAGATGCCCTGGCTGTGGGTCCACACGTGCAAGTCGAATCGGGGCCGAGCTGTCGTCCCAGCGCGCGAGCGCGCACGAAGTCCCGATCGACGCATGCGCTATCCATGGTTTGGTGTAGCGCGCGGTCAGCGTGCGCGCCGCGACGCCTTGCCTGCGCTGGCCGTGCTCGCCCACCACGTGCGTCTTGGCCGGCAGCTGCTGCAGGCGCGCGAGCGCGTCGCGCTCGTCGCTCCACGGTGTGGCAGCTTGCCATCGGGCAGCGCCCGCCAGCAGACCGATGGCATGGTCGGCCTGCGCACTGCTGTCGCACAGCACGCCGAGCAAGTGGCCATCGCGGTAAACGCCGACCAGCCCGGGCGCGGCGCTCACTGCGGCCGTGTCGGCTTGCAGCAATCGCGAATCCACGTGCGGCGGGTGCAGCACACGGCCGTGCAGCGAGCCGTCGAAATCCAGGTCATGGATGTAGCTCGGCCGGCCCGCCACCTTGGCGGGCAGATCAACGCGCGGCAGCGATCGCCCGACGATGCCCGCATCCGCCGCACGCGTGGCGTCGAGCGGACCTCTCGTGTGCTCGCGGGCGTCGACGCAGGCCTGCCGCAGCGATGCGCCGGCGTCGTGCACCGAGTTGCTGCCCGAGGTCACGCCCTCGTCAGGGCCATGCAGTGTGTCGGCCGCCAGCACCTGCACACGCTCGGGCGCGATGCCCAGTTCGTGAGCCGCGATCTGCGTCAACGCCGTGAGAATGCCCTGGCCGAGTTCGACCTTACCGGTGCGCACCAGCACCGAGCCATCGTCGTTGAACTGCAGCCTCATCGCAGGCTCTGCGCCGCGCGCAGCACCGCGCGCACGATGCGGTTATGTGCGCCGCAGCGGCACAGGTGACCGTCGAGCGCGCTGCGCACGTCGGCGTCGGTGGGTTGTGGCTGGCGTTGCAGCAGCGCCGCTGCACCGACCAGCACGCCCGAGGCGCAGTAGCCACACTGCAGCGCCTGCTCGGCAACAAAGGCATCGGCCAACGCCGGCGGCAACCCTTCCACCGTGATGATCGCCTTGCCCTGCACGGCCCACAGCGGCAGGTTGCACGAGGCCTGCGACACACCGTCGATCAGCACGTGGCAGGCGCCGCACTCCCCCGCGCCGCAACCGAAGCGTGTGCCCTTGAGGCCGAGTTCGTCGCGCAGCACGTCGAGCAGCGGCGTCTTCGGGTCGGCCTGCAGCGCGTGCTGCGTGCCGTTGACCGTGAAGCGGGTCGTCTCCACGGCGCGATGCTACCGCGCCGCCTGGTCGAGAGTCAGCGCTTGGCAACGGCTTCGCTGCTGACCTTCACCTCATAGCTGGGCGAGATCGCCACACTCCACTTGGCCGGCTCCACAGACAGCACGGGCGTCGCGTAGAACGTCAGCGTGACGCCGCCGTCGGGCCGCTGGGTCAACGCCGGCGCCTGCACCTGCGGGTACGCGCGGTAGTCCTGCGCGTTGCGGGCGAGCACGTTGGCGTCGATGTACTTCAACTGGCGCGGCAAGCCGAACAGCGAGTACAGGCGCATCACTTGCGCGGCGCTCAGGTCCTTGCGCTCGAGCAGAGCCTGCTCGCGCAGCGCGCGGGCGAACTCACCGTCGACGCGCGAGCAATAGACCTTGTCGCCGAACACCACGACGTTGTAGTTGTCATGGCCTTGGCTGCCCTTGGCCTCGACGTAGTACTCCGTCGCGCCGGCCGGCAAGTCGCGCGGGGTCAGTGTGACGACCTGGACCGCGTCGGCTTTGACGCCGAAGGTCGACTCCAGGTGTTCGATCACGCGTCGTTCGGCGTTGGTGGCTGCAGGTGCGAGGTTCATGATGGCAAATCCTCCAAGAACGGTGGCGAGCATCGCGCGGATCACGCGCAGGCTCGACAATGGGGTGCGGGTGCGAAGGCTGGACGCATTCAATGATTGTCGAGGTTGCCGGCCTTCTTCAGGTAGTCGCTGTCGTTGCCTGCGGTGCGCAGGCGCTGACGCGCGTCTTCGGGCTCCACCGTCGCGGGCGGCGTGGTCACGGTGCCCGACGCATCGGTGGTGCCGTTCAGCGTGGTGTACATGCCATCGACTGCGGCCTTGAACTTGGCATCGTTCCTGTAGAGGTCGGCCAGGTGCGCATAGTCGGGATTGGTGCCGTCCACCAGATTGTCGAGCGACCTTTTTTGTTCGGCAGGCGTGAGGCCGCGGTTGAGGGCGGTTGCCCGGCCCACCAGTGCCGCGCGGTACTCGTCGAGAAAGCGGTCGGCCGTGCCGGCATCCGTGATGCCATTGAGCTTGTGGTTGACTTCGTGCGCAAGCGTTTCGACGTATTTGTTGGCGGCCACCGCTGCGGTGCGCGTGCGCGACTCGATGTTGAGGTAGATCCCGTCGGCGTCGGCCTTGCCCCAGTTGTAGAGGTTGCCGCCCAGCGGATCGCGCTCGTACAGACCGATCTTGATGTTGCCGTTGACCACCTGATTGATCGTGTTGCGCAGCGCCGTGTTGGCCGGGCGCGCGGCGCTTTGCGCGGAGATGTCACCGATGATCTCCA